>JACJNX010000001.1 GCA_014695255.1 Cyanobacteria bacterium FACHB-63
TCTTCATAAGCAGCAACGGCATCAGGTCCGATCTCTTCATCGGTTAAGCGACGACGAGTTTTTTTGCCCCAGCGATCAGTTTCAATCACATCTCTGGAGCGTTCTAAATATCGATCTAGTACGTCCCCAAAAGTGATACTAATTGATTGCCCCGGTTCAATGTTATTTTCCTCGGTGTACCACACGATGAAACTACCCATCGTGTTGGCAACCCCGATTAATGGCTTTTCGCCGCGTTCAATCGTTGCGATCGCTTCTTGTACCGCGACTTCTGCTTTCTGTGCCAGTAAACTTTGATCGATCGCATTGTGCATCAACGACGTGAAATTTGTAGATCTTGCTCCAGCCGCCCCGGTCGTGCCATCTTCACTTAGGGCTTTGGCTTCAGCTTTCAGACGTTTTTTGAGTTTAGTTACCCCTGCTTGTTTTGCATCGTCAAAATCGTTAATTGCTCTCATTGCAGCAGAAATGCCTTCGGCAATATCTCGATCGACTGGAACTATTTTCGCTGTAAAAGAAATGCCTTCCATCGAGCGGCTGCGCCGGAGCATTTGTCCAGAGGCAACAAATTTTGTCGCAAACATCTGCTGGAGTGGAACCCCGCCCGCTTTGAGAATCGTTTCTAAGCTATAGAGATTATTGACCGCATATCGAGCGTCACTACGCCGCGCATATAGATCGACAACACCTGCATTTTTGATCGCAGTTGCAGACATAAATGTTGCTCCAGCGCTCTTATCAACCAGTTCTCGAACAAATTCGGCACGACTGGGATAGATGCCACCGTCATCTTGAGATTTATCGCTTCTCCCTCCAGCTTCGTGAGCCTCATCAAAGACAAAAATAGCTTGAGGCGCGATCGCGCGAAAGAACTCCCGCCGAAATGGTTCTTTCTGCTGCACAGTTTGAAGCTGTGTGTAGGTCGTAAAGATTGCATCGTAGTTGCCGAGTCCCTGCTGCATAATCTGTCGCATTTGTTCAGTTTGAGCGGCAGCATCACCTGTTACTAATTGCCTGCCGTCTTCTAAATCGAGAGTTAACTTGTTGTCGGTTGCGAAGACACGCATTCTCGGCTTACCGATGTCTGCTAAATCTGTCAGCATCGAGGTGTAAAGGTTCGCCTTTTGCGTCACGAACACTGGAATATAACCTTGACGGGCAGCATCGACAATATTGGCTGCACCAAAGCGTCCTTTGCCGTTTCCAGTCTTGTCACCATTCAGAAAGATGTTGCCGCGATCGCGTTGATGAAAAGCAAGCGCGATCGCGTCGATTTGCTCTGCATAAAGATACTGCCACATCTGCTCGGTAGAGTCATAACCTAATCGTTGGCAGACAAACTCATCGATATCGCCAACTGCTTGCTCAAGATGGTCGAGGGCAATTTGAGCAGCGGTTGCCATATTCGTTGGAATCAGATTATGTGCCGATTGTCCCTTTGATCGAGAGAGGTAAGGAATATCAAAGGTTTGAACTGCTGTGATCGGTTCAATGGGATTGTTAGAAGATTTTTCTACCATTGCTTGATTTCCATTCGTTTCAATGCTGAGAGTTTTTGCTAAAAATCCGTGTTCATGCCATAAGTCAGGAGCGCTAACCAGTTCTCTAATGTGATTTTGTTGTGTTCGTTTAGCCACACTTTCTGCGTCTGCGGCTCGATCGTCGGTAGCGTGATTGGAAAATCTACCGATAGCTTCTGCATTAGAGTTTCGTTGCGATCGATCAATGTCTCTGCCCAGTCGTCCATCCATTCGGTCAGCGGAACGAGTTCCCCAGTGTCTTGCTCGGTTAGTCTCGGTGCTTCCTGATATGACAAAAGGTTGTGGAGTGCGATCGTTAATCTGCGGTGGGTTTGTTCCTGCGTTTCTTGAGTTTGTTCCATCCAGCTTTGAATCAGCCACACGATGCGTTCTGATAGAAGCGCCCTGTATTGCGATCGCGTCATTTGCCTCATTTCGGCTGGAAGCCTGACGATGAACAATTCCGAGTCGTTCGACTGCGCTGGTTTCCAGATTTGGGGATACTTGGTGTAATTGTTCATCGGGGATTAGTTCCTTAAGCTGAGAGAATGACTTGTAGATGACTGGAACATCAGCAGCAGGTAGAATTCGTTGAGATTGCCCTCTTCCTTCAATCACAATTAAATCAATTGGAAATCCTGCGCCTTGCTTGCGATAAAGTGAACCCCAAATAGAAAAATGCTGGGTGATGTTGTATTGCTCGTAAAGCGTGGCGTAGAAGCTTCGAGATTCAAGGGTGTTGTATCGCTCAGATCTTCTATCCTCATCGTCTCCGAGTTTGCCGCCCAGAATGAGAACAGCACGACCGTCGTTCTTGAGGGATTGCAAGGCGAGTAGCGCGATCGCTTGATCAACTTGCGTAGTTTTTCTAGGACTGCCCAGAATTTGAAACCGTTTCGTCTGACCTTCAACTTTGACCACACCAAAGGGCGGATTGCAAATCACTCGATCATGCAGTTTTCCTGGTTGATACTCGGCTGCATCACATCTTGTGACGGTAAAGCCTTGTGCCCGAAGATCGGCGGCTCGATCAACATTAATTTCATTCACTGTTGCATTTGCAGA
>JACJNX010000010.1 GCA_014695255.1 Cyanobacteria bacterium FACHB-63
AGAAGAGATGAGAGCGTGAATCAAATCTAGGTCAGTAGTAACAATGGATTTGTGATCTAGAACTGTAGCTTATTTGCCCTCTATCCTTTGTCCAAGCTTTCGGGTCCACCTCAGGATTCATTTCTGGTAGTTGTTTGCTGAAGTTTTTTCCATTAGCTTTTTGGTTAGTATGGGATAAACCAGATTCATTTCCAATAAATGCTATAAAAATATCGAAGGACAAGTTTACAGGTTTGAATGAAACTTGTGAAGTAGTGCTTGACTTAAGAAACATACCGTCTCTTGATTATCCAGAAGCTCCTGACGAGGGCAGGTACGTTATGTACTGTGATGACTCATCTTTTTTAGCACAACCAAAGAAACCTAGAGGATTTGGATAGCTTAGGTTTGATAATCTAAAATTCGAGTGTTGTTACGTCTATTTAAAGTAGGATATTCATTCTGTGTTTTGTGATCAGTCTGCCCTATAACAATCGCGCTGCAATAGACCGGAACATACTAATCTATTTAGTTGAGTCGCCGAGGTTATCTGTGTCGGGTGAGCGCGAACGTTAATCTGCTTCTCGTTATAGAGATAAGACGGTACTCGAATCGTTGCTGCTGTGTGTCGAGAGAGATCGCAGCAATACAGTCATACCACCAAATTTGTATCGACGATGCAAGCGGGAATATTCCTAGAAATGTAACTTCTTTAAGGTACAATTTTCCACGAATTGGGCTTACATCCAAATTTTCCTGGCGGAGGCAGATGTAAGCCCGATCGATAAACCCTATCGGCTGAGCACTCTAACGCTTAAATTCATTCAGCCACTCGCGCAACTGCTCACTCGCGACATCCCGACCGCCCAGACCAAACGCGATCGCAATCGCCACCGCGATCGCGCTTTACATTCCCCACATTGGTATCGATGTCTTCTGCGAATGGTCTGTTCCAGCCGCATAAACCGTTAAGCTGAAAAATAATTGTCACGCAAATCAGTTCTCCATGCCTTCTTACTTTCGCTCTAGTGTTGATGCCATGACGGGTTACATTCCGGGTGAGCAACCAAAACCGGGAACTCCGATCATTAAGCTCAATACGAACGAGAATCCTTACCCCCCTTCACCCGATGCGATCGCGGTTCTACGCTCCCTCGATCCCGAATGGCTCAGACGCTACCCTGATCCGTATGCCAACGACTTTAGACAAGCGACCAGCGAAGCATTAGGCATTCCTAAAGATTGGATCTTGGTTGGGAATGGCAGTGATGATATTTTGAATGTAATTGTTCGCGCTTGTGCGGAACCTGGACGCAAAGTAGTTTATCCGATGCCAACTTATGTTCTGTATCGGACTTTGGTTGAGATGCAGGTTGCAGATCGCGTTGAGATTCCGTATGGAGATCGCTACGAATTTCCGATAGAGCAACTCATTGCGGCTCAAGGTGCAATTACCTTTATCGCATCCCCGAACAGTCCTTCAGGTCACAGTGTTGCACTATCAGACCTAAGACAGCTTGCTAAACAATTGACAGGTGTTTTAGTAGTTGATGAGGCGTATGTTGATTTTGCCGAAGAAACCGCTTTACCGTTAGTGCGTGAGTTTGAGAATGTACTGATTCTGCGAACGCTCTCAAAAGGGTATTCTCTTGCAGGATTGCGACTTGGGTTTGCGATCGCACAGCCTCATCTATTAAGCGGATTGTTCAAAATCAAAGATAGCTATAACATTGACGCGATCGCAACCTTGGTCGGAACTGCTGCAATGCGCGATCAGAACTATAAAAATGAATGTGCAGCGAAGGTAAAACAATCCAGAGCAAAGTTAGCGATCGATCTTAAAAATCTTGGCTGGAAGGTCTGGGACTCTCAAACTAACTTTCTTCTCACTCAACCGCCGAACAATGCAGAGCAGATCTATTTAGCATTAAAAGAGCGTGGAATCTTAGTTCGATACTTCAAACAATCCGGATTGGATGACAAGCTTAGAATTACAGTTGGAACTGATGAACAGAATCAAACCTTGATTGAGGCATTGATGAGCATCATCTAACAAAAAAAGTCCACTGAGAAGAATAGTATCCTCACAGTGGACTTCGTCTAATTAGTAGTCATTAACTTAAAGCACGATCGGTCAACTTCGTAAGAACCTGATTCGATCGCTCAACAAACGCTTTCATTCCATCAGCGTTAAAGCCTTTTTGCGCCATTAATGCTAAGTCATAAACATGATGACAGATCATGTTTGCAAGTTCAGCCGATGGAGAACTTGAAGCCCCTGTCACAATTGCACCTTGACTCAAACCGATCAGGTTCTGAATCATTGGGTGTGAAGTGTTGACTAGCAGAATGTGTTCTTCGGGGAACTCGATCGCTTGTTGCTGCAACAATGCACTCATTTCTTGCATTCGGCGTAGATGCTCTGGCAGCAAAACCATTGCAGGAGGAGCGGCTGCATCTCCTTTGAGTGCTTCGGTGCGAATCGTTAACTTTGGTTTGCCTAACGCATTTTGGAACAGCGTTTTAACCTGTTCACTGCGCGTCTGATTCGTGGTTGGATCAACAATCTCGGACTTTTCCTTATCGATCAGCGTCTCATCAAGTTCTGCATCAACCCGCGAGAACTTAATGTGCGAGTATTCCCGCTCCAAGAAGCTGACAAAGTGACTATCAATGAATGAATCCATGAACAGCACTTCTAAGCCCTGACTGGTGTGCAACTGGACATATGTTGCCTGTGTCACTTCATCGGTACAGTAGAACACTCGGTTCTCATGCCGCGCTTTGTTGCGTTCTAGATACTCTTGCAGGGTGGTGTAGGTCTTACCATCGATCGTGTTGCTTGATGCAGTCTCTTGCCAAACATCCCCTTCCTGGGTTTGCACTTCAACTTTTGGTTGATCATCGCCATTAAACGTGGTGCGATAGATCAGAATGTCCTCAACTTGCTTTTTGAACTTGTCATCGTTGAGAGAACCGAACTTCACAAACGTGCCTAAATCCTGCCAACTGCGAATGTAAGCTTCTCGATCGTCCCGATACAGTTCCTTCAGCCGATCGCCCACTTTCTTGGCAATGTAATCTGCAATGCGACGAACCGTGCGATCGTTCTGCAAAAAGCTACGAGACACATTCAGCGGAATGTCAATACTATCAATCACACCTTGTAGCGGCAGCAAAAATCGAGGAACAACTTCCTCACAGTTGTCGCTGACAAACACTTGATTGCAGAACAGCTTGATCTGCCCTTTGGTTACATCAACATCCGGCTTGAGCTTGGGGAAGTAGAGAATACCATTCACCACAAATGGATAATCCGTGTTTAGATGTACCCACAGCAGTGGATCTTCTTGGAACGGATAGAGATAGCGATAGAACTCTAAATAGTCCTCTTTCGTTAGGTTGCTTGGGGATTCTTTCCAAGGTGCTTTCTGGCGGTTGATTTGCTCTGGTGCGGTCATTTCTTGACCTTCGGCTGCCAGAACTTCTAACTTAATCGGAAACGGTAGAAAATCGCAGTAGGTCTTCACTAACTGGCGAATCCGGTGCGATTCCAGGTATTCTAATTCCTCATCCTGTAGGGTTAGCTTAACGGTTGTACCTCGCGTTGCACGTTGTGAATCCGAAAGACTAAATTCAGTGGAACCATCACATTTCCAGTGGACTGCCTGCGCCCCTTCCCGGTACGACAGCGTATCGATTTCGACCTGTTTCGCCACCATGAACGACGAATAAAAGCCAAGACCAAAGTGACCGATAATTTGTTGATCACCGCTGGCTTTGTACTTCTCGACAAATTCTTCTGCGCTGGAGAACGCAACTTGGTTGATGTATTTCTTCACTTCATCCGCAGTCATCCCGATCCCAGTATCTGAAATCGACAGCGCTTGATTGGATTTGTCGATCGTAATCACAATCTCCGATTCACCCAACTCCCCAGAAAACTCACCAGAGCGAGACACCATGCTGAGCTTCTGAAGCGCATCCACTGCGTTAGAAACTAATTCACGTAAGAAAATCTCGTGATCCGAGTACAGCCATTTTTTGATAATCGGGAAAATATTCTCAGTGTGAATTGAAATATTTCCCTGTTCTAAGATTGTCGTCATAAGCCTCGTCCAGTGTTCTTAGAAGATGGAATGCACTTTATTGTGCGCCACGATCGCGCATTACGTCTCTATTTTGTTCAGTGAGGCTTGCCGTTCAGCGAGTGCGGGTTTCCCTACTTCGAGTCGATCGTCCCACAGAATTTGCCTTAACCGTTAGCTGGAGTTGAAACACGGCATCGATTGAAACTCACACCGGATCGTTATAGAAAACGGCAGAAGCCCCAGGAAAATGCGCTAACAAAACTTGGTCTTTACAAAATAGGGTTTGAGTTCTTAATCTCCCTCCGAGAAACTACTGAGATAGTACAGGAGATTTTAGGGAAGTTTAAGGAATTTCCGGTGATCGAATTGGCGGAAAGTATGGTTTTTTATCAATGTGCTTAAGTTGCAACTGATTCAGTTGTCTCTCCTGAACAGGCGCGTTTTTGCTTGTGTTTTCCTGATCTTTTGGTTTGTGTGGTGTTATGCGAGCTGTTGTTCCCCCTGTTCCTACTCGTGCGATCGCGCTGTCCTCAGCACAGACGATCGCACCTATTTCTACTGATTCTCCACTCCAGGCGTTCTGTCGCCTTCAAGTCGGACAAGTGCTTTCACAACTGCCGGATGCGGGAGTTCGCCTCGTTTACCAACCGCTAGAGCAATCGAAGCGCCAATCTCTTATGTTTGGGCGGGAGTGCTGGTCGATTTTAGATACTGAATCACAGGCGTATCTAGCTTCAGAGATTTGGTGGACAAAAAACCCGATCGGCTACCTCAAAAAAGTACAAGTCAAATCACCGGGGCGTTTTTATGTCTGTTCCCTAAGCCAAACTAAACCAGAATATCTTTTGATTGCAACCACAAAGCTGCTTACAACCGATCAAAAGCGGTTTATCGGGAACACAGCAACGCTTCTAAATTATCATCTTTCAACCGTAAGAGAATTGCATAAACAACGCCAAACGCAACATCAACTTGAGCACAAAAATCATCAAATTGAACACCAAGTTAAAAGCCCGATCGCACTGATCCAAATCTACACAGAGATGCTGTTATCGACTGTCTTAGAGCAGCAATCGCGATCGCATCTTGAGTCGATTCAATCTTCGCTCCAAGACATTCATCGCCACTTAAAGCAGTTATCGACTCAGCAAAAACCCCTGCGAATCGAGCCGCACGACCTAAGCCAAATTCTGACCCAGAGTATTAATCAGCTACAGCCTTGGTTAACGGAGAAACGCATTACGGTTCACTATTCCCGCTCTCCGATGCTGCTTGATGTGGATGCGTGGCAGCTTAAACAAGTGTTCGATAATCTGATCACAAATGCTATCTACTTTAGTCCCGATCGCAGCACGATTCATTGCACCTGGCGGATCATGCAGCAAGAGATTCTAATTGAGGTGTCAGACCAGGGCACAGGACTGTCTGAAGCTGATTTAGAGCAGGTCTTCACGCCGTTCTATTCTCGTCGCCCCGAAGGAACTGGACTAGGACTCTCGATCGCTCAAAAAATCATTCAGGCGCATCAAGGGCGCATCTGGGTCAGTAACTTGCCGACCGGAGGCGCGAAATTTTCGTTTACCTTACCCCGACAGCAACCCAAGCTCTCGATCGTCCCAGCCCTTTAGAATTTCATTTTTTGAGTTCATCATGCTTTCTTCTGCTCAAGTTCCTGTACTACTGGTTGACGACGACTCTAAATTCCGTCAAGGTCTGCAAACGCTGCTTCAGTTTTACAGCAGCCATCGCGCTGCCTCTGGCACATCTGAAACCCGCACCTTCACGGTCGTGGCTGAAGCGACCTCCTCGGAGCAGGCGGTACAACTCGCAACCGAGCAGCATCCGAGCTTGATCCTTCTTGACATGGAATTAGCACATGGCGATGGAATTTCGACGCTGACGGAACTCTCGAAGCTGGAACATCGATCGAAGATCCTAGTCGTTTCGGGACATCAGGAAGAGGAGTGGGTGTTCCGAGCAATGCAAGCAGGCGCAAATGGCTATGTGGTTAAAGATGAACTGGCAACGGAATTGTTTAGTGCAATTACCACTGTCTTGAACGATCAGATCTATCTTTCTCCGGCGTTAGCGACTCGGTTTTTTCAGATGTTCTGGTTTTACAGCGGGAAAGTGCTAGAGAACAAAGCAAAATTGCATTTAACCGATCGCGAACAGGAGGTGCTGTATTGGTTAGTGCAGGGGGCTTCTAATGATGAAATTGCATCTCGGCTGTATATTTCGATCGCAACTGTGAAGGCGCATTTAACGGCGATTTTCCATAAATTGGAGGTGACTAGCCGCACCCAGGCAATTATTCGCGCTTTGAAAATGGGGTTAGTTAGCGGAGGATGATGCCCCAATTTAAAAAACAAATTCGGCAAATTACCAATTCGTTCCATCCGTGATTTTTGCGACGCGATTAATCGCGTCTCTACCATTAACCGCGTCGCAAAAATCACGCAACGACCTATAACGTGCTACAATCACAAATCAAATTGATATTACGTTTGCGCCATTGCGGGTCGAATTCCCCTCCAAGGCTGTGCCTGCTCGATTTGTGCAGCCAAGGCTAAAATCGTCGCCTCATCTGCGGGTCGTCCCACAAGCTGAACCCCGATCGGTACTCCATTTGCATCAAATCCAGCCGGAACACTAATCCCCGGTTGCCCTGTGACGTTAAACGCGGGACAAGGCGCGATCCACCGGATAATTTGCTCGATCGTGCTTGCCGGACTTAACTTTGCCCATTCTCCCACTCGGATCGTCGGATGCATATAAGTTGGAGTCAGTAGCGCATCAAAACGATCGCACACTTCCACCACTTTACGAGCAAAGATTTGAAGCTGTTGGCGCGATTTCGCATACCGTCCCGCAGACGTAAACTTCGCCCGCCACCAGAGCCAGCGATTGACCTTCTCCAACAGAAACGGCGGAACTCCTACATCCGTTTGAGTCCGCCAAATCAGCGTAAACGGCTCAATCATTTCTTCAAGATCAAGAGTTAGAGGCTCGATCGTATGCCCCATCGACTCAAGCAGATGCGCGATTTTTTCGACCGCTTGCACACAAGTTGGATCAGCCTTACCGATCGGCGCAATTTCAGTGACTAAACCAATTCGCAACGGCTCAAGTTGCCTCTGGGTCGCCTCTAGAAAAGAAGTCTCAGGAGCAGGAAGCCAATACGGATCGCCTGTGACATACCCTGCGGTCACATCCAAAAATGCCGCCGCATCTGCAACCGTGTGCGCTAATGCTCCATTCACCGCAAATCCACCCAGCGCCTCACCGATCGGAGCCATCGAAATCCGACCCCGCGAGGGTTTGAGTCCCACCAGTCCACAACACGCCGCCGGGCCTCGCACTGAGCCACCTCCATCGCTGCCCTGCGCGATCGCACAAAGCCCCGCTGCTACTGCCGCAGACGACCCACCGCTTGAGCCACCCGGCGTATACTCTAAATTCCAAGGATTGCGAGCGGGGGGAAATCCAGGCGCTTCCGTGTAAGGAAAGGAAGCAAGCTGAGAAGTCGCAGTTTTACCCAGAATGATGAATCCCGCTTGTTTGAGCTTGGTGACAATGAGATCATCCTGCGCTGCAATCTGTTTTCGCGCTACTTTCAAGCCATACGAACATGGAACACCCTCGACCGGATTGAGATCTTTAATCGCGATCGGCACTCCAAAAAAAGGCGGTAACTCTGTCTCTGATAGACGTTCAGCTTTGGCTTGAGCATCGGCGATCGCTCGTTCTGCGGTCACGGTGTAAAAGCTACCCACCTGGGGATCAAGCTGTGCGATGCGATCGAGGTAAAGCTGCGTAAGTTCAACTGGAGAAATCTCTTTTGTCCGAATCAGACGCGCCTGTTCGAGCGCTGACGTAAAAGCTAAATCTACAGGATTCATAAATGTGTCCCTAGAGGCAGAGTATTTTTTAGATGATGTAACAAATACTTATACGAAAGTCATGCTCTGACACGATCGCACCCAGTTTTTCCCGGACGATCAATTAGACATTAGGTGACATGATAGTCGAGATACGTTTTGTGATGTCCCGACGCAGGTTATGGATTGTACGAGGTCAGCAGTGGATTTAGCGCCAATTACACCTTCTCCTACCCACATTATCGAATCCCCTGAGCCAATTACGGGCAGTGAGCCTGTATTTTCGCTTGCGGCTCAGCCCGAATCGAAGTTCTCCAAAGCCGACATCCGAACGAGCCTCCGCGCTTCGACGATCGATGGCGTGTTTGCGACCATTTTTTCCAACATCGCAGGCGGCGTTTTGTTGAGCAACTTTCTGGTAGAACTTCACGCCAGCCCGGTTGAAATTGGACTCTCAGCCTCGATTCCAATGATGGCGAACTTGATTCAGCCGATCGGGGCAATTTTAGGCGATCGTACTCGCAGCCGCCACCATTACTGCCTCGCTATCTATACGCCATCGCGCCTGATTTGGCTGCTATTGCTGGGCGCGATCGCCGCATTCCACTGGGGCAAAATTACTGAGGATGCGATGGTGCTGTGGACGCTTGCGATCCTCACGGTTACGCACTTTCTGGGAGCGCTAGGCGGTGCTGCTTGGGTATCTTGGCTGGCGGCGTTAGTGCCAAAAAAGCTGCGCGGGCGGTATTTCAGTATTCGGAATAGTGCTGCAAATTTAACCTGCTTGCTCTGTGTCCCGCTAGCGGGGTTTGTGGTGTCCCGGTTTGGGGAAGGTT
Source organism: Cyanobacteria bacterium FACHB-63 (assembly GCA_014695255.1). Classification (GTDB taxonomy): domain Bacteria; phylum Cyanobacteriota; class Cyanobacteriia; order Leptolyngbyales; family Leptolyngbyaceae; genus Leptolyngbya. The sequence goes on from JACJNX010000010.1 coordinate 8,788, forward strand.
CGATCGTGGGCTATGGCATCGTTCTGCTAATTGGGATCGTAGCGGGATTGATCAGTCTCGGATTTCAGTGGTTTATGAAAGACGTAAATCCACAAGAACAGCAGAAATTTTTACCCGCGTCCGCAGAAACCTCGATCGCGTCTGTGCTGCAAGATGCCAACTTCGTGCGATTTCTGATTTACTTCAGCGTCTGGATGTTTGCGGTCAATCTGAGTGCGCCGTTTTTTAACCTGTACCTGCTGGATAACTTGGGGCTAGATGTCAGTTGGGTGACGATCTATAGTAGTCTTTCTTCGGCAGCAAACCTATTGATGCTAATCGTCTGGGGTAAACTTGCTGATCGCGTCGGAAATCGATTTCTGCTGCTGACCGTCGGTGTTTTGGTGGCGTTGACCCCAATTTTCTGGCTGGGAACTGGAACCGATGCCCTATCGCTCTGGGTCTGGTTGCCGCTGCTGCACATCCTTGGCGGGGGAACTTGGGCAGCGATCGACCTCTGCAACAACAATATTCAACTGGGCATCGCCCCGATTCGGAATCAATCGACTTATTTTGCTCTCGCAGCCGCGATCGCCGGAGTGAGTGGTGCTTTGGGAACGACCGCAGGCGGATTTCTGGCTCAGTTAGTACAGTATGGGGGCTTGCCGGGACTGTTTGCGTTATCTACAGTTGTGAGATTGGCGGCGCTGATTCCGCTAATTTGGGTGCATGAAGCGGGGAGCCGATCGGTACGCCAATCATTGAAATCGCTGTTTACAACCAAAGCAGAAATCGACCTCCAACTGCCTCAAGAGCAATGAGAGCGCTGAGTCGAGTAGTCTTCCATCAAATTCGCTTGCAGCCTCAAACAGTTGCGACCGTTCACCTGTAGCTGATATTCCACTCGATCCATCAGCCGATTTAGAATCAGCCAGCCATAGCCATGCTCCTGCATCGCCTCGGGCGAGGGTGCAAGATAAGTCGAGAGGTCATACCCCTGTCCGTGATCCCAAATCTCGATCGCCAAATCCCGCCCTTTCAACTCCAAACGCAAAATCACAGGCAGATCAGGTCGGTTGTAGTGTGCGTGTCTCACTACGTTCGAGTAGGCTTCAACGAGCGCCAACCGCAGCCGATTCGACTGGCGCGACCAATCTATCTGATCGCCAACCTCCGCTTCCAAAGTATCGAGCAGCCACCGCTCAACCACTCCCAAAAACTTTAAGTCGCTCGGAACATGAAGCTCAGTTCGCATGGTCACAAAACCTCCAGGGAGAGAATCGTCTGGTCGTCTTCTTGAATTGAGTTGTGAGCTTGAACTTGAGCTAGAAGCTGTTTGAGATCTAGGCACTCTCCGGCTTGTTGGAGTAACTTCCAAAGTCCGGTTTGGCACAACATCGCACCGACTGACGCGATCGAGGAGTTCGATGAATCGTCCGATCGAATTGTGGCTTCGGTAATGCCGTCACTGGTGAGCAGCAACACTTCGCCACTCGTTAGCGTTAACTGTCCTGCGGGAGCCTTCCAATCTGGCAAAATTCCCAGAGGGACACCCCGCACTTTGAGATAAGTCGGGTCGCAATGGGATTCGATCGTCTGCTTTGACCAAACTACGGGATAAATATGTCCCGCATTAGCGTAGACAAGCTGATGATTATCAGGCGTGTATCTGGCTAAAACCATTGTGATAAAGCAATTTGTCCCCATCAAATCCTCTGAAAGAATATTGTTTAAATTTCGCATCACTTGATCAGGATCAGGAGGGGGTTCCTGAGACAGTTCTCGCCGCAGCACTGAAATGGCGCTTGCCATAAACAGAGCAGCAGGAACGCCTTTGCCAGAAACATCACCCACGGCTAACCACAGGTCGCCTTGGGGATGCTGATAGACCTCGAAAAAGTCGCCCCCCACCTCGCGAGCAGGGTGGCAACAGGCTTGCACTTTCAGCTTGTCTGAGCTTGGCAAAGTCTGCCGCAGCAGGTTCGTTTGAATCTGACGGGCAACGGCTAACTCGGCGCGAATTTGCTCGGCTTGCTGTTGGGTACGGCGATAGAGCCGCGCTTGAGAAATCGCTAGAGCAACTTGCTCTGCCACGACTTGAATCAGTTCGATGTCTTCGCTCGACCACATCGGTTTTGCGATCGCTCGATGCAGCGACAAAATCGCTAGCAGTTCTTGCTGATAAGTCAGCGGTAAGACGAGATGGGGCGAATGCTCGACTTCGAGCCGGATATCCCGATTGCGAAAGACTTCCTGCACCGGTTTGGAATCGCGATCATCGTGATAAGTATCATCCGCAATATTCTCAGCGCAGTACATGGCGGATTGCGATCGAAACACATCGCCTTCAACCGGATGCAAAATACAGCAGCTTGCTTCAAAGGTGATTCCGATCGTTTCGACGATCGTTTGCAGCATGTTTTGATAGTCAAGCGATTCGCGAATGGCAGTAGTGATGGCATTAAACGAAGATTCTCGACGAAGGGCGCGGCGGAGATCGGCAGTGCGCTGCTTCAGAACGCAGTAAGTTTCTGCGGCCTGCTCGACGACGACTTGCAGTTGCTGAGGCTTCCAGGGCTTGGTGATGTACTTGAACACTTTGCCCGAATTAATGGCATCGACGAGATCCTCTACATCGGTATATCCTGTCAGCACGATCCGGATCGTATCGGGGAAGCGATCGGCGGCGCGGCTGAGAAATTCAGTCCCCAGCATTTCGGGCATTCGCTGGTCTGAGATAATGATGGCGACTTCGCCCTGCTGATCTAGAACTTTGAGCGCTTCGATCGCGCTTCTTGCCCGAATCACCTCGAAATTCCGCCGGAAGGTACGGTAAAGCAAGTCGAGATTATCTGGCTCATCGTCCACGATTAACAGTTTGAGCTTGGGGTTTAATTCCCGCCTCATGCAACTCCTCAGAAGCCCGTATAAAAGTCTTTAGGAAACGTACCCGCACGCCTCAGGAAAACTAACAGAAGCTCAATCTATCCCTCTATCGTAATAAATTCCAGGCTTGAATGATGGTTTTGAGCGATCGCGGTAGTTTGTCTTGGGCAATATCAGCGTATTCAACGGTTCCCATTGGGCTACTCAGTCGCACCACGAAAAAGTCAGCCGCTCCTGCGGTGGCAGGATAGGTTTTGTGATTAAAGCTTTGAAACTGTTCGCGCTCTAGGATCTGACGAAACTGCTGGACTTTCTCAGGCGAAACGCGCCAAGTCCGAACAGGGGCGTTTTTACCACCGACAAAGATAATCTTCTGCTGCATCCGACCATCTGTGAACAGTACAGTTTCATAATTCTGTCCGGCAAATCCGCCGGAGGACTGCGATCGAAAGATGACGTTGCGCGGCAGGGGACGATCGTCGGACTCTAGCCGTAGCGATTGCCCTTGAGCATCTGTGTGGTAGACCCATTGTTGCTGTCCATGCGCGATCACAATCCGCCACCCTTCGACTAATTGCTGCGTACAGAATTCATCAGGGGCAGAGAGTTCGAGACAGCCATCCTTCCAGGTTTGGCGCTGGGCTTCAGTAACGCGCAGGTCTTTAGCCGGAACGCCGATGCGTCGAGCGAGGTCACGCCGGACTCGCCAATTCAGCGATTTGGGGGAGGCATAATCCAGCAGTTCGGTGGTAGCGCGTGTGGGAGCGGCGGAGGCTTGTAGCAGGGGGATGCCAGTCATCAACGACAGGGCGCTAATTAGGGCGATCGAGGAAATCAGCTTTAAGGGAGAGCGCATAAGAGAATAGAGTTTTTTATTCATGACGGAAGCGCATACTCGAAGGGTTCCAGACTACCTCTGATCCTATCTTTGTTGTTTCTGGAGTGGGATCATGGTGAGAATTTAGCCCTCCAGACCCCCGAACCCTGATCAAATCGGGAATCAGGCGATCGCGCTATCAAAAGTGATACACGGGATCAAGGGGTGACTTCGGAGCGACGCATCGCAAAAATTTTGCAGCGTGAATGATTGGGTGAAAAACTCTGCGATTAGATTAGGAGAGCAGGCAAGAGAATTTTTTCTAAAAGCTTATTTCTAATCAGAATCGCTCTTATGACAGATTTGGTGATCTACCGTTGTATAGACAATAATCAGAGTCCGGTACATTCGTGCCGCCGATCTTTTGACTAAGGATCGTCAGCATGAGATCTAGGCGGACAGAGGTTAAATTGACGATGATGCCCGAATCTTGCTCCGAGTTGTCCGCTCGGATTTTTCCGGGAAAAACCCAGATGGCACAGTTAATGCGATCGCACAACTGGGCGGAAACACCATTAGGTGCGATCGAGCAATGGTCATCAAATCTGCGGACAGCTGTAAGTATTTGTTTAAACTCCCGCTTCCCGATGGTGATTTGGTGGGGCAAGGAATTAATTTTGCTCTACAACGACGCTTGGCGGGCAGTGTTAGGAAATCGACATCCGAAAGCATTGGGCAGTCCAGGAGAAGACATTTTTTCCGAAAGTTGGCACATTGTTGGGCCGCAGTTGTACAGCGTATTAGAGACGGGAATTGCAACCTGGGCAGATGACTTGCTGGTTCCAGTTTTGCGTTCTGACTATCTAGAAGAAGCTTACTATACTTACTCTTACAGTCCCATTCTGGCGGAAACAGGCGAGGTCGAAGGCGTATTTACGGCGGTCGCAGAGACGACTGAGCGCGTAATCGGAGAACGCCGACTAGCAACACTGCGAGATTTAGCAGCACAGGCAGGAAAAGCAAAAACTATCGCTCAAGCGTGCCAATCAACGATCGACACTTTAGGAAATAATCTAGCGGACATTCCCTTTGCTGCAATTTATACGATCGAGGCTGAGGGTGCCGTGCTACAAGCGCAGACGGAAACAGCCCCGCCGCTGCCGATCAATGCTCAGTCTGACTCGTTCTGGCGCTTAGAAGCCGCGATTAGCCAGCGTCAGCCGCAATGGGTTGAGAATCTAGCTGAACAAATTGAAGCAATTCCGGTGGGAGTGTTAGCCATTCCGCTTCAGCAGGCGCTCGTTTTACCGCTGTGGGCATCGGGGCAGAAAGCCCTCAGCGGACTGTTGGTGGTTGGGATTAATCCGGGGCGGCGATGCGATAACGATTACCGGAATTTCTTCCGCATGGCAGCGGGGCATATCGAAACCGCGATCGCCAATGCCGATACTTACAAAATGGAGCGAAAGCGAGTCGAAGCCCTAGCCGAACTGGATCGCGTCAAAACCGAGTTTTTCAGCAATGTGTCTCACGAATTTCGCACACCGCTGACCTTGATGCTAAATCCGCTCGAAGAAGTGTTGGGGCTGGATTCGCTAGAACATCGATCGCAGTTAGAAACCGTGCATCGGAATGGCTTAAGGCTATTAAAGCTGGTGAATACGCTGCTGGACTTCTCGCGGATTGAAGCGGGACGAATGCAGGCGACATACCATCCGATCAAGCTAGCGACCTTTACCGCAGAGTTGGCGAGTGTGTTTCGCACCACGATCGAGCGTGGGGGACTGCGGCTCATCGTCCAGTGTGAAGGCGAAGATCAGGTGTATGTCGATCGGGAAATGTGGGAGAAGATTGTGCTCAATCTGATCTCAAACGCATTTAAGTTTACGTTTGAGGGTGAGATCGAAGTATCGCTGCGTCGCGTGGGTGAATCTATTGTATTCAGCGTTCGCGATACGGGTGTAGGAATTCCTCCAGAAGCGTTGCCGCAATTGTTTGAGCGATTTCAGCGGGTGAGTGGAACGCGATCGCGCAGTTATGAAGGTTCAGGAATTGGACTGGCTCTAGTGAAAGAGTTAGTCGAGCAGCATGGAGGCACGATCTCGGTATCGAGTCGGGTGAATATTGGAACAACCTTTACGGTGGAGCTCCCGCTGGGTTATGCTCATTTACCCGAAGAACAAGTTAGAAATCAACCTCCCCAATCCACCACTGTTCGAGCCGATGCGTTTGTGCAGGAAGCATTGCGTTGGACTATCGAAACCGAGATTGAAGATGATAGCTTTGCAATTTCTGAATCTGAAGCTTCGAGTGATTCCGTTCGCATTCTCGTTGTGGATGACAATGCTGATCTCAGGGACTATCTAAAAGGCTTGCTGATTCAGTTTTATTCGGTTGAAACTGCGATCGATGGCAGAGACGCGCTCAATCGGATTCGCCGCTCTGCGCCGGATCTGGTTCTGAGTGACGTGATGATGCCGAACTTAGACGGTTTCGGACTGCTCCGAGAACTACGATCGCAGCCGCAAACCCAGGATGTTCCGATTATTTTGCTGTCGGCACGGGCGGGTGAAGAAGCTCGCGTCGAGGGCTTGGGAGCCGGAGCCGATGATTATTTGGTGAAACCCTTTTCCGCGCGGGAACTGATGGCGCGAGTTGAATCAGCGCTGAGGCTGTCGCGCTTACGCCAAGAAACGACCGATCGCGAACGATCACTGCGATCTCAAGCCGAAGTTGCTCAAGCTCAGGTTGAAACCATTCTAGGCAGCATTCGGGATGGGTTTATTGTGCTTGACCAAGATTGGCGATATGTCTACAACAACCAAGCCTCACTGGATCTTGCTGGACTGACCCAAGACGCTTTTCTAGGTCGCTGTATCTGGGAGATGTTCCCTGATTTGGTGGGGAGTGAAATGTATCATTGCTACCACCAAGCAATGCAAGATCAGCAGGTTGCAGAATTTGAGTTCTTCTACCCTAGCTGGAATTGCTGGTTCCAACATCGAGTTTATCCAACTCCCGCAGGCGTTTCAGCATTTATTGCTGACATTACTGAGCAAAAGCAGACTGAAATTGCCCTCAAGCAAAGTGAAGAACGATTAAAAGGGGCGCTCTCTGCGGGTCGAATGGTGGCATGGCATTGGGATGCTCAAACCGATGAAGCGGTGCAATCGAGTAATGCAACTGAGATTTTGGGCATTGCGCCTGAGGATCTCATTGCCACAAGCCAAATGGCACGATCGCTGATTCATCCTGAAGATTTGCCCAATCATCTCGCAGTTGTCAAGGCAGCTATCACTCAGGAGGACGGAAACTATGTGTCGCGCTTTCGGCTGATTCGCCCCGATAATCAGGAGATTCTTTGGGTTGAAGACCGTGGAACTGCCTATGGCGATGCCTCCGGCGCATTAATCAGAATTAGCGGCATGGTGATGGACATTTCCGATCGCGTCCGACTCGAACAAGAGCGCGATCGAATTCTGCTGAAAGAACAGCTTGCTCGCCAAGAGGCAGAACGTGCGAATCGCCTCAAAGATGAGTTTCTGGCGGTGTTGTCTCACGAGTTGCGAACGCCGCTGAATCCGATTTTGGGCTGGGTCAGCTTGCTGCGATCGGGTAAATGTAATTCGAATCAAACCCAGAAGGCGCTCGAAACCATTGAACGCAATGCCAAGCTGCAAACTCAACTGATTGGCGATTTGCTCGATGTCTCGCGGATTTTGCAAGGGAAGCTAAGCCTGGCACAAGAGGCGATCGATTTGGTCGAAACCATTTCTGCTGCGATCGAAACCGTTCAACTTGCGGCGGATGCAAAATCTCTGAAAATTGAAACCACAATTGATGCGGTAAAACCTGTGATTGGTGATGCCGGACGGCTCCAGCAGATTGTGTGGAACCTGCTTTCGAATGCGGTGAAATTTACGCCTGCAAATGGCTCGATCGTCGTTTCGCTCACGGCGGTAGATGGCTTTGCTCAGCTTCAAGTCCGTGATACTGGAAGAGGCATTCAATCCAGTTTTCTGCCGTTTGTGTTTGACTATTTCCGCCAACAAGATAGCTCTTCGACGCGATCGTTTGGGGGGTTGGGCTTGGGATTGGCGATCGTGCGCTATTTAACGGAGCTACACGGCGGAGTTGTCAGCGCCTACAGTGCGGGTGAAGGGCAAGGCGCAACGTTTACGGTAAAACTGCCCGTTGTCGATCGAGCGCTTGATCCAACCCAGCCCTCCAGCCCAATCGAACTTTCGCTGCAAGGCTATCGCATTCTTGTAGTAGACGACGATCGCGACTCTAACGCCCTAGCCACCTTTGTTCTACAAGCAGCAGGAGCCTCAGTTTTCAGTGCTTCTTCTGGCAAAGAAGCTTTACAACAACTCAGCAACCTTCAGATTGATTTGTTGGTGAGTGACATTGGGATGCCAGAAATAGATGGATATGAACTGCTGCGCCAGATTCGGGCACGGTCGATTGAAGTTCCTGCGATCGCGTTAACGGCGTATGCAGGCGGAACTGACCGAAAATGTGCTGCTGATGCTGGATTTGCAGCCCACTTAGCAAAGCCGATCGAGCCAGAGCACTTATTAGCGATCGCCTCGACTTTACTGAGAAAGACGGTCGAATCTGCACCCCAATCGCTACAATCGAGTATGCTGTCTTAGTTGCAAACGGTATGGATACTGCCTCGCTTAAACGGGATGTCGAACTGCTCACGTCGCGCCTGGGTAAAACCCAGGACTATCTTTGACGTTCCTGCCCTGACCGCTAAAATTCAAGACCTAGAACAAGTTGCGTCTCAACCTGATTTTTGGGACGACCAAACCAACGCACAAAGCACGTTACAAGAATTAAACGAATACAAATCGCACCTCGAACAGTTCGATCGCTGGAAATCGGATCTTGAAGATGCTGAAGCGACGATCGAACTCCTTGAACTTGATTATGATCAATCTCTGCTCGAAGAAGCCGAAGCCAAAACCGATCAGCTAAAGCGCGATCTAGATCAGTGGGAACTCCAGCAAATGCTGTCTGGAACCTACGACACCAAGGGCGCAGTTCTAACCATCAATGCAGGTGCAGGTGGAACGGATGCTCAAGACTGGGCGGAAATGCTGCTGCGAATGTATACCCGCTGGGGTGAAGCTCACGGCTACAAAGTTCACCTGATGGAAATGTCTGAAGGTGACGAAGCTGGCATCAAATCTGCGACGCTTGAAATTGATGGGCGGTATGCTTACGGCTATCTGAAGATGGAGAAAGGCACTCACCGCTTAGTCAGAATTTCCCCGTTTAACGCGAACGATAAACGGCAAACCAGCTTTGCTGGAGTGGAAGTGATGCCAATGATTGATTTATCGGTGCATCTAGATATTCCGGAGAAAGACTTGGAAATCACTACTTCACGCGCTGGCGGTAAAGGGGGGCAAAACGTTAACAAAGTGGAGACGGCGGTGCGAATTGTGCATAAGCCGACGGGTTTAGCGGTGCGCTGTACTGAAGAACGATCGCAGCTTCAAAACAAAGAAAAAGCCCTGGCTATTCTTAAAGCCAAGTTGTTAATTATTGCTGAGGAACAACGCGCTAAAGAAATTGCTGAAATCAGGGGCGATATGGTCGAGGCAGCCTGGGGAATGCAGATCCGGAACTATGTGTTCCATCCGTATCAAATGGTGAAAGATCTGCGAACCAATGTAGAGACAACTGCGGTACAAGACGTGATGAACGGAGAGATTGATCCATTCATTGAAGCTTGTTTACGGCAGGAGAATCAATTAGTCGAGGCATAGTTGCTCTGCTAGATGCGATTCAATGTTAGGCAGACGACGATCGCATCTAGGGAACAGCCTGTATGTTGTTGGGATCGATGCCTTGAGAAGTGACTGCTTTGATGTGCAATTCATTCAAGCTTTTTAACACGAAATCAGATGCGCTCTGATTGTATCCCTTCTTGAACGATCGAACTCTTCAACAACGAGGAAGATTATGCCATTTGTATTAATTAAAGGAACGTTTGATCCGACCAGTGGCCAGCCTGATGGCGACTCGGTTCGGTTTCAGGCAGAGGACGATACATTATTTGACAGACTAGAGGGGAGAGTCGAATTCAAGGGTGGCGGACAAGTTCAACTTCGATACGAGGCAATTGATGCCCTCGAAAAAGCGGCGATTCGGCCCTTCTCTTCAGACGCAACGAAACAGAATATCAAGTTACTCGGCGGCGATAAATCTGGATTGCCCGGATATATTTTATCTAGAAATGCAGACGGCAATGGACGACCTGTGTGTTTTGTCTTTACGGGCAATCCGCCAGATTGGGACAACGACGGCAGAGGGAATGAACTTGACGTTAACTTGCTGCGTCAAAGCGTCAATTATCAATTGCTTCAAGAGGGTTATGTCTACCCGATGTTCTATGACACGCTTTATAAAGAGTTGCGCGATGAGATGGTCGCTGCAACTCAAAAGGCAAGAGCCGCAAAGCTAGGAATCTGGACTGCCGATCGCTCAACCGATGGATTTCAAGTCGATGTTCCGCCTAACCTTGCAGAATTGCCTCCGATCTTTCCGAAACTCTGGCGGCGGTTGCAGTCGTTTTATCGACGTCCATCTAATCGCGAGAAAGGACTTGATGTGTTTATGCGAGAGTTATCGAGAGGAAAAGATCGGCTTTTTACCATTCCTGATCAGCGATCGATCAAGTTTTCGACTGTATTAAAAGTAAGCGGCAACAAGATCACAATGCGCTACAAGCCCAAAGAGATGGTGTTTGAGTCAGATGTTCGCTTAGAACGCTTGGCTACGAGCGTTGCGGTGTCTTCTCTCTTCGCATGACTTTCGTCGGGTTAATTCTATGTACTAGCTTGAAAGCTTTTGGATAACCCGCACTACCTTAAAAGAGCAGACAGCAACCGATGCCAGTAAGGATAGTTGCTGCCTGCTGTTTTTTTAAATATCGAGATCCATTAGATTCATCTTCGATCCGTAGGTTTCGATGAACTCGCGACGCGGCGCAACTCGATCGCCCATCAGTACCGTAAAGATGCGATCGGCTTCAGCGGCATCTTCGATTTCGACTCGCTTCAGTGTGCGACTTTCAGGATTCATCGTGGTATCCCAAAGCTGTTGCGGCATCATTTCACCCAACCCTTTGAAGCGCTGAATGTGATAACTCGCATTATCTGGGAAGGTTGCTAAGCGTTCTTGCAAGTCGCGCTCACTGTAGCAATAGTAGTGATTACGTCCACGCTCGACTTTGTACAACGGAGGACAAGCGATGTAAACATAGCCTTGATCCACCATCATGCGCTGGTAACGATAGAAGAAGGTCAGCAACAAAGTTCTAATGTGCGCTCCGTCTACGTCCGCGTCGGTCATGATGATGATGCGGTGATAACGCAACTGAGAGACATCGAATTCCTCGCCTTTGATTCCTAAACCTAATGCGGTGATCAGGGCTTGAATCTCAGTGTTCTTGTAGATTTTGGCATCGTCGGTTTTCTCGATGTTGAGAATCTTACCGCGTAATGGCAGAATCGCTTGGAACCGTCGATCGCGTCCTTGCTTGGCGCTTCCACCCGCAGAATCTCCTTCTACGATGTAGATTTCTGATTCGCTCGGATCGCGTGTGGCACAATCCGCCAGCTTTCCGGGCAGCGTGGAAGACTCTAGTACCGACTTACGACGCACCATTTCTCGCGCATGACGCGCTGCTTCTGCTGCTTTGAACGCCTGCACCGCTTTTTCGATGATCGAATCGCACACACCCGGACGAAATTCGAGATACTCGGTTAGCACCTCGCCAACTAGAGAATCAACAATTCCGCGAACTTCAGTGTTGCCTAACTTTGTCTTGGTTTGACCCTCGAATTCTGGGTCGGGAACTTTCACCGAGATCACAGCCGTTAAGCCTTCTCGGATGTTCTCACCTGCAAGATTCGATTCGTTTTCTTTGATCTTGTTGCGCTTACGAGCGATCGAATTCAGCGTCCGCGTCAGAACTGCTTTTAAGCCCTCTAAGTGCGTTCCACCGTCTACAGTGCGGATATTGTTGGCAAATCCGATGATGTTATCGGTATAAGCATCTACACACCATTGCAACGCGACTTCAACTTGAATGTTGCTACGCTCACCCTGAACGAAGATCACTTCTTCATGAAGCGGTTGCTTTTCGCGGTTCATGTAGCCGACGTATTCCCGAATTCCGCCTTCGTAGAAGTAGGTTTCTTCGCGCTCGGAATCGGGACGACGATCGCTAAACGTGATTCTGACTCCGCCATTCAGGTACGCCAATTCGCGCAAGCGTCCGGAAAGCGTGGTGTAATCAAACTTCGTCGTTTCAGTAAAGATGGTGGCATCCGGCAAAAATGTCACGGATGTTCCTGTTCGGGATTGGGGATAGGATTCTACCTTCATCTCACCGACTGCGGCACCCCGCTCGAATCGCTGGAGGTGAACTTTCTTATCGCGCCAGACGGTGACTTCGACCCATTCTGAAAGCGCGTTCACGACAGAAACGCCGACCCCGTGTAGACCGCCAGAAACCTTGTAGCCGCCGCCGCCAAACTTACCGCCAGCGTGTAAAATTGTCAGCACAGTTTCCAGACCGGACTTGCCAGTTTTGGCAACGATTCCGGTTGGAATGCCGCGTCCGTCGTCGGTGACGGTGACGGAACCATCGGCATTAATTGAGATGTCGATCGTTTTGCAATAGCCCGCGAGTGCTTCATCGACCGAGTTGTCTACAACCTCGTAAACAAGGTGATGCAATCCACGAGGGCCAGTGCTGCCGATATACATACCGGGACGTTTCCGCACGGCTTCAAGACCTTCGAGGACTTGGATCTGTTGGGCATCGTAGTTTGTCGTCATAGGAAGCGTTCTTTAGGGCGAGGTGTAGCAGAAGAGCGGGACAAAATCAAACTGAGGAGCGAAACTGAACTTGAGAAGGCAAATTCTTCCAAAATTATAGCACAAATGCCTTGTGAGCGGTTTCAGCGCGATTATAGACGAATTTTGAAAGTGGGATGGATCGGTCTATTTTGACTCAGAATTTTCAGAATGAATCAAAAATATTTAAGAATACACCTGTACTTATTATAATCGCTGGAGCTACGGCGACGGGGAAATCAGGAGTCGCGATCGAACTTGCCGAACGCTTAGAGTCGATCGTCCTCAGCGCAGATTCGCGGCAAGTGTATCGAGAGTTTACCATTGGAACGGCAAAACCGACGCTGCAAGAGCAAAATCGAGTGCCACATTATTTGATTGATATTTGCGATCCAATAGAAACGCTCACTGTGGCGGAATATCAGATGCAGGTGCGGGAAATTCTAAATCAAGGTGGTCTGCAATTTCTCGTTGGTGGAACGGGGCTATATATTAAAGCGATCGCGCGCGGGATGAAGATTCCTAGAGTCGCACCGCAACCGGAATTACGATCGCAGCTTGAGCAGTTAGGGCAAAAAACGCTGTATGCGATGTTGCAGCAAGTCGATGCGATCGCGGCAGGTCGGATTCATGCCAATGATCAGGTGCGGACGTTGAGAGCGTTGGAAGTCTTTTACGTGACGGGTCGCCCGATTTCTGAGCAGCAAGGGGAAGAGCCGCCGAAGTTTCCGATTTTGCAGATTGGATTGGAGAGCGATCGATTGGAGCAACGGATCGCGAAACGCACCGGACAAATGATTGAAATGGGATTTGTCGCGGAAGTCGAAACGCTATGTAATAAGTATGGTGAAGCGTTGCCGTTGTTAAATACTCTGGGCTATGCAGAGATGCGGCAGTATTTACGGGGTGAGATTTCGCTGGGTGAAGCTGAGCGGTTAACGGTGTTGCATACGCGGCAGTTTGCAAAGCGGCAACGAACTTGGTTTCGAGCAGTTCCGGAGATTGAATGGTTTGATTCGGATGCGGGGGATTTGGTCGATCGTCTCTGGACGCGAATTGAGGAATTTCGTGAGGATGTAAGACGTGACTAGAACACCTCACGATCAGTTTGCAAAGCTTTGTCTCGCTGGATTTCTAGAGCCATTTGGCACTGCGGAAATTGGGCGCGAACTCACTAGCGAAGTGCGACAAGTTGATCTTTGGTTTGATCCTGACCCTGCCAGACTCGACTCTCAAGCCGCATTAGGGTTACTGGGTCAGATGGTCAGGTTGCCTTGTTTGCTCGAACCCTTTCGCAATGCGATTCAAGCAGGGCATATTCTCGATTGCCAAAGCAAACTGAATGAGGTTCGGCTTGAATTACTGCGTAAAGCGAAGAGTCAGAAGATTCGATCGTCCCAAGTGACATTGCCGCGATTATGGATGATTTCTCCAACCGTTTCTCTAAAAGTTCTTGAGGAGTTTGGTGCGATCGAGAAATCAGACTGGCTACCTGGAGTTTACTTTTTGCCAGAGGGACAGCGAGCTGCGATCGTTGCCATCAATCAGCTTCCAGTAACACCAGAAACACTCTGGTTACGCTTGTTAGGGCGTGAAACTGTTCAAGCGCAGGCAGTTTCAGAGTTAATGATGCTTCCTGAAAATCATCCTTTTCGCACTCATACGTTAAAACAATTGATGAACTTGCGAAAGACCTTAGAAGCACGTCAGAATTTGAATAGAGATGAACGAGGACTAATTATGAGTTTGTCACCGATATACGAGCGCTGGGAAGAAGAAATACTTCAGCGAGGACGGCGAGAAGGACGGCAAGAAGGACGGCAAGAAGAGCGCCAGGAGCTATTATCGCGTGTTGTTCCTACTCTCTTAAGGAGTGGTCTTACAATCGAACAAATCGCAGAACAGCTTCAAGTCGATGTGAGTGAAATTCAAAGAGTATTAGAGTTGCGATCGTCGAATGAAAATCAATCGTAGCCTTACCTAATGGGAATGAGTGTTTGAAGCGTGAGAGAGTGCGATCGTGCAGAATGAGACGATCGGGGGGCGCGATCGCGCTTTTGATTTAGGATCTTCTGAGCGTAGCGGTAGCCGCAGTTTGACGCTGTGGGCGTTTGCGGTCTGACTTTCTGGTGTAGCCGATGGCTTCGATTTCATTTGCATCTGCGCCATATTGAGCCAGGACTGATTTCTTCATGCTGAGGACTGCATTGTGAAATTCCCATTCCAGCTTTTGGGCAGCGTCGCTGGCGCTTCGGTATAAGGCTTTTGCCTGAATTTCGGCTTCTTGTGCTAACCGCATCTTTTCTTCGAGGTCACATAGGGTTGAAATCTTCGCTTCGGGGCGAAGCGCAATGTAATCCTTGAAGCCTTTGGCTCCTTGAAGGGCTTTTACGTCGTCTTGAATCACAGCATCTCGCAGACGCTTACTCATATCGACACCTGCCATTCGTTTTCTCCTTTTTTAGTGTGGTTGGAATAGCAGTTTTAATATTCCCGATAAAGCGAAAATGGGTACAGGAACTCGAATTCCCATCTTTGTTTTAGAGAAATAACTTTGGTTTTAGAGAAATTAGTTTGGGAATCAAGAAATCAATTTTTGTCTTAGAAAAATTCAGTTAGGAATTGAGAAATTAAGTTGGGAATTGAAGAATCAATTTTGGAGTTGAGAAATTAAGTTGAGAGAGCAGGAATACGATCGCACATTAGAATTTCGGGTTGAGTAGAAGGATTTGCGGTAAAACAGTCAAAGTTCTAATTTGACGATCGCTCCTATGCCCTCAACCCCGGAATCGCTGCAAAAGTTTGTTTCATTTGTTCAACAACATATCAAAGGCGATGAGAAAGGAGAAGCGCAGAATTTTCTCGATCGCTCCCACTAGTCAACTCTACAAACTCCACGTCAGACTAGACAGCCTTGTGCTTCAAGCTTACGGCTTCACCGAGCGCGATGACCTCCTCGAAAAACTGCTCACCCTCAATCTCGAACTTGCCGAAAAAGAAAAGCGCGGCGAGAAAATCATTGGCGCATGGGCAATCGATCGACCCTAATACAGCAGATTGCATATCATAGACTTAACCTGATCTAAGCAAGCCATCATGTCAGACACAGAAATCTTAGAAAGCCTGAAACAACTGCCTGACTCGCTTCAGCAAGAAGTATTACACTATATCGAATTTCTCAAATCTCGATACGCAACTCCAGAGCCTCAACCCACTCCGCCGAAAAAACGTCAAGCACTAGGCGCATGGAAAGGCAAAATTACTATGGCAGAGGATTTCGACGAGCCGCTAGAAGACCTAAAAGATTATATGTAGAGTTTGCCATAGTACGATGAATTTACTTCTCGATACACACGCTTTCTTGTGGTATCTACAAAACGACCCTAAGCTGAGTGCTACCGTTGCTGAAATTCTTGAATCCAGTGAAAACAGACTCTATTTGAGCATCATTAGCCTATGGGAAATCGCAATCAAAATTGGACTCAGCAAGTTAAGCCTTCAATATTCATTGGAGGAACTTTGTGATGCTCTAGTTCAATTCGACATTGAGATTTTGCCTATTGCATATGAAGAAATAAGACAGTATCTAAATCTTCCACTACATCATCGCGATCCCTTCGATCGAATGCTCGTTGCCCAAGCCTTAACGCATTCTCTAGTCTTGGTGAGTCGAGATGCAATTCTAGATGCTTATCCCATTGAGCGAATCTGGGATTGAATTTACAAACATTAGAAGGAATGGTTTGATTTCTTTCTCACAATATCGATCGTAATCCTCCCCCCAAAATCCGGTATCGGAGCCGCAGGTTTCGTCAGCCTTACCTGCACTTGAGCAACTTGATCAAACTGCAATACTGCTTGTGCAATCTCAGTTGCCAACTTCTCTAGCAAGTTAAATCGTGATGTCTTAATCAACTTTTGAGTCACTTCGATCGCATCGCAATAATTCAAAGTATCGGTTAAACGATCGCTCTCTCCCGCCGCCGCCAAATCCAACCAGAGCGTCAAATCCACTTCAAACCACTGCCCTAAAACTTGTTCCTCTGGCAGTGCGCCTGTATATCCGTACCCTCGAATTTGAGTTAAATGTATGCAGTCCATCGGAAGGTGTTTGAAAAGTTATCATTTGTTGCATAGACCGCCCTGAAATCAATTTCGGGCGAGAGAGCATCGAAGCGAAAAGGCTTTTTATACTTTTTAAGCCTTCTCCTAGGGCTTAAAGTTATAACCTTTGCGAACGTAGTAGTTTTTAATCCAAACTCCAAAGCGTTTTACCGGAACAGTCACAGCTTTGGAAGTTCGATCGAACTTCGAGAGTACCATCAATTCAGCCGGATACCAATCATCCGAAACAATCACCGCATCTTTACCCTGCAAAGATTTCGAGTCGCGATACCAAAAATCAAATTGATCAATCCGATCGCTCACTGCAATCACATTCCGATTGTTCAATTCATAAGCTAATGCTGATGCAGATCGATAGTCAGAAGTCATCAATAACGGATTGTTCAGCGCTTGAGATTCGGACTGAACGATCGCTGCAACTTCTCGCCAACCAAACAACATTCGAGAATCTGGATCAACATCTTTGCTAATCAATGCAGTGAGGGGTAGCACTGTGTAGTGAATGACTAGCAACGTTGAAATGATTAATCCATAAACTGCATGAGAATTGGGCTTCTTTAGCACAAACGGTAGTAAAGGAAATAGCAGTAAGTATGCTGTGATATTCCAGTAATATAATGCTGCCGAAATTAGAGAAATGATTGTGAGTACGATCGATGAAATCGCAAACACCCAGAACGCAACGATCGGATAAACTGAATTGATCGGTAAGCGAGTTTTCAGTAAGCGGTAAAATCCAATCCAGCAAAAGGGCGAAATCACAAAAAACGAAACTAGGGTAAATCCGAGAAACGCGCCAATTTTAATCCCAGGAACAACTGGATTGACGCTACGTTGAACATAATATTGAAACGATTGGAAGTCATTAGAAAGATTCCAAATCAGAATCGGAATCAGAGCAGTTAGAGAGATCGCAATTGCAATATAAAGCCGTCGATCGCGAAACAACAAACGCAATCGACCATTGGTAATCAGCGTCGCGAAAAAACCAGCCGCAACAAACACCGCATTATATTTAGAAAGTATTGCCAAAGAAAGCGCGATCGCGCTCCCATACAGTCGCCAAGTTTCGCCGCGTCCATCTGCAAGGTAGCGATCGAGAAATCGAATCAACAAATATGCTGAAATCAACGAAAACGTAATCAGCAAATGATCATGCCACGCAAATCCTAAAAATATAAAATAGAGCGGAGATGCCAACACAAACAGCACCACAACCCGAATATTTAGATCCTGATGAAGATACCGTACAATCAGATAGTAAGTGTAAAAGAATGCAATGCTGCTGAATAAATTCGGCAATCTCAAAATAAAAGACGATCGCCCAAACATTGCCGAGAAAATACCTTGCACCCAAGCTTCTAGCGGCGGATGATCATAATAAGACCAATCTAAGTGCTGACCCCACAGCCAATAATAAGCCTCATCTGAATTTGGAAACGCTGTAAACCAGAAGACAAGCCGCAGCAGCAAAAAAGCCAGGAAAAAAAGCATCATTAGACAGCAAGGGAGGCAAACGCGCAATTTCATGATTATCGATGATTGCGCCGTTCAATTTGTGCCAAACTCCCCCATCCATCCTCAGAATTGCCAATATAGAGAGAAGTGAAGAGGTGAAAGAATGCAGCCGGTTGATTACACGACGCTGATGGCGATTTGTGCAGAACTACGATCGCAATGGCTCCCCGCCCGATTTGAGCAAGCCTATCAGCGCGATCGCTACACCGTTCTACTAGCCTTACGAACCCTAAAAAAACGCGGCTGGCTCGCGTTGTCTTGGCATCCCCAAGCCGCCCGAATTCACTCCAGCGATCCGCCCCCTCGCGATCCAGATACCTTCACCTTTAGTCAGCAGTTGCGACATCAGTTAGGCGGATTGGCACTCGTCGCGATCGAGCCTGTTTCACCCTGGGAAAGAGCGATCGATCTCCAGTTTGCCCATCGTCCGGGTGAGCCTGCTTTATGGCATCTGTATGTCGAAGTCATGGGTCAATATAGCAATGCGATTTTAGTCAATCAAGACAACGCGATCGTCACCGCAGCCCATCAAGTCAGTTCTAATCAATCGAGTGTGCGCCCGATTCAAACCGGACAACCGTATGAACTTCCCCCGGCTCGACTCGATCCGGCTCCAAACGCAGCAGAAGCAATTGATCGATGGCGATCACGCATTAGTCTTGTCCCTGGCGCAATTCGCAAAAATCTAGTGAAGTCCTATCGCGGGTTAAGTTCTGCGCTCGTCTTATCAATGTTGCAAGCGGCAGAACTTGATCCGGATCGATCAACCGATGCACTAACAGACTCAGAATGGCAGCGCTTATTCGATTGCTGGCAGTTTTGGCTAAAAGCGATCGACACCGATCAATTCCAGCCTGGATTCACACCGCAAGGCTATACCGTAATTTGGGGACACGATCAAATTGGTGTGCAGCCAATGATCGATCGCTATTACCGCGATCAACTCAATCAGCAGGAATTTACTCAACTCCGTCATCAAATCACTCAAAAGTTAAACAACGTTCTTGGCAAACTGCGAACGAAAGCGGCAGGATTTGAAAGTCGATTAGATCGATCCGATCGCGCAGACCAAGCGAAGCAGCAAGCCGATCTCCTGATGGCAAACCTGCACCAGTGGGAACCGGGAATGAAATCGATCGAGCTTGCCGACTTCGAGACAGAAAAGCCCGTCACCATTCCGCTTGATCCTGAGAAAAACGCTGTGCTCAACGCCCAAGCCCTTTACAAGCAGCACCAGAAATTAAAGCGGACTCGTGCCGCGATCGAACCCCTACTCGAAGCCGTCCAAGCAGAAATCTCTTATTTAGAAGAGATCGAAACTGCGATCGCCCAGTTTGAGAAATACGAAACTCCAGACGACCTGAAAGGACTGGAAGAAATCCGCGATGAACTGGTTCAAGAAGGCTACCTCGAAGGCTCCGAATATCGTAAAGCCGTTACCCAACAAGATTCCGAAATTCAGCCGCACCGCTACACAACGCCCAGCGGATTTGAACTCCTAATCGGACGCAACAATCGCCAAAACGACCAGCTCACCTTCCGAACTGCCACCGAGTACGATTTGTGGTTCCATACTCAAGAAATTCCTGGCAGTCACGTTCTGTTGAGGCTGGAGCCGGGAGCGATCGCCGACGAAAAAGATCTTCAGTTCACAGCAAATTTAGCCGCTTATTACAGTCGCGCCCGTCAAAGCGAACAAGTCCCCGTCATATACACAGAGCCAAAACACGTCTATAAACCCAAAGGTGCAAAGCCTGGAACCGTGATCTACAAACAGGAGCGGGTCATTTGGGGACAACCACAGCAAGGTAGAGAAATTGTGGCGATCGCTAAACCTATCAGTTAATCTTTTGCTCAGCCAAATCCACCATTAGTTAGAAATATGTCAGGAAGTCATAAAGATTCGTGACAAAAGATTTGTGTATGTTGTTACAATGTTCAACAGATAGGGATTATTACTCCTATGGAACCCCTGCAAGTTTGGGAAACACGCAGAAGGGTTTTCTCCAATGTGAAACGACAACAGGTTAATCCGGAGCCAGCTTTTAACGAAGTTGGCTTTTTTATTTATTCTTACTTGCATTGCTTAGTGCTGATTGTAGCGCATCAAACAAAGAAGAGAATTCTTCCACCCTAAAGACATCATAAAGAGACTTCATACCACCATTCAGCTAAATTAACCCCGTAAATCGAGTTAATAATGCTACTTGTTGCTTAGGGCGAAGACGATCGTAAACGAGTAAAATGAGACTCATTCTCAATGTAGGATGAAAACAGTCCTTTCACTCGGTTCGTCTTCCACATGAGCAGGAACCCAAGTCGCTCTCGATCAGTTAAACTCCTCGCTGCCTTGCTGCTCCTGTCTGGAACTGCGCTACTGGGTAGCTGTACTCAGTCCCCGTCATCGCAAGCAGATGGAACCGTACAGCCCTCTCCCGCTGCAAACTCAGAGAAAAAACTGCGGGTCGTCGCAACGTTTCTGCCTGTTTACTTATTTACGAAAGCGGTTGCAGGAGATGCGGCTCAAGTGGATATCCTGATCAAGCCGGGAACCGAAATCCACGAATATCAATCCACCCCTGCGGATGTCCAGGCTTTAGCCCAAGTCGATGTTGTGGTTAAAAACGGTATGGGAATCGAAGAATTTCTAGAAAGTACGATTAAAAGCGCACAAAATTCAAAGCTCAAAATCGTCGATGCCAGTAAAGGCATTCAATCGATAGACCAGCTTTCTCAAGTCGTCGAAACCGGAAAAGAACACAGTCACGCTCATGCTGCTGGCAATCCTCACGTTTGGCTTGATCCAGTCTTAGCCAAACAGCAAGTTGAAAATATTCGTGATGGGCTGATTGCTGCTGATCCAGAAAACAAAGCCAAATATGAAGCAAACGCCACCGCTTATCTACAACAATTGGCAGCTTTGAACGCTGAGTTTGAACAACGCTTAGGCAAATTTCGCGATCGCACCTTCATTACCTTTCACGATGCCTTCCCCTACCTCGCAAAGCGCTACGACTTGAGGCAAGTTGCTGTCGTGGAAATTCCTGAAGATCAACTGTCTCCGGCAGATGTCAAAGAAACAATCGATGCCGTAAAACAATTTCAAGCCAAAGCTCTATTCAGCGAACCCGGAGTCGATAACAAACTCCTCGACGGGCTTTCAAAAGATCTCAATCTCAAACTGCGCCCTCTTGATTCCCTCGAAGCTGGAGACACGAATCCCCAATATTACTTCACCGCCATGCGATCGAACTTACAAACCTTAGAAGCCGCGTTCAAGTGATTAATCCAATTCTCAAAGTTGAAGGGTTAACCGTTCTGCGGGGACGGTACACCGCTCTAGAAAATGTCTCGTTTGAGATTCCCGCGGGAAGTTCTGCCGCGATCGTAGGTCCAAACGGCTCTGGAAAAAGCACCCTCGTTCAAGCGGTGCTGGATTTAGTGCCTAAAGTTTCTGGAACGATCGAATTATTTGGTCGCCCTATTCGCCGCCTCGGAAATTTGCGATCGCAAATCGGTTACATGCCGCAGAATTTTATCTTCGATCGCAGCTTCCCAATCTCAGTGAGCGAACTCGTCGCACTCGGTCAGAGCGGTCGAACTCAAAAAGCAGCGATCACTCAAGCATTACGACGAGTGAATGCGCTGCATTTACGCGATCAAGCGATCGGAACCTTGAGCGGCGGTGAACTGAAGCGTGTTCTACTAGCGTATTGTCTTGTCACGCCGCGTAAATTACTGGTTTTAGATGAAGCCTTTGCCGAAGTAGACGTGCAGGGTGAAGCAGAATTTTTCAGCTTATTGAATGAACTCCAGCGCGAGGAAGATTGGACGGTATTGCAGGTTTCGCATGATCTCGATATGGTAAATCGACATTGTGACTATGTTTTGTGTCTCAATCGATCGCTGATTTGCACAGGTAAACCAGAGATTGCTTTATCCCGCGACAATTTGCTGCAAACTTATGGATCTGGTTTTAGCCGTTACCGACATCACCACTAATTTAGTCAGTCTGTTGCAGTATCCCTTCATGCAGCGAGCGATCGTCGCTGGGATTCTAATGGGATTGCTGTGCGGGTTTTTAGGCAGTTTTGTTGCACTGCGTCAGTTGTCGTTTTTTTCTCATGCGGTTGGACATGCGGCGCTCGTCGGGACTGCGATCGGTGTTTTGATTCAAGTTGATCCCACTTGGACGCTGCTTCCGTTCACGCTAGCCTTTGGAGTAGCGGTACTTTATTTGATCGATCAAACGGATCTCTGGAGTGACAGCGTTCTTAATATTGTGCTCTCCGGTGCATTAGCGATCGGTGTCATTCTGACCACGTTTATTCAAGGGTATCGTGGCAATTTAATGAATCTTCTGTTTGGTGATATTCTTGCGGTCACTTGGACGGATATTTCGCTGACCGGTTTGCTATTAATTGTTAGCGTCTCCATTCTGCTTGCAACATTGCGCCAACAAATTCTTCTCACCCTCAATCAAGCGGTTGCGAAAGTTCAAGGCGTTTCAATTCAGTTTCACCGTTACTTATTTGTGGTGCTTTTATCGTTAACGGTGGCAGTGGCGATTAAGGCGATCGGCATTCTTTTAGTGAATGCGTTTTTGGTTATTCCAGCTGCAACCGCAAAATTATTAAGTCATCAATTTAAGCCCTATTTAGGATGGTCGGTCGCGATCGGTGCATTGAGCAGTATCGCGGGTATGGTTGTTTCTGCTGCGCTGAATTTTCCGTCAGGACCCAGCATCGTTTTAGTTCAATTCTGCTTGTTTCTCATTGTCTTTATAGCCGTAAAACTGTATGCTCGATTCGGTTCAGTCAATCTAAGGAATCAGCGTTCCTGATAAAATTTGTGCGTGATATCAAAGAAGCTCCGCTGTGAAATTAAAGTATGCGCTGGTGCATGAGTGGCTTACTCCAGAAGCAACGGGTGGATCAGAACTCGTAGTTCAAGAAATCTTGAAGCATATTGATGCGGATTTGTACGCCCTGATCGATTTTGAATCGGTGAACCCGAAAAGCTATTTATATCAGCGGAAAATTGGCACAACGTTTTTACAAAATTTCCCTTTTGCGCGAAACGGAGTACAGAAATATCTGCCATTTTTGCCGATCGCGATCGAACAACTCGACCTACGGAATTACGACATCATTCTCTCTTCGTATCACGCAGTTGCTAAAGGCGTTCTGACTTCACCTCAACAACTCCACATTTGCTACTGTCATGCACCGATGCGATATGTATGGGATATGACGTTCGATTATCTCCGCGATAGTCGTGCAGGTCGCGGAATTTCAGGAATTCTGACTCGATATTTGCTGCATCAATTAAGACAATGGGATGTCATTTCATCGAATCGCGTCGATTATTTTATTGCCAATTCTCAGCATACCGCTCGTAGAATTTGGCGCTGTTATCGACGATCGGCAGAAGTAATTTACCCGCCTGTGAATGTCGATCGCTTCTCATTTGCATCCGAAAAACAAGACTTTTATCTAACCGTTTCACGACTTGTTGGTTATAAGAAAATATCGTTAATTGTTCATGCCTTCAATCAGCTAAACCTTCCTTTAGTTGTGATCGGTAGTGGCGCGGAGCTGAAGCAAATTCAAAAAATCGCTAAGCCAAACATTCAGGTTTTAGGATGGCAACCGGATCACGTTGTCGAGCAATATATGCAGCAAGCAAAGGCATTTATTTATGCAGCCTATGAGGATTTCGGTATCGCTCCAGTCGAAGCACAAGCCTGTGGAACCCCAGTTATCGCTTACGGTGCAGGTGGAACATCCGAAACTGTGAGAGACTTACGAACAACCGGCTCACAAGGCACTGGAATTCTATTTCCCGCGCAAACAGAAGCTGCGATCGTCGAAGCAGTTCACGCTTTCGAGCAACATCGATCTTTGTTTCAGCCCGAAATTGCTCGATCCCACGCGCTCAAATTTCACCCGGAAGTGTTTCAAGAACGGTATCTTAATTTTATCGATCGAGCTTATCAAGACTTTCAAACCCGACTGCAAATCTGACTCAATTCGCTAAAATCCTCCTGAACAGGGAGCAAAACTGACGTTAAACGAGTCGATGGCTTTATGATCAGGACTGTGTGTGGTGTGGAATAGTAAGGAGTAAGATGACTGCCGATAGCCAATTGATTTCCGGCAAGCGGATTCGGTCGATCTTCAAGCGTCGCAAACCTTTGATTTTCAGAAGCTGGGACGCGCTTGATAGCGATCTTGTCAAACGCCTTTTCGATATTGCGTTTTCGCTCTCCGTTCTCGTTCTTTTTTCCCCTGTATATTTGATTCTGGCGTTACTAATCGCCCTGAGTTCTCCAGGTCCAATTTTTTACGTTCAAGAACGAGTGGGGAAAAATTTCAAACGATTCGGCTGTATCAAGTTTAGAACAATGGTACGAAACGCCGACGAGATGCTGAGCGACCTAATCAGTGCCTCTCCTCAAATGCGCCAAGAGTTTGAAACCAATTTCAAGCTAAAGTACGATCCCCGCATTACTTGGATCGGTCGCTTTTTGCGGATTACTAGCTTAGATGAGTTTCCCCAATTTTGGAATGTTTTAATTGGCGATATGAGCGTCGTGGGTCCACGTCCGCTCGTCGTTGAAGAACTTCCTAAATACGGAACCCATATCGAAACGGTACTCACGATCCGTCCCGGAATTACAGGCTTATGGCAAGTTTCAGGGCGCAACGATATTCCCTATCCTCAGCGCATCCGCATTGATGTGTACTATGCCAGCTTCCGTAATTTTTGGCTGGATCTGTGGATTATCGTCAAAACGATCGGTGTCGTCATCTTTCCCAGAAATAACGGAGCTTATTAAATTCACACAGATATTTAGATTTGGTGAGCGATCCGGATGCCTTCGATCGAGGTCGTAAGGGTTAGCAGTTTGTCAGATTAATTTCGCGTTTCTGGCTCGGTGCAGAAACCGATTTGATCTGTGATGGAACACTTTAGGCTGCTGTAGAAGTGGAAGTTTGTCCGATTCACTAGGCAAAACTTTTTCTAGCTTCACGGTTTTCTAACAGACAGACGGCAACGATCGCGGTAATGTTGGTGTTATTTGTGTTGCACTTAGGGTTAACTAGGTACAGCTTGTTTCAGATGACCAAACTGCGGCTTTAATGAAACAACTCAGCACTAAAAAGTGTCCAACCGTCTGGTTTAAATTGCAGGTGAGGAAAGCAAAGAATGACGCAACGTAAACGCGCACTATTAACGGGTATCACAGGTCAAGACGGCTCTTACTTAGGAGAACTGTTACTAGAACAAGGGTATGAGGTTCACGGCATCATTCGTCGAACCTCGACCTTCAATACCGATCGCATTGACCACATTTATGAAGACCCGCATGTTGAAGGTGCGCGGTTATTTCTACATTACGGCGATCTTACCGATGGGACGACGCTGCGACGAATTCTCGAACAAGTTCAGCCCGCAGAAATCTACAACTTAGGCGCTCAGTCTCACGTCCGCGTCAGCTTCGACGCACCAGAGTACACTGCGGACGCTGTTGGTATGGGTGCACTGAGAATTCTCGAAGCTGCCCGCGACTATCAACAACGCACCGGAAACGAGATTCGCTATTATCAAGCGGGTTCTTCTGAAATGTATGGGAAGGTTCAGGCGGTGCCCCAAACTGAAGAAACTCCTTTCTATCCCCGCAGTCCTTACGCCTGCGCGAAGGTGTTCGCACACTGGCAGACTGTAAATTACCGCGAATCTTACGATATGTTCGCGTGTAACGGAATTCTGTTTAACCACGAATCTCCCCGTCGCGGTGAAACCTTTGTTACCCGCAAAATCACTCGCGCTATTGCTCGCATCGTTGCCGGACAGCAGAAGAAGCTCTACATGGGTAATCTCGATGCCAAGCGCGACTGGGGCTATGCTAAGGATTACGTCCGCGCCATGTGGTTGATGTTGCAGCAGGAACAGCCTGATGATTATGTCGTTGCAACTGGTGAAACACATTCGGTACACGAGTTTCTTGATATTGCTTTTGGACGGGTCAATCTCGATTGGCAGGACTATGTGGAATTCGACGAGCGCTATCTCCGTCCCGCTGAGGTGGATCTGCTCATTGGCGATCCCGCAAAAGCTAAGGAGAAATTGGGATGGGAACCTTCGGTGACGTTTGAGCAGTTGGTGCATCTGATGGTAGATGCTGACCTGCAAGCTATGGGAATTAGCTCCGCTGCGAATGGGCACTCTAAGGTCGAGGATTACGCAACCATTCGTCAAAGCTTGATTGGGGTGTCCTTCTAGGAAAACTTACGTAGAATTCAGCTATGACCTCAACAACTTTAAGTCTCGAAAACAAGCGCATTCTGGTGACAGGTGGAGCAGGATTTCTAGGTCGTCAGGTGGTACGCCAACTGTGTGAAGCAGGGGCAGATCCACAAAAAATTACTGTGCCGCGATCGCAAGATCTCGATCTCCGCAAGATGGAAAATTGCCAACGAGCGGCGGATCAGCAAGATATTGTGATTCACTTAGCCGCACACGTTGGGGGCATCGGACTCAATCGCGAAAAACCTGCTGAGTTGTTTTACGACAACTTAATGATGGGAACGCAGTTAATCCACGCTGCTTATGAAGCGGGCGTACAGAAGTTTGTCTGTGCGGGGACGATTTGCGCTTACCCTAAATTCACACCTGTTCCGTTTAAGGAAGACGACATCTGGAACGGATATCCAGAAGAAACAAATGCACCGTATGGCATTGCGAAGAAAGCGCTGTTAGTACAGCTTCAGTCTTATCGTCAGCAGTATGGATTTGACGGCATTTATCTACTGCCTGTAAATCTGTATGGGCCTGGAGATAATTTTGATCCGCGTAGTTCTCATGTAATTCCGGCATTAGTGCGGAAGGTGCATGAGGCTCAACAGCAAGGATTAACTCAACTTCCCGTTTGGGGAGATGGCAGTCCGACCCGTGAGTTTCTCTATGTAGATGATGCAGCACGGGGAATTGCGATCGCAACTCAAAAATATAGTGATCCCGATCCGGTGAACTTGGGCACAGGTGAGGAGATTTCAATCCGCGACCTGATCACCTTACTCTGCGATCTGATGGAGTTCAAAGGCGAGATTGTCTGGGAAACCAATCAGCCGAATGGTCAGCCGCGTCGCTGCTTGGATACTGAGCGAGCGAAAGAGCGGTTTGGCTTTACTGCTGAAGTCAGCTTTGAGCAAGGGTTGAAAAATACGATCGACTGGTATCGTCAAAACGCGCAATAAAGTTGTTGCTTGAATGTATGAGGGGCGTTCTTCGGAATGCCCTTTTTTAGTTGGGAAGGCAGACGTTTGGAGCGCAAAGATTAGGAAACTCGATCGTCGTCATCTCTAATGTTGTTAGATTCAATTTCCGAATTACATGGTTATTGGCATCAGCGATAAATAAATGTGTTGCTGTTGCGCTAATTCCAGAAGGTTCATCGAGCGAATCTGCCGCGATCGTGTGACAAAATCCATTTGCGTCAATCCGCTTAATTTTGTGATTATAGGTATCCGCAATCCAGAAATTTTCGCGATATTCAATGCCTAAACAATGTTGCAATTTAGCCGTTTCTCCGACTCCATCAATATCTCCGAAACTATATAAATTACCACTGCCGCAAATTGTTGTAACTTGATTTGTTTCTAGATTAATCGATCGAATTGAACTGGTTTCACTATCCGCAATAAACAGATTCTTTCCATTTGAAGTAATGCCACTGGGTTGGGCAAATGCAGCTTCTTGAATTGCACCATCGAAACTGGCTTCGGCCCCAGTTCCCGCAAACGTTTCAATTTTATCGCCTTGCATTTCCCAGATTTGATGTGCACCGGCCATCGCGATAAATAGACGATCGCCAACTTTTTCTAAATCCCAGGGTGAATTTAAATCGACTTCTAAAGCCTTACCACCGTGCGGATAAATTACTCTGCTTTGCTTTCCGGTTCCTGCGATCGTACGAACTGTTCTAGTTTGCAAATCAATACAGCGAATTGCATGATTTCCAGTATCCGCAACGTAGAGTAATTGACTTACACGATCGAATGTCATTCCTTGCGGTGCTGAAAATTGAGCTTGAGCAAATCCACCATCAAGTAGTTCTGAACTTCCATTTCCAATAATGTGAAGAACCTCGCCTTCGATCGAACTTATCACGATTCGATGATGTCCAGTATCTGAGATAAATAAGTAATCGTTAGCCAAGACTTTGCCAGGAAACGCAAGCGGAGAGAGCGGAAATTCCTCAAGCTCAAACGAAATTAATTGAGATTCGATCGCATTATTTTCGATTAATTCCTGAATTATTTGATCTAAGAAATCACGCCTTCCTTCACCTGCGATCGATTTCGCAATATATCCTTTCGGATTGAGCAAAACAAAAGTTGGATAAGCTCGAATTGCATAAGATTGCCAAACTTTGAAATCTTGATCGACTAAAACAGGATGCGTAATTCCGTATCGAAGAATCGCTTGTCGAATATTTTCGATCGCGCCCTCATTCTCGAATTTTGCTGAGTGAATGCTGAGGATGGTTAAACGATCGCTGTATTTCTGCTCCAAATATTTCAAATCCGGCAAGCTGTGAATGCAATTAATACAGCCATATGTCCAAAAATCCAGCAAAACAATGCGTCCCCGAAACTCTTTGAGAGACAGGGGACGATGAACATTTAGCCACGCTAAATCTTTCGGAAACTCTGGCGCACGAACCATGAAACTCTGCTACTCAGCACTCTCCGAAGATAGCGCAGGCTGTGGATTAACAGGAGGCTGAGAAATACGGGGTTTAAGCGGCATTCCCAATCGTCGTTCGAGTTCAGTTTGTGGCTCAAACTCAGAGGGCGTTGCTTCAGATTCAACAGGCTCTTGAACTACGGGCGGCTTTGCCTCTTGCGTCGGGATTTCAATAGGCTTGGGTCTTCCCTCTGCTTCAGTCGGTTTTGTCTCTATCGGCGCTGCCACTTCTGGAGCAGATAGATCATCGGGAATCGGGGTGGGAGAAGGTAAGACAAGCTCAGGTTTCGACTCAGACCGCTTGAATCGGTCAAAGAATCCGCCCTTCGGTGCTTCCTTCACCACTGGAGCGACTGGAGCGGGCTTGATTTCAATCTGTTCTGGTTCAGCAGGCTCCGTTTCCACAGGTTCAGCAGCTTCCGGCGCAGTCAGATCCTCAGGAACTGGAGCTGGAGACGGGAGAACGACTGTAGGCTTTGATTCTGAACGCTTGAAACGATCGAAGAATCCGCCCTTCGGTGCTTCCTTCACTTCTGAAACAGGCTGAATTGGCTCTGGGGTTTTCTCCGCTTCTGGCTCTATGACTGATGTTTCAGGTATAAATACTTCAGGTTGTTCAATCTTTTCTGGCTCTGTTGTTACTTCAGGTTCAGGGCTTGGCGCAATAACAGGCGCAGCCGGACGCTTAAAGCGATTAAAAAAGCCACCTTGAGGCTTTTCTTTCGGGACTACAGGCGCAACGATTTCAGGCGCTTCTGGTTCAGGTGCAGGACTTACAGGAAGCTCAATTACTTTTTCCGGCTCAGGTACGATCGTTTTTTCCGGTTCAGGCGATGCCTCTGGACTGGGTACAACGCTCGGTTTCGGTTCCGATCGTTTGAAGCGGTTAAAGAATCCCCCTTGCGGTTTTGGAGCTTCAGCAGATTTTGGAGCTGCTTCGATGGGTTGCGGGACTTCTTTTACCTCTGGATCGGTTGGAGTTTTTTCAACGGCTGGTGCAACTGGAACTGGACTCGGTTCGGGCGCTGAAGGTTCGGCAGTCGGCTTGTAATTGGGATCAACGATCGACACCGCTTGATCAAACGGAATTTCACCCCGAACTAATCTTGACAGCGTATCCTGTCCGTTCGGCTCGTAGTTAAAGATCCGCGCAGTGTTGTTGTAGACGTTCTGAACTGGGTTGCCCTTATCATCTACGTATTCAAGCTGCACCCAGTTTTTACCCGATTTGAAGCCCTTTAAGTAAATCGGTTGCCAGCGATCGAGCATAAAACTATCGCCATTCACCGTCACTTTCACGCGCCAATCCGCAACCTCATCTTTACTATCCTCCTGCGCGACAATGTGTAACGGCGCATTCGTCAAATAGAAATCTAGTAGAATAGGTTCTGCCCCGTAAGTTGCCTGTGGGCGACTGTAAGTAAGTAGCGGCAGTTTTGGATCGGGACTATTGTTTGGCGTTTTTGTAAAGACATGAAACGTTGTCTGAGCATATGCCCCATCATTCTTAAAGCTTTCGTGCCAGGGACGACCTGCAAACGCACGAATTGTGTGAGTTCCTGCTGCTAAATCCTTAAGAACAAGCGGCTGACTCACATCATAAACAGCTTGATACGGTTGATCGTCTAGAAATACATGCAGATGCGGTCCTAAACCCAGCTTTGCGTCCTTATATAACGGCAGATCTTTAACATTAAATTTGACAGAAACAGTATTATCGTCTATCGCCTCGTCTTGGCGTGGAGAAACGATCGACACTTGTGGTTGATACTTATCCAGCAAGGGCTTTAACTGCTGAATCACTTCTGGCGGTGACGCTTCTGAAATCTTCCCTGCTTTTTTCGGGGCTGCCCAACCGGGTGCAACCGCGCTCAAATTTAGCAGCATTGCCAAGACTAACGAGACTGAAAGAGTTCTAGCCGTTCCGTGCCAGCGCATGATCCCAAACACTAGATATTTCTCCCCATCAAACACACTTTCTAACAGCAAATCGCTGTCCCTTCGGCACTATAGCGGAAAATCCAGGACAGAGGAGCGCGATCGCAATAAATCCCCGCACTTTGACAAACAATTTTGACAGACAATATGGATGTGTATTGGAGTAAGCGGTGATGAGTAATCCTGTCCCGATCTCGACGCTTTTTATTGGACTCAATGGATTGATTGCCTTTGTGCTGTCTTACATCGTCGTCATGGAAAGGACAAGCACAAGAGTCTGGCACGGAGAAACACGATCGGAGGTTTCGAATCAGCCGAATTATCTTGAAAACCCTGGAAAATGGGCAGCATTTGTCGAGACCTACACTCAAAAGTCAGTTGCAACAAAAGATAAAGAGGACGGTCTTCTACAGCGCAAAGTTAGAGCCCATGGAAATTTTGTCGAGTACGTGCCGTTAGCATTGCTGCTCATCCTGACGCTTGAACTGATGAACGCATACGTTGGGTCGCTTTGGCTGCTGGGAGGTTCGCTTACTGTCGGTCGAATTGCTCACGCTTGGGGCTTGATCAAAACTTACGGACCGTCACCGGGTCGTGCGATCGGCTTTTTCCTGACTTGGTTTACCTATCTCGTCGGTGCGGGCGCTTGTATCTATTACGGCACTATTGGAGTCCTCCAATAGAAAAAAGGCATAAAAATCTGGAGATCAACGGCTCGATCGCCCATATTCAGCAGCTTTTACAACGTTTTATTAATAGGAAGCGCAGGAAATATCAGTTGTGCTCGATTGATTTGATTACAAATTCCAATCCTTTAGCAATGTAAAGTTAAGCGACAAACTCTTGACTTTTCATTTCCGTTTAGAGCCTGAGACCCAAGCAGCGTCAAGAAATCCAGAACTTTGAATTATTGTAAATTACGTTCGGAAACGTTTTCATGAAAGCCCTATAATGACCCATTGAGAACCCACGAAGGCACACATCCCGAATTCACGGGAATTCTGGAACCTCAAACCAAGCTCGAAGCCTGCATTACCGCGACAACGCAACTAGGTCTTATCAACCTCAGTCATTCCGCAGCTAGAGCTTAACAGAAGGGTTTGAGACCAGTCGCCGGATAGGGGGATAACTCGTTCCTTGTCTAGAGAGAGGAGAGTCTCAATGACAATTAGCCCACCGGAGCGCGAGGCGAAGGCACGGGTGGTCGTTGATAAAGATCCCGTTCCCACTTCTTTTGAGAGATGGGGTCAGCCGGGACACTTCGATCGCACCCTAGCTAAGGGTCCCAAAACCACCACCTGGATTTGGAACCTCCACGCTAACGCTCACGATTTCGATAGCCATACAAGCGACTTAGAAGACGTTTCTCGCAAAATTTTTAGCGCACACTTCGGTCACTTAGCCGTTGTGTTCATTTGGTTGAGTGGAATGTACTTCCACGGCGCTAAGTTTTCAAACTATGAAGCATGGCTCGCCAACCCCACTGGAGTTAAACCCAGTGCTCAGGTTGTGTGGGACATCTTCGGTCAAGAAATTCTTAACGCGGATGTCGGCGGCGGCTTCCACGGGATTCAGATCACTTCTGGATTCTTCCAACTGTGGAGAGCGGCTGGTTTTACAAACACCTTCCAGCTTTATGTCACCGCGATCGGCGGTTTGGTTATGGCTGGTTTGATGTTGTTTGCAGGCTGGTTCCACTACCACAAGCGCGCTCCCAAACTGGAATGGTTCCAGAACGTGGAGTCGATGCTGAACCACCACTTGTCGGGTCTGTTCGGACTCGGTTCGCTCGCATGGGCTGGTCACCAGATCCACGT
Source organism: Cyanobacteria bacterium FACHB-63 (assembly GCA_014695255.1). Taxonomy (GTDB): domain Bacteria; phylum Cyanobacteriota; class Cyanobacteriia; order Leptolyngbyales; family Leptolyngbyaceae; genus Leptolyngbya. Next base: position 41,506 of record JACJNX010000010.1, read on the forward strand.
CGCGCTGCCAATTAACGAACTCCTTGACCGTGGAGTCCCTGCGGACAAGATTCCTCTGCCTCATGAGTTCATTCTGAACACCCAATTGATGGCAGATATCTACCCCAGCTTCGCTAAAGGTCTGATTCCTTTCTTCACCCTGAACTGGGGCGAGTACGCAGACTTCCTCACCTTCAAAGGTGGACTAAACCCTGTTACAGGCGGACTCTGGCTGACGGATAGCGCACATCACCACTTGGCGATCGCGGTCATCTTCCTGATTGCTGGACACCAGTACCGCACCAACTGGGGTATCGGTCACAGCATCAAGGAAATCCTTGAAGCTCACAAAGGTCCGTTTACCGGAGAAGGTCACAAAGGTCTCTATGAGAACCTCACGACCTCCTGGCACGCGCAACTGGCAATTAACCTGGCAATGGTTGGCTCCTTGAGCATCATCGTTGCACAGCATATGTATGCGATGCCGCCTTACCCCTACCTCGCAACTGACTACGCAACTCAGTTGTCGATCTTCACGCACCATATGTGGATCGGTGGATTCTTCATCGTCGGTGGTGCGGCTCACGCGGCCATCTTCATGGTGCGCGACTACGATCCAGTTGTGAACCAAAACAACAACCTCGATCGCGTTCTGCGTCACCGGGATGCCATCATTTCCCACTTGAACTGGGTTTGTATCTTCTTGGGCTTCCATAGCTTCGGTCTATACGTGCACAACGACACGATGCGTGCTCTGGGTCGTCCTCAAGATATGTTCTCGGATACCGCAATTCAACTCCAGCCTGTGTTCGCACAGTGGATTCAAAACCTCCACACGCTGGCTCCGGGTGGAACCGCTCCCAACGCTCTGGCTCCTGCTAGCTATGCGTTTGGTGGTGGAACGATCGCTGTCGGTGGCAAAGTTGCCATGATGCCGATTGCACTGGGTACGGCGGACTTCATGGTTCACCATATCCACGCCTTCACGATTCACGTCACGGTATTGATCCTCTTGAAGGGCGTATTGTTTGCACGTAGCTCACGCTTGATTCCTGATAAAGCCAACCTTGGTTTCCGCTTCCCGTGCGATGGTCCGGGTCGTGGCGGTACCTGCCAAGTGTCTGGTTGGGATCACGTCTTCCTTGGTTTGTTCTGGATGTACAACTCCCTTTCGATCGCAATCTTCCACTTCTCGTGGAAAATGCAGTCCGATGTCTGGGGTACAGTTGCACCGGATGGAACAGTTGATCACGTAACGGGCGGTAACTTCGCTCAAAGTGCAATCACAATCAACGGATGGTTGCGCGACTTCCTGTGGGCACAAGCGGCGCAAGTGATTGGATCTTACGGTTCAGCACTGTCGGCTTATGGACTTCTCTTCTTGGGCGCTCACTTCGTTTGGGCATTCAGCTTGATGTTCCTGTTTAGCGGACGTGGCTACTGGCAAGAACTGATCGAATCGATCGTTTGGGCACACAACAAGCTCAAAGTTGCACCTGCGATTCAACCGCGTGCATTGAGCATTATTCAAGGACGGGCTGTGGGCGTGGCTCACTACCTATTAGGCGGAATTGTCACCACATGGGCATTCTTCCTAGCTCGATCGATTTCCATCGGATGATGAGCGAGGATTAAAAAACAGCTATGGCAACTAAGTTCCCAAAATTTAGTCAAGACCTTGCCCAAGATCCTACAACTCGTCGGATTTGGTACGGAATCGCTACTGCTCACGACTTTGAGAGCCACGACGGAATGACAGAAGAAAAGCTTTACCAAAAGCTTTTTGCAACTCACTTCGGACACCTGGCAATCATCTTCCTCTGGGCATCTGGTAGTCTCTTTCACGTTGCTTGGCAAGGCAACTTCCCTCAGTGGATCAAAGATCCTCTAAATGTCCGCCCGATCGCTCACGCGATTTGGGACCCTCAATTCGGTAAGCCCGCTGTCGAAGCGTTTACGCAAGGCGGCGCGAACTATCCGGTTGATATTTCCTACTCTGGTCTGTACCACTGGTGGTACACGATCGGCATGAGAACGAATGCTGATCTCTATCAAGGTTCGATCTTCTTGCTGATCCTGTCCGCAGTTCTCCTGTTTGCAGGTTGGCTGCACCTCCAGCCGAAATTCCGTCCGAGCTTGGCTTGGTTCAAGAACGCTGAATCGCGCCTGAACCACCACTTGGCTGGATTGTTCGGAGTCAGTTCGCTGGCTTGGGCAGGCCACTTGATTCACGTCGCAATTCCCGAGTCTCGCGGTCAGCACGTCGGCTGGGATAACTTCCTGTCTACGATGCCGCACCCCGCAGGTCTTGCACCGTTCTTTACAGGTAACTGGAGCGTGTACGCAGGAAATCCTGATACCGCAAACCACATCTTCGGAACGGCTCAAGGTTCGGGAACTGCAATCTTGACTTTCCTCGGTGGATTCCATCCGCAAACCGAATCGCTGTGGTTGACCGACATGGCTCACCACCACCTCGCGATCGCGGTGATCTTCATCGTGGCGGGTCATATGTACCGCACCAACTTCGGGATCGGTCACAGCATCAGAGACATCTTGAACGCGCACATCCCCCCTGCGGGTGCATTGGGCGAAGGTCATAGAGGTCTGTATGACACCGTGAACAACTCCTTGCACTTCCAATTGGGTCTTGCCCTGGGTGCTTTGGGTACGGTGACTTCACTGGTGGCACAGCACATGTACTCGATGCCGCCGTATGCCTTCATGTCGAAGGACTTCACCACACAAGCCGCGCTGTACACCCATCACCAGTACATTGCAGGCTTCCTGATGGTTGGAGCTTTCGCACACGGCGCAATCTTCTGGGTTCGTGACTACGATCCAGATCAAAACAAGAACAACGTGCTTGCACGGATTCTTGGTCACAAAGAAGCGATCATCTCGCACCTGAGCTGGGTATCGCTGTTCCTTGGCTTCCACACGTTGGGTCTTTATGTCCATAACGATGTCGTGGTTGCTTTCGGAACGCCTGAAAAGCAAATCCTGATCGAGCCTGTGTTCGCTCAGTTCATCCAAGCCTCCCACGGCAAGGCACTGTATGGTTTCAACACCCTACTGTCGAACGCGGATAGCATTGCGTCTAACACTGGTGCAGCTTACCTGCCCGGCTGGTTGGATGGAATCAATAGCGGCGTGAACTCGCTGTTCTTGACCATTGGACCTGGTGACTTCTTGGTTCACCACGCGATCGCACTCGGTCTGCACACCACCACCTTGATCTTAGTTAAGGGCGCGTTGGATGCTCGTGGATCGAAGCTGATGCCCGATAAGAAAGACTTCGGCTACGCATTCCCTTGCGATGGTCCGGGTCGTGGCGGTACCTGCGATATCTCTGCATGGGACTCCTTCTATCTGGCGATGTTCTGGATGTTGAATACGATCGGTTGGGTTACGTTCTACTGGCACTGGAAGCATCTGGCGATCTGGTCTGGTAACGTCGCTCAGTTCAACGAAAGCTCGACCTATCTAATGGGTTGGCTGCGTGACTACCTGTGGCAGTATTCGGCTCCGCTGATCAACGGCTACAACCCGTATGGCATGAATAATCTGGCAGTTTGGGCTTGGATGTTCCTCTTTGGACACCTGGTTTGGGCGACTGGATTCATGTTCTTGATCTCGTGGCGTGGTTACTGGCAAGAATTGATCGAAACCCTGGTGTGGGCGCATGAGCGCACGCCGTTGGCGAACTTGATTCGATTCAAAGATAAGCCAGTTGCGCTGTCGATCGTTCAAGGTCGGTTAGTGGGTCTAGTTCACTTCGCAGCAGGCTATGTACTGACTTATGCAGCCTTCGTGATTGCAGCGACTGCTGGTAAGTTCGGTTGATCGAACTGAATTGGTAGGTAACTAAGAAAATCCCTCACCCGAAGGTGAGGGATTTTTGTTAGGCACTGAGAGAAGGAATAAATGAATAGAACAGGCAGTATTGAGACAAACGTACTATAAATTAAAATGAATGGAGAAATGTCGATTCTGCTTAAACGATATGTCTTTGAGAAATGTGTTTCAGTTAATATTTAGTCCTAATCTACTTCTGAATGAGTCACTAGATGGCGCGCTCAAAAAGCGTTTACAAGAGATGGAGACAATGGGAGCTAATGAATCTGTTGATAGTAAAAATGCTGCGATTCTCAAACTTCATGGTTCGATGAGTACCGTAATTAAGGCTAAGAGAAAAGCTCTTGGGTTAGCAGCACTTTGGATTCTTACGTCTTTTATACTCAGCTTCTCTATTGCTCAAGTAGTAAACCGTTTTCTGATAATTCCTAGTAGTGTGAAGATTGGAATCCGATTGCTCTCGCTGCTAATACTTGCATTTTCAACATTTAGTCGTTTAGGAGAGATCGCAACATTTGATGGTAACTCCTTGCCTGAAAGAACTAACGTGCTGTTATTCAAACTACTCTTCGTTTTTGGATTCTTTCTACAACTCACTATGCTTTTTCTAAAAGAGGAATGAAATCAAGTTGTATCAATCCACTCACTCTATAACTATTGTGTCTCAGGTTGGGAATTGTCGATTGCAAAGCTTTGTATGAAGATGTGAATCGAATAGGGCAAAAGGCTTATGTCAGCGATCGTCAATTCAATTCGCTGCAATCATTACAGGCTCTTGATAGAGCGGAATGGTAAAAGTAACAGTTGATCCCAGACCCTCACCCATGCTGTAAAAATTTACGACACCTCCCATAGCCTCGACCAACTTTTGGGAAATTGCTAGCCCTAGCCCAGTGCCCCCATACTGCCGCGTCAACGAGCCATCCACCTGACTGAATGACTGAAAAAGCTTGTCTTGCTTATCCAGCGATACACCAATGCCAGTATCCGCAACTCGAATCTTCACCAGTCCAGGTAGTTCTTCGTCTTGAACAACAATCCGCTTTTTGATCACCTCTGCACTCACGGTAATGCCACCTTCGTTGGTGAACTTAATTGCATTACCCATTAAATTAAGTAGTACCTGAAGTAATCGCTGATAATTCCCAAACAGTACAATTTCATCATGAGTTTGAGGTTTCTGCACCTCAAAGCTAAGATTCTTTTGGCGAATCTGAGTGCGAGTCATGTTCTCCACTTGATCTAGCAATTCTTGCAAGCTCACCGGGCTACATTCAATCTGCATTTTTCCGGCTTCGATTTTGGCGATGTCCAAAACATCGTTGATCACGTTAAACAGATGAATTGCCGATCGATGTGCTTCTTCAATAAATTCTCGCTGCTCTTGGGGATCTTCTGCCATCCCGTCGAGAATGAGCTTCAAAAAGCCGATCATCCCGTTTAGTGGCGTTCTCAGTTCATGCGACGTATTCGCCAAAAACTCGCTTTTGCGCCGGGATGCTTCTTCCGCTTGGTGTCGTGCTTCCTCTAATTCGCGGTGCTTTTGCATCAAACTATCGTTTGCTCGCTGAAGTTCGATCAGCAAAGCCGCATGAGCGATCGAAGTCCCGACCTGATCCGCTAACTCCTGAACGAACTCCAATTCCGCTTGAGTCCAAACGCGATCGCGATCGCACTGATCAAGAATAATTACCCCGTTCGGCTGCTCCTGATAGTGCGTTGCCACTAGCAAGCGCGTTTGTGGAACGTCGGCTTCTGGCGGGGGACTCACCTCTTCGGGAACCTGCCGCACAGCTCGAATTGGCTTTAAGGTCGCCAAAGCTTTCTGAAGCAGCGGATCGTCTTGAAGCTGAAACACCGTACCTTTCAGCGAACCCAGACAATCTTGGCGAAATTCCGCTACGGCTTCAATCCTCGATCGCTTCGGATCATATGGACAAATGACGCAGCGGCTGACATCTAGCGCTGCTCCTAACCCGTCTACTGTTGCCTGCCAAATGGTTGGAAGCTCCAAATTCTGACGGGCGTTCCACACAATTTGAGTTAGAAGCTGCTGGTAACGATCGAGATTTGTTTCTCGCGAGACTTCTACCGCCTGTAATGGGGATTGCGCTTCGTCTAGGTCATTCACCTGCTCTCCGGTAACGACCACGAGCGCGGCTGTCCCATTAGGTAAAATCACTGGACTCATCACCAGATCAAGCAGAATCGTCCGATCGCCCCACTCAAACAAGCAGCGAAATTGCTCTGGCTTTTGAGAAGTCAGTACCCGCTTTAATCGCTCTAAATACGGCGCACAAGAAACTGGAGCAAATCCTGCACCCAGTGGCTTACCAACCCATTGTTTTGCCTCGGCTCCACTCACTTCACGCCAATGGAACGCCAGCAGCATTCCTGCTGCATCTTGCATCATCATCAGCTCTGAAATATCGGCGATCGCAATCGAATCAGAAGACACGGACGAGTCAATCGAGTCAGACGAATCAGACAAAGAGCTAGAAAGATTCACGGAAGTGACCATTTGACCGGGAAAAAAAGCAGACATCAAGCAAGAGTCGCGCCTAGATTACAACACCTAATCGTTCCACTCGCCCCTTGGAGGAAGAGGCGGGTTTCTCGGCAAGGTGCGGGCATTATCCTCATCGCGGTAAAGTTCGCTTCTCAGCCATTGCCGCAATGCCACTTCAACCACCTTGCTTGGATCGTTCGTCAGATGTTGAATTTGCTCCAACAAATCAGAATCAATCTGAATTGCAAGCTCGGTTTTGTATCGATCGGGCGTTTGAAGTTTAGGATCGTTCATAGTGTCGGTCAACCTTCAGCATGAAGGTCAGTGGCTAAATCTGAATCTGAAAAGGAATGAGATCGAGAGTTGAAATTCATCCGCGCTTTGGGAAATCCTGCCTGTAAACTATGGATGTACCGTTTTTGCATCGATTCAACAAAGTTTTAACATTTTTTCACAGATAAGTTTGAGCAAGCTGAATTTCGTTCTGTCCAAAATTGGGACATTTCTTCTTCTTAGCGTCTCAGACTCTCGAACTCTGTGAAGAAAGGTTTAAAATATCTTAAGCGTTCTGATTCAGAAATCTATCCTCATCAAGAGTCAGATTTCTGAGAATGCCTGTCCTAGAGTGCCGCCAATCCCCCTGAAGTTTATGACTGACGTACCCGTCAACCGCATCCGAAATTTTTCCATCATTGCTCACATCGATCACGGCAAATCCACGCTTGCCGACCGTTTACTTCAAGAGACGGGAACCGTGACTGCGCGGGACATGAAAGAACAGTTCCTCGACAATATGGATCTAGAGCGGGAGCGCGGGATCACTATTAAGCTCCAAGCGGCTCGAATGAATTACACCGCAAAAGACGGGCAGCAATATGTACTAAATTTAATTGACACTCCTGGTCACGTCGATTTTTCCTACGAGGTGTCGCGATCGCTCGCTGCGTGTGAAGGCGCGTTGCTAGTTGTCGATGCCTCCCAAGGTGTCGAAGCGCAAACGCTGGCTAACGTTTATCTGGCACTCGAACACGATCTCGAAATTATTCCAGTCCTGAACAAAATTGATCTGCCGGGTGCAGAACCTGAGCGCGTCAAGCAGGAAATCGAAGAGGTGATTGGTCTCGATTGCTCTGAAGCGATTATGGCATCGGCAAAAGAAGGAATTGGCGTGCCGGATATTTTGGAATCGATCGTTAAACGAGTCCCGCCGCCCAAAGACACGACTCAAGAACCGCTACGAGCGCTAATTTTCGATAGCTACTATGACGCTTATCGCGGTGTGATCGTCTACTTCCGAGTGATGGATGGGCAGGTAAAGCGGGGCGATAAAGTTTACCTGATGGCATCCGGCAAGGAATATCAAGTCGATGAGCTTGGCGTTCTCTCTCCTACTCAAGTCCAAGTCGAATCCCTACACGCTGGCGAAGTGGGATACTTTGCTGCGTCGATTAAAGCCGTAGAGGATGCACGGGTCGGAGACACGATCACGCTATCTGCCAAAAAAGCTCCTGACCCCTTACCGGGCTACATCGAAGCGAAACCGATGGTCTTCTGCGGTATGTTCCCGACCGATGCCGACCAATTCCCGGAACTGCGCGAAGCCCTCGATCGATTAAAGCTTAACGATGCTGCCCTCAATTTCGAGCCAGAAACCTCAAGCGCGATGGGATTCGGGTTCCGCTGTGGCTTCTTGGGCTTGCTGCATATGGAAATTGTGCAAGAACGGCTAGAGCGGGAATACAATCTTGACCTGATTATTACCGCTCCTTCCGTGGTGTATCGAGTCACAACCATAAAAGGCGAGACTCTGCTGATTGATAACCCTGGTAAGCTGCCTTCTCCCACAGAGCGCGAAAAAATCGAAGAACCCTATGTTCAAGTCGATATCATCACGCCCGAAACCTATGTTGGGACGCTGATGGAACTCTGTCAAAACCGCCGTGGTGTCTTCAAAGATATGAAGTACCTCACGCCCGGACGCACCACGCTAATTTATGAACTACCGCTGGCAGAAGTTGTCACCGATTTCTTTGATCAAATGAAGTCGCGATCGCGCGGTTACGCCAGTATGGAGTATCAACTGATCGGCTACCGCGAAAATGCTCTAGTGAAACTGGATGTTCTAATTAACGGCGATCCCGTCGATTCACTTGCTACGATCGTTCACCGCGACAAAGCTTATGGAGTCGGTCGTGCCCTCACTGAAAAGCTACGCGAATTAATTCCCCGTCATCAGTTTAAGATTCCGATTCAAGCCGCGATCGGTAGCAAGGTAATCGCTAGCGAACATATTCCCGCTTTGCGGAAAGATGTCTTGGCAAAATGCTACGGCGGCGACATCTCCCGGAAGAAAAAACTGCTGCAAAAGCAAGCAAAAGGTAAAAAGCGGATGAAGGCGATCGGAACCGTTGATGTTCCTCAAGAAGCGTTCATGGCAGTTTTACGGTTGTCAAACGAGCAGAGCTAAGCGTTTCAGTAAAATCTCGGATTGCCCCTACGCAAAAATAGGGGCAATTTTTGTTTGAACGGTTGAAGATTCAATGAACTCTATCTAACAAAGCGTGCCATCTCGAAAGTTTCTGTTATCTTTCTGGGAAAAGCCCGGATGTAGCTTCCCCCCTTCCAGTCCGGATTGCTGTCGTGCTGCCTGTTAATTTAGTGGGTACACTTCTGGCAAACGGGGGCTTGCTCAACTCATCTTTTGAGTAACAGCTACTCCTACCCTTGCTCGTTTGCAATTTACGCGAATTTTGGACTTATGCGAATTCTTGTTACTGGTGGTGCGGGCTTCATCGGCTCCCACTTGATCGATCGTCTAATGAATACGGGGCATGAAGTCCTCTGTCTTGATAACTTCTACACCGGACACAAACGCAATATTCAACACTGGTTAGGAAATCCTAATTTTGAACTGATTCGCCACGACATTACAGAGCCGCTTCGGCTTGAAGTCGATCAGATTTATCACCTTGCCTGTCCCGCATCACCCGTACACTATCAGTACAATCCCGTTAAAACGATCAAAATCAACGTGATGGGAACGCTGAATATGCTCGGTCTTGCCAAACGAGTCAAAGCCAGATTCCTTCTCGCCTCAACCTCTGAAGTATATGGCGATCCCGAAGTCCATCCCCAATCTGAAGAATATCGGGGCAACGTCAACCCGATCGGAATCCGTAGTTGCTACGACGAGGGCAAGCGAGTAGCTGAAACCCTCGCGTTTGACTATCACCGCCAAAACGATGTCGATATTCGCGTTGCTCGCATCTTTAACACCTACGGCCCGCGAATGCTCGAAAACGATGGTCGCGTAGTTAGCAACTTTGTCGTGCAAGCACTCAAAGGTCACCCCCTAACGGTATACGGTGATGGTTCTCAAACGCGAAGTTTCTGCTATGTTTCTGACTTAGTTGACGGTCTCTATCGCTTAATGAACGGCGATTTTATCGGCCCAGTCAACTTAGGGAATCCCGGAGAATACACCATTCTGCAACTGGCTCAAGCCGTGCAAGAAATGGTCAACCCTGATGCAGCTTTGAAATTTGAACCCCTGCCCCAAGACGATCCCCGCCGTCGCAAACCCGACATCACTCGTGCGCAAACGCACCTCGGCTGGCAACCCACGATTCCATTGAAGGAAGGACTAGAGCGAACGATCGCTGATTTTAGCAGTCGGATGGAAGTGCCTGAAGCCCAGTCGGAATCGACGCGGAGCGCGGTGCAAGCATCGTGACGCATTAGATAAGGGCATTGCACATGGGAATGCTAAACGAAAGGCAGAATATTCGAGTCCGGTTACAAGTTGTTTGATCGAGGAGTTTAAGACTATGCGTGTCTGCGTTATCGGAACAGGTTACGTTGGTTTGGTCACGGGTGCTTGCCTCTCTCACATTGGTCATCATGTGATTTGCGTCGATAATAACGAAGCAAAGGTGAAGTTGATGCAGGCTGGACAATCGCCGATTTTTGAACCGGGCTTGTCTGAAATCATGCAGTCTTCGATTCAAGCGGGACGACTGGAGTTCACCACCGATCTAGCGGCCGGAGTCGAGCACGGTCAAATTCTATTTATCGCGGTTGGAACGCCTGCACTGCCGACCGGGGAAAGTGATACCCGCTATGTTGAAGCCGTGGCACGGGGAATCGGTGCCAACCTCAAAGGCGGCTATAAAGTGATTGTGAATAAATCGACCGTTCCCATTGGATCTGGCGATTGGGTGAGAATGCTCGTTCTCGATGGTATTGCAGAGCGTCAACGCGCTGAAGCACAGCCTGTTCTCGCTGGAGTCGGTGGCAGTGAGGAAATTCCGGCAAAAGCTTTGACGATCGATTACGATTTCGATGTCGTCAGCAATCCAGAGTTTCTGCGCGAAGGATCTGCCGTGTTCGATACGTTCAACCCGGATCGCATCGTCGTGGGCAGCAACAATAGCGATCGTCCGATCAAGCTGATGCAGGAACTCTACAGCCCGATCGTCGAGCGTCAGTTTGCCGAAGATAAATCCGCACCTCCAGTTCCAGTATTGGTTACTGACCTAAGTTCGGCGGAGATGATCAAATATGCCGCGAACGCATTTTTGGCAACGAAGATTAGCTTTATCAACGAAGTCGCAAACATCTGCGATCGCGTGGGTGCTGATGTGATGCAAGTGGCAAAAGGGATTGGTCTTGATTCCCGGATTGGCGGCAAGTTTCTACAAGCGGGTCTTGGCTGGGGCGGTTCCTGCTTCCCGAAAGATGTCTCGGCTCTGATTCACACGGCAGACGATTACGGCTACGAAACGCAATTGCTTAAATCAGCCGTCAGCGTCAATGAGCGTCAGCGCCTGATTGTGGTTGAAAAACTTCAGCAAGCGCTCAAGATCCTCAAAGGAAAAACGATCGGGCTTTTAGGTTTGACGTTCAAACCTGATACCGATGATTTACGGGATGCGCCAGCGCTGAATGTAATCGAGAACTTGACTCGTTTGGGCGCGAAAGTGAAAGCTTACGATCCCATCATTTCTCAAAGCGGAATGCGCGATGGTATTTCAGATGTGATTGTTGAAACTGATGCAGAACGTTTAGCAGATGGCTGCGATGCACTGGTATTGGTAACGGAATGGTCGCAGTTCCTCACTCTCGACTACATCAAGATGGCGAAATTGATGAATGCTCCTATCCTGATCGATGGTCGGAACTTCCTCAACCAACCCGTGTTAGAAGAAGCAGGCTTCCGCTATATTGGCATCGGTCGTTAATTTCACTCACAAAAGAGCCAAAAAAGAGACGCTGTGGATCACGTCTCTTTTTTGGCTCTAAACGGAATGCGATCGCAGAACTCGCTCCAGATCTGCGGTTAATCGTTTTGCTCCCTGCTTCGGCTGCTCCGAAACATATTCAGCTACAGGAATCGGATTACAAACGTGAATTTTGACAGCAGTGCGCCAAGGAACGAGAGGCTTGCTGTATTGAATTGAAATTGGCACAATCTGAACGTTTAATCCAGGTTGACTTGCTTCTGCCTGCAGCGCTAATCGTGCCAGTCCAGGCTTCAGAGCCGCCGCTTGACGGTAGATATTTCCTTCAGGAAATATCACTAATGCTTCACTCTGCTGGAGTAGCTCGATGCTGTAACGCAGCGCCGCGATCGTCGGATGCCGTGTGTTGATTGGAAATCCACCTAAGCGTCGAATAAACCACCCTTGAATTCCTTTAATCTCGTCTGCCGTCACCATGAACCGCAGCACTCGACCCGTGATGTCTTGACCCACTGCATAAGGTACGAGCAACGCATCCCACCGAGATCGATGGGTTGCAGCAATAATGATCGGACCCACAGTAGGGAAATGCTCTCGACCCGTGACTTCGATCTGTTGGAAATAGACGGGCAGAACCAAAGAACGCCCTAATGGATAAACAATTGAAGCGAGCCAAGGTAAACAACGCGATCGTACAGATTGAGAAGAAAGATTAGGGTTCTCCACAAGGGAATGAGCAGAGGAGGGTTTTTCTTTTAGCGAATCGGAAAACTCAGACGAAGAAGTCGGAGCACAGGGAGGAGTAGCGCCATCGTTTTTTCGAGTTTTTGGCGATAGCATGAAGTCGATCAGAAGCATGGAGTTAAAGACGCGAGCCTTTAGCGTGGGTAGACGGTATGCCATTTACGGTAGTGGGTTTTGCGATCGCACGTCTCCCTCAAGGGACAGTTCTAGGGGTGGCTAATCCTTATGCCTTTTAGCTCGACACGATTCCTCAGTGACAACCCTGAAATTTAATTTGAATTTAGAGGTTGACATTCCCGATTCTGTCCGTTACATTAGTAAATGTCGATTGCAAAGCAGCAAACTTGACATCAGTGCCTGCCCCCATCGTCTAGAGGCCTAGGACACCTCCCTTTCACGGAGGCGACAGGGATTCGAATTCCCTTGGGGGTATTATTAAAATCAAAAACAGGGGAGGATGACATATTCTTCCCTGTTTTTTGTGGAGACTTTTCTCAAACTGAGAGCAAGCAAGAGTATCACCTGAACGCTGAGCGCGTGAGCAGCTACCTCAGTGGTGATTTTGCAGCATTATCGCCTGATGATACTTTCACAAACGGAAACCAAACTGGTACACTCTTACACCAAGCAAAAGATTTCTGCCGAATTGTATGAGACGCTTGTGAAAGAACTCTTCTGAACTGCTACATTGAAGTTTCAAGAAGAGCGATGACAAAACACTACCGGAATGCAACCCACAGACCCCAGCAAATTTACAGATAAAGCCTGGGAAGCGATCGTACAGGCACAGGATGTCGTGCGGCGCTATCGGCACCAGAATTTAGAAGTTGAACATTTAATCATTAGCTTGCTTGAGCAAGAGAATGGCTTAGCATCAAAAATTTTAAGCAAAGCAGGCATCGAAGCGAATCGGTTCTGGCAGCAGGTAGACGAATTTACGCGCCGTCAGCCGAAAGTTGGCAGTGCAGATCAGCTTTATTTAGGACGATATCTCGATACGATGCTCGATCGCGCTGAAGAAAATCGCGCCTCGATGCAGGATGACTTTATCTCGATCGAGCATCTGATCCAAGCCTTTGCTAACGATCCGCGCCTCGGAGTGAAGCTGTTTCGCAGCTTTAATGTCGATACGGCTCGGCTTGATACTGCAATTCGAGACATTCGCGGTAGTCAAAAAGTCATGGATCAAGCACCAGAGTCGCGTTACTCAGCTCTCGAAAAATTCGGCTTAGATTTAACAGAACGTGCCAAAGCAGGCAAGATCGATCCGGTGATCGGGCGAGATGGCGAAATTCGTCGGGTGGTTCAGGTGCTTTCACGTCGCACCAAAAATAATCCGGTTTTAATTGGAGAACCCGGAGTCGGAAAAACGGCGATCGCCGAAGGACTCGCTCAGCGGATCGTCAATGGGGATGTTCCCGAATCCTTGAAGAACCGCAAGCTGATCTCCCTAGATATGGGATCGCTGATTGCAGGCGCAAAATATCGCGGGGAATTCGAGGATCGACTCAGAGCAGTCCTGAAAGAAGTGATCGAATCCGATGGACAAATCGTTTTATTCATTGACGAGTTGCATACCGTTGTGGGGGCAGGGGCAGCAGGTCAAGGCAACATGGATGCTGGAAATCTGCTGAAGCCGATGCTGGCGCGAGGAGAGCTACGGTGTATTGGGGCAACGACGATCGACGAGTACCGTAAGTACATCGAGAAAGATGCAGCACTCGAACGCCGATTTCAGCAGGTCGTAATCGATCAGCCTTCGGTTGAAGACACGATTTCGATTCTGCGCGGGTTGAAAGAACGCTACGAGGTTCACCACGGGGTTAATATTACTGATTCTGCTTTGGTTGCTGCTGCGACGTTATCAAGCCGTTATATCAGCGATCGCTTCTTGCCCGACAAAGCGATCGACCTTGTAGACGAAGCGGCTGCTAAGCTCAGAATGGAAATTACCTCAAAACCGACTGAGCTAGAACAAATCGAGCGCCGCTTGCGGCAGCTTGAAATGGAAAAGCTTTCGATTAAGAGCGAAGACAAGCTGACTGGAATTACAGGTCTTAGCCGCAATTCTAAGGATCGCCTCGAACGGCTCGAACAAGAAATTGCAGAACTTCAGCCGAAAAAAGACGAACTCGATTCACAATGGCAAAACGAAAAGCAGATCCTTGAAACGATTAAATTGCTCAAGGGGGAAGAAGACCAGCTTCGAGTGCAAATCGAGCAAGCCGAACGCGCTTACGACCTCAATACCGCAGCGCAGCTAAAATACGGGCGGCTTGAAGCCTTGCAGCACGATCGCGAAAAGCAAGAAGCGCAATTGATGGAACTGCAAGCAGGCGGAACGGCTCTCCTGCGTGAACAAGTTACCGAAGCAGACATCGCTGAAATCGTGGCGCGTTGGACAGGAATTCCAGTGACACGCTTGCTCGAATCAGAACGTCAGAAACTCTTAAATCTAGAGAAACACCTGCACCAGCGGGTGATTGGACAGCACGATGCAGTCGAAGCGGTGGCGGCGGCAATTCGTCGAGCACGATCGGGGATGAAAGACCCGAACCGTCCGATCGGGTCATTCCTATTCATGGGACCAACCGGAGTCGGTAAAACGGAACTCGCACGAGCGTTGGCGCAATTTCTGTTTGATTCTGATGATGCGATCGTGCGTCTCGATATGTCGGAATACATGGAGAAGCACTCGGTTTCTCGTTTAGTCGGCGCACCTCCTGGATATGTGGGATATGACGAAGGTGGACAGCTCTCTGAATCAATTCGCCGTAAACCTTATTCTGTAGTGTTGCTTGATGAAGTCGAGAAAGCGCATCCGGATGTGTTCAACATTCTGCTGCAAGTGCTTGATGACGGACGCATTACCGATTCTCAAGGTCGAACGGTTGATTTCCGCAACACAGTCATTGTGATGACGAGCAATATCGGCAGCGAACATATTCTCGATGTTGCAGGAGATGATGCCCGTTACGAGGAAATGCAGAAACGAGTGATGACTGCACTTCGCAAACATTTCCGTCCTGAATTTCTCAATCGAATTGACGATACGATTCTGTTCCATGCGTTGAATCGTGCGGAACTTGGCGAAATCGTTGGACTCCAGATCCAGCGAATTCAGGCGTTGCTGAGCGATCAGAAAATCATGCTGGAACTCTCGCCTGCTGCACAGAAATATGTGGCAGATGTGGGCTACGACCCGACATATGGGGCGCGTCCATTGAAGCGGGCAATTCAGCGAGAACTACAAAACCCAATCGCTACCAAGCTACTCGAAAACGCTTTCGGAGAAGGGGATACGATTTCGATCGATTTAGTCGATGGCAAACTCAAATTCAGCAAGAAGGAACTGGTTGCCAATTCTCAGCCTGTAGCGGCGACTCCCGTAGCAGTGACGGAAAATTAGCTTGGACGCGATCAGACAATTTGATCGCGTCCAAGCGCTGTATCGAGTGTCCTAATTGCTCACAAAGGCGATTTGGACTAAATCTCGTTTGGCTCTACTCCCATCGATCGGAGTCGCTCAATCAGCCGTTCTGCTCGTTGCCGTTCTGCCTCTGCGCGCTCTTCTGCTTCGTCTGCGCGTTCTGCACCCGTGAGAATCACTCGCCCATCGCGATCGCACCAGCCGCGTCACGTCTTCCTCAAACTGTCCTGACCAAATCGTGAGTCCTAATCCCACTTCCTCTAGCCACACATTTGCCCAATCTCACGGATTCCCTCAACGGAAGTCATTTCTGTACAGCGACCTGCGAAATTCGACCAAATCCGTAGTAACGCTCCGTTCATCTCGGTTTGACCTTGAATTTGTTGCAACGGATCAAACACCACATAATACGGAATCCGAATTTGGGCATATAGATCTTTTTTGGCGATCGTCTTCCCCTTCTGCTGTGACTTGCGGCTTAGAGTAAGTTCGTCACCTTCCGAGTTAGAGACAATTTCGATGCAAACTTCTGGCAATTTGCCAAACTCCCACACGAAATAGGAGCAATTTTGTTTTTGGGAGAAGTCGTCTGCACACTGTACCCCCAGACTTAGCATCATGTCGGGAACGATCGGATCGCTCTTGATTTTGTAGAACAGTCCGACATTCGCTGCTGCTAGAAACGGTGACGGAATTGGCTTAGAACTGTAGAGCGGTTCCACTAATAGCCGTTGTTTCTCAGATTGCAGGTTGTCCACGGGCGTATCGTCCTCGGTCACGTACCCGTGTGCCGGAGGCGACGTCAGATGGCTAATGTCTAGCTCAGTGACAATTCCTTCTGGATTGAGAAGTTGCTCAGTCATGGGGAGCGACCAAACTCGGATACTTCATTATCCTCGAATCCTTGGGCGCGATGAGGCATCTACAGTTTGAGATCGGTATTTAATTGTGAAAGGTGCGATCGCTACTAGACACAAGACATCACTCTACAAAGAAGACATATCCCACTCAAGCGCGAGTTGCCCTGATAGCTTACGCTGAGCATCTTCCCGCAGAGGATGATAGCGCGCGCCCTGCACATCACGAAACAATTTTTCCAGACCAAGTTTACGATAAAAGGCACATCCCCCCGCAACTTCCATCGCTAAATCAGCAACGTTAAGTACGGCTCTAGCAACCAATGTCCGCCCTGTCATAATTTGATTCGTGGTTTCAAAACCAGGCTGACTCACGATGGCAGTAGAAATCATGTGCTGAAGTGCCAATTTTGCAGCCATTAATTCGTTGTCTAATCCCCCCACCCTGTAGCAAAGATGCTCATCAGTGCAGCGTTTCTTTGCCAGTTGAATTGCACGATCGCGTGCCGCTTCTGCAACCCCAACGTACACAGAATAAACGATCGGAATTGCCACCATCGAGATCAGGTGAAAGATAAAATGCCACTTTCCTTGTTCTCGTCGTAAAGCAATTGCCGCATCCGGTACAAAAACATTCGATAACACAACATCATGAGAACCCGTTCCCCGCATCCCCAATGCTTGCCAAGTAGATTCAATCTCCACACCCTGAGCAGTCATCGGAACCGCAAAATGCAATACCATAGCCCCTTTTTCTGGATCGTCATAAACAGCGCTCGTCATTAATAGATCAGCAACAGGCGCACCACTCGCAAAGACCTTGCGAGCTGTGATCAAAAATCCACCCTCGACCTTAATCGCTGTCCCACCACTCTGCAACCAATCTGAGCCACCACTGCTCAGCATAATCAGTTGCTCGGTTGCCACTCGTTTAAGTAATCCATCCACTGGAGCCTTCTGATTGTGCCAGCGCCAAGTCGGTACCATCACCTGATGCGTGTGCATCGAAAACGCGAGCGCCGTTGAACTAGAATAGCGTCCTAAAATCCGCAGCACAGCGCAAAGATCAGCATAGCTAGCTCCGCCGCCCCCTAATTCGATCGGCACACCCGCTGTCGCCAATCCAGCCGCTTTCAACCTAGCAAGGTTATCCGCGACAAACAAATCGCTCTCATCCGCTTCAATTTCTCTTGCAGCAAATTGACTTCCCAAAGATTCTGCCAGAGAACACCAATCCATCTTTTCTGATTGGATAGTGGGTGCAGTTTGTTGTTCTAGCATTGAATAGTCTCCTTTAAGTCTTGTGATGCTCTTATTCTGATTTGCTAAAGAAGGTGATACAAGTTCAATATCTGAACCTGATTTGTACTCTCTTTAAAGTGAGCTATGAGAAAGGGATATGGGCAATTCTGTCCGGTGGCAAAGGCTGCCGAAGTAATTGGCGATCGCTGGAACCCCTTAGTGCTGCGAGAAATGCTGTATGGCAATCGCCACTTCAATGACATTAGTCGAGGAGTGCCGCTCATGTCCCGCGCCCTCCTCGCTCAACGCCTTAAAGAACTTGAGAAATTAGGTGTGGTCATCAGCCATGAAAAGGAAACAGGGCAGGGGCATGAGTATCTTCTCACACCCGCTGGAGAAGCCCTGCGTCCCCTAATTGAAGCAATGGGAGTTTGGGCACAACAATGGGGAAGCGAACAAATTGCGCCAGAAGACTTAGACGATGCCTTATTAATGTGGGGCATGAGACGGCGAGTCAATCTTGAGACTGTGCCGCCACAAAAAACAGTGCTTCAGTTTGATTTTCAAGGGCTAACCAGAGGGCGCAAAACTCAACGCAGTTGGTGGATGGTCATCGAGAATCAAGAAGTTGATGTGTGTCAAAAAAATCCAGGCTTTGAGGTGAACGTTTTAATCTCAGCTGATCTTAATGTGTTTACTCACGTCTGGATGGGATACACCACTTTGAATCTCGCACTCCAGCAAGGCGCAGTTTGTTTTGAAGGCGATCGCAATCTTGTGCGTCAGGTACCAACCTGGCTATATCTCAATGGCGAATGGCGATATGGTATGGGGATTGATCCCTCTACTGCCCAGCTAATGCAGGCTCACAAGCATGTCGCAGCAGAATGTAATAAAGCGTCTGGTACTTAGTTCAATGTAACTTGTAGGGGCTGAACGTAACCGTTAGCTTCTTCACAAAAAGCTTTTCTTGTACTGTCTCGATCGTCACCCTCACTTATCCCTGAACCCTTGCTCTAACCCAATTTCGCCTTGACGATCGCTTGCACTTTCTTCCCGTCCGCCTTGCCTTTCAACTGCTGCATTGCGACACCCATGACTTTGCCCATATCTTTCGCCGAAGCCGCCCCGACTTGAGCAATAATCTGCGCGATCGCACTTTCAACTTCTTCATCAGACATCTGAGCCGGAAGAAACGTTTCAATAATTGCCAATTCTGCCGCTTCCTTATCGGCTAGATCCTGCCGCTTGGCGTTGGTGTATTGCTCGATCGAATCCCTGCGCTGCTTAGCGACTTGAGACAAGGCTTCAATCTCTTGCGCTTCGGTTAGCTCGCTCTGCCCAGAGGGACGCACACTCACTTCTTTTTCTAGCAGCACCTTTTTGATGCTCCGCAGCGTCTCTAACCGCACTTTATCCTGGGACTTCATCGCAGCTTTGATCTCTTCGGTGATGCGGTCTTTTAGGCTCATAGCATCGTTCCTCGCGTCATTGAATTTTCCAGCATAGCTTAGCCTCATGCAAACCATTCCGTTCAAATCAGCTCTTTGTAACAGAGGTAACAAAACTACACAGGAAGTCAACGATCGACAACATTAGAAAATGGATTGCGAAGCGCGAATAAATTTGGCAAAATAAGTTGCATTAAATACCGTTCGGCTGAACCCTGCTTGGAATTCATCTGTGATCCTCATCTCACCTGTCCAGATTGCGATCGTGCCGATCGCTCTTCTGTGTGCTACTTGTGGTTCAGTCTTAACAAATATTTCGCAAGTTTATTTGTCATTTACGAATACTTTAGATCCGCGAAACCAGGGACAATGAAAGAAAGTCCCAGTGTTAATATTGCGTTGAATGCGTTCGAGGACTTGACGTGATCCGTTCTGCAACATTATCTCTTCCGTCTGCTCTGCCCTCAATCCCTGACAATAATCGCTTGCGCCTCTTGTCTGGTACGGCAAACGTACCCCTTTCCAAAGAGATTGCACGGTACTTGGGCATGGATTTGAGTCCGATGGTGCAAAAGCACTTTGCCGATGGCGAGCTATATGTCCAAATCCAAGAGTCGATTCGTGGCTGTGATGTTTATTTGATTCAGCCGACCTGTCGCCCCGTGAACGACAATTTGATGGAATTGTTAATCATGATCGATGCTTGTCGGCGAGCATCGGCGCGACAAGTCACTGCCGTCCTGCCCTATTACGGGTATGCAAGAGCCGATCGTAAGACGGCTGGACGAGAATCCATCACTGCCAAACTTGCCGCTAACCTGATTACGCAGGCGGGAGCGAATCGCATTCTAGCGATGGACTTACACGCTGCCCAGATCCAAGGCTACTTCGATATTCCAATGGATCACGTTTACGGCTCTCCGACGCTGGTCGATTACATTGCTAGCAAACAGCTAGAAGATTTAGTCGTTGTCTCTCCAGATGTCGGGGGGGTCGCTAGAGCGAGAGCTTTGGCAAAACGCCTAAACGATGCGCCCCTTGCCATCATTGATAAACGGCGACAAGCTCACAACATTGCGGAAGTGATGAACGTGATCGGAGATGTCAGAGGCAAAACGGCGGTTCTCGTCGATGACATGATCGATACGGCAGGGACGATTCTTGAAGGCGCGAAGATTCTTCGACAAGAAGGAGCACGTCAAGTCTATGCTTGTGCGACTCATGCGGTCTTTTCACCGCCCGCGATCGAACGCCTGTCGAGCGGTCTCCTAGAAGAAGTAATCGTAACCAATACCATTCCGGTTGCAGAAGAACATCGCTTTCCACAGCTAAAAATTCTCTCCGTTGCCAGTGTGATCGGCGAAACGATTTGGCGAATCCATGAGGATAATTCAGTCAGTAGCCTATTCCGCTAAGTTCTGAACACATTACACCCGTCGATCAAACACGATCGGCGGGTTTGTTCTTTAAACTAAAAAGGGACAGACCGATCGATCTGCCCACAAAGGAAATGTCTCACAAAGATGAAAATTATCAGTTCGCGGCTGATGATTTTCTCTACACGGCCTCAGTTCTCAATTCCTGAAATCTGATGAAAAGCTTTGCCACTTTGATCACTGCCTGCATTATTGCGATTTGGATCGGCGCGATCGCCCTCGTCGCAATTCAAAATGCGGCTCCGATTTCGCTCAAGTTTCTCGCGTTTCAAACGATCGAATTGCCGTTTGGTCTACTGATTGCCTTCAGTGTAATTCTAGGCATCTTAGGAACCGCAATCTTGCAGCCCCTACTTGGACTTTCCCCTCAGAGCAACGATGATCTCTAGAGCGCGTAAACCTGCCCATCAATCAACAATCGCGTAATCCCCTTCGCTTGAAGATAAGGTGCAGCTTTCTGTAAAACTCGGCTATCTGGAATCTTGATGACCCGCTGGGTGCGAATGTTTGAGAACCGTTTCGCGACTCGATGATTGTCAAATACAGGTAAGGTTCTGGCTTCGACTTCTCCCGACGGAATTTGACCCAGTTCCGCGAATTCACTGAGCGGACGCGCAACTAACTCCGCAGCTCGATCAACCACGAGGTAACAAGTCCGCGGAATTGCGGCTTCTGCAATTGGGAGTACCCGAATGAATTCTGCTGCGCTTAATTGAATCGATGGTAGAATCGCAGGCTCGTCATCATCTTCGTCTTCGAGGTCTTCATCTAGATTATCGAGATCGTCGAGGTCATCATCATCGTCCTCATCGTCCGCCATGCCATCTACGGTTGGGCTAAGATCGATCGCTTCAATCTGAGCCAGTTCAGGCGCTTCCTCAAGGAGCGCAGAAGTCGAGATAGGCGCTTCCTCAGATGTATTCGCTCGTCGTCGTACTCGGCGCGGCGGTGCAGGCTTTGAGGGTTCTTCGATAGATTCGACCACTTCTGGCTCTGGCAGAGTTGGTGCTTCTGGTTCGAGCAAGCTACCTTGAACCGGAGGTACCTCGGCTGCCACCGTTGTTGATCGCGCTCCGCCCCTTGAAGCGCTGCGCTTTTGCTGAATCAGACTGTCATACTCTTCCGCTGACAAACTGCTTTTCAAAATGCGGCTAATTGTCGTATTACTGACACCGTATCGCTCTGCGAGAGTTAAAGTTGTTTCTCCCGATTGGCGATACAGTTCAATAATTTGGCTTTTATCAGAATCAGACAGTCTGCTCATGAGAAACTCAGCGCGGGGCGGCAATTACTCATCTATTCTATGCTGAGCGTGATCGAATGCGGGATGCACGATAAATCTTCATGCTCGTCTGCGTGAATTCCCGCGCCGCGATCGGCTCAAATCATATTCCAAGGCGGCTCCGATGCCAAATAGAACGCCACTGAAGACCCAAAAGATTTCAATAATCCCGCCGCTTTGGTAGTTCTCAAGACGAGTGGTTGCATACTTAAACCACATATCCGCGATGTAGAGCGAAAATGCTGCTGCTGCAATCATGCGCCAAGACTGCGAGAATCGCCCACCCCAGAACGCCAAAAGCAACGTAGTCGCAATAATCAAGATAAATACGTCCGCCAGCACATAGAAATAGTCCAAAAATGGCTTAAGCGGCGCGAGCGTACTTTCGATCGTCGCAACCCATTCCGGCGCATCCTGCTTTTTCTGCTCCACGAGCTGCTTCTCCTCGATTGCAACAGGTTTCGGTGTTACAACAGGCGAAGGCTTCGCGGCAGCAGAGGGTCTAATCGTCGGTGAAGCGGTTGCTTTTGGGGACGGTTTGGCTGGTGCAGTTTGAGCAATGACGGGTTCGCCAAAGAACAATAGGGCTGAAGACTTGGGACTAGGCGTAAGGGTCAGCCAGGTAGCAAATGCAATGCTGACGGCCGCAATACCACCAACCGTGAACCACTGCCATAAATCGAGATTCAAGCGACGATCGGAGAACGCCATGATCATGCCCCACCCTAAAAATAGATAGGTGGGAATATAAAAGAAATCTCCGGGTGACACATCGGCTTCGCGTCCCATGTACGTTTCCCAGAAGGTAAACAAGATTGTGCCGATGCCATAACAGAGCATTCCTAACCCAATGCTCAACCAAACCCGCCGCCCACTGACAATTTGTGGACTGCTCCAATTTCTAAAACACAGCAGCGCTGCACTAAAATACGCCACAACTTCAAACGCTGAAGCTCCGTAGGAATACCAATCCGGGCGGGCTTTTCCCGGATCAGGAACGCTAAACAATAGGAAAAACAATAACGCGAACACTGCCAACAGAATTTCTGCAAACACGATCGCTTGAACAGAAATCGATTTCGATTGGGATTGACTAGCTGAACTGCTCATAGGTCATCTTCAACAAGGGACAAAATTTAAGACCAGAGTTTTCCGGTCGGGGAATGGTTGAGCCATTCGAGGAAGCGGGTACGTTCGCCTTGCGGCAAATCTTGCAGCGCATCCAAAACGCGATCGGCGAACGCGGACTTGCCAAAATACGCTTTGCCAAGGCGATGGAGTTCTTGCAGCAAAACATTCAAAAGATTTTCTTGCCAGGCTGGGGTCTGCAAACTGTTGAGGGGATTAATTGTGAGAAGTTGCTTCACAGCGGCAGGTGAATCCGTCTGAGGAAATCGCCATTGTTGAAAGATGGTGATTAAATCCCGCTCAAAGGAAGCGGCCTGCTTTGTGCCCATCAAATCCTCAACGTCGATGTACATCGCTTGCAGCATCAATAAACAAGCTTGCGTAAACACTGCGGTAACGGTTCCCCCACCGTCTGAGACTGCTGCCTCCTGACTGAGCTGCTCTAGCCGCACCTTTCCCCATACGCTGCATCGCTCTGGTTCTTCTAGCAGGACACAGGCTTTTCCCTGGTTGTCGGTCAGGTCGCGCCAAAACGATCGTGCTTCTTCTTCCTGTCCAGAGCCAAAGATTTGAATCAGTCGAAAGGTTTGTCCTTGATAGGACAGGATTGGCACTTTTTGATCGCGTTTAGGGTGCTGAATGCTGCTGATCTCAACATCCTGCCGTTTCAGAATGAACATAAAGCGGCTCAGGGCTAGAGGGTAGGGGGCGTAGCGAGGTTCGCTATGAGGCCTGTGGTGTTTGTTAAAAATTCAACGTCACAGGGATTCTCCATTTCGGATTATCTATTCTTTTGAATTCCCCAATCTGATGCTCTACTTTACATATGCTTGATAAAAATCAAAGAAGTACAAAGCCTAAATCGGAAAAGCAGTTAAATTTTGGTTACTCTAGATTTGCCGCGCACCGCTATATTAGTAAATGACTGTTTTGGATCCTTAGCTCAGTGGATAGAGCAACCGCCTTCTAAGCGGTCGGTCATTGGTTCGAGTCCAATAGGATCCGCTTCCTCCATTCCTAATGGAAGGCACAACTCCGGCTTCCATAAAGTTGCAATGGGAATTTTACGGATTGGGTGGACTGATGCGTCAAAGTTTCATATAAGTTCATAAGATAAATCTCGGCGATCGCAGAATTGAGGGCGATCGCGCTTCAGTTCACCCACACAAGGAAGTCACGCATGAGTGCAGCACTGGTTGAATGGATTACCAGCACGATGAATTCCCTCGGCTATTTGGGAATTGGGTTTCTGATGTTTATGGAAAATCTGTTTCCGCCGATTCCCTCGGAATTAATCATGCCACTGGCGGGCTTTACCGTGTCACAGGGCAAAATGAACTTTCAATATGCAGTGCTGGCGGGCGTAGTTGGAACGATTTTGGGGACGCTGCTCTGGTATTACGCGGGACTTTGGGTGGGCGAGAAGCGAGTCAGCGAGCTTGCCGATCGCTACGGTAAGTGGATCGGGGTAACAGGCAACGATATTGATAAAGTCAATCGCTGGTTTTATCGGCATGGAACGAAAGCTGTCTTAATCGGGCGATTGGTTCCAGGAATTCGCACACTGATTTCGCTGCCTGCGGGGTTGAGTGGAATGCGATTAATGCCTTTTTTGGTGTACTCAACGATCGGCACCACGATTTGGACGTTTGCCCTGACTTATGCGGGATACGCTCTGGGCGCGAATTATGAATTGGTAGACGAATATCTTGCCCCTGTTTCTAAGATCATTCTAGGAATTTTGGTTGTCGCATTCATCGTCTGGCTGATGCAGCGACGTAAGCGATCGGTTTAATGGTGCTGGCTTTCTCGCTTCGGCTCCTGTTTTGATTTTGCCCATTTTAACAATGGGCTGCTTTGTTTCTGGCGTGTTGGATGCTAGGGTGAGCTATTGAACGGGGAACAGATTGGGGCGAAAACTCTTCCTGGAAGAAGACTTCTGGCTGTTCCACAAACCGATCATTTTGGTTTCGTTTTCGCCTTCTGTTGTTGACATCTATCAGAAACATAAATCCAATCAACCTTGAAACAGCGTTCTAACTACTGGCAGCTTTTAGATTACATTCGCCCTCAATGGCGCACGATCGTTTATGCCTTGATTTGCTCGATCGTGTTTGCGGTGACTTGGCCCGTTTTGGCATTCATGTCTGAAAAAATGTCTCGGTTTGTCAGCGAAGGACGACTGAGTGCGATCGCAGAAACCGCCGGATACGTGATTTTGATTTGGGGCGGACAGAAATTAGCGCAATACGGACAGGAAACGCTGATTGCCAAAGCCGCTCTGTCGATCGCGATGGAGTTGAGAAATCGCACATTTGCTCATTTGCAACGGCTGAGTCTTGCCTATTTTGAATCGGTGCAAACTGGGGACCTCTCGTACCGACTGACTGAGGATGTCGATCGCGTCGGCGAAGTGATTCAAAAGCTGTTTAGTCAGTTTGTGCCGAATGCGTTAAAGCTAGTGGTGACGCTGGGTACGATGCTGTATTTTAATTGGCAACTGACCTTTGCGACGTTAGTTGTCGCCCCGCTGCTGGCTTCGCTCACGGCTTGGTTTGGCGAGAAGATGCGAAAGCTGTCTTATCGGAGTCAAAGCCGAATTTCGGATTTGTCGGCACTGCTGATCGAAATGCTCAGCGGAGTGCGGTTGGTCAGAGCATTTGCAGCAGAAGATTATGCGATCGAGCAGTTTAGCCGTGGCTCTGAGCGCAATCGCCAAGCGAGATACGCAACAGAAAGGCTGAGAGCCATTCAGTATCCGGTGCAGGGATTTTTAGATGCGCTGGGAATTTTGGCGCTCTTGCTGGTGGGAAGCTGGCAGATTTCGCAGGGCAATTTGACTGGAAGTGAGTTTGTTGCCTTTGTTGTTGCAGTTGCGATGTTGTTTGAGCCGATCGCGACGGTGACATTGAACTACAACGAATTCAAGCAAGCCGAAGCTTCGGTCGATCGTGTGTTTGAACTGCTGCACATTCGACCGTCGATTGGAGAACGTGCTGATGCTCAAGAGCTATCCCTCGTCACAGGCAGAATTGAATTTCAAAATGTTAGCTTTGCTTATCGACCCGATCGACCTGTATTGCAAGATCTAAATCTGCGTGTGCTCCCTGGAGAGATGGTTGCATTAGTGGGCGCGTCTGGTGCGGGAAAAACAACCCTGGTAAATCTGATCCCCCGCTTTTACGATCCGCAACAGGGTGAGATCTGGATTGATGGCACAAACATCCGCGATGTGTCGCTCAAGAGCCTGCGCCATCAGATCGGAATTGTGCCCCAGGAAACGATCTTGTTTACAGGCACGATCGCGCAAAATATCGCTTTTGGACAACTCGATTTCGATCTTGAAGCCGTGAAAGCGGCGGCGAGAATTGCCAACGCGCATCAATTTATCAGCCAATTTCCCGACGGCTATCAAACTTGGGTGGGTGAACGTGGAGTCAATTTATCCGGCGGACAGCGGCAAAGGTTAGCGATCGCACGGGCGGTTCTACTCAATCCTAGAATTTTGATCCTGGATGAAGCAACCTCTGCGCTCGATTCAGAATCAGAAGCCCTGGTGCAAGAAGCGCTGGAGCGCATTATGCAGGGGCGGACGGTGTTTATTATTGCTCACCGATTGGCGACGGTTCGACGGGTCGATCGCATTTTGGTAATGGAAAAAGGGCGTGTGGTGGAAGCTGGAACGCACAAAGAACTGATTGCAGAAGGTGGACGCTATGCACGGTTTTACGCTCAGCAATTTAGCTAGCCCAAATTCGGGAAGCGGCTCAATCGTGTTGATTCCAGATCCAGATGAAAGATTTGCCTGCTTCGATCTCTGAATTGATCAATAAAATATGGTGTCAAACTTTACGGCAAGCGTTGTGCAGAAAACTCAACCGCAACTCCTCCATTCCCTTTCAAAAACTGCATTCTCAGCAAAAACCGCAAAGTTTATGTTCATCGCGGCGTTGACTTTTGCGATCGCGCTCACCAGCTTCCCCGCCCAATCCGCACCGCAAAAAGCGATCGCCTACTCCACCTCCTCGAATCGGCCCGAGCAAATCGGACTTTTCTCGATTCAGCTCAATGGACGTGATCGACGCAAATTAGTCTCAGCCCTAGCAGGAGGCTTTGGGACACCCATCTGGTCTCCGAACGGTCAACGCATTGCCTTTACGGTCGGTGAACAAGACGTATATGTTGTGAATGCGAATGGCTCCAACTTGAAAAAGCGCTTTAGCGCAGAGGCTTGTAAAGCGCCATCGCTGCACTTACAGTGGCTTTCCGATAATCAGCGCCTTGCTTTTGCGCGATCGTGCGATGGCTTTACGTCTGACGCTCCTGGAAGTTTGACCTTATATCTCAGTGATGGCAGGAAGCCTGCTCGACAAATTTGGTCGCAAAACACTGACCAAGGCATTCGATCGAACCTGGCATTTTCCCTGGATGGTCAGCAAGTGAGCTTTGTGCAAAATCGATCGCTCTACAAAGCGAATATTGACGGTTCAGGAATCACTCAACTCACGCCTGCGGACTCAGAAACGATTTACGAGTTCAGTTCGGTTGCGTGGTCGCCCGATCGTCAAAAAATTGCTCGAATTGACTATGCTCTAGGTGAAATTCAAACGCAGAGAATTTCCATCGTTCAAGCCGATGGTAAACTTCTGGCGCAGTGGAAAAGTCCTGGCACGAACTGGAGCACGACAAATCTGCTCTGGTCGCCCAACAGCCAACAAGTTGCTTACTATCGTCTCGAATCTGGCAATCGACAATCCATTCATGCGTTTAATCTTGCAACAAAAACGCAGACCACTCTCACTCAAAAGCCGGGAGAGTACAATAATCTAGTCTGGTCACCCGATGGGCGACAAATTGCTTTTACCCTCAAAATCGATCCCTCCAGAACTGCGCTCTACGCACTGGAGCTTCAACGATCGACGCTCAAAGATCTGACACCTGTGCTCAAAACTGAAGCGCTCGATTCCCCGGCTTGGTCGCTGGACAGCCGTCACCTGATTTTTACAGCAGGCACTGTCTCAAACAACACTCTCTACATCGTGAATCGAGATGGCTCAGGGTTAAGGCAACTGACCCGCGATCGCGGCACGACGATTTTGAGCCCGATTTGGCAGCCTTAGATCATTAGGCGTTCGAGTGCATGAGCGTCAGGAATACATAAAATATCGCGATCTCGTACGATCAAGCCCTTCTTTTCTAACTTGCTCAATACTCGCGTCACCGTTTCCCGCGCCAATCCGCTCAAACTACTTAATTCCCGATGTGGCAAATTCGGAATTTCTGTGCCGTTCTGTCCTCGCTTCCCTTGTCCATCTGCTAAAAACAGCAGAATATCCGCCACTCGCGACATACTATCCGATTCACGCAGTCTCAATCGGCGATTCACCTGCCGCAATCGTCGCGCCATTAACTGAGCTAATCGAATCCCCGCCTCTGGCTCAGAATTTAGCAACTGCACAAAATCTTGAGCAGGCATATTCCCGATCACAGTTGGAGCTAACGTAATCACATCCGTCGATCGCGGCACTTCATCGAGCGGAGCCATCTCCCCAAACAATTCGCCCTTGCCCAAAATATTCAGCGTCACCTCTTTGCCATCGAGGTTGTAAGTGCGAATCTTCACCCAGCCGCTCAGAATGAAGTAGACCGAACTCCCCCAGTCATTCTCTAGCAAAATGACTTGGTTAGCGGGATGATTTCGCAGTGCGACATGAGAAATCGCTTTCTCGATCGCGCTATCTGGCAATCCTTGAAAGAAGGGCGCGAGGCGAATCGATGCGTTAATCGTATTGATCGGAGTGTCGCGGAGAGTGTAACGGTCTTCCATGGAGAGTCTAACCACAGTGGGGCATGAAAACGAGCGCAGACTGATTCCTTCTGAATCGAGAGATGAGCTTAGAATGCCCACTCGCCTTAGAAACTGCACAGCTTTGTCCAGATAGACTGCGAACATTTTAGATGCTTTACTAGATTTGGCGCAGATTTCCGTCTGCGAAAAAGTGGCAACTCAGCTTGGGAAATGATCCTGATTGCTGCATGAAGCTTTGTTTCGTGAAGTAGATCGATCGCAGAATTCCCTGTGACACTGGCAAAAGATGGCTCGGTTCGGGCATTCTAATCTCAGCTATTACGATCAACCCGCCACGTTCCGTAGTGCCGAATTTTAGTCAAGGACTTTTGTTGTGACTGCTAATCCAGATCAGATTCAGCGCCTTCTTGACCAAGTTCAAGAGGTTCTCGCTCAGGCAAATCCCCGTTTACCTTGGGGAACAGCGGCGCAAATTGCCCGTCAGCGCCAAGTGCTAGAGCAAGTTCATGCCTATTTACAAGATGCTCTGTTTCAACTGAGTCAAGCTACGCCGGATCAAGCCGAAAACCAGGCTCAGGCTGCGGTGCAAACGGTGATCGAGGAGATGAACGCGCTGCGATCGACGCTCCTACATCCGCTTCATGCTGAAGTGTCTGGATTAATGCAGCAACGCAATACCCTATTGCGTGAAATTCGCCAGCTTGAAGCGCATCAAGAATTCTTACAGTCAAGTCTCGCTGCATCCCAAACGACTAAAAACTTACCTGCGGAGATCCTTCCAACGGTTTCTGATCAGATGTTGAGTACGCTAGATGCTTCGCTGCATGTCGTATTTGAATCGCTACAAAAAGACATTCAGGCGTATCACAGTTCCCTAGCTCAAGGACTCGACAAGCTACATCGCTTGGGACAGGAAAGCGAAGTAATGTTCTCTGGGGTCGTCGATCGATTGACGACTCAGATAGGACAAACTGCGCTGGTGCAAAGTTCACCTGAGCAGAATCAAATCAAGCTCTCAATGCCCTATGCTGGCAGCGAATTACCGCCTGATCTACCTGTGAGAGTGCGGCGCGAATTGGCCACTAAGTCACGCAGCATCGATTCGATAGCGGTTCTGACAGAACTGATTGATCAACTCAGTGAGTATCCTGTTACGGTTCAAGTCCTACCCCCTCGAAGTGGAGTTAGGAGCGGTCAGGAAGTCCTAACTGAGTTGAGATCGTTGTTTGAGGGGAATGCGCCCCAAGTCGAACCCGCGATCGAGCCAAATGGCTATCACAATCTCGATCGTGAAACGGCGTTCGAGCAATTGCGGACGATGCCTGCTTCATCGGAAGCGCCTGCGATTTTTTCACTCGACGGCGTGGAAAATCTATTCGATGACGATGCTGATCATCATTAAGCCGGAACGCAATCTGGATCAAAGCTAGGCTTCTCTATCAAAACTTTACAGAATTGCAGAGCATTCAAAGGTTAAGCAAATATCGCTAACCCCTTGAAAGGAGCACCTGTATTCCCTGTGTACACTAGCCATACCCACATCCGTGAAATAATCTAACCCTTTGGGCACCGTTTCATTGAAGCGTGGGTACACCGATCAATTGGCTACTCCTGTGATTACGTATACTCATTCTCTGATTTGCTCCGCTACTTGTCGCTGTGCTCAAGATCCCACACCTTCAAGCGCAGAAGCCTGCTTTCCTCATATCTCTACAAGCAGTAGGATCAAGCGCACGATCGATGTCCTAGGTGCTTTAGTGGGATTACTGATTACGGGCTTCGTTTTGCTCCCGATCGCGATCGCTATTCAAGTTGATAATCCTGGTCGGATCTTCTACAGCCAGATCCGATGCGGAGTCGGAGGTCGTCCGTTTCGCATCTGGAAGTTCCGCTCAATGGTAGCTAACGCCGATCACTTACAGCATCTGGTTCAAAACGAAGCAATCGGCAATATTTTCAAGAGCAAAGACGATCCAAGAATCACGCGGGTCGGTCGATTCCTACGTCGCACCAGTTTAGATGAGTTGCCGCAGTTCTGGAATGTGTTGCGCGGCGAAATGAGTTTAGTTGGAACTCGTCCGCCCACGTCGGATGAAGTCAAACGCTATGAATTACATCACTGGAAGCGCCTAGCCGTAAAACCGGGAATTACCGGAGAATGGCAGGTCAATGGTCGATCGGAGATCAAAGATTTTGAAGACGTTGTGGCGATGGATTTGGAGTATCAGCGGAAATGGTCGGTGATGTATGACCTGAAGCTGATTGTAAGAACGATTGCCGTCGTACTGAATAAACAGGGGGCTTGCTAAAGGCTGTACAAGTCGATATTTTCTCGATCGATCATTGGGAAGTCCTTTTGGGATTGTCCCAATTTTTCTATGCTGGAGATAGTTCTAATTGGTGCGACTTGATGAATTTACCGACCTGGATTACCGTCTCTCGGCTGCTTGGAGTGCCGATTTTGCTTTATGGCTTGCAGTTCCCCACGGCTGAGACACGCTGGATTATGGTTAGTGTTTTTCTTGTTGCCGCAGGCACAGATTGGCTGGATGGCTATTTGGCGCGAAAGCTCAACCAGATTACAGATCTCGGCAAATTCCTTGATCCACTGGTCGATAAATTGCTGGTTTTAGCGCCATTGATTTCGCTTGTGGAACTCCAGCAAATTCCAGCGTGGGGTGTATTTATGATTCTGGCGCGGGAATTGACGATCTCAGGCTGGCGCGTTGACCCGAATCTGCAAAAATCCGTACAGGGCGCAAATTTTTGGGGCAAGCTTAAGACCGTGAGCCAAATTGCAGCGATCGCGCTCCTAATCGCACCTCTGTCTCAATCCTGGCACCCTGCAACTCTGAGTTTGTTTTGGATTTCAGTTGCCTTAACTTGGATCTCAGGACTGATTTATCTATTTCCTCAAAAAACCGTCTAGCTAGGCGTTCCTTCCGATTCCTCAATCTTTTGTCCTAATTTTGGCTCTGTCCCTGCGATTAATCGTTGAATATTTGATTGGTGCCGCCAAATCACATAGGCTCCGCCTGCGATCGCGAACAGCACATACGGCAACGGTTGAGCAAATAGCAGCATAAAAGCAATGACCGAAACCGCTCCGGAGATTGAGCTAATCGAAACAATTCGCGTCACTGCTAAACTCAGCGCAAACACACCCAGCGTTGCCAATCCCACCATCCAATTCATCGCCAGCAGAATTCCTAAACTGGTGGCGACTGATTTTCCACCCGTGAATCCGAGCCAAATCGATTTACTGTGTCCGAGCAGTGCTGCCAGTCCTGCCAGCGTCACCATCACAGGCTGCCAAAGGCTGAAATCTAGTCCCACAATCTTTGAGAAATATAGCCAACCGGGAAGATGCGTAAAGGCATAATTCACCGCCGCGATCGCCAATGCACCCTTGCCAATATCAATTAGGAGAACGATGATCGCGGGAATTTTGCCGAGCGTGCGTAACACATTCGTTGCTCCCGTCGAGCCTGAGCCGACTTCTCGAATATCGATGCCCTTCAGCCGACCTGCCAAATACCCGGTGGGGATTGAACCGAGCAGGTAAGCAACGACCAGAAGCAGTGCGTTATTAATAAACCAAGGCAGCATATTAGTAATACGATTGTTGCTGAATCATTTGTTGGGGACTGGGCGCAAACGCAAGCAGCAGAGGAAATTGGAGCAAAGCAAGGCTGATACTTTCTTCGCTTTCATCTACCACAATCAGCGGCAGTAATCCATCTTTGTCGCAGCGCTCTGCTCTCAGCGCTAACTGCTCTGGAGCTTCAAATAATGCAATTCCACGATCGCTGCCAAAGTCACTGCGTGTAACACCCAAGCAGTCCTGCAATCCTCGCCGCCATTCTCCTAAGCGCTCCGGGGAATTTGCCAGAATCAGCACTCTTAGGCGATCGCGATAAAGATTGTATAGAATCGAAGTCGTTGCTGAGGCGATCAAAATATTCTGCAATCGCGACCCCATTGTCCGCACTGCACCGCGTCCGCCTTGTTTGAAAAACCAATTAGAAACGCGCTCTGCATGAACTGGCTCAAAGGTGCGACGCAGCTTCCAAACAGGACCGTAGTAATCGGGCTGATTGCGGAACTGATCGAGAATGCTGCGGATTTTCCGGGCTTCTTCTTCAAACGTCGATTCCCCAAAATTGGGGCTTGGAGTTGCTTGGGGTTTCGTTGGTTCTGGAGTGGCAACAGGCGGCGCTTCGGCTTGAAAGGTAGGTAACTCTAATTGCTCTGCGGCGATCGCGAGATCTTGAAGACTGCCAACTAAATAATCTTTGAAGCTTTGAACGCGAATCGCGATCTCTTGAGACGCGCCTGCGAAATTGGATTTCATCTCATTGCGAATGCGTTCTTGCCGACGTTCTAGCTGCTCGATCGACAGTTGCAGCGTTTGTCGGCGTTGCTCCAATTCCGATAAGTTCTGCTGAACGACTCGCCCTAACGCATTTTGCATCTCCGACACTTGCGCTTGCAAATCATCACGAGTTGCAGCCAAATCTTCGATTTCTCGCTGGAGGGCTTGTTCTTGCTGAGTGAGATCAGCAAGTCGCTGTTCAGTAGACTGCTGAACATTTGGCAACTTTAGCTCTGGTAATACTGCACTTGTTTCATTTGGTGCAGTTTCATCGGAAATGGGCAACTCATCAGAATTCATACGCAACACTCAAATCATTACGCCGCAGCACTAGACCTTGGGGAAACGCTGCTCAAGGCACATTCGTAACATTTTAGGATCAAAGATGATCGGGAGAAAGTGAATACTTTTCACCTCTCTAAAGTAGAAGAGAATGGGCACAGGCGACCAAAAGATTTCCCAGTTCTGCCAGTCGCGATAGGGGAATTGCCGAATGAGCGTTTCACCGCGATAAATGTCTAAGTCAGTCGGCGTAAAGCGTAGGCGCAAAGTCACGCTCTGAATCAGCAGGAATGCCCCAAATAGCGCAATCGCGCCTGCAATCCAGACTTGCACCCATAGGAGTGGAATCGCCGCCGCAATCAGAACGATCGGAATTGCATAGCTTGGAGCGAGTTCAACGGTTTGCTCAGATCCAATCAAGTTGGCATCGGTCATGGCGAATTCCTCGCACGTTAGGACAGTTCTTATTTTAGATCGCTGCGATTCTTCAGGTGGTCGCGGTACGATCGCTCTATCATCTCAATTCAAGGGGTATTCGTATGTTTTTGACTGAACTTTCACCACTTGTGCAAGAACTGACTCAGCAACCCGCTGCTTTTTTGGGGGGGTTATTTTCTGGACTATTGCGCCTGAGCCTCAATGAAGAGCCTGTGAGAACCTGGCTGACTCAGCACACAGGAAGCACAGCCTACGCCACAGGCCAGACCATAAATCCGCATAACGGTAACGGTAACGCACCGAAATCTATCTCGATCGACTGAGTTTCGCCATCCGGTTCAACGCTGTAATTCAGGAATAATAAAGGAGCAGTTCTGCTTTGAGCTGCTCCTTTGTTTTAACCGTTCGTAAGATAAGTTACAGCGATTGAAAAACGATCAAGCTTGTTAACGATAATCCATTAGAACTATTAAGACTTTTAGACAGTTTTTCAAGGTTTCATTAAATACCAAAAAAGGAGGAAACAAAGTCTACAAAATGACAGAGAAGAATTCAGGAATGGTTTAAACCTTTCATGTAGGATTGATTTGTAAGGGACGTGTAATCTGTAGTTGCAACACAGATTTACTGCCAGTTTTTCTACTCTCTCTAATAAACGTTTTCATCCAACAATAGTCGGAGTTCTTGTATGGAAGTCTCGAAATTATTTTCACTTCAAGCATTTTTCTACTCAGGAATGCTAAGTCTTACGATCGTAGGCACTGCCCATGCCACGCCGTCGGCATCTCTGCAGAAAGGACAGATGTCCGCTGCTGGACAATCCGCTAACAGCGCTGCAAAAACATACCAAAGCCAACTGGGATTTCGGTTTGCCTTTAAAGATCCATATGTTGTAGATAAGACTCAGGAAGGCAAAGGAACGATCGTGCTGCGGAATCGTTCCTTAACCACTCAAGCTGTTGGCAGCGATCAACCTGCCCCTGTCAATAGTAATGTGCAATCTCAATCTTCTCCGGGAGATAAGATTACGATTTCAAGGTTTGACAATCCGCAGCGGCTTTCTGCACGTCAATGGGCAGAACAAAACAAAACAGTATCGCTTTTTGACCAGCAACAAAGCGATTATCGAAGCTACAATTTTGCGGGCGAACCTGCCGTTTCTTACTCTTGGTGTACAACTAATACTTGTGGAGATAGTATTATTGTTCCAAGTCGCGATGGGCGTAAAATCTTTGTCTTAAGTGCGTTCTATGAATACCCAGGGAATGCAGTCCGTTGGGACTTTAAACGAATGGCTGGAAGATTTCAGCTAACCCAATAGTTTCCTTACAGCAGTCTTTCCGGAACAGCCTGAAACGCGATCGTGTTTCAGGCTGTCTTGTTGAATGGAGTTAGGGAACTTCGGCGAAAAATTTAAGTCACTACAAGAGAACGCCGCTAAAAGGGTTCGCTGTAGCTTTTGCAACACTATATACATACGATCGAGGTTGATTACCATGTCGCGAGTTGACTTGGCAGAAATTCGGAATTTAGTCGTTCGAGGAACGTTATTGTCGCTAGGGGCAGTGATGGTAGCGGGGAGTGCGGTGGTGGCACAAACTACCCCACCCCAAGGAGATGTGGTAATTGATACGGTGCCCGATCGCGGTGGAGCAACCCCTCAACCGGGTGGGACAACGATTCCCTCTCCGACTGCGGCGGGAACTCGGTTTGCCTGCCAAGCGAACAACGGGCAAAACACAGTGATGTATTTTCCGGAGAGTCAACCGAGCCGAGCCTATCCCTGGGCAGTGCCGAGTACATTGGGTGGGGGCTGGAGTTCCGATCGTCGCTGTAATGAAATCGCACGCCGTTTAGAGTCGTATCGACCGGATGGCTTGGTGGAGATGAAGACTGGATTCGAGAATGGCTACAACACGATTTGCGTTACGACTGATCGCGTTCCGTCTTGTCGGATTGTATTGACGGTTCCACCCGGACAAGACCCGGCAACAACTCGTGATCGGGTGTTCCAAAATCTCTCGGTCGCAGATAGCGGTCAGCAAACTCAGGGTGTTCTCACTTATGGAGGGGGTCGCTCTAATATTCTCAATCAGCTTGGTCAGATTATTGGAATCCGTCGATCGACCGCTACAACGAACGGAAATATCAACCTGAAGCCGTTCTTGTCGCCTAGAGATGGTGGAACGGGTGAGCGATTGGTCGGAGGTGTCCAGGTGCGATCAACTCGTCCAAGACAAGCTTTACCTCAGATTT
The DNA here is from genome assembly GCA_014695255.1 of Cyanobacteria bacterium FACHB-63. Taxonomy (GTDB): domain Bacteria; phylum Cyanobacteriota; class Cyanobacteriia; order Leptolyngbyales; family Leptolyngbyaceae; genus Leptolyngbya. The sequence goes on from JACJNX010000010.1 coordinate 77,822, forward strand.
TCCGCCGGTAGTAGGAGTGGAAGGTGCGGTGGTTAGCTGTAGGGATTGATCAACCTTGGCGAAGCCCCGCTTTTTGCAAAAACGCCTGCTCAGGTGAATAGGATTCCACAACATCAAAACTCGACTAGCAAAGCAGAAGATTTGACAGAGCGCGATCGCCTGTGGATTAGAGCGCTTAAGGATGATTGCATCATACAATCAACCCGAATTGCTTTGAGATTGTAGAAATTGTCGTAGTGCCTCCAGAATTTCGGCAATCTGGGATAGGAGCGTTGGCGCTTGTGTGAGGTCGTTGTTTGTTGCCTGTTGCTCTAGCGCTGAGGCAATCGCCTGCATTTCGTAAAGCCCAACATTTGCACTAGAGCCTTTGAGCTGATGAGCCAGTCGAGAGATTAATGCTGCATCTTGAGTTTCTAGCGCAGTGTTGGCAGAACTCAAGTGCTGCTGAGAGTCGTCCCAAAAGATTTGGAGTAATTCGCGTTCAAACTCTTTACTGCCGTCTGAGACTTGGTGGAGATGATCCCAGTTGATCGCTAAATTCATGGGTTGTTCTACCGTTTGCTGTTCTAATAGTTCACCCCAATAAGTCAGTTTCTCGCTGAGCATTTCCTTTGAGATGGGTTTACTTAAATAGTCATCCATACCTGCGGCTAAGCATCGCTCTCGATCCTCTAACATAGCATTTGCGGTGAGAGCAATGATGATACTTTGGTGCTCTGTCTGTTGCTTTCGGATCACTCGCGTTGCCTCGTAGCCATCTAAAATTGGCATCTGGCAGTCCATGAACACTAAGTTATAGGGAATTTGGCTCAGCATTTCGATCGCTTCTTTACCGTTAGCGGCAACATCTGCGGTATAGCCTAAGTGCTTCAGTTGGTTCAGAGTCACTTTCTGATTCACGATGTTATCTTCAACCAGCAGGATTTTAAGCTTGGAGTTTGCCTGGGTCGGTAGAGTTCGAGGCGGAGGCAGCGTTGCTGGCTTCACAAGCTGAGATGGGGACATCGTATTGCTGATGCAATCAAGCAGTCGAGCTTGTTTGACGGGCTTGATTAAGTAAGCAGAAAATCCAAGTTCTGCCATATCTTTTGCGCCTCCCCAGCGATGCACCGAGGTCATCATGATTAGCTTCGTGCCCGCTAAGGTGCGATCGGATTTAATCAGTAACCCCAGCGTCTCACCATCGATATCCGGCATTTGCATATCGAGAATCGCCAAATCGTAGGGCGCACCCGATCGAGCACGAGTCCGCATTTTCTGCAGCGCGATCGAGGCATTCTCCGCTTCATCGACTTCAATTTTCCAAGCTGAGAGTTGATGGCGCACGATCGTGCGATTGGTTTCGTTATCATCCACCACGAGCAACTTCAACTGGGTGAGATCTGGAGTGGGAATTGGGGTCGCTTGTGCAGTGGATTGCTCTGGTTGTTTCTTAAAGGTCAGTGTGAACCAAAATCTTGATCCGACTTTTGATTTGCTTTCAACGCCGATCGTCCCGCCCATTAGCTCCACAAGCTGACGCGAAATCGCTAAGCCTAATCCGGTGCCGCCACAGCGCCGCGTCATTGACGCATCGACCTGAGCAAATGGCTGAAACAGGCGCTTCTGAGCCGCTTCGGGAATGCCGATCCCGGTGTCAGTGACAGAAAACGCGATCGTTGCAGTCGTCTCGGTTTGCGACTCCAATACTGCTTTGATCACGACTTCGCCTTGATTCGTGAATTTAATTGCATTTCCTACTAAATTTGTCAAAATTTGTCGCAATCGACCGACATCGCCTCGTAGTCCGATCGGAATTTCGTGAGAAATGATGGTGCCAATTTCCAGCCCTTCTGCAAATGCGGCGGGAGCAAACAAATCAGCAACTTCTTCGACACAAGCTGCCAAATTAAAATCGAGCGTTTCTAGCTCCATTTCCCGCGCTTCGAGCTTGGAAAAATCAAGAATTTGATTAATTAACGTCAATAGATTATCGCCACTCGTGCGGATCGTTTCGACAAAATCGCGCTGAGTCGCGTTGAGTTCGGTATCGAGCAGCAATCCGGTCATACCTAGCACAGCATTCATGGGAGTACGGATTTCGTGGCTCATCGTGGCAAGAAAGGTACTCTTCATCTGCGAAGCGCGTTCCGCTTCCGCTCGGGCTTGCTCTAGGGCGAGGTTCTGTTCTGATAAGGTCGATCGCTGTTGACGCTCCTGGTCGAGCAAGCGAGCCTGCATGAGCGCGATCGCGACTTGATCCGCCAGTTGAGTCAGAAACTCCACTTCAAAGGTTTGCCACGATCGCGGCTGATCACACTGATGCGCGATCATCAACCCCCAGAGAATCGGCTCTGCTTCCTCGTCGCGATGCTGCAAAATCGGTACGACTAAATTGGCTTTGACTTCAAACTGCCGCAATAATCGCTTGTGGCAGGGAGTCAACGACGCGATATCAATGTCGTCGATCATCGTGGTGGCTCCCTGCTGATAGTATCGCCACGCGCCTTCTTTGAAGCACGTATCTTCAATATGTTCGCCCAAGGCGGACACCCAGCCGTCTTTTACCGACTCCACTTCAACCACTCCATTCCACTGGGGATCAAAGCGGTAAATAATCACGCGATCGGCTTGCAAAAACTGCCGCACTTCTCCAACAGTGGTTTCGAGAATTTCATTCAGTTGCAGCGATCGACGAATTCGCAGGGTAATGGCTGCGAGGAGCTGCGATCGAGCGCTTTGTCGATTGGACTCTTCTTCGGCTTGTTTGCGCTCGATGAATTGCCCGACTTGAGACGCGATCGCCACCATCATCGTCGTCATAATTTCTTTATCGAGGGGCTGCACCTGCTGACTAAACAAGACAATCACGCCAATCGTGCCATCGTGACTGAGAATCGGACAGCCAATAGCTGCATGAAGTCCGGCTTTCGCGGCTAAGTGCGATCGCAGAAATAATCTGTCCTGCACGACATCGCTCATCCAGAGAGGTTTGCCGCTGCTCCAAACCCGCCCCGGCAATCCATATCCGGGTGCAAATACCCATGATTTTGAAGCGTTGGCAAACTCGCTGAACTGTCTTCCTAAACGGCTCCAATGGGCGGTACAACGAATTCCATTGGTCGCTTGATCGGCAATCCACAACTCGCCAAAGTCCCAGCCGATATGTTCGCAAATCGTTTGTAGAAGGTGGGGAGTGGCTTTGTTGAGGGTAGCAGATTCGGCTAAGACTCGCGTAACGGCGTGTTGAAGCTGGAGCTGCATCTCGGTTTTACGAGTTTGAGCAGCAGACTGCTCTAGCAGCCGAATTTGACGACGCTGTTCCAATAGAGCGATCGCCTGCTGTGAGAGCGATCGCAGCGCTGCGATTTGTGAGGAATCTAGGTGATGCGGAGCATAATCCATCACACACAGCGTTCCGATCGCATAACCATCTAGATTAAGCAATGGAACTCCCGCATAGAACCGAATCGGAGCCATTTCCGCACCAGAGGGATGAAGAGTCAAGCTTTCTAGTTCTGGTGCATCCGCTAGAACCAAAACGTCTGATTGCTCCAGCGCGTGGGAACACGGAGACTGTTGGCGTGAAATTTCAGCAACACCAACTCCAATTTTTGCCTTAAAGACCTGTCGATCGGCATCCATAAAACTGAGCAGCGAGATCGGAGTGCGACAGAGATAAGCCGCTAACTCAGCTAAGCGATCGAATGCCGCTTCAGGAAGCGTGTCAAGAATGTCATACCCATACAGTGCGGTTAACCTTGCCGCTTCTTGTTCCGGTGATGCCATCATAGGTCTTTATTAGGAATAACAACGCATTCCTCTTTAATGTTAGGTAGGCTGAATTACAGGTTGAGTCTGCTTCAGTGTATCGATCTTCCGTATTGAATGAACCGTTCAACGCTGTGTCCAGGAGCAGTTAAAACAGTGTTATTCAGTCCCGCAATAACCAAGTTATGACTCCTAAAAATAGCAGCCAAAATGCCCATTGGGGAACCTGAAGATACGTCAATACTTCTGAGGGAAGTAGAACAAGCCGCACAGTCAGTAATCCAAGAAATAGTAGCACAGTTAAGATTCCGATTAACATGGCAGCAATTCCTACTGAATTAATCGATATGAATAGTCTATTTTCAACAGCTTCAAAGGATTAGAAATAAAGCGCAAACAGTTCTGCCACCTCAAAACACCTTTCACCCTACAATGAAAATTTAAGTTAATGAAAGATGAGTTTTGCAATAGTAAAAATTTAATAGCGTAAGGAGTCTAAAAATGGTTCGATACACACAAAAAATAGCAATCTGGGGAATAGGTGTTTCGATGACGATCGCGGCGCTACAATTTGCCTCTCGCACGATCGCGCAACCCGATACCTTCAAATCCCTAACGCTAAATAACCAAACGACTTCTGGCGTAATGATGGGATCGACTGGAGGAACGACTTCGCTGCCTGCGGTTGTGAGTAATCGCGATCGTCAGGATCAAGCTTGCATCGGCTTCGGTGATCCGACTCCAAATCACACGCTGGTCTTGGAGCGCCCCTTTTCTTCCCTAACAATTCGCGTCGATAGTGGTGGGGGAGACACCACGCTGTTAATCTCAGGTCCAGGTGGAGTCCGTTGTGCGGATGCTGGAGAATCCGGAGAAGATGTGCGATTACAACAAAGTGAGTGGCAGCCTGGGAGTTATCGCGTCTGGGTTGGAATGGTGACACCTCGCACAAATCGGGATTATCGCCTGATCGTGCGAGGAAATTAGCGGATTTTGGACTGATTGAGTTGAGAATTGTCACGGACTTGCAGATCAGCTTTGAGACTGCTCAAGATGCGATCGCAGCAGAAGTTCGGACTTTGAGGGACTCACAGACGATCGTATCAGTCAGAATCGCACTCACGGTCGCCCCAGAATGAATTTCTAAATGTGCAGTGTAGGGGGCTTCAAATAAAAGTCGTTCCCCTGGAAAGACTACGCGCTCAAAATACCAGTTCTCAACATCAGCAATCCGAGCAACTTGAATGTGGCGGGTTGTATTGACATAGCAGCAAAGATCAAGCGTAGGACTTGCCTGAGATGAAGGAAAAGCCATTTTTTCAGTATCAGAATTAAACTCCGGCGATCGTAACAGCGTTTGATTGATTAGAAGATCTAACTTTAAGTAGATTAAGAAGTAGATTAAGTTCGCCAATTAGCCAGAAACGCGATCGATCCCGTGAAAACGCTTGGAATTCTGATTACTTTTCATCGGAAGTGCATTTAAACCGGAGAAAGGTTGTAAAGGTTTCATGAAATAGACCCGAGTAAGCTTAAGGATTGTGTTTGAATTCCAAGCTAGAACTTGTCGTAGTATCTGGAGCAGTGCAATCTAGAGAGAGTTGAAAAAATTCGTATTCAGACGGTTGACTTTCTAGAAATAATTTTCTAGCAGAGTCAGAACTGCAACTCTAAAGTCTTCAATTAAGATTTAGATTTACAGTTCTATCCCGTCCAGTGTGAATCCTGCACTCAAGCGATATCACTTGGAATATGAGTCACCGCATCTGCCTGTCCTTGCCAATATTCATGAATCAGCGCTTCTAGCTCTGATCGCTGAACTTCGGTTCCAATCGTCGCATCTCCAGGGGTTTCAAAAAAAATCGTGCTGTAATCTTTATCCATTGCCAGCATTTGAAACAGGATATGTGTCACCGGAACGGGTAAAGCGATTAAATTGGGATCTGTTAAATCATAAGGACTCAAGGAAACGTCCTTGAGGCTGGGGAACGCATAAATTACGTTTTTCTCAGGTTCATCTTGGGCACGATGATTGAGGGTCAGCATCACCCAGTTTTGATCGAGTGTCTGCACCACGTAATATTGGAGATGTCGCAACCCCTGCGCGATCGCGCGCAAAACGGGCGCGATCGATTCAATTAACTGAGGAGTAGAGCCGTCTTGGGGAGCTTCGTTAACCAGCGTTTGAAGCTGTTGATCTAGATTCATACCGTGCCATCCGCAAATAATCAGGGATTTCTACCACCATTGTGATCTAGGCATCACAAAAAAGTTCCATCAAACCAATGAGAGTAAGCCATTGATTTGCACGACACTAGAAACCGTGGGGGAAATCTGCCAGAGCGTGGATGCGATCTTTCAGCTATTGCTTAACGAACTGAAACAAGCCACCACTGCCTCTGAGCGAAACTGCCGGGAAGTCGCCGATCGACTGACCCAGGAAGTTGTCCGAATCTGTTCCGAAAGCAAGCGCATTCAAGCATCGGGAGAAGTCCAAACTTGGGCAACCGCGCTCGCCAAGCACCGACTTCAGCAATGTTTGGGATATTATCGCCTCGGTTCGCGCCGCGCTCGCGTCGAGTTACACAGCAATCTGAGCGCTGTAATCTACCGATACATCACACCGCCGCAGACCCAATCGAGCTATCAGGCGCGATTGGTGCTGATCGAAGACTTCCTGCAAGGCTTTTACATGGAAGCGCTGAATGCGTTTCGCCGTGAGTCTCAGTTAGGCGCAATGTATACACCGCGATCGCCGCTCGAACTTTCGGAGTACATGGCCTTTACCGAGCGTTATGGAAAACGACGCATCCCGCTGCCTGGACACCGCAATCAGCAGCTCATTATTTTAAGAGCGCAAACCTTCTCACAGCAGCAACCCGCTGAAACGCTGGTCGATCTTGAACAAGCAGCAGAAGGCTCGATGTCCGAGTCAGAAAGCCCGTGGGGTTTGGCATCGATCCAGCAGGTGCGCGAACAAATGGTCGCCCAGGAACCAGAACTGGCAGAAGATACGCTGCGACAATCCGTGATCAAAGAGCTTGTCGCCTATCTCGAAGAACGCAAACAGACCGACTGTATTGACTACTTCACGCTGCGCCTGCAAGATTTACCCGCCAATGAAATTGAAACGATTTTGGGCTTAACGCCTCGTCAGCGGGATTACTTACAGCAGCGCTTCAAATACCATTTGATTCGATTCTCGTTCTCCCATCATTGGGAGCTTGTGCATCAGTGGTTAGAGGCAGACTTAGAGCGCAACCTCGGACTCTCGAATCATCAGTGGCAGACGTTACATCAACGCGCTACGGCTTCTCAAGTTAAACTGCTGGAACTGAAGCAGCAAAAGCTACCCGAAGCGATGATCGCTCAGCGCCTCGGTTGCACAGTGAATCAAGTTCAGAAACAATGGTTTAAACTCCTTGAGCAAGCTTGGGAAATTCGTAATGACCAAGATTCCGGAGCAACCTCATCGGCTGATGAATAGGGTGTTATCACAATGGATCACGATTTAGCGACACGAACGCAAGTTCTTCTTAAACTGTTACACAACTTTGGTTTGGTCGATCATTCCGATCTCCAGCCAGATATGTTAGGGCGATCGTTAGACCGTGATTCAGACCGTGATTTAAGTTGTGGGGCTAGTTCCTCCCCACAGCGCTCCTCACACGAGGACTTATTACACCAACCGGGAGAGATACCTGCTGTGCAAGATCGTTTTCATGCACTGCTAAAACGTCGCCTTCTGCTTGAGGCTCAGAAAAATCCGCCACTTTTCCCTTGGGAGAAAGAGGAGGTCGATTATGACACTGAGCCAGCGAGTTATGAAGCGCAACCTGCTTTAGCCGCTGCATCTGTTTGGTTACATCAAATTCGTCACATTAATTTACCGATTCCCATGCCTGAAGCCGTGATGAGCGAGCTGCTAGCACAGTGTCAGTCGGTATTGTTTTCGTCGCTGCGAGAAGGAGCAAAACTGGTTCGAGCAGTGGATATGCTGTTCCCAGGTCAGGCTCAACTGCTGAATAATGTTGCGGGTTACGTCATGGTCTCACCGACTCGGTCTAAGGTCGCCAAGTTGCAAGACCTCGCAACCGAGCTGGGTGAAGCGTTGCCAGAGTCGTATGACAGCGCGATCGAGACGCAGCAAATGGCGCTTTCGCTGCTTGCCGCACGAGAAATTCTCAGTGCCCTGACGCTAACGGTCTCTGAGCAGCAACCGCAGCTAGAGCGCGAGTGGCTCACCGAACTGGGAGCGTTTACGCTAAAGATTCGGTATGCGGCTAGGCAACTCCAGATCGAAGCGGTGCTTCCTTGCGGCGGCAGTTTGCTGTTTGAGGGCGAAGAGTCTCGATCGATCATTGAGCGCAACGATGCAGGTCGGCTGAGCTTGGAGATTCGAGAGTTTAGCGTCGATCGAGTCTATCCGCTGGAAGTTCGCCTGGGTGAGCAAGATTCACTCATGTTTGCGATCGGCATTCAGAGATAGAAGTTTGAGGCTGAAGTTAGAGGGTGAAGGCGAACTGCTTTCACCCTTCATTTTTTGGCTTACAAAGCCGCAAGCTTGACGGTTCTACCTTCGATATTATCCACCTGCGATCGATGGTCGTAGATTATTGATTTTTTTTCAGACTCCGCGAACCAAAATGACAAACAGCGCTGTCTCTGATCCGAATTTCCTAAGGTTGAGCATCAGGATTGCGCTCGGACAAGCGATGGGCGGCAGGTACGATATTTTCATCGCTCTCAGAACCTGATGAGAACAACTTCTCTCGTAAAATTCGTCTTCAATTTTCTCAAACTAACTCTACACGATGCCAATAAAAAAGCCCGGAAGTTCCCCTCCAGGCTTTTCAGTTTACAAAGAGTGCGTTCTCACTTGAGCATTCCCAACACTTCGGGTTGGGGAGCAGAGATTTGAGGAGCCGCTAAACTAGGGAATGCAACCATCTGCTGAGCAACGACTGGAACTGCATTTCGAGCATTTTGAGCAACCTGAACCGTTTTCACGTCGTAGGTTTGAGTAATCAGCTTCGGATAGAGACCAATTGCGACGATCGGTAGCACCAAGGAAGCTGTAATAAACAGTTCTCTGGGATTCGCATCTAAGAAGACTTCTTTCTCAACCGCTTTGCCTTCTTTGCCGTAGAACATTTCGCGCAGCATCGAGAGCAAGTAGATCGGAGTCACAATCAGACCGACCGCAGAGAGTAGGACGATGACGATTTTGAAAGTCGAGGTGTAAGCGTCGCTGGTCGTGAAACCGAGGAAGACTGCCAACTCACCCACGAATCCGCTCATTCCAGGCAGTGCCAGTGATGCCATCGAGCAAATCGTAAACAGTGCGAAAGTCGAAGGCATTTTCTTTGCTAAGCCGCCCATGTCGTCCATGTTTAGGGTGTGAGTACGATCGTAGGTCACACCTGCCAAGAAGAAGAGCGCTGCTGCAATCAAACCGTGAGACACCATTTGTAGAACCGCACCGCTCATTCCCAGTTCCGTAAAGGAGGCAATACCGAGCAGCACAAAGCCCATGTGTGAAATCGAAGAGTAAGCCATCCGCCGCTTCAGGTTGCGCTGAGCAAAAGAAGCCAACGCACCATAGATGATGTTGACAATCCCAAGAATCGCCAGAATCGGAGCGAAGTAAACATGAGCGTGAGGCAGCATTTCCATGTTCACGCGAATCAACGCATAGCCACCCATTTTCAGCAGTACACCCGCCAGAATCATCGAAACTGGAGCAGAAGCCTCACCGTGAGCATCAGGCAACCAGGTATGCAACGGGAAGATGGGGAGCTTGACTCCGAAAGCGATCAAGAACCCTGCATAAGTGAGTAATTCAAAGGTCAGAGAGTAGTCTTTTAGTCCTAACTCCTGCATGTTGAAGGTGAAGTTGTCACCGTAGAACGCCATCGCCAACGCCGACACCAGAATAAAAATAGAGGCAAGTGCAGTGTAAAGAATAAATTTGGTTGCAGCGTAAAGGCGTTTCGGTCCGCCCCAGATAGCAATGAGAATGTATACCGGAACCAGTTCAACTTCCCACAAGAGGAAAAATTGAATCATGTCTTGGGCACAGAATACACCGATCTGAGCGCTGTACATAACCAACATTAAGAAGTAGAACAGGCGCGGCTTGTTCGTAACTTTCCAGCCTGCCAGCATTGAAAGCGTTGTCACCAATGCAGCGAGAACTACCAACGGCATTGAGATTCCATCAACTGCTAGTGACCAGTTAATCCCAAGCTGAGGAATCCAGGAGTAGCTTTCAGCCAGTTGGAAGTCGGAATTTTGGAAGTCGTAGTGTTTCCAGAACGCATAAATCGAGAGAACGAGATCCGCTAAACCGACTCCTAAGCCATACCAGCGGACTGTTTTACCCTCTTTATCAGGGATGAGTGGAATCAGGAGCGAGGCTGCGAGGGGAAGGGCAATTAGAGTGGTTAACCAAGGGAAAGAAGTAACCATGACATCAGTGACCAGGTATGTAGAGAGCAGGGGGTCGGTGTAAAGCACCAGTGACTCAATCCGCTAAGAAGCCCAATCAGGTAATAAAGAAGATAGCGATCGAACTTTGGGCGGCGGGAGTCGTGGCGGCGAACAATGTCTCTTGAGCGAGGCGGCGGTCACAATTCCCACAAGATACTTGGCGGATCAAGTGTTTCGCGTGGAGGAAAATCCGATGAGGATTTGTACCTACTCCACTAATCTTACTCCAGTTTGTTAAGTAAAGTGAACTTAACCAACAGAATGTAGAGGATTTTGGATTGAACTATCAGGGGGTAGGACATAGAATTCCTCTATCCACAGGAGTTTCTGGTGATGACACTGCGAATCTTCTCTATGAATCAGCGCAAGTACGGATTGAAGTGTCCGCGATCATCAGAGCTTTACAATGCTTCACATTATAGTAAGGTTGGATCGATTGTGACAAAAACTTAATGTTTGTCTTTAACGATTAATCGGTGGGCTCTTGAGCACTTTTGGTAGGAAAATCTGTGGGTTCACGATCGCTTCACCGCTTTATTAGACACGAATCCCTCAACGGCTTTCCTCAGATAACCGATTTGACCATAGCTGTAGACTAAATTTTCAAAGCGCTGAGCCGGATCAGTAGCAAGTTTGAGCGATTTATAAAGTCCACGAATTAATCGTTCTCCGCCGCGTCGAAACTGTCCGGCTCCAGCTTCCCCTGCGATTTGCTCCCGGTAACATTCACTAATGCCCTGCCACCACCCGCGATCAAGAAACCACTTTCTTCTTACCCGTTCTGGAGCGACATGATGGGCGACGCAGGCAGCAGGGAAATAGGCAACTTCCCATCCGGTTTGCAGCGCTAGATGGGTCATGTGAAGTTCTTCGTTAGAGAGAAGATTTTTACCGACGCGCCCCAGGTTGGGATCGAATCCGCCGATCTGATCGAGGAACGATTTGCGAATGGAGTAGTTTAAGCCGCGTGGAGTCAGTCCAGGACGATCAATTTGAACGATCGCATCACCAAGATCGTATGCGCCTAAATTGCCTGCGAGTCCGTCAGACAGCCATCGTGGGGGCGTGATTCCGTCTGTCCAAATCAAAGTCACTTTGCCGCCTGCGATCGCAAGTCTTGAATTTTCCTGATATGCAGTGTAAATCGTGCTGAGCCATTGCGGGGAGGCGATCGCATCGTCGTCTAGATAGGTCAAGATTTCGCTCTTTGCGAGAGTTGCACCCGTATTCCGGGCAACTGATAAGCCAAGTTCTGATTCATAAACGTAGCGGAGTCTTGGATCAGTGAGTCGTGCTTCAACAACTTCGCGAGTGAGATCATTCGATGCGTTATCGACAACAATCACTTCAAAGGCGGTGAAGTCTTGAGCGAGAAGGCTGTCGATTGCAAGCCCTAGATAGCGATCGCGGTTGTGAGTGCAAATAATGGCGGAGATGAGCGGTTGCGGAACTTCCATAACAGAGCTTGAATCAAAACAAGCTCAGAGTACCCGCATTGCCTAGTCTTTCATCTTGCCGTGCAGAGCAACTAACGATTCTGCAAGTCCACCAAGGCGCTGTTCGAGGTGCTGTTTGCGATCGAGCAGTTGGCGGAGTTTGTGATAGCGAGCGATCGCTAAGCTTAAGCTGGGAATCTGCTCTGCTGGACAGGGATATGACCAGCGCTGCCCGTCGGCATTGATTCCGCAGAGGCGATATCCGGCTTTCGGGGCATCTTTTGTGCCGGGAATCGGTGCAGCGCAGATTTCTTCGATGTAGGACATAAGGCGATCGACTTCAGCATGGCGCAGGGTTGAAAGATCCCCTAACGGCTGCCCGGAGTGAGATTCAAGCCACCCATCGACAATAGGACCTTCTAGATAGAGGTCTTGAATTTGACGCAGGGTTTGGTTTAACTCGACGTGCCAGCGATCGACAATCGTCTGCATTTCAACCAGCAAACTCGATGCCAGCGAAGGATTGGTCGCGTTGCGATGCGTGGTAAAGTTTGGAGCCTTGAGTTTTGGAAGGTTGAGCGGCTTCGGTTCGATCGAAGACTCGACGATCGGCGGCGTGGAAATCTCTGGCTCGACTGCTTTTGGAGGCTTAGTATGCAACGAAAACGAAACCGATCGCGCCTGTGCTGCGGGTTCTGGAGACGGAGCAGTAGATAAAGTGGGAACTTTTTTATTCAGTTGAAGTAGGGTTTCTTCAATCCGTCGCAGATCTTTCTTCATCGCTGCCGAAGTTTTCTTGATTCAAGGTAAAGGTTATTGTAGCGGCGAATTCGCTTTCAGAGTAGATTCTAAAGTTTTTTTATGGCGAAACTGATTTTAGTGACCGGAGCGGCTCGATCGGGAAAAAGCGAATGGGCAGAACAACTTGCAGCCGATTCAGGAAAATCTGTCATTTATATTGCAACTGCTCAAGAGAACGTAGAGGATTTAGAATGGCAAGCCCGGATCGAAAAACATCGATCGCGCCGTCCTGAAACTTGGCAAACGCGCTCAATCCCCGTGGCGTTGAGTGCCGCGATCGTTGACTCTTCGGCTTCAGATTGCTTGCTCATTGATTCGCTTGGAACTTGGCTGGCAAATCTGCTAGATCAAACCGAAACCGAATGGCAAGACACGCTCGAAGCTCTTTTTCGGAGCTTTGATCGCACTGAAAGCCTGATTATTTTTGTTGCAGAAGAAACAGGATGGGGAGTCGTTCCGGCATATCCAATCGGGCGATTATTTCGGGATCGCTTGGGAAATCTGGTGCGGGAACTGGGCGCGATCACAGATGCCGTTTATCTGGTAGCTGGCGGTCACGTCTTGAATCTGAGCCAGCTTGGAACACCGTTAAAAAGTCATCTCCATAAATAGGTAACTTCGCTGCATTTGAGCAGAGATCTCAATCACATTGTGTCCAAGCAACCGCTCCGAACTTTTTATACAAACGATCAGATGGATCGGGTAGAATCTCAATCAAATTATTAATACTTCAAGAATTTCAATCCTTACTTAAAAAGCGCAATTCTCCTGCGTGATTTTTGGCTTTTGCTCCTGCACCCATTGAACCTATGGAATCTTTCGACCCTCAGAATCAGCCTGCGATCGATTCTGCTGAAACGCCTGATCCCCAACCCTCGCCAAAGAATCGCAAGCTTTGGATTAGCTTATTTTGCACGGGTCTTTTAACCGCGGGTGGGTTTGGCTTCTGGCGCATTCTCAATCCGGAGGGAGAAAAACCCGCTGTTGCACAATCCCAAGGACAACCCCCAAGAGCCGTTGAAACCACTCGTCTTGGCACTGGAACGCCCACTCGAACGGTGCAGCTTTTAGGTCAGGTCGAAACCTCCAACCAATCGACCATTCGCGCTCAAACAGGTGGAATTGTAAAGGAGATTTTTGTGCAGCCCGGTGATCAGGTTACAGCGGGCATGGAGGTCGCAATTCTAGATGATTCAGACCAGCAGTTAGGCATTGCTCAAGCTCAAGCAAAATTGGCACAAGAACGCAGCAATTTGGCGCGGTTGCAGGCAGGAACGCGATCGGAGGTGATTGCCCAACGTCAAGCGGCAGTCAATTCAGCCAAAGCAAGAGAACGAGAAGCAAAAGACAATCTGAGGCGGACTTCGGCGCTGGTCAGAGAAGGAGCCATTTCGCAACGATTGTTAGTCGAAGCGCGATCGCAAGTCGATCAGGCAACGGGACAAAGACTTGCGGCACAAGCGAGTTTAGCGGAGGCGAAAGCAGGTCCAATTCGTGAAGAAATCGAGGCGCAACAGGCAACAGTCGCAGCAGCTCAAGCAACGGTAAATCAAGCACAACTGGCGCAAAGACGGACTCAAATTGTCGCCACCGCATCCGGGGTGGTGCAGACGCGCCATGTTAGCCGTGGAGATTTAGTCCAGAGTTCTGGGCAGGTTGTGACGCTGGTTGCAGGTGGAAAAATCGATGTCTTCTTGGAGTTGCCGGAAGAGTTGAGCGGAAAAGTGACACCAGGAATGCCGATCGCACTCACCACTCGCTCTTTACCCCAGTGGAAACAGCAAACTTCGATTACTGCCGTGGTTCCTTCCGCTGATGCGACTTCTAGAAGACAGCGCGTTCGAGTCCAAATCTCCAATCCGCCCAAGGGACTATTGTCGGGAATGGCGATCGCAGGTGCATTGACGCTGCCTACCAATCAAGACAGCTTTGTCGTATCGCGCGATGCGCTCACGCGACGACGCAATCAATGGTTTGTGTTTACGATCGCCGACAACAAAGCCAAGCCGATTTCGGTTGAGCTGGTCACTGATATGGGTGAACAGGTCGCGATTTTTAGTCCGGCGCTGCGATCGGGACAAGAAATCGTCCTGCGAGGCGGCGATGGCTTGAATGAGGATGCCCCCGTGAAGATTGTGGGAGGCGCGTCGTGAAGTTAATCGAAACTGCGGTTCGCTGGCGACATGGAACGTTTGTGCTGTTCTGTTTGCTGGCAATCCTCGGCGTGTTTTCGCTGTTTCGATTGCCGCTAGAGTTACAGCCTGGTGGCGATCGTCCAGAAATTACCATCAATACTGGATATCCGGGAGCCGCACCCGCAGAAGTGGAAGATTTGATCACGCGCCCGATCGAAGAGCAGATGGAAGAAGTGCTGGGCGTAAAAGAGATCAGCAGTGCATCCCGTCCAGGGCGCAGTTCGATCACGCTCACTTTTAAGGAAGGTACGAACGTCGAGAATCGACTGGTCGATGTGCTAAATCGATTGCAGCAGGTTGCCAGTCTGCCACCGGAAGCGCTCGAATCCAATGTGGAATTGGTCGGGGGCAATAGCTCTCCGATGATGTGGATTCCGTTTGATACGCAGCCCGGCTTTGAACCCGATCCTGATCGCTACCGCGATTTAGCAGAAGAGATTGTTTTACCGAGATTGCGGCGGGTTCAAGGAGTCGGACAGTTTATCGTTTCTGGCGGTCGGCAGCGAGAAGTTGAGGTTCGAGTTGATCCGAAAGCGATCGCTGATCGGAACTTGACGATTGGCGATGTCGTGCGAGTGCTGCGGGAAAATAACCGTGATATTCGGGGCGGTCCCTTAGAGTTAGGGCGGCGAGAGTATCGAGTGAGAACCCTGAGCCGATCGCAAGATATTGAACAGATTGCAGGCTTTGTGCTGCGGCGGGATGCTGGAGGAACGGTCTACATTCGCGATGTCGCTAAGGTAGAAATGGGGCGCAAGATTCGCGACAGTGCCCTGCTGTTTAACGATAAACCTGCGGTCGCCGTTGGCATTATTCGGCAGGTCGGAGCAAACGTTCCTGAGATTTCCAAAGGAGTCAGGCAAGCGATCGCCGAACTTCAAGCCCAGTTTGATCAGCAGAAAGAAGGCATTCGATTCGTTTATAACTATGACGAGAACGAATACGTTAGCCAAGCGGTTAACTTTGTGCAAGAAAATCTGATCGCTGGAGCGGTACTTGCGACGATCGTATTAGTGTTATTTCTTGGTTCAATGCGAACCGTTGCGGTAATTGCGATTACGATTCCGATTGCATCCGTGATGATTTTCATTGTGATGTCTTGGCTGGGCCGATCGCTGAATATTATTAGCCTAGCTGGAATTGCATTTTCCGTTGGCATGGTCGTGGATAACTCGATCGTTGTGATTGAAAACATCTTTACGCACATGCAGCGTGGAGAAAGTGCATTTCGAGCCGCAATCACAGCAACTCAAGAGGTTTGGGGCGCGATGCTTGGATCGACGCTAACAAACGTCGTCGTCTTTATTCCGCTGTTAATGGTGACGGGTGAAGCCGGACAGCTTTATGCAGATATGGCAATTACCATGTCTTGCTCCGCCATCTTTTCTTTGTTTGCTGCGATCACGCTCGTCCCCATGCTTTCTGGATTGTTTCTAAAAGAATCAGAGGCAATGCAAATGCTTGAAGGCGGCGAATATCGCGGGGGTAACTGGCTTGAGCGCTCAGTTGCCAAAACATCTGCCGCCTTTCGACAAATCCAAGGAAAGTTTGAGCATTTCCTAGCCAGAACCGTTCGCTGGTCGCTCGGTCGTCACCACATGGGACGGCGATTACTTGTTTTAGCAATTCCGGTTTCTCTATTGTTTGCGAGTTTCTTTTTATTGCCTCCTGCTGACTATCTTCCAGAGGGCAATCGCAACCAGATTCAGTGGCGCGTTGAGCCGCTACCGGGAACGAGCATTGCAGAAGCGATCGAGCAGTCTAAACCTGTACGAGAATTTGTCCGCGCTCAGCCCGAAGTCGATCGCGTTATGTTTATCGATCGTCCGGGCGCATTGAGAGCGATCTCGGCAATTCTAAAACCTGAATTTGCCACAACCCGCGGACTAGCAGAGATGGTGAACCGCTTCCGGGCAGCGAGTAACAATTTTGCGGGCTATCGATTTATGGTTCCGATTCGTCCCTCGATTTTCCGCGATCCGGGCAAAGAATTTGAAGTCGATATCGTGGGCACCGATTTGAACCAGATCGAGCAAATCGATCGCGAGATTTCAAGCAAACTACGCGCTATCAATGGAATTCGCAATGTGCGATCGAACTTTGTGGTCGGTGCTGGCGAATTGCAAGTGATTCCTAATCGAGAACGACTGGCAGAAGTTGGACTCTCGGAATCTGAGATTGGTTCGATGGTGGAAACGGCGCTCGGTGGCAGGCTAGCTTCTAAGTTCATCGATGGTAAAGAAGAACTCGATGTCTCGGTAGAACTGCAAAATACCTTCGTTCAAACCCCAGAGCAGTTGCGGCAATTGCCCCTATTTGCAAGGGGTAAACGCATTCAGCTTGGAGATGTAGCTGAAGTTAGAGAAGCGACTGGAGCCGACGTGATTAATCACACTGATTTAGAGCGATCGGTTACGCTAACAGCTTCTTTGGCAGACGCGGCTCCTTTAAGCGCGATCGTCGATCAAGTGAAGCGCGAGATTCTCGCTCCAGCGCAGGCAAATCTACCCGCAGGCTACCGCCTAGCATTGGCGGGAACGGCTGACCAACTGGCAACAACAGTGTCCCAATTAACAGCCGCATTCGCGTTTGCTGTCGTGATTACTTATCTATTGCTGGTTGCGTTATATCGATCGTTTCTCTATCCCGTCGTGATCATGGCAACGGTTCCGATGGGGATGAGTGGCGCTCTATTGAGCCTGGTTCTTGTGAATCAAATTCCCGGTATGTCTGTGCCCTTGGATATGATTACCGCTTTAGGATTTGTGATTTTGACTGGAATTGTGGTGAATAACGCAATTTTGCTGGTCGATCGCGCCTTGCAGCTTCAGCAAGAGGGAGAAGATTACGATTCCTCGTTGTTAAGTGCGACCAAGGATCGACTGAGAGCTATTTTCATGTCGGCGGGAACGAGCGTTTTGGGAATGCTGCCGCTTGCAGTGTTACCCGGTCAAGGGTCAGAGCTTTATCAAGGTTTAGGGATTGTTCTCACCGGCGGATTAACTTTCTCGACTGTGTTAACTCCAACAGTAGTGCCAGCGTTGATGGGACTACTGCGCGACTTTTCGGGAAAGCGATCGGCTCCAATTCCAATTGCTGAAATTGCGCATACCAAGCAGGTTGGCACGATAGAGCGTTAACCAGCATCGGATGAAATAGAGACTCTATGCTTCTGCAATTTATCGTTTAAATCTGGCTACCGATGTGCTATCATAAGCACTGCCGCTTAAGCGAGCAAAAGAAGATCGGGGCGTAGCGCAGCTTGGTAGCGCACTACTTTGGGGTAGTAGGGGTCGTGGGTTCAAATCCCGCCGCTCCGATTCGCTAGGAGGGTCGAAACTAAAAAGTTTCGACCCTCCTTTGCTTTTAGTACGATCGTGGGCTTGCCGTAGACTAGCTGATGGATCTGGATCAGTTTTAACGATTGTTGTCTTAGCTGTTGGAGTTCAACAAACGCAAAGATGGCAGAGTACTCTGCTGAAACGATTACTTGAAGATTGAGCGCGATTCTCCCCAGAATCATAGAATAGCTTGAGCCTTTCGCCTTAATTCTATGAACTCTCGTCAATTAGAAATCTTCCTCGACATTGCTACCGAAGCTGCCCTTGCTGCTGGAGCCGTTCTGCAAACGCATTGGGGCAAACTTGAAGACATTCGCGAAAAAGGTCGTCCCGGAGATTTAGTCACCGAAGCTGATCGCGCTGCTGAAGATGCGGTTCTCTCGGTTCTCAAGCGTCATGTCCCAGAGCATTCAATCTTGGCAGAAGAATCTGGGCAATTGGGCGATCGCTCTAGTGAATTTCTCTGGGCGATCGATCCGCTCGATGGTACGACAAATTACGCTCATCAATATCCGTTCGTTGCGGTTTCGATCGGCTTACTGATCGAAGGAGTACCGCAGGTGGGTGTGGTATTTAATCCGATCCATCAGGAGCTATTTCGTGCGGCAAAAGGATTAGGGGCGACTTGCAACCGGCGATCGATTCGCGTGTCCTCTACAACTGAACTAGAAAGAAGCTTGCTGGTGACGGGATTTGCTTACGATCGTCGCCAAACTCCAGACACAAACTATCCAGAATTCGCGCATCTGACACACCTTACTCAAGGCGTTCGACGGGATGGAGCCGCCGCACTCGACCTCGCTTATGTGGCAGCCGGTCGATTCGATGGATATTGGGAGCGGGGATTATCGGTCTGGGACATCGCCGCCGGAATTGTTCTCGTCGAAGAAGCAGGCGGCAAAGTGACTGCTTATGACCAAACTTCTATGGAGCTTTCGTCCGGAAGAATTCTTGCCACGAATGGAAGAATTCACGATCGTCTCAGCGCTGAACTGCTGCACGTTCAAGCCCGTTGATAACCTAAAATTAACAGTCCTATCTCAATTTTGAGACTTGTAAACGAGAATCGATCGCAGCAGAATCCATTTAACAAATGGCTCCTATAATGGGTCGAGAGGTCATGTGCGATCGCAAAACAACACAAGTCCCGACAGGTGGTGATCAGCGTGATGAATTCCCTTCGCTCTTGGATGCAACAATTTCAGCGAATTTGTAGCGAAGGAGAAAAACATCTCCATCACTCTGCCTCCGTGCGATCGCTCAAGCGCGTCAGCGGGCTGCGAAAACAACTTGCGCATAAGCCTGCGATTCCAACTCCCGTACTGATTCTCGCTACTTCGATCGTATTTACAGGCGCATTGGGGCGACAGTTTTATAATCAGCCCCGGTTGAGCGTGGGCAAAATCGCCCCTGAAATGATCAAGGCTCCCAGCGATGCTGCCGTTGAAAATAAAGAAGCGACTGAGGAACGGCGCAGAACTGCCCGCGATACTCTAATGCCAATGCTAAGACTGGATGCGATAGCCTCCGATCAGTCTCGACAAGCTGTACAAGCTCAGTTAGCAAAAGGAGTCATATTGCGGCAGCAGCTTGGACAATTTCCATACATTGAATCGCAAATACTTTCAGAACCGTCTCAGCAATACTTACGCAAAGCGAAAGATTGGGAATGGGAATTGGTGATTGCTGCCACTCAGGATCGCACGAATCACCTGAGCAGTCGGTTAAATGATGCCATTCAGCGCCAAGCGACGATCGAACTTATCCGCTACCGCAATCAAAATTCAGCCGAGCGTCTATCTAGCCTGATTCGTCAGATTACGATGGTGCGGCAACGCTATGCGACGACGATCGGTCTGATTCAGCCGCCGTATGATTCGACGATGCTAGAGATTTCTGATTCGACGTGGCAGAAGACCCAGAGCGAAGTCATGCAGATTGTCGATCGAATGCTAGCGCAAGGGATTGCACCTGGACTGTCCCCAGACCAGCTTGAAACCGCGATCGAGCTTAACGTCGAAGACACAATGCCACCAGAAACTAGAGCGATCGTGACGAAAGTGTTGCTGGCTTCGCTAAAGCCGAATTTAACGCGAGATGATGCACAAACTCATGTGCAAGCTGAAAAAGCGGCGCAAGAAGTTAAACCCGTGATGATCGAAGTCCAGCGGGGAGAAACGATCGTCACCAGTGGACAGGTTATTTCAGCCCGTGATTTCATTTTGTTGGACTACTTCAATCTGAGTCGGCGCGAAACTAATTGGTTTGGTCTGATTGTGTTTGGTGGATTAGTTACCGGAACAGTCACAATCTTTTGGAGATTAGAGCAGCGCTATCATCCCAAAGGGCTACGATATCGAGACTATTGGCTGGTGGGATTGATGTGCCTTAGTACCCCATTGATGGTGATGATCAATGCACCTTCGACCAATTTACCTGCGATCGGGTTTTTGATGGGCACGTTTTACGGCTCGGTGTTAGCAGTGACCGGAGTAGGATTGCTGACGGTGATGTTACCGATCGGCATGGGATTGAGTGCAATGCAATGGATTCCCAGTGCAGCAGCCGGATTAATTGTGGCAGCTTTGGCAGAGCGAGTGCGATCGCGTGAGGAGTTAGCTTTACTAGGATTAGGGGTAGGACTGACTCAAGGATTGCTCTATCTGTTGTTAGGTGCAGTGTCGGGAATGAGTTTGTATGGTCTGCTCGGTCGGGTCGCACTTGAAGCATTGTTAGGGTTAGCTTGGAGCATTGTCGCGATCGGGATTAGTCCTTATCTAGAGCACTTGTTTGATGTTGTCACCACTTTACGATTGGTTGAACTTGCAAATCCTAATCGATCCTTGCTCAAACGCTTAGCTGCTGAGACTCCTGGAACCTTTCAGCACACAATGTTTGTGGCAAATCTCGCGGAAGCGGCAGCACGAGAATTAGGCTGCAATGTTGAACTCACTAGAGCCGGAACGCTCTATCACGATATTGGGAAGATGCACGACCCACTCGGATTTATCGAGAATCAAATGGGTGGCGTGAATAAGCATGATGCGATCGATGACCCATGGAAAAGTGCGGCAATCATTAAAAAGCACGTCACGGAAGGAATTGTGATGGCACGTCGCGCCAGATTACCCAAGGCAGTACAAGCTTTTATTCCTGAGCATCAAGGCACGATGACGATCGCGTATTTTTACCATCAAGCCCAGCAGCGAGCAAAACTTGATCCTGAGATCAAAGTTAATGAGGCGGATTTTCGCTATGACGGGCCTGCACCGCAGTCTCGTGAAACTGGAATTGTGATGTTAGCAGATTCTTGTGAAGCAGCTTTGCGATCGCTCAAAGATGCCACACCCGAAGAAGCTTTGAACATGATCAATAAGATCCTGGCAGCACGATGGAAAGATGGTCAGTTAGATGAATCGGGATTAACGCGATCGCAGATGAGTACGATCGCGCACGTGTTTGTGCAAGTGTGGCAACAGTCGAATCATCAGCGCATTGTGTACCCAAAAGCCAGATCCTGAAGCCTACTTCCTGCTCTTGATAGAGGCTGCGATCGCCAAGAAAACACAGGATAGATAGTGTTTGTAACTAAAGATTAAGCGATCGCACGAATCGCCGTCAGCAGCAGAGGATATGAAATTTCAAAACACAGACCCATCCACCCGCCAAACCCTCGGAACTCAAAGAATCGAAAATTTAGTTGATGGGGTGTTTTCAATTGTCCTGACGCTGCTCGTGCTGGATATTCAAGTGCCAAGTGCTGCGTCTGAGATGGACTTGCTCGGAAAGCTATGGGGTCTGCGAGAACATATCTTATCTTTCGTGATTAGCTTTGTTGTGCTAGGCACGTTTTGGTATGGACATACGATCGAATTCCATTTTATCCAGCGCTCCGATCGCATTCACATTGGACTGAGTTTATTGTTCCTACTCTGTATTGCATTCATTCCGTTTTCAGCCTCTTTGATCGGAGAAGATGGACAGTTCCGATTTGCAGGGGTGGTTTACGGATTGAACTTACTTTTTACAGCAATCATGCGGTATTGGCACTGGTACTACGCCACCAATGGACATCGCCTGATTGATCCAGCAACTGATCCGCGCTTTATTTTGAAGCTTCGGCAGCGATTTCTGATGGTTCCATTTGCTTGCATCTTTGCCATCTTGGTTTCGTTGTTTAATACCCGGATTGGCTTTTTGCTGTATGTTCTCATTCCAGTGTTCTACCTTTACCGAGTGCGTGGATCGGGCATTCCTACCTCGGCAACTCCACAAACCTCCGACATCGATTGAACTTACTATTTCATTGCGCCCATTGTAGTTTTCCAAGCAAGCTCTTTGCACAGCACAATTAATGCTCTTTCTTCGGCTCCCTGAAATAGCTTGGATTCGATTAGTTCTTCTAGCACTTGATGGGTTAACTGTTCCGAGAACGTTCCGCCACAGTGCAGTAAATGACTGTAGTAACAGAACTGCGATCGACCCATCTTATTCAGGTGGAAGTGATAAATTTCTTCCCAATTCATCTTCTGCACAGGCGTATTCACGGGTACAACCACACGCGGAATCCCTTGAATCCCGTAAGGTTTACCATTATGGGTATCTAGCTCTCCCACTAAAACCGTCCAGAGCAATGTGCGAACTTCTTGCACTTGATCCGGCGTAAACAATGGATCAGGCTCACTGGTTAAGCGAATTCCAGAGTTAAGAAACAGTGGATTGAATAACTGTGAATTGTAAACAATTCCGACTGCCCAATGGCGTGAGCTACCTCCATTTCGCGGCTCATCTTCGAGCTTCACGAAAGTTCCAAAGCCATAATCATCAGGCAGTGGAGCTTCGGCAAAATCCATTACATCATCGACCTGCACAATGTAATCACAATGAGAATTCGACTTCACCACTTTGCCTAATCGCATAGTCTTCTCCTCGCTCATTCACTGGCATTTTACAGTGATGTGAGTTTTTGTACTATCAAATTTTGATCATTTTGTCCCAAACTGAATCACTCCTGTCTCTACCACTGTGCGATAAGATGAATCTTTGCTTGTATACGTCACCCCATCACTGCCATGAGTACCGGGACATTGTTCGATAAAGTTTGGGACTTGCACACCGTCGGGATTCTGCCATCGGGACAAACTCAGCTTTTCATCGGGCTACATCTCATTCATGAAGTCACCAGTCCACAAGCGTTTTCGATGCTGCGAGAGCGCGGACTGAAAGTGCTTTTTCCCGATCGCACTGTTGCAACCGTTGACCACATTATTCCGACCGACAATCAAGCCCGTCCGTTTCTCGATTCACTTGCTGAAGAAATGCTGCAAGAACTTGAGAAAAATACTCAATCGAACAATATTCGCTTTTATCCGGTTGGCTCTGGCAGTCAAGGCATTGTTCACGTGATTGCACCCGAACAAGGACTGACTCAGCCTGGAATGACGATCGCTTGTGGAGATAGCCACACCTCCACGCATGGAGCATTTGGCGCGATCGCGTTCGGCATCGGAACGAGTCAAGTCCGCGATGTGCTTGCCTCTCAAACCTTAGCGCTCTCTAAGCTCAAGGTCAAAAAAATCGAAGTCAATGGCAAACTCAATCCGGGCGTATACGCCAAAGATGTGATTTTGCACATCATCCGCAAACTTGGCGTGAAAGGTGGAGTCGGGTATGCTTACGAGTTCGCGGGTACAACCTTCGAGCAAATGAGCATGGAAGAGCGCATGACCGTTTGCAATATGTCGATCGAAGGCGGTGCACGTTGCGGATATGTCAATCCTGATCAAACAACTTATGACTATCTTGAAGGGCGCGAGTTTGCACCCAAAGGCGAAGAATGGGACAAAGCGGTATCTTGGTGGAACAGTCTCCGTAGTGATACCGATGCGGTTTACGATGATGTTGTTGTTTTTGATGCGGCTGATATTACTCCGACTGTAACCTGGGGCATTACTCCGGGACAGGGAATTGGTGTAACCGAAACGGTTCCCGCTCCAGAGGTGATGCCAGACGACGAAAGAGCGATCGCGCTTGAAGCCTATCAATACATGGATCTAAAACCGGGCGAACCTCTTCAGGGAACTAAGATCGATGTCTGCTTTATTGGAAGCTGCACGAACGGACGGATTTCTGACTTGCGGGAAGCAGCACGAGTGGCTCAAGGTCGGCGCGTTGCTGAAGGCGTGAAAGCGTTTGTGGTGCCGGGATCGGAACGGGTGAAATACCAAGCGGAGCAGGAAGGACTCGATCGTATTTTCACAGAAGCTGGATTCGAGTGGCGTGAACCCGGATGCTCAATGTGTTTAGCGATGAACCCCGATAAGTTACAGGGGCGGCAAATCAGCGCCTCCTCATCGAATCGGAACTTCAAAGGACGGCAAGGATCAGCATCGGGTCGCACGTTGTTGATGAGTCCGGCGATGGTGGCAGCAGCAGCAATTACCGGGAAAGTGACGGACGTGCGCGAACTGATGTAATGGAACGGGGACGCGGTGCAAACCGAAACGACCATCAGGGATGTTACCGTCGTCGGAGCATCTTACGGAGTTGGTTAGAATCGAACCAACTCGGACTCTACGCCGGGGAGATCGCGTTTCCAAGCGAAGAGTGCAACCGATAGATCTTTGGTTGTTAAATTTGGCTGAAATTCGAGACGGTGAACTGCTGGATCATGGCTTACAAGAAGCTGCAATGCAGTTAAAGCAGCTAGCCCCTGCGATCGCAACTCTCGATCGCTCAAACTGTCGCGCTGAGCTGTATATCAGCACAATTCGTGAGGAAGATCAGGGCGGATTCTCGCTTCCGGCTGAATTGATTGCCGCTGCTGCTGATGCTGGGTTGTCGATCGAGGTTTCGATTCTCGTAATGCTGGACGATTATATTGAGTCTGAATCAAGCACACCTTTGAACTCAGTTTCAGCACTTCATTGAAATAAGCTACGAACAGCTAAAGAGCGATCGAGGGGTTGGGCATCAGGAACTTATCTACTACGGTGTCGCTCAAAAACGACGTTAGAGTAACGGGACTGGCGGGACTCGAACCCTCGACCTATCGCTTAGGAGGCGATCGCTCTATCCGACTGAGCTACAGCCCCGGATGAGTGGCATTATAGCAATCTCATCTAAAACGAGATTAGTGATGTAAGAAATGTTCGAGAAAGCGCGAAAAGAAAGCCGCGATCGCACCAAAGAAATGAGAGACATCACCGGGTTCTGCGCCGATCAGTCCGTTCCCGATCGCTTCACTCACAGGCGTATAGTCTACAGGCTCACAATCGCGAGATTTGAGCGATCGCACAATCAGTTCTCCCAGCGAAATCAACCCCAAAACCATCAATACGACTACGGCAAACACGAGCAAGTTTTGCATAGTTGTTCTCCTTAAAAGTTGAGTCCACATCCAGAAGCCCAGGTTTCATCCCAGGGAGCGCCACCCGTTTCTAGTCCGCATAAATCGCTTGTAGCTCTTACAATCAGGCGCTCTGCCTCATCCCACAGTTCCACAGTCACATTCCCTCGCATGGTGTCACGGCAAACAAACTGCATACCGTCGATCGTCGGTGCTCGTAATGGTGTTCCCGGTAAATCTGTGGTTCCGGTCACGGTGACTCGATAATGGCGGTTTCGAGCATCCATGCGCCAGTAGCCCCACGGACGAATCACCCAATTCACTTCCGCATTCCAAGGCACAAATTCGTAAAACTGACCGCGATAATGAATCCCAATCATCGCAACCGATTCTGTCCACCAAAGCACTCCACGTCGTCCGCCGCCTGCTGTCAGCGCTAAATCTGGCTCGTGATCAAACGCATTACAGTTGAGCCAAAACCATTTGCTCGGAAATGCGCCGCCCCAATTCTTCTCGCTGTATGCAGGAGCATTAGTGAATTCATAAGTTTTCCCGTTCCAATTGATGTGACCTGTAGCATGACCATGCGCCATCAGAATTTGCCAACCAGGTTCAAAAATCTGGAGCGATGAGAGCAAACCTGCGGTTGATTGTCGATCGCCCCATCCATACACAGGCTCAATCGCATATTGCCATTCTGCAAAGTTCCCGTTCGGCTCTTTCAGTCGTCCTTGGTGCCAGGTTTCTGTGGCTTGATAGCCTTCAGAAATGGTGCGATCGAACACTTGCGGATCTAAAAGCTGAGGTTTGCCCGATTGCCGCCAGTGTCCTAAAGCCAGTCGATCGGTCACTGCCCAGAATCGATTCGGGTCTGGAAAAGTTCGGCACAGATACTCATCATCAATGCCTAAAATTTGAGCCACACCGCCACTGGTGGGTTGACCGCCTTGAGGATCTTCGATCGAATACATGAACGCAAAGGTTTGACCAATCTCCGGCAAGGTGACACGGTAATACCACCCCTCAAAAAAGCGGCGAGGAATTCGATTCCAGTGATAACCACTGTGGGGAGTCGGCAGGGGGCTAGTATTTTGAGGCATACAATCGACAATTTTCACAAGGGCCGGAAGGATTGACCGCGCATCGAAGATAGGGCGATCGCGCATTATAAATGCAGGTAAAATCCCCGACGAGGGTTCCAATCCCTTCGACGCGGTGATGATCTGGGGGGAGACGAAGCAAGTTTTGGAGTTGTCGCCGTTCTGCGGCTGCCATCGCTGCTCGAAGACGCTGCTGAGCTTGGGACTCCAGCCGATGCTGAAGCAGCAACGTCAGAACCGAGGGAACAAGCGCGATCGTAAGAATCAGGAATACTGAAAGCATGATTCTATTTTGAGCGATCGTCTAGCAATTTGACATCAATTTGATCCTGGAAGAATTCGATCGTTTTTCCAATGCTGCCAAGACATTTCGGCGAAACGCCTCAGCAGCATTGACCGCATCACTTAGGATCTGCGCCGGATAAAATGCGCCCACACCTTCCCGTCGGGGCCGCAAACGCGATTCGTATAGTCATAAGGGTAGAGAAGCTTACGTCCCTCGGTGTTTGCATATCCAGTTAAAGCATCGCCCCAGGGGTCATTCACAATATAACCATCCGGCGTATACCCAATCACCGTCACAATATGACCGTAAGACGTAAACATTCCACACAACACCACCGGACGACCATTAATCAATTCTTCTCGCACATCGCGGAATGTCCATTCGGTACTAAACGTGCCATCAAATCCATAAGCATCGACCAGTTTCGATAAGGTGTTGTGGTTGATTTGAGATCCTTCTCCATCTTCGTTGAAGCACCACTGCAACAATTCATCTTCAAGTTGACCGCCGCCACGGGCGCGAGTTCCAAGATAGGACATACACATCGCGATCGCGGTCACGTTGCAGGTAGACCAATAAAATCGAGGATTGTCTCGCTGCGAGAAGTGCGGCACATTCAATTCCACAGAACCGGGAATCGGATTAAAGGCGCGATTACCCCGACTCATCCGCACAAAGTCTGGGAATATATAGCCCGTATTGCCAAAGTCCGGCAATTCTTCATTGAGCGACACTTTGATATGTCCGCCCTCAATCATGTAGCTTGCGACCCCGTAAAACTCATTCGCGTTGAAGGTCGATCGTTCATCGGGTTGAAGCTCCGACGAATCCACCGGACGCTTTTTGATCACGGTATCGCGTAGCGCTGTCACCGTTAAAGCACTTGAATCATAAGGCACTTCTCGCCCGTTGCGCTCAATCTGGGCGTACTGCCAGAAAATAAAGCCACGATCGCCAAAACCGGGGATCGGATCTTTCAGCGTCACTCGAAAGTGTCCGCGGGTGCAGGCATATCCTGTAATTTGGAAGACCTGACCTTTCAGCACGTTTGTTCTTTGGTTGGCTGCCAACAGCGAAGAGTCGGCAGGAGAAGTTTTGAAAAAGGTGGTTTGGGTGATCAGAAGATGTGCCGCTAAAGGAATATCGGGAACATCATCAAGCGAAAACCTGAGAATCTGCGCTCCTTTCGTCAGTTGCACATGGTCTTCGTAAAAATAACCGAAATTCCCGATCGGCGCGATCGTGCTCCCTAGCTCCAATTTCAAATGTCCATCAATAAAGCCGTATCGCAGTACCGGAAACGTTTGTCCAGCTTTGACTAATACCTTTTGCTGATTGTTCAGCCGCGCAGAATCGTCGGTTGAAACCTTGAAAAAGGTGTCTCGCAGTAGTTTCGCAGAAAGAGACTGTCCCACCGTTAGCGGATTACGGCTCACGGTAATGTAAAAGACGCGATTTTCGATTAGCTTATTGCTGGCATCAAATCCTTTGAGCCGCAGCCAACGCGCTCCGGGTGTGGAGAATCCTCGCGGCATCGAAACCTGCCAGGTTCCATTATTTAGCCTCACATCTAGGTTCACTTTATCTTCAGCCATCAATGTGATCCGCCTGATGCGAGCAGCATCATAACTGCCCTTGAGCACCACTGGCTTATTCACCAAAACTTCTAGCGGTCCGGCATAGGTTGGAGGCGCGCTTCCGCCTCCTGAGGTTAGCGAATTGGCTGCGATCGTCGTGTCTGTCATAACTCTTTTCGCTGAAAAACGGTGTGCAAAAACCCAAGACGAAACATGGCGCGATCGGATGCGCCCCTGTTCTGACAACTATACTTCTGCTGCACGATCTGCAAAAAAGAATCTCCCGATCGCAGGAGATCAGGAGATTGAGCTTCGATCAAAAATAACGGACTACATCGCTAATTGCTGCAAGATATCCGTTGCGTGAGTATCCGTCTGAATCGTCGTATACACCTGAGCGATCTTGCCGTCCGCACCCACCACATATGTCACACGCTTAGAATAGCCGCCGCCATCGACATCATAGGCTTGGGTAATAGTTCCATTGCTATCTGCGAGGAGCGGAAACGGCAGACTGTATTTTTCGGTGAAGCGCTGGTGTGAGGCTTCATCGTCCATACTTACGCCAAACACAGGAATTCCTTTGCTGGTGTACTGGGTGTAATTGTCACGGAAACTGCACGCTTCTTTGGTGCAGCCGGGCGTATCGTCCTTGGGATAGAAATACAGGACGATCGTTCGACCTGCATAGTCTGAGAGTTTAACGGTGTTGCCGTTCGTGTCTTTTACGGTGAAATCGGGGGCAGTATCGCCCACTTTGAGCGGCATAGAAATGGCTCCTTTAGAAGATATTCCGTCATAAATTGTAATCTTCTACTTCTACGTTTTAATTACAAAGAACTCAGGCAGTTTGCGTCAATCGATTCATCAGTTCCTGATCCAAATTTGCTTCATATAGCGAAGAAAATATGATCCTTACGTATAATCTGAACAGGAATCTTTATAAAAGTTTGAGCCTCTACTCCTGATCAGTCACCCTCCTTTAGTAAGAAGAGATTAATTATGCCCAGAATCTTAATTATTGATGACGACCCCACGATCGCGGAACTCGTTGCAGTCAACCTGGAGATGGCAGGCTACGATGTCAGCCAGGCTTCAGATGGCAATCGCGGACAAGCTCTCGCACTTCAACTCCAACCCGATCTGATTTTGTTGGATCTGATGCTGCCGCAAGTGGATGGCTTTACGATCTGTCAGCGCATTCGCCGCGATGAGCGCACAGCCGATATTCCCGTCTTGATGCTGACCGCGCTCAGCCAAACTCAAAACATTGTGGAAGGCTTCAACGCAGGCGCAGACGACTATCTGAAGAAGCCGTTTGAAGTCGATGAAATGCTGGCACGAGTCCGCGCTTTGTTGCGTCGTACCGATCGCATTCCTCAAGCCGCAAAACACTCTGAAATTCTCAGCTATGGCCCTTTAATCCTAGTGCCCGAACGCTTTGAGGCGATCTGGTTTGGCAAAACCGTCAAGCTGACGCATCTAGAGTTTGAACTGTTGCACTGCTTGCTTCAGCGCCACGGTCAGACTGTGTCGCCTAGCGAAATTCTCAAGGAAGTTTGGGGATATGATCCCGATGATGATATCGAAACCATTCGGGTGCATGTGCGTCACTTGAGAACCAAGCTTGAACCTGATCCCCGGCATCCAAAATACATCAAAACGGTGTACGGTGCGGGTTACTGTCTGGAGCTCCCTAGCGAAAGCGTTGAAGAAGTTCAAATGGCAGGTTGATTACTTTTCGAGCCGAATCGCATACCACTGCAAATACTCACCGGGAGCCATCCCTAACTCACAAGTGGTATCAATTAGATAGCGGATCTGATCGTCGATTTCACCCGCTTGTTTGATATCCGTGGGCAGTTCGTCTTGCCGAGTTGCGAGAATCGATCGTAACTTTTCGCTCAATTCAGTTGCGGTTAGGATCGCTTCAGGCTGGTTCGTTTCGAGCACGACAAAATGCTCCTCATCATACATAGTTGCCGCAGACATAAGATTTGTTAGGGAATCAAGAGCATTCTCATTTTTGCACTTCTGTCCTGATCTAGAGCGAAGAATCCCCCACAAGTCAGACCCCGATCGCTCTTGGCGCATGATATTCAGGAGATATATTATTCTTGAATCGCTATGCAGAAGGCACATTTAATTTTTAATCCGGTGGCGGGTCAGGGAAACGCAGAACAGGAATTAGAGCTAATCCAGTGGTTATTAAGCGAAAAGTTTGACTTAGAAACGAAATTAACTTCTCCCGATCGCGATGCGGATGAACTTGCTGCAGAATCAGTCAGCGAAGGTGTAGACGCGCTGTTTGTGTCAGGCGGAGATGGTACGGTTTCTGCTGCTGCGAATGCTGTAATCCGCACGCAGATTCCTTTAGGGGTGATCGCACGCGGGACTGCAAATGCGTTTGCCAATGCGCTCTCGATTCCTACAACGATCGAAGCTGCCTGCGAAACGATTCTGAATCAGCGAACGAAAGTAATTGATGTCGCCTTCTGCAACAAGCATCCGATGATTCTGCTTGCCGGGATCGGATTTGAAGCAGAAACAATTCAGCTTGCCAGCCGCGAAGCCAAGAATCGGCTGGGAATTCTGGCCTATGTTCTTGCAGGCATCCGCAAGCTGCGGGATCTAGATCACTTTGAAGCCGAAGTCGAAACTGACGATAAGATTATCTCGTTTACCGCTTCGGCGCTCACCGTAGCGAATGCCGCTCCTGCCACTTCGGTACTCGCTCAAGGTCCAGCAGGGTTGATTGTCGATGATGGAATGCTGGATTTGACGATCGTTGCCCCTGCCAATCGCACCAGCGCGATCGCGGCGACTTATCATCTGCTGCAATCTGCCCTTAGCGGCAATCCAGCGGAGCGCGACGATATTGGCTATTTGAGATCGAGGCGCTTTAAAATCACGACCAGTCCACCGCAAAAGGTAGTGCTGGATGGCGAAATGATCGGCACAACCCCGATCGAAGTGGAATGTGTTCCGGCAGGACTCACCGTTTTTATGAACGATCCGGAGGCAGAAATTCCGACTGAAAAAATCGACGGTTTGCCCGATCTCGTGATTGAGTCAAAAGATGCCCCAGTCTGACGAGATTGCGGCAGTCCTGAAACCCACAGAATTTCTAATTCCTCTCAGTATAAGAATCTCGAATTTGCTTGAGTTCGGTTAACTGCTGCTCCACGATTTGCATCATTTGATCGATCTCAGGAACGACATTATGCTGCTCAGTGACGGGTGTGGCTGTGTGATGAAGTTCGTTGATCTTTTGCCGGAGCTTAGTCGCGATCGTCAGTGCATCACGGCTTAAGCTGGTGATCTGTTGGCGCTGATAAAACTTTAGGGCTGCACCCCGGAGAACTTGTAGCGTTGCTTGCTCTCCAGCTTCCGTCGGTGTAATTCGCAGGCGCAACAGCACTCGATCGCGCTGATACGATCGCTCGATTTCGACCTGCTGAACTTGAGTGACCGGAGACAGCGGCAGACGAGTGAGATGTTTTAGTTCGTCGATCAGAGCTTGAAGCTTGTTGAGCGCTACAGTTTCGATCACAGACTGTATGGTTCCGTTTTGGCTCCATAGAATTCGACCGTATCTTTCTCGTCGTTCAAAGAACAGCCGTCCAATGCCGTTGCCTAAGACCCGTCCTAGAAGTTCCTTGAGCAAGCGTGATGGAGGGAGTTGGGCAAGCAGCGCGATCGGTTCTTCAGAGTATCGGGTGCTGACGGGTAAGTCGGGAAGGATAGTGTAGGAGTTCTGAACGGTTGCTTGAGCTTCGGGTGCTTCCGTTTCTAACGCAGTCTGTTCGTCAGGAACTTCAAGTACCAGTGTGTCTTTATCGTGGAGCCCTGCTTCTAGAGAGGCTGTGGGCTGCGGCTTTGATGGGGTTGGGCGATTTTGGCTGTAGTTTAGGTAGGCGGTCAGGACGGAGTGATGTGATTCTGAAGAGAGGCTTTGAGGGATGAGTGAGTAGTTTTGGTAGCCCGCCATCCGTCGAGCATAATCGATCGCGGCAACATCATCGAGCATCACCATACCTAAATGCAGCTTGCCGTGTTGGATGGAAAGCGGCAGAATCTGGTGAAACAGACACGCTTCAAACGGCAAGACGCGATCAATAAGTTGAAAGACTTCTTCTGAGTTCATGGAGCCGATTATCTGGGGAAAGTCCTGAGACCTTGATTCCCACTTCCAAAAAGCGAGACATTGATAGTGTTCCCCCTTGCAGTTGAGTGCTGTGCATGACAACCAAATTATCGTTCCGATTGACTTCTAACCCAGGTAGACAAAGCGATTCGTCGATCGTGGTCTTTCTGCATGGATTTCTAGGCAGTGGTGCAGAGTTTGATGCGATCGCGGCGCAATTGGGCGATCAGAGTCTCACGATCGATCTTCCGGGTCATGGTGAAACGCGATTTTCAAATCAGTACACGATGGAAAATACAGCAACCGCGATCGTCGATCTACTAAATGAGTTAGCCATCGATCGAGCAAACTTGGTCGGCTATTCAATGGGAGGACGAGTGGCGCTGTACTTGGCGTTAAATTACCAAGAACGGTTTCCAAAAGCGATCGTCGAATCAGGATCTCCAGGATTAAAGACAGAGCAAGAGCGACGAGAGCGACGAGAGCGCGATCGTGCATTAGCGGATCGAATTGAGGCAGATTTCGACCAGTTTCTAAGCGATTGGTACAATCAGCCATTATTCCAATCGCTTAAAGCACATCCGCAATTTGAGCAAATGCTAAAAGAACGATCGCGGAACAATCCAGTTGAACTTGCGAGATCGCTTAGAGAAATGGGAACGGGAATGCAGCCGAGTTTATGGGAGAAATTGAGATCGCATCAGCAGCCGTTATTGTTGATGGCAGGAGAGCGCGATCGTAAATTTGTCGTTTTGAGTCAAGAAATGGCATCGCTTTGTGAAACGGTAGAGTTAGCGATCGCGCCTAATACTGGACACAACATTCATTTTGAGAATCCAGGCTGGTACATCCAGCAAATCAAAGCCTTCTTGATTGAACCCATAAAAAAGCAGCCCCATCGCTAAGGCTGCACCAGACCACACAGTAAACTTTTCGCGCTCCTAGCTCCATGCTCCCTCTAGCGCTTTCAAATCTGTTTCCGACAGCAGAATCATCGTCTCAAAGCCGATTCTGCCCATCTCCGGTTCTTCACCCATTTCCATCTCAACCAAATACGACCAGTTTCCAGCATCTGCATGAAACTCTCGCACTTTTCCCTGTCCACCGATGAAGCGTACAAATTGGTCAGGACTAAACTTTGGCATCGTCATTACAGCAGTCATAATTCCCAGTTCCTTTTGTCTGCACTTGCATTCACTCTTTAGACTTCACGAATCGCTGATCCAATTGCAGACAGAATAACGAGAATCAGGATAAAGATGACTCTCCCGTTTGGGTAAAACTCAATTTGAAATCATTCCACCCTGAGAATTAGCGCAGTTTGATATGATGCGATCGAAATGGGTACCTAGCACGATCGCTACAGAGATTGCACGCACAATTTACACCAGAGGAAACGCTACCGCTAATGCTGATCACTTCAATTTGGGAAATCCATCCGGCAACGCTAAGCCTATGGGGCAAGACCAGTGGCACTTGGATCAATGTCGCAACGGTTTTAGTCGGTAGTGCAGTAGGACTGATGCTGAAAGGGAGTTTGCCTGCTCGAATGCAGCGCATTATCACTCAAGGGTTGGGGTTATTAACGCTGTTTTTGGGTGTCACAATGGCATCGAGCTTGCTAAAGGTTAGACTTGGCGCGATCGACGGTGTGATTATTGGGCTGTTTGCGATCGTTCTGGGTGGCTTGCTGGGCGAGTGGTGGCAACTCGAAGCAAGGCTACACGCGATCGGCGATCAGATTAAACGCAGGGTGAAAGGTGGCGGCAGTTTTACCGAAGGATGGGTAGCGGCAAGTTTGCTGTTTTGCGTGGGACCCATGACGATCGTTGGCAGCTTAAATAACGGCTTAACTGGAAACAATACGCTGTTATCGATTAAAGCCGCAATGGACGGACTCGCTTCGATCGCGCTGAGTAGTAGTTATGGAATTGGGGTTGTGTTTTCGATTTTGCCGATCGTCGTTTATCAGGGTGGACTGTCGCTCGCAGCCGGATTACTCGCTCAATCGCTCAGTGATCCAACAACGGCTCCAGCCGTGTTGTTGACTTCGGGAGTGGGTGGATTAATGGTGATTGGGCTGGGTTTGAACTTGTTGGAAATTGCGCGGTTAAGCGTTGCTGCATTTTTGCCAGGATTGCTGCTTGCACCGTTGTTCTCTGCAATCATCGAACGGTTGGTGTAATCAGAATCGGTAATATATCCGTCTATATAAAAGATTCATCACCGATGACTTGACGCTTAATGTGTTTGGAGTTTGATCCAAATTTTTTAAGATTTGCTACCAAATTCAAAAATGTCTCTATAATTGACGACGATAGTGATAACAGCATCACCATCACTATCGTCGATCGAGATGAGCAATAGAGCGATCATTGTCTAGATTGCTCAACTGGCTGAAAGATTTTGTTTCAAGTCCCAAGAATGGGAATACATAAACAAAACAAACTTCCTGTTTATTTAGTAGGAGAAACACAATGGTTGTAACGAAAAGAAGATCACCCACATCAACGCTAGTCTCGAAAGATTCGATCAGTAGCGCATCCAGCGCACTCCAAGAATTACCGGAAAAGCCAAAGGAAATTTGGTCACTAAGAGAAGCGATTCACCTACTCAAAGATCAAATTACGATCGCGCTCGATCGCGGCTACAACTACAGCGAAGTTTCGCAGATGCTCTCCTCGAAGGGTGTAGAAATTAGCCCCTCGACGCTGAAATACTATCTGTCGTCTGCTCGCAAAGAGGAAGGCGGTGCCAAAACTCGTCGCCGTCGTCGCACAATTAGCATGAGTGCTGAAGCACTGCAAGAAGGTTCGGATGCCCTTGAGAATGCGGCTCCAGAGCAAGAAGCAGACGAAAAGCCTAAGCGCACTCGATCGACCGCTAAAGCCGACAAAACAACCGAAAAAGCATCGACCAAAACTGCCGCTAAGTCTAAGGCAAGCACCGCTAAAACAACCAAGACTGGAGCTAGTCGGAAAAAGGCTGACAGCTAGTGGTTTACACTCGTTTTATCGATCGACATTCGCGTTCGTCTTGATTTGAGTGTCGATCTCATCGTTCACTGCGATGAGTAATTTCTGTTCGTAGAAGTTTTGATACGTCTATTCACAATTCTAACTTTGCAATGGTCTTAGATATTTCCTTGCCAGAAAGCTTAGATGCGTTCTGGATGCCTTTTACTGCAAATCGACAGTTTAAAGCTAAGCCGCGTCTGATGGCATCTGCTAAAGATATGCACTACACGACCGTAGACGGTCGATCAGTGTTAGATGGAACCGCAGGCTTATGGTGTGTGAATGCGGGACATTGCCGCGATCGTATTGTGCAAGCCATTCACCAGCAAGCTGCGACATTAGATTTTTCGCCCACGTTTCAGATGGGACATCCGGCTCCGTTTGCGTTAGCCGATCGCTTAGCGAAAATGCTGCCGGGAGATCTGGATCACGTCTTCTTTGCAAATTCTGGATCAGAGGCAGTCGATACGGCGCTAAAGATTGCACTGGCATATCATCGGGTGCGCGGTGAGGCGAGTCGCACTCGATTGATCGGACGAGAGCGCGGATATCACGGCGTTGGATTTGGCGGCGTTTCGGTAGGAGGAATCGCGCCGAATCGGAAGTTCTTTGGGAGTTTGTTGCCGGGAGTGGATCATCTACCGCACACACACAATTTAGAGCAGAACGCTTTTAGTCGAGGACAACCTACATGGGGAGCGCATTTAGCCGATGAGCTAGAACGAATCGTCACTTTGCATGATCCTTCGACTATTGCTGCTGTGATTGTTGAGCCTGTAGCTGGATCAACGGGTGTGTTAATTCCACCTGTGGGATATTTGGAGAAACTACGATCGATCTGCGATAAGTACGGCATTTTGCTGATTTTTGACGAAGTGATCACGGGCTTTGGTCGGCTAGGTCGGGGATTTGCAGCCGAGTATTTTGGTGTGATGCCAGATTTGATCTGTGTTGCGAAAGGAATTACGAATGCGGCAGTCCCAATGGGAGCAGTGTTTGCCCGATCGTATCTCTATGATGCGTTTATGCACGGACAGGAGAATGCGATCGAGCTTTTCCACGGGTACACCTATTCCGGGCATCCGTTAGCTTGTGCTGCATCAATGGCAACGCTGGATATTTACGAAGAGGAAGGCTTGTTCGATCGCGCTCGTGATTTATCGCCTTATTGGGAGGAAGCCATGCACTCGCTGAAGGGATTACCTCACGTGATTGATGTGCGAAATTTGGGCTTAGTCGCAGGCATTGAACTTGCATCAATTCCGGGGCAGCCAGGAGTTCGGGCTTACAATGCAATGGTTGATTGTTTTGAGCAAGGATTACTGATTAGAACAACCGGAGATATTATCGCGTTATCGCCGCCGTTAATCCTAGAGAAACATCATATCGATGAAATTGTTGAGCGTTTAGCAAGTGTTTTAAAGGAATTATCATGAACCTAGAAATTGAGCTTGATCAAGAAACAGATGGACGCTGGATTGCGGAGATGTCTGAGTTGCCAGGTGTTCTAGCGTATGGTTCAACTCGTGACGATGCAATTTCGAAGACGAAAGTTTTGGCTTTACGAGTCATTGCAGACCGGATCGAACACGGCGAATCGACCCTGGACACGATCGCGTTTGTGGCAAGCCCATGAGTCAGTGGTCATCCAGTAAAGGACGGCAGATTTTAGCAGCATTGCAGCAAATCGGTTGGCAAATTAAGCGCCAATCCGGATCACACATTGTGCTAGAGCGAGAGGACTATCCTGACTATGTTTTTCGTTCCGAGAGAGTGATGAGATTGAACCAAGGATGCTTGCCAGAATTGCTAAAAAAACCGGGCTAACTCCAGAAGACCTATAACAACGCTCCAGACATCGTACTTAAATCAGTCTCTCCCTTTTTATAGGGGATCGTGCTGTTTGAGGGAGATAACCTTGAAAGCGATTCGTAAAAAAACGAATTTGTTTTCGGAAAATCTATTCCTCACAGCAATTTGGAGACTACTTTTATGACTTCGATTAATACAAACAACACTGATCAAGCAGTCGCAGAATTTCAAAAGCTGCCGATCGAGGAGCAACTTGTCGCACTCGGAACGCTATTCAAAGAAGTCTCTGGATCAGTTCCATCCTCAGCTTTGAGTACCTCTTCTAGCAAAGAGATCTCGACACTGATCGATGAAATTAAGGCGCAACGACAAGACGAACAA
Organism: Cyanobacteria bacterium FACHB-63; assembly: GCA_014695255.1. GTDB lineage: Bacteria > Cyanobacteriota > Cyanobacteriia > Leptolyngbyales > Leptolyngbyaceae > Leptolyngbya. Next base: position 115,505 of record JACJNX010000010.1, read on the forward strand.
CTCCAAACGCTTGGTGATTTCCTAACCAATAAGGTCGATCATTTTGATGGTGTTGCACTCGATCCACATCCGAGCAAAGCAATGTTAGAACTGCTTCCCGGTAGCACTCAGCCTCCGCTAACACGCTACGAAGCATTAGATGCAAATTCTCGGATTGCATTCTGGTATCAACTCGGTCAAGAGTTCAGCAGCAGCATTCCAACCAATGCTCAAATGTCGCCGAAAGCAACTGAATTGCTGTCTTCGGCACGATCGCTCAGTGCAGAAGAAAAAGCCGCTTTCTTGGGTCAACTTGTATAGATGAATGAAGCGCGATCGTAGAAGTACGATCGCGCTTTCTTGCAGGTCTTATTCGATTTGGTTAGGCTATGGAAGAGCGTATCTTCCTAGAGCAATGCTGCAAATTTCTAAAACGATCGCCATTCCCGAATCAGAGATCGAACTAAGTGCGATTCGTTCTCAAGGTGCAGGCGGACAGAATGTGAATAAAGTGGCAACCGCAATTCATCTCCGGTTTGATATTACGGCTTCTTCATTGCCAGAACGGATCAAAACTCGTCTGCTTGAACGAAACGACAATCGGATTACCAAAGATGGCATCGTGGTGATTAAAGCGCAATCACAGCGTACACAAGAGCAAAATCGTGAAGAAGCTTTAGATCGGTTAAAAGAACTAATTAAGAGCGCGATCGTCATGCCGAAAAAACGGAAGCCTACAATTCCAAGCCGCAGTGCTCAAGAAAGGCGGCTCGACAGCAAAACCAAGCGAGGACACATCAAAGCGCTCAGAGGCAAAGTGACTAGCGATTAGAATACTCGGCGATTAAAACACTCGATAGTAAGACAGCACTTCAAACAACAATGCAGCCACGATCGGAACGACGATCGGAATGACAACCACATATCCCCATTTATCAAACCGAATTGGCTGATCTTTCGGCTTCAAAATATAAGCACCTGCTGCAATCCCCGCGATCGTGCAAAAGATGCCAAACACTAGAAAAATAACGAATCCTGATTGCGGTACTCCCATGTTGTCCCAGTCAGTAACAGCACTTCAGCATAGTGCGATCGCATCTTTAAGCTTCTCTAGCTATTGATAGGTTTTACCAGGTTGTACCAAACTGATTCATTGTTTTATTTTAGTTCCTCAGCAATTGATGCTAAGGAACTAAGTAAACGCATTCGCGAACATTGGCACCTTGAGAATCGCCTGCACTACTCGATCGTCTGTCTTCCACTAGCTCACGATGTTGTTCAGCGTTTTTTCTTTTTCTGATGAATCAGCCCTGCCCAGACATCCGCAGATTGAGCCGAGCCGCTGAGATCGTAGGACTCCATCGCCCCTGCGCCGAGCGCTGCAACGCATCTGGAAAGGCTTCATGATAAGCCGTCCGCACCTGGGCATTAACCGCCATCGTTTTCACGTCATACATCTGGGATGCCACCTTGGGATAGCACCCGATCGCAATAATCAGCCCCAGAAAACAAACCGCAATAAAAATCTCGCGGGGATTGGCATCCTTAAACTCTGCCTCCTCTGGTAACACACAGTCCGTACCAAAACAGTTCGCCTCTTGGTTGCCCTGGGCTTTCAAGTCGAGATCATTCAGGTCACAGGCAGGCACCAGGTCACACATTTGATCCGCGCTGGCTCCATGAAACACCTGCCGCACCATCGACAGTAGATAGATCGGTGTCAGAATCAACCCCACTGCTGCCAGAAAAACGGTCACCCAGCGAAAGACCGAACTATAGATGTCGGTTGTAGCCAAGCCGACAAAGACCTCCAGTTCTCCGACAAACCCACTCATCCCAGGCAAAGCTAAGGATGCCATTGCCCCCATCGTAAACAGGGCAAACACCGTGGGCATCGCCTGCCCTAACCCACCCAACTGATTCATCATCATCGTGCGGGTGCGATCGTAGGTAACGCCTGCCAAGAAAAACAACACCGACGCAATCAGCCCGTGCGACAGCATTTGCAGCATCGCCCCACTCACACCTAAATCACTATAGGAAGCAATTCCCAGCAGCACAAACCCCATGTGAGAAATTGAGGAATAAGCCAACCGCCGCTTCATATTGGTCTGTGCAAAGGAGTTCAGCGCCCCATAGACGATGTTGACCACCCCTAAAATCGCCAACACCGGCGCAAAATACACATGGGCATGCGGCAACAGTTCCAAGTTCAACCGGATCAGCCCATATCCCCCCATTTTCAGCAACACCCCTGCCAGAACCATCGACACCGGAGAAGAAGCTTCGCCGTGGGTGTCCGCCAGCCAAGTATGAAAGGGGAAAATTGCCAATTTGACTCCAAAAGCCACCAGCAGTCCAGCATACAAAAACAATTCCAGCCCCAAAGGAAACTGCTTTAACCCTAATTCAGCAATATCAAAGGTGAGCGTATCCCCAAAGAGTCCCATCGCCAGGGCTGCCACCAAAATGAAAATCGAAGCCAGAGCCGTATACATCAAGAACTTCGTCGCTGCATAGCCCCGATTTTGCCCACCCCAAATGCACACCAGCAGATAGACCGGCACCAGTTCCACTTCCCACATGATGAAGAACAGCATCAGGTCTTGAGCGACGAACACCCCTACCTGAGCGGCATACAAAATCAACATCAGTGCGTAGAACAGGCGCGGTCGCCGATCGACCTGCCAGGCGCTAAACATTGACAGTGTGGTCACAAAGCCCGCCAACAGCACCAGCGGAGCCGAAATACCATCCACCGAGAGCGCCCAACTCAAGCCCAACTGCGGTAACCAAACCACCTTTTCCGCCAGTTGGAATGTCGCCTGGCTCGCGTCGTAATGTCGCCAAAAGGCGTAGCACATCAGTCCAAAGTCAGCCATGCCAACGCCCAACGCATACCAGCGGACAGTCTTGCCGCTTTTATCAGGGATCAAAGGAATGAAAAACGCAGCTACCAACGGCAGTAGCACGATCGCGGTTAGCCAGGGGAACTGTTCCATCATAATAAGAATAAATACTTACCCGTTGAGTCAAGAACATCTTACGCAACTATGAGACTCATCGTCTATCACTCCTTTGCTGGCTTACCATGGACTTAGCATTATGCACTTGGTATAAAAACTGCCCAATCCCCTCAGAATGTTTAACTCTGTAACATTTCAAGGCGCTCTATTCTGTTGAGCGTCTTGCTCAGGCGTAATTAAATAAATTGATACAAAAGTGATGCAAGGACAGCGCAGTGATGAAGTTCTTTCTAAGATTTGGGATTGGATTTAGTCTATTTTTCTCACTTTCGGCTCGGCTTGTTGAAGCGGCAACGCCCCGATCGATTGATCAACAAGTCAACTGTGAAATTCTCGTCGTGGGTGCTGGAACCGCAGGAGTCGCGGCAACTTACGAAGCATTAAAGGCAGGGCGCACCGTTTGCTTGACAGAGATTACTGATTGGGTCGGTGGGCAGGTTTCGTCTCAAGGAACTTCTGCGCTCGATGAAAAACCGACGCAGCGATCGCGGTTATTTTTTCCACGCGGCTACACCGATTTTCGTCAGCGAGTTCTAGCGCAAAACGGAGGTAGAAATCCGGGCGCTTGTTGGGTGAGTCTTGTCTGTTTTATGCCAAAAGAGGGACACGAAATTTTACAAGCGATATTGAGAGAAGCGGAAAAAGAAGGCAAAGGTAAACTTTATTTCTTTCCAAATACAGTAGCAAAATCGATCGAAAGTGCTGGATCACAAATTCAATCGATTCGCGCAATTCAACATCGCCCCGCTCCGAGTGCTGCACCACTTAATACTTATCCCTTATCCCAAACGATCGTCGATAGCTATACCGAACAAGATTCGCCGTTATTGCAAAAGAAAATCATTCAGTTCGTTCCCCCCGCTTCGGGAAAATGGTATGTGATCGAGGCGACTGAAACTGGAGAACTCGTCGCTTTAACCGATGTGCCTTACCGCTTAGGGTTAGATGCACGATCGTATGTCAATCCCTCGTCGTCGAGCGAAACGGATTACCCTTACTGTCCGCAAGGCTACACCTACACCTTTGCGATGGAGGCAACTGCAACCCCGCAACCTGCGACACCTCCAGATTTCTACCCGCGCTATTCCCAGTCTTACAGCTTCAACGATCAGCGTTATGCAGAGACACCCGACCTGGTGTTCACCTATCGCCGCATTCAAAGTCAGGTTCCGGGTGCAGGAAGTCGATCGGTGAACCCTGGTGATATTTCGATGCAGAACTGGAATTGGGGCAATGATTACGCCCCCGGAACGAGTTTGGATAACTACATTTTGTCGCGTGAACAACTGCGGGCTTCTGGACAACTCGAACCGAATGGCTGGCTTGGTGGGTTGCGTGTGGATGGACTGCGCGGTGGTGAAGAACAAGCGATCGGCTTTTTCCACTGGTTTCATTCGGGAACAACGGATGCGAAACTCTCGACCAAGAAGCCTTTTCCGAATTTGCGCTATTTGACTGGATTTGATTCTCCGATGGGAACCGCACATGGATTATCCAAATATCCCTATATGCGTGAATCTCGTCGGATTATTGGCAGACCTGCTTACGGATATGCAGAGGGCTTTGCGATCGATGAAGTCACGGCATCTCGAAAAGATTTTAGCGAAGAGTATTATCAGAATTTGGGCGATCGCACGTTCCGCCAGATCGCAACCGCGATCGCTGGACTGCGGACGATCGACGTAATTCGCGGGCGCATCGATCCGAAAACCGTGAAAACCTTGGGTCGATCGCACATCTATCCAGATAGTGTCGGCATCGGACATTATCCGCTCGATTTTCATCCTTGCATGATTCAGTCTCCACCCGAAAAACCAGGCAATCAGGAGCGTCCCGGAGAGCGGCAGGGGGCAGGCGAAACATATCCGTTTCAGATTCCACTGCGATCGATGATTCCGCAGAAGTTAGACAATATGTTGGTGACGGGGAAAAGTATTGCGATGAGTCATACTGCAGCGGCAGCATATCGGGTGCATTCGATCGAATGGTCTGCGGGGGCGGCGGCTGGAACAACGGCTGCTTTTTCGCTTGAAACTGGGATCGCACCGTTTCAACTGGTCGAGAATTTACCGAATCCAAGCCCGAATTTAGAGAAACTGCAACAGCGCTTAAATGCGAACAACAATCCGACTGCGTTTCCAGGAACATCGATTTTGAACACAAATTGGCAGACCTGGAAGTGACAGATAGTTACAACGAGAGTTACACGCTGAGGTTGAGCAAAAGTGGACTTAGTATCCGGCTGCAACGCCTTCTCCACGCGGATCAGCCGCGCCTTCGATCGACCCATCCGGCAGAACTAAGATCGCGTTTGCATTTCCCCATTCTCCGCGTTGTTGAATTTGATGTCCTCGACGTTGCAAATCTGCGATCGTCAGTGGGTCAAGTCCCCATTGCTCAACCATTAATCGATTCGGTTGCCACTGATGGTGAATGCGTGGGGTTGCGATCGCTCGACGTGCATCCATGTCATACACTAGAACGTTGAGAATCGTTTGCAGAACGGTTGTGATAATCGTACTGCCACCAGGTGCACCGACCGCCATTTTGAGTTTTCCATTTTCGGTGATGATTGTCGGAGTCATGCTCGAAAGTGGAGTTTTGCGGGGGGCGATCGCGTTCGCTTGACCTCCAACTAAGCCAAACGCATTTGGAGTATTCGGTGCGATCGCAAAATCATCCATTTCATTGTTTAAAACAATTCCAGTTCCTTTAGCGACAATCCCCGCACCAAATCCAAGATTGATTGTAAAAGTGAGGCTAACGGCATTGCGATCGCGATCCACGATCGTTAAATGACTCGTTTCCGTGGATTCTCGCGATAGTTTTTGTAGAACTGCTGGATCGGCTGGTTTTATTTGAGTTGCAGCCTTCTGCGGATCGATTTCTCGGCGGCGAATTTTGGCATATTCAGGACTAATCAGCGCAGAAGTCGGAACTTTGACAAAATCAGGATCACCGAGATAAGTTGCGCGATCGGCGTAAGCAATTCGCATTGATTCGATCAGTAAATGCAACGCATCAGGATTATGCCAGCCCATTGATTTGAGATCAGTATCGCCAATGAGATTGAGAATCTGAAGCAAATGCACTCCACCCGAAGAAGGCGGCGGCATTGAGCAAACCCGCGCTTGGCGAAAATTACCGCAAACGGGATTACGCCAAATCGGGCGATACTGCTTGAGATCGTCCAGCGTGATCAATCCGTTATTGGCTTTCATATCCTGCGCGATCGCACTCGCAATCCTGCCTCGATAAAAACTATTCGGCTCTTGCGCGATCGCTCTCAGCGTTGCCGCTAGCTCCGTCTGTCTGAGAATTTCCCCCGGCTGATACGGCTTGCCACTGCGCGTAAAAATTTTGCGGGCTTCCGCATCCTGAAATTTGCGCGATTCGGTGGCTTCGCTGAATCGACGACTCACCGCAAATCCAGATTCAGCAAGCACGATCGCAGGTGCAACCACCGTCTTCCAAGGCAATTTTCCATACTTCTGGTGCGCTTGATAAAGACCTGCGATCGTTCCCGGTGTCGCCACAGCTAGATATCCATTGGTACTCGCATTCGGGCGCACTTTCCCCTGAGCATCTAAATATAAATTCTGGGTTGCTTTAATCGGGGCACGTTCGCGAAAGTCGAGCGCTTTCATCTCATTGTTCCGCGCTTGATAAAACAGCAAAAATCCACCACCCCCAATTCCCGCACTAAACGGCTCTACCACTGAAATCGCTAACGTCGTCGCGATCGCCGCATCGATCGCGTTTCCTCCCTGTTTGAGCATATCCAGCCCCACTTGAGAAGCCAAAGGATGCGCTGATGCCACCATGCCTTGACGAGTCCGATCGAGCGGAACAGCCTGCGATCGGACGATCGGCACTGGAATCACAACACTGAAAATCATTAAGCCAGAAAGGAAAAAGCGCTTTATCATGCGGGAAGTAAAGAGGTGCGGTATTGGAAGAATTCTGACACAGGAATTCCGCCTGAATATTTTTGCGTCGATCGCAACACTCTCGATTACACTGAAATCTCAGATTTTCAAAGTCTTGCTGCATCGAACGAAAAACAACGGCTTTCAATCGAGGAATCTACCCTATGCGTCACGGTCGATCCGCAACCCCCCTAAACCCCAAGCTGCAACAAGCATTAAGCTGTCTAGATTTGCGCTTAGAAGATGAACTCACGCGCTATCGTCGGCAACGTGCGGGATTAAGTGTTGCCCCGATCGTGCTGCGTCCCAAACAACCGCAGAAGAAATCTTCAGAGTTAGTCGCGATCGGGGCTGCTTCTGAAGCTCCCACGCCTGTTGAAACACCCCCTAAAGCGATTTCGTTCGATCTCGGTGCCTCTGCTATGTCTGATGCTTCTAAACCGACTCTGGCAGCCGACACCGACGAGAGCGCGATGATTCCCTACGAGCCAGAAGCAGCAGGTGCTGCCTTGTTTGAGATTGCGAATCCCGGTCAAGCGCCTGAAGACTATCTGGAATCGTCTGAACAATTGCTCAAAAGCCTGAAGCGTGAAGAAGCCAAAGTGGAAGTCGAGCGCGGATTCCTACAGAGCTTATCTACTCCGCTTGGGATTGGCTCAATGTTGACGCTGCTATTGTCTAGCGCCATGTTGGGCTACGTGATTATGAATCCCTCGATTTTGAGTGGAGTTGCTCAAAAAACAATGCAGCCCGAAACGACCGAAACATCAACTTCCCAAGAAACCGCATCCAACACCCTTCCGACTTCTCCACGCCTCGATCGCGATGAGTTCTCCGACTTAGGACTCGACACGCTAACGGCAATCAGAACGAAGCCTTCACCTGCTGCGATCGCAGCTTCTCCCAGTCCATCTCCGACCGTATCCCCTGCTGCACCGAGCGCGATCGTTGCTCCTGCTGCGTCTCCTGCTCCGGTGACAAGCTCTTCGATGTTGCTCCCTTCGGTTACGGTTCCAAAAACCTCGAATCCCGCGCCTTCTGCCGCGCCCGAAAGCTTACAGTACAAAGTTGAAATCCCATTTACCGGAGATCAATCTTTGGCAACTGCCCGTCAAGTGGTACCTGATGCCTTTGTCCGCTCTGACGGTAAGATTCAGCTTGCAGCAACCTTGAGCGAAGAAGCTGCCCAAAAGAAAGTCCAAGCGCTAAAGAATCGCGGACTGACGGCAGAAATTCGCAAGCCGCAATCGAGCGATCGTTAACCTGAGTCTCCAACATCGTTAACCTGAGCCTCCAGCAAGGATGCGTCTGTGGGAAGGCGGAACCAACGAGCGCGATTGCGGAATCGAGCAAGGCTCCGTTTCAGTGTTCTACGCAGTGCGATCCACGATCAGATTAATCCGCTCAATCCGCAAAAGCGTTCGCTCAGTATTCTACGCAGTCAGATCAATCCACCGATCAGTTGCAGCCTTGATCTGAGGCATCGTTTCTGTGTTTCCCGCAGTGAGATGTACGATCACATCAATCGGAACAACGTTCCAAAGATCAAAAGGCCTGTTCCATATAACTGCTGAATCGTTTACGATCGAACAAGACACCCATTTCGATCTATGAAATTCTTGTTAATCGCCTTGGTCAAAGGCTATCGAGTCGCAATCTCTCCCCTCATGATGCCGACTTGTCGATTTCATCCCACTTGTTCTCGATATGCGATCGAAGCCCTCGAAACTCACGGTGCACTCAAGGGCAGTTGGCTGGCAGCGGGGCGAATTTGTCGCTGTCATCCGTTCAATCCTGGCGGTTATGATCCTGTTCCGAAGAAAGACGCATGAAACCGTATCAGACTGTTGCGATCGTTGAATGTCACGAGCCGTTAGTCGAAATCCCGGATCAGTTTGCCCGTGTTACGCCACATCCGTATGCAAAGTTAGGCGCACCCTACGGGGAAAAGTCGCCGTTTTTTGTTAGACAAGGGCTGCTCGATCGCTTACTCATTGCCGATGCTCACCTTCAGCATTTTCAACCCGGATGGAAGATTCAGGTATTTGATGCGTATCGTCCGGTCGCAGTTCAGCAATTTATGGTGGATTACACGCTGAAGGAATTAGTCAACGCAAACGGATTGAATTTAGAAACGCTATCCACAACCCAGCGAGAAGAATTTCAGCAACAGGTGTATCAATTCTGGGCAATGCCAAATTTAGACCCTGCAACCCCACCGCCACATAGTACCGGAGCCGCGATCGACATCACTTTAATCGATGAAATCGGAAACACAATCAACATGGGATCAAACATTGATGAGATCTCAGAGCGATCATTCCCAAATCATTTTGAAGATCGCCCCGATTTACCATATCACCAACATCGAAAAATTCTCGCCAATAGCATGATCTCCGCAGGATTTAAGTGCCATTGGAATGAATGGTGGCACTTTTCCTACGGAGATCAGATTTGGGCATGGCTCACGAATCAAGACAATCCGGGAGCCGATGCGATCGCCAAATACGGCAGAGTTTAAGGCTGGATTTTGACTGAGAGAATGCGATCGTTGCCGCGGATTGCATTTACAACATCCATATCACCCGTCTTACCAAACACCGTATGAACGCCGTCCAAATGCGGTTGGGCTGCGTGGCAGATGAAGAACTGGCTACCTCCTGTATTTCGTCCCGCATGAGCCATCGATAAGCTTCCAGCTTCATGCTTATTCGGATTAATTTCGCAGTTAATTTTGTAGCCAGGACCTCCAGTTCCGGGCATTCCTGATGCTCCGTCGCGGGTATTCGGACAGCCGCCCTGAACCATAAAATTCGGAATCACCCGATGAAATTTCAAACCATCGTAAAATCCTTTGTTTGCTAAATCGACAAAATTTTTCACGGTATTCGGCGCATCTTGATCAAACAACTCAAGATTAATAGTGCCTTTGTCCGTTTCCATGATTGCGCGTGTCATGATTGCGCTCCCTCATATTTTCAGCTTTTCCATCCTATCAAGGTCTTCACAATTGCATCACTGATAGTTTGAGTGATGTATCGCACGATCGTCCTAGCTCTGAGGCGCACGCACCATTCCCGCTCCCACATCAAACGGGTCAAAATCCGCAGCAATCCCTTCTGAGGTGGCATTCCCGACGACACGCGCCATTAATTCCAGTGAGTTCAGCCGCCCGCTCCGCTTGAGTTTTTCTGCCCACAGTGCAGCCACCCCTGCTACATGAGGAGCCGCCATACTCGTCCCATTCATCGCCACCAATCCACCGCCCGCTTTTGCCGACAGCACTTGTACACCAGGCCCTGAGAGATTGGCTCCGGTGTTTGAGAAGGGAGCGATCGTCAATCCAGACGCACTACGGCCCAACGCCGCAACCGAAATAATTCCCTCAGCAACCGCTGGGGGTGCAACCGCAATTTCCCAGTCTTTATTGGCTTGGCGGCGGCTTTCATTCCCCGCAGCAGCGACCAAAACCGCAGCTTGGGAAAACGGAGCGCGAGCACTGGCAAGCGCGGCTAAGCTTTGGAACAATTGAACATTAGCCCGGTAGCCTTCTAAGGCACGCGAGGTCGCTAGCTCTGTCGGTAAGCCTTGCTTGACAAAGTATTGTACAAATCCAGGAAAATCGATACCGAGCGACATCGAAATCACGTTCGCACCATTATCGAGTGCCCATAAAATTGCATCCGCAATTTGATCACTAGAGCCACCTTGCTCACCGATCACTTTTCCAATTAACGCTTTGTTGACTCCGGGTGCAACGCCAATCCGAATGTCATCGACAGTGCGGCCAAAGATCGTTCCTGCACAATGAGTTCCATGACCGTCCTTATCGCCATCTCCCTCTTCAGTAAAGTCTTTTTGAATGATCTCAACACCCGCAAATGCAGCATGAGTGGCATCGATACCGCTATCGAGAACGGCAACAATAACGCCATCTCCAGTAAAAGGCGAGGTGTCTGCTCCCACTGCCTGAACTCCCCAAGTTAATTGGGAAGCAGCCTCTGCTGAGCCTTCTGCTAGCCCTTCGACTTCTACAGGGCGAATCAGTTTCATTGGCATCGCAGGCGCGATCGCAACGACATCGGGATCACGATTGAGCGAAGCGATTTCGCTGCGTTCGATGTCATACGTGCTGACCTGCACATTGGGAAAAGCAGCTTCTGTGGGAGCGGATTGACCAGGAAGCGCGGCGGGGCCTGCAAACAAATCACGGGTAGTCGATCGCAGGCTTCTTAGAACAATGTGTTTCGTTTTCATGGGCTGCAAATAATAACGGACGAAGATGATTGCAATGGCTCTATTTCAAACCAAAGCCTTAAAACACTATCCTCAGCAAAATCTAGATAGAAGTTTCTTGCATGATATTTCTTCGTCCGGAAATGAAGCAGAAAACTTTAAAAATCCACACCACGCTTCAGGTCAACCCCTCTCTCGGCATAGTGTTTATGGCACACCATTTCTGAGTGAACGGTTGCGAGGTCAAAATAAGCAGGCGGATTTTTACAGCGACCTGTGATCACGATTTCGGTATCACGAGGTTTTCGTAATAAGGCTTGAACGATCGGTTCTTCCGGCAACAGTTCTAAATCAACCGTCGGATTCAGCTCATCGAGAATAATCGTTTTGTACAATCCCGACGCGATCGCAGCCCGCGCAATCTCCCAACCCCGCTCCGCTTCGACGTAATCGAGTTCCTGCTGTTGACCGCGCCAGACGATCGCATCTCGCCCCGATCGCTGGTGATCCACTAAGTTTGGATAGCTCTGGCGCAGTGCATTAATGGCTGCATCTTCGGTGTAGCCACTTCCTCCTTTGAGCCACTGCATGATTAACACGCGATGCGATTTATCTTGACTGATGCCTTTACCGATCGCTTGCAGTGCCTTACCCAGTGCGCTGGTCGATTTTCCTTTTCCGGCTCCCGTGTAAATCTCAATCCCTGCAATTCCTTCTTCTTTGGCAACGTGATAGTGCGGCTTCATTTCAGAATGCAGATCCGCAATATCGATCAATGCTTGCGGTGCAGCGCGACCTGTGACAATCACTTCCATGTGATCCGGTTTGTGCTTCAGCGTTCGCACCACTTCATCCACCGGAAGCAATCCCAGATCTAAAACCGGATTCAGTTCATCCATCACAACGACCGAATAAAGCCCGGATGCGATCGCGCCCTTTGCCACGTCCCAGCCGCGTTGTGCTTCTTGTCGATCGAACTTGGTGATCTCGTCGGCTCCGAAAAATTCACCACGTCCGGTACGAACTTGATCGATTAGATGCGGGAAAGCGCGTTGCAACGCTTGAATTGACGCATCCTCGTCATAAGTCCGCCCAGGCCCTTTGAGAAATCGCAGCAGTAGAACGCGAGTTTGGGACGCATATTGAATGCCCAATCCAATCGATCGCAGCACCACACCGAGCGCTGCTTGAGATTTCCCTTTACCCGCCCCATCGTAGATGTGAATCTGTCCGGTCATGCGTTCTGATCGCGCTTGTGCGGTGCGGATACCCACGCCTGCTCTAGTCATATCGATCGCCGTTTCTAAATGCAGATTTACTCTAGCAGGTTTATCGAGGATGAGACATCGATCGTTGATGAGATTGATAAAGCACTGTGATGTAAAGTGCCTTGAAATATAAACTTCACTCAACTTAAAGTGGGAGCAGTCTCAAATTCAAGGAGCGCCAGAATGCAGGATTCGATTAAGCCGTCGTTTACCCCATTAAATGAAATAAATGAAACCGATCGTTGGTTTACCAATTTCAGCCGAAATCATGTCGTGAAGGCATTAGAAACGGTTCAGGATTTGATTGTGGTTTCGTTGTGCATCGGATTGTTCTGCGTGATGGTGATTCAATTAAGAGCAATGTTCATTTCGTTGCTGCCACCGTTGAACTTTCATGAAGTCACCGCTGATATCTTGTTCTTGTTAATTCTGGTTGAATTGTTTCGATTATTAATTATCTATTTGCAAGAGCAGCGGATTTCGATCGGAGTTGCAGTGGAAGTGGCGATCGTATCTGTTCTACGAGAAGTGCTAGTGCGAGGAATTCTAGAAGTACATTGGACTCAAGTTCTTGCCACCTGTTCGTTTTTGATGGCGTTGGCATTCCTATTAATCGTGCGAGTTTGGTTGCCACCAACCTTCAAGGGAATTGATCCTGAAAAGCGGTTCTCTGTAAACCATCAAGAATCAGAAACTGTCTCGTTGACTGGTAACGGACATCATCACTAGAAACACTCGGCAGGGGTTTGAAAGGCGATATGCTGTAGAAGCTTTCAGACCCCTGTATAACTATGACTGAAACGCCTCCCCTTCATACCCTCGATCCGTTAAATCGGTTTTCCGATCGCGCCACCGATTACCAAAAATATCGTCCAAGCTATCCCAAAGCCGCGATCGACAAGATTCTTTCAGACCTTGGTGATCCAACTCAACTCACTGCCGCAGATGTCGGTGCAGGAACCGGAATTTCAGCGAGATTACTCAGCGATCGTGGTTTGCAAGTCTGGGCAATTGAACCCAATGCCGCGATGAGTACTGAAGCAGAACCCTATCCGCGAGTAGAATTCCGGCAAGCCACAGCAGAACACACCGAATTACCCAATCAATCCGTTAATTTAGTGACTTGCTTTCAATCATTTCACTGGTTTGAACCAGAGCAAGCATTGCAGGAGTTTCGCCGCATTCTAAAACCAGGTGGACGACTAGCATTGATTTGGAATACTCGCGATTTCGACGATCCTTTCACTCAAGAATATGGTGAACTCTTGCAGCAAGCTTCAAACAAGCATCCGGCGCTCGATCGCATGGAAACCCTTCCACAGAACTCATATTTTCCCACGTTTGAAAAACACTGTTTTGCCTTAGAACACGCACTGGATTTACCTGCGTTGATCGGCAACACGAAAAGTCGATCGTATGTTCCAAGTTCCGGTGAGTTGCTCGATCGACTGTTACAACATCTCGAAGCGTTATATCAACGCAATGCAGACGCTCAAGGTTTAGTCTATGTGAAGTACCAAACAAAGGTTTTCATTGCAGGAGCGTAACTAATGGGATTGCGGCTAGAACAGATTGTGCCTTGGGGTCGATCGCGCTCTGAGTACATTCGGATGTTTGACTTAACCGAAGCGGATCTTCAGGGCAAAATTCTCGACTGTGGAAGTGGCCCCGCAAGCTTTAATGCTGAAATGACTGCATTGGGCTATTCCATAATCTCATGCGATCCGATCTACCAATTCTCAGCCGAGCAGATTCAACAGCGAATCGATGAAACCTACGAAACTATTCTCGATAAAGTCGAAGCAACGCGGGAAAATTTCATCTGGACAACTTTTCGATCGCCCCAAGAAATGGCACAGTCGCGTATGGCTTCAATGCAACGCTTTCTTGCCGACTTTCCCGCCGGATTGCAGCAAGGACGGTATCAATTCTATGAACTTCCGAATCTCCCATTTGAAAACAATCAGTTCGATTTAGCGTTATGTTCCCACTTGCTATTTCTATACTCTGATCAATTGAACTTAGAATTTCATCTAGCATCGATTCTCGAAATGTGTCGCGTATCACCTGAAGTGAGAATTTTTCCATTGCTGCTCAACATGACGGGCGAAACTTCTCCCTTTCTCGAACCTGTCATGCAAACGTTAAAAGAACAAGGTTATACCGTTCTTTTGCGGCAGGTTCCTTACGAATTCCAGCGCGGCGGTAATCAGATGCTTCAAATCAAAACGTCGTAGAAATCGCCTGAACTGGGCAAGTCGGAATACACTGTTCACACACAATACAGCGCGATCGCGTAAACAGTAGCCGAAACGATTGCGGATCAAGCGTTAGCGCCTCGGTCGGACACACGCCCGTACACAAGCCGCAATCAACACAAACATCCTCATCGATCGTTATTTCGCGGCTGGCAAACGAAACATGAATATCCTGCGATCGCATCCAATCGATCGACGCATCAAGCTGATCAATATCGCCTGACAATTCCACGACCAATTTACCCACCTGATTGGGAGCGACCTGAGCGCGAATGATATTGGCTGCGACGTTGAAATCTTTTGCCAGTCGGTAGGTGACTGGCATCTGAACAGAGCGCTTGGGGAAGGTGAGTGTAACTCGTTTTTTCACAGTTCAAAGACTAGCTTTCCTTCATTCTATAGATGAAATTTCTGATCAGGCGACCTCTCACAAGTCAACACCGCAGTATTACGGATGAGTTTCATGAAGATTTCATGAAGTCTTTTGCGAACTCTCCGTAATTCCGACAGAATGATCGAGGCATCAAACACACAGCATTTACCTAAGCTCTAAACGACTGAATCGCTCAATCAGGGACAACTGCCGCTTCACCTGAATTGGAGTAAGTTTGCATGACTACATCAGCACAAATGACCCGACTCACGATCGCACTTGTTGCCGCGAGTCTAACCACGATCGCGGCTTCAAAGTCCAACGCCGCGATCGTCACGATCGATAATTCTGGTTCCTGGATCAACGGCGCAAACACTTTAGAGAACCAAGGCTTTAATCTCATTCCAGTCCCAAATGGTGCCGAAGCTTTAGGGAGCGACTTATCGACCCTGAGTTCACCTCTGGGCAACATCGAGTTCAGCCCCAGCGTTAACAAACGGCAAGTTGGCAACCCTGACCCTGAAAAAACATGGGACACTTGGAGCAATGGGTACCGAGGTGAAGTGTATTTTACGAATGACGCACTGACGCTTGATCTTAAATTGCCGAACCTCGTTGCATTCGACTTCTACGCTCAACCAGACAACTACTTCATTCAGCCAGAGTTCCAAACACCCTACAGAATTTCGGCGATCGCGCAAAGTGGTGGAGTCTCTGATGTTCTCAGCCAACTCGTCAACGGCAATAGCGGTGCCCAATATTTTGGCTTTTATTCGGATGATCCGCTTGATCCGATTCAATCGATTCGGATTACTGCCGATAAGGACTCAGGCGGATTCGCGATCGGTCAACTCCGTGGCGCAGGCGCTACCGCTACCGTTCCCACTCCCTTACTTCTACCGGGAATCATCGGACTCGGCTTAGGGCTGTGGCGCAAGGCGCGGAACCAGAATCAGCAGAATTAAGCGATCGAACCGCAGCGGTTCAGCAACTTCAAGGTCAGTCTGGGAACTCTGAGAAAGACGATTGCACCACGATTGCCTTTCTCCTTGTATGCTCCCAGTCCTGATTATTGAAGACGATCAATTAATGCGTAAGCTGCTGAAAAAACTGCTTCAGCCGGAAGGGTTTGAAGTGGTTGAAGCCACGACCGGAGAAGAAGGATTAGCCCTGATTTCAGCCGTTCGTCCCGCTTTGATCCTCTGTGACTGGCGCTTACCTGGAATTGATGGACTGTCTATTTGCCGCACGTTGAAGTCAAGACCAGAATGGGCAGACATCTATTTTATTTTGCTAACTGCTCATAGTACCCCTGAATCCCACGTTAAAGCGCTCGATAGTGGAGCAGATGATTTTCTCGCTAAACCAATTCAGTTTAAAGAACTCAGCGCCAGACTTCGAGCAGGTTTAAGAGTCTATCGAGCCTTTCAAGAACAGCGTAGACTCGCTCAAGAATTATCACTTCAGCAACAACAACTAGAATCAGAAATTGCAGAAGCAGCCGAATATGTCCGATCGCTGCTCCCCGCTCCAATGGATGAACGAGTGATCGCCCGATCGCAGTTTCTTCCTTCTCGGCAGTTAGGCGGCGATTGTTTTGACTATCACTGGCTAGATTCTGACTTTCTCGCCATGTACTTGCTGGATGTGTCTGGACATGGGTTAGGCGCTGCTTTAGTCTCTGTTTCGATTCAAAACATCCTCCGCGCTCAGATCCTTCCGGGAATTAATTTTTATCAGCCTGGACTGGTGCTAACTGCGCTGAATGAAGCGTTTGCATTAGAGCAACAAACAAACTGGTTAACCGAAACCTCTAGCGATCGCTACTTTACGATTTGGTACGGAGTTTACAGCTATTCTAAGCGCCTCTTGATGTATTCTTGCGCCGGACATCCTCCCGCTGTAGTGTTGTCAGGTCGTTCTCCAAATCATCGGATCGATCGCCTTCGGACTCCTGGAACCCCGATCGGAATGTTTCCAGACGCAAAATACAAAACTCACTTTTTCAAAGTTGAGCCAGAGAGTACGCTTTATTTGTTCAGCGATGGCATCTATGAAGTCCGGCAACCAGACGGAGCAATCTGGACTTTAGATGAATTTATTGATTTACTCGATCGATGCCACCATTCTGAGGACTTAGATAACCCCAAGAAAATCATTCAGGCCGTGAGATGCTTGAATCAAAATCACGACTTTGAGGATGATTGTTCTCTTTTGCAAATTAAGCTTTGATAGCTCAGCAAAGATTTTATTGACCTCACGCTATTTAATCAGTCATGCACTGGAAAAATCATTCAGCCGTGTGCTTCTGCTGATAGAACTCTGCTTGACTAGAAAAAATTGGAAAAAACTGAATCACATCTGCAAGCTCTAGCAGCATTCTAATTTCCTGCTTGACTGCACAGAGCGACAGCCGACCATGCGCCGCTTTTACGGCTTTTAACGCACTAATTAACGCACCTAAACCAGAACTATCCATAAATGCAGCTTGCTCAAAATCGATTAAAACGTCACTCGTTCCGGTTGCAATCAAATCAAGAATCTCTTGTCTAAACTGCTTGGCTTGAGAGTGACCTAGAATGCCACAAACTTTAATCACTTTCACAGGATGATACATCGCGGCTCACCTAAGTAATCGATAACTGGATAAAGCGCTGCTTAATTAAATCAGCACACTACACCATAAAGCCCTGATAATCCCAAAATTTGTTTACGTAAAACTTCAGATCTTTCGTGCCTGTGTCTAATTGAACGCGGGAGAATTCCGTATTTTCAACCTGTTTGAAGCGTCGCATTGATCATTCTCGCATTCGTTGAATCCTATCAATATCGTTGCTAAAGCTTGATTATTTTGTTGTATTTCACTGGGAACAGGGGAATTTTTTAGAAGGACATCAGGGCATTGATCGTAAGACAATTATCGCGGAGCATTCGGTTTACTATGACGATCGAATCGAGCAAAAGCAGAACATTACCGATCGCAGCGGCATCACCACTCTGCTATCAGTTAAGAATTGATTTAGACAGAGACTAAACGATTTCATCTAAACAGCTTTCAGACTCTATTGCCTAATGTTTTATTTGAGGTCAACATGATCCAGCATTCTCCGACCCACTTCTCAACAGTACAGACGGAAGAAGCTTGCATAATGAAACTGCCTCCTCTGCTAACTGTCGTCGAAGCGGTCGCATTCCGCACGCTTTGTCGAGAATTAATCGAGGCAGAACCTGCACCCAAAAAAATCGTTCTTGACTTCGCCGAAACACTGTTTATCGATAGTAGTGCGATCGGTGCATTAGTGATGTGTCTCAAAGCTTGTCAAGCTCATCAAATTGAACTGGTTTTGCACAATGTAAAGCCTGAAATTCTATCAGTTCTGGCGCTTGCAGACCTCGATCGACATTTCACCATTGAAGCTGGAACAGTTGAATTAGAGCCTCCTGCTAAACCTCCGCTCGTACCAACCCATCCTTCGATTCAGTCAAAAACAAAGCGAGCGATCGACATTGCTGGAGCGATCGTGGGACTAGGAATTACGGCACTGGTGTTTGTTCCGATTGCAATCGCAATTAAGCTAGATAGTTCTGGTTCAATTTTGTTCTCTCAAACGCGCTGTGGTCATTTAGGCAGACGCTTTCAGGTGTGGAAGTTTCGATCGATGGTTAGTGATGCAGAGCAATTAAAAGCTCAGGTCAAAAACCAAAATGAAGGGGCATTCTTTAAGAATGCAAATGATCCACGGATCACTAGAGTTGGACGATTTCTTCGTAAGACTAGCTTGGATGAACTGCCACAGTTTTGGAATGTTTTACAGGGCGAAATGAGTTTAGTTGGAACTCGTCCACCCTTGCCCGAAGAAGTAGAACACTACGAAATTCCTAGCTGGCAGCGCCTAGATGTGAAGCCCGGAATTACTGGAGAGTGGCAAGTGCATGGTCGATCGAAGATTCGTAATTTTGAGGAAGTGATTGAACTCGATCTGCGCTATCAGCAACGCTGGAGTTTGAAATATGATCTACAGCTATTGCTCAAAACGATCGTTGTATTGTTGAACAAAGATAGTGCATTTTAACGACTTTAGGAGCGATCGGGGATGAGCGATCTTACAGAAATAGAAGATGTGATTCACTTCGATCGATTGGTCGTTCAAACAGATTTAAGAGCGATCGCGCAGATTTTAGCGTGGTTTGAAGGGTTTCGGAAAGCTCCCGTTTCTCAGGCAGTTTGGTTGCAGGGACAGATTGCCCTGGTTGAGGCTTTCACTAATGCAGTTCGGCACGCTCATGAACTGTTGCCAAGACAGACCCCTATTACTCTAGAAGCAGGAATCTATCCTGATCGATTAGAGATTAGAGTCTGGGATCAAGGAGCGCCGTTTGATTTGGCACAGTTGATCGATCGAGTTGAGCAAGACTATCCTGAGCCGCTAGAACACGAGGCACATTGGGGTGCAGCCTTGTTTAAGAAGCTCCAAGACCAGCATCACTGGAACATTGAATATCGCTGTTTGAACGAAGGTCGCAATTGTTTACGCTTGGTCAAGTTTTGTCAGCAGAATTCAGCTTAGAGTGCATCTGGATCAATGCCGAGCGATCGTAGCCGTTCCGCCATTTGTTGTGCCCGTTGTTCTGCTTGCTCTGCTCGTTGACGTTCTTGTGCTAATTGCTGCTCTGCCTGTTCTGCTCGTTGGCGTTCTTGATCAAGCATTTGATTAATTTCAGCAAACGAGAAAAAAGGAGTTCCGTCAGGTCGAAACAGTTGCAGTTCTGCACCTAATTCAAACCGAATTCCCAAGCGGGGGCTGACCCAACCCAACATCGATTCAATACGATCTAGCATTCCATCTTCCGATCGTATCCATCCTTCTAGCTGAATACGATCGGGATCATAGACATAGTATTCGTCAACACCGTAGCTGTGATAAAACAGCAGCTTTCGCTCCATTTCTCGTTGTGTGTTGCCTGGAGACAAAACTTCAAACACGACTTGAGGTGGAACGTTATTTTCTTTCCATTGTTGATAAGAGCCACGATCGCCCTTTGGTCTACCAAACACAACCATTGCATCGGGTGCAGTACTCAGCCTATTGTTGCCTTCAACCGGATACCACAATAAATCGCCTGCAACAAATACATCAGCATTATCCGCAAACAACCATTCTAAATTCTGCTCGATCACCACAATCCAGCGAAATTGTTTGGTATTGTCTGCCATCGGTTTGCCGTCAGTTTCCGGGTAAAACACATCGCTCTTGTTCGGCTGCTGAGTCACCATAAAACGGAGTTTCCTGCAATGCTGAACCTTTTCTTAACTATAGTACAGTTGATTCAATTTTTCAGTGAGCCTTGAGAAATGCCAAAATAGATCGCACTGAAATGGAAGACAATATGGTAAGTGAAGTTAGAACGATCGCAGGCTGCGGAATTCCCGTAGTTGGAAACGACATTGACACCGATCGCATTATTCCTGCTCGATTTTTGCGCTGCGTCACCTTCGATGGGTTAGGCGAACAAGTGTTTGCGGACGATCGTGTTCAGCTTAAAGGAGAACACCCTTTTGATTTGCCACAGTATCAAGCAGCAACAATTCTGATTGTGAATGGAAATTTTGGCTGTGGATCGAGTCGGGAACACGCGCCACAAGCGATCGCAAAATGGGGCATTCAAGCGATTATTGGTGAGAGTTTTGCAGAAATCTTTTTTGGCAACTGTGTTGCGATCGGAATTCCCTGCGTGACTGCTGAACCCATTGTGACAAGCCAGCTTCAAACGCTAGTGGCAAATGATCCACAGGCTGAGGTGACGATCGCTTTAGATCAAATGCAGGTGCGGTGTGGATCATTTACGGCGGCAATTTCGATGCCTACAGGCGCGCATCAAATGCTAACTTCGGGTACATGGGATGCTTGCGGTCAATTAGTCGCACAAGCAGAACAAGTCCGCGCCACCGCAGCAAAGTTACCCTATGTTGCTTGGAGCCGTTAGTTCTTTACCAAGTTGTGAAGGGATGCTTTGTGAGATTGGAATTGTAGTAGCGCGGATCATGTGAAACATCTTCCCCGATCCAGTCCGGCAGGTCGATCGCTTGATCCGCATTTCTCAGTTCAACTTCTGCAATGATTAATCCGCAATTTTCTCCTAAAAATTCATCGACTTCCCACAGCAAGCCGTTTAGCTCAATTTTGTGGCGGTTTTTTTCGATGAGCGGAGGTTTGCACAATGTATCTAACATCTGTGCCGCATCAATTGCAGGAATCTCATACTCAAACTCAGCACGAGAGATGCCTTCACTCATTCCTTTAATCGTGATGAAACCCCGATCGTTTACCACACGGATTCTCACGGTACTTTCGACGGTTGGAATGTAACCTTGTCTGTACAGTTCACCTGGAGCAAGATTCCGCCATCGATCGTCTTTGACTAAAAACTTGCGCTCAATTTCAACACCCATAGTCTATTCCTCCTGCTGCAAAAACGCATCGACTTCTGCACCTGTCGGCTGAGCATCAATTGCACCTGCTCGTGTTGTGGTTAATGCTCCTGCTGCACTTGCATATCGAACAATGCGATCGGCATCTTGATTTACTTCTGTAAGTTGATGCTGACAAAGCTGATGAACAAATCCAGCTAAGAAACTATCGCCTGCCCCGGTTGTATCTTCAACGGTGATCGAAAACGCTGGAACCTTGCCTTCTTTCTGGCTCAAACAGTAAGCACAACCCTTCTCGCCTGCTGTAACTAGCACGCCTTCTAAGCTTTCAACTCGATGAGCAATCACACCCGGATCGGTAGTCTCAAACAACCATTCTGCTTCCTCTTCTGCAAGCTTGAGATAGTCTGCTCGCTTGATTAATTCATGAATCATTCTAGGCGCGATCGTTTGATCATTCCAGAACACAGGTCGCCAGTTCACATCAAGTACAACTTTGACAAAGAACTGTTCAGATAGCTGGAGTGCGCGTTCGATCGCGGCTCGGCTCTCCGGATAAGCGAGGAGTAAAGTTCCGATCACCAAGTAATCTGCGTGTTGAAATAGCTCCGTCGGAATGTGATTTGCTTGTAGATGGGTGTCTGCAAACTCAGTGGTGTCCCGCTGCCCTCCAAAGGCAACGAAGCTACGATCGCCCGTTTCTGATCTTAAAACTAAAACAGTTCGCGTCGGTGTAGGATGCGTTTGAATTCCGGCGGTATCAACCCCGATCGTTTGGAGCAATTCGACCAGCGATCGACCCTGTTCATCCTCGCCCATGCAGCCCACAAAGGCGCTGGGTGTGCCCAATTTGGTCAACGCGCAGGCAACATTCGCAGGAGCGCCGCCAGGGTAAGAAGTCCAGGAAGTAACCGATTCAAGCGGCAGTCCAGGTTGATTAGAAATGCAGTCGAATAAAATTTCGCCTAAGCAAATCACGCGAGGGTGCATTACAGTTTTACTGGTAGTGTTTCTTCTATTAGTGTATTTGTCCCCGCTGTCTCGAAACCTAAAGAAATCACGATGTCTTTACCTCCCGGAAATTTTGGATTGCCCATCATTGGTGAAACACTGTCGTTCATCTTTGATCCGCAGTTTGTTGAGAAACGCTACCGCAAGCATGGTGTGGTATTCAAATCGCATATTCTCGGCAAGCCTGCTGTATTTATGATGGGAGCGGAAGCGGTAGAATTTTTGCTTTCAACAGGCTTTGAAAATTTCTCTTGGCGCGATGGCTACCCGGAGACCTTTCATAAATTGCTGGGTCGGTCTCTGTTTGCCCAAGAGGGTGAGGAACATCGCAGAAATCGTCGCTTGATCATGCCTGCGTTTCATGGTGCAGCCCTAGCGCGGTATTTTGAAACAATGGACAAGTTGATTTGTAAATACTTAGTCAAATGGGAGCAAAAACAAGAATTTAAATGGTTTGAGGAATTCAAGCAGTTAACGTTTGAGATTGCCAGCCAAATCTTTTTAGGCATTGATTCGGGTGATGAAGCAAAACGCTTTAGTGATCTGTTTGCCACCTTCACTGATGGTTTTTTCTCGTTTCCAAGCTTACCAGGAAGCCAATTCCACAAATCAGTGAAAGCGCGTGATCAAATTTTGGCGCATTTGGATCAGGTGATCGATCGCCGCCGCCAACACCCAACCGATGATGCTCTCAGCTTGCTGATCCAGGCAGAAGATGAGAATGGCGATCGACTTAGCACCGAAGAAATCCGGGTTCAGGCTTTGCTGCTTTTATTTGCCGGACATGAAACCACAACCGCAATGTTAACTTGGTTAGTTCTAGAACTTGCGCGACATCCTGAAGTGCTAGAGAAAGCACGATCGGAGCAACAGCAATTTGATTCTCCGATCGCGTTAGAGCAACTGGGCAAAATGCCTTACCTGGAGCAAGTTCTAAATGAAGTAGAACGATTACATCCGCCGATCGCGGGTGGCTTTCGGGGTGTGGTCAAACCGTTTGAATTTGCCGGATATCAAATTCCTCAAGGCTGGATGGCACAGTATTCGATTTTGTTCACGCATCGATTACCGGAACTGTATCCGAATCCAGAGAAGTTTGATGTCGATCGTTGGAAAGACACCAAACAAAGGCCGTTTAGCTTAATCGGTTTCGGTGGCGGTTCTCGCATCTGCATTGGTCTTGCTTTTGCCAAACTCGAAATGAAGTTAATTGCGGCTCATCTTTTGCGAAACTACACTTGGGATCTTTTACCCAATCAAAGCTTCAAGCCTGTGATTATTCCAACTCGTCGTCCTAAAGATGGCTTGAAGGTCAGGTTTCAATCGATTTCGCGGCTTGACTGATCTGATCGCACTTGCTCAAACGGATGCTGTAACTCGTCCCGTGCTTCCTCGATCGCAACTATCACTTGTACTGCACCGTAACGATCGCGAATCCCCCCTTCAATCTGCCCCGCAATCCAGTCTTTTGCACCCAAAAACTCTGGATGCACCATCACCCGCATCTCAACAAATACCTGCCGCCCCACAATTCCCCGCGATCGCACCGCATAACAGTGCGTCACACCTTGTACTTGGCGCACAATCTGTCCAATCGCTTCAGGCGCGATCGCGACTTGGCGCATCATCAGCGGTAACTGCCAATTCAGCACCCGCCAGCAGCTTATTCCGGCTGTAACAACCATTGCGATCGTCAACACTGGATCAAGCCACACATACCCACGCCAAATTCCCAACAGTCCAACTAATAGAAGAATAGTTAACCAAGCATCTTGCAGAATGTGACGAGCATTCAATTTCAAAATCGAACTATCAAACGATCGCGAAACCTTGCGCTCAAACAACGCAAGCCCCACACTGGCTAAAAATACAATCGTCAACAATCCAATCACCGACAATCGCATCTGCACGTCAGGCAACGTTCTTAACGTTGAATCCGTTACAAGCTGATCGATCGCCACTCCAAACAAGCTTAAGCCTGCAAACCCCAACAATGCGACCAGCAATAACGCTAACCCTGCCTCTAAGCGCCCATGTCCCCAAACCTCGCGCCCCGATTGCCGATTCGGGGTCGAAAGCGCAATCAGACCCAAAACGGTACTGAATCCATCGATTACGGTATGCAGCGACTCTGCGACGATCGACAGCGATCGTGTCGCCCACGCCGCTCCCACTTTCACCACCAGCATCAGCAGTGTGAGCCAAAGCGTCACCAGCAAAATCCGGCGACTGATCCTTTTCTGATTGACTTCAGCCATAAAGCGTTCCGAGGTAGGAGGATGATGGAAGCTGAAATCCTTCACCCTGAATCAAGTTATGCAGCACTCTGAAATTCGATTACTGGTTTTAGACATCGACGGGACGATCGCAGGCAAATCTAATCATATCCGCGAACCTGTCTTAGAGGCGATCGCTGCCGCACAGAAACGCGGGGTACAAGTGGCGATCGCCACGGGACGGATGTATCGTTCTGCGCTCCGGTTTCACCAAACGGTACGATCGACCTTACCCCTGATCGCTTACCAAGGTGCGTGGATACAAGATCCTAAGACTCAGCAGATCTTACGCCGATCGTCAGTACCGAGAGCGCAAGTGTCAGAACTCCTCGACTATTTTGAGCAGCCCGAACTGCGTGAACTTTTGTCGATTCACTTTTATATCAATGATGATTTGTACGTCCGCGCTATGACTCCTGAAACGATCGCTTACACCGAGCGCAGTGGAATCACACCGATCGTCGTTGGCGACCTGCGCTCAACGCTCCAGATGGAAACGACAAAAGTGCTTGCACTGAGCGACGATATCGCGCTAATCGATTCGCTGCTCGGATCTTTGCAGAAACAGTACACGCCTGCTGAACTCTATCTCACAAAGTCAGTCGCGACCTTTTTCGAGGCAACAAATCCAGCGGCAAACAAAGGCGCGGCAGTGAAATACCTAGCTGAAGAATTGCTGAATCTCAAGCCTGAGAATGTCATGACGATCGGCGATAACTTCAACGATCTCGAAATGATTCAGTATGCGGGAATTGGGATTGCAATGGGGAATGCGCCTGAAGGAGTGCAGCAAATGGCTCAGTGGGTCGCGCCGCCGGTCGAAGCGGACGGGGCAGCGATCGCGATCGAAAAATTCTTGCTTTAAAAGCAGAAAGGGCACCGACGACTGGCCGTGTTTCGTCTCGGTGCCCTTAGCTGGTTCGCTCCTCACACTCCAATACTATAGGCGGGTTTCATCGGTTTGTCACCCTTTGGCTGATAAAAATTCTTTATGGCGATTTTATGACATTAGTGTGACATTCGAGCCCAACTTGTGCTGCTGAATCTCAAAGGGTTTCCGGTGCTAACACGCCCAATCCTTGCTCTAAAAGCTGTTTCAAAAGCCAATGAGTAATCATTACTAAAGCTAATCGACATTGCGCGATTTCACGGTCAATCGTGTCGTACTTTACAATTTGGCAGTTTTGGTAAAACGCTTGAAAGGCTTGGCTAAGGGCGATCGCACTCTTCAAAGCCGCTGCTTCTTCCCAAGTATCCAGCGTTGTGACAATCTGCGCGGTGAGCGATCGCTCCTGATGCAATAAAAGTTTTCCATCCCTCAACCAAATCGTCTCTTGGCTAATTAGAGGCTGTGAATCGACCAAGCGTAAGAGCGCTGCACAGCGGGCATAGCTGTACTGACAGAAGAAAATCTCAGGATTTTTTGAAAGTGTCTGAGCAGATGCCGCATTCGACTGCCGCTCAAGAGCTTGAGATGAGCAATGCTGTAGCACAACTTGCAGCCAAGCGGAGATCGCGATCGCTCCAAATTCAAATTCAAGTTGCCCTGCTTCAGTTGCCCTAACCGTAAGATTACGGAGAAGCCTCTTTTCAATCTCAGCTTTTGCAGAATCGAACGGCGACGAGCGGAAGAAGTCAATAATTTGACCCGCAATTTGCTGAGTAATTTGTGTTGATCCTGCACCGATTTGAAGCGCGATCGACGAGTGATATAAGGCGATCGCGGTTTGATTCCTAACCTGTTTCGGAACGCTTAGTTGCTGAAAACGCTTGAAGTTTGAGCGTTCTATCCCAAATTTCGAGTGCATAACTAGGGGATTTTCAACGTCAACATCCGTCTTTTGGCAGATTCCCTCATAGATTTTCAGAAGTAACAATGTGCGAAGCGTAGGATAAGTAATCTTTGGTAGGTTACAATTCACAGTAATTACGGTTGAAGCTCTGAAATGGGACACTTTTGAGCAAAAAAGTTCAGATCTACCAGTAGTTTATGCTTGAATCTGTAAAGATCACCGTGATCCCACTGTAAGTAGCCGTTTTCTCCGCATAATCTCGTAAAGACATCGGATACAGAGAACTGACCATGCCCCCTGAGCAAACCTCCCACTGGTTTGAATTTCCTCTGCAATCCCGCTGGACTCAGCGCTTGTCAAAGTCTCACTGTTCTCCAACAGCCTATTAATATATGTACTCAGTCACTCCCCAAAATTCTGACGCGGCTCGCCCGTTTCTCACTTGGCAACGAATCATCGATTGGGCGCAGGAACATTATCGCGTTCGCAACTTTAGTAAAGATGAACGGGTTCCAACTCGTCCGGGCTTGCTTTACTTGGTACAGAAGGGCGCAGTTCGCTTAGTTGGTACGGCTCAGGTGAATGCAACGAGTGGGAATGCGGCTCGCTTGGCTCGAATCAGCCCGGAGGAGGCTTTTCTAGGATTTGTGGGTACGGGTCAACCGTTTGAAATCGTGGCGCAGTCGCCCTTTACGCTTCAGGCTTATGCCCATGTCGATCAAACCTCTGTTGTCTGGATGTACTGGCATGACTTGGACAACTGGCCTCACTTCCGCCGCGAGGTCTTGGATGCGTTCCGCTATCAGCATCAGCGCAAATTGTTGTGGCTCAGTACGCTAGGACAGCGCCGGACGATCGATCGATTGCTCGGCTTTTTGACTCTATTAATTGAGGAATACGGCGAACCCACGGATGAGGGATACTGCTTACCCTTTCCCCTGACTCATGCTCAGATTGGAAGCGCGATCGGTTCAACTCGTGTGACGGTGACACGGCTTATGGGTAAGCTGCGGCAAAAAGGGATGATTCGGACGCAGGGCGATAATTTACTGTGTCTGCCGACAGACTCGGTGATGGGTCGCACTGAAGCAAAGCTAGACAGTAATTAGCAAATCGAGAAATCCGGGAATTCATTAGTTCCCGGATTTTTTCTTAAGCTTGTCCTGCTTTGACTAATCGCTGAAGTTGCCGACTTTCAAGTTCTGGAATACGTCGGGCGAAATCAGCATCTTGATCGAGCAAACTATCATGGCAGGGATATAAAAGGGATATGAAGCGGCGATATGATTTACGTACGATCGCAAATAGCCCTGTCTGCTCTATTCAGCGATGATCTTTGTGACTGGCGCTTCTGGAAATGTTGGATCAGCCTTAGTTGACTATCTCCGCGCTCGACAGATTCCCCTGCGACTGGGTTCGCGCTCCCCGATGGAACCTGAAGCGGTTGCATTTAATTTTCTCGATGCGACTACGTTTCGATCTGCGGTTCAGGGTTGTAATGCGTTGTTTCTGTTGCGTCCGCCTGCGATCGCGAACACTCGCACAACGCTGAATGTATTAATTGATGTTGCGCGATCGCAAGGTGTTCAGCACATTGTTTTTGTGTCGGTTGCGGGTGCTGGAGACAATCCGATCGTGCCGCATCATGCCGTTGAGCAACATCTACGCCAAGCGTCTGAAGGTTGGACAATTCTTAGACCCGGATTTTTTGCTCAGAATTTGGGTGATGCTTATCGGCAAGACATTGTTCAAGACGATCGCATTTATCTGCCTGCGGGTGCGGGTCGAGTTGCTTTTGTTGATACTCGCGACATTGCTGAAGTAGCGGCGAATATTTTAATTGCTCCGACTGATCATCAAGCTCAGATTTACACACTCACGGGAGCAGAGGCGCTTTCGTTTGATCAAGTTGCCAGCCTGTTATCGAATGAACTTGGACGATCGATTACCTATGATCCCGCCAGTATTGCAGCATATGGTCTTCATCTGCTTCGTTGCAAAATGCCTTTAGAACAGGTCATTGTGCAAACGATTCTCCATGTTGGATTGCAATTTGGGCAGGCGGAAACAATCGATGAAACACTGCCGAAATTGCTAAGACATAGATCGCGCTCCCTCCGCGACTATATTCAGGATCATCGTCATCTATGGCAGAAACCGCTAAACCGCTAATTCTTCAGCGACGATCGCGACCAATTTTTTTGCCGCTCCGGGTTCTCCTCGCACTTGTCTGAGTCGATCGCGCATCTGCTCAAGCTTTTCGGGATGCTCAAGATAATCGATCGCCAAAGCCGCGACTTCCTGTGGCTTCAGTTTTCCAATCAGTTCTGGAACAATCATTTCTTTTGCCCAGATGTTGGGCCAAGCTAATAACCCCAACCGCGTCAGCATGATCGAGTTGATCAGCTTTGCCATACTAGAGCCGACTCCCGGAAGATTAACAAGCAATCCTAAGAGTCCATCCCATGACCGCATGGCATCAAGTTGCTGTGTGGGTAAGATCACAATCATTGGCACCGCAAGCGATCCAAGCTCTGCTGTATTTGCACCAACAGTCGTAATACACAATTGACACTGAGACAGCACTTCATAAACCGGAACCCGCTCCTCCTCATTTCGAGATTGCCAAAGCTCGATCGCGACTCCATTCTGGGTTTTTAATATCGGTCGATCGCCTTGAATCAATTTACCGGAAACGTTGCCCATCAGCGGCATGATCGAATTCTGTTCCGGATCAGCATACTTCGCTAAAGTCGGTAGATCTAACGTTGGAGCAACGGGGATCACAAATTGCGCTTGAGGACGATCGCGCTGAATTTCTTCGGCGATCGCCATCATGATCGGTACTCCTTGCATCAGCTTTGAAGGCTTTGATCCCGGCAGCAATCCAATTAACTCTTGTGAGGAACGGCTCGTCTGTTGAGTCTGCACTTCTGCCATGAGATCTCCAACCACGCTGATTTTGTCTCTAAATTGAGCCGGGGCGCAATCGAGAATTTCCGATCGCATCACCCCAAAGCGATCGATCCAGCGGTGCCATCGGGCTTCCCATTCGGCATAAATCACGGTGCGATATCCCAACCGCTTGCCAATCACCACCGGGAAAAACTGATCACCACCGAGAAAAATCACCACGCCGCGATCGTACCAGTCCCAGTTGTCCGCCGTTTTCCCCCGTAGCAGAAACGGGAAAAAATGCTCTGCTGATTGAACACGATCTACTTCGGGATAACTCCGGGCGATTTCCGCCTCTTGTCCACTAGCATTCGGACAGGGAGACAGCACGATCGAAATTCGCGGCTCTGAACCGAGTTGCGCTCTGAGTTCCCGAACCGTGGGCTTTACCCAGGTTGCAAGTTCACCCGGAGCATTTGACAGAATCAGAATATCAACAGCCATAACAACAATCAGAATGGTACTTCTGATTATCAATGACGCAGTTCACACAAAAAAGAGCAATTACGATTCAAAGTAATGCGGTGTGAAGGTTCCGTGCAATCCATAGGGAATGTGATGCTTCAGATGCAGCGTTGTAACAATGCTGAGATCCTTGGCATCAACAATGACCACATCAGATCGATCGCGCTCTGTGTTAAACACCGTTGCAATCAACCATCCGTCGTCTTCTTCGCCCTGTACTTCGGTGTAAAGTCCATCCGCAGAAGCTTTTCCACGCGGAACAAATACAGGTTCACTCACATATCCAGTGGGTGCAAAGCTGCAAAGCTGCCGCGCTCTAGTCTCGACATCGATTTTAACGATCGCTTGATGCGGTGCATTCCCTGTTTCCGCGTGAGCCGCCGCCATGTAGATATAGCGATGTTGTCGTCCAGCTTTTGCCGGATGAATAAACGGAAATTCACAGCATCGGGATTCGAGTAGAGTGCGATCGACCTGACCCGTTTCTAAGTTCATGCGAAAACGCCACAGTTGACCCGGTGAAAGCGCATCAAAATCAGTTTCTCGATAGTCTGCGCCAGGTTCAACAGAAGGCAAACTGGTGTAACAAACTGAATCGATTACAATCTCGCCCTCCTGCTCGAATGCGTTTGCATGATGAAACACAAAGCCGGACAGGGTTTCGAGAATTCGAGGTTTTGCTTTACTTGCGGGATCGCGTGGAATGATCAGAACTTTTGTCAGCTGATCCGGTTGGAATTGAATACATTCTCCTGCCGATCGCGTTCCGATTAAAAACGGCAGTGGATTAAATTTCACTGGATTTTGGAAGAAAATACAGTAGTTCGGCGTAATGGCAAAGTCGTGAATAAAGGCGAATCCGGGCACAGGATAGTCATGCTGCCGAATAATGTTGCCATCAAGAGCAAGCTCGTAGATTGCGATCGTAAATGATAGCCCTGCCTTAATCGAGAAATTCACCAAGCAAGGCTTACCCCCATCGAACTTGCTCGACGGATCAATCCAAGGATGTGCCGCAAACGGTGCGCCTTTTCCTAACTTGCCGTCAAAATACTCCATGCCCAGCGTTTCCAAAGTTTTTGGATCAAGGCGATGAGGTTCAGCCGCTTCCCACAGCGCTAATAGCTTACCGCCCCAGTAGATCACCTGCGTATTAGCGATATTCTTGATTCGGACATCAAGGGCGTTTCCCAACCAACCGCCAGATTTTTGTGTCCCAAATACGCCGCGATAAAGGATTTTTCCAGCTTTCTGCTCCGCCAAATAGCCCTCAGTTCTGACAAACCGATTGCGGAAGTGAGCGCGCCCATTGTGAAAAGCGATCGCACTAATCATGCCATCCCCATCAAACGGATGCTGAAATCTTTCGCCATTGACCTCAAACAATCCAGGTCCATTTCTAAACAGCGTTCCGCTTAACTCGGCTGGAATCTCACCTTCAATTTCATCGATCCAGTAGTCGTATTCTTGCGTGAGCGATCGATAGCCCCGCTGCCATTCTTTCGTGTTGTAAGCCTTGGTCGGAACCGTAGCCGCATGTTCAAAAAGTTGAAACCCTTGCATTGTTCTTTCGTACCTTTACCTTGATTTTTAAATGAGAAGAACCCCGAATATTTTCACAAATTCGGAGTTCTGATTCGCGGTGATTTAGCTACTCGATCGAAGTCTCCACCGTTTCGCCTGCCACCGAAACTAAATTCGGCATGAATGCCTGTCCGAGCGGTTTTGCCGGATCAGCTTCTAACGCGGGAGGATATTGAGCGGTGGATGTTGTTGTATCTGCCCCAGGCAACCAGCCCAACAGCGGTAACGGCAACAACGTACTCAAATTCGTAATTAGCACCAAAACCCAGAGGTTATCGAAATTCGTATCAGTCACGCCTAACCAGTGAGTTAACAGCGCACCGAACTCATACGACACCAGCCCCGATAAATTCACTACCGACATTAACAAAGCAAACAGCGTGGCTTCTACCCCCGGTGGGCAGAGTCTTGCTGCCAACACCAACACAGGCATAAACGCGATCTGCCCCATCACTGTCAGAATTAAGCTGTCTCCTAAGCTAAACCAGTGATCGTCGATCCCCAGTGCCCGATTCGTATGCGTTACCAGCAGCAGCATCGACAGCCCCAATACTGCCGAAATCACCGTAGACCAGCCGAAGATGACGCGAAACGGCACAGCTTTAAGAAATCGCTGAAAAACCCAAACTCCTAGCACCGCGGCGATGCTCGTCACCAATCGCACTCGCCCTAAAAACTCCGGCTCAAACCCTAATTCATTGGTTGAAAAGTAGAAAAACGAAGATTCAGCCGTGGGTGTTGCCTGCCATAAAAATAGAAACAGGGTTGGCAACCAGATCGATTTCTGCGACACCGCTTGCTTAAGCTGCTTTAACTGATCGCCCACGATCGACCAGTTCGCTTTCTCGGTGACAGGTGATTCTGCAATCAACCACGCCACGCAAGACACAATCAGCGGAAACGTCGCCGTAATCCAAAAAATCGTCCGCGTATCAAAATTCTGAAGCAGCGCACCGCTAAAATACGCCGTAATCAAGCCTCCCACCGCTGCCGCGCCCCAACTGAGCGACTGGAGCGATCCCGCACCGCTGACTGATTCTCCTCGCGCCCGCTCGACCACTAGCGAATCCACAATTACGTCCGCAATCGCCGTCGAGAGCGATCCGAGCGAAATCGCCAAAGTTGCTGCCCAAGCAGAATGTACAACCGTTGCGAGTAAAACCCAAGCGATCGCGCCTAATATTCCTGACAGCACGAGATAAGGACGACGACGATATCCAAAGATCGGCAAGCCATCCGAGATAAATCCAAACAGGGGTTTAATCATCCACGGCAGCGCGACGATCCCCAACAGCGCCGATACTTCCGCCGGGTTCAGGTGTAACTCGTCTTTGAGAAAGAAACTCACTGCCAATCGAGCCAGTCCCAAAATTCCCTGGACAAAATAGACCAGAAGAATCGCGATTAGTTCAGCAGAAGGCTCATGACCGAAAAACAGCTTTTCAGTAATTAAGTCTTTGAGTTTGCGATAGCGAGCATCAGAGACAATCATTATTGATGATTCTTTACAATTATCAATCGCTTTGATCATATCGCTATATTCAAAACTAGCGCGAATTTCGGCGGCTAAAGTTCAGCGATCGCTGAAGCTCGCTGAGAATTCTCGGTTTGTAGCCGCTGAATGAATCAGATTTACGGATTAAATCCTCTAGCTTGCGTAATACTTTGACACTTTTCGTTACATTAGTTAATATAGTTCTAGCTAATGCGTTTCAGAGTAATAACCATGCAAGATACACAAAAGATGACGGCAACGGCTACGGAAGATCGCAACGCTTGGAGATTCGGCTTCACCCCGCAAGCTGAACTGTGGAATGGTCGGTTTGCAATGCTCGGTTTTGTCGCTGCTTTAGCTACGGAATACTTGACGGGTGGTGGAACGCTTCACTTCCTGGGTCTGATGTAATTTTCTTCTAAATTCTGGTCAACCTTGAAAGCTAGTCTTGCGGGTATCTCTTTTGGGGGGTGCCCGATTTTTTTGACTCAAGTCGCCGATCGCTTCACAAATAAATAGACGCTGCTTTTTTGATACCGAAGCTCGAAGTCTGGGTTGGCTTGAACTTGACTCAAAATCTGTTGAACGAGCTGCGAACTGCTTGCCCATCCCGGAAAGGCTGGATTGAGGAGAACGTACTTAAAATCGTTTAAGTTCGTCGCGGGTTCACTGAGCTTGAGGTAATCGATCGTTGTTCGATGCGCCAGGTGTGGCACAACATAACTCGTCGTCAACACAGGCTCTTTAGTCGTAATTTGCGCGATCGCAGCATAAGTTTCCGAGAGGATCGAAACGCGATCGAGGTAACGCGACCCAAAATAACCGAATTTCGCCAAAGCGAGAAAACCAATCAGCGACCAGACGAGAATCACGCGCGATCGTCGTCTTTGGGTTGCAACGGTTGTGATCGCCATCACCATCAAAAATGGCAGAATGGGCAGCGCATACTGATTCACTAGATCTCGCTGATTTGCAAGCTCCGAGAGCAAATTCATTGCAAACACTGGAATCGTCGCCACAAGCGGCGCAAGATAACGCAGCGAAACGCCCCAACCGATCGGTGCCAAAACTAGCAAAAGATAAAGCAGGTTCTCGATCGAAAAAAGCCGTCCGACCCAAAGCCAAGGTTTCAAGCCCAAATTTTGCACAATTTCACTCAGCGAACCGCCTAAATAGCTGTAGCGCATGACAAAATCTGCCCCGGTTGGACGAAAGTGAGGAATAATCACCCCCGTCGCAATCACAAACCAACTCACACCCAGAATGAGCGCGATCACCCCAGATTTTTTACGCCCTTCAAACCCAATCAGCCAAACTCCCATTGCCGCGATCGACAGCGCCAAAGATGCCCGACACCCCAGAATCAGCGCCACACACAGCGTAAACCAACCAATTCGATTTGCTCTTGCTGTCCAAACTGCCGCAAAAAACAGAGGCAGCGCAATTACTTCAGGATGAAAATCAAACAGATTGAGATTAAAAACGAGCGGATAAAGTAAATAGGCAACCGCGATCGCATTCGATTTAGAGCGATCGAGTCCTGCCTGATGCGCTAAGTGCCAAACGGGAATCGTGGCGATCGCAAACATCCCACTTTGAATCGCAAACAACGCATAAACCCTGGGAAAAATCTTATAAACGCCTGCAATCAAATATAAAATCCAAGCCGCATGATCACCAAGAACGTGATACGGGCGGAATGACACAATCGGTGGCTTTCCCTGACTAATCAGATAAACTGCCTGATCGAAATAGCCCAAATCCAGCGCATTTGACTGCAAGAGTAGATGTCGAATCACGCTAACAGCGAAAAACACCACAAAACTGGAGATCACAAGCGATCGCAAAAAGTTTTCTGACTTCCAGAATCGGGACATCCATTGCATAAATCCGACATCTCACAGGACGCAGATAGCCTAACCTGTTCCCTCATACTTCTCAAGATGTCCCCCTTGTGAGGCAGAATAAAGCAATTCGGACAGACAAGGGTGAGGGCATCATCCGCTTCTGATAAAATTTGGAAGGTTTTTAAGAACTTAGAGCCAATGGGATCAACGCGGGTACGAATTGCAATCGATGCAATGGGTGGAGATAACGCCCCCGACGAAATTGTCGCGGGTGCGGTGCGGGCACAGGCAGAACTCGATGTCGATGTCGTCTTGGTGGGTGATCCGCAACAGGTGGAGGCTGCTCTTAAGCATCATACGCAGTCTTCGGCAATTGAAATTGTGTCCTCGGAAGGCACGATCGCAATGGAAGAAGAGCCGCTGACGGCACTGCGTCGTAAGCCAAAAGCCTCGATTAACGTGGCAATGGATTTGGTGAAGCAAAAACAAGCGGATGCAGTGGTTTCGGCAGGGCACTCCGGTGCGGCAATGGCGGCAGCGCTGCTGAGACTCGGACGCTTAAAGGGGATTGATCGCCCTGCGATCGGCGCTGTTTTGCCTACGCTGATTGCTGGCAAGCCTGTGCTAATTCTCGATGTCGGTGCCAACGTCGATTGTCGTCCTAAATTCCTAGAGCAGTTCGCTTTAATGGGCACGATCTATTCGCAGTATGTCTTGGGCAATTCTGAGCCAAAAGTCGGCTTGCTGAACATTGGCGAAGAACCGAATAAAGGCAACGAACTCGCGATTCAGACCCATCAACTATTAACGGAGAATTCGCTGATTCCGTTCATTGGCAATGCAGAAGGGCGCGATGTGCTATCCGGGCACTTTGATGTGATTGTTTGTGATGGCTTCTCAGGAAATGTGCTGCTGAAATTTGCTGAAGCGGTCGGTGAGGTAGCGCTACAGATTCTGCGCGAAGAGTTACCCCGTGGGCTACACGGCAAAGCGGGTGTCACCCTACTGCGCCCGAACCTGAAGCGAATTAAGCAGCGAATGGATCATGCAGAGCACGGAGGCGGATTGCTGCTCGGTGTGGATGGCGTTTGCATTATCAGCCACGGCAGTTCGCAGGCTCCGACGATTTTCAATGCTGCGCGGTTGGCAAAAGACGCGATCGATAACAATGTTTTAGACCGAATTCGCTCAAGCTACGATCCAACGGTTGCTGCGCGTTCTGACAGCTAACCTACGCACTGGAGTTAAAGATTTTGGTGGACTACTCAGGGGTCGGAATTGCCATTACGGGATGTGGATCAGCCGCACCGGAGACTGCGATCGACAACGATCGTTTAAGCGAAATCATGGACACTTCCGACGAATGGATTGCCTCCCGCACCGGAATTCGGCAGCGACGGCTCAGCGATGCTTCT
Source organism: Cyanobacteria bacterium FACHB-63 (assembly GCA_014695255.1). Lineage (GTDB taxonomy): Bacteria > Cyanobacteriota > Cyanobacteriia > Leptolyngbyales > Leptolyngbyaceae > Leptolyngbya. The sequence continues at coordinate 151,845 of JACJNX010000010.1, forward strand.
GGATCGCTGGTGCAGCTTGCGACCGAGGCGGCGAGGGGCGCGATCGAGATGGCGGGTATTGAGCCGATCGATCTGGATTTGATTTTGCTTGCGACTTCGACTCCGGATGATATGTTCGGCAGCGCCTGTCAGGTTCAGGCAGCCTTGGGAGCCTCGCAAGCGGTGGCATTTGATTTAACAGCGGCTTGTTCGGGGTTTGTGTTCGGGCTGGTGACTGCGGCGCAATATATTCGCACCGGAACTTACCGCAATGTGCTGCTGATCGGAGCAGATATTCTATCGCGCTGGGTGGATTGGAGCGATCGCCGGACTTGCGTGTTATTCGGCGACGGTGCGGGCGCGGTCGTCATGCAAGCGAACCCGGTCGATCGCTTATTGGGATTTGAACTCAGAAGCGATGGCAGTCAGCATCACTGCTTGAATTTAGCGTATTCAGGGGAGCCAAAAGCCCTACTGAACGATTGCGAGATTACTCAAGGGCAGTTCCGACCGTTAACGATGAACGGGCAGGAAGTGTATCGCTTTGCCGTGAAGCGAGTGCCAGAAGTGATTGAAAAAGCGCTGTTTCGAGCAAACATCAGTGTGGACGCGATCGATTGGTTGCTACTGCATCAGGCGAATCAGCGGATTTTGGATGCAGTCGCCAATCGTTTAGGAATTCCCCCGGAAAAAGTAATCAGCAATCTGGCAAAATACGGCAATACTTCAGCCGCGTCAATTCCCCTCGCACTGGATGAATCCGTACGGGGAGGAGCGGTAAAACCAGGGGAGATGATCGCAGTATCCGGTTTCGGCGCGGGCTTGACTTGGGGAGCCGCAGTTTTTCAATGGGGACGCTAACTCGATTTAGATAACTAGGACAATGGTAAAAACGGCATGGGTGTTTCCTGGGCAGGGATCTCAGGCGATCGGAATGGGACTCGATTTATTAGAGGTTCCCGCAGCAAAAGCGAAGTTTGCTCAGGCAGAAAAAATTCTCGGCTGGTCGGTGGTCGAGATTTGCCAAAATGCAGAAGATAAAGTGTCGCAAACACTTTATACGCAGCCTTGCTTGTACGTAGTGGAGACGATTTTGGCGGATTTGCTGAAGGAGAAAGGTCGGTATCCTGACTATGTTGCAGGGCATAGTTTAGGCGAATATTCGGCGCTGTATGCAGCGGAAGTGTTTGATTTTGAATCGGGACTGCGATTGATGCAGCGTCGGGCTGAGCTAATGGATAGTGCGTCGGATGGCATGATGGCGGCGCTTTTAGGGTTCGATCGCGATCAGCTTGAGGCAGTGTTGGCGCAAACACCGGATGTGGTTCTGGCGAATGACAACAATTCAGGTCAGGTGGTCATTTCTGGAGTGCCTGCGGCGGTTGAAGCAGTGATGTCACAAGTGAAATCGAAAAGAGCGGTCAAATTAAATGTGAGCGGGGCGTTTCACTCGCCTCTCATGGCGGATGCGGCGGCGCAGTTCCAGACGATTCTCGATTCAGTCAATTTCAAAGCGGCTCAGATGCCAGTTTTGTCGAACGTCGATCCGATTCCGAGCCGGAATGCGGGTGAATTAAAAAGTCGGTTAAGTCGGCAGATGACAGGTGCGGTGCGGTGGCGCGAAATTTCGCTCAACTTCTTAGAAGAACAGGTCGATCGCGTCGTCGAAGTTGGTCCTGGAAAAGTACTGACGGGAATTATTAAGCGCACTTGTCCCAATCTCGTGTTAGAAAATGTGAGCAGTCTTGCTGACATCCCGGTATGAGAGAAACGCCCACCCGCTCTGTAGACGCTGAAATTTCAAGCGATCGTGAACCCTTGATCAGTTTGATTCTGTATCACCTGTTCAAATGGTCGATCGTGTCTCCGGTGCTGCACACCTATTTTCGGGGTCGCATCTACGGAGCGGAGAATGTGCCGAAACAGGGGCGGCTCCTAGTCGTGAGCAATCATGCCAGCGATTTTGATCCGCCGCTGTTGTCTTGTGCGATCGGTCGTCCGGTCGCTTATATGGCGAAAGAAGAACTGTTCAACGTGCCGGTTCTGAAGCAAGCGATTAAAGCGTATGGGGCGTATCCGGTCAAGCGAGGAAGTGCCGATCGTTCTGCCATGAAAGCGGCGATGGCTTCGATCGAGTCCGGTTGGGCGACGGGAGTATTTCTCGATGGCACTCGCACTGCTGACGGTCGAATTGCTGATCCGAAATTAGGAGCCGCTTGGATTGCGGCAAAAACGAATTCGCCTTTAATTCCAGTGAGCCTGTGGGGAACGCATCAGATTTTCAAGCCTGGAAGTACGATTCCGCGCCCTGTGCCAATTACGATTCGGATCGGGGAAGTCATTGACGCGCCACAGAGTAGCGATCGGTCTGAGTTGGAGAAAATTACTGAGCGCTGTGCGGCTGCGATCCATGCGCTGCACGACTTAGGGCGGTAAATAGACGGAGTAAGTTCGGCTATAAGTATGATTTTATAGCTTGTGACAGTCTTGCGCGATCATTCGGTATTGTTGGGATTAATATGCTAAGTACCAATGACTAAAACAACAGAAGCCGGTTTAGTCTAGGTTCTCGTTTGTTGATGACGGAATTTTATTAGCGCGTGAGTTTCTCATGATTCCAAATTTCTTACGTACTTCTGCTGTCGTCTTTGTCAGCAGTGCTGCTCTTGCTCTCAGTGCGGCTGCCCCCGGTTCTGCGCTGACAACGTTTAGCGGTTCACTGGGCTTACCTGATCCGACTTGGGTTCGACCGGTTCCTAATGAGGTGAATGATGGTAATCCTGCTACTAATGGACTAGCAGGCGGAAATGGCGGTTACTATTACGATGTTCAAAGTTTCACCGTTTCAAACGCGGGTGCATATCGCATTGTCGTGAATTCGACCTCAAATCTCAATCCTCTCGTTGTGCTGTATCAAGGCGCATTCAATCCAAATAGTCAGTACACCAATGTATTTCGTGCTAATGGGAGTTTGAGTGGCAGCGCGACTCAAGCAGGATTTAACAGTTTATCTTTGACACCAGGCACATACAACTTAGTGATTACATCAAATCCATCAATCGGAGCAAATGCGGCACTACCAAACACAGGGTCAATTGGTGCTTACACCGGAGAGGTGACTGCCGTTCCCTTCGCATTTTCGCCACTGCCAGGTTTAGCTGTTGCGTGGGCAGCGCGGGGTGCGCGTCGTCGAATTGCTGCAAAGAAAGAAGTGCTAGCAAAAGCATAGATTCAATTAATTTGTAGGGAAGCGCGATCGTACAGGCTCTACGATCGCGCTTTTGTGTGCCTCCTCAAACCAATTGAGTCAGTACAACTGTTAAACTCGATCGGACGCAAGATTAGAAGAAC
>JACJNX010000100.1 GCA_014695255.1 Cyanobacteria bacterium FACHB-63
ACTTACAATGTTCGCTTGATCAACAAGAAGCGCAACCTTGACATTACTATCCCAGTTGACGAAGAAACTTCAATCTTAGAAGCGGCGGAAGATGCGGAATTAGACTTACCCTTCTCGTGCCATTCGGGAGCTTGTTCTAGCTGTGTCGGCAAAGTGGCAGAAGGCGAAATTAACCAAGATGATCAAACCTTCCTCGATGAAGAACAAGTCGCGAAAGGATTTGTCTTGCTCTGTGTATCTTACCCACGCTCAGACTGTACGATTCGCACTCACCAAGAAGCCTACCTAGTTTAATCGAGGATTAGTCATGACTAGCTTTACGATCGAAGGATCTTCACTCCGATTACTTAGACCAAATGAGCGCGGAGTCGTCAGTCGAATTGATAGTTCAAAAGGGGATTTAGTAGCTCAGAAATTGCGCTCAATGAATATTACAACTGGGACGACTGTAACCGTTGAACAACAATTCCCCCGATTTATTCTGCGTGTAGGACACGATCAGGTTGTGCTGAGTGATCCCTTACGGGATGCCATTTATATCCGTCTCAGCCGATAATCCATACGAGGAGAACACACTACAATGGCAACTTTAACAAGCGTGACGTTTGGCGGAAAAACTTGGACACCTCAGTTCGTTCAATCTATCAATCAAGAAAAATGCATCGGTTGTGGTCGATGCTTCAAGGCGTGTGGGCGAAATGTTTTATTGCTCAAAGCTTTAAACGAAGAGGGTGAATGGGTTGAAGACGAAGAAGACGAAGAAATTGAGCGCAAAGTAATGACGATCGCAAATCGAGATGCTTGTATTGGTTGTGAAGCCTGTTCGCGGGTCTGCCCGAAGAATTGCTACACCCATGAAGCGCTCAACTAGACTGTATCTAAAGACCGCTCGATCGTAGTTCAGATAATCTCAAGCCAATTGTGTATTAGGAGTGAGTATGAAGATTAGCGCCCGCAACTCTCTCAAAGGAACCGTCAAACAGGTGGTGCCTGGAGCAGTCAACACTGAAGTTACCGTTGAAGTTGCACCTGGAGTTGAGATTGTTGCAATTATTACAAAGTCTTCTGCTGAAAGTCTAGCTCTGGAAGCTGGAAAAGAAGTGTTTGCGGTTGTGAAGTCTTCAGATGTGATGATTGCAGTGGACTAACGATTAGAACCTAAAAGAATGCTCTGTTAAAGCACAGTCCCTACCTTTTACTCATCAGGTGTGAAGTGGGGGGTAGGGAGTGGGATGTTGTTCCCTTGTTACCCCCTACTCCCTACTTCTTTTAGCATTCACAGCTCAAACAGGATTACTAGATTTCATTTGTTAAGCGAGACTATAGAAGTAGCGCATAATACGATAACTACCAACCTTTGGGTCGTCGTGTAGCAAAACGATCCAAGTATTTCCATTCAGTAGATTATTCCATCGCAATCACAATATCACTCGACTTAATCACTGCATAAGCCGTTTTACCTTCTTCGAGTTCCAAAACTTCGGCTGAAGTTGTTGTAATCGTCGAAGTTAATTCCACCCGATGCACCACTTCGATCGTCACCTCAGTATGAATCGACCCTTTCACCAATCGCTTCACTTTGCCTTCCAAAACATTGCGAGAACTTACCTTGAGCGGTTTCTTCGATGAACTTGCAGTTCGATCGATAGGAGTTTCATCAGTCACTTCCTCGGTCGTCTCAGAATCGCTAGACTGCTTTAACCCTCGCAACATCTCCCGCAGCACCTCAGTTTTGGTGCGCTGCGATCGTTGACATATTGCCTCTAGAAGCTGCCGCTCCTCCTCTGAGGTTTGAAATGTAATCCATCCTTGATCTTTTCTGGGCATTACGATACCAATTTAGTTGGTAAAAACTGATAAGTTGGTAAAAGTCTATTGACCTTCAGGATTCTTATCCTAAATAGAATTGTATGAAACGTAAACACTTCCTGACGTTTTTGAGTGTTGCTCTGATTAGTTTCTCGATCGCGCTTGGCTTACAGTTTTCTCAAACCGCAACAGCAAACACCACTTTAATCGTCTCTGCGGCAGCCAGTCTCAAAGAGGTGCTAGAAGAAATTGAGCCTCTGTATCAAAAGACCCGCTCTGATGTGAATTTGACCTATAACTTCGGTGCATCTGGTGCTTTACTTCAGCAAATCGAACAAGGCGCACCTGCTGACATTTTTATCTCAGCCGCAAGACGGCAAATGGATACGCTCGATCAAAAAGGCGCATTAGTTCCGGGAACTCGCGGCAACTTAGCAAACAATCGATTAGCGATCGTTGTTCCCAAATCCTCAAGAATCGTCACAAGCTTTTCAAGTCTTAAAGAGCCGGAAATTAAGCGAGTGGCGATCGGCGAACCTCGCAGCGTTCCTGCCGGACAGTATGCCGAACAAGTTTTGCAAAAGCTGAATTTGGCAAACGATCTCAAACCTAAGCTCGTTTATGCGAACAATGTGCGGCAAGTTCTCGCGGCAGTTGAAAGCGGCAATGCAGATGCAGGATTTGTTTACATCACTGATGCCAAGATCTCAGATAAAGTGAAAATTGCTGCCATTGCTGCTGAGAACTTTCATTCCCCGATCGTTTATCCGATGGCAGTGTTGAAGAGCAGCAAGAATGTCGATGCAGCCAAATCCTTCGTACAGTATCTATCCGGTAATGAAGCGAGAGGCGTATTACGCAAGTACGGATTTATTGTGCCGAAATAGCAGTTTTGTCGAGTGAATGTAACCATGACTGTTCCCCTTGATCTGTCTCCATTGTGGATCTCGCTGAAGGTAGCGGCGATCGCAACGGTCTTTACCTTCTTTGCAGGGATCGCCGTTGCCTATTGGATGCTGAACTATCGCGGCAAGGGAAAATCCATCCTTGAAGGGATCTTTGTCTCTCCGTTGATTCTGCCGCCGACTGTGGTGGGTTTTTTGCTGCTGCTGGTGTTTGGGAAGAATGGCTGGGTCGGGCAGTTGTTGGGGTCGATCGATTTTAGCGTTGTATTCACTTGGTATGGAGCCGTGATCACAGCGACAGTTGTTTCATTCCCCCTGATGTATCGAACCGCATTAGGAGCGTTTGAGCAGATTGACGAGAACTTTTTAGCTGTTGCCAGAACTTTAGGAGCTTCAGAATGGACAGTGTTCCGCCGAGTTCTGCTGCCCTTAGCTTTGCCTGGAGTGTTAGCGGGTGCGGTACTGGGGTTTGCACGAGCGCTAGGGGAATTTGGTGCAACGCTGATGTTAGCAGGCAATATTCCTGGACAAACGCAGACGATTCCAATGGCAATTTATTTTGCTGTGGAAGCGGGTGCAATGAATGAAGCTTGGTTCTGGGCAGTTGTAATTCTGCTGATTTCGCTGTCTGGAATTTTTGCGGTTAATGTTTGGCAAGACCAGCGACAGAAATCGAGATTGCTAGCCACATCTAGAAAGTTACCTAGTAAAACTGGGATTGCAGCCATTTCTCCGACTTCATGCGGTTTATTCGTTGATATTCAGAAGCAACTGGCAAACTTTGATTTAGATCTTACTTTTAATTCCACACAATCGACGCTTGGAATGTTGGGGGGATCTGGGGCAGGGAAAAGTATGTTGCTGCGCTGTATTGCAGGGATGGAAAGCCCGACAAAAGGGCGGATTGTGTTGAATGGGCGCGTTTTGTTTGATGCAAAAGCAGGAATTAATGTACCGAGCCGCGATCGCAAGATCGGCTTTCTAGTGCAAAACTATGCTTTATTTCCGAACCTAACTGTTGCCGAGAACATTGCTTTTGGCTTACCGAAGTCGCTTTCAACGATTGAAGCTCGAAAGCGGATCGAAGCTCAGCTAGATTCAGTGCAACTACAAGGATATGGAGATCGCTATCCGCATCAATTATCAGGTGGACAACAACAACGGGTTGCCTTGGCGCGGGTACTTGCCAGTGAGCCAGAGGTGATTCTTCTCGATGAACCTTTTTCAGCCTTAGATACCCATCTGCGAAGTCAAATGGAACAAGAAGTGATTGCACGACTCCAAGAGTTTAAGGGTGTGAGCTTATTGGTTACTCACAACTTAGAAGAAGCTTATCGCGTGTGTGATGATTTGACTGTGTTAGAGCAAGGACAAACGATCGCTCATGGCTCAAAGTATGACATTTTTGAAAGACCAGGCAAATTAGGAGTCGCTCAACTCACGGGATGTAAAAACATTTCTCCCGCTCAGGTGATTACTCCACAGACAATTTTGGCGATCGGTTGGGGCATTCATTTAAGAGTCATTGAACCTTTGCCTGCTCAATTCGCTTATGTCGGAATTCGCGCTCATCAGATTCGATTTACAGACGATCGCACAACCGAAAATACTTTCCCCTGCTGGCTTGTTGCAACTAGCGAAACACCGCACCGCATGACAGTCTTTCTCAAGTTCACGAATGATGCAACTGATCCGCAGGACTATCACATTCAAGCAGAAGTTTTTAAGGAAAGGTGGGACGTGCTAAAGCAGAAGCCGTTTCCCTGGTTCGTGCAGCTTGAGAGTTTACGATTGATTCTGTTGGAAGCATGACTCTGAGCACGATCGTTCGCCCTTCGAGCACGATCGTTTCCCCTCTGAGGACGATCGCTCGAGGAATCAGGCACAATCATTCCCGCTTTGAGGGCGATCGTTCGAGGAGTCAGGCACGATCGCTTCTCTTCAAGCATGATCGTTTCTTTACTGAGCACCATTACTGGCGTGATGAAGCACGATCGTTTCTTCACTGGGCAGCGTCGTTTTCGCTTTAAGCGCGATCGTTCGAGGGAGAAGGGACGATCGTTCCCTCTCTGCGGCAAACTGGCAGGAAGGAAACGAGCTTGGATGGAGCAACGCGATCAATCGAGAGAAACACACCCTAATGCTCATCATGTCACAAGTTCAAGTCATCATTGCGAGTATCCCTGAACGAGCTTTAGCCTCGGCAAATTTGTAGAAACCTAAACATCCAGTTAACTCACTGAGATTTCGTTGTATTCTAGGCGACCCGACTAGAGACATTGATCAAAAAAGAAATCCGATATGCAAACCTCAAAGCGCCTAACCTTTGTAGCCAAAAGCGTTCTCCTCAGTTTTGGAGCCGTTCTGAGCATGGCTCATACTTCTGTTGCAGAAGTTGTCAATATCACCCTACTGCACCTGAATGATATTTATGAAATCACCCCCGTCGAAGGCGGCAAACGTGGCGGAATGGCACGAGTTGCAACGCTTCGCCAACGGCTCCTCGCTAAAAATCCCCGTACCTTCACCCTGCTTGCTGGCGATGCCCTCAGCCCTTCTGCTCTCGGAACCGCAAAAGTCAATGGTAGACGGTTAGCCGGACAGCAAATGGTCGCAGCCATGAATGCCATTGGGTTCGACTATGCCACTCTCGGAAACCATGAATTTGACCTCTCTAAAGAGGAATTTTTACAGCGCTTAAACGAATCAAAATTTAGATGGATTTCTGCCAACGTGGATAATGAAGCGGGACAAGCTTTTCCGAAAGTGGAGCGATCGCAGATCCTCACCGTCAAAGGCAATCGTGGAACGACTGTCCGCGTCGGATTAATTGGACTAACGATCGACAGCAATCCAGCCAACTATGTCCGCTACCGTGACCCGATTCAAACTGCAAAAAACCAAGTTGCTGCACTGCGCGGTAAAGTTGATGCGATCGTTGCCCTCACTCACCTGAGCCTTGCAGAAGATCAACAACTCGCCGCCGCAGTACCAGAGATTGACTTAATTCTAGGTGGACATGAACACGAGAACGTTCAGCAATGGCGACTGGTGCAGCGCCCTGTGCGATCGTCTCGCTGCATTGATAAAGGCATTCCCATCTTCAAAGCTGATGCAAATGCTCGCACTGTGTATGTTCATACGCTCAGATACGACACAACAAGCCGGTGTTTAACGATCGATTCACAACTGCAACCGATTACTGCGGCTTTACCCGATGATCCCAAAACGGCAGAGGTCGTACAGGATTGGTTGCAAAAAGGATTCCAAGCGTTTCGAGAGAGTGGCTTTGAGCCGAATCAAGCGGTTGCGACTACAACCGAATCTCTAGACGGCTTAGAAGAAAGTGTTCGCAATCGATCGACCAACTTGACTGACTTAATTGCAAAAGCGATGTTGCGAGAAGTGGGCGATGCAGAACTCTCGATTTTTAATGGTGGATCAATTCGGATTGACGATCGCCTTCCGCCGGGAACAATCAGCCAGTACGATATCATTCGGATTTTACCGTTTGGAGGGAAGGTACTATCGGTTGAGATACCCGGAGCGTTATTGAAGCGAGTTCTGGATCAAGGCAGAGCAAATCGGGGTTCAGGTGGTTACTTGCAAACCGCGAATGTTGAATACAATGACAAAACAGGCTGGCAGATTCAAGGGAAACCGTTAGAGAGCGATCGGACCTACAAAGTCGCGATCAATGATTTCTTGATGAGTGGTAAAGAACAAAATCTTGGATTTCTGTCGCTTCAGGCTCCAGGCGTGAAGTTAACTGCCGAGAAACGCGATATTCGATTTGCTGTGATTCAGGAAATGCAGAAGCGCAGAGAAATTAAGTAGCGCGACAGGGTGTATCTTCATGGCTCCGAGAACAAGTCTGTAAATCTTTTTGCTGAGTAGAAGGCTGTAAGCCGATCCAGGCATCGATCGCACTAATCTCAAACCCAATCGATCGCCGTTCTCCTACTTGCATCAACGGACGACGAATTAGCAACGGCTGATCAATCATCAAAGCTAATGCTGTTTCAGCTTCTAACTTCTCAGGAACAATCTCACCAGACTTTATTCTGGGTGCAGAAGGATTAAACCAGTCTGCAACGGGAAGGCTTCCGAAGAATGAGCGAAGGCTTTCGGCTGTCCAGTGTCCAGTCAATAAATTTCGCGCTTGTACAGTATGTCCAGCAGCTTCTAGTAATGTTTTCTGCTTGGTGTTGTTGATACAGCCAGGTTTCTCATAAAAGATTACGGTTGCCATAGATCCTCCTAAACATACGATCGCACTTCCTGCTGATACCGTTCTAAACTCTCTCGATTTTTGAGCAAGTCCAACGCGATCGGCTGAAGTGCGATCGTTTCTACATTTAACTCATCCTGAAACTGTTTCACCTTGTCACGGCAAGTCTGAACACTCCCAATAATAGAGTTGGCAATCAAAAAATCAGCATTAAACGGATTTGACTGCTGACTCAATTGAGTAAAGCTCTGTGTGTTGCCGCTCTGCTGAATCTGATGGGCAAATGCCTGCATTCGACGGCTAAATTTATCAATAAACGGTAAAGCTTCACTGATCGCTTCTTCATCGGTTCGAGCGACCAAACAGAACCGTGCCAGCATCAATTTCTCTGAACCGCTTTGATTGATCTGGCGATACTTTTCGATCGTAGTTTTGAGCTTCCCCAGAGAGAACGGCGCACCACCCATTAAACCGAAAGAATGTGATGCGGCGAACGAGATCGCTTCATCGTCTCCGCTTGCAACAAATACAGGCATCGGTTGTTGCAGGGGTTTTGGCTGAATGGTGACGCGATCGCATTGATAAAACTCTCCCTGAAACGATACCTCCGATTCATACAGCAATCTCCAAATTAATTTCATCGCTTCTAGCGTCTTAGCACGAGCATCAGAGATTGATGTTGAAAAATGCTTGTTTTGGTCTGGAAAAGGACCTCCTTTTGCAATTCCAAACGCAAATCGACCTTGGCTGAGATGATCTAATGTTGCAATATCTTCTGCAACCTGAATGGGATTGTGAAACGCTAACAACACAGCCGCAGAGCCTAGCCGAATTCGAGTAGTTACGCCTGCTAGATGTGCCAACAAGGGCAGAATCGACGAACTGACATGGAATGGATCAAAATGATGCTCTGTCACCCAAGCTTCCTCAAATCCCAACTGTTCAGCAAATTGAACTAAGGTAACTTGATCAGCGATCGCGCTTCGAGTGTTCTGATGAGGATTCTCATAGGTACAAAAGATGCCAGTTTTCATGGATTCTCCGGCAGTTGAGCAGGTAATAACCAATGTAGTTCTAGCCAAAATCGGGGTGCTTCTTGCTTGAGCTTGGATTTTGGGTCACGCAGCAAGCGAGTTGCATTGATACAGGTTGGCTCTGCAAGCCCCATGTATCGCGAAATGTGGCTCCAAGCGGCTTGCTGCTCAGAAATGCTGTCGATCGTTGTGCCAGGACAATAAATCGCCAGATAATCTAAGCGCGAGGGGGGCTGTCCCCAATGAACTGTCACTAGCTTGATATAACAGTGCCGTAACAGCTTTGCTTCTTGAGGATAGGTACGCCGAACCAGGGTTATAAATTCTTGCACCAAAAGAGGTTCCGATAGCATAATGATGCCGTCATTACAGAACGTCTTTTGGTTGTATCATACGGGTCAAGCTTGAGTAGGCTTTAACCCCTTGAATTAAAGTGATTAAGCCTGTACTCAATGGATAAACCCCTAGCGACACCAGTTGTCAGCTCTTTGGGTTGGGCTAGGGTGCTGGTATTTTAATCACCAGGGACAGGTATTTTTTAGCTCACTAAACTTTCTGAAGGGTTAAATTGCTCTAACGGACAATGACACGAAGATTGATCGAGCCATTGTGTCCCAACTTGATAGAGTGCTGCCATCACGGGCTGAATCTGCTGCCCCTTTTCAGTAAGAGAATATTCGACATGAGGCGGCACTTCGGCAAACACTTGTCGATCGATTAAGCCATATTCTTCAAGTTCTCGCAGTCGAATCATTAATGTCTTAGTGCTGATCCCCGGTAGCGCTGCTAATAGTTCATGTGTCCGGCGCTTACCTGTAAATAGCTCTCTTAAAACTAAAATTGACCATTTGTTGCCGAGTAGGTCTACAACAAATTGAATCGGGCACTTGAATTCTAAACAATCATTTACGTTGTGCATCCATTCCAACCTGATCCCGTCATTTTCTACTTTATACAATGACGGGAATTCCGGACAGAGCTAAAGATTTAAGCATTTCTTTACAGTTTGAACCCTTGCTTCTGAAGCGCTCCCGTCTGGTGAAAGACGGGATGTTCATACACGATTAGATTGATTTGGAGAAAGTTTTAGCAGCACGATCGCCAGTACGCCCAAGATAAGCATCGAAAACCGAGGCAATGTTGCGGATTAGAAGTCGCCCGATCGGTGTGACTTCGATCCCATCGCTCCATCGCTTGATTAATCCATCTGCTTCTAGCGCATCAAGCTGTGATAGTTCTTGAACAAAATAATCATTGAAATCAACATCAAATCCCAAATGATACTTCGCTTCTAGATCAGCCGCAGAAATCTGAAATTGACACATCAATTCCATAATCACCATGCGTCGGATTAAATCATCTTGAGTAAGCCGCACTCCTTTCTCGATCGGTAACTGCCCCGCATCAATGGAGCGGTAAAAGTCTTTCAAACGTTTATGATTCTGGACATAAACATCTTGCAGCATACTGATCGATGTGACTCCAAAGCCTAATAAATCAGATTCAGGCTTAGTCGTGTAGCCCTGGAAATTACGATGAAGTTCTCCAGCTTGTTGTGCGATCGCGAGTTCATCATTGGGTTTTGCAAAGTGATCCATGCCAATAAACACATAGCCATTTTGCGTCAGTTGAGCGATCGTGTTTTGCAGAATCTTCAGCTTCTCAGCAGCATCAGGCATCGCGGATTCTGGCATCCGTTTCTGAGTTGGCTTAAGCCAGGGAACATAGGCAAAATTAAATACTGCGATGCGATCGGGATCTAAAGCTATCGTTTTCTCTACCGTTCGCTGAAAAGATTCCGCTGTTTGAAAGGGCAAACCATAGATTAGATCCACATTGACACTCTCAAAGCCTGCTTCTCGAATCCAATCCATCACATCAAACAACATTGCTTCAGGCTGCACTCGATTGATTGCAACTTGAACCTGAGTGTCAAAGTCTTGAATTCCAAAGCTGATGCGATTAAAACCCAGTTGACGCAGAAAATGAACATCATCACGTTCAAGATAGCGAGGATTGACCTCGATCGACAGTTCTGCGCTGGAATCAATGCGGAAGTAGCGATGTAACTGTTTCCAGAGAAATTCAATCTGCTGAAGATCGAGATAGTTCGGCGTGCCGCCGCCCCAGTGAAGTTGATGTACCACGCGATCAGCACTAACAAGCTGAGCCGTTTGGCGAATTTGACGAGCAAGATAGCCTAAATAGGGTTCTGCAACTTCTTTACGCTGAGTAATGATCGTGTTACAGCCGCAGAAATAGCAGGGAGTTTCGCAAAATGGAATATGGCAGTAGAGCGATAAGGGGGTTTGCTTGCGATTGCCAAGGTCGATCGCGGCTCGAAAGAAGTCTGTGTCAAAATCAGCGCTTAGTTCTGTAGCAGGTGGATAGCTTGTATAACGGGGTAGAGGCTGATTGTATTGATTTAATAGTGCTGCGTTAAATTCAACGGTTTGCGAAATGTGTTTCATCGATTGAAAATTCCTGAACAGTGAAGGAGCGGATAAACCGATGCTGTAGAGACGCAATTAGAAGCCTCTGAGGAGTTCGCGCCTCTACAAAGTGATAGTTAATGAATCGCCGGTCGAGTCGCCTCAGCATCGACAGACGGCAAGAAGTAGAGGCGCAGCATTTGCCAGATAATTACAGCAATGTAAGGCAACTTTTGACAAAGCTGAATCCATTTTGGACGCTGATTGCTCGCAATCTCAGATAGCTTTTGATTCGCGATCGCACATTTCTCCAATCGAGGAAAGAACTCTGGATGGTCGGTATCTAACACACTCGGAAACGCTCGCTTTGAGGTTTCGTTGGTATGTTGAATCACATCTTTGTTGTATTGATCCGCATCCATACCAATCGATTCGTAGAAAGTCGATCGTTCCAACACTGTTAAAGTGTGCGTCACAAAGACAGTTAACAAGAAAAAGCGTGCCCAAAGTTTTGCTTGCCAACGTTTCCAGAGTTTGGGCTGCGATCGCAGCAGAACTTTGAAGAAATCACCGTGTCGATTTTCATCCTGGCACCAACTATCAAAGTAGCGAAACAGCGGATAAATTCGATGTTCTGGATGCTTTTCTAGGTGGCGATAGACCAAGATATAACGCCAGTAACCAATCTTTTCTGATAGATAAACAGTGTAAATCACCCACTCTGGCGGAAAGAATGTATAAGTCCGATTTTTTGTCAGATAGCCTAGATCAAGCGACAGCCCAAAATCTGTCATTGCCTTGTTTAAGAAGCCAGCATGACGCGCTTCATCGCGGGCGAGGAGGTGAAACGCTTCTGAAAGAAGAGGCTGACGATTTTTGAGCTTGCGCGAGAGTTCTTTGAACAACAGAAATCCCGAAAACTCTGACGTACAAGAGCGTTCTAGAAAATCAATAAATGCAGCGCGAGTTTCGCCATCAATCTGTTCCCAGCTTTGCTGAAACTCTTCGTTGCGGACAAAGTGGTGGCGATTATAGTCTGCTCGAAGTTCTGCGACCACGGCTTCTAGTTCGTTTTCGTGCCCGGAGAGATCCATATTCGCAACCGCATCAAAATCGGTGATATAGAATCTCGGCGTTAACAGGGTTTCTTTAACAGGTGTTTTGATCCCGGATGTCTCAGATTTTGGAATTGCACTGACCATAGCGCGAATTGCTCGGAAGAGATAACTTGCTTACTTTCTCCGAAACCACGATCGCTGCACAAGTGAGTTACCAACACTATCCCATAGTTACCTGAAGTAAAGCATTGCGACCCACACAGGGCTAGAGCATTTTTTGAAGAAGTGTTACGTCGTCGGTGTTTGTCAAAAAACGTTACAAGTTGCAATCTAATTCATTGGCTGACACAATGACATCGTTGCCCTTCTCAGAAAAATTATGTCTTTGCCCCCCGCGATCGCTGGCATCTATGAAGTCTGCATAGGCATCGCGGATATAGAATCCGCGATCAAGTATTGGCAGCAGTTTGGATATGAGATAGCTCAAGAAGGAAAACTTTCTGCTGCGATCGCCCAAACCCTGTATCAAGTGGACTCTTCCTTGCAATCCGTTCGCCTGAGTCACCAAATGGCTGATCACGGCTTAATCCGCTTAATGCAATGGCAACACTCCCGAAATGAGGGTTTAGGGCTGGAGTCGATGAAAGTCAAAGGAAATCGATGGGCAACAACGATGACAGCAGATGTTTTAACGATTCTCAATCATGCAGAGGAAGCCGATCTAGCAGGTTTACCAATTCGTTATTCATTGCCGCACTGGGAAAAGATTTACAACAAAGAGCATCAAATGCGTCCGTTTATTGATTCCGCGATCGGAGTTCGAGAAATGCTATTGTTGCAGCCACTGACACGACAGGTACTATTTCAACGCTTTGGATATACGGTGCAAAACTATGGTCAGATCAATGATCAAGCTGCCTTAAAAGCGAGTCAGATTACGCACATGGGGCTAATTGTTCAAGACGATCGCAAGGAAACACTAAAGTTTTATGAGGATGTTCTGGGACTCTTGCGTGTTCGAGATGATGTCGAGACAAGCTATGAGTCATCACAGGCAGGACGAGAGATTTTTGACCTACAACCCGGTGAAAAGTTCATTGTGACTGCATTTGATGATCCGCGATCGTCTGTTACCGATTGGCAAGCAGTGCGATCGGGACGATTGTATATTGTGCGATTTCCAGAAGCTTATTCATTGCCGAGTCGGTTTGATCGAGCACAACCGGGATGTTTAGGATTGTCGCTCTATACTTATCGGGTAAGAGAGATTGAGAACTATCACGATCGCATTACAGCAAGTTCGGCTCAAAGCGTGACTGAGATTATTCGGGATGAGTTTGGCGATCGTAGTTTCTCTTTTATCGCTCCAGATGGTTATTTTTGGACACTGATTGAAGGCTAGGGCTTGCTTTAGAACCTTTTCATCTGAGCGCTGTCCCGCCCTGAAATGAATTTCGGGCTAATCGGCGAAAGTCTACTGAAGTAGACTCAGAACTCAATTTA
>JACJNX010000101.1 GCA_014695255.1 Cyanobacteria bacterium FACHB-63
AGGGGATAGTGTATCTGGAGCAAGATTCATCAACGAACTGTTTGGAGTGAGTGCTTGAAGCAACACAAACGAGACCAGATCGTTTGTCACTTTAAAGTCTTTGCGACACAACCAAATTTAGAACCCCCCATTTCTGTGCATCACATATTCTAGGATTGTTTCTTCACGAGCCAGAATGCTCGCTTTTACATTCATGCCTGCTCGCATTGGACAGGTTCGATTCGCATCTTCAAATTCACGGGAACTGCGCCGCGTCAAAGAAGTTCTTATCGGTTGAATCGTGACTTCAAAATAGCTAGATTGAGCGGTCTCTCCAATGGTGCGCGGTGCGATCGAAACTTCATGAAACGATAGCGACTGAACTGTTCCTTGTAGCATTCCGTAGTCGGGGTAAGGACAGGCATTCACGCGCAGTTGTACCGTTTGGCCCACCGCCACCCGATGAAAATCTTGGGCTGCGATATAAGCTTTGATTCTCAAAGGAAAAAGCATCTGACCTGCGCTACGTGCTTTCTGCTGCACAACTGCTCCCTCAGCTTTGATCGTGACGCTGTATTTAACGGTTGCGGCTAGCGCGATCGCGCCGCTTAACAGTCCTAGTAATATGAATCCACCAATTTTTAGCGATCGCGCAATGGGAGGAAGAGATTCGTCACTGTAAGCAGGTCGTAACCCATTGTATTCTCTATTCAATTGCTCCTGGGTCATCGGACTGCCCCATTCATCGATTCAGTATATTTTTCAGCGAAAGGCAAAAACTCTAAATGGCCTCCTGGTGTAGAGCGCAAGCGATTAGGTGAGCCCTGCAGTTTGAGCTTGCCTTGCTCTAAAAACACAATCCACCCTGATCGATCGATGACCTTAGGACGATGGCTAATTAAGATGGTCGTCTTGCCAGTTCTATGCAACAGGAGACGATCTAATACTTGCGATTCGCTGGCTGGATCAAGTCCAGAAGTTGATTCATCCAGAATCAAGATTGGCGGATCATTTAATAAAGCACGTGCGATCGCGAGTCGTTGCCGTTGCCCTCCAGAGAGATTGGCACCAAATTCACCCAACACTGTTTGGTATTTATCCGGGAGTTGGCTGATAAATTCATCGGCTTCGGTAATACGGCAAGCTTGCACAATTTGCTCAAAGGTTGCATGAGGAACCGCAAGGCGAAAGTTTTCTAAAAGGGAACGGCTCCAGAACTGGGCATCCTGGGGCACTAAGACAACCTGTTGCCGCACACATTCTAGCGGTAGATCTTGTAGATTGTATAAGCCGATGCGTAAGTTGCCCGATTGCACTGGGTAGAGTCCAGCAATCAGCTTTGCAAGCGTACTTTTGCCGCAGCCGGATTTGCCGATAAGCGCGATCGTTTGCCCCCCTGGAAGAGTTAGTGAGAAATCTTCTAACAGCTCTAGCCGACCTGGATAGTTAAAGGTGAGATGGCTACAAACAATATCTGCTCTGGCTGAGAGTGTTGCAGAAGGTTTTTTAGACGCATCGAAATCTTCAGGAGTGGCTGCAATGACCTCGGTTAAGCGTTGCACCCCTGTTTGTGCCTGGACCAAAGCATGAAGAACTCCAAGCAATGCAGCAATAAAGGCGAGGAAGTTACTATTCATGCTATTAAAAGCAATGAGTTGCCCAATTGTGAGTTCATTCGCAATTACAAATGAACTACCAAACCATAGTAAGACGATGCTACTTACAGCAGAGACTAAACCAGAGAGTGTACGATTAATTATTCCAATTTGAAGCGTCTGGAATGTTAGATTTGCGAGTCGTCCAAATCGGCTTTGCAATTCATCCCAGAACTGAGGGGCAGCATTGAGTGTTCTCAGGGTGAGTGCGCCTTTGAATGTTTCGACAAGAACCCCTTGATTTTCTGCTTCCAGCACCAGTAAACTGCGCGTTTTTTCCTGTAACAGTGGAACTAACATAACCGTTGAAAGAACCATGACTACTGCAATGCCGAATGCAACTGCTGTCAGTTTTGCACTGTAGAACAACATCAACCCCAGAGATACGATCGCGATAAATAACTGGCTTGGCAACCCTACGACAATTTGACCGACGAGTTGATTAACTTCCTGAATATCGCGCAAGCGGCTCACAATTTCTCCACTCCGCCGAGTTTCAAAATACTGCAAAGGTAACCGCAACAGTTGTCTACCAAAATTTAGCACTAACCCCAGCTCTAGACGCTGAGTAAAGTGAGCAATCAGCAAGGACTGAATGTATCCTAAACTGCTGCTAATACAGTTGAGAACAATGACCGCGCTCGCGACGATCGCCAGGAGTTTCGAGTCTCCTCGCATCAATACATCATCGGTGAGGATCTGCATCAGGAACGGAGCCGAGAGCGAGAGAATACCTAAAAAGAGATTCATCACTAGCACCATTGCAATCAACTGGCGATGTTCCCAAGTATTTTTGAGAAAACGATTCCAGCCCCCTGTTGCATCATCGGACCGCGCCAAGAAATGCTCTAGATCTGGCTCTAGCAGTAACATTACTCCATCAGTCCAACCCGATCTGAGTTCGGGTTGGGAAAGATAGCGAATGCCCAACGCAGGATCGGCAATAACAAATCGCTTGCCGCGCTGCTGGTACAGCACCACCCAATGGCACCCTTTCCAATGCACGATCGCAGGTAACGGGAATGCTCTGATTGAACTAAGTGATTCAGGTTGGACTTGGACGGCTCGTGCTTTGAATCCTAGCGTTTCAGCGCCTCTTTTTAGGCCCAAAAGCGTTGTTCCTAACTGTCCTGTCCCAACCGCTTCCCGCACATGTGCAAGGGTGAAAGTTTTGCCGTAGGCTTTAGCGATCGAGGCAAGACAAGCAGCTCCACAGTCTTCCTCGCTATGCTGACGAACGTTGCAGTATTTCATAGAAGATTTAAGCGGAGATGGGCAAATTGGCATCGAACCAGTTGTGACCAAAGGCGAGGTACGCTTTCGCATCTAGCGGCTGTTCGGGATGATAGCTTAATTTAATGTGGCTAACGCTTCGCCAGAAAATACTGTATGCTTTAGCCCGCAAGAATAAATCTCCCCACATTAAGTTACCGGGTGCCGTCTGGTCTTGGGGAATGTTCTGAGAGAAACCAGACCATTGTGCGATCGCGGATTGCTTCTCCGGGGTGCATAATCCTTGTCCGACAAGATACTCTAAAAACTGTGGTTGTCTGGGTTGTAGCGAGAGTTGACGATTAAAACACTCAATGCCAATTTTTGGTAAGATTTGCTCACCTACATCGAGATCAAGAATTGCAACAGAATCAACTCGTTCTGATAAATTAGAAATTAATGCTGTAAGGCGATTTGTGGAATCGTGCCAGCCAATACTGGTGAGATATTCTGGAATTTGCTGAAGCCGAATTCCACTCACAACAACGCGGATTGCCTGATTAGGGCGAGATAACATTGCTCCTAAATGTTCAATCCGGGCGTTGGTGGGTAGGGCATGGGCGCACCGGGTAAGGTTTGTCGCCATGCTAGCGGAAATCGCGTGTTCTGGAAGGCGGTGAGCTAACTTAACCAGCGATCGCGCATCTTGAACGGTATCGCTAAAAGATAGAAATAAGCAGGGAACGGGAACTGATGCGGGAGGGCGATCGAGGTCAAATTCTAACCAAATGTGTTCCAGTTGATCATAGAGATTAGAGGTAGGCTGCACCCAGTCTTGACATAGATTGTGCAAAGATCGCCAAGCAGAATGGGCTAAAAACGCTTGCGGTAGCGGCAACTTCAATCGAGGAAATCTGACTAGTAGATCTACAACAGGTTGGGCGGTTCCTAAGCGTGACTCAAATCCCGCAAGGGAAAAGGGTGGCAGCACATTGGATAATGCTCGAATATTAGAAAGTGCTGAAGCAGAAACCAACTCCGACGGGAGGTAGGGAACAACAACGTTCAAATAGTCTTCCATAGAGCAGGACATAAGCCAGATCCTCTTCGAACAAATGTTGAGTAGATAGGTAGATTGCTTGAAAAGAAAGGGGCGATCAAGGCGTAGATATCCTTGATCGCCGTTCAATTAATTTTCGCGGCACCAACCAAACAGGGATGTCCAACCCCGACCATCACAGCCCCCGGTATATGAAGCTTGTAGTCCTCCCGCAACTGCTTCTAGCTCCTCATTGCAGAGATCTCGCACTTCGACCGCTTGACCAACAGAAAGCTGTTCTTCTACATCAGCAACCGTGAAGCTATATCCTTTTTCTGCTCCTAGCTCAACCATGAGCTTTGCAAACCCTGCTTGGTCGATCGAGACTTTCAGTTGCTCTTGAATTGTTGAATCGTGCAGGATGACTTGATTGAATTGTTCTAGGCTCTTTGACATGATGAAACTCCTTGTAGAAAATGTGTAAGTTAGTATCGAGGCGTTGAGTGGTAGACTGCTTCTTTCAGTTGCATAACCTCTTTGCTTCGATGCTTTTAACAATAGAGAAGAAAAGGGGAGAACTAGAGGAAATAATTCGGTTAAAAAGAGTATTTCTGGGGTAGAAGCGATGGAATCCGCAAGAACTACTGCAACAGAAAACCCGAACAGCAGAGCCATTCGGGTTAGTGGAAAGAATTCTATCTTGATTGAGGTTTACTGCCACAGTAACACCGATGGTAATGCTTCTGGATTTGCTAAGCGCAACAACTGATAGCCAATTCCAGCCGTTCCCTGGAAGAAGCCAGGATTAAACATCGTTTGCAAATCTAAAAATAGTTGATATCCGCCAGCTTGCTTAGATGCCGAAATTGTCCAAGCTGCCTGTTGCTCAGCTTTTTCTTTCCAGCTCGATCGATCATCGAGTTGTCCAGCTAGCAGTAGTGCTTCAACTCGACCAAAATTACCACAGCAAAGGTGATCGACCGCCTGTAAATGATTCTTTGTCGTCTCCAGTGCAATCCTAATCTCTTGCCGTGCCTCATCTCGCCCCAAATCGGTTTCTAGCATCAATAAGCTTCCCATTCGAGCCAGTCCAATTCCTGGGGCGCCGTGACACCAACTCACCATGAAGTTGGGCTGACTGTGCCGCAAATCTACCCAGTTTCCCGCCTCTGCGGAGAAGTGTTGCCGCTCATACGCTATCCCTTCTTGGGCAGCCTCAAAATAACAGCGATTTTGTGTCACACAATAAAGCCTTAGCAGAGCATAGGCGATGCCTGCTGCCCCATGAGAAAAACCAGTTAGCGGAGTCTCACTAATGGTTTTCCAGCTTTTAGGCAAACCATTGATGCTAACTTGATGTGTGAGTAGACGATGACCACAACGTTCTGCTGCTGCTAGGACTTTCGGATCGCTAGTGACTTCATAGAGTGTGAGCAATCCCAAAATCGCGCCCGCTGCTCCTCCAATGATGTCTAGTTGACGATCCGTTGCAATGAGTTCTGGGGTGATGTAGTGTGCAATTCGCTCTGCATCTTCTAAAAGCGTCGGTTCCTCTAAGAATTGGCTGATCCGAACCAAGGCGTAGACTAAGGACCCTAAACCTGTTGCACCGCCGATTCCCAAGCTGTTTGCGACTTTTCGAGAAAGCTCAATATCGGGATGATGCACCCACGATCGCAGCGATCTCAGCGCGCCGATTGCTAAGGAACGATACCGTGATCGTCCTGTCACGGCATCTAGTGCTGCCAAAAATAAAGCAATGCCGCTCCTGCCATCGTACAGCGTGTCCGCTAAAGGACGGAACTGAAATCGCTCGACTTCAGGCAAATAAGCCAGGGAAATCCAGCTTACACTGCCATCTGGTTCGAGCAGCGCAGCATTCTCGATCTCCGCTGCTATCGCTTCTGCCTCGCGTAAAAACAATTCTGCCGTGGGAGGTACAACGTTATCGCTCACCTGTATTGAAGACGTGCGATCGCGGTTTGGAACCCGGGCAACCCGCGCACAAAAGGCACCCCGGATCAAGGTTACTTGCCGCGCTAAATCAACCTCACTCAGTTGCTGAAACTGCGTTTCTACGTCGCTAAAGCTAGAATGCTGAAAGTATTGTTCCACAACAGTTTGCGAACCTGATATTAACGCAACATCTTCTGCTATTACTTCAAAATGAGGAATATCAAGCTGCTCTAGGGATTGCCGTTCTGCCTGTAGAATTGCCCATGCCTTCGGCTTCGTTGGTGATACTAAAAAAGCACGGCTGAGAACATCGAGTTCAATACTACGATCGATACCGCTACGGAGAAATTGAGGAGACAGCGACTTTTGCTTAATTGCATCGTAAGTTTGGGTTGCACGAAAGACAAACCTCACCCGTTGGCGCTTTAAGTTGAGTAAAGGCGAATCACCCTCCAGCAACGCGCCTCGATACTGGAGCAAGAAACGATACATTCGCTCAAACCCTTCGAGCAATTGGGGGAGATAATCGTTAGGAGAGAGCGGTGTCCCGTTTAAAACAGGCACATTTGCTTCTAGCGGCAAGGTAACAGTTTTATACACCAACCGCATATCATCAGTATTAATTGCTTTCCATTGAGGCATCTTTCGCGGTGCCTGTTGGGGATCAACACTTCCCAAACCACTAATGTCAAAGGCAACTCGATTTTGCTTATTGAGTTCCCATTGAGGCAGAAGCCCTGTCCGCAGCACCGAATCCCAAAACTGTTGGTTGCTAGCATTCTGAACATTGATCGAGTCCCAGCCTTCAACCAGGGGATCAGCAGTAGGATGCATCAATGCTTCCATATCAACTAAGACGAAATGCTCTCCACTAGCGATCAAGTTGCCATAGTGGCAATCGGTGGTTCGCAAGACGTAGAGCAAGCAAAGCAACATTCCCGATCGCTGATAAAACCGCTCAGCAGCAAGCTCGTCCTGACACGGCAACTGCTCTACATATTCGACCCAACCATGAGTGCTGCGATCGAGAACGCGCAACACTTTGAACGGAAGCAATTCACTCCGCTCATTGCACCAAGCAAGAAGATGCTGATAGGCAACCTCTAATCCTAAATGTCTCGGCTTATAAATCAGTTTTAATTCTGAATCAAATGTCAGCGCAATTACAGTTCGCATTTGATGGTGGGCATCAGAAAGCGACGATTCTACTTGCGTCACTTGTCCGAGGGGCACCGAATCTGAGAAGGTCTGTTGCAAATCAGCCAAATCGGTATTGAGATGCTGAAGAAAATCCGCGATCGCACTCACCCAGAAATCAACCATCGTCGCAACCAGTCTCCCCAGGACTGGGTAGGTTTGGAACAGAGTAAACAGTCCTTCCGATAACTGTTTTTCGACGAAGGCACGGTAATAGGTTGTACTAGGCTGTCCTTGAAGCGTGACGCATCGATTTAGTAAGGTCTGTCCGAGCGGGCGAAAGCGAGAAAACTCAGCATCCAAAGTAGGCGTGCAAAGTGCGATTAGTTGTTGCAAAAATTGGCGTTCTAGCTGAAGGTAAGCGCCTTCGGATAAAACCTGCATGTCGGTTTGGTTTAACTGTGCCCATAGCTTCTGACGCGCAACTAAAAGAACAGGGAGCAAAATATCTTCAAACGGGAGCGGTTTTTCTGGCTCTATAGGAAGTGCGACAGGTTTGCGATCGTTCAAGCCTTGTTCTAAAGCCATTTGGACAATTGCCTGGAGTGTTTCTAGCCAATCGGGGAGACGCTCAGGTAAGAGGCCTGCTAAATCGATCGCAGGTGCTGCCAAAACAGCCTTTACAGTTGCACTGTCTAATCCATCCCATGCTAGCCGTTTCTCAAATTTTTCCCAGTTCCCTTGAGCGGCGGTTTCGCACCACCGTTGTAAAATCACATCGGACTGCTGAGTATGATGCTCAAGAGCGGACCGCCCCCAATGATGATTAAATTGCTCCCATAAAGAGCTTGCCTGAAAAGCAATTTGCATTAAGTCAGTATGATTCACTGCGGTACTCCTTAAGAACACGACTGCTGGCAGATTAGTGCTAAATCAGGGAAAAATCGGGGAGATGCAATTAGCGCAAGAAATAAGGGTTGTGTCGCAAAGACTTTAAAGTGACAAACGATCTGGTCTCGTTTGTGTTGCTTCAAGCACTCACTCCAAACAGTTCGTTGATGAATCTTGCTCCAGATACACTATCCCCTTGTTTGACACCTCTCACGGGCACTATCAACTTAACTGGAAATATTTAAAATTAAACACGGTAATCCCCCAATCGTCAGTCTCGCTCCAGTTTACGCAGCAATTTTCACATCAGTGATTTCTCGCCAATCCT
>JACJNX010000102.1 GCA_014695255.1 Cyanobacteria bacterium FACHB-63
TGGCTATTTGGTGAAGTCGATCGCTTAACTGCCAGTCTCAGTACTGCCATTTCGAGCCGTCCTGATCCCACCGCAGGCGACCTCAAACCCGTCGATTCCGATGACACCTGCAATCTCACCTTAGAACTCGCGGACGGAACCCCCTGCCAGATCTGCATCAGTTCTGTTACGGCACAAGGTCGGGGGCACTGGATTGAAGTGTATGGCGATCGCGGCACTCTCATCCTCGGTAGCGACAATCAGAAAGACTACGTTCACGGATTCAAGCTCTGGGGCGCACCTGTCGGACAAGAACTCGCAGAACTCGAAATTCCGCCGCACTTTGCGTTTAAGCAAGTCTTTGCCGATGGACGCATTGCGCCGTTTATCCGCATCGTTGATCAATGGGTGTTGGGGATCGATCGCCAAGAGTCCCTTTCACCTTCCTTAAAAGAAGGCGTATATTCACAACTGTTGATGGATCTCGCGCACGAATCAAACGAGACTGGAACTTGGGTGAACGTCCCGCAATGGTAAAGAGGTTAAACCTCTTCGTCCGGTGCAACGTCTAAATACAAGCGAATAAACTCCGATGCCGCCTTCGGATTCACTGACTTTAACGCCTTGTAAATTTCGACTACAACTTCAGCTAATGGATCGCGCTCACCCCGGAGCCAGCGGCTGAAGTTCGATCGATTCACCCCCATCATCGCCGAAAGTTGATACTGCGTGATGCTGTGGGATTTAAGCACCTGCCTTAATGCGCTCCCTGCTCTTGACATAGTCTGCTCTGCATAACAGTAGATGCTTTGACTATATCGGTTTTTAACCTCTGTGCAAATAAATTGAATCGCACCTATGGTAATTGAAATATTTTTTAGGTGAGTCGATGTCTCAGCCACGCGCCCAATAGCGGCAAAGCAATCCGATAGCCCAACTCGGCTCCATACACTAAACCCTTCTGCTCTAAGCTTGCCAGCGCTCCTTGCAGCCCGCCTCCCCGCGACAGATTGTGCTTCTGAATATACTCGCGGGCATGAGGGCTATCTGTCGGATCAAGCGCCAAGCTTTCTAACACCCGGACTTGGCTATACGGCAACAGCAAAATCAGCGATTCAAACGTCACCGAAAGATCTTGAATCAGCCCGATCGCAGCGCGATCGACATGATGCGGCTGAATCACGCTGACGGGTTCAAAATCCTGGCGAACCGCTTCACGCTTACCATACTCTAGCCAAATTCGCCGCGCCAGCGTGGTGGCATCGCCAAAATGCCCCTGCACATAGTTGAGAAACAGCACTAAGCTCTCTGGCTCAAACTCTAGCTGCTCAGTTAGCATCGCTTGAGCGATCCAGTTTTGCATCGTTTTATTTGACACCGGACTCAGCGACACGACCGGCAATTCTTTGGTTTCTGTCCAGCGCTCTGCCACAGTGGCGATCAGCGCATAGCTCACCCGACTCTGCCGCCGGACTTCCTGACGTAAATACTGCTCCCATTTATTTGATCGATCGATTGAACGCAGATGCGGAAAGTTCAGAAATACAATCACCACCCGACTGTTAGACCATTCGGCTAGGGCTTGTGGCAGCGTCAAAAGCGCCTCAAACAACGCCCATTCCTTATCCGACGACGAATGCCAGATGAGCTGAGATCTGTTCCCGGTCGATCGCAAAATGAACGGATGATCTTTGCTCCAGCGATCGGTAAAGGTCAGTTCTTCGGGAGATTCAAACGTCGCGACGATCGCATCTGCGAGTAACTGCAAGAATCGGCAATAATTTGTAGCGCGGAGACAGTCGATTTCTAGCACTTTTGCGCCACAATCACGAGCCGCCGCTCGAATCAAAGTCCGCCGACCTATTCCGGGTACGCCTGCTAGAAGCAGATCGCGATCGCTGAGCAAAATTCGACTGACTTGATCGAGTTCTTGATCTCGCCCGATTAACTGAGGGGGAAGAAACGGATGGCTCACCATTATTTCATTATTTAAAGTCGCAAATCTGCACTGCTCAACCTATAACCTTCTAAATCTGTACCTTCAGACGCTTCACACCCGTATCCTGAAACGGTATTGTCTAGATTTTATAACGGATTTGAAAAGAATACTAATTACTAGTGCTATGCTTTGTTTGCTGGGCACTATGTTAAAGTGCCACACGGCAGTTATCCCATAACTTCTGAGTCTCTTATGTCTGGTCACTCACTTCCGTCGCCAACCACAGCTTGGCATACCTTAGATACCACCCAATCGCTCTCAACTCTGAAAAGCGATGTCCAGTCGGGCTTAAGTGAACAAGAGGCGGCACTCCGCCTAGATCAATACGGAACCAACGAGCTAGAGGAATCTGGCGGTCGTAGTCCGTGGGAAATCTTGATCGATCAGTTCAAAAACGTCATGTTGCTGATGCTGATCGGTGTCGCTCTCGTCTCTGGAATTCTCGATTTGATCGCACTGACGCAGAACAATCTCAAGCCCGGTGAAGTGCCCTTTAAGGATACGATCGCGATTCTGGCGATCGTCGTGCTCAATGGTGCATTAGGCTATGTTCAGGAGAGCCGCGCTGAAAAAGCGTTAGCGGCACTCAAGCAACTTTCGTCGCCGAGGGTACGTATCCTGCGGGGAGGACGAGTCACTGAGGTCGATTCCAAGTATCTGGTGCCGGGCGATGTGATGCTGGTGGAAGCAGGCGTTCAAGTGTCGGCAGATGGACGGATTCTCGAAGCGGCAAACCTGCAAATCCGAGAAGCAGCACTCACCGGAGAAGCCGAAGCAGTCAGCAAAAACGCCAATATTACGGTCAGAGATGATGCGATGCCTGCCGATCGGATCAACATGATCTATCAAGGCACTGAAGTGGTCAACGGTCGCGGCACGGTGGTAGTGACCGGAACCGGAATGCGAACGGAACTTGGAAAGATTGCGGCACAAATTCAGGGTGTGGAGTCAGAACCAACTCCGTTGCAGAAGCGGATGGATCAATTGAGTAAAGCGCTGGTGACGGGGGCACTGGTCTTGGTGGCGATCGTCGTGCTTGGCGGCTTGATTCTGACCCGCGATTTCAGCAAACTGCAAAACTTGCTGCAAACCTCGCTCAGTATGGCGGTGGCAGTCGTGCCTGAGGGCTTGCCTGCGGTAATTACAGTAACGCTAGCGATCGGAACTCAGCGCATGGTGCGTCGGCAAGCGTTGATTCGGAAGCTGCCTGCGGTCGAAACCTTGGGGTCTGTGACGACGATTTGTTCTGATAAAACCGGGACTTTGACCCAGAACAAAATGGTAGTGCAATCGCTGCATACGATTAGCTCCAGTCCAAAAATAACAGGTGAAGGCTATGCACCCGACGGCGAATTTCTGCTCAATGGGTCGAAAATTATTCCCGCAGATCAGCCAGAATTGAGAGCCTTGCTTCTCGCTTGTACCGTGTGTAACGACTCGATTCTGCAACAAGAAGGCGGACAGTGGATTATTATTGGTGATCCAACTGAGGGAGCCTTGTTAACCGCTGCGGCGAAAGCAGGATTAGAGCGCGATCAGTGGAGTAGCAAACTTCCGCGTGCTTCAGAGTT
>JACJNX010000103.1 GCA_014695255.1 Cyanobacteria bacterium FACHB-63
TTGAGGATCATCAAGGATGGGTATGGTCGATTGGTTTGCTCAATTCTGAAATAAAGCAATTGCCCAATCAGACGCTCATCAGTGGTAGCCAAGATGAAACGGTGAAGTTGTGGGATCTTGAAACGGCTGACTGTTTCGAGACATGGCGAACCCCACGCCCTTATGAATGTATGAACATTAGAAGGGTTACTGGATTAACAGATGCTCAGAAATTTACGCTTAGAATGTTAGGCGCGATCGCAGATTAAGGAATGAGCGCCAAGCAAAGCTCCGCATATAATCGCCTAGCGAGCAATGTCTCTGGCTTTTATCCGACTTTTTCCTGACTTTCTCCGACCGACAAGGCGTAGGCAGGGGGCTTATTCTAATCACCAAGCAGCAATTTCTCATTTAACACTGCGCTTTTCAATTGTTAAGATATCCCATGTTTACCCCAGAACAAACTGCAAATCTGCTTAACCGTGCCACGCAATTAAGCTCACCCGACCCAATTCTTCGGGCGAATGCTCTTGCTGACCTCACTTCGCTTAGTGGTGTTGCTGACCCCTTCCAAAATGCACCAATCTATTCTTCTAGTTGTACGAGCGGTCCAGTGTACTTGGGCGAAGGCAATCACCGAGTCACCACAGGCGCGGGGAATGATCAAGTGTATGTCGGAGCGGGAAATGACTTTGTTGATGCGGGCAATGGAAATAACACACTGTACATGGGAGAAGGGTTTAATATTGCGATCGCTGGATTAGGCAACACCACGGTTTATGGAGGCGCTGCCACCGATATTGTGAATGTAGGCGATGGCAATCACACTCTCTACCTAGGCGAAGGCATCAACGTTGCTGTCATTGGAAGCGGCATTAATTTAGTTTATGCAGGTGCAGGCGATGACCTCATTCGCAGTGGTGCTGGCAACGATACAATCTATGCAGGAGAAGGAAACAACTTTATCGCGTCTGGGACTGGCGCGGATACCGTTTATGTTGGCAGTGGACAGAACCAGTTTGAACTCAATATCGGCTGCGGTTCTGTGACGATCATTGGCTTTAAGCCAGGAAATACCCTTAGCTTGGGCGAGGAACTTGACGCGGGACAGCTATCTTTTACAATCGAGAATGGCGACATGCTATTGAAGGCAGGCGATGACTTATTAGCAACCGTAAAATGGACGCAGCTAACAAGCCTACCCATCCTTGATGATTCTTTTTCCGAGCAATTTACTGAAATCCTGACGGACTTCACACAGCAACTAGAGAGCGCTTCAAATCTGGACTCTATTGATTTAGCGCCAGGTTTGGATGCTGCATTAAAGAAAATTGACGCGATTCTCAGCAACAGTCCAGACAATTCTGCTGATCTAGACACTGCTCTAGCAGAGTTAGACAGTATTCTTTCCGCTAGAGAAACGGCTGAATCTTCCAGCTTAGAAAGTATCTTGGCAGAGCTAGATCGCTTTGCTCAAGAAGCTTGGGCAGATTTTCCAGCAGGGGACGATCGCACTGAGCTAGAAGCTATCACTACAGAGTTCGTTGCGGAAGTCAAACAAGCAATCATTGAAGGCTACAAACGCAGTACTTTAGCCATTCCAACTTATTTTGCAAATCAAGAAAGTGGACAGATTGACCTAGGGGAATTAGACGAGTCCGATCCGGCAAATACGACTTTCAATTTTGCATCCAGCAATCAACCGCTAATCGGCATCATTGATACGGGATTTAGTGGCACGAATCCTGATATTGATTACAATCGCGTTTTATTAGGGCGCGATCGCATCGACCACGACAGCAATCCTCTACTCGGCAGCGACGAAGCAGAAGATCACGGCACTCCCATTCTTGGCATCATCGGTGCAACGCGAGATAACCAACTCGGCATTAACGGCATTAATGACAAGGCTCCATTATGGTTAGGGCGTGCGGTTGGTTCAGGCAGATGGGCAGAATCTTTAATTGAGTTTGTCGATGCTGCCAAAGCTTCCAATCAACCCAATGCTGTCATTAACCTCAGCTTTGATTTAGTTCAAATCAATTCAGATGGCAGTCGCACGACTCGAACTAACCTCACGGCAGCGGAACGGGCAGCACTCGAATATGCCCGTCAAAACAGAGTGCTAGTGGTCGTCGCGGCAGGCAATGAAGGAGGAGAAATTTCTGCGCTGGGTCAAGCCTCACGGGAATTTGACAATGTGATTACAGTTGGGGCAGTCGATGGCAACGCTCGGGCTAGCTATTCGAGCTATGGGAATGGGCTGGATATCGTCGCTTCTGGGGGAACAGATGAAACGCCTGTTATCTCCACGGTCGAAGATGGTTTAGGCATTATGAGCGGAACTTCGATCGCATCTGCCAGAGTCACGGGAGCAATTTCTCAAGTTTGGGCAGCCAATCCTCAACTCAGCTACCGTCAGGTGATTGGCATTCTCAAAGCCACTGCAACCGATCTCAAAACGCTTGGTTGGGACGAGGAAACGGGAGCAGGGTTACTGAATCTATCTGCCTCGGTTGAGCGAGCAACTCGAACCACTCCCGCTGCCGCATTGGATGCCCCAGACACCTCTGCTCCAGTGCTGTCGAGCGATTTATTTGAGCAGGCTGCTCTAGAACGTCCAGCTTGGAAGAAACCCAGTTGGGTGAAGAAAGTACAAGGTGCAGGACAGAAGTTTGCGACGAAACTGCAAACCGTGACCAAAAAGATTGCTCGAACTAGCGCGAGTCTCGCGAAGCAAGCAATTCAAACGACTGGCGCAGGACTCAGCAAAGCGTGGAAAGCCACAACTGCAACGTTTCGATCGATTTCAAGCCCACTCGACCTTTTACTTCCAGGGGGCGGTCGCCCGATGTCAAGTCGCGAAATCAACGTTGCAAAATCGGTGTTCGGGGACGCGATCGACTACAGCAAAGTTCTTCTTGATCAATATTCCGTTCTTGCGCTCACCAGTGGATTGAAGTCAACGATTAGCGATCGGGGTGCTGGGGGAGTCTCGACGAGTAGACCTTTTGTTTTGGGCAACACCATCAAGTATTTTGGTGCGATCGATAATGCAACGTTAATTCATGAGCTAACTCACATTTGGCAATATCAAAAGACAGGTCCGATTTATATTAGCCGTGCTACAACAGACCAGCGTTCAGAAAAAGGGTATGACTATGGCGGGATACCAGAACTCATTCTCCGGAAAAGACTGGTCGGTCAAGGAACGATTCGGAGCTTTGATAAAACGGCTGAGAAGCAAGCAACCTTAGTAGAGGACTACTATAGACTACGAGAAAACTCCAAAGATACTATCACTAGTCCCTTTCAAACTCCCTTGGTTCCAAGAAGTATATCAGGTCCTGTGTATGCTTCAGGCGGTGGCACCAACTTTGTCAACAAGTATGACTTACCACTCTATGCTCATTACGTCCAAGGTGTCTCCACGCTGAGTCTTGAAGAGCTGGTGCCTCAGCAGTATCGTCCAAGTGATATTGCAGGGAGCCGTACCGATTCTGCATTTAACCTGGGTACGTTTACCCTTGGCAATTCTTATCAGTATGACCCAGAATGGATTACGAGCGACGACACCGTTGACTATTATCGATTTAAGGTAGATAGTCAGTCAGACTGGAAAGTAATGATGAGCGGCTATGCGCCATCCCGCCCTGAACTTACCCTTGGAAACAGCAATGATGCTTTAATCAATTATCCAATCGATTTCATTTATAGGTCTGCCGATGAGACTACTGAACTGTATCTGAAGAATTTGCCAGCAGGCGAATATTATTTGCGGGTTGTCTATACCAATGGCAGTACCCCTTATCAATTAAAATTCGAGCCTTTAGATCCAGATAGTGTTCCTCTGATTGCTACAGATTTGGGAGGACTCAATTTAACCCGGAGAGATCGATTACGAGTTGTAACGGATAAAATTGGGTTTATAGAAATCTATGGTCTCGATCGTGATGATTATTACCGCTTCTCGTTAACGAGCCGCAATTCTAGTGTTGCTCTGACATTGCAGAGCGAAGACCCAGTTAGCTTTGAATTGTATGATGCCAATTTGAAGCCAATTAAGGTTGTCAACAATTTAGGTAACACGTTCTTGCCCTCTAAATCACTGGAACCAGGAACCTACTATGTTCGCGTATCGCCAGGAACAGATTTGCTTCCGACTGACTATGAGTTGACATTGAATGCGTTCCAAGCGAACTTCCCGTTCGTTTAGGCTTCAAATGTTGGTTGTGTCGCAAAAATGGTAAGGTGTGGAAGCTCAATTTTCTCTAGCCTTGCTCTCAATGACGACTGCCTCCTTGTTCAAATGGCATCACTTTCTGCCTGAAATCATCTTGCTGAATATGCGCTGGTATTGTCGTTATTCCCTGAGCTACCGAGATTTGGAGGAGATGATGCAAGAGCGCGGAGTCGAGGTGGATCATTCCACAATCAATCGCTGGGTACTGAAATTTGCGCCAGAACTAGACAAGCGGATTCGTGGGTTCTTGAAGCCCACGAACGACTCGTGGAGAGTCGACGAGACGTACATTCAAATCCGAGGAGCGTGGAAATACCTGTACCGAGCGGTAGGTTCGGAGGGCAATACCCTAGACTTCATGCTGAGTGCGAAGCGGAATGGGAAGGCAGCAGCCCGCTTTTTTCGCAAAGTGCTGGGAGCAAAGCATACTCAAACTCCACGAGTCAGACACTCCCGACAAAGTCGGTGGCTTTGTGAGTGTGACCGCCTCAAAGGCGGGTGTCCTTGCCGGGGGATACGACATCAAACGCTAGAATTGTCCTCCCTTGTCTGCAATATCTTGTTCCCGAATGTAACGCTTCACTGCCTCTAGCTCAAATCTAACCGTCGAGACCGCCTAGCCTCGCGCCCAGAAATGTTCTCCAACAAAATTCTGTTGCTTACCTCGAAACTGTCGAGCAATGGCAATGGCACTTTTGCCCTTAATGAACCCAATCACAAATGAAACAGCATATTTGGGCAGAATTTCAATACACATATGCACATGATCGGGCATCAGATGTCCTTCGAGAATGCGGCATTCTTTCTGACGCGCCAGTTCATGAAAAATCGGTCCGAGAAACTTCCGAATCTCACCGAACATCACCTTGCGGCGGTATTTTGGCACAAACACCACATGATACTTACAATCCCACTTGCTGTGAGACAGGCTTTGATACAATTCCGACATTGTTCTTTTCTCCTACGGATTTTGGCTCACTCAGCCACCGTAGGAGTTACTTTACGTCGGCAACCGGACTCCGGGAACGCTCAAAGCTGTGCGAGTCGCACTGGTAAAACCAGTGGCTTCCCTCAGATAATTAGTGATCACGGTCGATAAGAACGCGGCTTATCCCGTTGCCATGGATGAGTTGAAGCAAGACAAGACCTTGAAAGCCGAGACCGAATTGCGGCAGAATAAATACTTGAACAACCGGATTGAGCAAGACCATCGGAACATCAAACGGATTGTGAGACCGATGATGGGATTTCAATCGTTCAACAGTGCAAGGAGAACACTGCGCGGGATTGAGGCAATGAGTATGATTCGCAAAGGACAAGTGAAAGGAATCAACCAAGGAGACAGTGTATCTCAAGCACAGTTTATTAACGAAATCTTCGGAGTGATTGCTTAAATTAGTACGAACGAGACCGGTTCGTTTGTTACTTTAGAATCTTTGCGACACAACCCGGTCGAGCAGGTCACGTCATGCCTAGAAATTCCTCATTCTCCCCCTGACTAAACACTAGTTTTGTGGATTTTCAGCATCAGTTGAATCACCCTGGTTGTTCATCTCAGAGGCTTCTTCAATTATGGGACTTTCAGATTCTTTCGGTTTATTCTCACGCTTTTGAGGACTGACAACCTCCTTCCAAGCTGCCTTTGCAGCCGCTCCCAGTCTTTTGCTCACTTCAGCCGCTCCCTTTAGCGTTGCGGCTCCCAATTGTCCTCCTAATTCTGTACTTCCTTTCGCAATAGACTGCCAATACTTATTGGCTTCTTTCTCGAATTGGTCAGGATCAATCAGTCGTTTGTTCTCGATCGAGTCTTTTGCTCGTTGAATCGCTTTGAGATAGGTATCACGAGTCAGGTTGCCTGCGGCTTTCAATTCAGCCACGACTCGCTGATTGATTGCGGCAAACAGGGCTTGAGTTTGAGCAGCCGGACTAGGACTCATTGACTCAGATTCAATTTTGACCAAAGCCGAGGATTCTGCTGGAAGTACTTCCACGTCAAGCACTTCTTCGGGTTCTGGTTCGTCTGGCTCTATTGTGGCTGGAATCGTAAAATTCACTACGGTTGCATCAATGCTCCCGATCACCGTTGCTTCCGGTTCTTCTAATGGTTCCGGTACAGCTTCGAGCATCAAGATGAATTCTCCGATTCGGATGACATCTCCGGGATGCAGTAGATAGGGCTGACTTGCGATCGCAGCTTCTCCTTGAACGGTTGAACCGTTGCTGCTTCCCAAGTCGCTGAAATAGTATTGTCCATCTTGACGCGAGAACTGAGCATGGAGACGGCTGACTCTAGGACTATCGAGCACTAATCCTGAGCTTTGTCCGCGTCCGATAAAACAGGTTCCGCCTTCAATGATCGCATGAATCAGGTTGAGTTCCTTGATCGCTGCTTGAGTGTCTGCATTCAGAACTGTGACTTTCATTGATGCCTCCTCCTGTTACCGTGTGGCAACAACGGTTTGAATGTAGTGAAGCAAAGCATCAGCCGTGGGTGCATTGGTGGCAAACAAGACTCGATACACATTGCAGGAGCGGGAGAGTGCATCATCATTGACTTGGGTCGGCTGAGGTGCGAGAAAATCCCTGAGAAAGATGACGGCTAACACTTGATCGGAAGTGATCAAAGTGTTGATTGTCTGGTAGCCACCAGAAGAAACGGCTGGAGTTTGCTGAGAAATGGTGAATCTCAAGGAGTGACGCAGGGCATCGCTGACTGTTGGAGTTGCGATCGTTTTACATTGCTTCAATAAGTCCTGATAGCGATCAACCAGTTGTTCTAGCTCTTCGATTTGACTATCGTTGGCTAAAAGAGCAATGTATTTTGTTGGAGCGATCGGAAGTTTCTCGGCAGCGGGTGTTTCTGGTTCTGAAGGGGTTAGCTCTGCGATCGATTCAGGCTGATCGATTGAATTATCGGCTGTTATTGCGATCGCAGGCTCTATCTCGTCTAACGCAGGTTCTTCGGGTTCTACTTCCGGCGTAGAAGTAATTTCGGAAATGGGTTGTTCTAATGATTCTGAGGTCGGGACGATGGTTGGCTCTTCTATAATGGGTTCAGTGAATAAGTCTTCGAGTTGTTCTAATGGTTCTGAAGTTTGCAGAATCGTTCTATCCTCTGGAACTTCCTCGATACTAGAGTCAGTAACAGGAAGTGAGTCTTCCCAAGGATCAGCTTCTAGAGCTTCTTCAATGTTATCCACAGATTCCGAACGAGGCACTTCCTCAAGGGGTTCAACCGCGATCGCTTCCTCGATGGGTTCATCTAATGCTGTTTGAGGTTCTTCAACCGGAATTGAATCGATGGGAGCAGGTTCAACGTTGATCGCTTCTGTCGCTGGAGTTGAATCGATTAAAGCGGGCGTTTCAACCGCGACCGCTTCCTCAAGGGGTTCATCCGGTAATTGAATAACTGTGGAATCGGTTAGAGCGGGTTCAACGTCGTCGATCGCTTCTGGCTCTAAAGTTGAATCAATTAGAGCGGGCGTTTCAACCGCGATAGATTCATCTGGTAGTTGAATAACTGTGGAATCGGTTAGAGCGGGTTCAACGTCGTCGATCGCTTCTGTCACTGGCTCGTCTGGTTCAGATAATTGAATGGTTGTGGAATCGGTTAGAGCAAGTTCAACGTCGCCGATCGCTTCTGGCTCTAGAGTTGAATCGGCGGGTGTTTCAACCGCGATCACTTCCTCAGGAGGTTCATCTGGTAGTTGAATAGTTGTGGAATCGGTTAGAGCAGGTTCAACGTCGTCGATCGCTTCTGTCGCTGGCTCGTCTGGTTCGGATAGTTGGATGGTTGTGGAATCGGCCTCTGTTAGCTGAAGATCTGTTGTGGCTTCAGCAAGCATTGGTTCTGTTGCAAGCTCATCGATTTGATCTAACTCAATCGAAGGGGTCTCTGGCTCTTCTTCCTGCACTGGAAGATCGATCGATTCGGTTGCAATTTCTGGGGGTTCGACAAAATCTTCTGAAAGTTCTTCTGGTGTTTCAGCTAAAATCGGTGCTTCTTCGGGAATTGGATCGGCGATCGCAGCAGTATTGTCTAGTTCAGGGACTTCGAGCAGCGGAGACTGAACTGGAGGAGCGATCGCACCAGATTGAAAACGACTAATCACAGTTGCGTTCGGATCGCCAATCACAGTCGCTGGTAGATCTTCGAGACTAATTTCATGGAGCAGCAGCACGAATTCGCCGACCCGAATGATATCGCCGGACTTTAGCACATAACCGTGATTTGCTTGCGCCAGTTGACCATTGATTGTTGAACCATTCGCACTTCCTAGATCATAAAAATAATACTGTCCCTGCTCTAACCGGAACTTTCCATGTAAGCGGCTCACATCAGGACTATCTAAAACGAGTGCCGAATTCGGAGAACGACCGAAACTACATTCCCCGTGTTGTGCCACCGTTTCTGGTAAATCGATTTCTCGAATCTCCAGTTGAGTCTGTGCACTTAAAACTTTAACTTTCATAATCGCGTTCCATGCTTATAAAGACGATCGCTGATTGATGCGGCTAATCTCATTCACCCAGCGTTGTCGCGCTTGATGCTCTAAGTTGAGAATGTCTTCTTGATGCCAGTGAAAATGATACGCGATGAAGGCTACCTCCTCGTATAATTGATTCGAGGGGTAGCTTATGACTCCCCCGATAGTTCAAATGCGATCGACAACTGCGATCGGCAATGAGGACATTCAGTAGAGATGTGAGCTTCACCCTGTTGATTGATCCGGTTATAGAATTCGCGCAGATAAGCAATGTCTCGAATCGCTAGTGTCTCCAAGAGAGAAGGATTGACCGTATTCAAACTTCCCAGACGTGAAATCACGCGCGAAAGCATCACCAAAAACCCATACGCTGGACTTTCTCGGACACTGAGTTCTTTCTGCACCACAATCTCATCTTTAGCCGTCGCCAACCGCATCACCCCCTTCCGATGAATGCGATCGTGTTCATCGACAAGACCCCTGGGAAGCAAAAAAGCAAATTCTGTGGAAAGTTCGTTTTTACGCTGCATAGCATTCCTAACTCAGATTGACAGCCATTTCAGAAGATTCCGGTTCTTCGAGTTCATTGATGCGACGATAAAACGTTTGGAGATAGTTCAAATCTTGTGAAAAGAACTCTTCTACGATCGCGGGTGTGACTTCTGACAAAGCTCCCAACTGAGTGATCACACGAGCCAAGATGATAATCGTTGCATAAGCAGGATTGGCTTTGACTCTGGGATCACGCAGCGGGGTGATTTCGTCGATCGCGGTTGCGAGCCGCATCTTGCCTTTTCGGTGTAGATTACCATCCGCATCAATGTACCCTTTTGGCAGCGTAAACTCGAATTCGGTTTGAAACATAAGTCATTCTCACAACTCTACTTAACGCGCTCAAATCCCTCAAAAGCAACTTCGACTTCTTCGACCTCAATTTCGGTGCTTCGAGCATTCACATCTGTAATTTTGTAGGAAGTGGGCCATGCCTGACTGAGATTAAATCGGGCAACCTCTTGAGACTGCTGATCATAAATCACCAGCGAAGCATCTTTACGCTGTTTGCTCCAGTTTCCAGCTTCGACCTGCTGAAACCACTTCCAAAACGTCTGTGATAGTGTCATTCCCCGCCGCAGCGTAATGTTGCTGCTTTTGGTGTTGCCGGGAAGCTTTGTCCGCACTACTTGCCCTTTTGATTGACTTTGCGACCCCCAGTTTTGACTTGTGACTTCACAAACCTCGATCACTTCCTGAGTTCGCTGAAAACCCCGGCATTCTAGAAAGAACCCATCGACCGGCTCTTGTGAGCCGTCTAGCTTCAATTCAAGATAGAAGCGATGAGCAGCGAGAATTTCTGGCGCGCTTGATACCATAGTTCTAAACCTGAAGGGTCAGCAAAAGAGCAATCCATTACCTCACTCGTTTAATGCCCTCGTGCACTAACTCAAGTGTTTCATTCGCCATATCTCCGCCTGATGCGGTGAGCGTGGGCCCAGTGTACTTACACGGGTAGCATTCCCGAATGTTCCAGCGCGCCCGTTCTGAGCCTTGTTGATCATAAGCAACAACCGAAGCGGACTTGCGATTTTGTGACCATTTCCGGGGATCGCCCATGTCTTCGTTACAGTCTTGATACCACTTGTAGAGGTCGACATCATCAGTTGCAATCACTTTCACGGTGATGTTGGTGAACTTCACAACGGTAGGTGTGGCTTGTCGCCGAATCCGGGCATCTTTCGATGAACCGTGGACTTCTTGGGCGGGTGTGTTTTCAACTCCCAAACCGCTAATTTCTTTAATGAATTTGTCGGTGATTCCGTCTGCTTCAAAATAGAACTTACAAGCGGTTAAGTATTCTCCAGCCATATTAAACCTCTCCAAAAGTTACTGAACTCAATGCTTTGTTTTCACGACTATTGCTCTTCATCCGCACCGTTCCATTGACTGATGCGGAAGACCACAAATTCTGCAGGTCGGACTGGGCAAATTCCCACCTCGACATACAACCGCCCTAAAATCATGGTTTCGGGTGGATTCAGTTCAGCATCACATTTGACATAGAAGGCTTGATCGGCAGTCGCTCCGAACAATGCACCTTCACGCCAAATTCGTTCCAAGAAGTTGCCGACTGTGCGGCGAACTCTTGCCCATAAGTCTTCATCGTTCGGCTCGAACACTGCCCACTGTGTTCCAAGCTCGATCGATTTCGCAATATAGCTCACCAACCGACGAACGCTAATGTAGCGCCATTCCGTTTTATCAGGTTCTACTAACGTTCTCGCGCCCCAAACCCGAATTCCTCGATTCGGAAAGTTTCTAATACAATTAATTCCGATCGGATTGAGTAACTCTTGCTCTCGGAAGTTCACATCGTAAGCTAACCCAATTACACCTCTGGGCACTTCATTTGCCGGGGCTTTGTAGACTCCACGAGTTTCATCGGTGCGCCCCCAAATGCCCATCATGTGACCACAAGGCGGAACTGTGATCGGGTTTCCATCTCTCGGATTTCGGACTTTGATCCAGGGATAGTACAAAGCAGCAAACATTGATCGACGATTGAACCCGGCTAACCATTCCACAACTTCTTGCGGCTTCACGCGATCGGGTGGCGTATCTAAGACGACCATGCGATTCGGAGGATTAGGAATGTCGCCATCGGTTGATCCTTCACAAGCACTCACCATCAAATCCATGATGCCGTGGACTTGATCGAGGTTCATCACCTGAGCTTCGTAAGCTCGCAGCAAATCTGGACAAGCAATCATCGTGATTTCATCGATTTCCAGCAGTCCTCGAACTCCGGTACGATCGTCTCTCACTCCTTCTAGATCGCGAGAAAACTGATCGACGCGCGATGTCACTAACGGAGGTGCTAAGTCATAGGCACCTAAAACCGGACGACGATCGGCAGGTCTGCGCTGTTGGGCGACATCTTCGATCGTAATAAACATAGACGGGCGAACCGCGGTCACAACATACGTTCCCACCGCTTCTGCAACTTCAGAATTCATGCTGAGGTGTTCATACTGCTCTAGCACTTGATCGCCTCGGCGAATTTGCAGCGTGAAGAACTCTGAAGCATCCGGTGGCGGTGTTTCACTGCCTTCTGGCTGAGGACGGGGTGCCCCTTCGCTGATCAGAATTTGGATGGCACCCGTCGCCGCTTGCTCAGGTCTGAGAGTAAAGTTCAGCGATGGACGATTTCCCCGACCAGGAATTCTTAAGAGGGTCGGTTGCTGAGTTCTAGCTGGACTTGCGTTCGGAAGTTGAGTTCCAACGCTCATCACCCAACAGCGACCGCCCCCGTTCATAAAGTAACCGTAGACGGCAAAGGGCAGATAAGCATTAAAATCCGTAAA
The DNA here is from genome assembly GCA_014695255.1 of Cyanobacteria bacterium FACHB-63. GTDB lineage: Bacteria > Cyanobacteriota > Cyanobacteriia > Leptolyngbyales > Leptolyngbyaceae > Leptolyngbya. The sequence continues at coordinate 12,069 of JACJNX010000103.1, forward strand.
GCCATCCGAATCGGGACGAGCGAAATATCGTCGGTACTCCGTCCAAGTCGTAACCAACATCGGCTTAAACAATTCGGCATCGCCTCTTACATCTTCCGTAAAGCCGACAAAACCCGCGATCGCAGTACTCACTCCTTCGATCGGTCGGCTTCCGCGATCGATTTCTTCGATATAGACACCGGGCGCGAAGTAATCGAGTCTAGGCATAGCAATTTACTCCAAGATTAATGATGGTTGATCGATCTGGTCTGAGAGCATTCGGTCAATGCGGAACCAGCAGAATATCCTTAAACGCAGAACTTCTACCGTCTACTAACACATTGCAATTTTGAGATACATAACCCGGACATTGCAGATTGAGAACATAAGTTCCATTGCGAGTATTCTCGAAGTAAAACACTCCATCTTGATCGGTGCTAGTAATGCAATCGGTATCGAGAATCTGCACCCTAATTTCAGGAATCGGCAGAGTGGTGACAGCACTCTTTACAATGCCTGCGATCGTCACTTGTCGAGCTAAAACTTGATGGGTTGGCGCAGTGCGATCCAAGTCTTCTTTGAAGCTAAAAATTCGCTCCCAAACTCTTGGCGCGACTACGTTTTGCGGCTCGAATGGAATGGGGATCGTGAGAAACAATGCCGGACGCAATGGCAACGTTAATGCACTCCACAAGGCACCGATTTCGAGCGGGGGAGTTGATGCCACAGTTAGTGATAGATTGCCATATCCACGCATTTCAGGCGGAAGAAAGTCTTCTTGTAACGTGCGATGGCGTAACAATACCGACAAGGCTTCACTCAGCAAGTGATATTCTCCTAATGCGGTTCGATCCCAAGCCGTAACGATCAGCGACAAATCAAACCAATCTGGCGACCAAGTGACCCGGACAGGCTGCGATCGCCCATCGGATAGACGGCGATCGACTTGGCGACCAGAGTGCTGAACCTGCTTACTTTCTCGAATGTCGTAACAATACAAATTCAAGGTAGGCCCAGTGCTTTCATCGCGCCGACTTCCTGGACGGCTAAAGTCAATCTGCTCTGTAGTCGTTAATCGTGAAATGCTACCTGCCAGAATCTCGGCCAAGGTCTGAAGCACGGAGATGAGCATACTGCTTCACATCACTCAGTTTGTAATGACCAGGGTAATCAATTGTTCCTCGTTCTGTTAATAGACTCAGGTCTAATAGACTTTTGTTACAATTTTGCCGCTCAACCCTAGATGTTTTGAGGCGAATCTTGACTTAGCAAAAAAAGGCAACGAAGATATAAGGTGACAACGAATACCCGTTTTTTCAAGTCAACAGGATACGATAGTTTTTTTCTCAAGACTGTAGTATTTTGTCTATGTGACCGATAATGTGATGCTCCGTTTAAGCTCCAAAATTTCAAAGAGTGTGTCAACCTCGGCAACTCCATTGCAACCTTTAGTATCTTTTCTAACCCCTGACAACTGAATCGTCCTTCAAAAATTTAGGTCTGCGGACTTCTTCTTTCGGCTGTGTCCAAACTTACTGGACACAATTTGCAGTTCTTTGTTTAGATTCTTCCTAAGATTCAAAGACAGAAGTGTAAAAAGTAACCGGAAACACTGAAGTCTCTATCGAGCATCACCCGTAATTGCCCTGCAAAGATTACCCAAGCGGGGACTGTCTGGTTCAACGCATCTGCATCAGTCTGAACAATGAGAGCAGCGAGGGATAAGACCCATGACGATCGAGCAACAAGATTTACCCATAACAAGAGATGCTTTAGAGTTCCGCTCAACCAACGGTGACGGTTACGATTCTGCCCAATTCAACCGAGTTTATCAACAATATGTGGATCAGTGGGCAGCAACACGAGCAATTCTTTGGGCGCGTATTGTTTATCATGATCCAATTCAAAATTCGCGTCAAGCGGTGCAATCTCAGAGTGACTCTTTGCTGCCTTACGCTTTCTTAGATTACCTTAAATCTGAAGATTGGCTATTCGACTTTCCGCTAGTTTTAACCTTGACTGAAATCCATCTCAATTATCCAACTGACTTCAAAGGCTATATTTGCCCGATCGGATATCGCAATCAATCGCCCGAATACTTATTCATGCTGGCTAAAGAGTCCCTGACTGCGGACTGGCAACACTCGATTATTCAGTCAATGAGAAGCTTGATGCAGTATTCAGAACTATTTCTTAGCTATCATCGCCAACATCGCCAAATCGAGCTACTCGAACACATCATTCAGCGTGTGGGACATCAATTACGCAATCCATTAGGACTGATTGCGCTGTATGCCGAAACCCTCTGCCGAGAGCGACCAGAAACACCAAAATACGAATATGCGGCAGTGATTCGAGAAACGGTTCAAGGATTGCTTACACATCTAACCGAACTAATTTACTGTGGTAAAAGTAGTCAGTTAAAAATGACGCTGTGTGATTTGCGATCGCTGATTGTCGAAAGCCTAAAAGTGCTGCAACCGACGATGGATCAAAAGCACCTTCAAGTGCAATACCCTCAATCTTCACTGCTGATGAGCATGGATCGCGTCCAGATGAAGCAGGTGTTTGATAACTTGCTTAGTAATGCGATTGACTTTAGTCCTGAATGCAGTACGGTCACGATCGAATGGACTGTGTTTCAAGGAGAAGTACTGATTCAGATTAGTGATCAAGGCCGGGGACTATCACCAGAAGACCTTCAGAAAGTGTTTAATCCGTTTTATTCCCGGCGAACTGGGGGAACGGGACTGGGATTAACGATCGCAAAAAAAGTAATCTCTGATCATGAAGGGAGTATTTGGGCGCAAAACAATCCTCAAGGCGGTGCTCGATTTTCGCTCACAATGCCGCGCGATCGTGCTACTGTACCTGACTTGCTGCGGGAGGCAGAGCGATGAACGCTCAGACGGTTCTACTCGTTGAGGATGATCCCCGCTATCGCCAGGGCATGCGTAGCCTGCTGAACCTCTATTCTTCTGAGAAAACCACGATCGAGGTGATCGGAGAAGCCGAATCCGTGGAACAAGCACTCAGTTTATTGGTTCAGCATCGTCCCACTTTGGTTCTGTTAGATCTGGAGTTAGGCAATAGTAATGGCATTGCATTTTTGTTGAGATTGCGATCGCTGCCGTTTTCCAGCAAAACACTGGTTCTCTCAGCCCACGAAGAAGACGAATGGATTTTTCGAGCAATCCAGGCAGGTGCGACCGGATATGTGTTTAAACATCAAGCAGGAACACAATTGTTTGAAGCAATTGAGGCAATTTTGCAGTCTGAAATCTATCTACCCCGGTCGGTGGCAAATTGTTTTTTTCGATTGTTTCAAGCTCGTGAAATGTCTCGATTGCAGGCTTGTCAGCGACTACAATTAACAGAGCGCGAATACGAGATTCTCAGTCGTCTAGCTCAAGGTAACTCGAATGAAGAGATTGCAGAACAGCTTTATGTCACGGTTGCCACGATTAAAGCGCATCTTACTAACATCTTTGATAAGCTCCAAGTGACCAATCGCGCTCAAGCGATCGTGGCTGCATTTAAACTCGGATTAGTTCAACCTTAGTTCTATTTTCAGGAGCGTGTCCCTTGTCATCCAGCTTTCGGTATCCGGAGTACTATTGTTCGCGGAACTCCCCCCTGAGTTGTGATCAGCCGCAAGCGACGGTCGAACACTTTAAGGGTGCGAAGTTCTGTCAGGAATGTGGCTTTCCGATTCCCTTAACGCCGCAACAACAAATCCAGGGCAGGCGAGGCACTTATCAGGTAAAAAAACTGCTCGGAGCACGCGGCGGGGGACGCTTGTATGCGGCGGTACAAGTTGGCAGCGGTCAATTTGTTCTGATCAAAGAGTACTTGCTACCGAATCGCTGTTTTAGTCCAGAACAAGTCCGCCAGCGTAAAGAACTCTTTAGTCGGATTGCCGGGTTAACGCCTGCGGATGGTCGGCTACAAGATTTTCGGGTGCTATCCACGCTCGAAGCGATCGCTGATCCACAAAGCGATCGAGCGCTGTTAGTCACTCAGCAAAAAGAAGCATTCCCCACTCTGGCACAGTATCTATCAGAACGAGGGGCAATGAGTGCCGCTCAAGTGCGAGAAGTGCTGGCTCAAACGCTGCAAACGCTGCAGTTTCTCCATTCTCAGAAATTCCGTCGCCCTTCTGGACAGATGGATCAAGGCATTGTTCACGGTAATATCAGCCTTGAAAGTTTGCTGATCAACGGGAATGCTGACCAGTTTCATATCTATCTGTGTGATCTAGCAGAATGGGAGTTTCTGTTTCTTCCCGCTCCCTCTGCCACGAAGCCGCAAGCGATCGAGGATCTCACTGCATTAGGTAATCTCGGCTTTTATCTGTTAAATGGTAACTCCAAAGCTGATCCACGTGACGATCGCGTTTGGGTCAGAGATGATCCAGCCCTCAAACAATTCCTATTGCAGTTAATGGGACTCGAAGCTCCGTTTGAAAGTGCAGAAGCAGCCCGACAAGCTTTGTTACAACTTCCTCAACCCGAATCGGTGCAACATCTAGGTATCGCAACGCCGTTAGAATCCACATCGCGAATTTCTAAAGTGTGGTGGCTTTTGATCGCTGCGATCGCGCTTTTACTTCTAGGAGGTGGACTGTTCTATTTTCTGCGTCCTCACTCGAATGCTGATGCTCAAAGCTTCGCCAAATATAAACGCCTTCCGTCTAAAACGTTTTCCGAAGTCAGCGGCGTTTCCGCCGGACAGAGTACCTATGTCAGCCAGAAAGAAGGAACTTGGACAGTCGTTTTAGGACTTAGACCAGAAGCATCGTTGCTCGGTGATCGGTTGACTCGTCCGGTTCCAAACACAGAAGCAATCTTCAATCACAAACCCCTAGATATCAAACCCAGCCTGCAAGAGAACGCAGAGACCTTTGCCGCGATCGCAGCCGTTCAGAATCGACAAGCCGACTTTGCGATCAGCAGTCTCAGCGATCCACCCCCAGACAATGCGGATCAAGCCCAGATTGCTTACGATGGCTTGCTAGTCTTTGTTCCATTTAGCAAAAAAGCCCAGAACCTGCCACAAGCATTACAGGGACGAATTCGGCTCGAAGATCTCCGCAAACTGTTCACCGGAGAAATCAAAAACTGGAAAGAACTCACGCAGATCGATTTACCCGTAGTTGTTCATGCTCCGACTGAACCGGAGGCGCTGCGCCAGTTTCAGCAACGAGTCTTGAACGGAGATGCTCAAGCGATCGCGAAATTTCAGCAAATCGCCAAGCAGCAACGCACCGAAGACACCCAGCGGCAAATGGTGAATGACTTCGATGCCGGACAAGCAGGAATCGTCAGCTTCGGCATTCTCAGCAAAACGTGGGATCAATGCAACGGTTATCCACTTGCGATCGTCGATGATCAAGGAACCGTTTCTCAACCGTTGATGCGGACACAAACCGAGCGATCGATTACCCCAACTGATAATTTGTGTGACAAAAATAATCGATTAGATGTGGAGCTATTTCGATCAAAACAGTATCGCTTGGGCTATCCCCTACTTGTGGTTTACCCTAAAGACAATCGTACGACTACGGGTCGCCAGTTTGCCGCTTTGCTGACAGACTCGCAACAGGGGCAGTGTCTACTCAAGAAAGTCGGACTCGTGCCCCTGCAACCTGTCCCAGATATCTGTCCATAGCTGCTGTGAGGTGTGCAAATGCCGTTCAATCCCTGCCGAAATTCTAAGTGTGAATACTTCAACAAGTCTTTGCCTGCAAATGCTAAGGTGTGCCCCTGGTGTGGTGAACCGCTAGGAAGTGTATTTCCGCCTGCTGACCCTCAGCCTGACCCTCAACCCGCTCCGCCTGCGCCCCCCCCTCCGGTCTACACGCCGCCTCAGCCCCCGATCCAACCTCCGCCACCCCCAGTCTACACGCCGCCTCCGGTCGTACAGACTTGGGAGACCACGCCTCCAACTCGACCCACACTCCGCTTGATTCACTCTTCTGGGCGAGAGTTTCAGTTACCCGGCGACAGTGGCTCTATCGGTCGCACGACTGCATCGAATCCAAAAACTCCAGAGATTGATCTCGCGGGCATTCCAAACGAAGGCGTAGTCTCTCGGATTCATGCACGAATCTATTGGGATGCAGCAAAAAATACGTACATGATCATCGATAACCGCAGCCGGAATGGAACATTCCTGAATCAAGCGATTTTACGGCCCGAAGTGCCTTATCAGCTTGCTCAAGGGATGTCGTTACAGCTTGGTCAGGAAGGACTCGTTAGTTTTACGATTGCGCTTATCTAGCATTCTCTCACGCTCAGACTACAGTGATCGTCTGTACTTGCCAGAGTGATCAAGCTAGGGGCATAGCGTTGTAATTTTGCCTTTAGTTGCATTGTATTGATCAATCGTCGTGCCGATACAATCCGTTTTTTGAAGTGAAAAAGCTTCAAGCGCTTTAGAATATTGACTACAGTCTGCTTTCCACTGGGTGACTGCGTCACTAAAGTCCTTCACAGTCATCCCATCTGTGCCTGTGAATTGCGGAATCGGATTTGCTGAGAAGTATGTTAAGTAATCTGTTCCATGATTGCCTTCATGAAACCCAAGGGAAGTGTTTCCAGATGAGACATCGGTTGAGGTTGTACCTCGTCCATAGCCAGAGGTAGAAGATGCAGTTAATCCTAAGCCGTATAGCGTTTGAATGGTTGCCTTAGGAACCCCAGGACCTGTGAAGGAATCGACGACCCCCTTCTTAGATTGACCGGAGATTTTCCCCCAGTTATACTTAATTGTCGTTTGTGCTCCAGATTGCTGCTGCTGCCCATCCGGCAGGATAGTTATGCGGACTCCGCCTTGTGTAAAAACTGCCTGACCCGTTTTAGGATTAGCTGCGACACCGGAAGGAAGAGGGGTTGAAATTTTGCGCTGTAGTTTTGAACTTCCTTTCTGCTGTACGACGTGGGTCAACTCATGCGCGGTCAGCGCGTCTTTTGCTGGAGTCTTGCCTGCTCCAAAGAAAATATCCTGTCCGTATGTAAAGGCGTGAGCGCTTAAATCCCGGTTCATCTGCACTGCTCTACTGTCAGTATGCACCCGCACTTGGCTAAAGTCAGCGCCGAATCGTGGTTCCATGAACGATCGCACTTCATCCGGCAGCAGACTTCCCCCGCCCTGACTCTGAGTCAATCGGCTCTCAAGGTCTTCATCAACCTGCACATCACCCTTGCCCGATCGCTGTACCATCGCTTTCGTTTGAACAAGCTCCTCTTCTTCGCATTCCGCACACTTGCGATCGATTCTTTCCGTCAGTCCCCCGTCTATTTCAGAACGCTCCGGAGCCTGCATTCGCATCACTTGGTCAGCAACGCGATCGGCTTCCTGTTCGTAAGGATCATTCGGCTGACTCACCGATAGCTTTGCTTGCACAGGTGGCAAAATTGAGATTTGGCTAAAGTCATGTCCGACAGCGGGAACACGACTGGGAGATCGATCGATCTCTGACGACGAACTTTCTTGTCGAGTCAGGGAGCTAGGCGTAAAAATCGAGACCGGATCAGAACTAGACTGGCGGCGTTGAAGTCGAAGTCGTTCTTCCATAACACTTTCTCAGGTGTAGCAACAATTAGTAATGCCTTCAAGCAGTTAATGAAGCGCGTGACTGTAGCGATCGTGTTCCCAATTCTAACAGTACCCCTGTGGAATCGGTCACAATTTGCATTTCTTGATAAATAAACTTGTGCGATCGCATTTCTCGACTAGGAGCGCGATCGCTCTACAATGTAAGAAGTTCAGTGACGGCAACTGACATGGTATCAATTCCTATTACTTTGGAACAATTGATTGCGGCTGTCCAACAATTGCAGCCCGATGAGCGGGAACAAATTGCCAGAGCTTTAGTGCAGGCAGGGTTACGCTCAGATTTAGCGACTTTGATTCAAGAACTTTATACCCAGCCGCCCGTGAACGACATTACCGACGCTGACATCATGGCTGAAATTTAGGCTGTCCGTCAGTGATCGCGGCAATCATGACGGTTCGAGTTGTGATTGACACGAATATCTGGATTCGTATTTTGCTTAGAGGACGAGTGACATTGCCGATTTTGGAAGCATTTAACGAAGATAAATTTCAGTTGGTGATGAGTCAACCCCTTATGGATGAACTCCATCTGGTTTGGAATCGCCCTCGGTTGAGAGAACGAATCGATCCGGAGCAAGCAAACCGCCTGGAATAGCAGTTGCAGCACCGAGCAATATGGGTTGAGTTGGCAACAGTTCCTCCAAGTTGTCGAGATCCAAAAGATTTACCAGTGCTGGCAACCGCGATCGACGGTGAAGCCGCAATCATTGTGTCTGGGGATGATGATTTACGAGCTGATGATGAATTGAGGGCAGCGATGGAAGCTCACGGTATTCAATTGTTGGGTGTTCAGTCTTTCTTGTCCTATCTGGAAGAAAGCCAGTAAGGAAAGCCGTGGTGCGAACAGTTTCAGTGTCTCGTCGGAAACACCGGGAGAGTGATGTCTGGCAGCGATGATTTTGGGAACATACCATTCGAGATGAGCAAGATTTACAAAGGCATCTGGATGATCTCCCCTTCAATCCGGTGAAGCCTGGGTCGGTATCTTGCCCGCATTGGTGGGAATTTTCCAGTCATGTAGGGTGCGTTACGCTAACGCTAACGCACCCCTGGAAGGGATATTAAACCTACAGATAGCGTTGCGATCGTATGCCAAATTATAGAAGACCTCAGATTGCTGGAGGCACCTATTTCATTACCCAAGTTACCTATCAAAGAGAACCTTGGCTTTGTTGTGATGTGGGCAGAAAAGCGCTGAGAGAGGCGATCGTAAAGGTAAGGGAAACCCATCCGTTTTCAATCGATGCGTTTGTGTTGTTACCAGACCATTTTCATTGTCTTTGGACGTTGCCACCAGGAGATACTGATTTTTCGATGCGGTTGAGGCTGATTAAAACCCATGTCACCAAACATTATGGGCAGGCATTGGGGATCAATCGGGAGGTTTCGCGGTTACGCCAAAAACGGGGAGAGCACAATCTTTGGCAGCGACGTTTTTGGGAACATGTGATTCGAGATGAACGGGATTTTGCATTGCATTGCGATTATATTCACATAAATTCGGTTCGTCATGGATTGTGCGAAGCGCCTCAATCGTGGCAGTTTTCGAGTATTCATCGGTTTATCGCTCAGGGAGTTTATCCACCAGATTGGGGACAGTATGGATATCCAGAGGTGCCGTTGGAGGTTTGGGATGAATAGCGTCATTGGGTGGTGCGTTACGCTGGGCTAACGCACCCTACAAGATCGGCGATCGCACTCTTCAGGGCGATCGCTGCGAGGTAGACGTGCTTTCCCTGAGACAGTTTCAGCATCTCGTCGGAAACACTGGGAGAGTGATATCTGGCAGCGACGGTTTTGGGAACACACCATTCGAGATGGGCAAGATTGACAAAGGCATCTAGATGATACTCACTTCAATCTGGTGAAGCATGGGTTGGTGTCTTGCCCGCATTTGTGGGAATGTTCCAGTTTTCACAAGTAGGTAAGGCAGGGCAAGTATTTGGGGGATTGGAATTGTGTTTGTGGGGGAAGGCAGGTTGTGATCTTGAATTTTACAACGATGACGGGATTGATGGGGGAGTCGGGTGGCCATTGCCGATCCCTTTGTTGCGTGATCAATTCATCATCAAAATGCCCACCCTGCAAGAGCTACAAGAGCGACGATCGCACAATCCTTCAAGGTGTGTTAGCGTCCGCGTAACGCACCAAACATTACCGCTCCATAAAATCAGCGATCGCTTTGTCGAATCGATATAGCCTGTGGCATTTAAGAAAGGTAACACCGAAACCCATGCAAACGTTAGGTTTCATGCTCCAATCCAACCTACGAGCGATCTCACTCAAAGATTGGCAACATTCAATATTTTCCGGTAGGTTTCCACCATGTTCCTGGTGAGTTACGTGAACTACCAGCTAAGTCGATTTTACCCTTAATTTTTATGGATTCCGGTTTACCCCCATCAGGGCAGGGCTGATTCATTGGCAAAAAGAAAAGAGACGAGCGATATCATGAGCCAGATGGCGAATGCCTTTTGTAATCGAGGCAAAACCATGCAACCGAAATAAGTTGAGCGCGATGGTGCGGAGGATGGCAAAATTCGCTGGAGCATATCCGTCACAGAGTGGTGCAGTGTCCTCAGCGAAGACGGCATCTTTCGGATAGTGAAGACGATTCTCGATGTGCCAGTGGTCGCGAATACGACGACTCAGTTCATCGGCATCGGCAGCTAAGGAACTGAGATAGAACATCGTTTCATGAACGGGTTCCGTTCCTCGAATACCGGTGCGTTCAACCTGAATCAGCCGCTGCACGCCAACCCAAGCTTCATCGAGTCCGAGCAGCGTTTTCAGCACACTTACAGTACGCTGCATGATCCGGTTTCTGGTTTGTTCAATGTAGTCTGCCACGCTATCAGGTGGATGTTGCTCAAATTGGTTCTCAATCCACTCATAGAGCTTGGGTTGATTCTTTTTCACCGCAATCACATAGTCATTGCCACTACTGATAATTTGCTCAACTGTTTTTTTGGGTGTGTAGGGCATCCATGCTGAAACAAACTCCTTGAACTTGCAAGACCTCCAACAGCGATTGGACGGTACTAATCTCACTTTCACTGCCATTGCGTCTTGCTTGTAGCCCAATCACGACTCCCAGTTGAGTGCAGAATGCAGATACCACTGCCACAAAATCTTGATAGGTACTATCATAGGCTTCCACACTGGCTTTGATACTTTTGCCGTCAATAGGAATGGCAGCTTGCTCTGGAACCGAGATTGTAGCCTGTGCCCAAGCATTAAAGGCATCGGTCAAGGCAGCAAAATTGACTCGCACCATTGCCCGTCGAATTGTCGAATACGAAGGTAGACGCTTGTGGGGCAGTCCCATCACTTCCAGAAGTGCAGCTTGATGTCGCTCCACAAAGTTCTCTAAGGCTCGGTAGCCTAGACAGCCGCTCATCGTGCCCATCAAGATCAAGACCAAAATCACCCATAACGGATAATGAGGACGAGTGCGAAAATCCCGGATTTGTTTGAGATGATCAATTAAGCTCATGATTCAATCCGATTCAGACACTACCTCTTAATTCTCGCTTTTCTACCATCGATGAATCAGCCCTGCCCCATCAGGGTGAGGACAGTCGCATACCCCATCATTGCGGGCACTTGCCATTGTACGAGCTGGAGCAGGCAATTCGGGCTGAGGAGTATATGGATCGCTGATTTCTCCTCCAGAGGAAGGCTTTCTAATTGCGTACCATGTACACCAACAATCATTAGCTAGACCCTCAGCTACAGCCTCTCTAACATGCCACGCAAAGCCAGGAGGGGGAGAAGAAATGGCAGGTGTAGGGTTTGGTACTTCATATGCTGAAGGTGCACCTTCAGCGCCTAATCCTCTCTGGTCTCTATACTCATACCCAGGTGCCCCGCCCGCACCAGTATTAGTATTAGAACTTTGAGGTTCACCTTCAATAACTACTTCAGGAAGAGTGACTACATTAGAACTACTTGATTCCACTGGGTCTGGTTCAGATCGGCATACACCCTCATCGTCGCAAACCTCACGCCGTTGAATGCTTTCCAGCACAGGTGACAAATTAAGAGATCGTTGAACTCCTACTTCCTCACTTTCGCAAGCTAAACACTTTGGTTGCACGGTTAGCTGCTTAGAAATATCTTTGGTCTGGACAGCACCTGTTTGTTGCACAACATGGGTCAACTCATGGGCAGTTAACGCATCCTTCCCAGGAGTCTTCCCTGCACCAAAGTAAACATCCTGCTTGTGGGTAAACGCCTGAGCATTCAAATCCTGGTTCATCTGCACCGCTTCGCTGTCGGTGTGTACCCGTACCTGGCTAAAGTCAGTGCGGAAGCGCGATTCCATGAAGCCTTTTACATCCTGCGGTAAGGGACTGCCGCCACCCTTACTGCTATTCAACCGACTTTCCAGGTTGCCACCCGCCTGTAAGCTGCCGTCGGTAGCCCGTTGCAGGGATGGTTTCGTCTGGAGATCCTCTTCCTCCAGATTGTCCTCCCGTTGAATGTCAGAATTTTCTGACGCTTTGGTTTGGATTTCTTCCTCTTCGGGCATTGCCTCCCGCTGAACCAGGGGCGTGATGGAAGCTGCCAGGGGTTTGGTTTGCAGTTCCTCTTCTTCGGGGGCGGTTTCTCGCTGGATGGGTTGCTGAGTCGCTGAATCCGGCATACTCATTACCTGCTCGGCAACGCGATCGGCTTCTTGTTCATACGGATCATTTGGCTGTCCCACAGTCAGCTTTCGTTGCACGGGCAACACCGAAACCTTACTAAAATCATGCCCCCATGCTGGCACTGGAGACGATCGCGCCACTCCTTCGGTCGATCGCTGTAGCTTCAACTCTGACAGTTCAGCTTCACGTTTGCTCACGGTTTCTGGATCTGGTGGCAAAATTGAGATTCGACTAAAGTCGTGTCCGATCGCGGGAACTGCACTGGATGATCGCATTACATCACCTTATTGATGTGCGCGTTGAGCAATGGAACTAGGTGCAAAAATTGAAACCGGAGCAGTAGTAGACCTTTGGCGCTGAAGTCGTGTCCGTTCTTCCATAGCGGCTCTCCAGAATGCATCGGGGGTAAGCAATGACTTTAAAGATATTGCGATTTAGCATGTAGCATTGAGCACCCGAAGCCATCAGTTTACTACAATTTCTCCGGGTTAAAGAAATAGACTTTAGTCTAATTAAGCTGTGCTTAACAATTGAGACATTCGGAGAAGCGACTGAGTAAGATGCGACTAACTTTAATCGATCACAATTTCGATGACTTCCTCAAAACTGGCAACCAATGCACTCAAAGACCCAAAACTCCTCGAACAGATCGTTGATCGTGTTTACCACTTGATTCGGGAAGACTTGCAGCGGCAGCAAGAGCGAGTTGGCAACTATGGCACTTTCAGGAGGTGAGCAATGACGAACGGATTCGAGCGTGCACTTAAATATGTGACGAACAATCACTTCTACATTGAGATGGATACCTCGATCAAAGCGGCATTCACAGAATGTAGTGGATTGAGTGTGCAAATTAAAAAAGAGGTGTACTTCGAGGGAGGCGTGAACGAGCAGCAGCGAGTGCGGTTAGGACATGCAGAGTTTGCAGATGTGACGCTGAAGCGAGGCATTACCGATGACACTGGGTTTTGGAAATGGGCTAGTCAAGTATTCACAGAGGGAAAAAGTCGCCGGAATGTAAACATTTTGGTGTTCAATCAAGCAGGCGACATTATGCAAAGCTGGACGCTGATTGGTGCAGTTCCAGTGACCTGGAAAGTTCCGGCACTTCAGGCGAGTGGAAATGCAGTCGCGATCGAAGAGTTAACCCTCGCCTACGAAGGATTACAAGTCGGAAAGCAATCCGGGGGTGGACAAGAGGCACAGCGCGATGGAACAGGTTACTTTGGGTAGATGGGGATAGGTGTGATGCAGACTTTTCATCCTCTAGGGAATCGTTCACCGCTGCTCGGATTAAGTGGCGCGTTGAATTCGATCGGTTTACCACGACACCGATCTCTGATGTCGCGTTCTGTTCTGCGTCCGTTAACGTCTCTCAACCGTTTTCCCTTAGCTTCCCATTTATCATTGATGCGACTACCAAGATTGGCGCTTGACGCTTCTTCATATCAGTCGTTGAATCTAACAGAGTGGACTGAAGCGCTAGATAAACCAGTAGCCCAGACTCGTATTGAACCAAGGTTAGCCCTAACAGACTGGAGTAAGAAACCAGGATCACAAGCTCAGATTGAGCCAGAGTTCATCGAATCAAGTGAGCAACCAGATGAACCTGAATTGTCGTCCTGGAGTGATGCGATCGTGGATGATCAGGACGTTACACGCCGATCGTCTGAGGTTTCAGAAGTTCAGTTGATTGATGAGCAAGAAGATATACATCGATCACTTGAGGTTTCAGAGGTTGGGCTTAGTGCTGATGAGGCATTGCTTGAGGCTGCGATCGCTTCAGAACGCGGAACTGAAGAAGGGGTGAATGAGATCGAGTCGCTGCCCAAGAAACAGAAAACTAGAAAAGCTCGATCGTCTCAGAAGACCTCGACACAAACTAAAAAGAAGACTTCGACACAGACAAAGCGAAGTTCTAAGAAAGCTGTTTCAGATCAAACTGAGTCTCTTCAAACAGAGATAATTCAAAGTTCGCAGCCAGCAAGTTTAAGCAAATCTGAAAGCGCTTCAAATTATACCGAGCGGATTGCAGAAGATTTCAGAGTTGTAGCTGAAGACATTGAACCCAGCTATCAGGAGCTACCTAGCACCGAGCAGGCGATCGAGCCGTCTGATTTCGTGTTGCCCAGCGAGAGGACTACAACCGATTCAACCATCGAATCATTCAACTTTGAAAGTCCTAACCTTGAATTAGAGCCAGACGATTTCATGACTGAATCTGTGATTCAAGCAGACGCGATCGGTCCAGAACTTTTTGTCGATCGAAGGACTGAAACAACACAAGAGCCATCTGAAACAGAACTTCAACGAGCGTCTGAACCATTCGCAATTTTAGAGCATCCCACTTTTATCGCGCCTGAATTGCCAGAACAAGGTCAGAGCCTGCTTGAGTTGTCGATCGACGAATCAACCCTGCAAACTTTCTCAACACCGCATTCAAGTGAATCCCTATCTCAGAATGTAGAAGAAACTATCGAGTCACCGATTGTTCCGATTCAGGAACAATCGACAGTACATGAAGTTGTGCAACGGATCATTGAATCTGAAATCATTGCTGAGACGATCGCGGATCAGAGTGTTGAATCGAATGAAACTGCTCCCAGCTATCCCCCTCAAATTAAAGCTTCTAGCTCCGAACCTTCACAGTTCAATCACTTAGAATCCTTTACTGTCGATGACGCAGAACATCAGTTAAATGTAGCGTCTGCCCTGATCAATGATCCCAGTGTTGAACCGGATCAGATTCAAGAATCGGTATTCCTTACTGATGATGTGCCTGCACCCTCTTCACAAAGCGCGTTTCTGCTTCCCAACGAACACCCTCCCCATTCCGGTTCCCTTTCCTTGGGGGAGAGGGCTAGGGTGAGGGCAACACCCAACCCAAACGAAGACACACCAACATTTAGCAGCGTTGAGGAATCTCTCTTCTCCGAATCGTCTGAACTTCCAGATCCTGAGCCAACTCTACTTGATCAAGCTTCTACCGCAGAATCCTCTAACGAATCTGAACCATCAGACTCAACCACACCCGATTTGTTTTCTACTATCGATGTTCCGATTCAAGGATATGCGATCGGTGGAATCGTCACCAAAACATCCACATCATCAAACATTGACCCGTCAGATACAGTTCCCGCGATGCTGTCGCCTGGCGAGTTTGTGATCAAGGCGACAGCCGCCCAAAAGCATCTTCCTTTACTCCACCACCTTAATCAAGGCGGGACATTCGCTCCTTTAGATTCACACCCTCAAACCAGTGATCCTGCGATTACTTCTCCAGTCCAGCAGCATTCAACTCCAACCCTATCCAGGGCTGCATCTTATTCATTCGCTTCACATCGATCGCTTCAATCCACTGCGTTCGAGGACAATCCAGTTACCGAGCACGTCGATCGTACTTACGCATCACCAAACCTGATCTTTCGTAGTCCTGCTGCTCGATCGTCAACCTCTAGTCCGGATCACTGGAACAGTATCGAAGAATTCCTCACGATCTCTGAACTCGATCATGATTCACCTTCTCCGAGCGTACAACGTCGATCGATCCAAGGATTTGCGGAAGGGGGAGAAGTGATATCGCCACCTGAGCCACCCGAATCGGACACAAGCGAAATGGTCTATTCTGAAACAGATTCAACAGACCAGACAGAGCCTTCAGCAGACTCGATCGACACCCTAGCTCAGGAAATCTATCAACGTCTCCGTCAGCGATTAGAGATTGAGCGAGAACGATGCGGATTGTATTCTGGACGATTGCCTTGGTAGGTCTAGTTAAAGGTTACACACTTGGAGGATACATACAATGCAACTTAAAAAAGCAGTGCTCCAACCGCTCTCTGGGGAACCCGGAAAACCAGTTGAATTTATGTTCAATCCCAATCAGCTCGCCTTCGCGCGAACGGTGAAATGGCAGGCAGAACAAGGAAACCGAAGTAATGGATCGCAGCCGAATAGCTCACTGCCTAAAGTCAACTTCTCAGGTGTTGATCCTTACAAACTGACACTAAACCAAATCATCTTTGACACCTATGAAACTCAAGAATCGGTGATCGAAAAATATATCAAGGATTTAAAGAAAGGAGCGGAATCACCAGACGGTCGGAATAAACGCCCACCTGTGTATCGGCTGGAATGGGGACGGAATAAAACCTTTCCCTGTGTGATTACTAGCCTAAGCTACAAACTCGATATGTTTTTGACGAATGGAACTCCGGTGAGAGCGATCGTCGATATTTCGCTTCAAGAAGTCGAGAAAGAGAACCTTCCCGGCGATCGTCAGCCTTCCGGCCGAACGCCGAAAGAATCTCGTTCAGCACGGCAGAACGCTCATCGACCCCAACAACCACCCCCTAGACAAACCAGCAGCAACACTGAACTGTCTGACTTCTAGCACACCCTGATCTTTTTGCTATGACTACCAGTGCGCCTCGATATGTCTCCGTCCCGCTCATCAAGTTAAACGGTAGCCCAGCTTCCGATGACTTTATGAAAGATATCCTCAAAATCGTGGTCGAAGAAAGCTTACATCTTCCCGCGATGTTCACGTTGGTGATTCATAACAACTACATCCCAACCGTGAAAGAGAATCAACCTTGGCGACATCAAAAAGAGCTAGAAATCGGCAAGCAAATCACGATCGGGTTTGGCAATAGTTTGACGCAAGACCCTAATTTCGACAAACCCAAGCAAGACGGCTTAATCGAGGGCGAAATTACCGCGATCGATATCAATTTCACCAATCGGTCTGAGTCGCATTTGATTGTGCGCGGATATGACTTATCGCATCGACTGCATCGAGGGCGGTTTAATCGATCGTTCCAGAACATGACAGATAGTGCGATCGTGAAAAAAATTGCTCAAGAAGTTGGATTAGCAGCAACCTGTGAGCCAACCGGAGCAGCGCGAGAGTATGTGTTCCAGAAAAATCAGACCAACATGGAATTTCTGCGCGAATTAGCTGCCCGACAAGGGTTTGAGCTATTTGTTCAGAATGGAAAATTGCAATTTCGCAAACCGAAAAGCCAGAAGCAACTCCAACTAAAATGGTTGCAAGATATCAATCAATTCACAGTGCGAGTTACGAGCGCACAGCAGGTTAGTAGTGTAGAAGTCCGAAGCTGGGACTATGGCAATAAGCGATCGATAGTCGAAACGGCACGCAATGAGAAGATCGTAACGGACACCGAACACAAACAAGGAAGCCGAACCGCTCAGAAATTCAGCATTCCTGCTCCAAAAATGACGATCGTCGATCGACCTGTATTTAGTGCAGACGAAGCACAACGAATGGCACAATCGCTTTGTGATGAGTTGGGCGGTGAGTTTGTTTATGCAGATGCGAAAACAGACGGCAATGGTAATCCGGAGCTACGTCCGGGACGAGTGGTAGAGCTAGCTGATATAGGCAAATATAGCGGAAAGTACTACATCACAGAAACGCGGCATGTCTATCATGAGCGGGTGTATAGTACAGACTTTAGTGTTCGCGGCTTGCGAGATGGAAGTTTACTCTCGATGTTAGCTCCCTCGACGCATCTTCATCCAAGTCAAACACTAATGGTAGGCATTGTCACGAACAATAAAGACCCGAAAGGGTGGGGGCGAGTCAAAGTGCGACTGCCGACCTTAACCGAAGATCATGAAAGCCATTGGGCGCGAGTGGTCAGCATCGGAGCCGGGAAAGATCGGGGATTCGATTGTTTGCCAGAGGTGAACGACGAAGTTTTAGTTGGATTTGAACATGGTGATATTCATCGCCCTTATGTGATCGGAGGAGTTTGGAACGGCAAAGATAGTCCGCCTGAACAGATCGATGATTCGCTACAAGGTGGAAAAGTGCGACTGAGAACGATTAAAACTCGTACCGGACACACGATTCAGTTTGTTGAAGAAGATAAAGGATCAAGCAAAGATGGCGTTTATATTCAGACGGCAGGTGGGCACCAGATTCAACTCAACGATAGCGATCGCTCCATTCAAATCAAGACGAACGGAGGGCATCAGGTCAAGCTTGACGATATGGGACAGTCTATAACGATTAAATCCACGTTGAACTTGAAGATCGAAGCTCAAGGAAACATTGATATCAATGCAACTGGAATCATTACGATCAAGGGCGCAATGATTCACCTGAACTAAGGAGAACGGTTATGGTGGGTAGACCTGCGGCACGATTAGGAGATATGACGGCTCACGGAAGTCCGCTTGCTGGCAGTCCTGGGAGTCTTAATGTGTTGATTGGGAAGCGTCCCGCTTGGCGCGGGATTTCTGCGGCTCAAGCGGCTCAACTTGCTGCCACGATTGCGAAAGGGGCAGAACGGATTGCTGAAGCGGGAGCAAGAGCAACCGCCGCCGCCGGAACCCCCGCCGCACCTGCCGCCGTTGCAGATTTTAATCGAACCGTGATCGATGCGGCTGCGGAAGCTGCCAGCTTGATGAGTAGCTTTGGGGCGGATATTCATACGTGCCCGATCGTAAAACTGGTCGTTCCCGATGGTGCAGGTGTGGTGATCAATGGCAGTCAGACGGTGATCATTAACGGCCTCGCAGCTTGTCGGATGCAAGACATCATCCAAGAAACAACCAGTGTGAACAGCATTGTGATGGGCGAATTCACAGTTTTGATCGGAGGGTAAGACATGGATGACTATGACTTTGAGCAGCAAGATTTGAGCTATCTCGGACGGGGGTTAGCGTTTCCGATTCGATCGAGTGTTCAAGGGGGCATCGGGTTGAGTGCAGCCGCGCAAAAAGTGCGGGAATCGATTTGGATTATTTTACGAACTTCTCCGGGTGAGCGCGTTTATCGTCCGACGTTTGGATCGCGATTGTCTGAGCTAACGTTTGCGCCACTAAATAGCACAACATTGCTGAGAATTCGGATTTACGTTGAAGAAGCCCTAGAAGCTTGGGAACCTCGAATCGTGTTAGAGCAAGTCACTACTGAACCTGATCCGATTCAAGGCAAAGTCAACATCACGATTCACTATCGCCTCAAAGATCGAGCGGAGCAATCTAGCTTCGTTTACCCTTTTTATCTTGCTGCTGCAACGGAGTAGTAACCCGTGGAATTCAACTTTCTACCCAAACTTCCGAGTCCGAATCTCGACGATCGCACATTCACAGATTTAGTCGATGAATGTACGCTGCGAATTCCCCGCTACTGCCCAGAGTGGACAGACCACAACTTAAGCGATCCGGGAATTACGCTGATCGAACTGTTCGCTTGGTTGACGGATCAAACCTTGATGCGATTCAATCAAGTGCCGCGCAAGAACTACATCGCGTTTCTAGAACTACTAGGAATTCGGCTGCAACCGCCGCGACCTGCACAAGTAGATCTCACGTTTTATCTATCTTCGGATTTGGAAGAAAGCTATGTGCTACCGACTGGAATTGAAGTCTCTAGCGCTCAAACTGAACAACAAAATGCTGTAGTGTTTAGTACTGATCAACCGTTGATTATTAGTAAACCAAAGCTTCAACATTTTTTAATCGATCGAACTTCTGAACCTGTTCCTCAACGACTACGAGATCCGGTGACGAATGAATGGAGTCGTCAGAATGAAGAAGACTGGAATGGGCGAGAACAAGCCTTGTTTGATGAACAACCGCAGCCCGGAAACTGCTTCTATTTGGTATTTGATGCAGATACGCCGTTGGATGGAAATGTTCTAGCCATTCGCTTCAAAGGAGCCGCTGGAACACCGACCGGAATTGATCCGAATCGTCCTCCGCGTCGTTGGGAAGCTTGGGACGGAGAAACCTGGCGATCGATATTGCTCAAAGAAGCCGACGATCAGACTCAGGGCTTCAGCTTTCACGAACTCGAACAACAAGGGAACAATCCGACTCAGGGTGCAGATGTGATTTTGCATTTGCCGCAATCCTGGAAGTCAGCTAGTTTCACCGGGTATCGAGGACGCTGGCTTCGATGTGTGTTAACTAATCCGCCGAGTACTCAGCGCGGCTATGCGAGTTCCCCTCGGATTACGGGGATTCAAGTGCGATCGATCGGTGGAACAGTTGCCGCAAGCCAATGTAATGTGATCGAGAATGAGCGATTAGGCATTAGTAATGGTGATCCGGGACAAGCTTTTCAGCTCCAGAACGCCCCGATTCTAGAGCGTCAGAGTAACGAATATATCCTGGTTGAACCTCCGAACGCACTCGCGCAACGATGGGAAGAAAAGCCAGATTTTGCTGATTCGACTCCGCGATCGCGCCATTACACTATAGATTCACTCGCCGGAACGATTCAGTTTGGACCCTTGATTCGAGAGCCAAATAGTTTGCGCTATCAAACTCAGAAACGCGCTCAAGTTCAAACAGCGAGACAGACGACCGAAGTACATATTGAAGGACTCGAACATCAATACGGAGCGATTCCGCCTGTGGGATCAGAGATCAGAATCGTTCGCTATCGAACTGGAGGAGGTCGAGAAGGAAATGTGCAGGCGCAAACGGTACGATTTCTCAGATCGGCAGTGCCTTATGTCGATCGCGTTACCAATCATCAAGCGGCGGTCAATGGCTCCGATGCTGAATCCCTAGAGCAAGCTGTACTCAGAGCGACCCGATTTTTACGAACGCGCGATCGTGCGGTGACTGCCGAAGATTTTGAAACGCTGACTCAACAGGCGGGATCAGTTGCACGAGTCCAATGCTTGACTCCGCCCGAAAGCGGTAGTCCTGGAACGGTGCGATTGTTAGTCGTGCCGCAAGCTAATCTCGACACGATCGATCAAGGAATTGCTCCGGAACAATTTGCCTTGAATCCAGCATTACGATCGCGGATTTTGAACTATCTCGA
This sequence comes from Cyanobacteria bacterium FACHB-63, assembly GCA_014695255.1. GTDB lineage: Bacteria > Cyanobacteriota > Cyanobacteriia > Leptolyngbyales > Leptolyngbyaceae > Leptolyngbya. The sequence goes on from JACJNX010000103.1 coordinate 33,135, forward strand.
CGATCGACGATTGCTAGGAATTCAAGTTCAACTGGCTGAACCTGAATATGTCGGGGTGTGCGTCCAAACCCAGGTTGGATTAGAACCGACTTACGATCATCCACAAGCTCAACAAGTGGTGTTGGCGAATCTAAAGACAGCCTTGTATCGCTATCTCAATCCGCTAACCGGAGGCTTAGAAGAACAAGGCTGGATGTTCGGACGGCCGCTTTATCAATCGGACATTGTGGCATTGTTGCAGCAAGCTCCGGGCGTTCGATTTATCGGCCCAGTCACGCTCTTTGCAATTCGGAAACAATCTGATGGCACTTGGAGGCGGGAATCGGCTCCAGAACCATTAATTGATCCCGGACGGCTAGGGCTGATTTGCTCTTGGCACAACAACAGTCTGCGATCGAGTCATGTTGTGAATCTCATCAATCCCTAAACGATTATGGTACAAGCGCGATCGTCCCCGCTCCTTAAACTTTCTCTCACTCCGATGCGGATCGCTGAGGTGGCTCCTCAAGATGAGCTATCTTCGATCTTGGCACCGGGAATTGCGACTGAAAGCCTTGCAGATACAACCAGCCTCGTGGTTTATCCCGGTGAACCGAGCGAGATGGTTGTGCAGATTAAGAATGTTAGTCGTCATACGATCGCGCTCGCTCTCAACGTTCAAGGCAATTTTCCCGCAGACTGGGTACAGCTTGGAACCGAAGGACATGAACTGCGCCCACAAGAGTACATGGATGCGGTGCTGTACTTTCAGATTCCGACGAGTTTCTTTGAAGACCATTCTGCCGTGCGTCCAGACCAGCCTGACCTGAATCTGAAATATCACGTTCTGATTGTGGCGCAAGCCAGTTCCCAAGAGACAGACCGCCATCTCTATCAATCGGAATTTGATCTGTATGTTCGTCCGCGTAGTTTGTATCTCGATTTTCTGCCTGCGCTGTATCGAGAAGTTGACTTTATCGGACGGTTTATGAAGATCTTCGAGCAAGGCTTTGAACCGATCGTTCAAAGCCTTGATGCGATGTGGGCACACCTCGATCCGTTGACTGCTCCCGAAGCACTTTTACCGTTTCTAGCGCATTGGGTCGGCTGGAAAATCGAACCGGGAATCTCGGTTGATCGACAACGGCGATTGATTCGACAAGCGGTGGAATTGTATCGCTGGCGGGGCACTCGGCGCGGATTGCGGCTCTATTTGCATTGGTACACGGGCTTACCGATCGATGAGCATCTTCCCGACGAATTTGAGAAGCACATTAGCATCACAGAACCTTTTGGTGGCGCGTTTATTGTTGGAGATACCACACTGGCTGAGACGGCGGTACTTGGAGGGGGACAACCCTATCACTTCTGTGTGCGATTACGCGCTGATCAGTCGTTAGATGAAGCCCTGATTCGCAGAATTATCGAACAAGAGAAACCTGCATTCTGTACCTATGACCTTGCGATCGATTCTATTACTCACTAATTCACCATGACTCATCCTTTTCCTCCACCCTCGATCGAACCGTTTGAGCGATTAAACGCCTTTGATGGCTTGATGATCAATGCCGATCGCTGGAAACGCGCGCATCAATATCACCGTCAGCGCCAAAACGCTCATTATCAAGCGATCAATCAGCCTGGGATTGTTTGCGGCCTAGGAATCCGAACGATTGAAGCATCGGGAAAAGCCCGCGACCGACGATGGGTACAAGTGCAGCCCGGAATCGCGATCGATCTTAAAGGCAATCCGATTGTGATTCCGCGATCGTTTGATTATCACCTTGACACGCAGCCTAGCGGTTCAGAAGCGATTACGGTGTATTTAGTTGCCAGCTACCGCGACCCAGAGGAACTACAACGAGAACAACGCAGCGAAGTCATTCAAGAAACCTATCGACTCGAAGAAACGACTGCTCCTCCCCGTCCTTTAGATGTCGAACTCTGCCGCATTCTGATGCAGCCCGGAGCGGAGGAAATTGTTCATCCTCAAGATGTGTTTTTTCCGGGATATAACCAAATTGATCTACGTTATCGGGTGCAAGCCCAGACTCGTCCTCAAGCATTGTTGCGAATGGCTCAGATTCAGCGAGAGGATTCGATGTGCGATCGTAATTTCTTCAACTTAAACTACTTGCTGCAATCTGTAGAAGCCCTATATCCAGCGTTTCGAGGTGCAGAAGAAGTTGGACAAGTCGCACTCAGCGAAGGCTTCAATTCACTGCAAGCTTATGATCTGCTCTACCTGACCGGACAGCAAAAATTAGAACTGAATGCGATCGAGCTTGAAGCTCTCAGAACCTATCTGGGAAGTGGTCGAGTCTTGTTTGTGGATGTTCTCCCGAATGCTGAAGCATTGATTCAAACGATTCAGCAACTTGCTCAACAGTTAGGCGCACCCTTACAGCCATTAACCAGTCTGCGTCGTAGTCATCCGTTACGCACCCGTCCATTTCTATTTGCAGCCTTACCCTTAGTTCACCAAAAAACAATTCAGCTTTTAGTCAGTGAAGGCATTGTGATGTGTATTGGGGATTTAGCATCGAATTGGGGAATCGATGAAGAATTAAGCTTGTCGCGTGTGCTGATTCGCACGGCTCAAGAGTTAGGAGTTAACCTGTTGCATTATGCTTGGCGACGACAATCTTTAACCGAACTGTTACAAGAAGCCCCCCACTAGCACTATGGAAAAACGCCCCATTACTGTGAGTCTTTCGACTTCTAGCGTGACGCTTCGACCAGGAAAACAGTCTGCCGAGTTCGAGGTAAATGTTCGTAACGATAGCGATCGACAAGCGCAATTTGAACTGGAGGTTGTAGCTCCGGGAAGTACTCGCGCTGCGGCTCAGTGGTATCGTCTATTTCCAGAAGTCTCAGTCGCAAAGCCTCCCGGTGATGAGACTAACTTTCAAGTGCAGGTTTTCGATACTCCGTTGCCCAACTTTGTCGGAACGGTAACGCTGACCATTCGAGTGACTTCACCCCAGATCGAAGGTGAAACTCGAAAAGTGTTACGACTCGCGATCGAGCCTGGGGTGGCGACAACTCCGCTCAGTTTGCGATTGATTCCCGCTCAAGTCCAGACCTACCCACGTCAGTTGACTGATCTGGCGATCGAGGTTCGCAATTTAACTCAGTCTCCGATCGAAGTATTGCTGCGATGTCTGAATCTTACGCCGAGTTGGTTAATTAATGGAGCGGAACGGCGAATTCTGCTTAATCCAGGTAGCGACCAATCGGTGACGTTTCAGTGTCAACCGCCAGCAGTCACTCAAGCACCGAGTCAGACTTATCCGTTTTGGATCGAGGCTTCAATTCAGGGTCAAGCGATCGCGCGCAGTGAAGGAACCGTTGCCGTATTACCGATCGGGTTTATCAAGTTTGAGGTCACACCCGAAGCGCAAACAATCCCGAAAGCAAAATTCTGGTGGTTGCAGTGGAAAAAGAATGATGCTGTCGTTGAAGTGGTGCTAGAAAATCTCAGTAACGTTCGTCAATTGCTTCAAGTTGAGACGCAAGCAAAACCGCAGAATCGGTGCCAATGGGAGCCGTCGATCAATGTCGTGTTAGGACTAGGGGAAGCGACTCGATTACCGATCTCTGTTCGAGCAAAACGCCCTTGGTTCGGACTTGATAAAACCGTTCAACTTAGCGTGACTCCGAGAGCACAATCCGTTGATGTTGATCCTGAAACTCAAACCGTACAGCTTCAAGTTCGTCCGATTATCCCGCTTTGGATAGCATTGCTATTAGCGGCATTATTCAGCTTATTGTTACTGCTCTTACCACGATCGGAACCCGCTCATCTTAGCTTTGTGAACTCTGTCCGGATCAGTCATGATGGCGGCTCAGTCGTCAGTGGTTCGGAAGACTGTACGATTCGACGCTGGTTAATCGACCACGATCGCCTCAAGCCCGAAGGCAAGATTGATACAATTCCGGCAAAGGCTTGCAATCCATTGGTGAAATCGACCGGAATTCTTGCCACCGCAGAACATCCTTTTCGAGTGTTAGCATTTGATCCTGAATTTAACGATCGAGTCACTGCCGGACTTGCAAACGGCACGATTCAGACTTGGAATGTTGCAACTCGCACTCTGGTCGATGACTTACAAGATGCAAGAGGCGATCGAGTGTTCGCGCTGGCATTTAAAGATACTCAGACCCTTTACAGTGGTCATGCAGGCGGCAAGATTCGGGTTTGGCAACGGACGAATACTGGAAAGTTTCAGCAGACCGGGAAACCGCTAGAATTAAGCCCCGATCGTAACTATCAAGTCCGGGCACTAACGGTTAGTCCCGATCGCACGTTGCTAGTAAGTGCTGGATCGCGTCGGACTTTAGTACTCTGGAATCTTTCGACTCCGAATGCTCCGCCAAAAGTCATTGCTCAATCTGGCGGTCAGAATGACTACATTTGGGATGCAGTATTCATTCCCGGAACGACTCAGCTAGCGACTTCCGATTCGGATGGAGTCATTACGTTTTGGCAGATTCCTGAGTGTCAAGCGACGGCGAATTGTCCCACGCAACAATGGCAAACCGGAACGGCAGAACGGAAAGCAGGCATTCGCAGCATTCAACTCAGCCCAGATGGTCGTCAGCTTGTGAGCGGCGATGATGATGGGCAAGTCATTTTATGGACGTTTAAGACAGCGGGAAATCTTGCCACGCCGCCCGATCGACGATTGCTGTATCGGCATCAAAAGCAGATCAATACCGTTGACTTGCTCAAAACTCGGCAAACCTTAGTCGTTAGTGGTAGCGATGACAATCAAGTAAACCTTTATGAGATTCGGTAGGTCAACAAAATGGTGCAAGTGTTTTCTGATGCGATCGTAGCGCTGATTAATCCACCCGATCTGCTCTCTGGTATGCCTGGGGAGCCTTTATTGCTATCGGTGGTAATTCAAAATCAAGGGTCGCAAGGTGCAGTTGTCGATGTCTTTCTCGATGATGCCGATGATATTCCCAAACGCTGGTGTCAGTCCCCGCGACAGCGATTAGCGCTCGATGCCGCCCAAAGCGATGAAGTAGTATTTGAGTTTCGCATTCCGATCGATGCCGAACCGGGTACTTATGATTACAGTCTAATTGTTGATGCGCCTGAGCATTATCCCGAAGATACCCCGATTCAATTTCCTCAACGATTGCGAGTTCAGATCAAAGATCAAACAGTTCTGAAGATTGGTGATCCGTCGTTCTTTTTCACGCCGACGACGAACTCGCAAAAGCCTGCTCGATTAAAACAGGGTGAACCGCTCAATTTACAAGTTCGAGTCGAGAATCGATCGAATTTAGTCGATCGATTTCGCTTACTGTGTTTGGATCTCGAAGAAGAATGGTACACGATTCGATATCCGAGCCAGTCACTTCAGAACTTTGGCATCTTGAGCGAACCAACCGCTCTAGAACTAAATCCCAACACAACCGGAGTGATTCAAGTTGAGTTACATCCTCCAAGTTCTGCATTTGCGGGAATTTATTCACCTACGTTCCGTCTCTATTCGGATAATCAACCCGACTTAGTTTCACTAGACTTAGTTTATCTCGATGTTCAACCTGCTACAACATTGAACGTCAGCTTAGAAACGATCGTCGGTAAAGTCAGCCAAAACCCCGGACAGTACTGGCTGAAAGTACAAAACCCCGGCAATCTCACCCGACAGTTAACAATGAGTGCTAGTAGTCGGGATGAAGAGGAACTCTGCCGCTATGACTATGATCCAGTGCAGGTTAGACTTCTACCCAATCGAGATGCTCAAGTGATGCTGCACGTCACACCGATTCATCGGTGGCGACAACCGTGGGTCGGCATGGGACAAACCATTTACTTTCAAGTCAGAATGCACGATGCTCAAGGCTATCCGATTCCCGATCGCTTACCCGAAGGAACGCTCGTTTGGAAAGCTCGTCCGTGGTGGCAACTGCTCTTAGTGCTATTGCTGGGATTGGGTGCGATCGGAACGCTGGCGGCATTAATCTGGTTTTTGTTTTTACGACCTCCCGCACGCCTAGAGATTGCTGAATTCCGTGCGGAAAAGGCGGTGTACACCGAAGGCGATGATGTGTTGCTGCACTGGACAGTTAAAAATGCAAAACGTCTTGAGCAATTGGATCTAAGTGCAGTGAGTGCAGCCGTACCCTTCTCAAAAAGCTTTCGGTTCAATGGACAAATTCCCGACGAACTCCAAAATCGCTGTGAGTATCAGAAACAAGATCTCGTTTGCTCTCGATTTCTCACCGATGCGAAAAAAGCTGATACTTACAAATTTGAACTCAGAGCAACTGCTCAAAATCAACAAACCTCAACCACGACCGAAGTTAAAATCGATCCAAAACCTGATCCAAAAGTGCTAGGAATCTCTTCCGATCGCGCTGAGTACAAAGCTGGCGAAACGGTGCTGCTGAACTGGAAACTTAACAATGTCGATCAACTCAGCACCTTGACCGTACTGGCGAAAGATCAAGAAGGCAAAATTGCTAAACAGCAACTGATTTTCGATCGAGGCATCATCAAAGACTTTCAATCTGTTTGTAAAACTCAACCTACAACTTTAACCTGTGCGAAAGTTCCGATCGTACTTGCCAAATCCGGCAAATACACTTTTGAACTCCAGGGAACGACTCAGCGAGATACCGCGATCGCGTCTTCTCCTTCGAGTCCAATCAATGTCGCGGCTCGACCGATCAGAATTGTTTCGTTTACACTTAATGGTCAAGAAGCGCCTGCGGTCATTCCACTAAAAGTCGGTCAGCCGTTTGTGCTAAATTGGCAAGTTCAGGGCGGAGAAGGCAAGGTGCGCGTTCAGGTCGGGAACTATGGCAGCGATTTCCCAGCATCTGGAAATCATTCTGATCCAGGCTTCCCAACTGCTGGAGAACAATCGATCTCCATTGCTGCGATCGACGAGAAAGGACAACAACAACCTGGATCAAATTTTGTGGTTCGAGTCATTGCTCCTCCGCCTCCACCGAATCCATCACCCACCCCTGTCAAACCTGCCGCCAGCCCGATTCCGGCTCCCAGCGCTCGCTTCTAACTGCTCTGCCGCGATTTCTCCGGACATCCAGATACGATCGCGGATAAAGTAAAGAGGCTCTTAATCTATGAAATTAGTACGTATGATGCTTATCAGTCTGATCAGTAGTCTGAGTCTCGGATCGGTGTCGGTCGCGCCAACCCAACCCAGCACTGCCCCCATAGTTGCAGAGCTTCTCAACCCCGTTCAATCCGCTTCGCAATCAAGCGCTGTCGATACGATCGCTCGACAAGTCACAGTGCGCGTCACGGGTTCAATTAACACTGGATCGGGTGTCTTAATTGGACGACAAGGCAATACGTACCAAGTTCTAACTTGCGATCATGTAGTGATTTCTCGCAAACAAGCCCCAACTTACACGGTGTTTACCAGTGTGGGAAAGACTTACTCTGCTCGTCGCTTAGTCATTCCAGAACTGCGATCGCTGGATCTAGCAATTCTAGAATTCGACAGTCCGGTCAACTATCCGCTTGTGCGATTGGGCAGCCTCGATCGCTTACAGCCCGGAGCGCCCGTGTATGCTGTGGGATTTCCAAACTATCGATATTATTCAGGTGAAAACCGAGTCGAAAGCACCAAAAATTGGGGAATGCGGGCATTTCAAATGGTTTCTGGACAGTTCTCAATGCTTCTCGATCGTCCTTTAATGGGCGGCTATCGCTTGGGATATAACAATGAAGTCAGGCAAGGAATGAGCGGTGGAGCCGTTCTCGATGCGAATGGTTTGCTCATTGGCATCAATGGGCGACCCAAGTACCCGCTTCAAGGCATCGATACCTATAAATTTATGGATGGAACTCGCCCTTCTACAAAGCTCTCAAGCGACCTAGAACGACTAAGTTGGGCAATTCCAATCAGCAGCTTTCAACAAACTATCACCCAACTTCAACACCATAAACTGAGCCAGCGCTGATCAATTTGTAGTATCTTTTAACACTTCTTTTTCTAATCTTTTTGTATAGTCATTATATTCGACCTGCTGCAACTATGACGACTTTACCTTCTGATCCCTGGCTCGATCGCTCGATCGGAGAGAATCAACGCTATCAGCTTGTACAGCGTCTTGGCGGCGGTAGTATGGGTGATGTTTTTGTCGCGATCGACACGAAGTTGGGTCAACAAGTCGCACTGAAAATTCTTAAAAGCAACTGGGCAGAAACCGACGAGTTACGCCGCCGCTTTGAACACGAAGTCGCTCTCTGTGCTGCTCTGCGCGGTGACCATATTGTGCAGGTTAGCGATTATGGTGTAACTCCCGAAGGCTATCCGTTTTATGTGATGGAATACCTTCGAGGTCAAACCCTCGGACAACTAATGCGGCGCGAAGGACACCTCCCAGTCGATCGAGCCATTAAACTAATCATTCAGGTCTGTGATGGTCTAGAACCAGCTCATCAAGGCGTGATGCTGCACCATCGAAGCGAACGGATTCGAGTGGTACATCGCGACCTCAAGCCCGAAAACATCTATCTTGTCAATACTGCGCTCGGTGAACTGGTTAAAATTCTCGATTTCGGCATTGCTAAGATTCAGTACGAACAAAGCGATAGTACGGTGCAGACCGGAATGTTCATCGGTACGTTTCACTATGCGTCACCGGAACAAGTGGAAGTACGACAAGAAATTGATGGACGATCGGACATTTATAGTTTGGGCGTAATTCTGTATGAAATGCTAGCGGGAGCAGATCCCTTTGGCTTAGGGCGAGAATCAGCAGATATCAGTCAGATGTCTTGGGCGATCGCTCATGCGTCGAGAACACCCATTCCCCTCTGCACTCAGGCGAACTGTGAAGCCTTTCCAGCAGCACTCGAAGGAATCGTGATGCGTTGCCTACAAAAGCATCCAGACCAGCGCTTTGCCACGATCGGAGAACTGCGTCAGGTCCTTTGTTCGCTGGCTCCTCACGTTCAGGATTCGATCAAAGAAACTCGACCTCAAGCCGCGATCGCGGTTCCGCCCGTCGCGCCAACTGAAGTTTCGGCTCAAACTGCTTCAGCCGCACCTGTCGCCCCAAAAAGAGCAGAAGTCAATCCTCCACAAACCGAAGTCAATGCGCCACGAGTAGTCAAATCGGCTCCCAAGCGTGCTTCAGGGATCAAATTAATCTTGCTGGGATTCGGAGGCGCGATCGCACTTTCCGCGGCTGCTTATTGGGGCATCACTCAGCGCACCGCCTCCAAGCCCGAACCCGCGAAACCCGCCGAAACCAAACCGACCTCAGCCGCATTGCTCAAAACCGCGACTGACCAAGCAAACGCTGGAAAGTTGACCGATGCGATCGCGACCGCGACCCAGATCCCCGTCAGCGATGCAGAATACGCGGAAGCTCAAACCTTGATCAATCAATGGTCACAAAAGCTAATTGCTAGTGCCGAACAAGAATTTCGCAAAACGAATGCTCAAACTGCTCTTAAATCTGCCCTGACCAAGCTGCAAGCGATTCCCAAATCGAGCGCAGTTTATTCAGAAGCTCAAACTAAACAACAACAATGGCAAAGCGAATGGAACACCGCAGCACAACAAATCAAACAAGCCAAACAAGCCGAAGCATTGAACCAATGGAATGCGGTGTTTGCCGCCACTAACACCGTGCCAAGTATTGCGTACTGGCAGCAGCAAGCAAAATCGCTCAACCAAAAAGCAGAGGCCGCCCAGAAAGCTAGCACTCCGCAGCCCGAACCCCCAGTTGTGATTGATACTCCTCGATACACTGCCCCCGAACCGCCTGTAGATGTCCAACCTCCCGCCCGTAGCACTGAGCCAGCACCTTCAGCACCTGCCTATCAACCCTCCCAACCCAACACGCCACCCGCAGAACCCAACACGCCATCCGAACCCAAAGCGCCTGTAATTCCTCCTAGAGAAGGAAAATTTTAAGTTAAGTTAAATTTCTCACACAAAACTTGCATCATTCGTAAACAATACGGTTTAATAATTCAGCGTTCCAAAGCTCAAGTTAGTCTCAGCTTTGCCTGCGTCTAGTTTTGCTGAACTTTAGATTAATTGAGTTTAGTTCTTAACACGGATTCGCTGATTGTTAGTGGTGTCCGTTTAACGTGTCTTTTAGTCAGGTCTGTTGTAGTTCTACCGATCGTTGAACCGTTCTCATTGTTCATAAAATTGATCCATGTCGAACGTGCTGATTTTTAAGCTAATTAAAGTCAATGAGCCTGAAGCACACTTCCTATTTAATTGGGATTTCTGTAGGTCTTTGTTTATCTGAGCAGGTCTGTGCAGATACGATTCAGAATTCCCCGTCTTTATCTGCTCCTGCTGTTACGGTTTCTCCGAGTCCGTCTGCTCCTGTTCTTACTTCTTCACCCCAGCTGATCGCACCGCCTGTTGCTCCACCGGAGGTCAAACTTGCCCCGGAAACAAAGCCTGTCGATCGCGTGATTGCTCCGGTTCCTAGCTTGATAAAACTCCCGGAACACTTTGAGGCTACTCCTGGGATGGAGCAAGTTTCGTCGGTTTCGCAACTCTCCGATGTGCAGCCGACTGAATGGGCATTTCAAGCGCTGCAATCTTTAGTCGAGCGGTATGGCTGTATTGCAGGCTATCCTGATCGCACCTTTCGGGGAAATCGGGCAATCACGCGCTACGAGTTTGCAGCAGGACTCAATGCCTGCCTCGATCGCGTCAATGAATTAATTCGCGCTCAAGTAGATGAAGCGGTCAAACCCGCCGATCTAGAAACAATCAAACGCCTCCAACAAGACTTTGCGGCTGAACTCGCAACGCTTCGAGGAAGGATGGACGCGCTCGAAGCTAAAACGGCCGTCCTTGAACGGCAGCAGTTCTCAACCACAAGCATTTTAGGTGGAGAATCTATTTTTGGACTGGTTAAAGGCTTTGGAGGTGGCCCGCCCGGAGACGGTGAAGTAAATCCTGTGTTGGTCTCAACCACGCGATTGCAGTGGAATACTTCATTTACCGGACGCGATCGCTTACGGTTTGAACTCGAAGCCGGAAACTTTAGCGGACTCGGTTTAGCTGATCCGCGATCGCTCAATAGCTTGAATGCTCTGTTGTCGTTTCAATCGGACACTGGCAACAATCAAGTCTTGTTGTCCACGTTAGAATATCGCTTTGCAGTAGGCGATCGACTGGTGGTTACAGCGCGTCCAGTCGGCTTTAGTTTGAGCAGCGTACTGACTGCAAACTTTCCCTATTTTAGTGATAGCCAGGGATCAGTCTCGCGCTTCGGTCAACTGAGTCCGATCTTCAGAATCGGCAATCTCGATGCAGGAGTTGGTTTTGATTGGTTATTAAGCCGACGATTGCGCTTTCAGTTTGCCTATGGGGCAAACAATGGCTCGGATGCCAACGACGGATTCTTGTTTGGTAAAGGCGGACATGCGCTTGGTGCCCAACTGTTATTTTTACCATCCGACACTGTTCAAATCGGCGCAACGTTCATTAATGGTTACTCTCCCGATGGCAGCTTAAATACCTTTACAGGAAGCCGAGTTGCAGATGCCTCCGGATTCATTAATCAACCCGCTCAAATCTACGCGCTCAATCTCTCGCTGCAATGGGAAATTTCCCCGAAAGTTGTGTTTGCAGGGTGGGCAGGACTCGCCGCCGCGTATGCTGCGGATACGAACGCTGGAGCTGCTAGCACGACCTTTATGGCCTCGCTCGGATTCCGTGACCCTTTCAACCGTAAACAAGGCGATTTGCTGGCGATTTTAATCGGACAGCCACTCAGTCTACTAAATGTCAGCAATACAACGGTTTCTACAGGCTTAGTCACCGATAATGTATTATCACTTCATGCGGAACTCTTTTACCGATTCCGGATCAACGATAATCTTTCGATTACACCCGGTTTCTTTCTAGTCACCAATCCGGGGAACTTTGCGTCAAACAATACAATCTACGTTGGTACAATTCGATCGTCATTCCGATTCTAGAGGTCAACTATGAGAAATCGATGGATTACAGTGAGTTGTAATTTGGGATGGGTAGCGCTAATCGGTACGATCGCACCACAAGTCATGGCACAGTCTACACCCTGTCGAGGACAACTCGTGAACAATCAGTGTGTCCCGCTGCGATCGACCTTCTTTGAAGAAGAACGAAGACTGCGATTCGGTTTTACCAACTTTCTCGATGCAGCGCTCGATGGTGCAGGGAATGCAATTAATACCAATGTTCGCAATCCAGAAACCTTTGCTACGGTACTCGAAGCTTCTCGTGGCGGGCCTTTACCTGGAACCTTAGTCGTCGGAAGCCGCGATCGTAACGATCCGAATTTCTTAGCGAGTACTTTTACTGCTGATAGTGTTGGAACTGTAACAATTACGCGAGTCAGTCCGGACTCGAACGAGCAGACTGGGAATGTAGATCTACAACTCAGATCAATTAATGGACAATCGCTTGACATCGTGAACGGTCGCTATCGGGCGAGTGGTGCTGCAAATAACGATCGCGTCAGCGGAGTGATTGAAGTGACTGACCCGACTAATCCCGAACGGGCCGTCTTCATTCAACTCCCTCCCAACACTTCTCCGAATGCGAGTGATAACAATCAAACGATCAGTGGTCGTGCAACAGTTTCGGTGGGTCGTCCCGTTGACCGATAAATGTATGTTTTGGAGGACTAACTATGGTTCGCTTTACTCTTTCCGCCATTCCAGCCGTCATCGGAATGATGGCAATTTCTGCATCTCCAGGATTTTCTCAAACTCCCCGCCCCACATTGCTAACCGTATTTGAATGCAGTCAATACGGCAGAAATGGCTATGCCTCGGTTGCAACACGAGGGGGGCAAAAATCAGATCCAATGATTCTCTGGACGCGATCCTTCGGTGGATTTTTGCCGCTCCAGCGCTGCAATATTGTGAATGAGCGACTGAACCGCGCGATCGCGACTACCGACAAAGGCAGCTTAAGCAATTTGTATTTAACGTTCGGTCAGGTGCGAGGATCAATGGTGATTTGCTACGTCAATAGCATGGAGGACAGCTGCAACAAGGACAATATCTTGTTTACCCTACGTCCTCAAGATCGAGGCAGAGAACGAGAAATTCTCGAACAAGTCGCATATTTTGGTACAGCGGTGAGTGGAAGTCCGATCCAGCAGAGTGGCAGTCGGTACTTTGCGCCGTTAGGTCAAGCGATCGAAAAAGCATTTGCACCGAAGCCTTCTAGTCGTACACCCTAATCAGGCAAGTTGTGATATGCGGTCTAAACGTCTTTGGTGGAGTGCGATCGTGTTGTGTGCGATCGCACTCACGATTTTGATTCATGCACCGTCGCGGCCGATGTTGGCACAGCAACCAACCTCATCGCGACTGGCGCTTGAAGATATCAATGAGTTAGCGGCTCGAACCACGGTTGTCATCGCTCAAGATCTGCAAAAGGGACAGGTTGAAGCGGGCAATGCATTTAATCCGGGATCAGGCGTGATCGTGGCAAAGGTCGGAAAAGTCTACTATGTGGCGACAAATTTTCATGTCGTCGCGCCCAAGAATGTGCCTTATGGAGTCCGGACATTTGATGGCGCAATTCACATCGTCGAGCCCAATGATCCCGTGTTTGGTATCCATCGATTCGGCAAACAGCAGCCAGATGGAACGGTACGCGGACTCGATTTAGCTATCATTCGGTTTGAGAGTGACAAGGACTATCCGCCTGTCGATATCGATTTGAATTTGGTCGATCGCGGCATTCCGGCCTATGTTTCGGGATGGCCTCAACCCGCAGCGATTGGACAGTCAATGAGCCGGAAGTTCTCTCCGGGCGAAGTCTTGAATGTGCGTCCTCCGTCTGATGATGGCGGCTATGGCTTGTTCTATACGAGTAATACCGCGATCGGCATGAGTGGGGGGCCAGTGTTCAATCGGCAGGGACAGGTAATTGGCATTCATGGTCGCGGTGCAGAGATTGGACAAGCTTCAGGCAATCAAGGCATTCAGGTAGACAATCTCGCACGTCAAGCCGAACAAGTGAAACACACGATTCAAATGCTGAACCAGTTACAGTTCAGCACCCAACTTCCGAATGCGGCAATGATTACGGCTTGGCAAACTCGTCCCCTAACAGCGGATGAATTCAAAGATCCAGAAGCTGCGTTTAAGGAGGCATTTCGCCGTTCAGCCTTGAGATTTTGCAGTCCGTCTTGGGTCGATACTGGCGATCCTGCCGATCGATGCTCTAAGAAGCCGTAACGAAATAACCTTTACAAGTTGAAGTTTCTTTCACATCAAACCTGTAAAGGTTATTTTCGACTAAGCCCTTAGCGAGTTGATTGCTGCTGGGGTTGCAACTGGGGGCGAAGACAAAGATACAGTCCACCCATCATTCCGAGTCCCAAGAGAAAGCCGATCGCGACCATCAAGAGCGTTTGTGAGCTAGAAGGCTTAGACGTTTGGCGGTTCGGCTCAACTACCGTGGCATCATAAATTCGAGGCGGCGATTGTACGATCGTAGACTCAGGCACTCGATGTGCAGCCATTTCACGAGGTCGCGAGATCGTGCGACCCAATGTTGAAGCTACTGTAGCATCAGGGTGAAGAATTTTGCCTGATGCTTGAACGATCGTGGAATCTGATGGGTTTGATGGCTTGGGAGATTGCACGATCGTCACATCCGGGCGAGTTACTTTCGGTTGTACGATCGTGGAATCCGGTCTAAGGCGCGGAGCTTGAGCAATGGTTTCGTCAGGGTGAGCAACCAACGGTTTATGAATGGTGGGTTCGTCTAAGAAGTTTGATTGCACTGTTTCAACGGGAGACTGCGCGTGAGGACGATCGACCACCGACTGAAGCGCTTGACGCAACTCAGCCACGGTTGCAAACCGATCGCTCGGACGTTTATTCAAACAGCGCATCACGATCGCTTCGAGTGCAGCAGGGATCTGTTCACATCCGGGTTGCTGTCGGAGCGGAATCGGTTGACTCGAAGCATGTGCGGTTGCCCAAAACAGTTCTGCTCGTCGTGAATCCGGCTTCGCATTGTAAGGATTCGTACCGGTCAGCATTTCATAAAGAATCATGCCTAGGCTATAGATATCCGCCCGACCATCGGTTTTAGCAGCATTGATAAGTTGTTCTGGAGCCGCATAGCGAAACGTACCCAGAAATGCTTGGGTGAGATTGGTTTGATTTGCAGTGTCATCGTGCAGTTTCTTAGCAATCCCAAAATCGAGTAGTTTTGCTAATTCTCCCAACCCAGTTGGAACCAGATAGATATTTGCGGGTTTGAGATCTCGATGCACGACTTTGACCGTTTCTGATACGGTTGCTTGATTGCGCCAAATCGCCACTCCTGAATGAGCTACATGCAATCCTTCACAAAGTTGAATGGCAATTTGAACGGTTTGGTCGATCGACACCCTGCCTGCCTGCCGAATCAACTGATCGAGCGTGCGTCCCTGCAGATATTCCATCACGTAGAACGGGTTACCTTCGGGCGTAACTCCATAATCGAGCACTTGCACAATATGTTCGCTCTCTAGCGCGGCAGAAATCGCAACTTCTCGTTCAAACCGAGCAATGATTTCTTTGTACTGGCTGAGTGCCCCTTTCAGGAGCTTAATTGCCACTCGTCGCCCTAGATGGATGTCCATTGCTAAATACACATCGCCGATCGCGCCTCCTCCTAACTTTTGGTCAAGACGGTAGCGTTCTGTAGTTCCTAATCGACGACCCAACCACGAAGCAGGAGAATTTGAAGCATTCATCACACGACCCTTACACAGGATGACCTATTACTTAGATTAACGCTCTAAACTGTGTCAATTCCGTACTTAATCATCATTTTTCAATGATTTAACATAACGCATTGATATCGTTCTACGATAGGAAAGTCGAAGCGGTTGTGTCTGGTACCGTCCTCATTTTTCACTGAATCGAAGCATTTGTCTTGAATCAATACTCTAGAGCTTCTGTTGGAATGTTGCGATGAACAATGCCCTCGCGATCGCAGCCGTGACTGCGGTTCTAAAAGATATTCTGGAAAATGCCCTCGCGAATGATGCGATCGCAACCAGCGTCGGAGATACGCTTGTGACTGCTTTACCGCCCGATCGCATTTCAGTTGGAAACGATGAGCGACCCCAGCTTAATCTCTTTCTCTACCAGGTGAGCCAGAATCGCAATGCCGATTGGTTAGGACGCGATCGATTAGAGCTTAAAAGTGATCACCCTCCTTTAGCCTTGGATCTTCATTACTTACTCACCGCTTATGGAGCAAAAGATTTTCAGGCTGAATTGCTATTAGGATTTGCGCTTCAGTTGCTTCATAGCATTCCGGTAATTTCGCGCGATCGTTTACAAACGGCAATGCAAAAAGCAGCAAGCACGAGTACTTTTGGTGCGCTATCGCAAGCTCTGACGATGACTTCTGTATCTGATTTAGTCAATCAACTCGGAGGAATCAAGCTCAGTCCGGAGTTCTTTAACATGGAAGAAACCTCAAAGCTTTGGTCTTCGATGCAAACGCACTACCGTCCTTCGGCAGCTTATCAAGCCTCAATGGTTCTGATTCAAGGACAGCTATCGAATCCATCTAGCGAATCACCTGAATGTGTTTTTCCTCAGCCTTGGATTGATGCTATCGAACCAAATGAAGCCATTACTGCTGGTGCTATACTCACTCTCAAAGGAAAGCAATTGAAGGGTGAGTTGACCTTCGTTCGGATTGTTAACCGCTCGTCCTTGCTCAAACCGCGTGACGTTACGCCCGATCACATTCGATTTGTGTTGCCTCAGGATTTGCCAGCAGGTGTACAAGGTGTTCAAGTGATCCATCAAACACCACAGCCAGTCGAATCGAATGTTGCAGCCTTTGTGGTTCAGCCTATTGTGACTGTTAGGGTTGAGAATGTTCAAAAAATCGATAATCTATGGTCGGCAGACTTAGTGATTCGAGTGAAACCGAGAATTCTACCAGAGCAACAGGCCATTCTTTTGCTGGGATTTCGGGAGGATGTTGCTAGCATTCTTCAAACGATTAAGCTTGAGGTTTCTAATCCTGAAATAGATATATTGCGAGTTCCACTTAAGGTTCTCCAGTCAGGACGATACTGGGTTCAGCTTCAAGTAGACGGGGCAACTAGTTTTGTTCCGGGAGCCGATAGCACCCGATTTTTAAGCATAGACCTCTGATTAGAAGGAACTGCGATCGGGTTAAAACAAACTAAAAGATTAGTTGCCTTTGATACTCAACTTTAGTATAAATTACTGTAGTGTTGTTATACTGCTGAGTAGAGTTGCTGCCTGCGTCTACCTCTACTTGAAATAGCAACCTAAGAAATTACTTCAAATTCATCATTCTAATGAAATCAAGGATCAAGCCTTTGTCCCTTTTTGGAGCACTGTTTACCTTTGCAGCTGCAATTCCAGTTGCCGCAGAAGTCCTTTCAGGCGTTGGAGTCGGAACGAGTGGGGTTTATAGTAGTTTTGTGTTCAACTTTACTGAGTACATTGGTGAATGTACTGGCACAAGCGATTATGGTCGCTTTTCGGGTGTCAAGCTTTGGAGTCCCACGTCCTTACTGGGAACGAGTGTTCCCGAACCTCAGAACGGGCGGCGTGTCCGAATTATCAATCGTTCCAATGCAGGTGCCTATACCGATCGCGAATGGCAAAAACCTATCAATCGCTATCTAACACAGGCGGAATCTGAACCCTTCGCAATGGGTGTCACGAACGGACACGATGGGGCACACTTGGGGTTAAAGGTTGGAGAAAACAATCTGATTGCGGTGTTCTATCAGGGCGGATTTGAAAGAGAGAACTTTAAGGAACTGGCGACGACTGAATTTACGGTTACTGCAAAGTCGGAAAAAGGGACTAAAACCGTGAATCGACAACTCTCGAATCCAGTGATCGAGTGTGCGGCTAACCCAGAGTTGACAAGTTCTAGTATTACGGACAGCACTTGTCCCGGTGAGCGCCAACAGGTGCAGTATCTCGGCTGTCCTGCTGGAACCACGAGTCAGTTGCCGCGGGAACGACGAGTAATTGCGACGCTGCCAGGCCCGGGCAGTCGCCGATCGGGTTCTGCGGGATCGTCAAATTATCGGGGTGCAGGGATCTACTTTCACAATCGCTGCCGCTACCCTGTGCAACTCGCAGTCCGATACCAGACGATTTCTGGTGATTGGATGACGGGCGGTTGGTGGAGTTTTTCTGGCGATGAAAGCGCTTTTCTAGCTGAGGATGGAGAGAACTTCCGCACCAATAACCCGATCGCTTATTATTACGCGGAAATCGTCCGGGGGCGGCATGAAGGGGTCAACTGGAAGGGCGACAACTATCGCACGTTCCGGGGGCGCTCTTTGCCGATGCGTAAGGTCACGTTGTCCGAGGATGGAAACCGATATTCGTTCTCGATCCACTGTGACGATATCTAGAGGGTGTTATGCACTATTGTTAGACTGGAGGCATGAGTAGAAAGCCTTATCCGAGTGATGTGAGCAATGAAGAATGGGCATTTGTTGCTCCATACCTAACCTTGATGAC
>JACJNX010000104.1 GCA_014695255.1 Cyanobacteria bacterium FACHB-63
GCTAAGAGAATATGAGTCTTAATACTGTTTGAGTGAATTAAGTCTGGTTGAATTCTTTGAATTGTTCTACGCATCTGCTTCAAGTAGTTAAGAAACTTTGGTAGAGCAATTCCGACTTTGACTAATAGTTTCAATTTTGAGAACTGCGATCGTATTCCACTATCCCCAAAGCGATTAATCGACTGGGGCAGAAGCAAGCAAATCACTCGCACTCCGAGCTTTTCAGCCGCCTCAATCAGTGCTCCCTCTGTGCCAACCACCAAAAAGATCTCGATTGATGAATCAAGCTTGCGTAAACTCTCTAGCATCGTTAACAGCGATCGTTCTGCTCCACCGATCGCCCCAACCGCATTAAAAAACAACAGTCTCATCACCTAAACTCCGAGTCGAAGATAAGCTTGCATAATCGTCTCAGCATGAGTTTGCCAGGAATATTGACTCGCCTGAACGAGTCTCAGCGATCGATCTGGAGCTTCATCAGGATTGTTCAAGACAGTTTGGACTGTCTTCACCCAAGTTGAAATCTCGCCCACTGGACAGTAGAGTGCTGCATCTCCAGCAACTTCGCGCAACACAGGTAAATCGCTGGCAACCACGATCGCGCCACACGCTAACGCTTCAATCAACGGCAGCCCAAACCCTTCTGCTTCACTGGGAACCAACACCGCCTCAGCCCGACGATACAAAGCTGCGATCGTCGCAGTCGGTACACTTTGAAGATGGATCACCTTAGCGCGAATGTTCAAGCGATCGAGTTGTTGCTGTTGTTCAGGTGTCCAATCGCCTCCAACTTTTACCAGATGTAATTCAGCATCAGCCTGACTTAGCTCAGCAAACACATCAAGCAACACATCAATTCGTTTACGTGGAATACAGCTTCCAACGTGCAGAACAAACGGAGCTTTTACAGGTACGGCAACATCGACATCAACCGAAAACTCAGATGAAATTCCATAAGGTGCATGAACTAAGCGATCGCAATCGACTAACTGATAATGCTCTAGCTGCTGTCGCACTGCCTGAGTCGAATAAAAAACGATCGCAGCTTTCTGTAATCCATCTAAAATTCGTTCGGACATTGCCCGATACCATCGGGGACGGGGTTCTCGTTTGGGATCAATGATCGATCGAAACGCATCAATGTCATGGCAAAACACGCCTGTTCGATTCGTAGGTAGTTCATGGACTAGCTGAGCGTAGGTGTGATCGCAAACGTGAAACACATCAAACTGTGCAGTAATTCTTTTCACATAGTTGGGATAGTCCCAAAAGCGATTCAGTAATCGATCACTATTGAACGCCGCTTTACGACTGCCGAACTTCGGAAAGCGCGTTAGACGATGTCGAAACGAGGGGCAAATGCGATCAGGTTGCAAAGTACGATCGTTGCGCCAATAGTTCAACAACATTTGAGCGCAGAGATCCATACTGTGCCATTGTTCCTCTGGATAGTCGAAGATTAGAGCCGCACGCATAGTTTTAACCCCACCATTCAGCAAAAAGCACTTTCACGCTTCAATATCTTCTTAATTTGTTTGCTCAAGACCAATTTATGCACCCAGCAGAATTTGAGCGGCTCGCTTGTTGCTGGCAATCAAAGCAGTAATTAACGCGCTAAGGCAAAAAACTAAAGTTGAAATTATCAATAAGCTAGGCAAAGAAAGTAGCATTGTTGAAGCCATGAGATTCAAACGAATCAAGATCGGACTCAGCCCTGCCGTTAATAAGCCATGAACTAAGTAAATACCAAAACTGAGATAGCTAAAACGTTTAACCCAAATCCATTCCTGTGACAGCACTCCAGAGCTTAGAACGGCAATTAGCAATGCTAACACAGGAACTAGAAAGCGCAACCCATAAAATTGTAAGAAAACAATGAGAACCAAAGTAGTGAATAAAAGAGCAGCGACGATCGCAATCGATCGGCGATTTGTATAACGAGAAATCAACGATCGTACTTTAGGACTGTGAAACAGAATGCTGATGGAAATATAAGGCAGACAATATAACACCCAAGCAGCCACAATCACAGAACTATCGGCAAGCTGCTGAGATGATCCAAGCTTAAGCGCGATATCGTACAAATTCATCAATATCGGGTTTTGAGTCACGCTGAGAATTCGCTGAGCATCCTGTAATCCGCCATCCACTAGGAGCGGCATACTTAGATACAAACTTCCTATCAGTAAGCAAAAGGGCATCCACAACGGCTCTGGTCGAACCCAATGCGTGATGAACACCGCAGCGATCAAACCCGTAAACAGCAACGGCAGAAAGTAGAGTTGAACTCCTGCACTCCCTAATAAGAGCGAGATTGGATCAGCGAAAAGCTTTTCCAACGATCCATCTCTGATTAAAACTTGCTTGAGCAATCTTGCAAGCAGGTAAATGGCAGACCAGAGATAAAAAGGGATTAAGAGGCGTTTAAAGCGCTTAAGCAAATATTTTCTCCAGTCTGAACTGTACAGACTGGAGATACTAAAGTAAAACGCCATCATCAGGAAGACAGGCACCGAAAACTGAACGAAAAAACTAGAAACTGTATCTGCCCAATAGGTTTTTGGAATATCTCCTAAACCATGAATCACAACGACTCCATAGGCTGCCACTACTTTCAAGCAATCAAATCCAAGTAATCGTTGAGCTTTCATCACCTTTTCCGTCCTGCTAGACTCATTTCAACGCTCTTTAACAACAGCAACTAAAGTTTTCGCATTGCGATCCAAGTTCCTCCCGTAAGAGCGGTTGTCCATTGCGATCGTCCAGGCTTTCCATTTTGTAGGATTTTGCAGTTTGCTGCTTTCGCCCACTTACAAAGGTCGATCGGATTACAGAGATAACACGCATCATTGTCACCGTGAAACGGGGGACGTAAATCAGGTTGGCGCATCGTGAAGCGAAGCTCAGGCTTCAAGACCTTTTGCAGCAAACAAAATTGAGACTTGAATAAAGCCAAGAGTGCTTCTGGCAAAGTATTACCGAATGGATGTCTCGACATCTGAGCGTCTCGAAACAGGATTCTTCGGACGGGACGATTTCGCCAAACATGCTTTGCGATCGTCTGAATTGCATTACTGACACCAAGCAAGTTCGGTCCGACTACACAAAGCACTCCCCCAGGTTTTAAGACTCTTAGCATTTCCGCCAGCGCCTGTTGTGGCTCACTGATATGCTCTAGCATTTGATAGGAAGTGACCACATCAAAAGTTGCATCGGGAAAAGGTAAAGCCGTGGCGCTTGCCTGCACTAGATCTAATCGCTCAGACGATGATGGCTCAAACGCTCGTGCATTCAGATCCGCTCCGGTGGTTCTAAATCCTTCCTTGCTCAGCAGAAAAGAAGACCATCCGGTTCCGCATCCCACATCTAAAATTTTTGCTTGTGGAGCAGCAACGGTTGCAACAAAACGAACGTAGTCTGCATAGAACGATCTAGCTTTTGCCTCGCTAAATCCAGAGGAGCGAACATCCTCAGAGAATTGGCGATAGAACTGCTCTAGGTTGTACATCTAAACTTTCTCTGCGTTTGGGATTACACGGTACTTGTCGTCAATGCAGATCGTTCAACGGGGCGATCGTAAAGTAGCTCATGAATGAAGTTGCAGAACCTTGGGCTGAGCAATTCGTAATCAAAATACTGCTTTGCGATCGCGCTTGCCTGAGTCGCTTTCTGCTGAATCTCTTGACGGGTCAATTGGTCAAGCCATCGGGCACAAGCTTGATGAAATTCAGGCTTTGCCGGATGAAACGCAGGTAAAGCCCAACCTGCTTGTGCCGCGTAGTCGAAAAAGCCCGGAATCGGACTCATTGCTACAGGCAGCCCACAAGCAAGATACTCTGGAAGCTTTGTCGTCAACCGATAGTTTCCTAATTCATCGAGTGTCTGAGTAACAAAGCCAATGTCCATCGCATTCATCAGATTCACGACTTCTGCTTCAGGCAGCCGCCCCGTGAAAATTACTCGCGATTTCAACGCCTCAGGAACTGCTGCTTCTAGCCGCGATCGCCCGTTTCCGTCTCCGACAATCACAATCGAGATGTCCTGGCGCTGTACGCGCTTGAGAGTTTCGATCAGTTCATAGCCATAGCAGTAATGTTGGCGAGGAGTCCATTGCAGGCTACCAACCGTACCACAGACAATATGATTCGGATGAATACCATATTGCTGTCGAATCTGCTGTTTTTGAGCAGAGGACTGTGTTTGAAAGATACTGAGATCGACGGCACCTTCGATCGTGATGGCACGTTTTGCACCCAGCTTAAGGGCGGCACCAGTGAGATAGGGAGTCCATCCGATAAAGGCATTACAAGTGCGATACAGCAATCGTTCATAGCTACCAAATAGACTTCCGAAAGCTGCACCCTTTGTCACATGGAAATATCCACCGATCGGATCTCCAGACGACACCACAAAAGCCTGTTTCCGCGTTAATGCTGCCCGAATCAAATTGATTCCGCCTGAAATTCCTGTCCCTTCTTGATAAATCAAATCCCAGTGCGAAGCGGTAATCAGCTTCCAAATCGTCTGAATCTCTTCGAGACGAGTGGAAGTTCGATCGACATCATAAAAACTTACGTCTGCTTGAAGTCTACTTGCAAGGCGACGCATCCGTAGTCCGTGAAGATTTCCAACTCCACCCGTATTAATACAAAGAACTCGTTTCACGCTGTTTGTCCTTGTTTACTCAGCAACGCCGGGGACAGTTTCGGAACCAGATTGATCCAATCAATAAACTCAGAAAGTTGTTTGAGCTTCAGTGTGTTCCCAGAACGGAACTGTAGTAAATGCAGTGATTTCTTAAATGTTGTGGTTATTTTATTTAGTGATAGTTGATTGACCAAGTGTAAAAATACTGAAGCACTGCTAGAAAACCTGCTTTAAGAATTGAAGCTTCAGTATTTTTACCAACTGGAAAACACGGACGAGAATAAAGGCTGCAATCTACCGAATATAAGGTACAAATAAATTCGATCAATCGATTACTGCTTCAGCAATGCGGAATTCAAAAGAAATTACTGTGATTGTGCCAAAGCTACCTCCATCAATTGATGGAATTGGTGATTATGGACTACGCTTGGCTCAACAGCTTTACCAGGATTTGGGCTGGAAAACTCACTTTATTGTTGGAACCCCGGAATGGCAAGGAGAGACAGAAGGAGAATTCTTTTGCGTGTCCACAGTTGCAGCACGATCGCAAACAGCGTTACTAAAGTTATTGCCTGCCGCCCCTGCAACTGTGCTGCTGCATTATGCTGGACATGGATATGCGAATCGAGGCTGTCCATTCTGGCTGGTGCAAGCTTTGGCGCAATGGTGTCAATCGGGTGGGCGTTTGATTACCTTATTTCATGAACTATACGCAACATCACCCCTTTTGAGCAGTGCCCTCCTCACTTCGCCGTTTCAAAAACGGTTGGCGACTCAGGTTATGGAATTGAGCGATCGCGTCTTAACTAACCAAAAGCAATACGCCGAGAAAATTGACCAGTTGAGCCACCATAAGCATTCGGCAATTCCAACTCTACCTGTCTTTTCAAATGTAGGAGAAATTGAGCAACCGCTTCCTTTAAATCAGCGATCGCGGCGATTGATTGTATTTGGTGGGGGTGGTTTGCGAACGGCCGCTTATGGGCGATCGCGCTCAGCTTTGATCAAAGCTTGTACTGAGCTTGACATTGAGGAAATTATTGATATTGGTTCACCCTTAAAGTTTCAGCCAGAACCAATTCCGGATGTGGCCCTGAAAACGTTAGGAGTGCAGCCTTTGACTGAGATTAGTCGCTATATGAGTAGCGCAATCGCAGGATTCTTAGACTATCCCACCGCTTATCTTGGAAAGTCAACGATTTTTGCTGCCTATTGTTCACATGGCATGATTCCGATCGTCAGCTCGAAGAAAACTCCCAATTTAGATGGCCTAAAAAGCAATCAGCACTACTGGTTAGCGGATAGTAAGCAAATTTTAGACATTGAGCAGGCACAAGCGATCGTTCACACCGCTCACGCCTGGTACCACGCACACAATCTAAGAACTCAAAGCGCAATCTTTGCAGCAAGTCTCGGTTTGGAAAAGAACACAAGTGAGATTTTTCCCTACAAACATTAATAGCAGGGATTTAATCCCAACCGTAAAATATCGCGAGTTATTGTGGAATTTCAAGTTATCCGTAGAGTCGTGGAAGACCAAAGCTCCACGGATAGCTTCTTAAAGAACTGTTCTATATCGGCGACTCCAACGAAGAAGCTGTTTGAATTGCCATTGTTCCTGGATGATTGGGGAAGTTGGGCGAGACGGATGCACAAATAAGTAATTGGTACTCTGCTCCTGATTGGGAAAATGCGTTACCTTCTGACATCCACCCAGCCCAATCCGATAAACATCGTATTTCAATTCTTCTACCATCAATTGCCAAATCTCTTCAGGAGTACGTCCTACGTTCTTTAATGCGGGACGATTAATTTCCAGTAACAAAGTTGGGTAGAAACTCAGCAGTGTATTCTTCATGCCCAACAGAGCCGAATACTCTGCTCCTTCAATATCCATTTTTATCAAGTCGATTTGATGTAGATTCTGCTCACGAACATAGTCATCGAGCGCGATCGCAGTCGCAGTGACCTGATTTATGCCACTGCTAAATCCCACACTGTAAAGCTCACAGTGATTTTCTGAGTCGCTCAGTAGTCCTAGCTGCATAGCCGTTGTCTCTTGCCAAATTCCGACTGAGTTAAGACGAACATTCGATAACTGATTGCGGCGAACATTACTTTTCATCCGTTCAAACAGCTTGGGAACTGGTTCAAAACTGTGTACCGATCCCTGTTCTCCGATTGCGGTTGCTGCGAGCAAAGTGTATTGTCCAATATTTGCGCCAATGTCAACGACAACCATCTCCGGAGCAAGAAGCTGAGAAAACACATAGGACTCGATCGGTTCATAAGTTCCCATGAAATAGATTTGGCGTTCGATAAACTCCTTGAGATTACATTCGAGGGTACATCCATTGGGCAATCGGCAGGTCAAGGCATAATTTTTAGCTAAGTTTTGCCCGAACTGCTCAACTGCAATATATCGATAGCCTGGTGCAATTCCCATCCATCCCCACACGTTTAACAAGGAGCGGTTCATTGTGGTCCACATCTTCTTTAATCTTCCTTATGGTGTTGGTGTGAATTAGCACGGACAGCATAGAGTATATATCTGCTTTAGCCGCTTCTATAAAAACTTCTGAGTTTTTGGCTCCAATGTCGCTGTGCTTCTGAGTTTAGAAGTAAAGCTCAAATTACAACTAAGAAAATTAGCACACTCGTTAGCTCCTCTTAAACTGTCGGCTCCACTGAGACCGCTCTTCTCGGCTAAGCAGGAACAGCCACGCAATTCCTAAGAAGATTAACGCGATTGTCAGCATCGAAAGTGCAAGTGTTAACCATCCACTTGGAGGATAAGTTTGAGCAAACCAGATTGCACCTGGAACGTAAAATGCTGCGATCAGCAAAGGGCGTGCGATCGCGTTGACCAAGGCTCTCAAAGGCGTACCAAATACTTGTTTCATCAACCAAGGAGTCCACCAGATATAAACTGTAATGAAGGCAACAGAAGTTCCGAGCAGTGGACCTGACATTTTAATAACAGGAGTCGCAAGCAAACTGACTGCAAGATTGACGCTTGCTCCCGTCAGTGCGATCGGCAAAAACTTGGCGATGTTTCCGGTGCCAGAGAAGCACCAGCCCCAAAGCGACAACACTCCGAGCAAAACCGCATTGATTGCCGCTAAAACGTTGACTTGCCATCCTGCAAATTGTTCTGCACCAACCCATAACTGCACAAATTGTGGATTGTACAACGCGATCGGAATCGTCAGCGTCAAGCCTACAATTACAACCAGCTTTGTCAAATAAATAATCTTTGCATTGAATGCTGCAAGTTGTTGATCGGCATACAGATCTGCGAGGGCGGCCCAGGTTGCATTTCCCATGACTTGAACTTGTGCTTGTGCAAGAGCGCTCAATCGCTGGGTTAGAAGAAAGGGAACCACACTGGCAGAGCCAAGAAAATAGGCAATGATCATATTATCGGTCAAGAAACTAATCTGCCCCGACACATTAAATAGCAGGGTTGGGACACTAAGCTGACGAACTTGCTGCTGGATCGCGTGGTCTGCTGGACGAGGAGGACGCAGCGCCATTGAGAATGTATCAGGATAACGACAGATACCACGCCAGCTTAAAAGAATACTCGCGATCGCTGTCCCTGTGAGCACTGCTAAAAACTGTCCGGGTATACCCCCACCCACTTGAGCTAAATGCAGCGAAAGTCCAGTGATGATTAAACTTTGCACAATAAAGACAAGATTAACCAAGTCACTGCGCTGTGCAGCATCTGTGAGCAATCGAAACGGCGTAAGCGGTAGCCAGATTAGGCTCAAGAGATTGAGCCAATATCCAAGCTGGAGTTCTTGAGTCAGGGCCGCCTGAGTTGGAACAAGCCGCAAAATCACACAGCCAAGAACGATCGCACCGCCCAACATGAGGCAAGCAACTTTAAAGTAAGCGCGAATGCCAACGGAAAGGGTTAAACGAACCTTTGCTTGGTCGCCCTGTCCGAGCGCGATCGCAATCATCGGCATCAAAGAACCACCCAATCCGAGTTCCAAGAGTTTGAGATGACCCAACCAATCGTTTGCGGATCGAAACGCGCCAAAGCGATCGTTACCTAACCACTTCAGCAGCAAGGGCGTACTAATAATTCCGATTGACAAGGTAATAACTTGCAGCAGCAGTGATGAAGCATAATTAATAACAGAGCGCTGCGTTCGACTCATAGCTGATGAATTCCTGTTTGATTAGCAGCTAGGGTTGCTTTCTGCAATCGACCCGCATCCGTCCACATTACTCCCTCACGAATCACTCGTGCAGGAACCCCAGCGAGAAGTGAATGAGGGGGACAAGAGCGTGTTACAACAGCACCTGCTGCAACTACTGAACCTTCTCCGATCGTTACACCCTTGAGGATCGTGACATTACAGCCAATCCAAACATCATCTTCAATCCGAATTGGCGCTGTGTAGGGAGGTAGACCAAACCCATGTCCATCATCGTCTAGGATAGTGACACCAAAAGAAATTGCACATCTTCTTCCAATCCGAATAGAGGTACTTGCAGAAACACGGCTACCACCAACAATATATGTCTCTTCTCCAATGCTCAGATTAGCCTTAGTTGCCACCGTTAAAATTGCTCCCTGTCCAATACAAACTCCTTGATCTAAAGCCAAAGTTGATTGAGAGCCACAGACAACAACTGTCACTGAATTTCTAGGCGTAGCATCACCAAGAATAGGGACACCAAGATAGCGAATACCGTCGAAAGTTTCTATTGAAGCGTTTTTTGCTACAGACAATTGAATTTTTCCCCGGCAGACAAATCGCCCTTGACTGTAGACCCGTCGATTGAGATACAACTCAGTAGGAAAATTAATATTCAAAATTTTACGAAAGAGCGTTAAAGCCACAATTGACAATCCCTTAGCTAATTCTCTTATTTTCAACCCTAAGAGTCTGAGATGACCAGTCCAGCTGCTTGCCATCGAAATGCCCCAAATCGATCGTTACCCAACCACTTCAGCAATAAAGGGGTGATGACAACGCCGATCCCGACAGTCACTGCTTGTAGCAACAGCGCCGAAGCAAAATTGTTGATCGATCTCCGCGATCGCGGCATAGATTGAGTCATTCAAGTTTATAGCAACGGCTTACAACGTCTACTCCAGCGCAGAACACCCTTAAAATTCCAAACCACGTGAGTTAAGTCAACTTCGCAAGATCGATGCACAAAAATGATATTACTTTGAGTAATTGCATCCAGACTGTGCAGCAATGTGCAGGCATTTAGACCAACTTGGTAGGCATTGTAGCCCTGTTCTTTAACAATGAACTGCCAAATCTGCGATTTCTGATAGCCTAATCGCTCTAGAGTGCTTGCATTAATTTCCATCAAAAACAGGGGACGATCGCGCTCGATGATGCCTTGCATTCCCATTAAAGCCGCATATTCTGCTCCCTCAATGTCCATTTTGATGAAATCAATCTTTTGAATGCGGTGCTGTTCTACATACTCATCTAAGGTCAGAGCGATCGCGCTCACTTCAGTCGCTTGATCGAGTACGCCAATGCTATATGCACCAAAGTTTTGCATCATCTCCGGTGACAACCCTAGAGAAATCGAGGTTGATTTGTGCCACAGTCCAGCTTGATTCAAATGAACGTTAGTAAGGCGATTGGTTTCGACATTGCGACGGAGCTGAGAAAACGTGCTGGAAACAGGTTCAAAGCTGTGAACTGTACCTGCTTGCCCAACGCCCGTTGCAGCAAGTAGGGTGTATTGCCCAATGCTTGCACCTGCATCAATCACGGTCATTCCGGGTTTAAGCAGTTGACAGAATAAGTAAGCTTCGATCGGTTCGTAAGTCCCCAAAAAATAGATCTGTCGCTGGACATGATCTCTGAGGTCACATTGCAATACACAGTGATTGGGGAGAGCTGCTTGGCGAGAATAATTTCTTGTTAATGCTTCTCCGAATCGCTCAAATGCAGAGTATCGCCAACTGGGAGCAATATCAATTTTCCCCCATAGGTCAAGCGCTCGACGTTGGATACTACGAAGCAAAGGATAAAACGGATGTTGTGCAATAGCAGCCATGATGAATCATTCCTTAGCCGTGAATCAGAGTTTGCTTTGTGCCTCGTTTTATCGCTGATCGATGAGCGTGAAGCACTTCTTGATAGACCTGAATTGTTTGCTTAGCTGTCTGCTGCCAGCTAAACTGCTGCGATCGCAGCTTTGCTCGCTGTCCCAAGAGCGATCGATACTCAGGATCAGCATTGATATATCGCAAACAGTTCGATAATTCCTGTGTATCTCTCAAACTAAATAAGATTCCTCCTTCTCCTAAAACTTCAGGTAAACAGGTTGCCTGCGCTGCTAAAATCGGGCACCCGACTGCCATTGCTTCACACAGTTGCAGCCCAAACCCTTCATACTCGCTTGCATAAACAAAGCAGAGTGCTCCTGCGTACAGTGCAGGTAAATCCTCATCTTCTACCCAACCTAAGAACTGGACGCGATCGGCAATTCCTAGCGAGGCTGCAAGCTGTTGTAGCTTGCTCTGCTCCTCAATCTGTCCACCTGCGAGTACCAGATCAACGCCTTGCAAGTTCGCTTCGGCAAA
This sequence comes from Cyanobacteria bacterium FACHB-63, assembly GCA_014695255.1. Classification (GTDB taxonomy): domain Bacteria; phylum Cyanobacteriota; class Cyanobacteriia; order Leptolyngbyales; family Leptolyngbyaceae; genus Leptolyngbya. The sequence goes on from JACJNX010000104.1 coordinate 11,225, forward strand.
GGCTCGAATCAAGAAGGGAATGTTTTTCCGTTGTTCTAATCCGCCGACATAAAACACATAAGGCTTTGTGAGTGAATACCGGGATTGTACCGGGATTGAAGCAGATTGATGAAAATGATCATCTGCTGCTTCATAAATTACAGTGATTTTAGTGGCGGGAATGTTGAGAGAACGAACTAAATCCCGTCGAGAAAATTCACTGACAGTGATAATGTGAGTTGCGCGGGTTTTTGCAATCCAATGATATAAACGAGGCTGCCAATAAGCCAAGTTAAAGCGCTGTGATAGAGACGATTGTTTCGTGTAGTAAACCTGATCAATTGCATCATGAAGTGTCAAGACTTGAGGGCATGAATTAAAAGCAGGCAACCCAAAGTTCATCGGGCAATGCAGTACATCAATTTGATCGGCAGAACATTGCTGAGGCAACCAGACCTGCTCCCATTGCAGATAGCGCATTCGTGGAGAGATACGTATTTCATAAGCAGATTGTGGTAATCGCTCTAAATGCTGTGGATGAATGGGCTGATCACTGTATAGAACTAGCTGAACGTCTAACTGAGCGAGTTCTGCTAAAAGATTAACTGTATAGCGATTCCAGCCGCGTAATGTAGGTTCTTTAAGCAAACGAGCATTAAATCCAATTTTCATTGATTTGCCTCCACGATCGCATCATAAACACGCTCAACTTGAATTAGCGTTACATCAGGGCTACAGGTTTGCTCTAGCAGCAGTCGAGCATTGCGGCGTTGAGTTTCCCGACGCGCCGGATCTTTAAGCAATGCCACAGTTTTTTGAATGAGGGCGCGATCGTCTTGAGCAATTCCAGCATGAATCTCATCTTGTGCGGGTAAGCCTTCGACTCCTTCGGGTGTTGTCACTACACAGGTTCCAAACGCAAAAGATTCCATCACTTTCACCTTCATTCCACTACCCACAGTCGGCGCATACAGCAACACATCCATCTGATTAAAGTAAGGCGCAATATCCGGTACATCTTGATGAATCGACAAGTCAGGCAAACCCTCAAATGCAGCAAACTGCGTCTTAGCGGCTCGTCCCACGATTTGCAGCCGAGCATTTGGAACTTGGGCTTTAATCTCTGCCCATAAGCGCGTCAGAAGACGCTCTGCTGCTGAATAGGTCGGCTTCCACCGGAAATTACCAATCAAGCCGACGATCGGCTGACTCTGTTGTGGCCTGTCTTCATGGAATGGCGAGTGCGAAAGATCAAATCCGAGTGGAATGGTATGCGTAGTTGCATCTGGATGAACCTGATGAATGCGATCGGCTAAGCGATCGGATAGGGTAATAAATCGCGGTAATGATTTTAATAGATACTGTTCCGCACCATAAGTCCGCCAGCGATGAATCTGAGTCAACCAATCCGCAGATTCAAAGGCACGATCTTCAGAAAACAGATAATGCACTGTCACAACCGTTTTTTCTGGCTTCCCCAACCCTAGCCAACCGCTCCAAAGTTGCTCTAGATGCAAGACATCGTATGGCTCAGCCAATCGCTTTGATAACGCCTGACGAAAGGCAGAATCAAACATATAAGAGTGAGGACGATGAAAGCTCTGCCATTTTCCCCGCAGTCCTTGAGGCGGACGGAAGAGATAGCATTGCAAATCAGAGTCAGGAAATAAGGCTTGAGTTTGCTCAACCTCTTCCGGCGTTGTACAAGCAACAAACGCTGAAACTTGATGACCCCGACCGACCAGTCCTTTTAGTAAAACATAGTACCAATGGCTATCGGGTTTCCCAAAGGGAATCGGTGGGGATGCTATGACTAATACAATCTTTTTGGTCATGGATGCAGGCTTTCCAGTATTGAAAGCTCTAGAATTCCTCATCGACAGCGTTTCCACAAGGAGACATCGGTTGTGGTGAAGCTTTCACTTAGCTCAAATCCAGCATTGTTAAGCTGTTCTCTAACAAAATTTACTTTTTCTGTCCCAAGAATCGGCTCGTGGATTTCAATTAAGACTTTCTCAATGGTATGAAAATCAATAAACTGCAAAAGGTCGTACTCACCGCCTTCAATATCCAAGATTAAGAATGTAGGGTTAATCCGCTGAATCTCTTGATTTAGCGATTTCATTGGGACTTGAATCGCTTGAGCTTGTGAAGTGTGGGGGATGGTCGAAGAAATCCAAAAATCCTTTTCAACGTAGAAAGTTGTTGTTCCTTCTGATTGTGAAAGAATGCAGAACTCAACATTTGGGTTGACCGCATTGAGCCGGTAGGTGTCTTCGATGTGCGATCGCAGTAAAGGATTGGCTTCGTAAGCAAACACACGGGAAGAGCCGATCGATTTCGCGCAGTAGCTAGAGAGAAACCCAATGCCTGCTCCAATTTCCATCACAGTATCTGAAGTAGATAGATAGCGTTGTAAAAGGCTAATTTCTTCAAATTCATAGAAGCCATAACATAGCGCTTTGCAAACCAGCTTTGATAAGTTTTTAATGCGGATCTTAATGCCGCGAAGATCAATGACCTCTTGACAAACCATTTTGTACTCAAGCGAGAGGCGCTGCTTCAATCGATCGAAAAGAGAAGTCGGGTGAACGTAGCTTTGATTGTTGATGACACTAACCATTTTGATTGTCCAGAATTGATGAAACAACGGTAATGAACTTAAGCTTTTGTGCTCCAGCGGTGCTCTTTTGTTGTTGGTCGAGTCCGTATAAATAGCAAAACACTACCAAAGAACACTGCAAAATCAATGAAGATAAACTTGATGCGTCCTTTAAACAGGTTTCTACCTAAGCGATGACACAGGTCCCATAGGCAAGCCTGGAAAAATACGAGAAAAGAATACTCTCGTTCTAGTTCAAATCCTTGCCGTCCAACCTGCTTTCTGGCAAGTTCAAGCCAAGTATCTTTCTGAATCGTGAGACATCGGCTCTTAGCCACATAGTGGGTTTCCCAGCCCTGTTCTTGCATCCGAACACAAATATCCCGGTCTTCTAGAATGCGCTGAAACTCTGCTCGATAACCCTTCACTGCTTGGAGTGCTTCTCGGCGAAACAGCCCTGCATTTCCTGGAGCGAACTCAGTTTGTCGCGATGTTGTGCCATAAGGAATTTCATGAAACCGCATCTTCCATTGAGAGAAGATATCTATCTTATGTGGCACAACCACAGTGAAACAGGCTCCAACTTGCGAATGCTGTTTCAAATAATCGATACAAACTTGTAGCCAATCCGTTTCAGGCACAACTTCAACGTTGATGCAGGCGATGAACTCTGCCGATGATTTTTGGATGGCTGTGTTACGAGCAATAGAAATTCCAGCATTGAAAGGGAGCCGAGCTAAGGAGATTCTAGGATCTGCACAGCTTTTTGGAATTGAGATCGGCTGCACAGAGCAATCATCAATCACGAAAATTTTGGATGCGGGCATGGATTGTTGAAGACAACCTAACAGGGTTGCTTCTAATGCTTCTGCTTTTTCGTTATAAGCAGGAATAACAATATCAATTGTCGTCATACCCTATCTCCAATGCTGTTTTCTACACTAAGCGATCGCTCTGAACCAAACCCTGAGTCTTTGATCGCAGCAAGAACCTGCTCTGCCATCCGATCCCATGTTTCTTGCCGCAGAGTTAGAGAGATTTGCGATCGAGTTAACTGTTGATACTCCGCCCGATGATTCCTCCAGTCGTCTAGCTTGCTGATCAGTTCAGCAACATTCTCTACATCGGTCAATAACAGACCGCGGAGCTTAGAACAATAGCGCTCCGCAACGCCAGAAGTTGCCGTGACAATTGCAGGGATGCCGCAGCATAAAGCCTCATGTACTCCCAGTCCATAGGCTTCGTAACGAGTCGGAGCAACTAAACAATCCGCAGCCCGTAATAGATCGGGAACATCAGCACGAAAGCCGAGGAACTGAATTCGATCAACCAATCCCGCCTCAGAAAGTCGCTCTTGCCAAATCGGCAACTCTGCACCTTGACCGATCACCAATAGCCGAGCATCCCAGGTCGAATTTTGGCATAGCTGCCGCCATGCCTCAAACAATAGATCAAACCCTTTGCGTCGATCGCTCAATGCACCGATAAACAGGACGATTGGACAATCCATCGGTAAATCCAGTCGTTGGCGCAGCGATCGCGCTTCTTGAGTCGTTGCCGGATAGAACAGCGTCGGGTCAATTCCATAGTAAATTGAACGCACCTTGCCAGCAGAAGCTAAACCTTGTTCAACTAAATCCGATCGCGTCCGCTGTGAGTTCGCAATAATGATTTTGGCTTGCTCTAAACACTGTTTTTCAGTGCTGCGAAAATGAGCGTGAGTTACTGCAATTTTCAGCCGTTGCAGCAAGTTCACCTTTGATACAGGTTGATAAGCTGCGTGGACATAATGCACCCAGTTCGCATCTGCCCATCGACAATTCCCACCATTAACCAGGACTCGCCCCCCTCGTTGGGCAATTCGTCGTGCCCAAAACCGCCCGACTCGATCGAGCAAGAAACTGCTGAGAAAATAAGAGTTCGCGACTTTTGGCACCCGATGCCAAACTACATTCGCATACTGCTGTAGCTCAGGATCGACTCGATGAGCTACGAGATGGACTTCTTGCCCTTGCTGAACTAGATAGTGGGCGAGTGCATAGTTCGCGCGATCCATTCCTCCCGTTTTCACCACATCACCTGTCACCAACAGAAACAGCTTCATTTCTTTGACCACGAGACAACAACTGGGTGCCGATCAAAATACTGAGCTGCAACAAACAGCGCTGTATTGAGCAACCAGAACTCCATGCCACCCTGACCGATGAAGAGTGGACTGTTAAAGATAATCACGATCGCACCCACGTTGTAAGCAAAGACAATTGCACCCCATAATTGCAGTGATGACTGTCGATTAGAAACGACCTGCCAAGTCCCAAAACACGCAGCAATAATGGCTCCTGCATAAGCAATCACTAACATAATTCCACCATCAAGCAACCAGCCTGTCCATTGAATCTCTGCCCAGAGTGGAGGAGTCATCGGATTGGAATTATTGCCAAAATAGTCATTCATCATCCCCCATCGTCCTAAGCCTGCCCCGAATGGGTACTGAGGCAAATATTCGGTAATGGTGTGTTCGAGAAATGACCCACGATTGTCATAGACAACTTTGTCAGGAGAATCTGCGATCAGGGCGAGAAAGCGATCGCTTGTCATTTCACCACCCACATCCACAGCCCAGCGTGTTGTAACCGTTGCAAGAGCGATCGTAATTGCAGACATTACTGCAACTTGCCAGAACCGCCGCAGTTGAATCAGAATCAGGGCGATTACCAACAAACACACCAGCGCCAGAATAAGTGTAGAGCGCACCTGCGAAAGATAGATACAAAATAAACCAATTGGGACACTGGCAATGCCAGCAAGGCGAAAGATGAGATTGCGCTCTTGTAAAGCGATTCCCATGCCAAATAGCAGCGCATAAAACCCAGAATTTGCTGCATTACCCGGTACATCGGATAGGCCAGAGGGTCGGTAGATATACAGCCCATTCGCCAGGGTGATTCTTAAGTGGTCTCCACCATAGGTGCTTTCTCTAATCACCGAAGACACTGCAAAATTGAAAATATCTGGGTAGTAGACTTGCAACACACCCACGATCGAACTCAGCGTATGAAATCCCCACAGGAGATAGATTAACCCGCGAAAATCATGATCACTAATCTCTAAGCGGCTCACCCAAAATAGGGGTGCAAGCACTGCCAAATACATCAAGCATTGTGCCATTGCAGCAAGCGTGCTGCTGTGATAAGGATGCCAAAACAGTTCCAATGCCATAATGCACAGCACGACGATCGCCCAAGGTTTCGCTGGATGCTGGATTCCGGTTTTGGGAATCCTCCATAACAGCCCTAGACTCAACGCGAAGGCCCCCACTCGCAGAGCGATTCTAACCCGTGAGATTTCAGGGAGTAGTAGCGCAATTTGCAATAAAAATTGAAGCAATACGAAAGCATGCAGCCAAGTAAATTGAGGCAAATGAATCCGCCAAGAAGAAATTGGGGAAAGTTTTGTCGATCGCTCAAGCATTTCTCGATTTCTCATCGCCTTATCCTTTACTGGGCTGCGCAAGTTTCAGCGCTGCGGACTTCAATAGCATTCAAGCTGTCAAAATTGCAAACAGCGAGTCGCTCCAAGCTCTTCCTTATACACGATTAGATTAGTTGGATTAGATTGTGAATGCATCGTAAACCTCTCCTTTGAGTTAATCTAAGCTGTTTCTACAACATCAGCATTGTAGTTGCGGCGCACATACTCGTGGTATTTATGTGCGAGATGTGTTCCTGGCTTGAGGCAGTTCGCAACGATGCCCAAAACTGGACTGCCAGAGAGCTGCAATCCTCGCAGTGACTCAATTAATGCAGTACGTCCTGTATTTCCAAGTCCCACCACAATGATGCTGCCATCGGTTTGACCCGACAAAATCAAGCTGTCGGAGAATCCTAAAATTGGTGGAGCATCATAGATAATTAAGTCGTAATGCTCCTTAAGGTCTTCCATCATCTGTTTCATTTTGACGGAAGAGAGCAAGCGGCTTGCATCCATTTGAGGCTTACCAGCCGTGAGCACAAAGAGATTTTGCTCCATCGGTGATTGCTGAATCAGATGGTGCACGGTTGCATCAGAAGTCAAGAATTGGCTTAATCCTTGTTCGTTTGAGACTTTAGCGTAAGTGTGAAGCTTGGAGCGGTACAAGTCAGCATCGACCATCAAAACGCGCTGTCCCATTGTAGCGGCTGCTAAACCCATGTTTAGAGCTACAGTAGATTTACCATCGCTTGCTAGTGCTGATGCCACCACGATCGAATGCACGGGAGTTTGCAAGCTCGACATCGATAGGCTGAGATTCAGGCTGCGAAACGCTTCACGAAAGATAGCTGCATCTTCACTTAGATCGATCGAGAAGGTTTGAGCAGGTTGGGTCGAAGCTTCGATCGAGGATGCAGGCAAATTCCGCAGCGATGTCATTGCAGGTAAGCTGAGTTCGCTTAAGTTCTTGTAGAACGGAATCACACTGAGCAAGGGGAATTTTGCGTCTTGCTTCAGGTCATCTGCTGAGTACAGCACATCATCAAGCTTATCGACTAACAATGCTGCAAGCACACCGACAAACATACTGCCTAAGAATCCTAATGCTGCGCTTTGAGGAATCGACGGGAAGATTGGAGCGGGATACTGAGCTGGAGCTGCAATGATCTGCCAAGGCTGAGTTTTTTGAGCGGCTTCGATTTGCAGATTCTCACGGTTAGCAAGGAAGCGATCGAGACTATCGTTTGCGACTTTAAGTTCGCGCTGCAAATCTACATTCTGGCGCACTAGGGCTGGAATTGTGGTTAGGGCAGCTTGAAGTTCCCGTGCAGTGCTAACAAGCGATCGATCTTTGGCTTCTAAGCCTTGAATCTCATTGCTCACCGCCACAAGCTGACGATTGAGATCAATCAAGGTTCCGCTGAGGTTTCCGGAGGCTTGCTTAATCCCCGTATTACTCAGGGTGCGTTTTGCTTCTCGCTCCATTTGTGCCAGAACGCCATCCCGCCGCTTAATTAAGGCTTGTACCGGAGGCGCATCGGGAGTGAGACGCTCGATGTTCATCGAAAGTTGAGTCTCTAGCTGCTGAAGCTGTTCGCGCAGGGCTTGAAAGTTTTTCGACTCACTGAGTGCAGAGGCTGCGATCGCCACTTCAGGACTGTTGCCGACTTGCTTTCTCAACGTGGCATACAGTGCTCTTGATTCGGCTAATTTTGCTTGTGTGGCTTTTTGATCCGATTCAATTTTGCCACTCATTTCGATCAAGTATTCGGCACGATCTTCAGGATTCACAATCTTATTTTGTTCCCGAAATCCTTCTAGCTTGCTTTGAATTTGATTCACGCGATCGTAGAGCGTCGGCAGTTGCTTCTCAACGAATTTAATTCCCTGCTGTAGATTGCGGTTTCGCAGTTGCTCGCCATAATTCAGATACGTCTCAGACAGCTTCTCGCTAATCGCTAATCCTTGATTCGCATCATTATCGATGTAGCTGACTTCAACAATTTCAGTTTCTTTTAATCGAGTTACTGAAAGATTCTTTAAAAACTGATCCCGCGTAAGAGACGGATGTTCTTTTTGCAGCGCTGTGAACACAGGCTCTAAGACTTCTGCACTCGTCAGCACTTTCGTTAAGGTCGTATAGTTGATACCTGCGTTTTGCTCTAGCGGTGCTCCAAGCTGCTGGGCTGGATTGGGTTTTGTTGGCTCAATCAGCAGCCGAAACATACTCATGTAAACAGGCTTGCGGGTGACTGACCAGGACATCGTTGCCGAAAACAAAATCAGCGCGATCGTGCCGACAAACACTTTGCGTCGTCGCACCACGTCCCAAATTTTCTTGAGATCGAGTTCAGATCGACTATCAGTGCCTTTAAAGCTAACGAAGTGCAGGGCGTTCCCTGGTTCTTGGCTTGGATCGGATGGATACAACTTCGATAAAGGGTTAATGCTCATGCGGCTTAGAAAGGGTAATCCGTGATGCTACTCGCGAAGATTTGCTGACCCAGTGTGATCAGCTTGCGCCCAGTATTCCATGCT
>JACJNX010000105.1 GCA_014695255.1 Cyanobacteria bacterium FACHB-63
CATGATCACAGCGCTAGATGGTCATTTGGCACTAGCGCAGCAACAGAGCGCAAACATTGAAGCCTTAACAAGACTGGCTACCGCTTTAGTTTCTAACAACCGCTAGAACCGCTTGCGAACATCCTAAGGGAAAGTGTTTTGCACGACTAGGGAGCGCTTTAATAGGCTAATCAACACCTGTAAACCATAGAAAGCAGTGTTTTGCATTTTGAACATCCCCGGTTAAGTTGACAATGCCCCTAGCACTCCTTTGATAGATTATTGAACTTACTCTATTGAGGTATGATAATAGTCTGTCGAGTATTTCTAGACATTCAAGTAACACTAAAGGTCTTCTGTCTTGTCTACTGAACTCACCGGAATAAAAGTCCTGCTGGTCGAAAATGAAATGGACATTGCTGGGATGCTTTGCTTTGTGCTGGAAGATGCTGGAGCAGAGATCGTGCAAGTTCTTTCAGGACTTGAGGCGTTATCCCAACTCACCCGATTCTCCCCAACCGTCATTCTGTGTAATATTCGCCTTCCTGACATGACGGGAGAAAAACTTCTTCAGTCTATCCGATTACAGCAATCCGATGCCAAAAAACAGATTCCTGTCATTGGTGTTGCGGATTCGCATCGAGATTTTTCAAGGGCGGCAGCCACCAAAGCAGGCTTTGATGGTTTTTTATCTCATCCCATTAGCTCAAGGCAACTCTTTGCAGAAATTCGCTCTTTAGTTACGAGTTGATCGAGAGCATTCTGCTGCAATATCTCAAGCTGACCCATCAGGGTTAACACTTTGCTCTATCTATCCAATGGCTGTAAGACTTCGAGCCATTGGATAGATAGCCAATTTACTCTGGCGAAAAATATGTATTTAGCGATACACCTATTGCAAAAGTTCTCTCTTTAGTGGGATGCTGAACACATCATTTTATGCGCGGCATGACGTGCGGAACGAAATGGTTATGAATGAAGGTTCTGCATTGAAAGGGATCAAAATTCTAATCGTGGATGATGATCTAGACTCGTGCGAGTTATTGAGCGAATTTCTGCAAGTCTATGGGGAAGTAGAGGTGAGAGTGTTCAACTGCGTAAAAGAGACGCTTGTCGCCTTCCCACAGTTTCAGCCGCAGGTGTTGATCAGCGATATTGCAATGCCTGGTGAGGATGGGATTACTTTGATCCAAGCGGTTCGATCTCTACCGGTTGAACAGGGAGGAAAGATCCCAGCGATTGCTCTCAGCGCGATGGCTAGAGAACAAGATCGACAGAGAGCTTTGGAAGCAGGGTTTGATCGTTACCTCACGAAACCGATGGACTTTGATAAACTCATCAGCACATTACTTGATTTGCTAGAGGAAACAACCGCTTTACAAGGTGAGAAAGCAGAATTAACCACCAAAACAACCCCCTAGTCAAATCTTGAGATCTGCTAAGGATTATTTTGTGTGAGCAATTATCATTATTCAGACCCGCTCTCGCTTTACTCACGATCAACAAAAGTGCAAATCTGATAGAGCAAGTTGTCCTCTGCGCGAACGAGCCGATAGTTTGATGGCTCCATTGTAGATACGACTAATTCTTCAAATGCTTGTAGGATGACTGCCTACAGCGACCCTACAGCTTTTTTATTTTGTCCAGCCTACAGATGCCTAGTTGAAGTTCAGATAGTGTTAGGAATTCGCCTCTGATATCATCGGCAGATTTGCCGCTAAACTGACTCCATCCAGTCTGTTGACAATCCCTTGCTCTAAGCCATCCTTTCTTGTCTGAAAGCTCTAGAATTGCCTCCTGAACGCTGCTTAATTGAATAGCTTCATCGTCGGTTTGTTCATCAGTATCGGCTGACATTTCATACAGTCGATTCAGGCGTTCGATTGATGGCGAGAAATCAATCGGAGTGATGCCGACCTGATCGCCGTTCTCATTCAGTTCTGGGATGGAGCATGGATACCATTCACCGCCAGAGTAGATCAAGCCAGGTCGCTTCACTCCTGCGAGACTTGCTTCTAGTTGCGACCGTAGTTCTGCATTCTGCTTGGCTCCAAGTCTGAAGTATCGCGTGTCAGTCAGCGCTTTTTTGCACCCTGGTTTTCCTGCAAAGATGACCGTGGTATCGTCGCGCGACTCCAAGCCGATGCCGATGTCGCCAGCCCTAAACGCCCGATGACAGGACAGAAGCGCCGCTCGTCGCCGTAAGCGTTAATCCACCAAAAGCGATCGCCCTTCTCTTACCGTCATGTCTGGAGCTGAGGGTTGTTTCGGAACAGTACAAGAGTATTTTGCTTGACGTAGGAACGAAGTTGCTCGACAACTAGAAAAGTAGGCTGTTACTCTGCTTAACATAAGGGCTAAACATCCTGGACACTTAGGTAGTAAGACGATAAAAGGCAAGTTTGATGATTAATCCGGCATCTGAGCGTCTTCAGAAAAAAGCAGATCGAATTATGCAGCTATGGGAAGAGCGGGCACGGGCTGAAATCAGCGCCTCTCTGCATCACGACTCGCTGATCTTGCAAAATTCGCTACCGCAGTACTTAGACTTCCTCGTCACTGAAGTATCAACCACCGTTGAACGTACCTCTACCCGTATCAACGCCGATAAAGTGGAAAGCGATCGAATTGGCAGGAAGCATGGACGGGAACGTGCAGGATATGCGGATTACTCCATTACTCAACTGATCCTTGAGTATCACATTCTCCGCCAGGTGATTTTTCAGGTGCTAGAGGAAGAAGCGCCATTAACCCCACGGGAACGAGACATTATCATCAGTTCCATTGAGCAAGCTGTCAATGATGCAGCAACGCAGTTCTCCCAAACGTTGAGCGAGATTCAAGAGATGTTTATGGTGACCCTGACCCATGACCTAAAAAATCCCCTGAATGTGATAAAAATGGGCACACACCTGGTTCTACGCCGATTTGAACGAGGTGATCGCCACTTTGATGTCACAGCCCGAATGATCGGTGCGATCGACCGACTGGATGGGATGATTCAAAATTTGCTCGATACGAGTCGGTTACGGGCAGGGCAGGGCTTGAGTTTAACGTTCGAGAATTGCGATTTAGAGCAGCTCCTTCAGGAAGTTGTGGAGGATTTGAACTTCGCTTATGAAGAACGCTTTGGGCTGGTTTCGGGTGGTGCGGTTGAAACCCGTTGCAGCCGCAAGGACTTGCGGCGGGTCATTGAAAACATCGCGACGAATGCGGTGAAATATGGCGCTCCTGATATGCCAATAACTCTCACACTGCAACACACTGCAACGACAATCCACATCACTATTCATAACGAAGGTCAGCCCATTTCTCCAGAGGCGCGATCCATTCTCTTTCAACAATTTCGTCGTACTAAGACTGCTAAAGATCAGAAAGGATGGGGCTTAGGCTTATTCTTAGCGAAGAGCTTGACTGAAGCGCATCAAGGGACCATTGAGGTTGAAAGTGCAGAGGGCAAGGGAACAAGCTTTATCATCACGTTGCCAGTCGTCCTGATCGAGACAGATGCCCCTCAGTCAAACCAGATCGAGAATGGCTGAGATAATTTCTTCTGGGTCAATGAGCTTGGGCAAGAACCGATCAAACCCGGCTTCCAACACCGTGTTTGCGTCAAATTCTCGCGTGTAAGAGGTAACGGCGATCGCGGGAAGGCGAGGCATTCTTCCGAATTCTGCCTGACGAATTTCTTGGATCAGCCAATCGCCATTGCGGTCAGGCAATCTGACGTTAGAAAGGAGGATATCTGGACGAGAGCGATGAAGTTGCGCCAAAGCGTCCTTGGCTTGCCTGACCGCAATGGCTTCTGCTCCGGCTTCACTCAGGATAAACAGCAGTAAATCTGCTATATCACACTCATCCTCTACCAGCAAGACTTTTACTCCTGCTAAAGGGTGCGTTTGATGAGCTTGTGTAGTAATATTCACCTGGCTAGAAGAATGCTCCATGTCTTAGTCCTTCTCTTCCCCTGACTTAATGAAGCTAATTGGGCAGTGTGATTGCGTCATACTCAGGAGAGAAAGGTAGAGAAGCTAACCACACATCAATATGTATGCTTCTGTAACAAACAATGAAATAGTTGTGGGTTTTCTAATAGTTTGATAGTTCAATTGTAGATAAGGCTAATTCTTCAAATGCTTGTAGGATGACTGCCTACAGTTGACCCTAAAGCGACCCTACAGGCAATCAAACTGTAGGCTGGACAATAAAAAAGCTGTAGGGAGTTCTACAGCTTTCTACATATGAGTTTTAGAGTTTCTGTAGGCTCAATCCTCACTGTCAGAATCCCATCCATCAGAGCAGAATTGCAGTCTTTCGCCAGAGTGCCTACAGATGCCTAGTTGAAGTTCAGATAGTGTTAGGAATTCGCCTCTGATATCATCGGCAGATTTGCCGCTAAACTGACTCCATCCAGTCTGTTGACAATCCCTTGCTCTAAGCCATCCTTTCTTGTCTGAAAGCTCTAGAATCGCCTCCTGAACGGTACTTAATTGATGGGAGGCTTCGACAATTTCTTTATCGTCGATCGACACTTCATAGAGCCTGTTCAGGCGTTCGATTGATGGCGAAAAATCAATTGGTGTTCCTCCGATTGGATTACCATTTGCATCCAGATCGGGCACTGAGGCAGGAAACCAGCAACCCTGAGAGTAGACCAATGCAGGACGCTTAACGCCTGCTAGAGAAGCTTTTAACTGTTCTCGCAGTTCCTTATTCTGTTTCGCCCCTAACTTAAAGATGCGATCGTCTGTCATCGCCTTGGAAATTCCCTTCAGTCCGGGAAAGATAATCGTTGCATCGTTTCGGGATTCTGCCCCCGTCCCAAAGTCCGCACCGGATAACTTGACGCTAACAATACACATACGCGCTTTGATTTTGCGCGTAACTGTTGTGAACTTAGAAACCCAAGTATCAACCGTCTTTTGAGCATCCTTGCTCATTGCTTGCAGCGTCTTGAACGTATCCGCACCTTCCTCAATGACTCGAAACATTCCAACGAAGTCATCCTTACCAGAGCGGTACTCTTGCAGCCTTGCAGCGATGACATCCAGATCAGCGCTCATTGTTTCGGTCATGTCGTCATGCTCGGTAATGATCGAGCATCCTTGCCAGTCGTTAGATCGAGCGTAGATATCGAACACACTAATCTCTGGATTCTGACCCGGAAACAGGATGTAACGTGCTAGGTATCGTGCCAGTCGGCTTTTGCCCCCACCCATTGGTGAAACGATACCTAAAATCGGGTGTTCGTCTGCGTTGCTTAATTCTTGCCAGTCGAACAGGGGCAAAAGTTCCGGCTTCTCTGTTTCCGGCTGGACTTGTGCTTCTAGGGTCAATCCCTCGTCGCGAGTCCGCTTAAATAGTTGGTTCTGCCAGTTTGTGAGCGAGATATCTCGTGAGTCCTCAAACAGTCGCTCATTGTCGATCGCTATCTTGTGAACAACTCGACAAAGTGCAGCGCTAACAAATGAGCCACCAAATAACCAAAGTCTTGCTTCTGGGGATTTGCTTCTAGATGCCCCTGCTAGGAGACACAACGACACAAGCAGCAAGCCTACAGCAGCGCTACGAGCAACGAAGCGATTCTGTAGCAGTTGTGCGAGTTCCGATGGATGAATCGTGCGGTTCGTCGTCATAGCACTCCCCCTAGTAAAATTCCAGCGATTACCAATAGGACTCGAAAAATGATGGCTCCACTCAGTTCTGGACAGCGAAACACCCCAATGAGCGCGGATACTGCCAGGGTTGAAACTGCCAGGATGAAGGGTGTTTGGAAATAAACCAGGAAGGCTGTAGAAGTGCAGATGGAAACAATGAAGGCAGTACCGCACAACCAGCAAGCAGCATCCCCTAGCGCGTCAATGGCGTAAGGATGGATCAAGCTTGCTGTCATTCGTTGTTTGGCGGTAGAGATGGGGTCTAGACGGTTGCTATCAACTTCGACCTTTTCTGTTTTCTGTCCACCGAATAAACTTTGCGTTTCGATCAGAAGTTTTGGTGTTCCGTCTTTATTTTCTTGTGGCATTGCTTTGCACCTGTTGGGGTTGGATGGAGTTCACAACGCTGTGTTTAAGCGCGAGGAAACAGGCTCCGGTGAATAAGCCAGAGATTCCAATCGAGAGTAGAAGAATCGCCCACGGATCATGTCCCTTAGCTTTCTGGGCGTTGTCCTTGGCTTGTGCGGCGTAAGTTCTTGAAATGTCGGCTGCATCTCTCGCGTTCTCGATCAGTAGTTCAATTTGATGGATGGAATGATGCAGAGTTCGATTGAATTCAGCGATCTCTGATGATTCCTGTAATCCGTTCGATTGCGGTTTTTTGAGTTTGTTCGACGGCATAAGCTTGAATCCTTTGTGCGACGAGTGGCGACAGGTCTATGGCGCTTCTGGTGCAGAAATAGAGCAATAAGAAGCGCTTGATTGTTTTCATGCGGTTAGTTCAGGCGCTTTGCCTCGACCATTAATCTGTTTTTTGTTCTTTGAGTCTTGTGCATAATGAAAAAACTCTTCCTTGATTGGTCACGAAGAGAGCCGCCCATCGCTACCCGGCAGGGCGGCATTTTGCGTTTTAAAGCTCTATAAGTAGCGGTTCACTGCGGCTTAGGTAAAGAGTGCTGTTTCGTTGCCATAATGATTGAGTCTCTTAATTGTGCAAATGTTGGGAGATGGAGCCGTCCAGGGGTCAGAGCCAGGACGGCTTTTTGATTCATTGTTTCGTGTCAAAGTTTGTGATCATCGGCTGATCGCTCGGAATGTTCGATCGACTTTCAGAACGTTGAATAAGAACAACGGCGGAATAAATCCCTAAACCAAGTGCTGCAAGGGTTGCGAGTACAGAAAATTGATGAGCCATAATGAAAAAACTCCAGTGAAATTGATGTTCTTGGGGATAGTGCCGTCCTTCGGTTTGGTCGCTGTGGGGACGGCATTTTGCGTTAAAGGTTTGAATCGTCCAGTCGTTTCGGTAGCTCTGACGCGCCTGCTAAAACTCGTTGAACGCGATCGAGGTCTTCAATCTCGCTTTGTGACAGCGATCTAACGCGATTAACCAACTCACCAGCGAGTGATTGCAGAGTTTCAGCCGCTTCTAAGCGATCGGGTACTGCGATCGTCTTTCGACGGCTCAGATACCCGTCGAAGTAGGAAAGCTCGATCCTTCCGGTGCTTAAACTCATTGCAGTGGCAGAACACGCCATGCCTAGATCGAGCGGTTTTAACGATGTCCAACCGGACTTATAAAAGCCTTTGATTTGCTCGAAAACTTGTGTCATGCGATAACAGCCTCTCTTAGTGGAAGGACAAGCAATCGATCGCCCAGTGAGATCGCGTAATTGTGATAAAGACCGCGCCATTCGAGCGCATAGTCGTACATCTGGCAGAGTCGAACGAATTCCCGCTCTGAATCAACGTGAATCATGAACGTTCTGCCGTCGATTGAAATTTGGCATTCGTAAACAAGGAAGAATTGAGCGATTGACTGCTCGATCGGAAGAGTTGAATCAATGTACATAGGAGCCTCAAAACGTTTGTGTTGTGCGTTTTTGACTCGTCAAACTGAGCATCTAGGGGACTATTGAACAATTAGAACAGCGCACCTAATCCCTCTGTTGGGTCTTCTGCGACAGTTCCGGCGTTAGTTGCCTGCGGTCGTTCTATTGCCTGATTCGCCTTGCAGAATGGCTGACAAAATCCGCGCTTGTGGTCAAGAATGATCAGCGCGATCGCGTCTGCTAACTCGCTCAATCCAACATCAGCGGCAACAGATTCGATGTAGGGCAATAAGTCGGCTTTGATAGATACCCGATTGCTTGAAAACATCCTTAAACAGCCTCCGAGCTTAACTTTTGAGCAATTTTGCAGAGTCCACGGGCATTGCTCCAGACCGGATCAGAAGCGATGCTGTAACCTTTCTGCGTTAGCGCCTGATCGAGTAATGGCAATTTACATCCACCACCGATCGCTAACCTTGCATCGGCTCCAGCGCTCCATTGATTGAGGAAGCTTGTGATAGGTGCAAGAACTTCACTGATCCAACTTCTGATCTCAGTCCGATAGATAGTTTCAAAGCTGAAATTTGTGGAGCCGTAAACGAAGGAACGATTTTCAATTCCCCGGCGGATCAGATGCCGATCTCCCTCTCTGCCCGTCAAGAAACGCCGCATTTCAACGTTTCGGGCGATTCTATCAATCAGGTTTTCAACGCCCATAGGCAGCATTTTGCTGTCGATTCGTTTGCCCCCGGCAGCGTAAGCAGACCCGATCACGGTTCCATTGCCGACATCCAAAGTGAGCGTTACGCCATTGATCGCAATGTTTGAACGGTTCTCAACTAATGCTGCGCTCCCTTCTGGCAGAACCCGTAGAACTTTGACGCGCACGATCGTAGATGCTGGATGACTACCTAAAGTAACGATGTGCGTTCCTTCAAGTGCACTTTGTAATTCGGCTCCAAGTGTTTCGCTGTCATGAATTGAGGCAACCAAACTTAGATCAATTTCCTTGCAATGCGGCAGCGTGGTTAGTGCAGACAGCAGCAGAGGGAGAGCATATTGAATCTTGCCGTCTGCGCTATCAGTCACGCGCTTTGCGCCTAGCGGTGAGAATTCAACGGCACTTGTTCCCCCGATCCATTCCTTGCCAGTAAGAGAGAAGAGATCGCCCGTGAGGTACTTCACATATCCCGAATTTGGGATGTCGCCAGGAGTCTTGTGCAGTTCCAGAACATAGCTCGGAATGTAGATTTCTCGGACGTTCGAGGCAAGTTTTAAGCCTCCGTTGCCGCAATCAAGCCCGATTGTCATTTTCAGGCTGGAACTGTCAGAGCTTGGCTGAGAATGCGTTTCTAGGTCAGAAGTGTAAGTCATTTTGCTTGAATTCCTTGTGCCGTTTGTCGGAGAGTGCCAGCGCTTAGCGGTTACTGGCGACTCATGACGTAATCCTAACAGAACTTGTTAGGATTGTGTTAGCTTCTAACAACATTTGTTAGAAAGTATCTAGAAACAGCGAAAATCCTTGCAAAAACTAGAATGGAGCGTAGTATGATCTCGCAAAACCAAAATGAGGATATGGCAAAAACTACGATTACGGCTTTTATCGAAGAGTCAGTAAAGGAAGACCTAAAAGCACTGGCAGAGTATGAGCACCGATCTCTGTCTCAAATGGTGGCGGTGCTAGTCGATCGGGCAATCAAACAAGCTAAGGAGCAAGGGCATATCCCAGACAGCAAAAAATGAAGAGATCGCGCTACGAAAATCGCGAGATCTTAAACGGTTGGAAACCATAGAGGAAGAGGCAGGTAAATCGCGATCAGCATAGAGGGAAGTTTAATCAGATCGACATAGGGAAACATCTAGGCAAGTCGCGATCAGCATAGAGCGATCGCTGCCGAACATGCCAAATTTGAACAATAACCCCCATTCCCCGATCGCCCGAACTTAACAACACCTTAGAGTTGGGCAGTCGTACCTATATGAGATGAGCGGGGTTTTTCCAATGTCTGAAGCGAAGCAAAGTGTTCTTTTTCCTTTGGTTTTGCGCCCTCAAGAGATGGCAGAACTGCGCGAGTCGATTCCGACTCAACAGCGATCTGCAACGATTCGCGAATTGCTTCAAAAAGCAGGACTGATCGGAAAGTCCGACCCAAAGCAAGAACCCCCCAGGCTCGGCTAAAGCTTGGAGGGTTAAAAATCACCTGGAGCGCACAGAATCTCACCTCTACCGCTGCCAGATCACATAGGAAAATTATGTCAAAACTTTACTGTATTGTAACGTTTCCGGGCGTGAAAAAGCCACAGAAGCGCCATAGAAACAGCACGAAAGTGTTGCCCGATAAGCGTCCGACGGATCGACGCAATCTGCAACAAGATCTATTAATTGCACTGGACGATCGGATCGCTGAGCTTCGGAAGCAGGGAGGTCTAGATCATGCGTTCTAATGACTTCTCCCAAGCAATCCGCAAGGAATTCATCGAAGGTAGCGCGATCGCTCCTGACCTTTACAATGCGGCGATCGAGTTTCACAGATCCCTCGAAATTGACGCGCTAGGCAACATCAGCGCTCCGATCCATGAAATCCTCGGATGGCGTTATGTTCGATTCGGTAACAAGGTTCAGGAAGAGTTTTACGGGGCTTTTTTCTGCAATGAGGATGGATCTTACTGGCATTCAAAACTGTCTAACGATCCGATCAATTGGAAGAAAACACGGAAACAGCTTAAGAACATCCTGGGTAGAAACATCGCTGAAACTGAAGTCCTGAAACTAATCGAGCAGTACCCGCAAGCTATTTCACGGCAGCGCTATACAGCCCCAAAAGGAAATGGCAATAAAGCATTCTTCCCGCCTATCCCCGAATCGATTCGGCGCAAAATCAGCGATCGCTATGGGGTAGAAATCCCCTTGGATGTTCCTTTCTGGGAATGGCTGAAAGACCATCCAGAAATCCCGCTTCTCATCCTGGAAGGCGGCAAGAAAGCCCTATGCGCTCTGAGCTTAGGATTTGTCGCGATTTCAGTTTACGGGTCTTCCTGCGGACTTTCCCCTGACTTAGAGCCTTATTTTGTTGAGGGTCGTCACCTGACGATCACCTTTGACCAGGACAACAACTTCGAGACTCGTCAGCGAGTCCGCAGTGGCATTTCAATGATTGGATTCCGCGCTAAGAAAGCAAAGTCTCAATGCTTCGTTGCAGAGTGGATGCCAAGCCAGGGCAAGGGCTTTGATGATTTCGTTGTTCAGTGTGGAGCGGATACCGCGATCGCAGCCATCGAAGGTGCAACGCCGTTTGTAAAATGGCGCTCTGCTTGGATGTATGAGGTTCCCGACCATTATCAGCCGACAATCGTTTCAACAGTCCGCACCCTGAAGGGGAATCCCGAAGAAACGCAGCGCATTCTTGACGCGATCAAGCCAGAGCATAAGCTCATCATGCTTGCCCCTGGTAAGAGTTTCGGCAAGACCGAGCTAATCAAGATGATCACTAAGGGATCATCCGTTTTAGCGCTATATCACCGTATCCAATTGGCGGTAGATGCTGCGAAACGCCTTGGAATCCCTGACCTGAACACACTCCGCAAGAAGTCAAGCCAGGAAGACAAGAGTTTGCTGCAAATGCTTAAGGACTCTGACTCATTAGCTTTATGCCTGAACTCGTTTCAGCCGAACTCTAATCCTGGATTCGTCGCGGCTGATTGGTTCGACGTGGATTACGTTTCTTTGGATGAAATCGAGCAGTCGTTATGGTATTTGCTGGATTCCAATCTGTTGCAAGACAACGGCTTGCGAGTTGCCATTTTGAGAGAATTTCTCGACCTGTTGCGTTACTGGGCATCGCCTGAGAGCAAGACTAAGCTAATCCTGGCAGATGCCGATTTAAGCTTATCGGTTCGATTTTTTGAAGCGATCGCGGGTCGCAACATCCCCTACTTTTATTTGAAGCAGGAATATGCAGGGGAAAGCTACCCCGCACGATTCTATGAAAATCCCGAAAGTCTCTACCACACGCTGATTAAGAAGCTTTATCTAGGGGAGAAAGTCTTTGTCTTCACTTCGTCTCAGGGATTGGAGGCTAACTTCTCCTCATCCACGCTGGAACAGCAGATTAAGCGAGAGTTCCCGCATCTTAAAGTCCTGAGAATCGACAGCGAGACGATCGACCTCAAAGGGCATCCTGCATTTGGCTGCATGGCGAAACTAAACGATATTCTTACGGGTTTCGACGTGGTCATTGCATCGCCCTTGATCGAGACTGGCGTTTCGTTCGATGTTGAGGGGCACTTCGATTCTGTGTTCGGTTTTCTGCCAGGAAACATTGCAGAATCCAGCGCTAGACAGGCTTTGATTCGAGTTCGGGAGTTAGTCCCACGTCATATTTACGCTGAAAAATGCGCTTCATTTGCGGCAGTAGCAGGAACAAACAATCTCGTTTCCGGGCAAGCAATCCTTGAAGTCGTTACGAAGTCGGTTCCCGGCAAGATGGCTCTAATCAAAGATCAACTGCTTGATGCTGCGACTGACCAGGGCGAAATTGATTCGAGCGTGTTCCAAGAAGCGCTTGAAGTTTGGGCATTAATGGCAGCTCGCCACAATATGTCTCAGTACGCTTACCGCGAAACCATCATTGAAAACCTCAAGGCTGAAGGCTGCGAGATCATCCACGTCGAGAAGATTGACACTGAAACGAAGCGCGAAATCAGAAGCCAGATTTCAGAAGCGCGGCTGGATGAAATGGAAGTCGTTAACAGCGAAATTGCAGAATCGCGCCTACTCACAGAGCAAGAGTATGAATCGATGAGCATTCGCCCCAAAGAATCACCGCAGCAGCAGCGAGAACTCAGAAAATACGAGTTAACAAAGCAGTTTCGGTTAGATGAGACGAATCAGGAAGTGATGACCCCAGAAGCGATCGGGAAGGCTAGTCACGGTTGGTATAGCAAAATCGAGCTGCATTACTTCCTAACCGTAGGCAGAGCGTTCTTGCCTCGCAGGGATGCAGCCAAGGTCAGAAAAGCCTCCCTCAGCGGTCAAATCTTCGCCCCTGACCTCGCTAAAGTCACAATTGGGGATAAGGTCGCCGCATCCGATTTAATCGGTTTTACGGACATTCTCTCTAGGCTAGAAGCAGGGGAGAAAATCCCGGAGCGTGATCCGCAGCTTCAAGAAATGAGGCTGAGAATGCTCAAGTATCCCGAAGCGATGCGAGCAGCTTTCGGGATTCGCGTTCTCTCTAGCGGGGGCAATGTCAAGGCGGCTCACACTTTGATGGGAGAACTGCTTGAATTGATCGGATTACTGAAGCAGGAGTCCAACCAAAGGGCTGTAGCGAAATCTGTAGCGAAATTTGGAGATAAAGAAGAATTACTATCTCAGAATCTCGCTACAAAATGCCCCATTGAGAAGGCGTACGGCATCGCGACTCACACCCAGGCTTTAAGCAAGGCAACTCAATCAGCAAATAAGCGAGGAGTTCGATGCAATCCTCACGAAGTCTGGAGCCTTGAGGACGGTCGTTTTGATTTCTTCGAGTTGTGGATCGTTAAGGACTTCGCTCAATCCCCTGAAGCGATGAAAGCCCCGAACCAAACTCAAGAGCCTATTTTGATCGAACTGGCTGAACTTGATCAAGTCATCGAAGCGATGGAATCCAAGCCGAAAGCCCCGGCAGCAGGAGTCAGGAAGGTTTTAGCTAAGAGGGTCAAGAAAGCAGCGATCGCTGCATAATCTCATAGGAGTTTCAAAGATGAGCGATAAACCCGAAACGAATACCGAGCCAATCTCCATTGATGAAATTCGCCTGCGCTGCCATCGGCTGATCGACGCGATCTCTAAACGTCCTGGATCGATGAAGCTTTTGAAATTGTCAGAGCGAGCCTTGGAGCTTTATTCGGGATACAAGCTGGACCGTAAATATGGACGGTAATTTCGTGAGTTTCGTGATGCGATCGCTACCTCTGCAAAATCGACAAATTCCCTTAATTCCGCAATAACAAAGAAGTTGTAACGAAGCGCCTTCTCTTCAACTCCAACCATTCGAGCGACACCACGAATGCTTAATCGTCCGATTCCGTCAGGATCTGCTGAGGATAGCGATCGCGGCTTGACCCAAAAAAGAAAAACCCCGGCACTTGTCCGGGGCGAACAAGACGTAGAAATTATCAACAAGCAAAAACTACGCCATCAACTTTCACCCGTGAACATATCCGAGGATAGATTTTAAGCAGCAATGATCGAGGATGAATACTCAACGATTGCAGCAATGATCGGTGATTTTCGTGAGCCACTACGCTACCTCCACAAGATCGACAAATTCCAGATCACTATCCTTCACAAAATCACAAAATTTCATGCCCACCCCAAAGTTTGATCGCGATCGCGCTGCCAGGATTCTGATCGACGCTTTAACGATCGGAGATGTGCAAGCTTGTCAAAAGTGGTCAATCACCCGACAAAGTTTGTACAACTACCGATCTCGCATGAAGGGAGATTCAGAACTTTTGCAGGCAATGGAGCAGAAAAAAGCGATGCAGGATCAAGAATGGGCAGATGAAATCCCATCAATGCTAAAAGCGGGTCTGGAGTTCTTGAAACGGGCGGCGACAGAGGCAGACTGCAAAGATCCAGCGGTAATTCGTGAAGTCGCGATCGCGGTTAAATTCTGCGCTGAAACTTACATGATGCGTCAATTGATTGAAGCAAGAGTCCAGCGGTGATAGGGAGAGTTTGACAACTTTTGACGGTTTTTAGCCCGATGATAGCAATCGATTCAACAGGCTTAACTGTTAACCGTTGTTAACAACTGATCGAGATTTCATCACGCTTGATGAGATTCCCACCACGTAAGCGACCTAGCCATTCTGGACATTGCAGACCTGGAAAAATATGCGATCGGCAAGTCCGAAATGTCTTGATTGCCAATTTTGAACAAGAACAACTCAGACCGCTCACCTCAAAAGCAAGCGGTGTCAGAATTTCGGAAACATTGTGAGAATATCCCATGCACCCAGTTCAAAGCATCCTGGCAGAAATGCATTCCGAGACTGAACAAGCACGATCTCGCGCAGCAAAAGCAGCATTGCTGAAGAAATTAAACGACTTTCGATCGCTTCATCAAAACCGCACTGGGAATATTCGCCTGGATCGTGAGGACGTGATGCGACTGCTTGAAATGAATTTCGACCGCGCACCAGCGATCTCTCGGAAACTCTCAAACTGCAAACACGAATGGGGAAGTCAGATCACTCTGATGCCGCATGAAATCGATTTTCTCTTGAGAGAAATCGAGCATTACTACTAAGCACCAGTGAAAATCTGAGCGCACTCCGAACACTTCCATCTCTGAGCGCGGGTTCCGTCTCGTCTCAATTTCCCCTTGCCTTCTCTAGAGAATCGCGCCTGAGCGCCACATTTTGGACAGACCCCTAAATTGCTTCCTTGAGAATCGTCTGTAGCGCGTGGTTTAGATGCTCTGCTTACGTTTGTAAGTTCCGTGAAAGTAGCCTCAGATCCCTCTAAATGACTTTCTCTCGATCGTGGCTTAGCGGGGCTGCTATACAACGCTTTGAGCGCTTGGACTTCTTGCCGGATCGACTCAATCTGCGTTTCAAATTCAGCGCGAGTGATTACGGCGGATGTTTCGCCCGGAATCTGGAAGAATTGCCGCGCTAAGTCTTCCAAGAATTTCGCCTGCGATATCCTTTCCTTCTGGCAGTGAGCCGCGATCGTCTCGTAGAGGTCAGCATCGATCCGGGCTGAGAATGATTTTTTGTCCATGCTTACAGGCTGCTTACAGATTACTCAACTCTAAAGTAGAGTTGCTTACATTCTGCTTAAAAATACTTTGATTTGTGAGTCAATCTGCTTACATTCTAAAGTACGAACACTTACAGATTACTTACGCTTGATTGATAAGACCGAATTATATAGGTGAGCGATCGCGGATCAGTGCCTCTCTTTTATTTCCTAGTCATCAGAAAAGAAGATTTAGTCCAATTCCCGTCCTGCTAGTCCAGAGAGTTGTTAGGAGAGTAACCAAAGCTATATAGGGCAAAGATTATAGGTCATTATTTCGGATTTGAACTTCTGCTATATAAGCAGCATTCCCAAAAGGTTTATTCGTTTCTTGGGACTGAACAATCGCCCAAATATAGGCAGGGCAAAGGCTGGAGCGTTTTGGTTGCCTTTTGACTATTGAATCAAACTTAGTCCAGGAATCACGGCAGAGAAATATCGATCCAACTTATCGATCGCGCCTCATTCTCGGAAATGAGCGATCGGGAATACCATCGTCAGCAAAATTAGACAGACTCGCACCCCTAAACACCACGAAAAAGGCCCCGGCTCCATCTAGGATCTGGGGCAATCTCATTTTTGCAAGTTCAATCAAGATCTAATCAGGATTCTCTCATCAATGCGGCATAAGCCCAAATTATTGAACGGTGGTGTAACCAATTCAAACTAAATTTTGCAACAAAAAAAGCACCCAAGCAAGATCGAGTGCTTGTTGTGTTTTGTTTCTTAAATAGAACATGATCGCAAATTAGAAGATTCTTCCTAGAGAATGAAAACTGGAGCGTGACATTAACATCATTGAGCCGATAGACTCAAACCAGCAGGAGGCGAGCAAATGCCAGAGTCATTCGAGCGACAAACGCTTAAAACATTGGTTGAACTGTTGGCAAGTGTGAGAGACAACGATCAGACAAACTTCGATCGCGTCACCGCATCGATCGACGCTCTAACGCTCAACATTGCTCAGTTGGCAGCACAGCAGAAACAGACTGCCGCGAATATCGATAAATTGGATGAGAAGCTAGACCGCATGATCACAGCGCTAGATGGTCATTTGGCACTAGCGCAGCAACAGAGCGCAAACATTGAAGCCTTAACAAGACTGGCTACCGCTTTAGTTTCTAACAACCGCTAGAACCGCT
>JACJNX010000106.1 GCA_014695255.1 Cyanobacteria bacterium FACHB-63
GCATGTAAAACGCATTGTGAAACCGATGATGGGATTTCAATCGTTCAATACAGCGAGAAGAACACTGTGTGGGATTGAAGCAATGAATATGATGCGTAAAGGACAAGTGAAAGATATCAATCAAGGGGATAGTGTATCTCAAGCAAGATTCATCAATGAACTCTTCGGAGTGATAGCTTAAAGCAATACGAAAGAGACCCGTTCATTTGTCACTTTAAAGTTTCTGCGACACAACCAGTTTTTAGCCGTGCTGTCCCATGAATTGCGATCTCCCCTCAACCCGATTTTGGGCTGGACGCGCTTACTGCAAAACGGCAAACTTGATGAAGCCCGTCGAGTTGAAGCCTTGAAAACGGTCGAGCGCAATGCC
The DNA here is from genome assembly GCA_014695255.1 of Cyanobacteria bacterium FACHB-63. Classification (GTDB taxonomy): domain Bacteria; phylum Cyanobacteriota; class Cyanobacteriia; order Leptolyngbyales; family Leptolyngbyaceae; genus Leptolyngbya. The sequence goes on from JACJNX010000106.1 coordinate 371, forward strand.
AAACTGCAATCGCAACTGATCGAAGACCTGCTTGATATTTCTCGCATTATGCAGGGCAAGTTGTCTTTAACCGTGGCTCCCGTCAGTCTGCCGTTTGTGATTTCTGCGGCAGTCGAAACGGTACGGTTGGCGGCAGAAGCAAAACACATTCAGATCACGCTTGACCTCGATCCCTCAGTCGATTCTATTTCTGGCGATGCCGCTCGCTTGCAGCAAATGGTGTGGAACTTACTCACCAATGCCGTCAAGTTCACACCCAATGGCGGACAAGTGACCGTTGAACTGCGGCAACTCGACGGGCTGGCTCAGATTCGAGTCATTGACACAGGCAAAGGCATCAACCCACCATTCTTGCCCCATGTGTTTGAATATTTCAGACAGGAAGACGGCTCAACCACGCGCAAATTTGGCGGATTGGGGTTAGGACTGGCGATCGTGCGGCAAATCGTCGAAATGCACGGGGGAACAGTGCAAGCGGAGAGTCAGGGGGAAGAGCAAGGCGCAACCTTTATTGTGCAATTGCCAACAATGCAGCAGGCTGCATTGGTCTCGCCTGAGCCAACTCACAGCCAAATAGACGTAGAAGTGCCTTTAGCGGGCATTCAGATTTTGTTAGTGGATGATGAACGAGATACCCGTGAGTTTCAGGCTTTTCTGCTAGAACAAAGTGGAGCAACCGTGACAGCCGTTGCTTCTGGGGTTGAGGCACTGCAAGCGCTCGATCAATTCATTCCCAATGTGTTAGTGAGTGATGTGGGCATGGCGGAGATGGATGGCTATATGCTAGTGCAACAGATCCGATCAAGACCTCCTAGTAAAGGGGGACTCATTCCGGCAATCGCCCTCACAGCTTATGCAGGTGAAGTCAATCAACAACAGGCGTTGGCAGCCGGATTTCAATCTCACCTCTCAAAGCCCATTTCACCAGAAGCATTAGTTGATGAAGTCACTCATTTAATAGACTCTGCTGATTGAACGTCACCGCCGCAAGCGGACGGTGTATCACTTCGCTCCACTCGCACGCTGTAGTTTCTGAACTCAGCAAGCTGCGGGGAATCGACCCGCAGAGATTGAAAGCTACCTAATCACTACAAAAAACCTGCCACTCCTTCCCCAACATTTTTTCTCCCTGTCGCGTTTCAAATTCTTTCTCTTTTTGTCTCAAACTCTTTTTCGCTCTCTAAATGCCCCAAACACTTCAAGTGCAGTCATTTCTGTCTAAAGTAGTACAACTCGTGCCGAGTCTCAAATTGTTTTGGCTCTTTTCTGATTTTGGTGATCGGGGTCGATCGATGTCTATAAGAGCCCCTGAACCTCAAGCATCTCGTTGGCTCGATCGACAATTCCGTTCACACCTGGCGTTGATCATGCTTCACATCACCAAAATCAGGAAAGAGCCAATTTACGAAGCATAATTTGAGACGCCATCAGTCTCCTACTCAAACTGTACTACTCGATACTCAAACTCATGCTGCGCATGAGCGCAGTGTTTCAAAGTCAGAAAGATAATTCGAGGCAAAAAGAAAAATAATGTGAAATTCGACAATCGCGCTTTTACTTGCGATCGAGAGAAGCCGGCGTATATCCAGCTTGCGAAGAATTCTATGTGGTAGCGCCAAACCTTGCACGGGATAAGGTAAAGCATGAGAAAAGCTTTTCCGCAAAATGGGGTGAAGTAACTGGACAAGTAGAGCAGCTTAGTTTGTTCTGACTCCATACCAACGGCGAGACAGCCCCACCTTATTCCTTCCGCTAGGATTTAAGGGGGTTCGGAACTAATCACCTCGATCGGACTAAATGAGAAATAAAAAAGAGACTCTTTTTAGATTCTTACGGAAGAGAATCAAGTTGACAAAATGACACTCTGCTAGCTTCCTACAAACGACTTCAACTTCAGACTTCCTAGCAGGTTAGCTGCTGATTACATGGTTAGTCACAAACTTACAGACTTACAGACTTCCGAAGTTTGGAAGTGACTGACTTGAGTGAGGCTGTCACTTCTTCCTCTGGGGTTCCTTTTCACTGCTCTTCCAAGTAGCAAATCGATACTCACTCGAATCAGGGGAGGGATGTAATTCTTTCGCCCTTTCCTTTACGTTTTCGGTTCAATGCCTTGGTGAGTATCGAGCTCCAAATTCTCTTAGCTTTTCGCACTTTTGGCGAGATTGAAAAGTTTTCTAAGCCATTGATTTTGCGTTTCTACCTGTCATGATTCTCGCCCCTTTTCGCCAAAAGTGTAATTGAGCTCGAGGCTCATGAAATTTTGCACAAAGGGCAAACTCGAAATTTTAGGAGTACCCTCCAGGGGAATTCATAAATTAAATCACATCCAATAACCTCAAATATGTAAGCTGCTTATTGAAGGATGGATTCCAAAGATTCATCACATGGTAGTCAGCTTTGAATTGAAAATCGCAAACAGAGCAAAACTCTTCAGAACTTTTGCGGCTTTCTGCTCGCTGATAACTTCTAGTTTCGCTTTCGCTTTAATGTTTTCCGCTCTGCTGGTAAGGCGCCTAAAAGTTACTCCGTATCCGAAGAAATAGAGGACAAATAATGGTTAATCTATTGCCGCCCCGCATTAAAGGCCCAATCTCTGAATGCAGCACTCATATTCGGGTACAAAGTCAGTTCCCCGGAGCGAGCGTCGAAGTGGTAGACACGACATCAGGGGGTGTTGTTGCCGCAGGCGCTTCCGCAGCTTCCGCTGATGAGCTATTCCCGGTTACAGGCGGTTTAATTCCAGGGCATAGGCTTGCTGCACGTCAAACACTGGGAACTGACATCAGTGGTCTTTCAGCAGACACTGTTGAAGTCCAACGTCGCCCCAATCCGGTGAGATCCATTTCGTTTGTCACACCTTTAGTAGAGTGCGCCAAATGCCTTTGGCTAGAAGGCGCTGTTCCCGGCGCAACGGTTGAGGTACGAGACGGTGGCAGTGTTATTGGCTCAGCAGTGGCTTACGATGGCGTAGCGAGAGTTCAATTAAGTCAACGGATTCGCTCAACAAGTCATATCCAAGGACAGCAAACTGCTTGTGGAGTGCCCGGTACAGTTACGAACCCACCAGGGCCACTGCCTGCGATCATAAATAAACAGGGGCGATCCCTGCCTCCGCCAACTGTAGAAGATCCCCTCATCGAGTGCAGTCAGCGCGTGACTGTGAGTGATGTATTGCCTGGTGCAACTGTCGAGTTAGAGCGCAGTGCTGGACCAGGGCTTTCAGCCTGCTTTGACTTGCCAAGCCTCTGGTTTGGAGTGAGTCCACATCTAGCCACTGGCGAAACGGTTCGAGCAAGACAGATTTATCGGGAATGTGAGCAGGAAAGCCCTTGGTCATCTGCTGTCGTAGTCGATCCGCTGTCACCCGTACCAGTTCCCACAACGGAAGGGCCTCTCTGTAAGAACGGAACTAGTGTCACCGTGTGTGGATTGAAAGCTGGGGCACGAGTACGAATTACTATTGCGCCTCATCACCACGGTGGTTTTCCGGTGGGTGGGACTGTTTATGAAGCGTTCGCGCCTGAAGATGGTTGTTTTGATTTCCCCTTTACCGCTCCTGGTTTACCTGGAGACTCACAGGTATATGTGACCCAGGAGTTGTGTGGAAGACAAAGCGCTCCCTCGAATGTCGTCTCAGTTGACCCTATCCCGGATGTGCTGCCGGAGCTTAGGGTCACTGAACCCCTTTTTGAGTGCTCCACGGTTGTTCACGTAGAAAATCTACATCCTGGCTCGCGTGTTTATGTTGTCTCTACTACTCTTGGCGAAATTGGACAAAAGCAGTGTTTCAATACGGAAGAAGATGTGACAGTAGCTCCACTTTTGGTTGCAGATGACGAGATTTACGCTTATGCAATTGGCTGTGGCATGACCTCGCCGGAAAGTAACAGGGTTCGGGTAGGACGAGTTGAACAACTAGAACCCCCTCAGGTCGCTGAACCTCTTTACTCGTGTCAGACAACCGTTAAGGTCATCAATGTTGTACCTGGCGCTTGGGTTGACATCTACATTAACGGTCAGTGGCGAGGACGTGCAAAGGCGGGTAAGAGTGAAGTCGATGTTCCCGTTCAGATTGGAAAACTTGAAGTCGGCAATGAAGTAAGTGCACGCCAATCGCTCTGCGAGAGAATGTCAGATTTCGGCAGAGCTATAGGTGTTCAAAAGTACGATGGTCGCTGGTTCCGCGTTGGTGATGAAACAAAGTCAGAAATACTAGCTGTTCATGCTGCTCTCCTGCCTACAGGGAAGATTGTAATTTTTGCTGGTGACCAGTACGACTCGGCAAACCGTCTACCGAATTCGCCGAAGGTTGATCATACGCGCTTGATGGAGACATCACCTCCTTTTGCCGTGCGCTCAGTGACCGGATTACCTCCAAATGCAAACTTATTCTGCTGTGGCCATGCCCTGCTGGAAGACGGCACAGTACTTACTGGCGGTGGAACAGAACGGGGGCCGACCAACGGATTTCACGGCGACCACTGGTATGGTCCACGTGAATCATGGCGCTTTATGGGCGAGCCAGCAGGCGGGGAGTTATGGGAACAACAGGGACTGTTGAACACGGCCCGCCCCGGTGATGTCCGCTCTGGCTTTGCAGCACAAAACTCCGGCGGACGTTGGTATCCAACACTCATCACTCTGGCTGATGGCCGTGTGCTTGCCCTTGGTGGTCACCCCCTAGAAGGAGACAGAAGACATACCAATACTTCATTGGAGTTGTACGATCCCGGCACAAAAACCTGGAATTTCGTAGGTACAGTGGATTATCCCAACATTCCGGGTACCGGTGAGGTTCCTCGACGTGACAACCACTCCGAGTATCCGCGTGCTCACGTGTTACGGGATGGCACTGTATTTGTGGCTTCCAACATGGCAGATGGAGATGTTTACCGCTGGAACCCTTCGACTAATCCACTTAATTGGACTCGCGTAGCCGATGCACCACCGGGAGGTTCTTATTCTGGAAATCCACAGCCATACACATCAGTGTTATTAGCACTACGGCACGAGACAGACTACACGCCGGAGGTCATGGTTTGTGGCCGTGAAACGGCTTACACAATCAGACCACTTGACCGGGCTCCGATATGGACACCAACGGCAGGTCGTACCATGCCAGGTACGCCTCAGCGCATTTATCCAATGGCAACATTACTTCCAACAGGCGAGGTATTTGTTTCCGGCGGCACAAGAACAGCAGAAGATAGCACCGCGCTCAAGAAGGCAGAAATGTATGACCCTCGTTCTAATCAATGGCGTGTACTTCCTGAGATGACACAAGTACGCAATTATCACTCCACGGCACTATTAATGCCAAACGGCGCTGTCTGGCATTCTGGCTCGAACAGAGATTGCGAGCCAGGCCCAGAGACGCGGGATCTCACAGTTGAGATTTATGAACCGTGGTATTTCTGCGCATCACGTCCAGTTATTACTGGTGTTACATCGCGCGCCTGTGCTGGAGAGACAATTAACATTGAAACTCCGAACGCAAGAAAGATTGACGAAGTGATATTGGTTCGTTGCGGATCGTTCACTCACGCCTTTAACCCAGATCAGCGCTTGGTCAGTGTCCCATTTGAGCGATCAAAGGAAACGGGAAACCTATTAATCGCCAGCTTGCCTAATAATTCTGCTGTTCTTATTCCCGGCTACTATCTACTGTTTATTCTCAGCCAAGATGTCCCCTCTGAAGGCAAATTTGTGCAAGTTTGCCGTAGCCGGAGTAGAGGAGAGATGAGAATTGAACCAGGTCCGTGGAACCGCATGTTCGACTTGTTCGAGAAGTTGCGCACTGATCCGGGACTACTCAAACAAGTCGAACTTATGATGGAAGGCCAAGGAACAACCAGCGATGCACAAAGGCTCACTGAATTAGAAGCTGCTGTGCGAAGAATAGAAGCCAAACTACGTGAAGAGCCGCAAGGGGGTGAGAAGCCACCCATAACTCCTCCTACCCCTGGTGGTCACGGCGGCCATGAGGGGGGACATAACCACTGAACAAGAATTGGGAGCAACATAATTACAGCAGACGTGAATAAGTACCATCTCGATCGCTCATGTTCTAGGGAATAACGTCTACCCAATAATCCGCCGTAATAATTTCGCCATTGCGATTAAACTGCCCCCAGAGCTTGTACTTTCCGGCTTGAGGAAAGCGGGTGGCAAAGTGCACTTGACTTGCAGGGGTATTGGGCACAGCGTGGGCATGAATATAATCTGCCCTCGATAGTGCTGGAGACTGGCGCAGAATCACCAAATGCCCTTTCTCGCCCAGATAGGGCTGTAAATTGGTGACAGGTTGACGGGTCGTGGCATCTTGCAAGTTAAACCGCAGGGTCACTTCTTCCCCCGCTTTGACTGTTGCCTGAGTGGGAGCAAAGTCAACGATCGTTTGTTCAAAGGTCTTGGTGCGACTCCAATCGATGTGAGCAGCTGAAGGACTCGTTCCATCCACGTTTGTTTTGAGAACAGAAACCTGTTCTGGCTGTCCTACAGGTTTGTAGTCACTAAACAAGGTATAGGTGCCGGATTGCGGAAACTGCGCTTTGACATCAAATCGCCCGTTTCCTTTGTAGATCGGATGCAGATGTTGAAACACTCGTAGATCATCACTGACAGCAATTAAGTGCATTACCTGTTCTTGGAAGGACTCAAACTGAGCGATCGCATTTCCCTGGCTATCCTGCACCTCTATTTGAAGAGAAACAGGCGTATTGGGACTGATTTTGCTGAATGTCGTTAGTTTCGCCCCAGTCAGGGCAGTCCCGTCAACATGGCTATTGTTATGGGTGTGGTGACTGTGGTTTGTTTCAGCCATTACTTGATCAGAGTAATGTTGCGTTGTCGTTGTCATAAAAGCCTCCTTCTTTGTATTGAGTAAGGGTGTGCAGCTGTGAGCGATGGCTAACGTGGTGACAATGCAGATCGCAGTGACGAAACGATTCATTTCAGGCTTCTCAATCAGGGTTAAAAACGACTTAGAGGGTGTGGAACGAGATGTCCTTCAAGCCAGACTCGCACTTCTGCTTCAGACGATAACCGAACCGTTTGACCTGTTTTGGGAAGATAAACAGTCCATCCAGCCTGACCAAACCAATTTTTGGAATGCCACACTTTTGGCTCATCGGAAGGAGACATCGCTCTGACTACCCGTTGCCAGAATTGAGTGAGCCAGGTCTTGAGCGAATTGTTTTCAAAACTAGAAGTAGAGGTTGGTTCTAATTCCCGAGAGGGCGCTTTTGGTGCTTCGGTTTGCATGGCGATTTCTCCAGTAGGTTGTCGTTTGAACTAGACAACGAAGCTGCCATCTTTTGCAGTTCAGTTGCTTTGCAGGGAGATGAAAACTCAAAAGGCTCTAATGGGGCAGCTCTATTGTTAGTGTTTCCCCAACTCTGTCGTTACCCTAGAGTCTTGATTCGCGTAAAAATTGGAACAAACTTGCAAACATGAGAAGTACAACTGATTTTCATCTTTCTCATTCGTTGCTGCATTCAAACTAAAACCACTTTAGAGTCTCCATTCAACCGGAGAGTCAATAGATAAAAGTAAGTTTTTTGAACCGATTAGGAAACACTTAATTCTCAGCAAAAAGCACTCCCTAAAACACATAGGGAGTACTAAACAGGTTGCAGATGCACAAAACTAAAAGGAAATCAGGAGGACTCACCTTATTGAATGATGGGGCAAATGAGGGTATCAGAATTCTCTGGAATCGCTGACTCAGAAAGCAACCCTTGAAGTTCTGATTTAAGAACTTGGAGCTGCTGAATTTGACGATCAATGTCGGAAATCTTGTCCTGCAATTTGACTCGCACATGATCACAAGGCAGCTCACCCTGATCATGCACATCTAAAAACTCTTTGATTTCCGCTAGACTTAATCCAAGGCTTTGAGCCCGTTTGATGAAACTCAATCGAGTAAACACATCGGAACCAAACAAGCGGTATCCTCCTTCGGTTCTGCCAACCGCCTGCAATAACCCTAATTCTTCGTAATACCGGATGGTTTTGATAGGAACCCCACTTTCTTTGGCAATGGGACCAATCTGCTTGGGTCGCTCGTAAGACAACATGCGGACCTCCACTGAACATCTATTGCTGATTTCTAGCTTAAACTCTCCAGCCAAGTAGAGAGTCAAGCGATCTCGCACTCGTGAAAGCAACGAATTTTTTCTGTTTTTCCAAAGCGTTGTACTGCCTTGCTACTGAGCAGTTTTGGGCGTGAGATTAATTGATTGGCTGGGATGAGTGCCTTGATCTCACCTCAATTACCCCACGATTCATCTTCATGCCACACATAAACTCATACTCACCCGGTTGCTTCGGCGTAAATTCAACCTCAGTTGTTGCATCTAGTTCTAGATCAACTGCAATATCAAATGCTGGGATCAGAAATTGATCGTAGCAACTACTGGGATTGATGCGCTGAAGGTGCAAACGGACCGGAGCGCCAGCTTCAACGATCACTCGCTTGGGTTCATATCCTTTCGCAACTGTTATGGTAGCGTCCTGAACTCCCGCTGGTTGTGTCGCAGAAACTTTAAAGTGACAAATGAACGGGTCTCTTTCGTATTGCTTTAAGCTATCACTCCGAAGAGTTCATTGATGAATCTTGCTTGAGATACACTATCCCCTTGATTGATATCTTTCACTTGTCCTTTACGCATCATATTCATTGCTTCAATCCCACACAGTGTTCTTCTCGCTGTATTGAACGATTGAAATCCCATCATCGGTTTCACAATGCGTTTTACATGC
>JACJNX010000107.1 GCA_014695255.1 Cyanobacteria bacterium FACHB-63
TTCGATCCGAACTCCGATAAGTCTGAGCCTTGACTATCGGCTGAAACCCTTACCAGGATTCGGTTATAGAATGGCTCAGGCGAGATTTGAACTTGCGACCTTGGGCTTATGAGACAGCAGCAATAAAAAACCTGTACCACAGGGACACAGGCTAAAGTCCTTACAAATAAAGGCTTCCAGATTTGAGCAATTGTACTAAAAGATGTTGAAATATGCCAAAAGATCGCGCAAATCTAGGGGTAATTTAGGGGTGGCTTTCTTAAGGTGGCAATGGGCGATCAGGGCGTTGCATTGCCAAATCAAAAGCCCTCTGATGGACATCATCTGAAATCCAATAATGGTAAATCTCGCAATGCACCTGGTGAGAGTGCCCCATCTGCTGTGCAGCTAATTCAACGGGAATTCCGAATTCGATAGTCCTGACTGCCCAGCGGTGACGCAAGTTGTAAGGTTTTCTGAATCCGTACCGAGCAAAAGCTTTTGTAACCCGATTTCCCAATGCTGAATTATCTTTTCCCGTTACTGACGGCAGTTTGACATCCCATAATTTCCACACATCCCACCATTCCGGGTAGACCGCCCAAACGCGCCTAGAGCCTGTTTTGCCGCCGCCGTTGTCGTCATCAATCAAACTCAGCACCGAGGATTCTCTCAGTTGTTCTAGGTCAATGTGGAACAGCTCATGATTGCGCAGTCCATAACAAGCCATAACGCCGAAAGCCCAGCCCCACGACTCGTTTTTGGTATTGATGTGATCGCGCCACTTGCTAATGTCTTTGTCAGTTGGCAAATCTCGCGGGATCAGCCGTTTGGGGCTGTAATCGCCTTTAATTGCGGCTGCATTGAGTCCTGATATCCCGGCAAATTTCGCAAGTGATTCGTATGCAATGCAGTATTTTTGCCGGTTGCGCGTGTCTGGTTCGGTCTCAAGGATCACTCGCCGTAACAGTTCCAACGTCAGTGGTTTGTCATCTGGCAGTCTACTAAACGGCTGCCAATAGTTCGATCTCCAAGTCGTTTCTGATTTGGGATTGCGAGATCGACGGCTAAAGTAATCTTTCTCAAATTGCTCGATCCATTGCTGCGACGTTTGGGTAGTCTTTCTTTCAGCTTCGGCTCTCAGCTTTTCATCCCACTCAAGCCAATCGAATTGGTTCAAGTCCATCTGCGATCGAATTTCACGCGCCTTAGCTTCAGCGTGTTTAAATCCTGAAGGGTTAGCGTAGACTCCGAGTGCAATTTCTCGCTGTTTGCGTTTGCTTTCTCCTGGTTTCGGCGGGAAGATGCCGCGCAAATGCAAACGATCTCCATTTTGCTCAACGGACACGCCGATTTTTGCCGCCTTGAGACGGGCGTTTACTTTGTCTAATGTCATAGCTCAATTAGTAAGATTTGCGCTTCTCAGGAGGCGTATTTAGCTGCTCCTGGCATCGATCGACATGAAATTGCAGAGTCGGACGCTTTGATCCAATCGGTGAGATGTCGCGGTAATGGAAACCACACTTAAACATCCCCGAGCGATACAACTCTCTCAGCTTTTCGGCAGGCAAATCAAGCGCGATCGCTGCCTCAGATGTGAAATACCAAGTTTTACCGCTCATACTTGCGATTCGCCTTATATCCTGCGTAAAGAATTAATGCTTTCTCTGCAAGTTGCAGGAGTTTTGCCGATCCAGGACGTTTCGCGATGCGATCGATCAATCTGTGGCATCGCAAGCGCATCTCATCTGGATGTGAGACCATCTCGGTATTGATTTCGGGAGTTTCGCTCATGCGACTCGCCTCCTGAAATCCTGTGAATACGGAACCTCGAAGCCTTGCTCTGGCTCAATTTGGGCAATTTGCTTTTCTCTGGAGAAATCCGTTGATTCTGACTCTGTTTCCGGTTCAGAAGGTTCGATCGGTACAATCAGATTCAGCCGTTCCCGCGCTGCTGCAAGGGCTTTATTGCGATATTCCCAAGCAGTTTCTTGGTCGCCTTGTTTGACGCGATCGATTGCTACGGTATAAACGCGCTCTTGTGCCCCACGCTTGCCTTGAGTTCTGACAGCGACAGACTGTAAGCCAATCTTTCTAAGCAGCTTGCCGCAAACGTCAACGGGTGTATGTTGTCTGCGTCCTTTCGAGTCTGTGTATTCGGGTGCGATCGTCAACCCAAAATAGTATCGGAACTGTTTCGCGTGGTTAACTGCGAATTGTTGAATTGCAATACAACGCGGATCAGAATTTGAGAATTCAATGCCACGATCGGTAAGTTGTAAAATTCCGCTTTGCTTAAGTAGTTGCGCTCGGACGTATCGCTTAGGCAATCGATGACTCATGCCCAATTCGTCACAGCAGATTGCTTCGACGGATTCGCGATCGAGTTCCTTTGCAGCCGCGATATTCTCGATCGCCGCCTGCATTTGTGCCCCGCGTCCCAATTTGCCCCGCTTACGAGTCAAGATCCAATAGCAATCGTCACTGTCATCAAAGTTGATATTGGGGAAGTCCTGACAGTGCAAAGTTTTCTTTGCTTTAATTTCGTCAGTCAAACTGCAATCGGAAGCCAGAATCTTCTTGGCATCCTCGATCGTGTCACAGGTCGGGGATGCTGCAAATTTAGCCGCATCCTCTTGATCAATTTCGTCTTGAATCTCTGCCAGAATTCCGGTTTCGTCTGAGCAAACGCCCCATTCTTCAATCTCGATCGTGTGCCCTTCTTCTTGCAGCACTGAGATCAGATAATCACGAGCGATTGCTTTTTGTGCCCCACGTAAAGCGCACATTTCGGAATAGTAGGATTGCGCTGCTGTCAGCACTGCGACTTTACGATCATCGGTTTCGGTCAAGGCTTCGATCGCGTAATGAGCCGAAAATGCCGCTTTATCTTGGGTGAGTTTGCGAGCGATTGCCCGTGGAAACATGAGCGATTCATCACCCGATGTAGCAACAAACTTAGGACAACAAACAAATCGGGGAACGGTCGGACGATACCGCCCTAGCATCTGTGCCCAGCCGTCCGGATCAACCTCACCGACGAAGAAACCATAAACCGCGTCAAACCCTTCCCATGTAATCGAAACGCCTGTTTTGATTGAAGGAGAGACGATCAAGAAATCAGGTTGATTTCGCTCTAGCCAAACATTCGGATCTTCAAAAAATTCTTTGAATTTGCCTTGCCGATTCGTTTCGGAATCGATTCGGACGATTCGCTTATTGGGGAATTCCCGCATTAAACGCCGCTCGATCTTCTTGCCGCTGGTTTGCGAGTCGGTCGGAATCATAAACCGCTTCGATTCGTCGCTGTAACCCTCACTCTCGATCGCATCAAGCAAAATCTTGTTTACAAATCCGCTCAAACCACCAGAGCCGATCGTTACCTTGTAGCCTGAATTCTGCCGAGAGTGCCGATAATATCGCACGTCATCACAACCGGAGAATTGCTTAAGCAGTTCAATTGATCGAGGATGAATGTTTGCTTCACTGGCTACGATCGCGCCGTTGATGTTGCATAAAAAGCAAATTTCAGAGAGCCGATCAAGAATCTCCCCATGTTTATTGCCTAGCGTTTCACCCCGAATCGTGTGATCCAAAAACTGATTCACTTCGTCTAGAACAAGCAAAAGAGGCTTATCGGTAAGAAACCAATCGGGAATTCTTCGGAGCGAATCGACACACAACGCCGCGCCGCTTGCTTCGTTGATATCTCGCAGAAAATCACCGTACCGCCCTTCTCCGTAATCCGAAATATGAGGCACGTTTGCGTTATTGGCGATTTGCTTACCGAGCGAATTCAACATCGATAAAATTAGGACTCTACCGCCGTTGCGTTTCCAGTTTCGGATCAAATCGTCATTGATTCGAGTCGTTTTCCCACTGCCCATGGTTGCCGCGATCACAGTGATGGAACCGATCAGATTCTCAAACGGCAATTCAGGCAAATAATCGCCTTTAGTATCGCGCAGTGCCTTGATTTGCAGTGTTTTGAGTCTGCGAATAATCTCGAAATACTGCCGTTTCAATCCGCACCGCTTCCACTCGTCAAGGGTGAGGGATATTGAGATCGTATCGTCAAGCCATTCCGCACCCTCTTTCACGAATGCGTCATCGATGCCCTTGCCACTGGCACTATTCCAAGTCGTGATCGAGACTTTGCAGCCGCAATGCTGAAGAGTTTGCCCAAGCTGCCGAATTTGACAACCTACGTTAGCGATCGTCTTCGGTTTCTCGTCTTGGTCAAAGACGATCGTGATTTGCCTTCCTTCAGTCGCGAATTCTTTGAGAATCGGGAAAAGCTCGGTACTGCCTTTAGAGTGCCAGTTAGAGACCCCACGCAAGCAAATTGCTGGATAGCCCTGCTGAGTGAGCAGAACGGCTTTTTTCCATCCTTCAGTGATGCAGATTGGAAGATTCAAGCGCCGCCACCAGTTCCAGAACTGGAGATCCGGATAATTTCTAAGCTCTTCGGTAACGCCAAATTCCCCATGCTCTTGAAAAAAGCGGGCTTGATATTCGGCTGTTAAGTTGTGCTTTTTTGCAATCTCCAATCCAACTCCCCAAGGAATGCAAGGCAATAGTGGCAGTGCTTCGCATTTTCCAGGGGTCTCGTATTTGATTGGCTTCGGATTCCCTTTACTGAAGTCGTATCGAGGCTTGATTGGCTTGAAATAGGCAACTTCACCCCGATCTCCTTCGATCGTTACCCCATAAGCCACCCATCCGCCTAGAGCCGCGTTGTCATAGCGTCTAAGAATTGACTGAGCCGATCTGGTGACATACTGGACGCTCTGACGCTGCGCGATTTCATGCTCTGCGAGAATCTGTACCGCCGCATCGCCCTCGATCGTCTGTATATTAATAGCAATCATTTGATCACCGATGCCGCTCGATTTGAAGTCAGCGATCGCCCATTCTTCGACAGTTTGAGCCGATGTGGTTTCAGGTGCAATTCTCGGTTTGTTCTCAAGCTCGCGATCGAGTCGATTCTTAAAAGTCTCGCGATTCTCGGTTGAACCGCCGATCTCTACGGCTTGAAGTTTCCCAAATCCTTTAGAGGTGATCATGCCGCACCTCCCTTAATCGCGCTTTCAAAACGGTCACGGCTGACCGTTTTGTCGATTACCTGCTCGATCGCTTCCCAGACAATTTCTTTAGTCAGGTTCTCAAATCGCTGTTGTGAGATCGCTGCGACTGCTCGATCTGCCTCGTCCCTGCTGAGCTGAATTGCCGCGAACCAATTGTCAAGATGGATGAAATAGCGATCGTTTTCCAGCGAGATACTTTCGGGAACAGCAGCGATGAATAGGTTTGGTGCTGCCGATTGCCAGAGCGTAAGCTGATTCTGGGCTTGAGTGCGATTGCTAACAGCGATCCGATCGGTCCAGCCCTTGTCTGGCAGTAGTTTCGCGTTATTTCTAGAGCGCTTCTGTGGCTTTTTCGCGCACAAAAACGTTAAAATGGGAGAAATCTTTGCCATATTAATGGTGTTACGTGTTGGTTACGATCTGGCAGCGTCGAACCTGAGAAATTTGAGCGCTCCAGGTGATTTTTAACCCTCCAAGCTTTATCCGAGCCTGGGGGTTTTTTGGTATTCGGTCGTTTGATCGCGGTCGCTGATAAAACCCTCACGTTTAAGCAGTTCTCGGATCACTGCCGATCGCTGTTGGGTAGGGATCGACTGCCGCAAATCTGACAGTTCTTGAGGTCGCAGAGTTAGCGGAAAGAGGACGTTTCGCTTTGCTTCAAGCATTAGAAAACCCCGTCATATTAGGTAAGGCTCCCCAACTCTAAGGTGTTTTGAAATTCGGGCGATCTCGGAATCGGTTTTTTGTTCAAAAATGGCGGATTTGGGAGTTAACGATCGCCCAGTGCGGTTCAAGCCGCTTTCGATTTCTTGGTTGGATTGGGGGGGGATCAGTTCAGCGTCGATCAGAGCCTGCCGAATTCTGGCATTACGCGATCGTGCTGGGATTGTCGTTTTTAGATGATCAAACTGTGCTTTGGTAAACGACAAAAGCATCCTGTGTCGTACTGAGGGGTATTGATTCTTCACGCCTTCTAGCTCCATACCTATAAGGTTGCGCTGCACGCCGCTTTGCTCAACGGCTGCATATCAAAAGTATCTGTCTTCTAGGATAAGAGTGTTTCCATAAAAATGACAAAAAAGTTGCAAATTCTTGAACGTAAAACAATAGCGCACACCAACATCAACTCTAGAGTTTAACTTTGACTTCAACTTGACTTCAACTCTAGAGTTGACGACAGAATTGCGAATACAAGAGTTATAGAAATGCGATCGGTAATGAAGCAAGAGATCGCGCCTAAACATCACGATAAATGATGTCTGACTTCTGACACCGATTTAAGAATTCGCCGCAAAATATAGCGCTTCTCTCCAGAATCGAACTCGATCAGGCAGTGCAACGGGAAATCGGCATCAGATTCGATAACGCATCCGACCTTTCCGGTTGGAGTTGTGACGCGATCGCCAATATTAAATTCTTGACTCATGATTACTCTGCTCCATTGCTGCAACTTCTCTAAACAAATCAATGCAGTTTTGATAGGCTTCCTGCCGTCCCTGGTAATACTTGAAGCCTGCCAATTCTGCGAGTGGATTACAGCCTAATTTCTTCGCTCTAGCAGCGTTCATCTCGCGTTGTAGCCAACTCATAATCTCGGTGATGTCCATAGGGCTTGATGGGGTGAATTTTGGGCAATTGGTTAATAGTTTGATAGTTAATTTATAACGTTGCAAAAATTATCGGATAAACCGGATGTGTTCGTCGGATAGAACACCTGGATAGACCGGATAAGGTGATCGGATGCACTGGATACGTTAATCCGGTCTATTTTTGCCCCCCCTATCCGGTTAATCCGGTATCCGGTCGAGGGGTATTAAATATTAGAAGAAAGCTCTAGCATTCTCACAAACATTTGCATCTCATCTGCATAGCTCTCAACGTATTCACAGACCACGTATGGGGCATCTTTCCGACCTCTAGAGTTGTACCTCGCCGGAAATTGCATTACTTCTCCTCTGGTTTTCCAGATATGACCGTTCCAAGGAAAGTGATCGCCCTTTGACGGCTTGAAGTTAAACCCGATCAAGAATTGTCCGCGTGTATTGGCAAGGTTGATCGCGCTCATTGTTTCTGCAACATGACTAGGAAGTTGAAACGCGCAAAGAACCCACAACTTAGGTTGCTTAACCTTGATCGGATTGTGTATCCGTGTTGCCACGATCGCTTCGTTGAAGTCCATTTGTCTGCCTCTAAAAGTCGTAATCGTCGCTTGCTTGAATCGCTGAATATTTGCCCTCGGACTCTGCAAGAAAGCCCTGAGTCGTTAAAACGTCTAGCAACTTTTTAAGGCGATCGGATGGCAAGTTTGGATCGGTCTTGATTTTGGCGATGCCGCTGCGGATTGCATGAGCCGGAAAAGACTCATCAGATTTTCTACGAAGCCAGTCAACGATCACCGATGCAACTTCTAACGATTTCGGCTTCCAGGTTGGGAACGCTTGCTGCAATTCCCCAATAGATGAACTCGTTTCGATCGCTTCGCTTACCTCATGCTCTGCCTCATGATTTGCGCTTGGGGCGTTGTATATCCGCTCTAAGTCTTGTGGTGTTGCCGTGGGCTTGTGTCCGACGACTTCTTGAGGCGTTGCCTCTGGTGACATAGCAATCAGTTGTGAAATGTCTGCCACTTTGCCGTCGATGATGCAGGGGCGATCGTGCTTCGAGATGTCCAGCTTCAA
>JACJNX010000108.1 GCA_014695255.1 Cyanobacteria bacterium FACHB-63
CATGGTCGTGAACGGTCGCAGCATCGATTAACCCCAACTAATGAGCAATTGGTTATAGCAGTCTGTCAGAACCTACTGTAGCCAATTGCTCTAAAACACCTGTAAACCTTACCGCTCAATCCATTGAGTCGATTTTTTATGATTTCACAGAACACTGAATCATCCAAGGCACTGTCTACTGTTGACTATGACAACCTGCTACAGCCTATGGGGGCTGACATTGGAAACGGACAGCTTAAACTTATCTCGGCAATGTCCGAAACCCGCACAGAGAGCTATATTTACGAACTTGATGAGCGCTCACCGGACGGAGTGAAAGGTTACGTCGAATACCTCAAAGGCGATCGTGCTGACTTGATCGGTAAGCAGTGGATCGGCGGACTCAATGCTTATTACAACGGTCTAAACTCCATTCGACGGGTGACAGATGATAAGCAGGGAAAACCGAATTTAGGGCTGCAATTGTTCCTTTCTGCCTTGTCAGAGTATGCCCACCGCGATCGTTGGAACATTGCCCTAGCAGTTTCGGTGCATGACTCTAAAACGCTAGGAAGTGCCTTGAAACGAGCGCTCGAAGGTTCACATCATGTCCGATTCCGCAACAAAGAAGCGATCGTTTCGATCAAAGTGATTGCTGGACTGGAAGAAGGGACGGGCGCGATTATCACCTACCAGAAGCAAGCCGACATCACCAATGCGATTCTTTACGACTTGGGGAATGGAACGTTAATCGTCTCCAGCTTCAACAATCTAAAGATGACCGATCGTAGTTATTCCCAGAATGGCGGTGTTGAAAAGCTGATCGATCAGATTGCGACTCATGACGCGATTCGAGAGCGGTTACTGAAAGAGGGCGATCGACATTTGATTCGTAAAGGTATCGAAAATCAGACTTTCACCTATGGCACTCAGCACCCAGACTGGAACTTTGAAGCAGTCTACCGGGAAGAGTTGCCGAAATGGGTTAAGGCTGTACTGGCTCCAACAGTGCGACCGTGGGAAGACAGGCGCGATTCTGCCACCGCTTTGATTGCGGTTGGAGGCGGGGCACAACTGCCGGGAATTGAACCATTGCTCAATAAGAAAGGCATCAAGGTACTGTCTGATCCACTGTGGGCAAATGCGAGGGGTCTTTACACTTTGGCAACTCGCAAGGTTGCACAATTGGAGGCGAAATGAAGCAGGTTCGGGCTTCGATTCCGTCCCATCTTCAGACTGCTTTTTTCGAGGTGGGACGGCAATTAAACACCGATGATCCAACGATTATCAACACTCACATTCTGAGTTGCTACTTCACGGACGATCGTTCAGACAGTCCAAAACAACTCACTCCAAAAGAAGCCAATAGTTTCGAGTTCGACGACTTAGGCGACTGGGTGGCAGAGGAGTAACGATGCTGATTAATCATCACCTGGTGATCGTCCGCATCCACTACAACCCTGAACTACTCGCAAAGTACAATCATACTTCCTACCAAGCTTTACTCAGATTGAATCGCCAGTCCCCTTAGATACTCAGGTTAGACGAGTCAAAACGCACAACACAAACGTTTTGGACTCTAAATATGATCGATTCTGAAAGCCCCATCGAAAAAGAGATTGCTTTATTTTTTGAGGTTCGCGAATCCCAAGTTTCAATCGACGGCAGAACGTTCGTGATTCACGTTGACTCAGAGCGAGAATTCGTTCGGCTCACCCAAATGTATGACCTAGCTCGATTCTGGCGCGGTATTTATCACCATTTCGCGATCGCGCTGGGAAATCGATTGATTGTCCTTCCACTAACAGAGGTCGTATCCGCATGACACAAGTTTTCGAGCAAATCAAAGCATTCTATCGAGGTTCATGGGACGGACTAAAACCGCTCGATCTAGGCATGGCGTGCTCTGCCACCGCAATGAGTTTAAGCACCGGACGAATTGAGCTAAGCCACTTCGACGGGTTCGTAAGTCGCAGAAAGACGATCTCGGTTAACGATCGCTTAGAAGCGGCTGAAACTTTGCAATTGCTCGCTGATGAACTTACTAATCGCGTTCGATCTCTGTCATCGGATGAGGTTGACGAACTCGATCGCGTTCTGAAAGTTCTAGCAGGCGCGGAGTTACCCAAGCGACTCGACAATCGAGATTTATGAACGCGGATGATGCTGCACTGCTTGATTGGTTTGTGACCTGCAATCGCTCCGAATTTCCGATTGCTCCGTTTCAGCTAACAGCACATCAAACTGTGACAGGTAAAGGGTTCTTCGATGTTTTGACGCGAGAAACATTGGACGCGATCGATTACCTCAAAGGTGATAGATCCACCCCTCCAGTGCGATTAGCCGGACTGCTAAAGGATTTAAAAGCATTGCAGGCGTTAGCTCAAATTGACGATGACGATACCGACTGGTAAGGAGAAAAAATGACCAAAGTGTTTCATTTAAGCGACGAGACCTATGCAGGACTCGCAGATCAGATTGAGAAGGCAGGGTTGCGAATCGAAGATCACCTGCGCGTCAACGATCGCGGCGTTGCTTTAACCAACGAGGCAATTCAAGCGATCGCGGCTTCAGGATCTCCCCGCATGGCAGAACTCAAGGGGAACGCGAACTTACAGGGAATCGGAATCAGCCGCCATCCGTCGTTTGTCCATCCCCTATCTGGGTTTTTTGATGCAGATTGCAAGCACATCAACTCTTGGGGCGCAGTTTCAATGCTGATTTCAGTTGCACAGGGCTGGATTGAAGAGGGCAATCGTTCTACGGCTCAGCAAAGCTTAGCAACAACGGTCTACGCTATTGCACCAAGGCTGGATCTACCTACCCTGCAAAGACAAGCGCGATACGACGATCGGGCACTGTTGAAACTTTGCAGTCATGTTCACGAGGGATTGATCTTAAGGGCAGACAAAAAGGCGAACAACAGCGATCGGTAATCAAGCCGTTGGATCGGTGCAATTCCGATCCTCGCACTGGGAGTAATCCCAACCCAAGATACTTAGATACTCGAATGCCGTCCCCAGACTCGCAATCATCGGACGGCACTATCCCCACAAATTAGCAATCTGGAGACTTCTTAATTATGGGTCAATCTTCTTTACGCTCTGCACTCACAGCCTTTGTAGCGCTTGGCTTGGGCATTGGGTTTGCGCTGTTTATCATTCAACGTTCCGATAGTCGATCGTCTGATCAATATCAGCATCTTCGTTACGAGCAGAACGGCAAGCCAATCGATAAGGCAACCTACGATCGCGAATTCCAAAAGAATCCCGCTTCTGTTTCCGAATGTGTCCGCAATACTCGCACAAATGAAACGCTTTGCGCTGCTGGCTAACGATCAATCAAATGCCGTCCTACAGCTACCAACTACCAGGACGGCACTATCCCCACAAATTAGCAATCTGGAGATTCCTTAATTATGGCAACGGTACACAGTTCGATCGCTTACTACGGCAGTTCCAATCAATCAGCACTCAGAGCATTGATCGAGGAATACGGCGATCGTCTAGAAATCCTTACCGCGTCTGAGAAGTTCGGAATGCTTCTGCAATTATGCGACTGGCAGTATTCGGACACTATTTCTCAGGAGCAAGACGGCGACGAAATCTTGCTGCAAGAACATATCGAAGAATCAATCTCAATTCCCAACGATGGCGATGCTTGGAGCGCGATCGAGCTTTTGGCTCAGCATGGCGTTACTGCTGATGAAGCGATCGACTTGATGAATGCGCTGATTCAGCAATTGAAAGAGGGAGTTTACTTGCAATGAGCTACCACAAAGACGACGGCACTACGATCGGCGGCATTGCCCTAATCGCAAGCATTGTAATCTCTTTTGGTTTGGGCTATTGGGCGCGAGACAACGGACTTAAGGTTGACATCCAGTTACTCAAAGTTGAGCAACGGAGGGCGCGATGAACTTCCTGAACGTTCACCCCAGATACCGCCCGATCGCTTCTGTCTTTGTCTGCGCTATCTGTCTTGCTCCCCTCGCGACGGAACTAATGCTTAAGAGATCAGCAGAGCAATCACGATTGCAGGCAACAGAGCAAGCAGAGCAAGCGATTAACCAGTCGAGTGAGCAATCAGCCAGAGACGAAAGAATCGCACTCAAACGGGCTGAAAGATGCCTACTGATTGATGAACGATTCCCGCTAGTCGAAGGTGCTAACGCCTTCTACGACCCAACGAATCGCAGAAGCAAACGACTGCTACCAGCCGGGACAGTTCTATGCAGCGCTCAAAGCGGCTACACGGCGATCGTCGATGAGATCGGCACGATTTCCAGCATCAAACCAGCCCCGATCGAGAAGCTTTCACAAGTGCTACGGCAGAGAGGGCTGATTCGATGAATTTGCTCGGAACGCTCGAAGGGGGAACCTACTACCCCGGAGAGGACAGACTCTATCTGATCTACCGCGACGGGCTTTTTTACGATGTCGATTCGAATGGATGGCATGAAGACCCTAACGAAGTGACTCTGGGGACGAGTCGATCCTCAACAAAAGTCATGATCGACTCGATCAATTATCACCAACCCGGATCACCCTGTCTGATCCTTTGTTGCCGTCAGCACGACGTTACAGACGGACGTGATTTAAGAGAAGTTCTAACGACATTCGACGCAACGCCCTTTCGACTGCAAACAGCATCAACTCAAACGACGAGGATTAATCAGATGAAACCAGCTAATAGCAACCCCAAAACCCGCACCGGAAACAACGACTTCGACAAGAACAGACCGGACTTCAAGAACTTCGATGACAAGAAAGAGAAACACTCACGCGCATCGATCCTCGCTCATCTAGGCGACGTGGCTCAAGGGTTGATGAATACTGCCCTAGATAAAAACCTCTGGATGATTGCGGGCTATGGCTTCGCTGGCTTGTCTGTCGCTGTTTCGATGTATGGATACGCCCGATGGGTTGTGCCAGTGATGAGCCAAGCTCTCGATATGGCTGGAATTCCCATCGGTACGGGAGTCGGCATTGTCACGGGATGCGCGATCGGTCTGTTTATCCAGTGGAAAGAGATTGAACCAGTCATGTACAAACTCGATCCCGATCTAGCAGATGCCCTCAGCTTCAAGCTTGGGTTGCAGCGATTCGTTGACCCCAAGGAAACCAAGGACTCCCCCACGCTGTTACCCAAGGCGAAGGCATGGGCTAGAAGTGCACACGATAAAGCTCAGAGCGAGTCTGAAATCACGCGGTACGTGATGTACTTCCTTGAGGCGGCGTTAGCTTTTGCCACATTCCCGCTAGTGGTGAATGGTGTTCTATCAATTCCCGGTCTAATTGCGGCTGCAATGGCGATCGTGGGGTGTGAACTTGGCTATCGCTTCGGAAACCAAGCCCAGAAGAAACGGTTAACGGCGCGGGAATCCCAGAAATACAAGATTCAAAAGCGAATCCTCCGATCGCAAGCTGAGCAGAAGTAAACAACTAAAAAGCGCGATCGCTTCTCCCGGTGAGGTTGACAATCGCGCTTTGTCCTAGATGGAGCTAGAACAATGACTAATTTATCAAAGTACGGACGTAACGCAGCTGATAAGACCTACCCAGACAGCGAGGAATCTGTGTTAGGTCATCTTTGCCTTGAGTTGGGAATGTCACCCGATGAAGCCGTACAAAACCTTAGACCGTGGGTGAGAGACTTAGACCGCTCGGCTGCATTTAGCAAGAATGCCGCATATATTTCTGCATTTATTGGAGCCGGGGCAGGATTAGCCACCGCTGCCACGGTTGGAATCGGAGCGACGGCAATCCTACCGATTGCAGCAGCGCTCTATAACTTCCTCATCGGGCAACAATCAGCGCGTGAGCAGAGCATTAGAAACTCTGAATATCTCTTGCTCAAATCGTGCCCTGAGTTGCTAAAGCTGATTTATGCAATGGCTAAGCGCGGCATGCCTAAAGAAGCGTTGATCGAGTGCTATGACGAATTACTTGACTCATTCACGGTGCAATTTCAGCAACGAGCGGCATTAGGGACTTCTGACGAGTTGGATCACGACATCGTTAGAAGTTTCCAGGCGACCGTTAACGCCAAAATCGAAGCGGAGAACTTAGCCCGATCAATCGTGGCGGAAAGCCAAGATTTCCAATTCGACACGCTCTATCAATCAACCGAACCAACCGCCCCACGGGTTGAATTACCGCCCACAGTTCCAGCAATCGGCAACGATACCCGCCTGGGCGCGGTTGATGTTCCATCGCAAGAGTTCACAATCCCTACCGCCTCAGAATCAAAGCTGTTTGACTGGAGCCGCTTGAATACTGCCTACAATGATTTTCCGCATCTATTCATGCTTGGTAAGACCGGGGCGGGTAAGTCGTTTCTAGCAGAGCGCTTAGGGCGGTTCCTGGATGGTGTGACGCTTGTGATCACGCCTAAAAAGAAGCCGAAAGACTTTATCGGAATGCGGGTGATCGGTGTGCCCTACGACTTTGCAGCGATCGCGGAAAACATCGCAGGACTGAGCGTGATTGTGCGGCAACGGGAAGATCAGATGAATCGACTAGGAGAAGACAATTTCCAGCCGATCAACGTGATTCTGGATGAAGTGCCGACTTTCGTTGCTGGCTGCAAGGATTTGGGCTTGGATGTGGTCAAAGATTTGAAATTCATCATTCGCGCCGGACGTAC
>JACJNX010000109.1 GCA_014695255.1 Cyanobacteria bacterium FACHB-63
TTGCAGGTGTCATCGGAATCGACGGGTTTGAGGTCGCCTGCGGTGGGATCAGGACGGCTCGAAATGGCAGTACTGAGACTGGCAGTTAAGCGATCGACTTCACCAAATAGCCAGGCGATGTAATCGAACGTATGAGAGCCGAGTGCGCCCAACGCGCCGCCGCCTTGATCTTTACAGGCATACCAATTCCAGGGGCGAGAGGCATCAGCGCGACTAGAGACGAGCCAATCGATTTTAATTAAGCGTTTCTGTCCGACGTAGTCTTGCGCGAGCAGATCCGCGAAATGCTGCCAAGCAGGAACGAAACGGAACTCAAAGTTCATGCTGGTGACAACGCGATTTTTCAGCGATCGACGATACAAATCTTTTGCTTGAATTACGTTTAATGCGGTAGGTTTTTCTAGCAGCAGATGTTTCCCGGCATCGATCGCTGTTTTTGCCATATCGAAATGCAAAAATGGCGGTGTCGAGATACTGACGGCATCAACGTTTGGTAGTGACAGAACTTCCTCAATCGTCGAGCAAGCTTGAGGAACTTGATGAGACTGTGCGATCGCCTGTGCTTTTTGTGCGTTTCGATGATAGACCGCAACCACTTCAGTTCGTGGATGTGCTTGAAGTCCAGGAATATGAACTTTCTGCCCAAATCCCGTTCCCACAACTGCTACACCAATCTTAGAGCCTGCCATTTTATTGAAGTTCGATCGCGTCTTGCTCAGTCTACTGCAAAATGGAATCGATCGCGGTTTACTTAACAACGGGCAAGCTTATTCTCAGCTAGAATCACCATAACACTGGAGTTTAGGAGCAGGGTTATGCGGTTTTGGGGCGCATTGCGGAGTCAAAGTGTTGAAACGGTGATCAATCCGATCGTCGAGAAATTTAAGGGGCTGATTGTGAGCGCGATCGTGCTTCTGATGCTCGGTCTATTTGGTTTACAGTTCCTGCCTCATCCGAGCGCGACCACAGTTGAGGTGAGAAATCTCATCTTCTCAGGACTACAAAATGCAGATCAACTCACCTCAGCTACAATGACTGCCAAAGCAACCATCCGCGTCGAAAAACCGAGCGCAGTTCTCGGCTTACAAGTTGGACAGACCAACCTGATCTATGAAGGCGTATCACAAGTGCAAGCAGGCATCAATCTGAAGCAACTGCAAGTAAAATCCGTGAGTCCGGGTAAAGTTCATCTAGTTCTGCCTGCACCCTATATCCGAGACATCGGGTTAAACGTTGGATATTCATCAATTTTAGCGAACTATAGTGAATGGTTTGCCCCCAGGGCCTCTGCCGAACTGGAAGAAGAAGCGCAAATTAAAGCGATCGCAGCCATCCGCCAAGAAGCTTGTGATAGCAACATTCTTGAGGCAGCCAACAACAGCGCTAAACAATTGCTCACTGAAGTTCTGCAAAAACTGAACTATGAAACGATCGTGATTGAGACTCAGCTTCCCCAAGATAGAACCTGTGCAAAGTGAAGTGATTTGAATACTTTGATTCACCCCTTGGCACTTGTGTCGAGGGGCTTTTGCTGGCAAAGCTTGTTTCCATCGATCGAACACTGCTAATTGTTCAGATACTTCTTCTTTTTGACGATCGCTTTTCGCAGTCGAGAAAACCCAAACACAGCAAACCCAAACAACGGATTAAATGCAAATGGCACAGGCGTAGTTGCTGAGTCAGTAAACTCAACTCGGTTTAGCCTAAACTCTCCACCTGCGGCAGTGGTGTTGTCTCCAATGAAAATCGTGTTAGCAGTTCTGTAAGGGTTAGGAAATGGGGCTGTACTTTCTGGTGTGTAGTCTCGTAGCGTACCCGTCAGAATTGGGGTGACGTAGTTCTCGTTTGCATAGAGAAAGTACGTGGTTCCTAAAATCGATAAATCATATCGATTCAAGCTAGTTCTTGTATCAAACGGTGTGCCCTCCGCCTGTGTGAACCGCGGTGGTTTCGTTGCTCCAGTCGCTTGTGCCCAAATTCGATCGACAAAAAAACCGAGTTCGATTGCCTTGGTTGTATCAGCGCTAACGATAAGAATGCTCAAACCTGCACGATCGTCTTTACCATCTCCATTTTTATCGGCTGGATTGCTGCTAGCTGAGGAATTTCGAGACTCTTGTAGCAGTTGCAGATCAAATCGAAGGTTATATCCTGCATTTGAGTTTAGTGATGTGTCAGTCCAACCATATCCAGATTCGATATTGTTGTTTGTCATACTGCTAAATGTCGTTCCGTTTGCGTCAGAAATCTGAGTAGATGACGCAGTTTGGGGAACAGCAAATGGATTTCTGGGAACATATAGCCAGCTTTGATTATTGGGAGGCGTACCGCTAGCACCGTTGTAAAGAACTGTGGTAAGCGCGAAAGCACTTTTCGAGCCGAGAAGCAAAAAGGTACTCGTGAGAGTAGTTGCAAGTAGTTTTTTCATGAAATCTGTTCAGCAACGGATATAAAGCAACGAGCGTAGTTTTCCCCAATTGAGAAAATATATCGTAAATTCAACGAGTCGTTAGCTTTGGTACTTGCGTTGGATCTTCAATTAAAAGCTCCTGACTGAAGATTTCACGTAGCTTACTTAATTGTTGCGCTGGATCGCACAGGAAAATTGCTCGATCGACACAACCTTGAGACAGTCGATTACGCTCTGTTGCATCTGTGATCAATCGCTCTAGAGCTTGAGCGATCGCGCTCACATCTCCCGCAGGCACTAAACACCCACAACTATCATTCACAATTTCTGGTGCAGCCCCGATCGCAGTCGTAACAATTGGAAGTCCTGCATACAAAGCCTCAATAAATGCAATCCCAAATGGCTCTCCTCCGCTGTTTGGTTGACAATGAATATCAGCAGCAGCTAATAAGTTTGGTACATCGGATCGCTGCCCCAGAAACTTCACGCGGTCGTCAATTCCTAATGCTTTTACTTCCGCCTGAAGCGAAGCTAGATAAACTTTTTCATGCGGACGCTGTGCCCCTCCTGCAATCCATATCTCCCAATTCGGCACATCTTTAAGATGCCCCAATGCTGACAGCAGCAATCGATGCCCCTTCCAAGACTCTAAACGGCAAGCCTGAATCACTACAACTCGATCGTCGGGAGTTTGAAACTGAGATCGCACCGACTGCTGCATCAAAGCTTGATCCGAATCAGCCGAATTCAAAACCGGGTAATAAACTAAGCGGCTGGGAGACGATGGATAAAGATGCTTGAGCGTCGATTTAGTGAAATTACTATTCGCAATCACTAGATTCGGAATTGTCCGTTTAGCCCATTGCTCCAACCATCCACGACCCGATGCCGTATCATGAGCAAAAAACACAAGCGGCAACTTTTGTGCTTTCACCACTGATCCAAAAATTGCTTGCACCCAGCAAGCATGAGCGATCACCAGATCGAAACGCCCTTGCTGCAAGAGTGCTTTCAGCCGCGATCGTGCTGCCCACACTGTCCAAGGCTTGCGGACTTTCACTGCCCCCAGTTCATGCACAATCGCCCCAGTTTGCTGAAGCTCCGTCAACAATCGCCCCGAAAAGCACAGCGCGAATTCATGCTGCATCTGTGGCATCAGTGCTTGAGTCTTTGCCAATGTCACCAAATAAGTCTCGATGCCCCCGAACAAATTCCCAGCATACAGATGCAGAATTTTCATTACCATTTCCTCTTTAAACTAAACTAGAATCGGCTGCACGGCTTCCTGACGAATGACCCGCTGATAGATTCGTAAGCTTTTTTGCGCCATCAACACTTGGTCGAACTGCTGCGATCGGGCCTGCGATGCGATCGCAAACTTACCGCGCAGATGTGGCTCCCGTAGCAATCGATTCGCAGCATTTGCCAGTGCGTCCGCATCATTCAAGGGCACGGTTAATCCCTCAACTTCATGGCGGCTCACCCAAGTCACTCCGCTATCCGGAATTGCTGCATTAATCACGGGGCAAGCACTCGCCATTGCTTCCACTTGCACCAAGCCAAACGCCTCGCTCCGAGCATTCGATGGAAACCATAAAGCGGTCGCAGCACGATAGGCTCCAATCAGTTCATCCTGGCTGACCTGCCATTGAAACACCACACGATCGCTGACACCACAGGCGATTGCATGTTGCCGCAGAGACTCAGCAAGCTCTCCTTTGCCCACAATGATCAAAGTTCCGGGAACTTTTTGCAGGGCTGAAATCGCAATGTGCAGGGCTTTATAGTAAACCAGCCGTCCTACACAAAGCCAAATCGGACCTGGGTATGCGGCTCTAAGCTTTCTCTCGTGCGCGATCGCAGCCGCATTTGGTTGCCGATAGGCAGACAAATCAATCCCCAAGGGCAGCACCTCAACACGCCCCTGATACGGCTGCAGAAAAGCTGACCCAGTTAGATAGGTCGGACTGTCTACCAGCACTCGTGCGGCACGACCATACACATAGTTCAATAACGGGTTTACAAGATGCTTGAGAACCTGCTGCTTCACAATGTCACTGTGATGCGTAACCACGAGTGGCACTGAAGAATTTGCTAATGCCCAATGCAGTGCCATTGCAGGATTGGGGGCGTGTAAATGAGCAATATCATAGGCAAAATCTTTTCTGCTGAAGTGCTGAGAAAAGGCAGTAAATAAATCAAACCGCGCTACTGTTCCCAGTCGCCCCAAGCGAATCACGCGAACGTTGCGATCGACTTCTTCGACAGTAGTCGTTCGACTCGTTTCATGACCGGTTTGATCACACGCATTCACGCAGACAACATCAACTTTTGCGCCTAACGCAGCTTGTGAAGTTGCCAATGCTCTAACGTGAGTTTCAATTCCTCCAGGCTGAGGTGGATAGTATTTTGACAAGTGACAGATTCGGATTGGAGCACTTGGATCACGTTCTACGGCTCGAATAGGATGGGACGATACAAGGTGATCTGAGGTTGGCAAGTAAGACATGGCAGGAATAGCAGTGTCACAATATAGGCAACAGGCAAATTGCAAAAGGTAGAGCAATGCAACACAGAAGCAGCAAAGCGGCGGCTGTAGAGACAATGCAGCTTGATAGATGCTTGAACTCCGGTGATTGGATTGTACTGAGTGTCTTTTCTTTTGAAGCTACGTGAATGTGCGGTTATTTCAACTGCTTGCTTAAAAATTGCTCAAAATTCTAGTTGTTTCTCACAGTGTGCTGCTCAAGCTAGACCACTGGGCTATCAATTCAGCATCTGAACCAAGTAGAAGCGTTGAAAGCTGGTGCAACAATCGCACAAACGATCGCGCAAAAAACTCCGATCTTAAAAGATCGGAGTTTTTTAGCTCAATAGAACCCGCTATTAGTTACCTAGCAAAAGGCGCAATAGTCCAAATGCTCCCGTAATCGGGCTGACAACGGCACCTAATATATCAGACACCTTCGCGGTCGCACTGCGATTGACTACAATGACATCATTCTGCCGAATCGCTGGATTAGAAGCCTCGTCTAATCCTCTTGTCACATCAAACTTGAACTCTCGACGATCGACTTTTCCGTCCGGCATCAATCGAACTAGCTCGACCTTTGCTCGATTTCCTCGTCCTGGATTAATTCCCCCTGCGGCTAAAACGGCTTGCATCAGTGTAGAATTCGGACGCACTGCCACACCGCCAGGACGCATCACCTCACCGACAACATTAACCTGAATCTGCTCCGGTGAGAAATTGCTCATAGCTACACTGCTCACCTCTGTTGGATCGAGTTTAGTTGCAGTCGGAACGAAAATCGTATCGCCATCTTTTAGCGGGACATCCTGCGCCAGTTCACCCGCTTGCAAATACTCCCACAAATTGATCTTGATTGTTTCTTGTGAGCCATCGACTTGAGGACGACGGACTTCAATCTCCCGAATGTTTGCCATCTGAGCAATTCCACCTGCGGTCTGAATTGCTTTAGAAACGGTGGGCCATTGGCTCCCGCTCTCAGAAGAACCGCGTTGCCCCAAGCTCGACTGAGTGACTTCGCTACCGATCGTGTTCACAATATAAGACCCCGGACGATTCACAGCGCCTATGATGCCAATCTTCAAAGGACGAGGTGCCAGCAGACTGACCGTAATTACCGGATTTTGCACAAACTTCTTGTAGCGCTCCTTCAGTTGTTCAGTTGCTTGAACGATCGTTAAACCCTGCACCGAAACGCCACCAATCCACGGCAAATTCAACGCGCCATCGAGCAAAACAGTGTATCGTGGCTCAAAGGTCAGCTCAGGGATATCAAACATCTCCACCCGCACCAGATCACCCGCACCCAGCTTATAGCTGCTATCGACAGGTACGGCAACCGGCGCGGCAGAAGGTGCAGACTGCACTCCAGCAGGAATAGGCGACGGAGGAACAGGCGACGATTGCAGCACAGGCAGCGGCATCGATCGAGCAGTCGGCATTGGGGACTGTGCCGAGGCTGCAAAGGGTTGGACTGCGGTTGCCGTGAGTGCAAGACAAACGCGGGAGATCAAGCGATTGAAAGCTTTATTCATAATGCAGTCACATCAACGAAGTAGGAAAAATCGG
>JACJNX010000011.1 GCA_014695255.1 Cyanobacteria bacterium FACHB-63
CTTCTTCATCACGCTGGCTCGACAATTAGGCTTTACCTCAATGGCAACCGCAAAGCGACAGTTGGCGAATCAACTCCAGCGCATATTTCCTCTCCTACAATGAAACAGCCCTGGGGGGACGGGTTAGGGAATCCGTAATTGCTAAGGTGTAGAGCAAACCGCTTTTGTAGCGAAGCGATCGCGTTAGGAATTTTGGCAGTATGGGGGCGAAGGGACTTGAACCCTTACGACCTTGCGGTCAACGGATTTTAAGTCCGTTGCGTCTACCATTCCGCCACGCCCCCAAGATTTGCATTCTGAGTTCGAGACCGAAATTCAGAAGCTTCCCAAGGATATCACCAGAATTGCAGGATTAGTATAGAAATTTGTAAAACGATCGCAAATTAAATTCCACTATTGGATTTGCAGAGCGCGATCGCACGAAAGCGATAGGATAGGAAGGTTGATATCCGGTTGAAACGCATGGATGTAGCACTTCTATACCTCGCTTTGGGCGGCGCGTACCTGGTGGTTGTGCCCTTGATTCTCTTTTTCTATCTCAAGTCGCGCTGGTATGTAGCAAGCTCGGTTGAGCGGAGCTTTATGTATTTCATGGTGTTTCTCTACTTTCCGGGAATGCTCTTGCTTGCGCCGTTCTTGAATTTCAGACCGAAAGCGCGACAGATTGAAGCTTAGAACGATGCGACGAATTGACGCGATCGGCATTACGTTTGGTGTGTTTTTAGCTGGCGGACTTGCGTTTCTGGTACTTCAGGGCGCAGGTCTCGATAGCGTTAGCGCGGGAATTTGGAGCCAATTGCTGCTAGTCGGCGGCTTGATTGGTTGGTTGGCGAGTTACCTGTTTCGGGTGCTGTCGAAGAATATGACGTACAACCAACAGCTTAAAGACTACGAAGAAGCCGTCCTCCAAAAGCGTTTGGAAGAATTAACTCCTGAAGAATTAGAGAAAATTCAGGCAGAGATTGAAGAAGAACGGAAAAAGCAAGGTTCTTAGAATTTCGGGCACGAATTTGCAGTAATCTACTGAAGTTGTGCGTTTTTGAGAATCGAGATGGCTTCAGTGTCGGAATGTTTTGAGCGGCTACGGGATCAGGGTCGGTGTGCATTGATTCCTTTTTTAACTGCCGGAGATCCGGATTTAGAGACGACCGCTCAGGCGTTGCAGATTCTCGATCGCAATGGAGCCGATTTGATCGAGCTGGGCGTTCCTTACTCTGATCCGTTGGCGGATGGCCCGGTGATTCAAGCGGCAGCTACACGATCGCTCTTCAATGGAACTCGTCTCGATGATGTTCTGCAACTGGTGAAGCAAGTTTCTCCGAGTTTGCGATCGCCGATCATTCTCTTCACTTACTACAATCCGATTTTGAATCGCGGCATCGAAACCTTTCTGAAAGAAATCGCTGAAGCGGGCGCGAGAGGTTTAGTGGTTCCAGATTTACCGTTAGAAGAAGCTGAAACGCTGCTACGTCCAGCAAAAGAATATGGAATTGAATTAATTCTGCTGGTTGCGCCGACAAGTCCACCAGAGCGAATTGCAGCGATCGCGCAACAGTCGCAAGGATTTATCTATTTGGTGAGTACAACGGGCGTTACCGGAATGCGATCGCAAATGGAATCGCGAGTGAAAGATTTGATTGCAGAGTTGCGACAGGTGACGGATAAAGCGATCGGCGTTGGTTTCGGAATTTCGCAACCGGAGCAAGCGCGGCAAGTGATGAACTGGGGAGCCGATGCTGCGATCGTTGGTAGTGCGTTTGTGAAGCGATTGTCAGAAGGGTCGTCTGCGGAGGGATTGAAAGCGATCGAGGAGTTTTGTCAGGTGTTGAGAAGTGCGATCGCTGCGGATTAAAGTATGCAAAAAACAGGACTCTCAAAAGCTGATCACTCTATTAGTTTAAGGATGAGCTGATCACTCTATTAGTTTAAGGATGAAGCCAATAATCCATAAAGCTGCTTAAAATTGCGGTGTTAACTTCTAGCTCAATGTGAAGCCGCTGTTGCAGCATTTCAGAAAAATGCCGCAATTCGCACCATTCTGAGGTATCCAGGCTCTCTACATTACCAATTTCCTGAAAACGGTACTCAGAAATTGTCTGAGCCGCACCGAAGAGATTTTCAATCAAGATCTCTAAATTCTCAAGCTCTTGATTTTCTGATTCATCTAACATCGTTATCAGCCAATTTAACAGCATATTCAAGCAGGCTTGATAAGCAGCTAGTAATACTTCAAGAGCATTATCTGTGTACAAATCTCCGTCGGGAAAATCATACTTATGCTTGCTCTCTAGAAAAGGCAATAGCTCGATTTGTTGATTAGCTGGCACAGCAAAAAATGCTATGGCAGGTGTTGCCAAATTCAAACGCTTTTTCACTTCCTCGCTTAAACTAAGTGGCATATCTAAAGCGACATTGGATGTCCAGAAGAATTTTCACAAATCGTGCTTTCCTTTAAGCGCTTGCCATCTAGCTTCATCAGCATCAAAGTCAGAAGATGCAGGTTCAGTCTTGGCGAACCATTCCCGTAAAAACATTGATTCTTGTAGGACGGGCACTGGAAGGTTGAGTCGTTTCGGAACTTGCTTCAGAAGCCTTTTGAGGTACGATGATTTCGACATCACCAGGCGGAAGGTCGATCGCTTCTGTGATCACTAGCTGTCCATTGGCATCAACTTTACCTTTAAGCTTGTAAGTTGCCATGATGTTTGCTGTTTATCGGATTGGTTCGAGTATACAGAATTTTAGAGGGTGTGAAGAATGTCGATTAAGCGATCGCTAATCCGCTCTGCCGCACCCGGTTCTCCCATGCGTCGCCGTCCGTTTTCTGCAATCATCTGAATACGATCGGGATTCTCAAGCAGCGATCGTATCGCACGATTCATCTGAGAGGGATGTGAAACAAGTGTGACCGAAGCGCCTAGCAATCGGGTTTGAGCTTCCGCAAAGGCAGGAGTAAATTGAGGTCCTGCACCGGGCATGATTAACGCAGGTTTACCCAGTCCGATAAATTGTTCGGTGGCGGTTCCTGCCATTGCGATCGCAATTTCACTCCGCTGAATACATTCTGCAAATCGTCCAGGCATTAACTTTAGTGTTACTTGATTCTCACCGTATCTATTCACATAGGTATTAGAATCAGTAGACCGCCAGCGATAACGAACTAATAATTCATGTAACTGATCTAGATCGATTCCAGGTGCGATCGCGCTTAAAAACTGCACGGGTTGCTTTAGGTCGCTCATGTGATCGATCGCTTGCAGCATCAACTCCCAATTGGCAAAACATTCCGGGGGGCGAGAACCAGGAATTAAGGCAACCGTCAAACCCTCAAACGTTTCTGAGCCTGACCATTCTAATCCGTCCATCATGGGATTACCTAGATCAAAAGCAGGCACATCAAAGCGTTTGAGAATTTGAGCGGTAAGACGATCGCGCGGAAAGACTGCTTTACACTGCGGTCGTTTCATTAACCAGCGATCTAGCGGGTGATAGATACAACCCGTTGATCGTTCTAACCGATCGTCCCACCAAGATTTTCTTGGCAACTCGCCTTTTTCATCCTGAATGTAATATTGCGACCTCGCAGTTGCTACAAAAGCAAATGGTGCGCGACTCATCCAAGCAAATAACATTGGGACAATATCACCCACTGCCAGAATCAGACCATCTTCTTTTGCCCAATTTTTAGCCGCTTTGATTTGTTCTAATGTTAGTTTTACTAATCCACCTTGTATGTCTCTAACGAGTTGTTTGTTATCCATGTAAATAAATCCGCCCGATGGCATCACCTTCACCGAGCCGATTACAGGAATATTTGCATTTCTGTATGCGTAACCTTCTCCAACGATCGGTAAAGCTTCAATCTTGCAATCCGATTTTTGCTGCAATGCTTGAAGAATGCGAATTGCGATCGTATCTTCACCGTGACCGTTACTAAGACAAAGCAAACGCATAGGGATTCGAGGATAAAGAAGCGCGGAATTGATCTAAATCGGAAAGGGAACGATCGCGATATTGTCCATACCGCTCTTGTTTGTTGCGAACTTTCTGCGGCAGTTCCGGTAAGATGCCAAAGTTCGGGGGCATCGGCTGGAAATGCTTTGGAGAAGCAGAACTGATGAAGTCGAACAATGCACCCATCATAGTTGTCACCGGAAGCGTCAGGGTTGGTAATCCTAACGCAACGCGAGCGGCATTGGTTCCCGCTAACCAGCCCCCCGCACAAGCGGCAGTATACCCTTCGGTTCCGCTTAGTTGTCCGGCGGCGAGGAGAGTCGATCGCGATTTAAACTGCAAGGTTGGTAGCAGAAGTTCGGGTGAATTGATGAATGTATTGCGGTGCATCACACCCATCCGCACAAACTCAGCATTCTCTAAACCAGGAATAAGCTGAAAGACGCGCTTTTGCTCACCCCAGCGTAAGTTTGTTTGAAATCCGACCATGTTCCACAATTGCCCGGATTTGTCTTCCTGGCGCAACTGTACAACGGCATACGGGCGATGCTCTTTATTGTCGCGGAAATCGCCTTTTCGAGCATCAAACAGCCCTACAGGTTTGAGCGGGCCGTAGCGCATTGTATCTTCACCCCGTCGCGCCATTTCTTCGATCGGTAAACAAGCCTCAAAGAATTTCGCTGTCTCGCGCTCAAAATCTTTTAATTCCGCCTGTTCTGCTTTGCACAGTTCTTGCCAGAAGTGGAGATATTGAGCTTTGTTCATCGGACAATTGAGGTAGGCCGCTTCGCCACGATCGTAGCGAGAAGCCAAAAATGCCGTCTCAAAGTCGATTGACTCTCCCACAACGATCGGGCTTGCCGCATCAAAGAAGCTCATATATTCCATCCCGGTAAAGCGCTGCAAATCTTTGGAGAGCGCTTCACTGGTTAAAGGTCCAGTCGTCAGTACCACAATTCCCGATCGCGGAATTTCAACCACTTCTTCGCGGCGTAACTCGATTAGCGGGTGATTCGACAGGGTTTCGGTTAATTCTTGGCTGAATACACCGCGATCGACCGCCAACGCCCCTCCTGCCGGAACTTGGTGTTGGTCTGCGGTTTGAATCACGATCGACCCCAAGCGCCGCAATTCTTCGTGCAGCAGTCCGGAGGAGCGATCGGTAGCCTGCGCTCCAAACGAGTTGCTGCATACTAATTCCGCCAGATGCTCAGAGTGGTGAGCGGGGCTCTGACGGGTAGGACGCATTTCATGCAGCACGACGGGGACACCCGCTTGAGCAATTTGCCAAGCGGCTTCTGTGCCTGCTAATCCGCCGCCAATCACATGAATCGGAGAAAATTCGGTCATGGGTCAAGAGTGCGATCGAGTTCTTATCTAGGATAAACGGTTCTATGATCAATCTAGGAAAGTCAGTGCTGGTTTGAACTTATGCGATCGTCTCCTTCTCGCTCTCCACTCCGTCGTAATCTGCTGTTTGAACGATCGATGGCACTTTTAGCAGTGGCAAATTTGGGACTGGTGGCGTTTGATTGGTCGTATGTACCGTGGCGGGACTTCTGGCTTCGCAATTTTCCCGGTGTGACACGAGGGTACGATCGCGTCAAAGGCATCGAACCGCATCGCGATACTGAAGCATATTTAGACACGGTCAATGCCTTGCAGCAAGAGCTTCAGCAATCGGGTGTGCAAAATCCGCAAGTACAAGCGAGATTAAAGGAACTGCGCGATCGTAGTACCGAAATTATTGATAGCAATCCCTTTGCAGTCGCAAATAAAAGCGGAACGCTAGAGAAAATCAAAAATCGAATGCGAGAGCATATTTTTCAACAGCGTCGGCGTGAATCTGCAAAACAAGCATTCGCAACGTTTTGGAGTCCAGAGCATTTAACGCAGCGGGGAGTCAATAATGAACTGCAATTTTTCAATCAAGAAATTCGTCCGTTGATTGCTTCAAACTATTATCGAAGCATTGGTGAAAACGGTGAATTTGTCGATTGGTTTTGGGCGATCGATGCTCCGTTCGTCGCCATCTTTGCGCTGGAGTTTATCGCTCGGACTTTTTATCTCAGTCGTCGCTATGCGAGTTTAAGCTGGATTGATGCTGTACTTTGGCGCTGGTACGACTTGTTTCTGCTGCTGCCTTTTTTCCGGGGGTTGCGAGTGATTCCGGTCACAGTTCGACTGGATCACGCAAAATTGGTCAATCTCAGTCGCATTCGTAATCAAGCGAGTCAAGGATTTGTTGCTAACATCTCGGAAGACATGGCAGAAGCGGTGGTAACTCAGGTGATCGATCGATTTCAATCGACGATCGAGCGGGGCGAGTTCTCCCGTTGGATTGCTCAGTCGATCAATCGCCCTTACATTGATTTGAATCAGCGCGATGAAGTTCAGGAATTAACGACACATTTTGTTCAGACGACGGTTTACAAAGTTTTACCCAAGATCAAGCCTGAATTAGATGCAGTTTTGAGGCATACGATCGAGCAAGTTCTGAGTCAGTCACCTGCTTATCAAGGGCTGAAAACGATGCCGTTGGTTGGAGATTTGCCACGCCAAATCAATGAGCGATTAGTTTCTGAAGTGACAAGCGGTATGTATGAGGCGATCGTCACCGCGCTTGAGGATAAAAAGGGTGCAGAATTAATCAGCAAACTGGTGAAAAGCTTTGGACAGAATTTGACCACCGAATTGCAACAGCAGCGATCGCTGCAAGAGCTGCAATCTCTAATCATTGACCTTTTAGAAGAAGTAAAGGTGAATTATGTGCGACAACTGAGCCAGGAAGATGTAGAAGGTATTCTGAAGGAGACAAGGCAACCTCGTAAACTGAGAAACTGATCAAGACTGAATTGATTTAGCGCCAGACGATTGCCCAAAAACGAAGCGAAAAATCTTGTCGAACTGACTTTAAATCTAGGAAGAAGTGAGGCGTGAACTCACTGTGTAGGCACTAGAGGTAATACCATGACAATCTCAACCTGGAAATGGACGATCGATCGCTATCACCAAGCGGTAGAGGCGGGTGTGTTTGATAATGTGTCCGTTGAATTATTGAAGGGAGAACTGGTAGAAATGTCGCCTGAAGGAATTCCCCACGCTGGATTAAGCAGCGATGCAGGTGATTATCTGCGCGATTGTCTAGGTAGCCGTGCAAAAGTTCGAGAGGGACACCCGATCACCCTACCAAACAGCTCAGAGCCAGAACCCGATTTAGCGATCGTTGAACCGCTCGGAGAGGTCTACATCACTGAGCATCACCCCTACCCGGAGAACATTTTCTGGATCATCGAGTATTCCAATACAAGTTTGCAAAAGGACTTAGAGATCAAGTCCAAAGTCTATGCAGAAGCAGGAATTCGCGAGTATTGGGTGGTTAACCTGAAAACTAGGGAGTTGAACATCTTTCGAGATGTAGTGAATGGGGAGTATCAGCATCAAGTTGTGTTGATCGATGGCAGGGTTAATTCTCTAGCTTTTCCAGAGGTCGAGATTGAAGTAGCGAGACTATTACGACGATAGAGACTGAGAAAACTACTAAAGATTTAAAGCAGATTATCCCTATTTTTATGCGATCGCGTCCTCCTTCTGTTACTCCAGAACTTCAGCAAAAACTGATTCAGATTCATGATCGTTTATGTCAAGAATACGGCTGTCCAGTTCCGTATTTTCATAACCTCGCTCCGCTGAGCGAATTAGTTTCAGCGTTGTTATCTCATCGCACCAAAAATGCGGATTCTGCGCGGGCATTCAAACAATTAAGAGAAAAGTTCTCCACTTGGGAAGCGGTTCGCGACGCTTCAGAGAAAGAAATTGAAACCGCGATCGCACCTTGCACTTGGGCAGATCAAAAAGCACTGCGGCTCAAACAAATCTTGCAGCAAATCACCATTCAGCGCGGCGAATTGTCGATCGACTTTCTCGCTGATCTCAGCGTCGAAGAAGCCCGGAACTGGCTAGAATCTTTTCCCGGCATCGGGCGTAAAACCAGCGCAGCAGTTCTCTCCTTCAGTAATCTCCGGCGACGGGCCTTACCTGTGGATAGTCATCATCATCGCGTAGCAATTCGACTCGGCTTAATTCCCGAAACTGTCGCAGTTGCTCCGGCTCACGACTTATTAGAAGCACAATTACCCGCAGACTGGACAGCCCAACAGGTTTACGATAACCACGAAGTTTTGATGCTGCATGGTCAGCGCTGTTGTTTCTATCGCAATCCTCAGTGCGATCGCTGTGTGGTTCTCTCACTCTGTCCCTACGGTCAATCCCGCTTAGGGTAATGCTCCGGGCTTATTGCCTTTTCGCAAAGACACGAACACATCATAGCGAGAGGTGCGATCGCTCGTAATTGCAGTCGTGACTCCGATCGATTGCATCGCTTCTAATGCGGCTCGATTGGCTGCGGGAATCTGAAGCAGTGGAAAGTTCTGAAGCTTCAGCACTCGATCCATATCGACGAAGAAGTGACCATTGCGGGGATTCAGTTCAGATTGTGTGCTTTTGCGGAATAGCTCATTTTCTGCCAGTGTGGTTGCTGGCTTTGGTAAAAAGGAGCTTGCTACAGGTGCACCAAGCGAGAGAAAAGCGACATCTCCATCGAGCCAACCGCGTGTGACGTTGACATTAGCGGCAGGCAGCGACCAATTCACTACGGATTGTCCTTCAATTTTCGACTCTTCCACTTTAAAGGCGTATTTGTTTGCCATTGCGCTATCGAGTTTTTTCAGCGTTTCTTCTGCGGCACGTCGATCGCTTGCCTGTACCATCAACACCAAACTTGCCGGAAAGTTGCCCGGCGCACCTTGAGGTGCAGGCAGTAAGCCTAACGAATACTCCCCTTGCATCCAGTCGAGCAAGTCTTTCTCTAAATCGAGTCCGACGGTCGATCGAATGCCTTGCTTCAGTGCTTCTGGATTCACAAGCTGAATCGGATTTGCAGAAACGCCTTGCGAGTAGTCTTGCCAGAATTGCTTTAGATTACCACCCGATGCCATCATTAGCGTGTCTCCGGGTAATCGCGTTGGTATCGATTTCGCGTTGTTGCTGGTATCGAACTTGCGTTGGCTATCTGGTTTTAGCCAGGAGATACTTTTGAATTGAATTCCATCATTTGCAAGGGTTGCGGTTGCCGCTAATCCCTGATTTTGTTGCAGTTGTGCGAGTGTTTGCGGCGGTACTGCTCGACCTGAGTTGGTAGCAGATATATTTGCAGCAGCAGGAATGTTCACATACAATCGCGCCATTGCATCATCCGATTTAATCTGCGTGAGTGCATCTCCATATCCGGGCGTTTGTGTCAGTGATGCCCCCCCTTTCACCGTATCGATCGCGCGATTGATCGCGGTTGGATTGTTAGCAACGAGAATTTGTGTTGTATCTAAAACCGCGATCGAAGCACTTTGTTCCGACGCATCTTGGGATTCCCGAATCTTTACGCCTTTGTAATCTCGCTCTTTCCAGGTTCCGCCCTTGGTTGCTGGAGACTGTTCCAACACTTCCTTGGCTTTCAGCGCATCGGCGATCGGTAACACCATCACGGTAGGTTGCTGAGTCGGTGGTGTTGCGCTTTGTCCGGGAGGAGGAACACTCACCCCCGCTTGAGGCGGCAGAAATGCCATTGTCACTTCTTTACCAATCCAGGGTTGAATATCGCGCTCATACTCTAAACCCCGACTTTTAAGGAAGCGATCGCGAAACTGCGCCAAGCTTTGATCGAATCCGGCTTGCGATCGCGGTGTCCCAAATTCTCGAAGCTGCTGCCACTTGCCCGAATCGGTCGAAACCGACACCACCATCAAAGCATCTTGCGGAATGGCATTGGCTCCGACTGGCATGACGCTAAGCTGCTGTTGACGAGTCAGGGCAAAATAAGCGATCGTGCCTCCGGCAACGAGGGCAGTTGCCGCACCGAGAGTCACAGGTAGCGGAAGTTTTTGCTTTTGAGGGCGAGGTTTAGTCGGGGCGTTCATGAGAAGCAACAGGGTGATTGGAGTGCCGTAGACACTTTAGCAAAGTCTTTCAAATCTGTGACGAATTTGTAATCGACTTTCCCGCAGTGCGTCGGATTTGCGGATTTTGAGGCAGACCTAAACGACAGAAGGATAGAGCGCGATCGGTCGATATAGTGTATCTCTTTGTTGATAAGGTCGATCGAGAGACGCGATCGCGCTTTGCAAAGTTTCTACTTCCATACAAGTTCCACCGATCGCGCCTGCCATTGTGGTGATATGTTCTTCCATCAAGGTTCCGCCAAT
Organism: Cyanobacteria bacterium FACHB-63; assembly: GCA_014695255.1. Lineage (GTDB taxonomy): Bacteria > Cyanobacteriota > Cyanobacteriia > Leptolyngbyales > Leptolyngbyaceae > Leptolyngbya. The sequence goes on from JACJNX010000011.1 coordinate 10,212, forward strand.
GTCATTACAGCCCCAGTTCAAGGCTTCTACCGCGCCAGGAAGTCCTAATTTTACCCAACTCGGCTGATGATTCGGAATCCAATTGCCCAGGTAAATTCGAGCTACAGCCGTTAACAGTAACGCATCAGATAACACAGGCTGATCGCGCCCAACGCGACGACGTAGGGGCTTCGGAGCTTCCTGCCCGACAAAGGGAAGCAAAATGAATTCTGTGATTCCGGTGTAACCCGATCGTTTTGCGGATTGTTGGAGCGATCGAAGCTTTTCTAGATGCTGAATTTGTTGTTCTGGTGTTTCAATATGTCCGGATAGCATGGTGCTCGTTGTGGGCACACCTTGTTCGTGTGTTGTCCGAACAATCTCAATCCAGGCTTCAGCATCAATCTTTTCCGGACACAGAATCTTGCGAACCTGATCATCTAACACTTCCGCAGCTGTTCCCGGCATTGAATCCACTCCTGCATCTCTCAATGCTGAAATCACTTCTGCAAAGGTTAAATGATCCTCGCGCGCAATAAATTGAACTTCCTGCGGTGAAAACGCATGAAGATGTAGCTGCGGAAACTCGGATTTAATTGTATAAACTAGCTTTTGATAATACCGGAGTGAACTATCGTTAATCTTTGCAGTTGGGTTTAATCCCCCCTGCATACAAATCTCAGTCGCACCCCGTTTTACCGCATCCGTCGCTTTCTCTAAAATCTGCGACCAATCCAACCAGTAAGCACCTTCATCGCCCTCATCTCTGCGAAACGCACAAAAACTACAGTGTTGCTCACAGATATTCGTGTAGTTGATGTTGCGATTGATCACATAGGTCACGGTATCGCCCGATTGTTGCTGACGGAGCCGATCGCTCACTTCCCGAATCTGCCCGATCTCATCGGGATTTGCTTTCAGTAGCCTCACTCCTTCTTCGGGAGATAAATCAATTCCTGATAATGCTTTCTCTAAAATCGCGTCAATCATTCTTGTCTTCCTTCATCCAGTGCGCCCAGCAAGCGTAAAACGCGATCGGCATCGTCCAAATTTCCCACAATTCGACGTACCGGACGCGGATACACTTTTATTAGTGTAGGCGTTGCCGAAATCTGATCGGATTCTGCCTGCTCTGGATGCTTGAAAATATCAATCACTTTTAACGTGTAAGGGCTATGGAGCGATTGTTCTAGAAGCGCGTGTAGGTTCTGTAGAATTCGTGCTGTTGCAGCACTGTAGCCCGATACGAACAATCGCAACACGTAGCCTTGGGGATATGGAGAGATAGGCGCAGCAGATTGAGGCGGCGGAACTGGCTCGTATCGCACGACTAAATCGTGATTCTCCCAAAGCTGCGGAAATTGAGAGCGATAGTTTTCTAGAATCATTGGATCGCACATTTCTTGAGATGGTGCAATCTGCCAAACTAAATCACCCGATTCAAACACCCGATTTAACAACGATCGATAGCGAAACACAGGCGGATAGGCCTCTGCAAATACCCGAACCTGCTGCGCTCTCGCATCAAACCAGCGATCAAGCGTTGCCGTATAGCAAGGCACGAGAAAATGCGGCGGTTCGGAAAGCTCTAGCGCGTCTTGCAGTGCAGAACACAAATTTAAGTGCCATCGCCCTTTCTTATCGGGATCGATGCAGTAGACCAGATCCCCTCCCGGTGTAAAGAGAGCAATGCCCTTAAAGAATGTAGGAATTGATCGGTAAAACTGAGAAGTCAAGGTTAATCACTCGATCGAGCAGATTGCCCTCAGTCTATCGCTGTTTGACTCAAATCACCATCGAATCAACTGCGCTTGGTTGTTAAAGAATTGTCGCCCAATTCCCTGAACAACCAGCAGCGTTACCAACACCGTTGCAAATGCCACCATAAACAGCACAACAATTTGAACCGCTGTTGCCTGAATTGGATCTGCACCTCCCAAAAGCTGACCGCTTAACAGTTCTGGCAGGGTTGCTAATCCCACGATCGACATCGTATTAATCACAGGCAACACTCCAGCCCGAATTGCCTCTTTGCGATAGGAAGCGATCGCTTGTTGCGGAGTCGCCCCTAGACTCAAATGCGTTTCAATTTCCAGCGTATGAGAATTTAACGCCGTAAAAAACCGCTCCCCTGAGATCGTCGCGGCATTAATCGCTTGAGAAAGAACGATCGCCCCCAGCGGAATCAAAAACCTCGGCTCATACCAGGTTTGTGGCTGCACCACGATCGCTTGAACATACGCAACAGTGACGATCGTCGTCATCAAAAACGACCCAATAATCCAAGGTAGAATCGGCAACTTTTGGCTAATCCGATTTCGAGTGACGATCGCACTAACAATGAGCAATACCGCTAACACAAACACAATTAAAACTGGACTTTGAGGCGGCGCAAATACAACCGCTAAAACATAGCCGACCACTGCTAATTGAATTACTGCACGTCCCGCCGCCAAAATTAAACTGCCTTCTAACCCCAACCGTTGCCACGACGAAAGCGCAAACGCTGCCAAAATTAATCCGATCGCCCAAACCGCCTGAATCGCCAAATTCATTGATTGAATTTCCCTTGCCTGATATCTTTAGATTCAAGATTTGATGAAACCAATCTCAAACCTCTTCGGTCTAAGAATAAGACCAATCATTACAGGTGCGTGGTACAACCGAGTGAATACAATTCCCCCGTTTGATCTGTCCGAGCAATTTAAATCCATTGGTGCAGAGATTAATCAGGCTGTTTTAGAAGTGCTGGCATCCGGTCGATACATTGGCGGAGCCGCGATCGAAAAGTTTGAAACTCAGTTTGCTCAATACATTGGTTCTGAGATTGCGATCGCCTGTAACTCTGGCACGGATGCACTTTTTCTCGCCTTTCGAGCGCTTGGTATTGGCGCAGGCGATGAAGTGATTACATCACCCTTTACCTTTATCGCCACTGCAGAAACCATCAGCGCGGTTGGTGCAACTCCAGTTTTTATCGATATTGATCCGAATACCTTTAATCTCGACCTCGATCAAATCGAATCCGCCATCACCGCAAAAACGAGAGCGATCGTTCCGGTGCATCTGTTCGGTCAGCCGGCTGATATGACGCGATTAATGGCGATCGCCAACGCTCACAACTTATTTGTGATTGAAGACTGTGCTCAAGCAACCGGGGCAGAATGGGCAGGAAAACGAGTCGGTAGTATCGGTCAGATCGGCTGCTTTAGCTTCTATCCGACGAAAAATCTCGGCGCGTGTGGGGATGGTGGCGCGATCACCACCAACGATCCAACCGTCGCGGCAAAACTAAAAATGCTGCGCGACCACGGACGCTATAGCGGCTACTATCACGAAGAATTAGGCGTAAATAGTCGCCTCGATGCGGTTCAAGCGGTGATCCTGCAAATCAAACTCCGCTATCTCGATCGCTGGAACCAACAGCGTCAAGCCATCGCCGATCGCTATCATTCTCTGCTTGCCCCCGTTCCTGGAATTACTACACCTCAGTCGCTTGAGGGGAGCTTGAGCGTTTGGAATCAATACACGATTCGGGTTGAACATGATCGCGACCAACTCAAGCGTGATCTGCAAAATAAGGGTGTGAACACGATGATTTATTACCCGCTTCCCCTGCATTTGCAGCCTGTATACAAGTCGTTGGGTTATCAACTGGGACAACTGCCGGAAAGCGATCGTGCCGCTAATCAAGTCCTATCGCTGCCCATGTTCCCCGAACTCTCGCACGAACAGCAGAACCAAGTTGTTTACAGTTTGAAAGATTGTTTGGGTTAAAAAGTTTCAGTTCTAGACTGCTTTTATCTGCTGAAAGCCTTATAAAATCGCGCTTTTGGTAGATAAAAACGGCTGGACTTTCAGCATGAAAAGTTGTAGTTTTATATACTAGAATGAGATGAAACATAAAGAATAGTAATCATCACAGAGCGGTGAGACGGCGGGATAGTCCCGACACTTCCAGTTACTAAATTAGAAGTGGAAAAACGACGAGGGCATCGCTGCGGATGATTGCGCCCATCGATCGACAAAGAGGCAGATAATATCGTGGCTCGTACTCCGCTTTTTCAACTCAAACGTTACGACTCAAACGCGATCGCAAATTATTACCGCTTGCGCCCTTGGCAATTCATTTGGAGAGCGGTTCGAGTGACCGCCCTGTTTGTCGGGTTTGTCCTAGGCTTGAAGTTTGACGACTGGCGCGGAGTCGTAGAACGTAACAGATTCAAACGCGCCTCCCAACTCCGCCAGATTCTGACAACACTGGGTCCCACCTTCATCAAAGTGGGGCAAGCGCTTTCCACCCGTCCTGATCTGATTCGCCGCGACTTCTTAGACGAACTGACCAAGCTGCAAGATCAGTTACCCCCATTCTCGACCGACATCGCTTTTCGCATTATTGAAACTGAGCTTGATGCTGATATCGATGAAATTTTTGCGGAGATTACGCCAAGCCCGATCGCCGCTGCATCACTGGGTCAGGTTTATCGCGCCAAACTCAAGACTGGTGAAGAAGTCGCCGTCAAAGTTCAACGCCCGAACCTCTTACCAACCCTGACGCTTGACCTCTACCTGATGCGCTGGGCTGCAAGCTGGATGGCTCCGTGGCTGCCATTGAACTTAGGTCACGACCTTACCCTAATCGTGGATGAGTTCGGCTCTAAGCTGTTTGAAGAAATCGACTATCTCAATGAAGGACGCAACGCCGAGAAATTTGCCACAAATTTTCGCAACGATCCTTCTGTAAAAGTGCCTTCAATCTACTGGCGCTACACGTCTGAACACGTTCTCGTGTTGGAGTGGATTACAGGCTACAAGCTAACGGATGTCGATAGCATTCGTGCTGTTGGAGGCGATCCAAACGCGATTATTCGCATTGGTGTCACCTCTGGTTTACGTCAGCTTTTAGAGTTTGGCTTCTTCCACGCTGATCCGCACCCTGGAAACTTGTTCGCTCTGCCAGCGCCGTCTGGGGATCAAATGGCGTATATCGACTTCGGCATGATGGATCAGCTTGAAGAAGAAGCAAAAGAAACGCTAGTCGATGCCCTTGTTCACTTAATTAATAAAGATTATATCGATCTAGCACAAGACTTCGTTAAGCTGGGCTTTCTCGCACCCGGTACCGATATTTACCCGATCGTTCCCGCGATCGAATCGGTTCTAGGCGACATAATGGGCGAAAGTGTCAGCAGCTTCAACTTCAAAACGATTACCGATCGCTTCAGTGAGTTGATGTATGAATATCCCTTCCGAGTGCCAGCGAAATTCGCGCTGATCATCAGATCGCTCGTCACTCAGGAAGGCTTAGCTCTCACCCTTGATCCCAACTTTAAAATTGTTGAGATTGCCTATCCTTACGTCGCACGACGATTATTAACGGGTGAATCCCCACGGTTACGCCGTCGCTTGATCGAAGTGCTGTTCAAAGACGGCAAATTCCAGTGGCACCGATTGGAAAACATGATCTCGATCGCTCGATCGGACTCTAATTTTGACATTCTCCCGACAGCTCAACTGGGCTTACAGTACCTCCTTTCCGATGAAGGACAGTTCTTGCGTCGTCAATTGCTGCTGGCACTGACCGAGGACGATCGTCTCCACACCGAAGAAGTCCAACGCTTATGGCATCTGGTCAAAGATGATATCAAGCCTGCTCGACTGTTAACTGCCGCATTCGGGGCACTGGCAGAATTATCGCCTGCTGCTGCTTTGATCCCGGCCGTCTCTTCTTTGACGGGGGGCAAGTTGGAACGGTAGGATATGGGGACGAAGGACTCCCTTCCTGATGCTCTTAATTCCTATTAATCCACTGTGCAATACTTTTTTCCCCAACCTCCCTACCTTCTGCTCGTTGCCGGATTGCTGGCGAGTATTGCCTCCGGACTGGCATTTGAAGCAGTTTTAAAGCAATCGGTAAAAGAATGGTCAGAAAATAGATCGACTCGCAGCTTGGCAAAAATGCGTGGGCTGGCGTTGTTTACTCCGTTTCTAGGCATGGCGGGCGGTGCCTTTTTCTTCCTTGCCGCAGGAGTCGAAATCTTTGGAATTCCTACCATATTTGCCTACGGAGTGTCGTTGCCTCTAACGATCGGGACGGCATGGCTTGTTTGGTGGCAGTTAGGCAAGATCCTAACGCAGTTAGAACAAGGCGGTTCAGCTGCTCTCGACCTCGATTCTTGGGGCTAAACTTTAGAACCCTGCTCTATATCGATAAAGCAGGGTTCTATTGATCGTAGAGCCAAAATTGCAACGCTTTTAATTCAAGATTCACAGGTTTCCTTATCTGAGATCGGCTGCCGCTTGCGCGATCGCGCCTAACTGCAATCCTGCCGGGTAAGCGCCCTCTTCTTTAATTTGCTTAATCGCTGCATCAGAAATTCTTAAATTCATTTTGCTCGCGATCGCCTTGACGATATCTCCGCGATCAATCACACCCGAAACCGCTTCAGCCGGAGACAAGACCGTCACTCGCGGCAAGCTCTGATTCTCCAGTAGTTGAATGACTTCTACGATCGAGGTCGATTCCTGCACTGTGGGAACTTCAGTCAGCGGATGCACAATGTCCAGCAGCGTTCTCGTTTCCCACTCGCTCCGCTCAATTCTCTGAAGATCCTCAGTATTGACAACACCGCGATATCGTCCATTCGATGCGGCATAGTAAATCGGAGCACGGGTTTCACTAATCAAATAATCATCTGCAAACTTCCGCAGCGTCATTCCGGCATCAATCACTCGGAAATCTCGCGTCATAGCATCTTCGGCTTTCACCTTCAGCATCGCCTCTTGCAGTTCAGTGATGCGATCGTAAGCACCTGCATTCTGCACTACAAACCATCCAATCAGCGCTCCCCAGAGTCCACCCCCATAAGGCAGGCCTAGGTTTCGCGTTACCCCAAACGCATCTGCTAAGCCCCAGACGATTGCAACCGTCCCTAGAAATCGTCCCACTTTCGCAGCCGTGCGAATTCCTTTAATCTGGCTGCCTGTGAGCTTCCAGACGATCGCCTTTAACACCTGCCCCCCGTCCAACGGTAAACCGGGAATCATATTAAACAACGTCAGCACAAGATTAATCGCCGCCAGATCGCGAAACAGTACACCCAAAGGCATCTCTGCATTCGGTATCAATAGCGCTACCAGCGTTAACAACAGAAATAGGCTAAAGCTGACTGCCGGACCTGCGATCGCTACTTGGAACGCTTTTCCAGGCGTTTTTGGTTCTTGAGCGATCGCTGCAATCCCACCAAAGAAGAACAGCGTAATTGACTGAACCCGAATTCCTTGCAGTTTTGCAACTAGGCTATGTCCCAATTCATGCAGTAGCACCGAGGCAAACAGCAATAGCGCCATTGCAAAGCCCGTTCCCCAAGCAATGGGGCTACCCCAATCAGGATAGCGATACTGCCACCGCAGCGCATTACTGAGGGTGACGAACACAAGGATAACAAACCAGGACGGGTCGATAAGCAAGGGAATGCCAAAGAGTGACCCAACTCGCCAACCAGATTGCATGAATGGTTTTCCTAAAGTGTGTGTCTATTCCAAGCATACGAGATGAAACCGATGAGCGGGGGTGAGATAACCCAACCTTAAGGAAGATTCAGATCGCATCTAGGGCTTGATCGGCTGCGGTTGAATCGAGATTGGGGAGCAATTCCTCTGAGTGCATCAGCGAAACTTCCGGCTTAGAACCGATCGAAGCTTGAGCCTGGATTAAAGCGTGAAATCCACCACACAGCAACAAGCGATCGCCCGCCTGAAGACTTAGGGTTCCTTCTGGAAATCGAATCAGCTTTCCATCTCGTCGAATAGTTTGTACAGCAATATTATACTGGCGCTGTAAATTCAATTCGATTAGCGTTTTGCCGACCAGTAGACTTTCCGCAGGAATCTGTAGCCATTGACAAGATGAATTCGTGGACGGGACTGCGGCTTCTCCTTTTGCTAATTGATCAAAAGCTGCAACCTCATCGGGCGCACCGACAATGAGTAAGCGATCGCCTTGCTCCAGCGTAGTTTCGCTATCTGGATAGTCAATTTCCGTTCCGCCTGCACGTCGAATTGCCATCACCGTAATCCCAGTTAAACGGCGAGCATCAGTTTCTCCGATCGACATTCCTAATAAGGGCGAAGCCTCGGATAATGCATACCAACGGCTATTCATTTCATTTGCTGCGACTTTAAGAGCGCGTGAAATCTCTTCAGAACGCTGATCTGGACGCAACTCTAAGTAGTGTGAATTTCGGATTAACTGCACTTCGCGCTGAATGGCTGGAGTCGGTAAACCCATGCCTGCCATCAAATGGGCGGACAGTTCTAAGCTAGTTTCAAATTCAGGCTGCACCACCTCACGCGCACCCAGTTGGTACAGCAATTCAATATCTTTATCCTTGTTGGCTCTGACTACCAAATCCAGATCAGGAGCAATCTCTAAAGATCGCTTCACGCATAATCGCGTACTCATCGCATCTGGAAGCGCGATCGCCATGCCTTGCGCTTGGGCAACTCCTGCTTTTTCTAAGACATACGAACTCGCTGCATTCCCGTAAATATAAGGAATTCCCGCTTCTCGAACCTTTTGGATCTGCGCTTCAGATTGATCAATCACAAGGACGGGATATTGTCGATCGCGCAGCAACCGTACAATGTTGCGTCCGATCCGACCATAACCACACACAATCACATGATCCTGAATCGGTAAATCTTCAGAAATTGCCAGCGGCTCATCTGATTGTTCCAGATATTGTGCCAACCAGGGAATCGATTCTCCCCAAGCAAACAGTTTTGGCACGAGTCGCAGCACGAACGGAGTCAGCACGAGCGTCACCGCCGTTGTCCCCAAAATTAACAGATAAACTTGGCGGGAGACGATGCCTAACGTTTGTCCCTCACTCGCGAGCACAAACGAAAATTCTCCGATCTGAGCCAGTCCTAATCCAGCAATCAAAGCAGTTTTCAGCGGATAACGGAAGATGCGAACGAGTGGCGTAATAATCAAAAACTTGCCGACAAATACGAGCGCGACTAAGCCGAGAATGAGTTCCAGGTTGTTCCAAAGAAACACGGGATCGATCAGCATCCCGATCGAAGCAAAAAACAGCGATGCAAAAATGTCTCGCAGTGGCTCTACATAAGTGAGCGTTTGATCCGCATATTCCGCTTCTGAGATCATCAAGCCTGCAACAAAGGCTCCCATCTCGATCGATAATCCCAAATGCTCAGTTAGAAGCGCAATCCCCAAACACAGCGCCACGACCCCCAGCAGAAATAATTCGCGGCTCTCTGTTTTTGCTAGTAGCCTCAACAACGACGGAATCACCCAAATTCCAGCCGCAACCGCGCCTAACGCAAACAGTCCCGTCTGAATCAGCGCCCAGCCGATCGCCAATCCCAATTGTTCCGCAGGCTGGTCTAATGCTGGCAACACCGCCAACATCAACCCCAGCGCCAAATCTTGAACGACCAGAATGCCTAACATCACTTGTCCGTGTGGCGTTCCGGTCTCATTGCGCTCCATCAAGCACTTCAGCACCACAGCCGTCGAAGAGAGAGACAGAATTGCTCCCAAAAATACGCCCTGCGTCGGTGACGTGACCCATCCCATCGTCAGCGCCACTAAAGTCGTCACTACGATCGTCAGCGCAATTTGCAGCCCACCCCCGCCGAGACTAATAACTTTGACTTTCTTAAGTTCAGAGAATGAGAATTCAACTCCTAGCGCAAATAGTAAAAACGCTACTCCAAACTGTGCCAGCGTTTCCACCTGCACCAATTCTTTAATTAACCCAAGTCCAGTCGGACCTACAATCACACCCGCCACCAAATACCCCAGTAGCACAGGTTGCTTGAGCAGCGCAGCCATCAATCCACCCGCTGCCGCTGCCGCCAAAACTGAAACAAGATCAACAATAAGCCGAAAGTCTTCTTGCACGGATTTTTATGAATATTAGAAAATTATCAAAGTCTATTAACATCACTTTACAAGGAATCGGGAACTTCTGGAGAGAACTGCGTCTGCGAATCTGCTTGGATCGCTCTGATTTGCAAGGGATACGGTAATCTATAGAGAAGTGATCTGTAGACCGACAATTTGAATCTAATCCGACTCCACTTTATATAGTGCTTCAGTCGCTGAAAGCTACGATCGCTCTATTTGTTCGCACCCGTTCTGAGAGTGCTAATTCATGACGATGCAGGCACCCACCCAATCCAACCTCGACGCTAACGTGCCCCTCCAGATTTTACTGTTCGTCGATCAGCGCCCTGCGTCAAGCGAACAGATTCGTCAGATCCGCGACTTTCTCAACGATCGGAGTGCTGAATGTCCGTTTGAGCTTGAGATTATCGATGTGGGTGAGCAACCGTATCTTGCTGAGCATTTTCGTCTCGTTGCAACCCCAACGCTGATCAAACTCCACCCAGAGCCGCGCCAAACCCTAGCCGGTAGTGATCTCATTGCCCAGTTGAGAAACTGGTGGTCGCGCTGGCAAAAATCTGTCGAAGACATTACCAATTCTCCCCAAACTGCAACAACGCCCGATTCTGTGGGAGTCGCTTCGATCGGGCACTCCGCCGAACTGATGAAGCTAAGCGATGAAGTTTTCCGGTTACAGCGCGAAAACGAAAATCTTCAAGCACAGCTTCACTTTAAAGATCAGATCATCTCGATGCTGGCGCATGATCTTCGCAATCCACTGACTGCTGCATCGATCGCGATCGAGACTCTGGAAATTGCCCATAAACAAGCAGATGGGCAACCGTCCCGCCTCACACCCGCAATGACTGCAAACTTGCTCAAACACGGACGGACTCAAATTCGGACGATCGACCGGATGATCACAGATATCCTACAGGCGGCAAGAGGAACAAGCGCTGAACTGCACATTCAGCCGGAAAAGTTAGACCTTGGTGCACTGTGTCAGGATGTGGTTCTTAGCCTTGCTGATCGGATTCAATCGAAACAGCAGCACATTGCGACCGATATTCCTTCTGACCTACCGATCGTCTATGCCGATGCTGAACGAGTGCGACAGGTGGTCACGAATATTTTGGACAACGCGATCAAGTACACGCCGACAGACGGAACGATTCAGATCTCAATTTTGCACCGGACGGCACAGAAAGTTCAGGTCAGTATTTGCGACAACGGGCCGGGAGTTCCGCTAGAAAACCGCGATCGCATTTTTGAGGATCATTACCGTTTGCAGCGAGATGTAGCCCAAGAGGGTTACGGTATCGGCTTATCGTTGTGTCAGCGGATTGTGCGGGCGCACTACGGTCAAATTTGGGTTGATTCCGTTGCAAATCAAGGCAGTTGTTTTCATTTTACGCTTCCTGTTTTTCGAGTTTAACTTTGCCTGTTAGCAGAAATTTCTAGATTTCAGTAGTTGCACTGAAGACAAAATTTGCGTGATTGTCATGCCAATTTATCCTGCTTCAAGGTTTGATGTTGCTCCAACTTTTAGAGGTCAAATCCGAATTCATAATTTTTCTTGAGATGAGCTTTATAGATAGAAAATATTGCTCTTAATACACGAAATCTTTAAATTTAGGGCTTCATTAGAGCAAGACACGAAGATTATTCAAGCGTTTCTGATAAAACTAACTTAGAAATCCCGGTATCTAAAATTGTAAAAAATGGTACGTAACATTCAAGCTTTACTGAAAGCGGCATTTCTTAGTAATAGTAAAAAACTTAAAGAATGGACACTCGCGTAGCAATTGAGAAAGCTTACTTTGTACTTCTCCTGTAATGATGATCTCTAAGCAGGGCTTTAGGAATTAATTAGGTAGTTACTTTCTCCGTATTTCACCTCAAGTAGTGCCTTGGATTACAAGAAGTACCAGGAATACTTTGCTTGATAATGACAAACTCAAATTTAAAGAACACTTCATCAATTCATTACATAAGAAACTGCGCTAAAAATAGGAATTCCAATTCAGCAATACTCTTTTTTGTTTTTTGAGCCTATTGCTTTAAAGTGTTCGTGAAAACTGGTGTTATTACGGTACTACTTTCAAAGGTACTCGCCTATAAATGGGCATAAGCGCTGTGTGCAGCGAAACTTCTTCAGCTTGATTTCATCACAATGCCGCGAGATTTTTGTAGCTGTTTCAGCGATATCGCTGATTTGAGTTCCTTCTCAGGAATGTTAGGTTCGAGTAGCAGAGGATTGTTTTCTTTGATCTTGCTCGATCGCGCTCTGGAGCAACTTATTCCAGGAATTACTGAAGGTGCATTGAATCGTTTGCAATACTTTGGTGGAATTTTGCCATTGTCAAGCCCGGTCTGAACTATCAACCACTATTCACATCATGGGACTGCTTGGGTAGATGAATTACGATCCTTTAGAATGCAACGTCACCACCTCCGAAGTGGGTGTCTACGAATGCGAAGTTCACCTGAAATTTAGGCTCATTGAAGAGAAGACTGTTTTAAGTAATCCAGAGCAACTGCTTGAGTTTTTGCTAGATGCCTACGCTTGCGGTGCCGATGAGTATTTGGAACCCGTTGAGGCAGAGGTGAAAACGAAAGAGATTTCTGAGGTTACGGCTTCTCCGCAAATGCGTCGCCGTTTAATCCGTCTTCGTAATTCAAAGGACTAAAACTACCCTGAAACGTTGAGCGTCAAGCAATAAGACCGAGAAAAGAGCCTGACGGCTCTTTTTTGCATGCGGGATCGATTGATCGCACAATAGTAAGGAGTGATCCGTAAGAGCGCCATGAACTCAGCATTATCCGACGCTAAAAACCTAATTTCTGATTTGATTCGTCGATATCGGCATCGTGTCGATTATTTAGCGATTCGGCTCGAAGCGGCAGAAGGAACAGACATCCTGCTGCGAGGTCATAAAATCGAAACGCTGAGCGAGGGCATTTCGATCGGTGGACAAGTCCGGGCTTGCTATAAGGGCGGCTGGGGCTTTTCGAGTTTCAATCAGCTATCCAGTTTGAAAGAGCGAGTCGAAGATGCGATTGCGGCAGCTCGATTAGTTGGAACCGATGAAACGGTTTTAGCCCCGGTTGCGCCGATTCAGGATGAACGATCGCTGTTGCTTACGGGAAGCAATCCGCGCCAGATTCCGCTCTTCGAGAAGAAAGCGCTTTGTCAACATTACGGAGAAATTCTTCGCAGCGTTGATCCCCGCGTTGCCACGATTTCTGTCCGGTATGGCGACAGTGCTCAGCGCATGATTTTGGCAACTTCAGACGGCAGTTTGATTGAGCAGTCTTGGGTCGATCTGGAGATGCGATTTGCGGCAACAGCACGCAATGGTGAAACGGTGCAGACTGGACGGGAAACGGTTGGATCGCGCAAAGCTTACGAAGATTTATTGAACCTCGATCTCCAGGTACAAGAGGCAGCACAGCGGGCAGTGAACTCTCTTGCGCTTCCGCCTGTCAAGGGTAACGCTTATACAGTTGTGATTGATCCGATTTTGTCCGGATTGTTTGTGCATGAAGCGTTTGGGCATTTGTCTGAAGCAGACATGGCGTATGAGAACCCTGATATTTTGGAAGTGATGAGTCTTGGGCGACGATTTGGATCGCCTGAGCTACAGATTTATGATGGAGCCGCGATCGAAGGGCATCGAGGCAGCTATTTTTATGACGATGAGGGTGTTCCGGCAACGACAACCCAACTGATCGAAGATGGGGTTTTGGTGGGGCGCTTACACTCCCGCGAAACCGCAGGCAAGTTAGAGGAAGCACCCACCGGAAATGCCCGCTGTCTGAACTATCACTATCCGCCGATCGTTCGAATGACGAATACTTGGATCGAGCGCGGCAAAACTCCTGTGAAGGATTTGTTTCAGGATATCAAGGAAGGAGTCTATGCCCGCAATTGGATTGGCGGCATGACCAACGGAGAAATGTTCACGTTTACAGCGGGTGAAGCCTGGATGATTCGTCAGGGTGAAATCGCGGAACCTGTGCGGGATGTGACGCTCTCTGGAAATGCGTTTAAGACATTGGCAGACATTGAAGCGATCGGCGATGACTTCTTCTGGGATGAGTCCGGGGGATGTGGCAAAGGCGGACAGAGCGGATTAGCGGTGGGATGCGGAGGTCCCAGTTTAAGAATCCGTGATGTCGTGGTGGGTGGAGAAGCGATCGATGATTAATGCAGCTTAATAGTTGGCTCTCAACACTCCATTCATGAAGCTGAACACGCTATCAAACCAGCCAATCGTGTTGATGATATCTTCAACCAATTGGGGCGGTTGGGAAATTAGGGTATCAAGCGCAATCAGTCGATCGAAATCAATCTGAACATCACCCGATCGCTTTTGTCCCTGAGCATCATAGAACTCAACATCCGCAAGCTGCATGATTTTGATCAATTCTTGTGCAATGATGCCATATCCGATCGTCGTTGCATGAATTCCATCGAGCGAGAACAATCCGCCCTGCAATCGCCCCTGTGCATTCGATCGAAAAAATCGCGAATCCGGTACAGGCTTTAAAGCTTGCAGTGCAGGCGGTAGTTCATAAGGCACCCACCACTCCGGTTGCACTCGCGGTTGGTCAAAAAAGCGACGTGCCGCTAAGCGATCGAGCAATTCCACCATCTCAAATAGATACCAATCTCTGCCCTGAGTGCGACCCTCTCGCACCACATTCGCGATCGCATCATTGTATTGATCAATTGCACTATCAATTGCTCTGGCTTCATTCGCGGTCAAGTGAGGATGTCTTGCTGGATTAAACGACTGATCTTTAATCCAGAACTGTGTGTAGTAAGGAAAGTATCTTGATTCGGGTACTACTTTTTCGCCCACACCCCGCGCAAACGGCGCGATCGTCACATGCGGAACTGTACACCAAATTACATGACGAGCGCGGATCTGCTTCACTTGCTCCACAATTAGATCAAGCTCCGCTTGGAAGTGAATCGGTCGCCAAACCGTGTAGCGATCGTTGACATTCATATCGTCATAGCCAACATCCGACCATTCTACCTTGAAGGTTAGAATGCTCCCTAATGCATTGTTTGATCCAATAAAAATAATCAGCGTTTCGATCTCTTCATTGGATAACGCTTGTGCAGTCTGAAGTGGCGATAATGCTTGTCCTGCCTGATTTCGTGCAGTATTGAGAACGCGAATTGCAGCACGCTCATTGTGATGATCAACTGTCTGTTTAATGAAGTTATCTTTAGGCAGGTTATCGCGTAAAACTTCAAGACAGATATCTGCATTACGAGATATTGTGTTCCGCAAGTCCCAACCGTACACCGCTAAATTGTGGTTAATCTCACCTTGGGCTGAGAACTGAGATCCTGCACCCCTCTCCCAAAAGTCCTCAGTACGATCGAGAAAACTTCGTACATTCAACAGCCCGAACGGAACTTCCCACCACTTCAGGTGTCCGCCATACTTCATTTCTAAGCTACGAGCGATCGACTCCAAGTTAAGCGGAAGCCCATAACCTGGACTATCGTAAGTCGGGTATCGGAAGTCTTTCCAGCCCAATTCGCGAGCAATCATCGCGGCATAGGAAAGATGAGTTTGATAGATTGCTCCGCTTTGAAAGCCGTGGGTTAGCGAATCGCCGATCGTCACTAATCGATGCTTTGGTGTACTTTGTCGATCGACTTGAACTGGAATTCCCAAAGTTGGATCAGATTCTGGTTGGCGTGGCTCGGCTCGAATCAACACATCTGGGGGCGTTTTTGAATCGAGCATGGCTGAAATGACAGTCTTTTCCATGATCCTTACCTCCAAGTGCATCAATACAGTATCAACATCAGGTAAACAAACAATGTTCTACTTTGGCTAATTTCTCAATCTATGTTTACTGAAACTTCTTAAACGTCTCTCTCCTCAGGGGGATACTCTATCTAAATAGAGGCGACTTAGGATAGATCCCTCTACTTCAAGTTCTACCTTAAAATCGCTTTACCAATTAAAAACTTGTGGCGACCTCACACTCGGTGGTGACTGATAGTTTATTGATAATAATTGAGGCTTGGCAATAGGCATGATTCGAGTCATATTGATTGAAGACCACGACCTAACCCGCGTTGGCATACGAGCCGCTCTACAGCAACGTGAGGGCTTTGAAGTAATTGGAGATGCGCGTGATGCTAAGTCGGGATTAAGACTACTCAGAACCTCTCATCCCGATGTCGCGATCGTTGATATCGGTCTACCGGACTCGACTGGGATTGATCTCACGCAGCAATTTAAGCAGGCACAAGCTCAGGGTGAATGTCCCAACACAAAGATCCTGATTATGACTATGCAGGATAGCGAAGATACGGTGCTAGCTGCATTTGCCGCTGGAGCCGATTCTTACTGCATGAAAGATGCCAGCATTGATAAGCTTGCTCAGGCGATTCAAACAACCGCTAGCGGTAATGCTTGGATTGATCCGGCGATCGCTCGTGTTGTTCTTTCCCAGACGCAAAAATCGTACGGTTCAGGGCAACAGTCTGCTGAAGCGCCTACCATTTCAATCAACCGTCTGTCCGATGAAGACTTTATTCCCGCTTATCCTCTGACTGAGCGCGAATTAGAAGTGTTAAAGCTAATTGTTGATGGTTGCAGCAATGCTCAAATCGCAGAAAAGCTATACATTACTGTTGGAACAGTAAAGACTCACGTTCGCAACATTCTAAACAAGCTCTGTGCAGACGATCGTACGCAAGTAGCAGTCCGCGCCTTGAGAACTGGCTTGGTTCAATAGTTCAGCTTAATTTGATTTTAGGGTGCATCCTGAATGAATTCGTCTTGAGTCCATTTAGGCTGCACCCTTATGTGTTTTCTGCGGCACCGGGGCAATTAAGCAGTTAGGGCTTCAATCCGGGATAACAATTGCGACAAATCGATCGGCTTTTGAATATAGCCATTCGCGCCCGCATCTAATCCAGGTTGAACCTGCACCTTGTCGTGAGCCGAGATTAGCAGAATTGGAGTTGTATGATCGTTCGATCGGATTTCTTGCGTCACTTCTAACCCATTCATTCCGGGCATCATGACATCAAGCAAGACCAGATCTGGATTACAAAGCTGAAATCGATTCAATGCAGCGCTACCACAGTCTGCAACTTCAACTTCAAACCCTTCTGCTTCCAAAAACACTTGTAGCAATAGCAAATTGTCTGCGGTATCATCCACTGCTAATATTCGTCGCCCCTTTCGCTCTAACACTGCTTTATTCCTAGTATTTCTTAAAATTAATAACCGTCCCAAGACAAGCTTAGATATTCTGATGATTGCTTTTCTTTTGTCAAATACAGTCATACCGGGGAATGATCTTCGCTCAATCTTTCGTCAGGATTGTAGTCTATCTCTTCAGGGACTTATCGATCACTCAAGCATTTTCTACTGTAGGGATGGTTCTAAATACTGTAGGAGAAATTTTTATGACAGCAAGTATCGAACAGCCCAAGAGCAGAAATGGTGCGCTTTGGTCGGGTATTCTATTGATTGCATTAGGGCTTGGTGCTGTTGTTGCGCCTGTGTTCTCGACGCTAGTGAGCGAAACCTGGATTGCGTTGATTATTCTTTCAGCGGGGTTTACTAAGCTTGTATATGCAGTGCAGACTCGCAATCAAGGCGGCTTTCTCTGGAAGATCCTCTTGAGTGCCCTGTATATTGCAACCGGAATTATGCTGTTTGTATCTCCTCTAACCGGAGTATTAACGCTGACCTTGCTCCTCGGTAGCTTCTTGTTAACAGAAGGCGCATTTGAGCTTATTTTGGCATTCCGCGTGCGCGAACAGAAAAATTGGTTTTGGCTGTTGGGCAATGCAATTATCACGGCTGGATTAGGTGCACTGATTTGGTCTCAGTATCCGTCTAACGCACCTTGGTTGCTTGGAACGTTGGTCGGTGCCAGCATTTTTGCAAGCGGTCTGTCGCGAGTGATGTTCTCGCTGAATCCGGAGGCGCAGTCTGAAACTCCGGCGACCTCTGCCTAACTTGATAAAACGTAGATAAAGCGGATCAGCGATCGCATAAATTCTGGTTAATTTTCACCCTTAAAGCTACCGATCTCGATTAAAGGTCGGTAGCTTTGATGTTTAAAGCCTCCGCTCGATCGTTCTGCTCTGAAGTTGAAGTGTCCATCTGCCATCATTGCTCAGTGACTTTTGGATAAGGCTATAGAAAACAGTCTATCCAAAGCAATGTAATGTTCTTCCAACATAAGCGCTTAGTTACTGGTGGATGTGATCTAGAACATTGACTTAGAGACCGATCGTGTTGCTTCAGTATCTTTGCAGGGAATATTTTTAAATGGCCATCGGAGTAAATTAGCCAGGAACTAATTCACTCTTCAATTTGACAGGTGATAAAAATTTCATACCGATGACTCAATCTTTAATTCACGGTTCCGGCAGAATCGCATCCTCAGAGCAATCGCACTCGCCCTCTCTTTTTCCGAGTTTAAGCCTTGTTGAAACCTGGGGATTTGGTCTAACCGGGCTCCTCTTGTGGATGGGAGTTGCACCCGCAACCCAAGCCGAGTTAGGTGAACAGGCAATGTGGGTTTGGATTCCCGGTGCCATCGTTGGTGTAATTATCAACCTGCAAGTGAGAGCATTGGGACAAGTCTTTCCACAAATATCAGGTGGAACACCAAACTATGTCACCCATTTACTCAAGAATTACCGCAACCTGACTAGCTATGCTGCGATCGGCTACTTAGTCAGTTGGATCGCCGTCTTGCCTGTTAATGCGATCATCCTGACTGATTTGATTGAGACAGTTCTCAAACCGTTGGGGATTGTGTTACCTGCGATCGTTCTGAAAGTCGGATTCACGGTTTTGGCATTTATTGTCGCCTTCAGTGGAAGCCATGCACTCGGAACGCTACATCTCATCTTCCTATTGCCAGCAGTAGGCTTCCTGCTCATGTTCTGCCTGCAAGGGAGCCATGCTGTAACACAGTTACCCGTCCTAGAGAGTGTGCAAGATGGACACTCAGTGTTCTCGATTGAGGGATGGGCAAAATGGTACCTCAATGGAACCTATGCTTTCTACGCTTGCGAAACTGCATCTGTCTTTGTCGCAGATAGTAAGCGCCCCTTTGGAACTCTACAAAGTTTACTGATTGCAGCCGGACTGATCCCAGTTGTATATATTGGCGGTTCTTGGGTACTACTGCATTTATCAACAGGGTTAGAATCAAGCAGTGGTACCTATTCGAGCTTAATAGCAGCAGCACAGGCATTCTGGGGGACTTCTGCTTCGTTCCTAGTCACGTTTCTCGTCGTGTCCAGTAGCCTTCTGTCTTGTGCAACCGCAGTGGCGATTTGTCCACGGATTCTGTATCAGTTAGCACAAGATGGTTACATTTCACCCATTTTTGGCACTACGTCTCGTCAAGGAGTCTTCACTCCTGGTTTGCTCCTGACTCTGTTCCTGAGTCTAGTATGGCTATTTTGGGGAGATGTGCAGCGAATTGTAATGATTACCTGTGTAGGGTGGATCATCTGCTTTATCGTGCTGCATTGGGGGTTGTGGAAACAACGAGAACAACTAGCAGCGCTATTCCCTAGACTGTCTTTGGCGTTATGCGGTGTAGAAGTGTTCGTCTTGATCATTGGCGGCTATGGTTGGGGGCTGCAAGACTTATTCATTGGGTTGCTGCTACCGATCGCTATTTTGATAGTAGACCGCAAGATGCAGCGAGTGGCTTGGAAGCTTGAGATTCCCCAATGGCTGAGGCTGTACAGCCGCAATCCAGAGCGCCAAGATGTGCAAAATTTCATTGCGTTCCAGGTGCTAGTGCTGATTTTGTTTATTTGTGGAGCCACAGTGGTCAGTTGGTCGATCAGCGCTTTAGTTAGCAGAAGTACGACAGAACTAAGCATGAGTTTGTTGGTTGTGCTGATTTTGGTTTTGTCATTTATTGGCATCGCGATCGCGTGTTGGACGGTGTTTCCTCAGATTGTGGCAGTCGATGCAGCCCGCAATCAAGCAGAACAACTATCGCTAGAGCTTCAACACACGCTGAAGGAACTTCAGCAAACTCAACTCCAAATGGTGCAGCAAGAAAAGCTGTCTAGCTTAGGGCAACTCGTCGCTGGCGTTGCTCATGAAATCAATAATCCAGTCAACTTTATTCACGGTAATCTCGACCATTTACAGGAATATACTCAGGATTTGCTGGGCGTTGTGAAGCTTTACGAGCAGCACTACCCAAATCCGGTTCAAGAAATTCAAATAGAAGCAGAGAGAATCGATCTAGAGTATGTGAAAGAGGATTTTGAAAAAGCGCTTGCCTCAATGAAATTAGGTACTGATCGCATTCGCCAAATTGTCTTGTCACTGCGGAACTTCTCGCGCATGGACGAAGCCGAATTTAAATCCGTCGATTTGCATGAAGGCATTGAGAGTACCTTAATGATTCTGCAAAGTCGCATTAAAGCAACGCTTAATCGTCCAGCAATTGAGATTATGCGAGACTATGCAGCCTTGCCATTAGTGGAGTGCTATCCAGGACAGCTCAACCAGGTGATCATGAATATTCTAGTGAACGCGATCGATGCGCTTGACCAGGACAGCACAAGATCTCCTCAAATCAGCATTCGGACTGCTGTGATTAATGAACAATGGGTACAAATTGCGATCGCCGATAACGGTGTTGGGATGCCGGAAGCGGTCAAGAGCCGAATCTTCGATCCGTTTTTCACGACCAAACCTGTGGGTCAAGGAACAGGTTTAGGAATGTCGATCAGCTACAACATCATTGTCGAGAAACATTATGGTAAGCTTGACTGCTTTTCAAAGCCAGATCAAGGGACAGAATTTGTGATTCAGGTTCCAGTTCGTCAATCGATCTAATCGACAGGTAGAATCATGCCTTCTCGTGCAAGTAGGCTATTTGGAAAGACTGATCGCACCTGAGCTTCTACCGAGTCGAGAAAATCATCATTGTGATTGGGGTCATGGTGGAACATCACCGCTTGTTTCACGCCTGCTGCTTTTACAACTTTCAGGGCTTCTTGCCAGGTAGAATGTCCCCAGCCAATTTTGGGCGATTTTTCGTCGTAGTATTCTTCGTCGGTGTAGCAGGCATCGTAGATTAAAACGTCGGCATTCCGGGCAAGATGTACTAGATCAGCGTCAATGCGATCGGGGTAATGCTCAGTATCCGTTGCGTAGACGACCGTTTTACCTTGATAGGTGACGCGGTAGCCGATCGCAGTATTGGGATGGTTCAGGGGGCCTGTTTCAATCTGAATTCCATCCAGTTCGATTACGTCTCCAACTGTGACATCCGTAAATTTCAAATCCGACTTCATCACCTGCATCGGTACTGGAAAATTGGGATGGTGCATCTGGTCGCTGAGGCGTTGCTGCATCGTTGCACCGTTGGGCGCGATCGCGCCATAGATGTGAAAACAGTTGCCGGGAATAAACGCTGGAATGAAGAATGGAAAGCCCTGAATGTGATCCCAGTGGGAGTGCGAAAAGAAGAGGTGCGCTTCAACTGGGAGTTGCTGCATCATTGATTTTCCGAGAACGCGCAGTCCAGTTCCGCCATCAAAAACGAGGCGTTTTCCGCCCACGCGCATCTCGATGCAAGAGGTATTGCCACCATAGCGCACGGTTTCGTTTCCCGGTACAGCAATGCTGCCTCGAACGCCCCAAAAGTGAATGTGAAAATCAGAAGACTGGGTCATCGCTGAATTCAAAGTTGCTTCAAGTGCTTGTCAAAGAAATCCAAATGAAGAAGGCTTCAGGCTGGTATTGCTCACAAGCAGGGTTTAGTGATGCCGTTCCGAGAAACGGTGGGAGAGGTGCCCTGTGTTTAGGCTACCCATTCGATTCCTGGGGATAGCAGACTGAGATGGATTATAAGTGCGGATGCAAAAAAAGGCTCAGGAATTTTCCTCAGCCTCTACAGTCGATCGATGGCGACGGAGTTTAGTTTGCGGCTTTGATGCACTGCTCAACGAGGGGCAACACTTTATCTACGTCTTGCCAGCCCAGGATTTCTGTCACTTTCTTCTCTAGATTTTTGTAGGTTCTAAAGAATTCTGCTACTTCGTCTAATCGATGCTGGGACAGGTCTTTGAGCGATTTGATATTCGCATAGCGGGGATCTTTGTCGGGAACGCAAAGAATTTTTTCATCTCGATCGCCGCCGTCGATCATTTCGAGCATTCCGATCGGGCGGGCTGCGATCACGCAGCCGGGGAAGGTGGGTTGATCCATGATCACCATGCCATCGAGCGGATCGCCATCGTCGGCGAGCGTGTTGGGCACGAAGCCGTAATCGAACGGGTACATCACTGAGGCATAGAGGACGCGATCGAGGGCGAAGGCGTTGAGGTCTTTGTCGAATTCGTATTTGTTCTTACTGCCTGCGGGAATTTCGATGAGGACGTTGATCAAGCCCGGTTTGGGTTGGGCAGGAATGCGAGATAAATCCACGACGGTTCTCCAAGCTAAACAATTTCACCATTTTGAATTGTAGGGGAGAGCGGTTATGCCAAAAAGAGTTTGTAGGCGGGATTTTGGTTTTCGTCCCAGTAGCGGTAGCCGATCGAGTCAAGAAACGCTTGCCAATCGGTCATTTCACCGGGTGGGACTTGCACACCTAACACAATACGTCCGTAATCGGCTCCGTGATTGCGATAGTGAAATAAGCTGATGTTCCAATCGGGGCGCATCGAGGTGAGGAATTTGATCAGCGCTCCGGGGCGTTCGGGAAATTCAAATCGATACAGAACTTCGTGTTCGGCGAGGGGCGATCGTCCGCCAACCATGTGCCGCAGGTGTAATTTGGCGAATTCGTCATCGGTTAGATCGATCGTCTTAAATCCGTTGGCTTCAAAGGTTGAAACCATTTGTGCGACATCCGATCGACCAGAGACTTGCATTCCTACAAAGATATGAGCAATGCTCTCATCCGCGATACGGTAGTTGAATTCGGTAATATTCCGCCGTCCGAGTAGATCGCAGAATTTGCGTAAACTGCCGCGCTCTTCGGGAATCGTGACCGCAAAGATCGCTTCTCGGCGTTCTCCGATTTCGGCGCGTTCTGCCACGAATCGGAGGCGATCGAAGTTCATGTTCGCACCGCAGGCAATCCCGATTAGCGTTTGATCCGTAATTTGTTCGCGTTCGACGTAAGCTTTGATCGCTGCAACGGATAAGGCTCCCGCAGGTTCGAGGATCGATCGCGTGTCTTCAAACACATCCTTGATCGCCGCACAGGTGTCATCGGTATCGACCAGAATCATTTCGTCTACATACTGCTGGCAGAGCCGAAACGTTTCGACTCCGACTTCTCTCACGGCAACACCATCGGCAAATAACCCGACATTCGGTAATTTGATTCGATGTCCGGCTTTGAGCGATCGTGTCATCGCATCGGCATCGACTGGCTCGACTCCGATAATTTTCGTTTGGGGTCGGAGTCGTTTGATATAAGCAGCGATGCCGGAGATCAAACCGCCACCACCGATCGCGACAAATACAGCGTGAATCGGTTGCTGATATTGCCGTAGAATTTCCATACCGATCGTGCCTTGTCCCGCGATTACGTCTGGATCATCGAACGGGTGGATAAACGTTAACTCTTTCTCTGCTTCTAGCTGTCGGGCGTGAGCGTAGGCATCATCGTAGGTGTCACCGTGTAGTACGACTTCGCCGCCTCGCGATCGGACTGCATCGATTTTGACTTGCGGGGTCGTCACAGGCATCACAATAATCGCCGTTGTTCCCAATCGCTTTGCACCGAGGGCGACTCCTTGAGCATGATTTCCAGCCGAAGCCGCAATCACCCCTTGAGTGAGGATTTCAGGGGGTAGCTGCGCCATTTTGTTGTAAGCGCCGCGCAATTTGAACGAGAAGACCGATTGCATGTCCTCGCGTTTGAGTAGCACTCGATTATTCAAACGAGCCGAGAGATTGGGCGCAAATTCGAGGGGGGTTTCCTGAGCCACATCGTACACACGGGCATTGAGAATCCGCTCTAGGTAGTCACCAGACATAGGAGTTAACGCTGAGGAAGATTGCTGAATCCTCATTGTACGGGGTGAGGGGCATCGGCAAGCCTCAGTCGGGAATTTGATCGGGATCGATTCCGATAGAGCTCAAATATTCCGCCAGTCGATCGGCGCGTTGGCGTTCTTGATCGACAAGTTGTCTGAGTTCGACGGGGCTGAGAAAGCGATCGCCATCTGGTCGATAAATCACAAAATCTTGGGATGTTAATTCAAACCGAATCCCTAAACGGGGACTAATGCAGCCATTAATTTGTTGAATTTCGCTTAGAGCCGAGCCTCGACGAATCCAGCCTGTTAAGTGGTTACGATCGGGATTATAGTAATATTCTTCGACTCCGTAGGTTTGATAGAACTCAAACTTTCTCGACATCTCCTCACTTGTATTGCTAGGTGAAAGAATCTCAAACATCACTTGAATCGGGATGTTGTCTTCTTCTCATTGTTTGTATGATCCTCGCCTTCCTTTTGGTCGCCCAAAGGCAACGAGAACATCAAGAGCCACAGCGCGAATTAATTGGGATCTGACCGGATACCAGAGCAAATCACCCGCAACAAAAACGTTTGGATCGTCTGCAAATAGGATTTCGAGGTTTTCCTTGATGAGTACGAGCCAGTTAAATTGCTCGGTGTTATCTGCCAGCCGTTGTCCGTCACTGTTCAGGAAATATAAATCGATCGAGGAATACGAAGTCATAGCAGCGACTCGACAACGGGGATATTCTAGATTGTAGTTGATCGTTGTTTTTGGGTTTTATGAGCAATCAGCGCATCTACTTACCGTTTGCACAGGGCGATCGAACATTGAGTCTAGGATTGCAGCCGCTTAGGGTAGAGGACTGGATCGAGATTGATGATCAGTTTGTGCCTTACTTGCAACGTAAGACAGAACTATTAGAAACGAACTATGCAGAAGTGTTTGCAAGTTTGCCAGAAACACAGTCGGCGCAACAGGAAGTTTTGCATTTATTGATTGATCATCTATTGCGCTACTTTCCAGAACAATACGATCGCACCTCAGCAACAATCACGGTTAAAGCAACAGAGCAAACTTGGAACATTGCTGATTTTAGTCAGCCTTTAGATCTTGCGGGGCGATTAGTTCAGGAGGATTTTTGTTTGATGCAGCCAAGCGATCGAGGTTACAGTCTTGCAGCAGCATCGCTATGCTTTCCGTTGCGGTGGAGATTGTTAGAAAAGATTGGCAAACCTATGATGCAGATTCATGATCCGGTTCCGAACTATGGAGAGCAACTAGGGAACCCGGTCGATCGATTGTTCGATCGATTAACAGTCGATCGTCCTGTGTTTCGGGTAAATTGGAGCATTGTTGAGACTCCAGAGTTGTATCTAGGTCATCAAAGCCATTCTAATATTGCACCTTCGGAACTATCAGTGGACGATCTTTGGGTTCGAGTTGAGCGTCAAACATTGCGACGATTAGAACAATCACGCTGGATATTGTTCACAATTCGGACTTACCGCTATCCACTCACTATCTTGAAAGAGCAGCGTGATTTGGCGATCGATCTGCGGTCGATCGTGCAACAACTTTCACCGGAAATGCAGATCTACAAGAACTTGCTACCAATTCGAGAAACATTACTGTCTTTTCTAGAAGCAGCGATCGCTCCGATTGTTTGAGCGATTTGCTGCACAGATATTGCTTAACTTGAGAGGCTAATCGATTTTGAAAGTTGAGTCAAGCAGTTCGTCAAGGAATACAAATGTCAGTTTGGGGAACCCTGAGGAGCGATCGCATCAACTGGCGCAAAGCTGTACAGCCTTAAAGCGCGAACTAAAGAAATTTGGCAGAAGCAGTGGGGTATCTACTTCTGCCAAATCATCAGTGAAAAATTGATCAAACTGATACTACTTTACCGATCGCGCTAACAACATCTCAATTTTGCTCAGTAGGCGCGGTAGGTCAATGGGTTTAATGTCGTACTCATCGCATCCGGCTGCAAGGCATTTTTCGCGATCGTCTGCCATTGCGTGTGCAGTAAGCGCAATCACCGGAATTTGCTGAGTTTCGGGGATTGCTCTGAGTTGTTTAGTAGCTTCCCAACCGTCGAGAAGCGGTAAGCTCATATCCATCAGAATAATGTCCGGCAAGTATGTTTTTGCTTGAGCAATGGCTTCAACGCCGTTGATTGCGATTGCAAGCTCAAAGCCTCGTCGTAACAATCTGCGCGATAGCATCTCGCGATTCACTTCGTTATCTTCTACCAGCAAAATCTTTGTCATAGTTTATGGTTTGCGAATTCGTTCAACGACTAAGCTTCGGACTTCAGCCAGCAATTGCTCACGGCTAAAAGCTGCTTTTTGCAGGATCTGCTCAACGGATTGATGAAGGCTCAAGTATTCCGAAGTTGTGAGCGTTGTTGCTGTGACTACCACGATGGGAATCGATCGCCACGCTTCGACGCGGTGTAACTCGGTGATGAACTGAAAGCCGTCCATTTCTGGCATCATCAAATCTAGCAGAATCAAATCTGGCTGCTGTGCTGCGACCTCTAATAAGGCAAGTTGGCCATTTCGAGCCGTGAGTGCGTTCCAGCCTTCTCTTTCAAGCGTTCGCTTGAATAGCTCACGAGTTGCGTCATCATCTTCAACAATTAGAATTCGTTCTTGTTGAGTAGTGAGATACTTTTTCAGGACTTGATTGAGGCGCTTGTAGTCGATCGGCTTCGTGAGATAATCAGAGGCTCCTAGAGCAAAGCCGAGATTTTTCTGGTCGATGATTGTGAGAATTACCACCGGGATGTCTGCGAGTCGGGGATTGGCTTTAAGCGCTTGCAGCACTGACCAGCCATCCATCTTCGGCATCATGATATCGAGTGTGATGGCGGCGGGCTGATGTTCGATCGCCATGGCGATGCCTTGTTCGCCGGATGAGGCGGTTAGAACCTGAAAGCCTTCTTTAGCAAGGGCACGCTGGATGAGTTCTTGGACTGAGGGGTCGTCGTCGATTACGAGAATTTTGGTGGCATCGGAGTTGGAGGGTGGGGAGCCGGGAGTGGTGGGTGTTTCTGGGAGCGCGGGTGAGACTTGTAGTGGTAATCGCACTGTGAAGGTTGAACCCTTTCCAACTTCGCTTTCTACGCTGATATCGCCGCCCATCATTTGACAGAACCTGCGGCTAATTGCAAGTCCGAGTCCTGTGCCACCATATTTGCGAGTGGTAGAAGCATCCGCTTGCGTAAAAGCTTCAAACAGATGGCTGATTTGCTCTGCGGTCATGCCAATGCCTGTATCGGCGATCGCGATCTCTAACCATCCGTCTGAACGATGCTCTTGAATTGATAACGTAATCGTTCCGTTTTCTGCAAATTTTGCGGCGTTGCTGAGTAAATTTAGTAATACTTGTCGGACTTTGGTTAAATCTGCACAGATGTCGCCTAAATCGTTAACTTTTATGATCTTAAGGGTGTTGTTATTCTGGGTGATTAACGGCTGAATTGTGGCTTCAATTTCATCAACTAGCAGTTCGATCGCGAATGTCTCTAGATACAATTCCATCTTGCCCGCTTCAATTTTGGAAATGTCGAGAATATCGTTGATCAAATCCAGTAGATGCTTGCCTGCATTGCGAATCTTTTGTAAATCTGGCTGAATGTCGTCATAGCCTAGATCGATCGCATCTTCTTGGAGAATTTCGCTGTAGCCGATAATCGCATTCAGCGGAGTGCGGAGTTCGTGACTCATGTTGGCGAGAAACTGACTTTTCGATTGACTTGCGGTTTCAGCGGCTTCTTTTGCAAGGTAAAGTGCTTCTGAAATGCGATCGCGTTCTTCTTCGTGGCGAATCCGATCGCTAATATCTTGAACAATGCCGACGTAATTTAGTAACTGACCATTCGCATCGCGCACGGCTGCTGCACTTTCGGAAATCCAGATTACACTGCCATCTTTGCGGTAAACCTGCGACTCAAATTCAGACACGCGATCGTACTCTTCGACGCATTGCACAAAGCGATCTCGCACGCTTGGATCGACATAAAGCTGCTCTTTAATATTGCTAAAACGGTGCATTAACTCTTCTGCTGAATCGTAGCCATAGATGCGAACCAATGCCGGATTTGCGCTTAGGAATCGTCCGTCTGGGGAGGTTTGGAAAATGCCTTCTGTGGAATTTTCAAAGATGCTGCGATATTGCTCCTCTGCTCGCTGCACGGCGATTTCTGCTTGTTTTCGTTGTGCAAAGTTTCGCGCTAGTGCGGCGTAGATGCCGACGATTGCCACTAAGACTAAGATGGTAAATCCCATTGCCCGATGTTTGCGCTCGTTGTAGTGATCGAGTCGCTCTTGGAGTAGACGATCCACGGTGGGCACGATTGCGTCGTAAAGCTGAAAGTGCGACTTGATTGCGTCTTCTCCGGGGGGCGGAAATGAACTCGATTGAAAGCTGACGCTAGAAAATGCCTGGATGTTGATGAGTTCGATAAATTCACGGGCACGATTCAGGCTGGTTCGGGCTGGAGCTTGAAGCGCTGCTTGAGTGGATGGATTGTAATCAAAAACTGTTCGTCTGGCTCTTGCGATCGTGTCGATGTGACTATTGAGCGCACTGTACAGATACATTAACCTTGCTTTGTCATTTAACTCGAATTTTTGGGTCTGAGTTGACAATCCGACTGCTTGGATTTGGGCGGTGTGTTCGATCGTCGCGGGTAGCTGAAGGATTAGAGTGTTGAGCAGGTAATAGGTATCTAGTTCTGGATCGAGAATCATGTTTGAGGTATCTCCGACATGAACCATCTGTGCCAGAATTTTTTCAATTAAGTCAGAGTGCAGTTTAAAGCTTGCGTTCGGGTCGGAGGTTGCGGGTTGATTGAGAATGTCTTGCCAATCGCGTTTGATAAATCTCCAGTTGTCCTCGGTTCTCAAGGCGTTTCTGGTGGGGGATTGGAGTGTGTCAACTTCCTCGATCGCGCGTTGAACGGCGGTTTCCACGAGTTTGATCTTGGCACGATCGGTTTTGAGGGAATGGGACTGCGATCGGTGGGCTACCACTTGTTCGAGTAATTTTCGTAGCGCATGATTGTACTCTAGTCCCAGTTTCTCCTGACGAGTAAATGTGATGCCAGTATCAAGCTCAGCGACAAGCTGCTGGACAACAACGGTAAGTGGCAGTGTAAATACCGCTAGTAACCCAACTAGGGAGATCGGACGTGCCCAGTGCTTGATAATGCGTTTCACGTTGTTTGAACCTTGACGACGAGGCAGAGAGACGATCGTACGTTCCAGAGAAATTACTGGGCTGAATGTAGAACTTCAGTAAGATAAGTTACTCCGATCGCACGGGTTACAGCAAAACTGCTGGTAATCATGCGGTAACTCTTGCTGAAGTTTTCAACTACGGTCTAGATTTGCACATTCTTACGCAATGCCAGTTTACACCTAAACCTAGATTGCCTAACTTTTTCTGGGGGTTTACTGAAGTTCAGACTATAATGCCCTGAAACGCGATCGTGGCTTCTATACCGATTTGATTCGTGAAAGTTTTATATCGACGATCGTTGCGGGATTTCTGGTCTAGACGCGATTAATCGTGTCTAGACAAAGCGCGTCAGTTGAACCCGGTAACGATCCTTTTTCGTCACCATGACTTCTCCCACTTCAACTCGCCCCTTGCCGCGAATCGCAATCAGATCTCCGGATTTTACCGAGTAGCTGGTTGAAGTTGTTTCTTTCCAGTTCACGCGCACATCACCTGCTGAAATCAAATCTGCCATCTTACTGCGTGACATACCAAAGCCCGCAGACGCGATCGCATCGAGCCGCATTGATGCTTCAACCGTGGTTAGCTCTTTCTTTTTGGGTTCGCGGATTTTCAATTCCTCGAATGAAATTGGCTCGATTTTTACGGGCACCGATCGCACTTGCTTTAGATGGGTTTGCAGAAATTCCACCAGTTCGGGAATGACAATGGCTTGTGCGCCGCGCTCTCCTAAGACAATAATGTCACCGACTTTTTCCCGCACGATGCCTGTACCGAGAATTGCGCCTAAAAAATCTCGATGAGTTGCCGAGTCAAACAGGAAATTTCCAGCAATATCAAGGGCAGCGAGTTGAACTTGCTCTGGGTCAAGCGGGATTTCAGAACGAGCGATCGCGACTCTTTGACGTTCGGCTTGCGGATAGCCACCCCAAGCAATGAGTTGAATTTCGGTGAGACGGGAAAACGATCGCTGTACTTCTGCAAGTTCTGGGGGTGAGAGAAAGTCACTGATGATCACTTCCCAGGTTTTGATTGATTGTTCTGCTTGGTCGATCACACGCGCGATCGTGTCTCGATTTTCTACGCCTTTAAGGAGGTCTTCCCTTGGTAACATAACGAATAGAGATTAAAACTATATTTTATCGAACTTACAGTATGACCCAAACGAAACCGCGATTTAAAACGATCGATGAATACTTGAATTATGACGATAGGAGCGATCGTCGGTGTGAATTAGTCAATGGAGAATTAGTCGAATTGCCTACAGAGAGTCCACAGAATCTCTTGATTGCTGCCTATTTGCTAGTCCAATTTGCTCAGCTTGGCATTCCTGTTTATCGTCTTGGCATCAAACATCAGATTGCTGTGAGTTCTACCGCAGTAACCGCTCGTGAACCTGATTTGACGGTGCATTCTGAAGCGTCTGCCTCTGTGATGCTTCAACAAAGTCAAGCGCTGCTACGACGAGAGATGCCTGCGCCCCTGTTGGCGATCGAGGTTGTTTCCCCAGGAAACCCTGGAACTGAGAATTATGACCGAGATTACATCGAGAAGCGCAGGGAGTATGCAGAACGCGGCATTCCTGAGTATTGGTTGATTGATCCGGAACGGGAGGTTGTTATCGTCCTGCGGCTAGAGGCAGATCACTATGTTGAAGTTGGACAGTTTAAACGGAGCGATTTGGTGATCTCGCCGACGTTTTCTCGATTGCAATTGACGGCTGAAGCAGTGTTGAGGGCTGGAAGATGAGTTATTTAGTGGCAGTTTTGAGCGATCGAATTCAAGCAGAAGCAGCGTATTCGGCATTGGAAAAAGAAGGGTTGCCGATGGATAAGATTTCGATTTTGGGACGGGGTTATAAGAGTGCGGATGAATATGGCTTGATTGACCCGAATGAAACGGCGAGAAAACAGGTGCGCTTGATGGCTTCGTGGCTGGTGCCGTTTGGGTTTGTGGGCGGTGCGGCGTTTAATGTGATTACTGGTTTGGATACGTTTGCATGGGCGGGTGAGATTGGGAGTCCACTGATTGCAGGAATTCTTGGCGGACTGTCGGGATTGATGGGCAGTGTGTTTGTTGGTGGCGGTGTCGGTATGGTGGTGGGTGGCGGGGATGCTCTGCCTTATCGCAATCGGCTCAATGCTGGGAAATACTTGATTGTGGTTAATGGTTCGGATACGCTGATTCGGCAAGCGACTCGGAGTTTGAGAGCGTTTGACCCTGAAAGCTTACAGGGATATGCGGAACCTGGTGTGACTTAGGATGGTCTCGATCGCAGCTTAAAAGAGGCGAGACAGCAATGCGGGCGGTCTGGTATGAGCAAGTTGGGGCAGCAAAAACGGTCTTGACGATCGGAGAGATTGAACCGCCAGAGTTGGCTGCTGGACAGGTGCGCGTCGAGGTGTTTGCGTCTGGTGTCAATCCCTCTGATGTGAAACAGCGCGCTGGCTGGGGTGGTTTGACGATGCGATTTCCGCGTGTGATTCCACATAACGATGGATCTGGGGTGATTGTTGAAGTCGGCGAGGGGGTTAGCAGCGATCGTATCGGTGAGCGGGTTTGGATCTACGAAGCGACATTGCCGAAGGGATTGGGAACGGTAGCAGAGTTTGTGGTGGTGGCAAGTGAGAATGCGATCGTGCTTCCGGACTCGATTTCGTTTGCTGAGGGGGCTTGTTTAGGTGTTCCGGCAATGACGGCACATCACTGTGTGTTTAAGGATGGATCTGTTGCGGGACAAACGATTTTAGTCACGGGTGGAGCGGGAGCGGTTGGAGCGTATGCCATTCAATTGGCAAAATGGGGAAACGCTACAGTGATTACAACTGTAAGTTCTGAGCAAAAGGCAGCGATTGCAAAAAAGATCGGTGCTGATCATGTGATCAATTACAAAACAGAAGATGTTAGCGCGATCGTAAAGCAAATTACTAACGGAAAAGGAGTCGATCGCGTCATTGAAGTGGATTTTGCAGCAAATGTTGAAACGAATTTGAAAATCCTAAAACGTAATGGAACGATCGCGACTTATGCCTCCGATTCGCAAGTTTCGCCGCAAGTTCCAATCTATTCGTTGATTTATAAAAATCTGACTGTGCATTATGTGTTGGTTTATGGGATGTCGAAAACTGCACATCAACAAGCAGCAGCAGATATTACAACTTGTCTTAAAGCAGGTGTGCTGAAACATCAAATTGCAGAACGGTTTCCGCTCGATCGAATTGCTGAGGCACATGAATTGATGGAGAGCGGACGAGCGATCGGGAACATCATTGTTGAAGTGATATCAGGTTGAATGCGATCGTTTCTTGTCTCATTTTCTCATAGTGATTTTATTATTAGACTTGCTTTGAGTCTTATATGAGAAACGGAGACGAAAGATTGCCCCTTCCATTGCGGATCAAAGCTTCGGCAAAAATCATCAACTGAACAGGGCTTCTAGACGTGAGGGCAAACTGGACTTCTCATTTTCAGCCGATCGAGTTTGCCCCCTTTCTTGTCTCAACTCTTATGCCAAACTGAGGTTATTTTGTCACGAGATTGCGAATGGCTTGGAGTCTTTTTGCCGTATAAGGAGCATACCGCCAGTCTAAATCTAGCCAGAACGACTTTTTCAGGACGCTCTTTGGGTGGGAAAAAGTCTCAAAACTGGCGCGACCGTGATATCTACCCATGCCACTCTCGCCCACTCCACCAAACGGTAGCTCGTTCACACCGACTTGCATCACGGTGTCATTCAAACAAACCCCACCCGAAGAGGTCGATCGCAGAACCTTCTCTTGCTTTTGCGGATCTTTTGAGAAGAAGTAGAGCGCTAAGGGCTTGGGGCGGGCATTCACTTTGGCGATCGCGTCGGTCAAATCGTCGTACTCTAGAACGGGAAGGATTGGACCAAAAATCTCCTCTTGCATCACCGGATCGTCCCAACTCACTCGATCCAAAATGGTGGGTGCAATGTAACGAGTGGCTGGATCAACGGTTCCACCTAGGACACACTCGCCATTGTTGAGCAAAGTGCTCAAGCGCTGGAAGTGATGTTGATTAATGATTCGTCCATAGTCTGGACTCTTCGCGGGGTCTTCTCCGTAAAACTCGTCAACAGATCGCTTCATTAATTCGATCAGATCGGATTTGATGCGTCGATCGACCAATAGATAATCGGGTGCAATGCAGGTTTGTCCAGCGTTGATAAACTTGCCCCAGGCAATTCGTTTAGCTGCATAATCCAACCGCACATCCATATCGACAATGCAGGGACTTTTGCCACCCAATTCTAAGGTCACAGGCGTTAAATGTTTGGCAGCAGCCTGCATCACAATTCGCCCGATCGCAGTTCCACCCGTGAAAAAGATGTGGTCAAACTTCTCGGCTAATAGCGCTTGACTGACGGTGGCATTGCCTTCCATCACAGCGATGTAATCGGGTGGGAATGCGGATTGGATTAATTCCGCGATTACTTTTGCCGTGTGAGGAGCTTGCTCAGAAGGCTTGAGAATGGCGCAATTGCCTGCTGCGATCGCACCCACGAGCGGCGACATCATTAGTTGAAAGGGATAGTTCCAGGGGCCAATGATTAGAACTACGCCCAGAGGGTCAGGTTGCACCCATGCTTTGGCGGGAAATTGATCGACCGAGGTGCGAATCCGCTTGGGTTGCATCCAGGTCTTGAGTTGCTTGAGGGCAACATTGATTTCTTGGATTGTCGCAATCTCGAAATAGGCTTCAAATTCAGGTCGTCCTAAATCCGCGTGTGCTGCTTTGACGATCTCATCTTTGTACTGAACGATCGCGTCCTTTAACCGCTGGAGTTGAGTCCGACGAAATTCGATCGATTGCGTTTGACCGCTACCGAAAAGGCTCCGCTGCTTTTCAACTAAGGATGGGATTGATGCAGGGGTTAGTTCTACTATCATGTGTTGCGCTATTGAGGACGAGGGGCGTTTTGTATTCTATCTTAGGGGCGTTAATCGTAGTATCGCATTCTCAGATTAGACTCGATATTGGTCTCATAATGAGTCTTAAATGGTTGAGCGAATGAGTGTGACGATCGCTTGCACTAACTGTTCTGGGTCAAGTGGCTTTGTGATATGCCGTTGATATCCACTGGTGATTGCACGGTTATAGTCATCTTCTCTGGCATAGGCAGTGAGCGCGATCGCGGGAATTTGTCCTCCCTGCTCGACGGGTAAACCTCGCACCTGTTGGATCAGCGTGTATCCATCGAATTCGGGCATCCCAATATCGCTTACTAATATATCGGGTTGAAACGATGGCAAATTCGAGAGTACCTCTGCGGCAGAAGTCACCATCAAAACCTCTGCTCCGTATTCGGTGAGTAATACGGCTAATAGATCACGGGCATCGGGTTCATCATCCACGGCAAGGACTCGAATCCCAGTTAAATCAAGTTCTTGCTGGGGTAGCTCGATCGAAGGCTGGATTACGGGTTCAACATTCAGCAAGGGGAGTAAGACTGTGAATGTTGCGCCTAATCCTTCACCGGGGCTATCGGCTGTAATGGTGCCACCATGTGCTTCCACTAACTGACGAACGATCGCTAACCCTAATCCTAATCCCCCATATTTGCGAGTAATCGAAGCATCTTCTTGCTGGAAGGATTCAAAAATGTGAGGAAGAAACTCCGGGCTAATGCCTTTACCCGTGTCGCTTACAGTGAGTTGTGCCTGATTGCCAGCTAGCTCTAGCCGAATGCTTACTTGTCCAGCATTGGGAGTAAATTTAATGGCATTGGACAACAGGTTCCAGACGACTTGCTGAAGGCGAGCCGCGTCTCCCATGACTTGTCCAAGGTTGGGTAACACAGAATGCAGTGAGATGGTTTTAGCCGTGGCTGCGGTTCTGACTGTTTCGATCGCCGCTTCAATCACAAAGGATAGGCTGACAGGGCTTGTATTTAAGGTGAGTTTGCCGCGTAGAATCTTGGCAACATCAAGCAAGTCATCAATCAACTGCGTTTGAAGATTGGCGTTGCGCTCGATCGTTGCAAGGGCTTGGGGCACTTGAGCCGCGTTCACTTTACCCGCTTGCAGTAGCTTTGTCCAACCGAGAATGGGATTGAGGGGCGATCGTAATTCG
Source organism: Cyanobacteria bacterium FACHB-63 (assembly GCA_014695255.1). Classification (GTDB taxonomy): domain Bacteria; phylum Cyanobacteriota; class Cyanobacteriia; order Leptolyngbyales; family Leptolyngbyaceae; genus Leptolyngbya. The sequence continues at coordinate 45,480 of JACJNX010000011.1, forward strand.
TGGGAGAGAATTGCTAGAAACTCGTCTTTGATGCGGTTGACGCGGACGAGTTCATCGGTCTGCTGCTGAAGAGAGTTGAGTAGCTCGGAACGCTCTAGCGCGATCGCAATTTGATCACAGATTGCTTGCAAGAGGGATTGCTCGGAGGCGGTGAATTCGGTGCGGCTGAGGCTGCCGAAGCTTAAGGTGCCAAACAATTTTTCTCGGACAATCAAGGGCTGGCTGGCACAGGCGGTAGCACCGAGCGATCGGGCGAGTTCCAATTTCGGATCATCAGACTGCTGAATGTCTGACCGCACGATTTGGCGGCGTTCTTGCGCGACCGTACCGCAGATGGCTTGCCCAATGTTTAGCCATTTGATCTGCTGAGCAACGTCCGCTGGGATGCCACCGTAGTTAGTAAGTTTTAGCTTTTGCTGCGATTCATCCAGGATGTAGTTGAGATAGACATCTAGTCCTACTCGATCCTTGAGCTTGCTAAATACGGTTTCAATCAGAGCAAGCGGTTGGGTGGAGGAAAGCAAATCGCGGGTTGTTTCATACAGCAATTCGATATGATCCCGGCGTTCTGCAAGAGCGGCTTCGGCTCGTTTTTGCTCAGTAATGTCTAAGATCGTACCGATCATCCGAAGCGGCGTTCCGATTGCATCAAAATACGCTTGCCCTTTTGCTCTAACCCAGCGTTCAGTACTGTCCTGAATTCCGATCATGCGATATTCCACATCGTAGTCGCCGCCACTGGCTGAATTGGTTGACCATTGCATGACCTGTTCGACGCGATCGCGATCGTCGGGGTGCAGTGCCTCAAAAAAGACTTCGAGGCTAGCGTTGGCTTCAGGAGGTAAGCCGAGAATGGCTTTGCAGCCTACATCCCAAGTGAGTTCATCGGTGATCAAATTCCAGTCCCAAGTGCCTAACTGAGCAGAGGTGATCGCGATGCGAAGGCGGTTTTCGCTCTGGTGCAAGGCTTCTTCTGCAAGTTTGCGATCATGGATGTCTACGACTGAGCCGATGTGCCCTTTGAACTGACCTGCTGAATCAAGCCAGGGATTTCCGGCTCCAATCATCCAATGATAGTGACCATCGTGACCGCGCAAACGATATTCCATTTGAAAGGCTTCGTGATGCTCAACGGCATCTAGGAAAATCGTTTTGGTTGCTTTGTAATCGTCGGGGTGTACTGCGTTGAGCCATCCCAAGCCTAGTCCTGCGGCTTCTGGTTGTCCTGTGAACTCGTGCCAGCGTCGGTTCAAATAGGTGTAATCTCCTGTGGCATCGGTCATCCAGATCATCATGGGCGTGTTGTCTGCCATGAGGCGGAAGCGTTGTTCACTTGCCCGTAGGTCTTCTTCTACCTGCTTGCGCTCTGAAATGTCCATATCCACGCCAGCCATTGTCACTGGGTTGCCCGCTGCATCGTAAAAGACTTGTCCCAGACCGAGTGCCCATCGTACAGTGCCATTCGGCAGAATAAAGCGGAATTCGATGTTGTATTCTTCTCGATCGTAAAGCGATCTCTGAATAGCTTGCTCAACCCACGGCAGATCCTCCGGGTGAATCATTGATCTGACCGTTTCAAAGCGTCCATCAAAGCTACCTGGAGCGATGCCAAATAGATGTTCTAAATTTGCAGACCAATGAACTCGATTCGTTTGGATATCCCAGTCCCAACTGCCCATTTTGGCGGCTTTCATTGCCAGATTAAGTCGCTCTTGGCTTTGTTGTAGGGCGATTTCTGCTTGCTTGCGGCTATCGATGTCGGTGATGGTGCCAATCCAGCCTGTAGTCTGTCCTTGATCGGTTTGGGTGGGGACAGCGCGACAGATAAACCAGTGATGTTCGCCCGTGTGACTGCGAATGCGATATTCAATCTCAAAGGGTGCTTGATTGAGGATTGAGGTATTCCATTGAGATAGAGTGCGATCGCGATCGTCGAAATGGAGTACATTGATGCCTGCTAAGCCCATCGACTCCGCTTCACTTAACCCTGTGTACTCATACCAGATTTGATTCCAGTAGTTAACGGCTCCGGTAGCATCAGCAGTCCAGACCATTTGCGGCATGGCTTCGGCTAATGCTTGGTAGCGCTGCTGGCTGGCTTTAAGGGCGGCGGCGGACTGACTGCGTTCTGTGATGTCGAGAAAGGCTCCGATCGCGCCCCGGATTTGATTGCGATCGTCGCGTAGGGGGGTTGCGTAGCAGAGGAGCTGGCGGATTGTGCCATCGGGAAGTAGGATGTCGAACTCTACATCTCGCACTTCTACGCCGAGTCTGGCAGCGATCTGCATCGGCAAATCCTCAGAGGAAATTTCCTGCCCATTTCGGAAAGTGCGATAGGAGGGTCGCTCGGTAGCAGGTGCGGTCTTGGAGATGTTTTCGTCGGAACGAGTGCCGAGCATTTCTCGAATGTAAGCATTGCTCTGCATTTCAGTGCAGGCTGGATTGGTGGCGATCGCGACACCGACGGGTAGGATTTCTAATAGCGTTTGCAGTTCCAAGACGCGATCGGTTAACTCTTGGTTGAGTTGTTGGATGGCTGCTTCAGCTTGTTTTTGCTGAGAGAGATCGATCGCGAAGGCGACGTGTTCATCTGTGCCATCTATCCATCGGGTTGCACTGATCCAGATGGGAAGCCGGGTTCCATCGCGCCGGATCAGTTCTTTTTCTCCAGGCGGAAGGATGCCCTGTTGCCGCAGGTATTCCATTGCCTGCTCGGTTTGTTCGGATAGCTCCGGCGGGGCAAAGTCATGCCAGTTCATACCGTGTTGCTCAAATTCTTCGCGGGTGTAACCATGTAGGTGCAGCATGGTGTCATTGACGACGCTCACGTGACCGTCTGCGGTGGCGATGCCAATGCCGATCGGAGCCGTATCAATTAGTCGTTTGAGTCGATTCCGCTGTTGTTGCAGGTCGATTACGGTCTGGTTTAGCTCGAATTCTAGATGTTTGCGATCGGTGACATCGCGCCAAGAAGCAACAAAGCCGTCATTGAGTTTGGCGGCTCGAATATCAAAAGTCCGCACCAACCGGCGATCGGCATAGGTGTCATCGTAGATTAGGGAGTCTTTAATTAAGGGTTCGCCCGTTTCCACCACCTGGCAATATGCATCGAACAAACCTGATTCACGATGACCGGGTAATACCTCACCTAAGCCGCGTCCAATCTGCATTTCCTTGGGCATTTGGTTGTTTTCACACGCCGCTGCATTGAGGTAATCAATGCGAAAATCTGAGATTTGTCCTGATTGATCGCGGATGGCTGAGAAGATACCAAAACAATCGAGCATATTCTCGACTGAGGTTTGGAACTGCTCTTGGCTGCGCTGTAGTTCTCGTCGTAATTCTGCGTTTTCGATCGCGCTGCTTAGCGAGAGGCGCAAGTCATCGGGTGTGATCTGATCTCTGATGAGATAGTCTGCTGCGCCGTTTTTGAATGCTTGGACTGCGGTTTTTGTGTCTCCATCGTCGATTACGACGATCGGGGGGCAGCGATCGCCCATTTGTTCTTTTAATTGACGAAGCAGAGTAACGCTATTGGACTGGGGAAAATGAAGCTCTAAGAGAATGGCATCGATTTGCTGTAGCGGAGACAGTGCCAAAATTGGGGTTTGCCATTTCAAAACTCTGTATGCAACAGTTCTGTCCTGTTGTAATTGATACTCATAGTTGCGATCGTTCTCATCTGAGTCAGAAATTACAAGGACAGTCCGGTGAGTTGGCATACGGGGATCTAGGGCTGGCAGAAATGAGTTGAAGCGATAGAATTTGAAACTCTTTATAGAGTCGCAGGTAGATTTTATCAGGTTTAAATTGGGCTTAGCTTTGGTAGTTTGGGTAGATGTGTTGTCTTGTTTATAAATCTATCTGGAGGAAGAAATTAAAAACAATGTGATTGAATTGATAGCACTTAAATTCTATTGAATTGGTACACGAAGAGCATTTTTTTGTTGCATCGCTTTGAGGCAGTAGGGATGGCTAAAAACAGCCTATAAAGAGATTTCCGAGATACAGAAATTTTCTAATGATCAGATTTGTGGATTCAGCGGAGCGCATGGAATTTGATTGTGTTAGTTGAGATACTTGAGCCTAAAAAATTACGTCAATCCTGGTTAGCAATGTTTCAGATCAACACTATGAACCGTTATTTTCTCCCAATATTAATCTTCAATCTCTGTATTCCCTTCACAACTGTGCTTAAAGCTGAGAGTCAGCCTGCGGCATTTGACTTTCGCAGTAATTTGAAAGACGGAAATTACCGCTTCTGTAGCCAACGCCCTCGATCGGGAATGGTGACTGCTCCTAATGAAGTGGTGGGCAATTGTTTTCTATTTCGTAAACAGGGAGGGCAGGTGATTGGTAAGTATTACGATACTCGCAGTTTTGGTGAAGTGAGTGTGTGTCTGAGTGGTTCAGTTAGCGATCGTGTTCTCGCTCAAGGGCTAGAGGAAATTGGTGGGATTGGTCAGCAGCGAATTCCAGCTAATTCAACCGGAGACGAATTAGTCAATTGGGATAAGGAGGGCATTTTGAAGGTTTCAGGAGCCGAAACTTACAGGAGAACTAGCGATAGAGGTCGATTGGTGCGCTATCGTCAGGCAATTCTGGATTTGAAGCGCCTCTATCGAGTGAATGCTGGAACAATATTGCCACCGACTCGGTGCTTCTAGGTTAGATCAGATTATTATATGAGACTCGAAATTAGACTCAATTATAGTCTCATGTGCGACTAATTAGACAAATTATTTAAGGTCGATCGAGGACAAAATTAGACCGAATTTGACTGACTGGGGTGCGATCGAGGGAAAAAGCAGCACAAAAATTTAGTCCATTTTTAGTCCAACGACTTAGACGGTCTAAGATAAACAATCCGAAACTAGCGTGGATTGGAAATTTTAGAGAGATTATGATTTTTGAACTTCTGCGCGATCCGCAGAAGTTCAAGGCTTTTATCCGTAGGACTATTCATATGTGACTGCAACCATGAGTTGTCCAAATTGGACAACTCATGGTTGCAAAATCGCTTGGACAAACTATGCTTTCAATTTCGATAAAAAGTCATTCTAAACCTAATTCTTGTCGCACACTGTCCAAGGCAGTTGGTGTGCCTAATTTTAGAGAGATTGAATTGCTTCTATTTTGAACACTGCACTAGAACAAGCTCGCACCCTTCAAGACCAGCGAGCAGAAACCTACGCGCTAGGCTATCTGGGCAAGCCCTATGAACAGCAAGGACAGTTTAGCCAAGCAAGCAGTCTGACTCAGCAAGGTCTAATCCTAGCTCAAGAGCAAAATATCAATGGCGATGCGCGTGAAATTATTTATCTTTGGCAGGCACAGCTAGGAAGATTGCTGAAGAAGTAGGGAGATGCAAAGGGAGCGATCGCGGCATACACGGTTGCGGTTAACACGCTTCAATCTCTGCGGAGTGATCTCAATACAAACAACCAATCAAGATGTTCAGTTTGACTTTCTTCAGGAGGTCAGACCCGTTTATCTCGAACTGGCAGATCTATTGTTGAAATCCAATCTGAGCGAGGAGGAATTAAATTCTTTAGTGCTGACCAACTCCAGCGTAATGCAAGGAAAGACGGAAACCAAAAAGCCAACCAACTCATTAGAGTTAGCCCGTAGAGCGATCGGATCTTTGCAACTGGCAGAACTCGATAACTTCTTTCAAGATCCCTGTTCAGAAGTAGCGGATGTGGCAGTCCAGGTTGATACAATCGACCCCGAAGCAGCATTAATTTATCCGATCGTGCTGCCAGACCGTTTAGAAGTTCTCCTGTCTTTACCAGGAAGCTCCATCCAAAGAACTGTTATTCCCATCAATGAGCAACAAGGTAATGACACTCTCGATCAGCTTTATGATGCTGTAGATAACTCCACCGTCAATAACTCTGCGCGTAACATCCTCGCAACTTCTAACCCCAACCCAAAAGAGCTGAAGGAAAATCTTCAGATCGTGTTACCGATGTTCTCGCAGGTTTATCAGTGGTTGATCCAACCACTTGAAGCACAGTTAGATGCAAAGCAGATCAAAAGATTAGTCTTTGTACTGAATGGTAGATTGCAGAGGGTTTCGATCGCTGCCCTTAAGGAAAAAAGGCAACTGCCCTGAGAAGCGCTCAACTGTTATTGTTAAACTCTCTGAGGCTCAATCCACCCCTCAAGGAACTCAAGGATTTGCCTCCTCACCATTAGCATAGATCATAAATTTATTCGCTGAGGCAATGGGAGTGCGATACAGTATAGTGGTGCATTTGTCCTAGCACAGTCGAAGTGATTCCAGTTCTCTTAAGTTATGCCCACGAAACTCCTGATTGTCGAGAGTCCTGGCAAGGTCAAAAAGTTAAGCCAGATTTTAGGCTCGGATTGGCTCGTCAGAGCGAGTATGGGTCATGTGCGGGAATTAGCAAACGATGGGATGGACTCGCTCGGTTTTGACCTGGGCGATCGCACCGTCCGCTGTCGCTTTATTCCACGAGGAAACCGGGGCAAGGAAACGATCGCTCAACTGAAATCTGCGGCTCAACAGGTCAAAACAGTCGTACTGGCAACCGATGACGATCGCGAAGGCGAAACGATCGCGTGGCATCTTCAACAGGCTTTAAATTTGAAGCAACCGCAGCGCGTGGTATACAGCGAGATTACTTCGGTTGCTGTGAAACGAGCGATCGCCAGTCCCAGAACAATTAATCAAAACCTAGTCGATGCTGGATTGTGCCGCACCGTCCTCGATAAGCTGGTCGGCTACAAAGGCTCACCCTTGCTGTGGAAGCTGCAGAACGGGGCAAAGTCGATGGGGCGAGTGCAAAGCGCCACCCTTCACATCATCTGTGAACGGGAACGTCAAATTGAAGCCTTTGTGCCGCAAGATTACTGGAATGTGTTTGTCGATTACGCGGAGGGCTTTCGCGCCTTTTATCGAGGCATAGAAGGAGCCAGAGAAGCGGAAGCACCACAACCCGACGATGCGACAACGGCACAAGATCGTCCGGCTCCAGAGTCGGAACGAGTCTTGTCCCAAGCGGAAGCCGATCGCCTCGTTCAACAAGCCCAAGCGTTTCCGCATCGAGTGGTGTCGATCGAGGGCAAAGTGGTTAATCGCACTCCGCCGCCGCCCTTTGTCACCTCGACCCTACAACAGGCAGCCGGATCGGGACTCAAATTCAGTCCTGAAAAAACGATGCAGGTCGCACAATCGCTGTACGAAGCGGGGCATATCACCTATATGCGAACCGATAGCATCGAACTGAGTCCAGAGTATCGAGCAGCAGCACGGCAATGGTTAACTGACCATGATTCGGACAACGTACCCAAGCAGCAGACCAGTCATCGGCAACCCAAAGGCGCTCAGGAAGCCCACGAAGCGATTCGACCCACTGACATTCATCGCGCTTCGGCTCAGTTAAAGCTGGAGGTGTCAAACGATGAATTTGCGCTGTATGTCCTGATTTGGAAACGATCGCTGGCATCCCAGTGCCAACCTGCACGAGTGCGTCAAACGCGCATTGTCACCCAGTCAGGCACCATTTCTTGGCAAGCGAAAGGACAAGTGATCGAATTTGCAGGCTACAGCAAGTATTGGAATAACTTGAGTGCGGATGTAGAGTTGCCGATCGTTCAGGTGAATCAACCGCTAACATTAACGCAGGCAGCGCACGAACAGAAGCAAACCCAGCCGCCCCCTCGCTACAGCGAACCGAAACTCGTGCAAGTCATGGAGCGGCAGGGCATTGGGCGACCCAGCACCTATGCTCCAACAATTCATACGCTGAAGGATCGGCAGTATGTGGAAGTTCTCAAAGGGGTCTTGCAACCGACAGCATTAGGGTTAGAAGTCGATCGCTTCTTAGCCGATGCCTTGCCCGATTTGCTACAAGCCCAATTCACCGCGCAAATGGAGCGATCGCTCGATGGAATCGCCGAGGGCAAGCAAAATTGGCAGCATTACGTCACCCACTGGAATGAAACTTACTTTGAGCCAGCATTACTCAAAGCCGAACGAGTCATTCCCCAACATCTCAGCACAACACCCGCCTCTCGTCCCGAAAAGCAATTTCAACGATCGCGGACAAGCTGTCCCGAGTGTCAAAAGCCGCTTGCAAAAGTTCCAAGTGCAAAAGTTAAAAAGAAATATTTCTTGAAGTGCGTTGAAGGCTGCGAGAATGTGGTGCTGTTTTGGTCGGACTACACAAAACGGTGGGAAGCACCGCAAGCAAAATCACCTCAAGCCGAGCCAAGTAAGCCAGCGCTAACCAATTTCTCGTGTCCCGTCTGCCAACAACCGCTAGAGCAATATGCCTACCAAAAAGACGGACAGTCCAAAGTGTTATTGCGCTGCTCGAATCCTAAATCCCGCAGCGATTCTAAGCACAAGGATGTAGTGTATTTTCAAACTGAGAAGGGATGGTGGAGTCCAAAACTTGGCGACCTGAAACCTTCCAAATAGACGTGAGTTCGACGAGGAGGAAGTGGCGCAAAAGGAAAGCTGAAACTACGTTTGACAGTAAAACCCAGCAGTCATTACCGCAGTATGATGAATAACACAGAACCAAGGCAAACTTTCGCATGACTCATTTTGGCATTATCTGCCCTGCGACAACGGGTCATCTCAATCCAATGACCACGTTGGGATGGAAATTGCAGCAACGGGGTCATCAGGTGACATTATTTGGACTACTTGACGCACAATCAGCTGCACACTCAGCAGGATTAGGATTCAGAGCGATCGGTCAATCTAATTTTCCTCTAGGTGCAATGGCACAAATCTTTGAGAAGCAGGGCAGGCTGAAAGGATTAGACGCTGTACGATATCCCGTTACTTGGATCGGCGATACCGTCGCGACTTTTCTCCGAGAAGCGCCAGCGGCAATCAAAGAAGCTGGAGTAGAGGCCTTGCTGGTAGACCAGATTTCGCCCGAAGGAGGCACGATCGCGGATCTATTAAATATCCCTTTTATCAGTGTTGCTAGTGCCTTGCTGTTATATCGGGATCTCAGTATTCCTCCGTCTTTCACGCTTTGGAGTTACAGTCCTGCTGTACGGGCAAGGCTACGCAACTTATTCGGCTACACCTTGTTAGACCGGATTGTGCAACCTGTGACTCGGTTGATCACTGACTATCGCCGTGAACACCAATTACCTGCTTATACTCATCCTGATGATTTTTACTCCCGCCTAGCTCTGATTAGCCAGCAAGCCGCAGCATTTGAATTTCCCCGGCAGAACTTGCCCGAACACATCCACTTTACAGGTCCATTCTCTAACTCAAACAGTCGCTCATTTGTCGATTTCCCCTTCGACCAGTTGACAGAACAACCCTTGATTTACGCTTCGTTAGGAACGTTGCAAAACCGCCTGCAATCTGTTTTTCAGGATATTGCCCAAGCCTGTATCGGGTTAGATGCCCAATTGGTGATTTCTTTAGGAAATGGAATGACCCCAGCATCCATCCCAAGTCTGCCCGGTTCTCCGATCGTCGTTCAGTATGCTCCCCAGTTAGACCTGTTGAAAAGAGCGAGTCTTGTGATTACTCACGCTGGACTTAACACAGTCTTAGAATCATTAAGTCAAGCTGTGCCGATGGTAGCAATTCCGATCTCCCTCGATCAGCCTGGTGTTGCAGCACGGATAGCATGGACGGGGACAGGCAAAGTAGTGCCACTCTCTCGTTTAAGTATCCCTAGGTTACGGGAGACGATCGCGCAAGTCCTAACGCAGGAATCTTACAAAACAAATGCAGTTCAGTTGCAGCAAGTGGTTCAGGATGCAGGAGGCGTAACTCGTGCAGTTGATGTGATTGAGAAAGTCATACTAACGGGAAAGCCAACTCGCTAACCATCGTTAGGAAGATCGGTTAATCTGAGCAGGTGGGGAACTGCTGGCGAGTCAAACTAATTTGAGACTCGACACTAACGGGAAAACCGAAAAACATTAAATAATTGGACGTTATTTGACCACCAACGGAGTGATGAAACGAGCTTTTTTCTACGCTCTTTCATTCTTCGTTCGAACAAATACTGACTCAAGATGGCATCTATGAAACCAATTCTACATTCCAAGACCCCTCGGTTTTTACAAAGAGGCCAGTGGATTCTCAATCCAGTTGGCTACATGCAGACTAACTTCGATCGCTACGGAGATATCTTTCAGGCTCCAATTCTCCCAAACAGCTCTGCCCCGCTGCTCTTCGTGAATGAGCCTAAGGCCATTCAGTATATGCTCACCCACGATACTGGGAAAGAATTGTCAGCGCCCGGTGAGTTGAACGAAGTGTTTGTGCCATTGCTCGGTCGGCAAAACGTCATTCTGCTCAGTGGAAAGCAGCATCGCAATCGGCGGCAACTGGTCATGCCTCCGCTTCATGGGGAACATCTCCATGCCTACGCCCAAATCATTGAGCAAATTACTCAAGATGTGATTGCCCAATGGTCGATCGCAGAAGTCTTAGATGTCCGGGCTGAGATGCAGAAAATCACCCTACGCGTGATTCTTCAGGTCGTGTTTGGATTGCACCAGGGCGAACGCTACCAACAGCTAGAGCGGCTGTTAAGTCTTCGCCTGAATATCACTGCTACACCCCTAGCAATTGCAATTCTGACTCTTTTCCCCTGGCTGCAAAAGGATCTAGGTGCTTGGAGTCTGGGAGCACGCATTCGCCAACTGGCAGAGGAAACCGATGCACTGCTGTTTGCCGAAATTGAGGATCGACGAGCCAATCCCAGTGCTGATCGGATTGATATCTTGTCCTTGCTGCTAGCTGCCAAAGATGAAGAAGGCAATGGTCTGTCCAATCAAGACCTGCGCGATGAGCTGATGACCCTACTGGTGGCAGGACATGAAACCACGGCGACCGCTTTAAGCTGGGCGATGTACTGGGTGCATTCGTTGCCACAGGTGAAGCAAACATTACTGGCAGAACTCGATACGCTGACGACTCCAGCCGACGTGGAGCAACTGCTGCGGTTGCCCTATCTGAGTGCAGTTTGCAATGAAACTTTGCGCATTCATCCGGTGGCGATGTTGACCTTTCCTCGCCGAGTTGAAATCCCTCTAGAACTGTGTGGTCATCAGCTAGCCCCAGGAGCCGTGTTGATGGGCTGTATTTATCTGCTTCACCAGCGGCAAGATTTGTATCCACAGCCGCAACAGTTTCGACCTGAAAGATTTCTGGAAAGACAGTTTTCGCCTTACGAGTTCATGCCATTTGGGGGAGGAGTGCGGCGTTGTGTGGGGGCTGCCTTGGCACAATATGAGATGAAGATTGCTTTGGGCACGATTTTGAGTCGCGTAGAGTTAGTCCTGGACAATAAGAGTCCTGTGCAACCTGCTCGACGAGGACTCACCTTGGGTCAGGATGCCCCTATACAAGTCAAAAAAGTGGCACCACGTTCTCCCGCCCCAAAACCTCTAAGCGTCTAAAACTTCTGTGAATGAGCAAAGGAGTGGTGCAGGTATGCAAAGCCAAAACTCACAGGCGTTTTGGGCTTCTAGCCCACTTCTTTTCACCAAATACGCGCCACTCTGTATAGTTCTCGAATGTCCAACAACTCAATCTGCACAAACCTCGGATCAGCAAGCTCCGTTAGAATGAGGAATGCACAATTCTCTATTTGACTCATGACCGTTCGCGTTCGCATTGCACCCAGTCCCACGGGGAATCTCCACATCGGAACGGCTAGAACTGCAGTGTTCAACTGGCTGTTTGCCCGTCACCACGGCGGAAAATTTATCCTCCGCATCGAAGACACCGATCTAGAGCGATCGAAGCCCGAATTCACCCAAAACATTTTCGAGGGACTCACCTGGCTCGGCTTAAACTGGGATGAAGAACCCGTTTATCAAACGGCTCGAATGAGTTTGTACCGCGAAAAGATCCAGGAACTCCTAGACAAAGGATTAGCCTATCGCGCCTACGATACTCCCGAAGAACTCGACGCGATGCGAGAAGCGCAAAAAACCAAAAACGAAGCCCCTCGTTACGATAACCGCCATCGCAATCTCACACCCGAACAGGAAGCCGCCTACCTCGCTGAAGGTCGCAAACCTGTGATTCGATTCAAAATCGACGACGATCGAGAAATTTCCTGGACAGATCTCGTTCGCGGCACCGTCACCTGGAAAGGTCGCGACCTCGGTGGCGACATGGTGATTGCCCGCGCCGCAGAAGGCGAAGAAATCGGTCAACCCCTCTATAACTTTGTCGTCGTCATCGATGACATTGACATGAACATCACCCACGTCATTCGCGGCGAAGATCACATCGGCAACACCCCGAAACAAATTCTCCTTTACGAAGCACTGGGCGCACCCTTACCCGAATTCGGACACACGCCGCTCATTCTGAACCAAGCAGGCGCAAAACTTTCTAAACGCGATGGAGTCACCTCGATTTCCGACTTTAAGCATATGGGGTATACCGCAGAAGCGATCGCGAACTACATGACGCTTCTCGGCTGGTCGCCCCCCGAACCAATGACCGAAATCTTCTCGCTCACCGAAGCGGCTGAGAATTTCGGCTTCGATCGCGTCAACAAAGCCGGAGCCAAATTCGACTGGGATAAATTGAACTGGATTAACGGGCAGTACATTCACGCGATGCCTGTCGCCCAAGCCACTGATCTCTTAATTCCCGTTTGGAAATCGGCGGGCTATGTGCTGGATGAGAAGAACGATCGTGCATGGCTAGAACAAGTCAGCGCCCTCGTTGCCCCCAGCCTATCCCGCCTGAATGAAGCCGTAGATATGACGCGCTACCTGTTCCAACCGTTGGACTACACCGACGATGCCAAAGCTCATATGCAGCAAGAAGGCGCAACCACGGCAATCAAAGCAATCCTAGAGGCAATGCCTTCACCCCTCACCGAGGCTGCCATTCAAGACCTGATCAAGCAAGTCGTGAAAGAGCAGAACCTTAAAAAAGGAGTCGTGATGAAATCGCTCCGAGCCGCTTTAACCGGAGCGCTTCAAGGTCCAGATCTTGTACAGTCTTGGCTACTGCTCAATCAGAAAGGACACGATCGCGAGCGCTTCGAGCAAGCCTTATCGATCCGTTAGGGAGTAGGGGATAGGGAGTCAACAAAAGATGCTCATTCCCAAAAATTGTTCCTTCCCATCCCCACTTCCCACCTCAATTGCTGTAATTCTCAGAATTAAGTTACATTTAGTTAAGATTCCTCTCATTAATCCCTTGGTAGAGAATCCGTAAAAGTACCTGTGCCTCATTCAGCTTCAAGCTTGAGCGAAATTGCACAGTACAGTCCCAAGACAATAACGATCGATCTTTACCGTTGTAGCCGTATCGCGAGGTTGCTAGTTTATGAAATCTTCTTGGAGAACCATCCTGCTTTGGGCAATTCCCGCGCTTGTCGTCGGGTTTTTCCTCTGGCAAGGATCAATCGCTCCAACCGCACCCAATACCAGCAGAAACACTGCCAGCACCCGTATGACCTATGGGCGGTTCTTGGAGTATTTGGACGCAAATCGAATTAATAGCGTTGATTTATATGATGGAGGTCGAACGGCGATCGTAGAAGCGGTTGATCCAGATTTGGATAATCGGCTACAACGCTTAAGAGTCGATCTCCCCGGCAACACCCCTGAATTAGTGACCCGTCTCCGTAATTCTGGTGTCAACCTAGACTCCCATCCAATTCGCAACGATGGCGCAGTTTGGGGTTTACTCGGAAACTTAGTTTTCCCGATTCTCTTGCTGGGTGGACTCTTCTTCTTGTTCCGTCGATCGGGCAATGTCCCTGGCGGCCCCGGTCAAGCGATGAACTTCGGCAAGTCCCGCGCTCGCTTCCAAATGGAAGCCAAAACGGGTGTGATGTTCGATGATGTCGCAGGCATCGAAGAAGCCAAAGAAGAACTGCAAGAAGTCGTCACCTTCCTGAAAAAGCCAGAACGCTTTACCGCAGTCGGCGCGAGAATCCCCAAAGGCGTTCTGCTCGTCGGTCCTCCGGGCACGGGTAAAACCCTGCTTGCAAAAGCGATCGCAGGTGAAGCAGGCGTTCCCTTCTTCTCAATCTCCGGTTCCGAGTTCGTCGAAATGTTCGTCGGTGTGGGGGCATCCCGCGTCCGCGACCTGTTCAAAAAAGCGAAAGAAAACGCCCCTTGTATCATCTTTATCGATGAAATTGACGCAGTCGGACGGCAACGGGGAGCCGGAATCGGTGGCGGAAACGATGAACGCGAACAAACCCTAAACCAACTCCTCACCGAGATGGACGGGTTTGAAGGCAACACTGGAATCATTATCATCGCGGCAACTAACCGCCCTGATGTCCTCGATTCCGCACTGCTTCGCCCCGGACGCTTCGATCGTCAAGTCAGTGTTGATGTCCCCGACATCAAAGGCCGTTTCGAAGTCCTCAACGTCCACGCCCGCAACAAAAAAATTGCCCCTGAAGTTTCCCTAGAAGCGATCGCTCGTCGTACCCCTGGTTTCTCTGGTGCAGACTTAGCAAACTTGCTGAACGAAGCGGCAATTCTCACCGCCCGCCGCCGCAAAGATGCCATCACCATGCTTGAAATTGATGATGCAGTCGATCGCGTCGTGGCTGGTATGGAAGGCACCCCGCTCACCGACAGCAAGAGCAAGCGCTTGATTGCCTATCACGAAATCGGACACGCGATCGTTGGAACACTGGTGAAAGAACATGATCCAGTTCAGAAGGTCACTCTTGTTCCACGCGGTCAAGCACGCGGTCTTACCTGGTTTATGCCGAGTGAAGATCAAGGACTGATTTCGCGCTCACAGATCCTCGCCCGTATCAAGGGTGCATTGGGCGGACGCGCAGCAGAAGAAGTCATCTTCGGAGATGCTGAAGTGACGACGGGTGCAGGCGGTGACATTCAACAAGTCACCGGCATGGCACGTCAGATGGTCACTCGCTTTGGAATGTCGGATTTAGGTCCGCTCTCCCTCGAAAGCCAACAAGGTGAAGTCTTCTTAGGTGGCGGTTGGATGACTCGCTCTGAGTATTCCGAAGAGATTGCAGCCCGGATTGATGCTCAAGTCCGCTCGATCGTCGAACACTGTTTAGACGACACTCGCCGCATCATTCGCGAAAACCGCGAAGTGATTGATCGTTTAGTCGATCTTCTAGTGGATAAGGAAACGATCGACGGCGACGAGTTCCGCCAAATCGTTGCAGAATACACCGCCGTTCCTGAAAAAGAACGCTATGTACCGCAACTGTAATTCTGAAAGATAGATAACTGCGATCGGGGTGGTGAAAACTGCCCCGATTTTTTGTGAATTCAATTTGCTAAAGAGCAGAAGGGCAATCGCTGCCTCTAAATCTATATCATTTTTATCACTTGAGACTCGAAATAAGTCTAATATCAAGACCAGAATGAGAAAGAGAATTCACATCAGTTGTAACTGTTGAGCTTACCCTGTGCCAACAGCTAGAGGATGTGATCGCACGATCGACCAGTGAGTGGATGAACGGGATCTTAGGCAGAATAGTACAAGCTTTCTTCGAGAAGAAATACGGAAATTTTCAGTCTAATGCCTCTGTCGAGGGGTAATATACCGAATATGAGTCGGTCTAACGTTCCAAATCTCAGTATTAGACAGAAAGAGCCGGTCTAATGTCCTAATTTCGGATGTTACACCGACTTTGAGCAGCCTAAATCGCCCTGACAAAATGTTATACCGACCATTTTCGGTCTAATGTCCCCATCTAGGTGATTAGACCGAAAGAGTCAGTCTAAACAATTGTTAGGCAGAGTTGCTGGATTTTGTGATTAGACAAGTGTTTTTTAGCTAAACATTCCAAGTATGCAAATCCGAAAGCTTGCTCATCAAGAAATCGATATAGCCATTGAATTTATTCAAGCAATGCTCGATACAATGGCATCCCTTGGCGGTCATGCTTTACAAGATCCGCATTCTATTTCAAATTGGCTTCGAAAGCCTATCCAATCGCAGATTGATTCCCCTGATCATCTTTTTCTTATTGCAGAACTGGATATCTCATCCAATCAACTGATTGGCATTCTCGAAGCTAGTATCATTGAGCTAAGTTCCGTATTTCTGCCAAAATCATCTCTGCATATCCATGCAATTTATGTCGCTCCTCAGTATCGCCGATCTGGAGTTGCGAGATCGCTTATGGAAGCAGCATTCAAATGGGGACGGGACAAAGGTTGCATGGAAGCTGATCTTAATGTTTTGCGAGATTCGCCAGCAAAATTGCTTTATGAAAGTTTGGGATTTGAAGACTTTCAGATCGAGATGCGACGAAAACTATAAAATTACTGGAAGTACAATAGCTTGAGATTCTCATTTAACCCTGTGGTCAGCACAAATTCCTGTCTAACAATCCGCTTGCACACCGACCATATGGAATATGTTGGTTGAGCCAGAAAGGTTACTGGTGGCGGGTGAAGCGGGAACGTTAGATTGCTAAATTGCAACGATATGCAGAGTTACTGAAATGCAAGGGTATGGCAAGAACAGTTAGCAAACGATCTCCAAGTTTCGTAGTGGCGATCAGTGGACCGTCTGGAGCAGGAAAAACTTCTCTGGTGCAGAAAGTCACCTGCTTGTTAGAGGATGCTGTCTCTTTCTACTTCGATGACTATGTCTGTGTATCAAAGTATCCTTTAGACTTCTCTCAATGGATTAGAGAGGGGGCTGATCCTAATCAGTGGGAAACCCCACAACTCCTCGAAGATTTGCAAGCATTACGGCATGGAAAGTCCATTTCTTTGCCCGAGAATCAAGGAATAATTAAATCAGCTAGCTTCATTGTGATGGAGGAGCCGTTTGGTAGAGAACGCGCCCAGATGAGCGAACTAATTGATTTTGTAGCGTGTATCAACCTTCCGCTAGAAGTTGCCTTGGCACGTCGATTGCTGCGAGACATTGAACAGTGTGTCACTGAGAAAAAGCAAGATATCCTGGCAGACTATCTCAAAGAATATCTGACAGAATATCTCAATGGTGGCACCCGAGAACTGTATTTTGAGGTAAGTACAAGAGTTTTGCAGAATTGTGATTTAATTCTAAATGGGGTCAACTCTTTAGATGAATTAGCGAATGAGATAGTGACTGCGATCAAAACAAGGAGGTAGGTTGCCTAATAAGGATCTGGAATCTAACCGCCTTTGTCAGCTGCGATAAATAGAGGTGGTTGTCGCACCTAACACTTCGTTGCAACGGGTGGTATCAAGATCCTAGCTGTGTCTCAAAGATTACTAGCCACCGTTGAGCTTCACCGTTAACTGCTGTAACTGCGTGGCAAACCAGGGTACCGTATGTACGCACGAATTGCGAGGATTTGGCAAAGCCCAAACAGGTGGATTCTACTCCTAGCCGCGACCGTTACTGTTGGTATGATTGGTGCAGCTGCTACTTTCCTTGTCAAATATCACCGATCAGCCACTCCGCAAATTCCATCAGCGTTCTATACGCCACCCCAACCGCTTCCACCGGGTCAGCCAGGAAGCATTATTCGTAAAGAAACGGTGCCTAGCAACCTGCCTGAAGGGGCACAAGCCTGGCGAGTGATGTATCGATCGACTGATCTTGAAGGAAACCCCATTGCGGTGACTGGCACCATTGTTGCCCCAAATGGAACGAGTGTTAAGCCCCGAAACATCATCGCCTGGGCACACGGTACGACTGGCATTCGACCAGAATGCGGTGTTAGTCACACTTCAGATCCTTACCAACAAACCCCAGTCATTGAACGAATGCTCGCGCAAGGATTTGTTATCGCCATTACAGATTATCCAGGATTAGGAACTCCTGGTGTTCATCCCTATATGGTTGGGCAAGTCGCAGCGCATAGTGTGCTGGATTCGGTACGGGCATCTCGCCAAATTGTTGAGGTGAGCGCGGGAAATAAATTTGTGGTGTGGGGAGCGTCCCAAGGTGGCAATAGCGCGCTTTGGACTGCTCAACTAGCTCAAACCTATGCTCCTGAGCTAAAACTGTCGGGGGTGGCTGCATCTGCTCCAGCGACTAATCTACGCAAGATTGCAGAGTTTAATTTGGACAAGCCAGCAGGGGGAATTTTCTTGGGATATGTCTTTGCAGCATGGGCTGCAGTTTATCCAGGGGCTGATCTGAATGCGATTATCAAACCGGATGAGCGTGCCAATTTCGATCGAATGATCAAACCGTGCTTTACAGCCCCAGCAGGATTCCTTCCCATCATCAAGACCTTACGGACACCCGCGCAATACCTGAGTGTGGATATTCTCAAGACCGAACCCTGGAATACCCTGTTCGAGAAAAATACCCCCAACGGTCGAATTGAAGTTCCTATTGTGATCGCTCATGGAACCGCCGACTCGCTCATTCCTGTAGAGTTAAGCGAAGCCGAGGCTGCCCGTCGCTGCAAGGCGGGCGAGGATGTACAGTTTGCTCGTTATCCGGGTTCAACGCATGATGCTCGTGAAGACACTGCGGTATATATTCTCGGCTGGGTGGTAGATCGTTTTGCCGGACGATCTACACCTTCAAACTGCCCGAACTAATTGGTATGGCAGCTAACAACGGTAATGCACCGGAATCACTCAAGATGGTCGGTTAGTAGTAAAGAGTATCACGTCCGGTAATTGCGAACGTTAGGCAGGGTTGCCGAAGAACTGAGAGAGTTTGAACAAGCTCGTGCTAGCTACCATTAAGGCCTGTAAATCAAAATCGAATACAACGATCGCTACTCCCAAGCCCGCACCTATCAATGCTTAGAATCGCTTGCAGAAGCAGAAGAACAGTACGCAGAGGCAAGAGCAAATTATTTGCAGGCGCTAAAGAGATACATCGAGTTTGGTGATGACTATTGGAGGAATATTGCCCGTGAAGCAATTGATCGATTATCACATTGAATCCGATCAAGAACTGCGATCGCCCCCACTCATGAGCAGCAATTTCTGAAATCAAACCGACCAGTCTTCAGCTTGTAGTTCAGTGATTCGTTCAAAATCTGAGAGATTGCGAGTTAGAAAGATCGCCTTCTGACTAATTGCGATCGCTGCAATCATTGTTGCTGAATGTCCCTCACCCAAAATCCCGCTCTTTGGGGAGCGGGATTTTGAATCTAACTCCCTTCCCTCACAGGAGAAGGGTTAGAGATGAGGGCAGTTCGGAATATCAGGTCAAACATTGCCGGGTTAATCGCTTTTAACCTGCTCGCTTGCGTTTCGCGTAGCGAATTCCTTAACTCAAAGCAAAATGGAATTTACAACCCCTGTAAGCTAGTAGATTCCATCTGCTGTAGGATAGCGTCAAGATTTGCTACTGCATCAAGCTCGCCGCGAGTGCGTGCGAGATCCCGTGCTTGGCGAATATAATCTCTGCTTTCCATCTTCCGTCCTTGCTGGAATAGCACGATACCCATGTTGAAGTATGCCTCAGGAGCGTCTGGCATAACACGAATCACTTCAGCAAATGCAGCCTTTGCTCCATCCAGATCACCCTGTTCAGTCAGGAATACGCCGCGATCGAACTCATTTTGAATTGCCACAATATCGTTCGCATCACTGATTGCTCCAAACCCTGAGGTCGTGCTCTGATGCATCTGATCAATTGACTCTATACCCGTTTGGTCAGGTGCAAGGGTAGAACCCATGTTTGTTGATGTTCCCGCTGTCATTGTGGGATAGGTGTCTTCAATAATTCCCGACTGACCATAGGATTGGTCGAGCATTACATCCTGTCCCGTGTTTGAAGTTGTGCCAATATCGCGGGTTGAGCTAGCAGTATCTTGAGTTGCCCGTTGAACAGAATCTGCCACATTAGAAGCCGATGACTGAACACTCTCAGACACGCTGTCCACTGCTTGTGTCATTTTGGGTTGAGCATCTTGCGCTGCACCCTTAACCGACTGAGCCGCTTCCTGAACACTCTCAGACACGCTGTCCACTGCTTGTGTCATTTTGGGTTGAGCATCTTGCGCTGCACCCTTAACCGATTGAGCGACTCCTTGCACTGAATCTGCAACACTGGCAGCAGATGATTGAATGCTCTCAGCCGTTTTGTGAACAGCCTGCTTAACCTCAGGTCGAACATCTTCGATCGTTCCTCGGACTGAATCAACTGTCTCAATCACTGAAGGACGGCTCTCCTCGATCGTTTCTGTCACTGCATGAATCGTTTCGGTTACAGCAGGACGAGCCTCATCAATGGTTTCTCGAACTGAGTCGATCGCGCCTACAACAGAAGGCTGTGCTGCTTCAATGTTGTGTCGCACTGCATCGACTGTTCCAATCACAGAGGGTTTGATATCCTCAACCGTCTGTTTGACTTCATTGACTACTTCACCGATCGTGGCATCAACACCTGTTGCTGCTTCCCGTCCAACATTAGCACCCGCAACACCACCAACCACTGCACCAACAGCAGCTCCTAAGCGTCCGCCAACTAAGCGACCAATGATGGCTCCAGCTAACCCTCCACTTACAGTTCCAAGACCCGTTGCCACTGTTTGAACTGGGTCTCGTGCTTGTGGCACCTCACTCACCTCATTCAAAGAGGATTGATTTTCATTCTGCTGGTTGAAATCTATACTGCTATCCGACATACTCTTTCTCCTTCGACTGATTTGTTAAAACATCTTCTAATCGTTGCTATGTCACAACCATAGCGACTGTTCTAAGGTTTTTACTCGACTTAAAGGGAGAGGTTAGAGACTAATTTGTAACGAATTGAATTGCAATTCAGCAGGGGACTTTTTCCACCTAAAGCAGAATTCTTTACAATCTTCACATTCTATAAAGGATGGCTATCGTTCTTAAAATACAGGTGGCATCGAAAGTTGATCTTGTATTGGTAACACTTGAATGCAAATCACCAAATTTTGGGAAAAGACCAAAGTTGCTGGAAATATAGCAAGATGGAACTTGTAGGAACTTCAGTGTTTTAATTTTGGATCGCTCCATGACTGGAAGTTTCAGCACTGGATTGGACACTTGCCCCAACCTGCTGCAAGCGATCGCAGTCTAATGTTGCCCATGCCCATCGGCTGCCGGGAGGTTACTTGTTGGAGTTGAAGGATATTTGCGGTAGGTGATGGGCAACATTACACTACTCAGATCATTTCAGATCATTGGCAATGAAAAACGCCTGCGATCACCTCCCAAATTACTTCCCAATCGCCCCTGAGTAAGCCATTTCTTTCAACTCTAGATACTCCCGCCAAAACACCTCAGAGGTTAGCTCAGCATAAGCAGTTTTCCACTCTCGGCTCACATCCTCCCAGCGTGTGCGCCCCTGTTCAACAACACTTGCCCAACGCGCTAAAAGCTCAACGCTCGTTAAATCATCAATCTCAATTTGATTTTCATAGCTCCGACTCAGCTTCAGCGTCGCCGGGTGAGTTAACTCCGGGTTAGCACCCTTAATCAACTCTGTACCTTTCAGATAGTCTTCAAATGCTTTGATTAACATCTGAGCACGATCGAAGTCTGGCTTTAACAATGCCTGCATAATCTCTTTGGTCAGGTTACGCACCGTATGTTTATAGTTCGGTGTGAAGTGCATTGCATAAGTAATCAAATCATTGCGGAAATAGTAGTAGGCTTCCCAATTGAGGTTCTTGGCAGAAGCGGGAATATGCCACACTGCCATTGATGGGAAGGTGACGATCGAAACACCAAACTTCCGCTTCGCCCTCATACAAAACTCAACATCATCGAGCTTAATAAACAACGGCAACGGTAGTTTGATTCGCTCTACCAATGCTTTAGAGAAGGAGCAAAACCAAAACCCACCGTAATCTGCATCAACTTCCATCAACAATTGATTCAGAACTTTAGTATCCCGCAAATCTAAATCATAGTTCAATGGAACAAGTGAGTCAGATGCACCCTTCGTTTTAGAAGCTTCGTTGTAGGTTGCTCCTGCTTCGTACAAAGACCATTTCTTATTGAGATTTAGCAGTCCACCTGCAATAATCAAATCATTTTTGGCATACTCATGCACCGAGTACAATCGACAAATGCTTTCAGTTTCTAGCTCAATATCATCATCCATCAATAAAAGATGAGTGGAGCTACCTTCTGCTAAAGCTTCCATCATGCCTCTGGTGAAGCCACCGCTCCCACCCGCATTCATGTTCGGAAATAGCTTCACCCTCGAATCTGCAAACTCATTCGGGTCAAGTGTGCGTCCATTATCTGAAACAAAGATATTGAGGTTGCGATCGTGCAGCAGTTCATCTTGCAGTAGCGCCGATAAAGTGTTTCTGACATAATCCTCTTTCTTAAACGTGCAAATCACGACACCCAGCGAGACTTCCCTAGCTTTAGGCTGATCCGTCACAATCCATCCTGCCCCAAAAATTCCCTGCTCACTTAAGCAAGTAATCTCAGCATAAATTCTGCCTGCATTGTTAGTCTGAGCTAAATCGATCGCAGGAAGCTTAACAGGTGTAGAGAGTTGGCACTGTTCAAGCTGTTTTTCTAGAATTGCATCTCTTTCGTTGCCTTCGTTAGTTTCCCTATAAATAGCAACCTTAAAATCACCTTCTAGCTCTAACACATAATAGATAGATTCAAGCGAAGTGTATTTAACGTAATAGCTTTCATAGAATGAGTTGAAATAAGAGCTAGAAGAAACCGTTCCACCCTGACCTAGAACTATTTTTTTGCTGCCTTCCTGCTCCTCGATCGACGCTGCTCCATCACACTGAACATACAATTGAGCAATATCGACTGACTTGGGAAGCTTGATTCTACCTATAATATTCATAACCTTTCTGTTAATAATTCGATTCTATCTGCATCTCTAACTAAACTTAGGGGAGAGCATTCAAAAAGGCTCTCTTTCTTGCGACAGATTTAGAGTAATGGAATCAATTCAGACATCTGTTCAATTACAAAGTGAACACCCGCGGATCGCAATACAGAGATACGATCGCTACGTTCATCTTCGGTAATGTGAGTTCCGCCCACATACCCTACAATCATTGGAATTTCAGCCGCAACCGCAGATTTTACTCCACTGATCGAGTCTTCGATCGCAATACAATTTGATACCTCTGCATTCAAACACTGTGCAGCATAAAGATAGATATCGGGTAAAGGCTTCGGCCTGCGAACTGGAAGAGAATCAGCCGCACTAAACACACGATCGCCAAAGTATCCCATTAACTCTGAGGCTGCCAAACAAGCCTCCAACCGTCGCAAACTACTGTTGCTCACTAGCGCAAACTCAATGCCTCGATCGCATAACTCATCTAGCACCGCAGGCGTTCCCTCAGTCGGTTTTGCGTCAATGCTCAAATGATCGATCGCCCGATCTTCCTCCTCCAGCACCAACCGCTGAATATCAGCCTCTGTTAAAGCCATCGGTGCATCTGCATAAATTTGCCCCAAAATCTCTCGATACGGTTTCCCTGCAAAGTGCTTAATAAAGTCTGGTAAATCATAGTGACGTGCCCCCGAAAATTCGCAAGCCACTTCAGCCGTCAATTTCCATGCACTCTTTAACGCAACAATCTCGCTATCCACAACAGTTCCATCATGGTCAAACAAAACGACCTTACGCGGCTGAAACGATGTCATGCTCAAAATGCTCCTGGCTGTAATATCTGAGTGTAGCCGATAGTCCGCGTGTCCGAATCTCCCACATTGTCCGATCGCACTCTCGATCGAGCAGGTCGCAACAGTCTCCCGGCTCTAATCCAAGCAGTTCACTCAACGGCTTCTTGGTTTGAATCGCCGCGATCATCTCTGGCTTATCGTTGACTTCAAACGACTGACCAAGCTCATTTGTACCCTCTCGAATCGTCAGCATCCAAGCCGCGATCGGCAACACCAATCGTCTTAAATTGACCTGTTGAGCATGAGCATCTTTCAGGATTGGAGCAATGTACTTCCCAATTTTCCGAGAAGTTTCTGCCGCAATTCGCTCGATTTTGTCAGGAATCGCTTCATTGCTCAATCTCAGCAACACCTGATCCACATACTGTTCGCACATTGAATTAACAACCGGAGTTGCAGCCGTAATATCATCCATCAATAACCGCAGAAATAAGTGATACTCCGGCAATCTCAGCACTTGATGCACACATTCAATTCCACCCCGAACCGCCAAACAAGCAATAAAGGAGTGAACTGCGTTTAGAAATCTAGATTTGAGATGCAGAAAAGGAGTGATATCATCCGTCATCGTCACTCCAATCTCTTCCCACATTGGTCGATCGCTGCTAAATTTGTCCTCGACCACAAACTGCCAAAACGGTTCAGTCACAATTGGCGCACGATCGCGAACCTGCAACAATCGATACGGATGCTGCTCATCAGACTCATGCGCTTGTGGCACAATCTGATCAACGACAGTATTCGGAAAAGTCGCAGTCTTATCAATGTACTCTGCAAGACTTGGATCAATTCGTTCTGCGTAAGTGAAGATTGCTCTTTGTAGAATCTCTCCGTTTCTCGGTAAGTTATCACAAGACAAGGTAGTAAAAGGTGCAATGCCACGATCGCGACGACGACGCAATGCTTCTACAATGAAACCGATCGCAGTGGTCGGACAAGTCGGATTGTTCAAGTCGTGTAGAATGGCAGCATGATCAGTATCCAGCTTGAATCGTGAATCCAGACAATAGCCTGCTTGAGTCACCGTCAGCGTGACCAAATGAACAGTCGGCGACTCCATTAACCGAAGCACGGTCTCTGGCTCTGCTGCCCCATTGATCATCTGGCTGATCGAACCAATCACATCTGCGGATTCATGATGCTCATCCCCGCTATAGCGCTCTGTTAAGGTATAAAGAAAGTCTTGGGGTTGCAGATGCTCGATCGTGCGAGGGCTTCTAAGGCTGACACCACAGATTCCCCACCGCAGATCCTTTTGTGCCAGATGCTGATGAATAATTCGGGCAAAGTGCGCTCGGAAAAATCGCCCTGGTCCAAAATGTACAATACCCGTATTTAATGCACTTCGATTATAAGAAGGCTGGTGTTTCCATAGCTCAGTTACAGTAGTATCTGGAGCTATGCCTGCACTCTGGAGTCCTGCATCAGACAAGGAAGAACGAGTGCCCAGCGAAATGTAGTCTTTCATGACATCCCTTCAAATTCAGATGGAGTCTACATTACTTAAGCTGAGAGAATTTTTAACGTTCAACAGGCACAACATTTACAGCGTGACTGTTCACTAAGTTGCAGCCCAAAAAGTTGGCAACCTAGCGATCGACTATGATAATAAATCCAGTAATTTTGTCTCCTTATAGTATTGGGAGCGATCAACCCTGCTATCTATCTATAGTTAAATTCCCAAATCTAACTTACGCGTGTTGCCTAATTTCAAATACCCAGCCAATCTACGCTATGGACGTTTATTTCTTTGAACTAACACGCTAATCCCTTCCTACTCAAGTCAGAGGTTAACAAAAGAACGGCTCTTTATGGTTAAGGAATCGCAGATTTGCAGGTTTACCTCATGGCAACGCTTTATGGTAATCTTCAAGGCTTAAAATCCACACATACCAAGCAGATTGAGCAGCTATACGAAGAACGGTTAGCGAACGATCGCTTCATCACTCCAGAATTTGCTGATCAATTAGCCGCCCTTAGCCAACTTATTCATCAACCGCTCTGCTGTTATGTCAATCGTCGCGGACAGGTTGTTCGCGTTGGAGTCGGCACTCCAATGCAAACTCGGCTCCCTGACTCTGAGTTACCTCGTCGAAGCGGCGATCGTTTCAGTGGAATTCGCTGCTTGGTGGCTCAGTTCCATCCACCCGATGCCAGCGCCTTTATCGCCATGCTGCGCCAGCGCCTCGATGCAATGGTCGTTCTCACCTTAGCCGACACGAAATCCAATAAAGCCTTAATCCAGCACTCTTACTTAGCGCACCTTGCACCCGACTTTGACCAACCCTGGCAAGTTGAAACGTTTCCGCTCCAATCCCTGTTTGAACAAGATGCCGACGAGTTGATTCACGACTGGGAAAGCGACATCCAAGATGCCGGATTTGACTTATTACAAACGGTTCAGTCCGATCACGATCGCGCTCTACTCGTCGGACTCCAAACCGAGAAAATGTCCGATCGCCGCTTCCAAGATAGCCTGGATGAACTGTCCCGCTTAGTTGAAAGTGCCAAAGGTGAAATCGTTGGAGTCGTCCAGCAAAAACGATCGCACCCTCATCCCCAAACCGTCATCGGTCACGGCAAAGTCGAAGAAGTGACGCTAGAAGCGCAGCGATTAAGCGCAAATCTAATCGTTCTCAATCAAGATATCTCCGCCACTCAAGCGCGGAACCTAGAAGAACAAATCGGAGTGCGAGTCGTCGATCGTACCCAAGTGATTCTAGATATCTTTGCCCAAAGAGCGCGATCGCAAGCCGGAAAGCTTCAAGTTGAACTTGCACAACTCGAATACACCTTGCCCCGATTACGTGGACGTGGTCAAGAAATGTCGCGTTTAGGTGCAGGAATTGGAACCCGCGGCCCCGGTGAAACCAAGCTTGAAACCGAACGCCGCGTCATCCAACGTCGCATCGGTCAATTGCAGCAAGAAGTCAATCAGCTTCAGGCACATCGCGCCCGCCTCCGTCAGCAGCGCGATCGCCAACAACTCCCCACGATCGCCCTTGTCGGCTACACCAATGCAGGCAAATCAACGCTTCTAAACGCTCTCACTCAAGCCGATGTCTACGTTGCCGATCAATTGTTTGCCACCCTTGATCCAACCACTCGCCGCTTAACGATCACTGATCCAAACACGCACGATCGACGCGATGTATTACTAACGGACACAGTTGGATTCATCCACGATCTGCCACCTGCGCTAATGGATGCCTTTCGCGCCACCCTCGAAGAAGTCACCGAAGCCGATGCGCTCCTTCATGTTCTCGATCTCTCTCATCCAGCCTGGGAGCAGCATCTAGAATCCGTGAACACGGTATTATCTGAACTCCCCGCAATTCCCCCGAATGCAATCCTGGTGTTTAACAAAATCGATCGCGTCGATCGCAGCACTTTAGATCAGGTGCAGCAATCCTACCCCGATGCAGTCTTTATCTCAGCCACCGATCGGCTCGGTTTAGATCGCCTTGCTGATCGCTTAATGCAACTGCTTGAAACCCTCACAGTTTCCACCCCAATCCATACCTAAGCGGATGAAGGAAATCTCTCAGTCTCAAAGTCCCCCACTCGTGCCTCCACTTGTGGGGGATTTATTAGGGAGCATTCAACGACTCAGCCGCAGCAGAAAACCATCAATCCAGCCATTCTAACTCTGCCAAGATCCACTGCACTGAGGCGTAATCGCACATTCCGCAATTTCAGGGATCGTCTCATGCCCCAAAGTCGCCGCCGAGATCGCATTGATATCAAACTTCGGAGTGCGATCGGCATATAGCAACCCGTTCGCCTCTTGGAAAGTATCCGTCAACTGCGTATAACAGAAGCCACTAAAGATCTCAACGCGGTTCACCACATTCAGAAGCTTGTGATAGCGCTGCTGAAGATCACACAGATCCGAGGAACGATCGTAGCCCCAAGCTTTATCTGCCTGCTCATCGGTCGGTCGAGTGTAGGCCACTCCTCCAAATTCCGTCAGCATAATCGGCTGTCCTTGGTGCGGATAGCCATCCAGCGTCAGAATGCGTCCACCTGGTCGCTGTGTATCAAACAGATCCGACAACTTCACTTCAGAGCCGTAGCGCTTACCCAATCGATCGGGCTGACTATCGTAATCATGAATCGCCAGAATGTCTGTTGTCGCACTTTCCCAACCATCGTTCCCGATCACCGGACGGGTCGGATCAAGCGTTTTCGTCAGATAGTACAAGGCTTGAACATAGTGTCGTTGCGCTGCGGTTTCCGTCAGATTCGGCACACCCCAAGATTCGTTAAACGGAACCCAAGCGATGATACAAGGATGGCTACTATCGCGATCGATCACCTCTGTCCATTCTTTGGTAATGCGTTCAACCGCCTTACGAGTGAACCGATAAGCACTCGGCATTTCTTCCCACACCAACAATCCCATCACATCCGCCCAATATAAAAAGCGCGGATCTTCAATCTTCTGGTGCTTGCGAACGCCATTAAAGCCCATCCGCTTCGTCAGTTCGATATCTAGACGCAACGCTTCATCAGAAGGCGGAGTCATAAAGCTTTCCGTCCAGTAGCCCTGATCCAAAACCAGCCGCAGATAGTAAGGATGACCATTCAGCATAAACCGATCGCGCTGAATGCTCGCCGTTCTCATTGCCGTGTAGGACTTCACCTCATCGATCAAGGTTCCTTGATGCCAAAGCTGAATCTGAGCATCGATCAATGTTGGTTTCTCAGGACTCCACAACAAAGCGTTGCGATAGTCATCAATGCCAGGATCAGACAAAGCAATCCGGCGGTTGATATCCTCGTTGACGACTTCGTAAGTGTCATTCACCAACAAGCGATCGCCCACACTGAGACGCACTTTAACGTATAAGTCATCGCAGTTTGCGCCCACCATTGAGGCTTCAAATCCAATTTCCCAGCGCTCAAAATGCGGTGTCCAGCGAATTTTCTCGATATAGGTTTGTGGGACACACTCAACCCAAACGGTTTGCCAGATTCCAGTTGTACGAGGATACCAAATGCTGTGCGGCTCTAGCTGCCAATCCTGTTTTCCTCTAGGCTTCGCCAAATCAAACGGATCGTCTTGTGCCAACACCGTCACGCGCTGCATCGTTCCCAGTTGAAGGAATTCCGTGATCTCAAAGCTGAATGGGGTAGATCCGCCTTCATGACCCCCAACATAGCGACCGTTGACCCAAACCGAAGCTTGATAGTCTACTGCGCCAAAGTGCAGCAGCACCCGGTGGTGATCACTCGGAACTTCAAATTCTCTCTCATACCAGCAATAAGCGTGAAAGCCAGTATCACCAATGCCACTTTTCTCCGTTTCAGGAGCAAAAGGAACCTCGATCGTGTGTGTCCATTCAGGCACATCATCGGGCTGTTTCCAATCTCCCTGATCATTAAAGGAGAATTTCCACGACCCATTGAGGTTGATCCATTGCGATCGCTGAAGCTGCGGGCGCGGATAACCTGTTTCGAGTTGACGACAAAGTGCGATCGGGCTAGAGGCAGACTGAGCAATACTGTCGAGGCTTTTACCGAGTAGTTTCATGGAAGTTAACTCCTTCAGTAGGAGAAAATGCGCCTTGCTTCTATGCGCGTGAACAGCAGATTAAAACCTAACATCAAAATTATTACTCCTGATGAAACTTTACTTTTCTAATGAAGATTGTTTTGTTACACAGAGTTAAAAAGATTAAACCCTAGTTTTAACTTGGGTTCTCTATATTTCTAGCAAAAGTAATGCAGCAAATCGCTCTAGTACATATCAAAGCAAGCGTGGATATACGTATATTTTAGCTCAAATCAATTCTGACTTGAGATAGAAGCACTTTTAC
Source organism: Cyanobacteria bacterium FACHB-63 (assembly GCA_014695255.1). Classification (GTDB taxonomy): domain Bacteria; phylum Cyanobacteriota; class Cyanobacteriia; order Leptolyngbyales; family Leptolyngbyaceae; genus Leptolyngbya. The sequence continues at coordinate 74,870 of JACJNX010000011.1, forward strand.
GAAATGGCATCACTGTTTTACTTATCTCAAGAAAGTTATTAACAAATAGACATAATTCGGTCTCTATCCAGCGCACCTTTTTTGTTTGAACGAGCATTTCCAACTCTTCAGATAGAAGGAATTATGAGCAACTATGACTATTTTTGAATGTGTGATTGCAACTTAGGCAACATCCAGAATTCAAAAATCTATGTCCTTATTCAACAGAGGATTGAACGGCTATAGCCGTTCGATTGGGAATAATCGAAAGCCCTTTATAAAAGCATCCACCTCAGAAAGCCAAACTCCACCCGATTTTGGCTCAATGGATAGCGCTTTGCCCGATCTAGTCTGTTTGTCCCATTTGCGTTGGGACTTCGTGTATCAGCGTCCGCAGCACCTTCTCACCCGCTGTGCTAAACATCGCAGAACCTTCTTTATCGAAGAACCCAAGTTTGAATCTGATGCGGCTTGGCGCTTAGAAGTAACTCAGCGCGATTGCGGCGTTTGGATCGTCGTGCCCTATCTTCCCAGCGGGATGAGCCAGGAAATGACCGCTACCATGATGCAAACGCTGATTGATGAGCTATTTACTGACTACAGCATTGCAAAACCGATTCTGTGGTACTACACTCCGATCGCACTATCATTCACAAACCATATTGATTCCCTTTGTATCGTCTACGATTGCATGGACGAACTTTCTGCCTTCAAAGGAGCCTCGAAAGCTCTAAAAGATTGGGAAACAGAACTATTCAAACGTGCAGATGTGGTGTTCACCGGGGGACAAAGCCTCTATGAAGCAAAACAACATCAGCATCCGAATGTTCATGCTTTTTCCAGCAGCATCGATGTCGCCCACTTCGCTCAAGCAAAAAGCATTGCAGTTGATCCCCAAGATCAAGCTTGCATTGCTCATCCACGTTTGGGATTTTATGGTGTAATTGATGAAAGGATGAACTTAGAGTTAGTCGATCGGATTGCTCAAGCGAGACCCGACTGGCAGCTAGTGTTGATTGGTCCGGTTGTGAAGATTGATCCCGGTTCTCTTCCCCGTCGCCCTAATATTCACTACTTAGGCAGCAAGTCTTATCAAGAATTACCTCACTACCTGGCATATTGGGATGTTGCATTGTTGCCGTTTGCATTAAATGAATCCACACGGTTTATCAGTCCCACCAAAACCCCAGAATACCTTGCAGCAGGGAAACCTGTAGTTTCAACTTCGATTCGCGATGTGGTGCGTCCGTATGGAGAACTAGGACTCGTACACATTGCCGATCGTGCTGAGGAATTTATCGAGCAAGTCGAACTTGCCATGCAGCAGGGACAGTCTGAGCGTGTCGAGGACTTTCTCGCACAAATGTCCTGGGATCAAACCTGGGAGGCGATGATGCAGCAGATTGACGCAGTTATTTTGAATTCTCGGAGAACTTCTAATGTTTGATTATTTAATTGTGGGTGCGGGTTTTGCAGGCAGCGTCATTGCCGAACGATTAGCAAGCCAGTCTGGGAAAAAAGTGCTGATTTGCGATCGCAGAACCCACATTGGCGGTAATGCTTATGATCATTACAACGATGCGGGGGTTTTAGTCCACCGTTATGGTCCGCATATCTTCCACACCAATTCTCGTGATGTCTTTGACTATCTTTCAAACTTCACTCAATGGCGACCCTATGAACATCGGGTGCTTGCAAGTGTTGATGGTTCACTGCTTCCGATCCCGATCAATCTCGATACGATCAATAAACTTTATGGCTTAAATCTAACCTCGTTCCAAGTCGAAGAGTTCTTCGCCTCAGTTGCAGAGAAAAAAGACTATATTCGCACCTCTGAAGATGTGGTTGTGAGCCGAGTCGGACGTGAACTCTACGAAAAGTTCTTCCGCAACTATACGCGCAAACAATGGGGCATTGATCCCTCTGAGCTAGATAAGTCAGTCACCGCTAGAGTTCCAACCCGAACCAATCGCGACGATCGCTATTTCACCGATACCTATCAAGCGATGCCGCTCCACGGCTTTACTCGGATGTTTGAGAATATGCTGGCGCATCCGAACATTAAAGTGATGCTGAATGTGGACTATCGCGAAATTCAGAAAGTGATTCCGCATCGCGAGATTGTTTACACGGGACCTGTCGATGAATTCTTCGATTTCCGCTTTGGTAAATTGCCTTATCGATCGCTCGAATTCAAACATGAAACCCACGATAAGCCTGTATTCCAATCCGCTCCAGTGGTGAACTATCCAAACGAACAAGCCTACACTCGCATTACAGAGTTCAAATATCTAACTGGACAAGAGCATCCTAAAACGAGCGTTGTCTACGAATTCCCCCAAGCAGAAGGCGATCCTTACTATCCGATTCCGCGTCCTGAAAACGCTGAACTCTACAAGAAGTACAAAGAGCTTGCAGATGCAACTCCAGGAGTACACTTTGTCGGACGCTTAGCAACTTACAGATACTACAACATGGATCAAGTCGTTGCTCAAGCGCTTGCTACCTACGCGAAGATCTCAGAGCGTCCCACTTGGCACCCCGAAGATGTGCAGGTAGCGAAGAAAGCAATGGCAGCCGATCAAGAAGCTCCGATGGTTTCAAGCAATGGTAATGGAGCAAAATCTCTGTCTTCAAACTAAGCTTTGAAATTGTGTTCCGCTTCGTTGTCAGCGTTGTCCCCTAACTTCTCAATTCTAGAGAACTTTAACGCGAGTTTAACGGATTTCTTCGCTTCGTTTAGGCTCAGTTGTGCCCCCTAAATCCCCCATTCTGGGGGACTTTGAAGGTCGGAGAACTCTCCAAAATTAGGGAATTGCTCTTCTCCAAGTCCCCCAGAATGGGGGATTTAGGGGGCTACCCGCAGATCCAAACGTAGCCGAAAACTTGTGTCGAACTTACGTAACTTTAAGCATTGAAATGCTTCGGTTTGAAGTCCTCCACTTGTGGAGGGTTTAGGGGACAAACCCAAGCCATCAGGATGGATAGAGATCCCCTCAAGGTGAAAAGCTTATGTATTCCCAAATGCTGCTAAAACCGGACGGTCGCAAACTGTTTTTATACAGTCGAAACGCGATCGTTCCCGATATCATTGCCCCCAGTCCTAGCCCTGATCCGATTCAGGCAACTCCTCATCTGCGGTGGCATCCATTACGCGGTGAATGGGTCTGTTATGCAAGCCACCGGCAAGGGCGAACCTTCATGCCGCCTCCAGAGTACAATCCGCTAGCACCCACGCATGATCCAGAGTTTCCGACCGAACTTCCTCAAGGAAACTATGATGTTGCGGTGTTCGAGAACCGCTTTCCGTCAATGCTGCCAACTGCAACTGCTGCACCGCATGAAATTGTAGATACTCTTCCTGCAAATGGTGCGTGTGAAGTCGTTGTGTTTGATCAAAATCCACAATCCTCTCTCGGATCGCTCAAATTGGATCACATTGAGTTATTGATTCAAGTTTGGGGAGATCGTACTCGCGCGATCGGAGAAATTGATCACATTCAATATGTTCTCCCGTTTGAAAATAAAGGGGTCGAAGTGGGTGTCACCTTGCATCATCCACATGGGCAAATCTATGCTTATCCGTTTGTTCCTCCTGTCCCCGCAAACATGGGGAAACAGCAGCAAGCTTACTATCAGCAACATCAACGCGGATTGTTGCAGGACTTGATTCAGCAGGAAATAACCGACGATAAAAGAATCCTTTATCGCGATGACACTGCGATCGCTTTTGTCCCCGTTTGTGCTCGCTATCCTTATGAAGTCTGGATTGCTCCGATCGATCCTGTAGCAACATTGATCGACCTCACTCCTGATCAGCGTCTAGGACTCGCCAAAGCACTCAAGACTGTAACCATGAAGTTTGATGGATTGTGGCAGCGATCGTTCCCTTACCTTATGGCATGGTATCAAGCACCAATAGATGGTCAACCGCACCCAGAATGGCACTTACACGCACAATTCTATCCGCCCTATCGCACCGCCGATCGCCTCAAGTATCTGGCGGGAACTGAACTTGCCGCCGGAATGTTTGCGAATGATGCCCTTCCTGAAGAAAAAGCCAAAGAACTACAAGCTGTCACTGTGCAAATCGAAGACACAGTAACGGTCTAAGCATCAGGAGAATCAGAAATGCAATTCCAACTCAACACCGCATCCGCCGATCGCGCCACCGAAATCAGCCAAAAACTAACCTGGATGCGCGAAGCTCTGCAAGAAACTCAAGCCTCCGGTCTGCGGTTGAGTGGAATTGACTGGTTTGCGTGGGCGACCGCAGGCGGATCAAATATGGTGCTACTTGCAGCAGACACAGGAGTTGCTGAAGTTCTAGTCACACTTGATGGTGCATGGATTCTCACTGATGAGATCGAAGCTCAGCGACTTCAAGACGAAGAGGTTCCTCCTGAGTCAGACTATCAATGGTTGATCGCTCCCTGGGCAAAGAAAGTCGAGCGTGAATCTTTTGTGCAAAAAGTGACTCAAGGCGGCGAAGTCATCAGTGATCTCGAAGGCAATCTACCGCGATCGCTCATCAATCACAAACGCGTGTTACTGCCGAGTGAGGTCGATCGCTACCGCCAAGTGGGAACACTCGCCAGCGAAGCCATGACCGAAGTTCTGATTCAAGCCTCACCGGATTGGAGTGAAGTTCAGCTTGCCGGAGCGGGAGCGGCTGCGCTTTGGACTCGTGGACTCCACCCCGCTCTCACCCTTGCTGCCGGAGAACTTCGCTTACCCAAGTATCGCCACACGCTTCCGAAACAAGAAAAAATTGGACGGATGGCAATGTTAGTTTTTTGTGCCCGTGGCTTCGGTCTCTATGCAAATCTCACTCGCTTTGTTTACTTTGATCGCTTGTCAGATCAAGAAGCAACCCGACATCGACAAGTGCGAGAAATCGAAGCGATCGCACTCGATCAGTGCCAAACCGGAACACCGCTCAATCAGATCTACTACACGCTAAAAAGCGCATACGAGCAACAAGGCTATCCCACCGCAATCCATGAACATCACCAAGGCGGAACCACGGGCTATCTATCCCGCGAAGTCGTTGCGAACCCTGAAACGAGCGATCGACTCTCCGCAAACATAGCAATGGCGTGGAATCCCAGCTTAGTCGCAGCCAAAATCGAAGATACGTTCTTACTTCACGAAGACAATCGCCTCGAAAATCTCACACTTGATCCACGTTGGAAAAGCATCGAAGTCAACGGACGACAACGCCCTCTCCCTCTAGAAAAGTTCTAACTGCTATGACGACAGCCACAACAGTCACTTTTGAGCAAATCTTTAATGTTTCCCCCGATGTTCAAGCGAGTGCGCCCGGACGAGTGAATTTATTAGGCGAACACACAGATTACAATGATGGTTTTGTATTGCCAACTGCAATTCCCCAGCAAACCACTGTTTATCTCGGTGCTAGCCCGAACGAACAACATCATATCTATTCGCACGAACTATCCGAGCAAGTCAGTTTCGCTCCAGGTGATCCCATTCCTCAAGGCTTCAGTCGCTATGTTGTCGGCTGTATTCGCACCCTTGAACAGCAAGGATTCAACATTCCACCACTCAATATCTTTGTAACTTCTTCGGTTCCAATTGGTTCTGGCTTATCAAGTAGTGCCGCATTAGAAGTCGCAATGTTACGTGCTCTACGATCGCTGCTCAATCTCAATCTCGATGATGTCCAAATTGCTCAATTTGGACAGGATGCAGAAAGAAACTTTGCTCATGTCCAGTGCGGCATCATGGATCAAATGGCATCGAGCTTAGCAGACACTGATCATCTATTGTTTCTTGATACTCGCACTCTCGATCGTGAACTACTACCCTTCCCCCAAGGCGCAGAAGTCTTAGTAATTGATAGTGGAATTCCTCGCACATTGGCAGGTAGTGGATACAATCAGCGACGTGCAGAATGTGAGGAAGCTGCTAGATTGCTAAATGTTCCAGCACTGCGAGATGTGCCGGATATTAGCGCGATCGCATCCCTACCAAGTCCCCTCAAAGAAAGAGCGCGTCATGTGATCACCGAGAACGATCGTGTTCTAGAAGCCCGAAGTGGCGTATCGGCTGAGCAATTCGGACAGTTAATGAATGCCTCTCATGCAAGCTTACGCGATGATTATGAAGTCTCTGTAGAAGGATTAGATCGACTCGTCGCAATGCTGCAAGAAACACCAGGCATACTAGGAGCAAGGCTCACAGGTGCAGGGTTTGGAGGCGCTTGTGTTGCGTTGGTTGATTCTAGCACCCGTTCTGAGCAGGCAATTCAAGATGTCCTAAATCGCTATCAGCAAGCAGGATACAACGGAAGAATATTAGTCGATCGCCCCTAAGTTATTTCTCTGATTTCTCCTAATTAAGTCCCGCCTTTGGAGATAGATCGAACCCGCTTCTAATGGCAGACTAAACCCATAAAATTGCTCGCTAGCATGGCAATGCAGTTAATTAAATAACAATTTTATGGAACGCTCAACACTTAATGCAGAACGCTCAACCATTAATACAGATCAAGTTCCCGCAGTGACTCCTGCCTACAATGGTGCCGATCGTAATGCTTGGATCTTCGGCTGGAATCCTCAACAAGAACTTTGGAATGGTCGGCTAGCAATGCTCGGTTTCATTGCTTATTTTCTCTGGGATTTAGCAGGATATAGCGTAGTCCGCGATGTCCTTCATCTAATCCGTTAAGTTTCTCAATTTGTCAAAGTCTTTAATATCCAATCTACAATCATGCAGACATCATCAATCTCCACAAACGCACCTGTTTCCGCAATTCGCTACGCTTCTGTAGGTCTAGGTCTTTTCTTCCTGCTGCTAGGTTTAGCTGGATTCGTGCCTGCTTTTGTGGCTCCCCCTGAACACTTTATTCCTAATATGGGCTTTGGCTACATCTTTGGATTGTTCCCGACTAACTATTTCCACAATGCACTGGGCATTTTATTTGGTATTTGGGGACTTGCTGCATTTACGAGCTTAACTGGCTCGATCGTATTCACCCGCATCTTTGCGATCGTATACGCAGTCAGCACAATTCTAGGTTTGCTTCCGTTTACCAATACTGTATTTGGTCTGATTCCTCTGTTTGGCGCAAATGTTTTACTGAATGCGATCGTTGCAGGAATTGCCTTCTACTACGGTTTTGTAAAATCTGCTGAAGTCAAAACCTCTAGCCCCACCGTCTAGGTATATCTTCATCGTCTGAATAAATCAGAAAGTAGCCTTTATCGGGCTACTTTTTCTTTGTAGTATTAAAGTTATATCCAACACCGTGAGGAGATTCCCAGTGATTGAAGTGCTGCAAAACTGGCAAGAAATCGAGACTGCCACACAAGCGTTACAACAAGCTAGCTTACCGACTCACATTACCATCCAGAAGAACTGGGATCAGTGGTTACTTGCTCAATTATTAGAAGCATCAAAGGTCGATCGACAGTTCAAAATTATCGATCTAGGCTGCGGTGATTGTTGCACCCTTGAATTTCTATCAGCCCTCGGTTTTAAGGATCTACATGGAATTGATTTCAGCATCAAGCCGAGTCACTCTAACTATAAGCTTTACCAAGGAGATCTCACAGCGACTTCATTTCCAGATTGTTCCTATGATGTTGCGGTCAGTATCTCTGTAATTGAGCATGGAGTCGATCTCGATGCGTTTTTCCAAGAAGCTTATCGCTTACTCAAGCCCAATGGATTGTTATTCGCGACTGCGGACTATTGGCAAAGTAAAATTTCAGTAGATTCATCTATTCAACCTTTCGGGTTGGCTTGGACAATCTTTTCACAAACAGAGATAGAGCAAGCGATCGCACTTGCTCTATCTCACGGCTTTCTTCTAGAACAAAACCAAGAAGTCCCAGCTTGCACTGAAACAACCGTTTCTTGGTACGAAAAGAACTATACCTTCATCGCACTCACGTTCCGAAAACCTTAATAAATCGTCCACTCGCGAATGCCTTGTTGACTACACGCCTGTTCCGCCTGCTGAATCTCCTTTTCACTTCCCTCAACGGTGATAATATAATCGCCTCGTTGCAGGTGATCGCTGTACCTACCCGCCTTTCCACTCGGAACCCCGTAATCCATCAAGGCTTTCTCTAGGTTATTCGCCGCAGCCACAGCAACACCAGTACTTGCAACACTCGCCGCAAGTGCCGCACCTAAACTTCCGGCGGTTAAAACCATTCCCAATCCTGGAAGTGCTAGTGCAGTCAGACCTAGTACTGCAAATCCTGTACTGCTAGCTGCAAGTGTATTTCCAACCACACCTGCTGAATTTACGATTTTCGTATCTCCAACGTGATCACTCACTTCTACCCCGCTCACCTGTTCTGCGGGTTCTGCTTCTTTCGCAATCAAAGAAATTTTGTCGATCGCAAACCCAGAGGAGTGCAACGTCTGGATGGCTTGTTCTGCGTCTTCACGATTTAGAAACACGCCGATCGCTCGTTTTCGCCCTTGACTAACCACCATTTTCTTTATTCCTATAAATAACGACGATAATTCACACTCTGATCTTGGCAACCCTGATCGGGCGATCCATCGTTCCAGAGATGTAGCTACCGGGTTCGTCGAAATGCTCTAGAAATAAAAAATGATTGTTCTACGCTCAGTTCATCATCTAATTGCAGAACAATCCACCTGTGTTTTGCAATTATGCAGAGTCCTGGTTACAGTCGCCCGATGATATGCACGATCGCGAATGTAACCGAGATTAGATTTCGATTTAAGAAAGATTACTGTCAATCTATCGATCGACAGAGAAGCGGAGCACGAACCACCGATTGAATTAAGTTTTATTCAAATACCATAAGTTAGATTACTTTTTAACTTGATCCTGAGAGAGACTGATACTGTTAAGACACTCATAAAGATAAAAGGACAGTCATATGCAGACCTCTAAAAAGCACTTAGGTGAATCATTCGGACTGGTTTTGTTACTGGCGATGTCCTGTGTTGGCATGATTACACTGATGTCACAAATGGGGTAGTGCAACACTCCGTCACTTAATCAATCTGTAAGATTGCATAAGTTTAATTCACTTAATCTAATATCTAGGAATCGGGTAGGAGCATTTTCGAGTTGCTCCTACCCTTCGCTTTTTGAGAATTCAAGCTTGAGTTCAACTCAGGATCTTTATAATGAGATGGACAGAAAATGATGTTGACTAACACATGGATAAACCACTCGATGCCGAGCAATCGATCGAAGTTGCGACCCGCATCAAAAGCAAAGCAAAAGCCAGTTTTGAGAACGCAGCGAAAGCAATTGCTACCGTTGAGGGAGCACTGTATGTCCAAGGATTTATTGTATTTGCCGGAGCGCCTCACAAGCCCGTTGAACATAGCTGGCTAGAATTAGACGATCGCATCCTCGATCCAACCTTCCCGCACTTCAACCGCAAACCCGAACAACTCCACTACTACGCCGCCCAAAAACTCACGCCCAAACAGCTTAAACAAGCGATCGAAGAAGCCAAAGAAGACTATCCCGAAGATGATCCCTTGCCGATTTACGGCTCAACGCCTTATGAATACTACGGGGATGTCATGCTAGGTGGTAAAGAATATACACAAGCTTATGAAACTGCGAAGGCAAAGTGCAGCGAATTAAATCCACCAAAGAATCAGAATCAGCACAACTAAAGTGAATCCATTCGCAACACTAGATCCAGCCTTACGCGGCGCGATCGCGATTAGTTTGGGTGCGATTCCAGGTGCATTGAGCCGTTACTATCTCACGCTACTGTTTGCGCGGTGGTTTGGCACACAGTTTCCCTATGGCACCTTCTTTATCAACATCACAGGCGCGATAGTGATGGGCTTCTTTGTCACGTTCTTTCTAGAACGCGGCATCGGCGCACCAGAACTTCGCTTATTCTTTGCGGTTGGGTTTCTCGGCTCCTACACGACTTTTTCAACCTACGCGCTGGAAACCTCGGTCTTAATGAAATCTGGGAATCACAGTCTTGCACTCTTGTACTGGTTAGGAAGTGCCGCGATCGGATATTTAGGATTAGAACTCGGCAACTTCCTCGCTCGAAAATTAACTTAAATCTGGATGAAAATCTCGCAGCATTTTCTTCAGTTCCATGCCGTGCAGTTCTTCCTGCCCGATCATGCCGCGTACAAATTCTTCAAGATAAATGCTGGCATCTTCCACAATATCTAACAACTGTTTGTAGAGATTCAATGCTGCCGTTTCGTGATTCAAGCTCTCAAGCAAAATGTCGTAAATTGAATGCTTATCCGTTTCTTCGATCGGTGCAATTTTTAAGCTTGGATGTCCTTCGAGTCCGGTAAGAATTTCTCCAACTTGTTGAGCGTGAAGCAGGGATTCGCTCGCTTGTGCCTTGAGAAACTGCACGATCGGGATGCGATTGGGTCCTGTAACCATGAGCGAATAGTGTGTATATCGCACCACGCCTGCTAACTCAGCTTCCATGATGGAGTTGAGCAAATGGGTTGTTTTTTCTAGATCGAGATCGCGCATGATTGGTTCACTTATGACAGAAGACTAGGTTCTCATAAACTTCGATCAGTTTAACTGTCAATAATTGTTCTCATTGATACAACTTCGTAGTTAAAGACTGAACCAATGCAAACCTAGCTTCTGTAGGATAACGGCTCTACTGTAAATTGGCAATTATTCTCATTAACGCGAGTCTTTAACGTAGGCGCACCTGCGGGACGGGCGCTCACTCCGATTCTATTCCGGGGCGGATAAGCAACGCAGCGAGTTGATATGCGAACTCACCTCCCGTTAACGTGACTCCGATCGCCGAAACCCACCACCCTAAATCTCCTAGCTATTGCTTTGCGATTGCTTCAAACGGTTCCGTCCCTAATGGGCTAGGTGTCCATCCAGTAATTGTTTTACGCTGCACTAACAACGGATCAGAATGCACGATCGACAATCGCACTGCTTCACGATGAATGATTTCATCTACTTCTGCATAAAGCTTTGCTCTGGCTGAACGATCGCTGATTGCTCGTGCTTGATTCAAAAGTTGGGTGACGCGATCGTTTTTCCATCCGCCTAAATCGGTTGTGCTACCCGGACCAAAATGCGGATAGTAAAAGGTATCCGGATCACCATAATCTCCTGTCCAGCCCAACATAAACATCGGATAGCCCGGTTTTTTATTGCGATCGGCAAGATACGCTGCCCAATCTTTGGTTTTCAAATTGGCACGAATTCCAACCGCTTGTAAATCTGCCGCGAATGCTTCTGCGATCGGTTTTGGGGTCGGAAAGTAAGGACGCGCCACAGGCATATACCACAAATCTATCTCAAACCCATTCGGAAAGCCTGCTTGCTTGAGTAAGTCTCTAGCCTTCTGAGGATTGTAATCATAGTCTTGCAGCTTCCCTGAAGTTGACCAGTCGAGCGCAGGCGGAACAAAGTGCGGTGTGGTTTGCGCTGACCCTTTCCAAAAGGCTTGCACGATCGCTGGCTTATTAATCGCATGAGCGATCGCCTGTCTCACTCTCACATCCGACAATTGCTTAAAGCTCGGATTTAATGCCAGATAACCCACATTAAACGAAGGACGATTCGCAACCGTTAAATTTTGATCTTGCTGAATTTCTGTCTTTTGGTCGGGAGCCAGTTCAACCGTGAAATCAATTTGTCCGGCTCTCACTTGAGCCAAGCGCGCCCCAGGATCTCCCACAAACCGCATCACCAGTTGATTCGATTTCGGTAACTCTGGCTTCCAATAGTTCGGATTTTTTTCTAAGGTAATGCGATCGCCACTTTGCCACCCTTTGAACACAAACGCCCCAGTTCCAACGGCTCCACTTGCGGGAGTGCCATAATTTGCGCCTGCTTTTTGAATCGCACTGGGACTCGCAATTCCGAAATACCCCGCTGCGATCGCCGTTGGAAATGCGGCAAACGGCTGTTTAAGCACAAACTGAACGGTCGAATCATCCACCACTCGAACATCCTGCACTAGCGAATCCGGTTCGCCCTTGTAGCCTCCGAAAATCTGTCCCCAGATTTCGTAGCTCTTGCCTGCATTGCGAAACCCGTTCGGATTGTTTTTATCCCACCAGCGATCGACATTAAATTTCACGGCATTGGCATTAAAGTCTGTCCCATCATGAAACTTCACGCCCTGACGCAGCTTAAATGTCCAAGTTTTGCTATCTTTTGAAGCACTCCAAGCGGTCGCTAAACTGGGTTCTAGCTCAGTGGTTCCCGGCTTAAACTGAATCAATCGATTGTAGATTTGGTTATGAACAATCAAAGAATTTCCATCAGTCACATTGCCAGGTTCTAGATTCGTCGGTTGTCCACTAGCGGCATAGACCAACACACCCGAATTAGCAGGAGTCGAATTTTGCGGGCTGCAATTTGTGACGACAACAGCCAAAGCACACAACAACGCGATCAAGCCCGATCGCCACATTCGAGGATTTACCATTGCATCTGAATCCATACAAGCTTCTGGATTTTATCAATTGCAGCGATTAAAGCAAATTGACAAGCTTGTATTATCAATGTAGTATATAAGTAATCTCAGATGTACACCACACAGAATGAAATGATCAAGCTTGTTCAAGCTTTTGAGCAATGCACCTTAGCGCGGATACGGTGAACACATTCTGTCCATCTCACTGCAGCATTGTGGTCTCTAATTCACGATCCCTTAACTGCGCCCGCTCAAATTCGCTGTGGAATTCAACGTTATAATTAGGCTCATCGTACTGAATCGACTGAATCGATTTTGACCACTGGCTATCACGAAACTATTACGCAATTTTGGATTTCTCTGATATCAGACTTATCTCAATCGCATTAATAGTCACGATTCTTTACTGAGTCTAGCCAACCAGTTAATGAATCTTTATCCAAATCCGAATTTGTTATTTGAATATTACAGTTGTGACCTGATCTTTTCGCTGGAAGCCCGTTCTTTCTGGATTGAACCTAATCTGAAATCTTTGAACTATGCAAGACTTTGACTTCAACTTTAATCAGTTCAATCAATTCAACCAAAATAAACAGAAAGGACAAAGTCTACTCGCAGCAGGTTGGCGACCGTTGAATCGTGATTTTGACTGGAGCTATTTTCTACAGCTAGCCCAAGAGGACTCAGAAGAATTAAACCGCCGCATGATGGGAGCCGTCAGCACGGTCGCAGATGCTTTAGGACGCAATCATCAGACCTGGTGGTCAAATGCGATCAATCTATTTTCGTCCTACACTCGCGGCGAGATTGATCAAGTTTGGAACTATCTCACGCCTGATCCGCCTTATCCCGACTATCGCTATCGAGACACGCTCAGCGTTGAAACTCCGATTCGTCAGATTGTCAGCCGCAATAACATTCCGATCGACTACGTTCTCACGCGCCTACAAGAAACCACAATCCGCCAAACCCTCGCAATTTTGGGACGACCGGATTTAATCATGCAAAGCTATCTGGATCGATCGTTTTATTTTCCCGTAGAGCGGTTTGAGAATTGGGATCGACTGGATATTGTTAGTAGCGCTTATGCTTACTGGGCAGCGCATGAAGTGTGGTTGCAGATTGATTATGTCGATCGGGGGCGACGCTACTGGACGCTGATGGCAAAAAACATGGCTCCGCTCATCCAAAAGTCTACTTACGGATTAGCAGTCATGCTGAGTGGCTATCAAAGCCGCGTCGGACAGATTCACGCCCAGTTTGCAGTCCGGGACTTTCCGCCAGAGATTCAAGCCTTTACGGATACCGTACAGCAAACAGTGATGAATCAACACCGTTTAGCTGTATTGGTGCATGGTGATCCTGGAACTGGTAAAACTGCTTGGACACAAGCGATCGCCAAAGAAGTTCTAGTCCCGCTGGGTTATGTAATCTTCATTCTGGATCATGATGCAGTTGAGAACTTTGTGCCACCGAGCTATTTAGAACGGATTTGTCTGATCATCAATGAGGCAGATAACTTAGCACAGGATCGATCAACTGAAATTGCTCAATCGAACAATAAGACAGAACACATTCTCAGCTTGCTCGATGGAACGCTGTACCAGAGCGTCGTGAGTGTTGGCAACTTTGAGTTAGAGCAAAAGTTAGTTGTACTGATGACTTGTAATACAACAGAGCGACTTGATCCAGCGATGTTGCGCAAGGGTCGAGTTGATCTGATGTGCGAGTTTAACCATCGCTTTGTGTGAGTTTAGTAGCTGTCTCATGCCTGCTTCTAGAAGTTCTGTTACACTTCAGAGGATGTTTGAAAATTCTCTGATCGCTGCGACATCCCGCCCTGAACTAGAAGTTCGGGCTAATCGACGAAAGTCCATTAGAAATGGGCTAAGAACCTCAAACTTGCGCTCAGGCTACTTCAGTAGACTTTCTCTCGTTAGCCCGAACTTCCAGTTCAGGGCGGGAGCGCAACGTAGTGGAGAGGTGATCGATACTTTTCATGTTATCTACTGACGTAGAAACAGTTGCGTGATGTAGTACGTATTATTCTTTTTCCAGACTCCTACTCCAGTCTCAGCATAAATCGGGCGCAAAATGTTCTCTCGATGCCCCGGACTATCCAGCCATCCCTCGACCGCTGCGGGGGCGGGCTGAGCTACATTTGTTCCTTTGAATAAGTTCTCACCGACAGCAATATAAAAAATGCGATCGGCACGAACACGATCGGCGGGTGTTGTCCCATCAGGACTGGTATGGCTGAAAAAGTTCTTCTCCGCCATTTGCTTGCTGTAGCGTCGAGCCACTGCTGCAAGTCGATTGTTGTTTTTCAATCCCGATAATCCATCTTGCTGCCGGACTTGATTAATTTGCTGATAGATTGCCGTCTCAATTCGTGCGGTGGTGGTCGATTGTACTGGAGTTGGAGGAGTTGACGGCTGAGAGGAAGGACGTTCAAGAATTGGAAAATCGGGAAATCGCTCTCTGATCTGCTTGCATCCCGTTGTCGCTAATATCAGCGCGGTACACCCAATGCCCATGAGCCAAGATGCTTGACAATGCCGCGTTTTTCTTGTGATGTGTGTTGATTTGCAGGAGTTCGTCTTAAATTCGCTAGGTTGCATGATACGAGGCGGTGCGATCGGCTTTTCTCTAATCTAGCAATCTGAATCCTGCGATTTCTTGATTCTACCCATACACTAGGATTGAAACTTAACCCAGATATCTATGCTGAAACGTACTGTCCTATTGGTCTTAATTGCATCCTTTTGTTGGTTTGGAGTGAGTGCAAATGCAATTGCACTTTCGTTCAATACTCCGATCGCAACTCTATTCTCATTCTCAGGAACTCGCCCGACCAATTTAGGCTTAAACAACGATCGCTTTGCAGAGTGTCCAAGCACACCCAATTGCGTCAATAGCTTTAGCACCGATTCAACTCACGAGATTGCACCGATTTCCTACTCTGTTCAGCCTGAAGCAGCGATCGCCAAGTTGAAACAAACGATTGAATCCTTACCTCGCACCAAGATCATCAAAGCCACAGATAACTATATCTATGCAGAATTTACCTCTAAGATCATGGGCTTTGTAGATGATGTGGAATTTTACCTAGACAAACCTGCAAATGTGATTCAGGTGCGATCGGCTTCTCGAATGGGAGAATCAGACCTCGGAGTGAATCGCCAGCGAATCGAGGAGATTCGCGCTCAGCTTAAAGCCATTGGTTAATCAGATCCGGCGCTCTCCAAAGCAAATAAACGACGACAGCACAAATGGCAGTGATCAAGGCAGTCAGACCATAAGCCACACACATCAGTAATCCATCCGATTCGAGCATTGCCACCACTAAAAGCAATATCCCGATCGTTGGAAATGGATTAGTAAATGGAATCGGTGCAATCAGCAAAATGGCTAACCAAGTAATGCACAATCCATTGAACTGCCAGATATGAGGGTTAGATGCAATCCGTCTGAAGCGAGGGCGCGTGATTTTTTCGAGAATGCGCGTCACTCGCCGAACATTTTTAAGCAACTCTCGCGCAAAAAAAGTTGGGAATCGAAACTGCGCCACTTTCTTTGGCAACCAGGGAGATCGCTTCCCTAACGCCATCTGCACGCCTAATAAAATGCACCCCGTTCCTGGAACTCCCGTCAACCCAGGCGGCACCGGAAACAAAAACGGAATCACCAAAAGCGCGATCACCAAGCAAAAACCACGTTCTGAGGTTTCAGCTAGGATGGTTGCGATCGTCAAGGGTTCTTCAGCCAGCCGCTTTAGCAGAGATTCAATATCTTGAGAAAAACGAAGGTGCATAGCGCAATCACTGATCCGATACTAAAATTCTGACGCAAATTTTTTGTATCCGGATCAGTGATGTTTTAGAATCATCTAGTTTGCTGAACCGGGTTCAGTGAGTTGACGATGCCCTGCGGCTTTAAGCGGTTCGGGTAGAGCTTGAACGACTGCGGCTTGAACTTTATTCATGACAGAGCCGCCGACGACTTCATCTTTGCCTGCCATCATCGCTTCAAAACCCTGTTTGGCAACCTGAGCCGGATCGTCTTTTTTGTTTGCCCCTGCTCTGGTGTCATCCATGTCAGCACGATGGAAGAAATTTGTCTCGGTCGGTCCTGGCATTAATGCAGTCACAGTTACGCCTGAATCTTTCAACTCATTGTGAAGTGCCTGTGAGAACGATCGTAAAAATGTCTTCGTTGCCGCATAAACCGCCTCAAACGGGCCTGGCATTAATGCGGCGATCGACGAGGCAAACAGAATGCGACCTTTGCCCTGTTCGACCATCTGTTTTGCGACGCGCTTGGCAAGATGCACCGAAGATGTAATGTTGAGATTAATCATCTTGATTTCTTCTTGCAAATCGGTTTCGATGAACTTGCCGCCAAGTCCAAATCCAGCGTTGATGGCGATCGCGTCTACAGGTCGTCCAGTCGATTGAATCGCCTGATAGAGGGTTTCAACGCCTTCGTATTCTGCCAAATCAGCCTGTACCGTTAAGACTTCTGCGCCCATTTGCTTAAATGTTGGGGCGACTTCGTTGATCTTTGAATCGGTTGCGGTGATCACAAGGTCAAATCCATTTTCGGCAAACTGCTTTGCCAACTCATAGCCAATGCCATTGGACGCACCCGTCACTACAGCAAGCGGGCGATTTGATGTATTCATGTGAAATCCCTTTGTAAAACGCTGATTGTTATCGATCGTAAAAAGGCAACAATGCGATCGCGTCTTTACAAAGGAAGAGGTGTTACACCAAAGCCGGAACTGCTCTCAGAATGCTTTCAAACAGCGCTAATCCATCCACACAGCCGAGAGCACGATCGGAAGCCCGTTCCGGGTGCGGCATCATGCCCAACACATTGCCCTGACGATTACAAATGCCAGCGATGTGATTCAGTGAGCCATTAGAATTGCTTTCGGGTGTGAGATTGCCAGCCGGATCACAGTAGCGAAAGAGAATTTGGTTATGGTCTTCGAGTGATTTCAACGTATCCGCATCGGCATAATAACTGCCTTCTCCATGTGCGATCGGGAACTCGACGACTTGACCTTTCTGGTAATTCTGCGTCCACACCAAATCATTCCGTTCCACCCGCAGAGGAACACGATCGCAAATAAAATGCAAATCCCGATTTCGCACCAATGCACCCGGCAGCAATCCCGCTTCGGTTAACACTTGAAACCCGTTACAAATGCCGAGAACTAACTTTCCAGCATTGGCATGATCGATCGTTGATCGCATCACCGGAGAAAACCGAGCGATCGCCCCACAGCGGAGATAATCCCCATAACTAAATCCACCCGGAACCACGACGGCATCAATATCAGACAAATCACTTTCTTCATGCCAAATCATTCGAGTCGGCTGACCGAGTATCCCTTCTGTCACCCAGACAATATCGCGATCGCAGTTCGATCCCGGAAACACTAAAACACCAAATTTCATCGCGATCCTCCTTACATCTTCAAAGTCCCCCACTCGCGGGGAATTTAGGGGGCACAAATCCCCCAAAACAAAGCAAACCGACTTAAACCGCCGCCAGCGCTTGAAGCTCAATCCGATAATTCTCAATCACCGGATTCGCCAACAACTGATCACAAATCACATCCAACTGCTCTCGTGCTGCCGTTTCACTCTCGGCAGTCAGCGACAATTCCACATACTTCCCGATTCTGACTTGCTCCACGTTGGAGTAGCCCATATGCGCCAATCCCGACTGTACCGCCGTCCCTGCGGGATCTAAGACCGAAGGACGAAGAGTAACATAGATCTGAGCTTGAAATTTTTGAGTCACAGTCGCTTTCCTAATCGTGAAACGTTCTGAAAACCTATCTATTCTAAGACTGCGTTGATTCAAAACGGCATTGATCTCTACAATTTATCAATATGAAAACACAGCGCACCCGCAGCCAAGACCGCATTCTCAATATCCTCAAGAGTCTCAATCGATCGATTTCTGCTCAAGATCTCTATGTCGAGTTGCGAAATCGCGATCAGGGGATGGGATTGGCAACGGTGTACCGAGCGTTAGAGGCTTTGAAGTTAGAAGGCATGGTGCAAGTGCGAACGCTCTCAAATGGTGAATCGCTTTATGGCTTAATTCAGGAAGATCGGCATCATTTAACTTGTTTGCAGTGTGGTGAATCCGTGGCGATCGATGAATGTCCCGTTCATGCCCTAGAACAACAGTTAAATCAATCGCACCGCTTCAAAATCTACTATCACATGCTGGAATTTTTCGGCATGTGCGATCGCTGCCAAGCGAAAACCGAGGTTTAGGGATGCGATCGCGAGTCCCCAAATTGTTCGCGCACCCCATTCAATAACATTCGCTGTTCTGCTCGTGAGATCGCTCGATGAGCCATGTCTACGACTGACAAATTGACTGAGATCGCATCCACTCCCCACTCAACCCAGCGATCGATCAGTTCAGACGTGATCGGCGCTTGGGTCGAAATCGAGCAGGGGATTTGTAAGCGATGAGCCGATTGAATCAATTGAGCGATCGCATTCATCACGGCCGGATGCGTTTCATCAAACGCCTGTACCATCGCACTTTGGTCGCGATCGACTCCGAGAATCAACTGAGTTAAATCGCTCGTCCCGATGCAAATTCCCTGAACACCTGCCTCGACATACTCCGGCAGCAAAAACAACACAGAAGGCACTTCTGCCATAATCCAAAGCTGAAACTGAGCATAACCAAACAATCCCGCTTGCTCGACTCGACGACGACAAAAGACAAATTCTTCGACCGTCCGCACAAACGGCAAAATCAACCTCAAATTAGAGCAGCCTGCTTGTAACGCTTGTTCAAGTGCAGCAAGTTCAAGATCAAAGCGCTCCGGATGTCGAATATAACTGAGTGTTCCGCGCATTCCCAGCATTGGATTCGTTTCCGGTGGCGTAACTTGAAACTCATGCGATCGCAAATCTAAACTGCGATAAAATACCGGACGTGGCGCAAACGATCGAGCAAATTGCTCGATCTGCTCGGCTAATCGGTCTTGATCAAGCGACTCTAGCATTCCTCCCAGCATTAGCTCTGATCTTAATAATCCGATTCCATCAATATTGATATTCTCTGCATCTGCGATTGAATCGACTTGACTGAGATTAATCATCAATTTTGTCGCAGTTGTATTCCAAGTCTGCTCGATTCGCGTTGCTTTTGGTGATGCTTGAGCCGTTTGATGAGTAAGCGTGACTGATCCAGTATTTCCATTAACAACGATCGTTTCTCCAGTGTGAATTCGTGTCGTTGCCCCTTGCGCTCCTACGATCGCGGGAATTCCCATTTCTCGCGCCAAAATTGCCCCGTGGCTGGTCATTCCACCCTGTTCAGAGACGATCGCAGCGGCGTATTTGAGCAAGGGAATCCAACTTGGCAAAATCATTGAAGTAACCAGCACAGAACCCGCTGGAACTGGAGTGTCTGGTAATTCTAGACCGCTCAGCACAAAAGCAGGGGCGATCGCTTGTCCGGGAGCCGCCGCCAATCCGAAAACGATCGCTTGATCTGAACCCGCCGGAATCGGCTCTGGACTGACCATCGGAGCAGCATTTCGAGCTGTGGTGATGTAGAGATGTGAGTCCAAAAACTGCCACTCTAAAGCAGTAGGAAATTGCAGGGTTTGAGCGAGAGTGCAGAGGGCTTCTTGCTGGGATGGCTGCAAAACGGGCGCGGTTTCGTTGAGGTGCGATCGTGCGAGGGGTTCCGTTCCCGCTTGAATGTGATAGGCGATCGTTTGTCGTCCTGCTTGCTTGAGTTGAATCTGGTCTTCGGAAATTTGATAGAGTTCTGGCTGCACTTCACCCCACGCGATCGCAAAATTTAAGCCGCGAGTTGCAGCAATTTCCCACTGAGGCGGCTGACCTTGCAGCGAACCGGATGCCGTAACGCTGACGATCGGTTGAATCAGCACTGCGAAGTGAATTTGCTGAATTTCAAGCTTTGCGCCTTGCCAATAGACCAGATTTTGCGCTCGAAATAGTTCTGCCCACAGATGCTTGAGCGCGATCGCCAAATCGCTCATCTCTAGAGTGCAGATTTGCGGCTCGATTAAATCACAGAGTTCCTGGCTGGAAAATGGCGCGTCGAGCGCGATCGAGGGACGCAGGATCACAGCCGAGGGTGCGCCTAAATCGGGCAACTGTACAATTAACTGTGCAATTGCGTTCTCAATTTCTAACATCCAGTCTTCTGGAAGTTCGGCGTGTTGCATCGTTTGGCGAATTTGCCGAGCGATCGTTTGAAGCTGCTGTGAGTCTTCGAGATTCAGACGCAAAGAGGAGTAAGGCAAATCGGCAAATAAGGGCTGCAACCAGTGAATCGTTTCGAGGAAGTGACGAAACCGCGTTGCTGCCAACACGACACTCGGAAGCACTGGAAATCCTTTCTGAGCGATCGCACTCAGTTGTAGTGCTTGTTCCCCTACCTGTGTTTGATGTTGCGATTCAATTTGATCGAGCGAGAACAAAGTTTCCACAGTCAGCGATTTTTCCGACGACTCTTGATTGTATGAGACTTGCTTCGCCAGTCCCGAATTGATCAGAATAAATGAATGTTTGCTGAAGGGCACTTTAAAGCGATGGTTTTGGTGGCTTGCGATGCTCGATCGATTATTAAATTTCGTTCTGCAAAAATCTTGTCCTTTATGCGATCGCGCCACTTCTGAGCTACTTTGTCGCAATTGCCAGCGTTGCTTAGAGCGCGATCGTCTCACCCATCCTGCACAATTTTGGCAGCAGCAGCCTCGATTATTTGCTTGGGGCAACTATAGCGATGCGCTCAAGCGCACGATCGCGAAATTAAAATACGATCAACACCCCGAATTAGCCGCGCTGCTGGGCGAAAACTTAGCGCGATCGTGGCTAGACGCTTCGCTGGGCCGGGATAAATTAGCGATCGTTCCCATCCCGCTGCATCTGGAAAAACAACAGCAGCGCGGATACAACCAGGCAGAATTAGTCTCACGCGCTTTTTGCAGAGTCACCGGGGATTTACATCAACCCATGGGCTTGCAGCGCATTCGGGCAACTGAAGCCCTCTTTAACTTATCGCCGAGAGAGCGAGAGCGAATGCTAAACCAGGTGTTTGAACTTGGAAAAATCCAGCCCGATCGACCCGTATTACTCATTGACGATATTTACACCACTGGCGCAACTGCCCGCGCTGCAATTCAGGTGTTGCACCGCAATCGCATTCGAGTATTAGGAATTGCGGTTGTGGCAACACCGATCTCAGATTTACGATCGGTGCTGTAATCGTTCACCAGATTTTCTGCTCGACTCGATTCCGCTCAGATAAAATCGACTTTCCCAGCCCGCGTAGATCTTCGCCTAGTTGGTTCGCTTGCAGCAGCGGCAGCCGGACTGTGAACGTTGCGCCTTTTTCAAGACCGGGACTGGTCGCCTCGATCGTTCCCTCGTGTAATTCCACCAAATGCCGCACGATCGCCAATCCCAATCCTAAGCCATTGTGCGATCGCGTCGTTGTACTGTCCGCTTGTCGGAAGCGATCGAAGACGTGGGGCAGAAATTCTGCATCGATCCCAATGCCCGTATCCGTCACAGTGATTCGCACCATGTTGGTTTCTTCTGTTTGGGCTTGAATCGTAATTTTTCCTTTTTCGGGCGTAAATTTGACTGCATTCGTCAGCAAATTCCAAACGATCTGCTGGAGTCGGGTGGAATCTCCCCAAACGTTACCAATATTGGGTGCAAATTCCGTAGTGAGTTGGATTGATTTGGCTTCAACTTGGGGACGAACCCCATCGATCGCCGCCTGAATCACCGCCACGGGCTGAATCGATCGATGATTCAAGCGGAGCTTGCCGCGAATAATCGTCGAGACATCCAAAATGTCTTCGATTAGTTGTGCTTGGGTTTCGGCGTTGCGCTCGATCGTTTCGAGGGCGCGATCGACCATTTTTTGGTCGTACTGCTTGGTTCGCAGCAGCCGCACCCAGCCCAGCATCGAATTTAACGGAGTTCTGAGTTCGTGCGAAAGAACAGCGAGAAATTCATCTTTCATCCGGTTAGCGGCTTCCGCTTCTTGACGGGCAAGCTGTTCTCGCATCACCTGAGCGCGAGTCACTTCGGCTTCCTTACGTTCAGTAATGTCTTCGATCGTGCCCACATGACCAAGCGCTTCACCGGATTGTGCCACCATCGGACAGGAACGCACATGCACCCACTGAATGCGCTCATCTTTGGTTTGAAAGCGCAACTCTTCGGAAAATTCTCCGCCATGCTCCAAGTAAACATTCCATTGCGACACAGCCCGATCGCGATCGTCGGGGTGAATGCACTGTTGCCAACTCCGTTCCGGGATTTGATCGGGGACAATCCCACAAATGGCTTGAAATCGAGGATTGGTGTAAGTACAGCGCCCCTCTGAATCAATCACAAAAATTCCAGAGGGCGAGGAGGCAGACAGAGATCGAAACCGCTCTTCGCTGCGGCGCAGTTCGCGATTGATTGCAGTCAGTTGTGCAGCTTGATGCTGAATTGCTGCGGTCTTCTTGAACAAATCCACAAAGACCCCAACCTTAGAAACCAGAATCTCAGAGTTAATCGGTTTAATCAGGTAATCGACTGCGCCGAGAGAATAGCCCTTGAATACGCCTTGTTCGCTCGCATCAAATGCAGTTAGGAAAATAATTGGGGTGTGCTGCGATCGTGCCCGACTGCGAATTAGAGTTGCTGTCTCAAAGCCATCCATCCCCGGCATCTGAATATCCAACAAGATCACGGCGAAATCTTGATTGAGCAAACATCTTAACGCTTCTTCTCCCGACGATGCCCGCACTAAATTTTCTCCGAGCTTACCTAAAACCGCCTCTAGCGCCAGCAGATTTTCAGGCTGGTCATCGACGATTAGGATGTTGACGGAAGTATTCATGAACATGAGCGCGATTCTTACAAAGGTTAAAAAGCTGATTCAACAGGGGGAACACAAAGTAGTTAACAAGGGAGGAATTCGCTCCAACGGCAAAATACGATCGACCACGCTCTTGGAGATCGCGGCTTCGGGCATTGAGGGACATTCAGCGCTGCGAGGGTCTTGCACGATCGTAAATCCGCCCCGCGCTTTGATTTTTGCCAGTCCTTCTGCTCCATCTTGATTGGCTCCGGTTAAGACGACCCCAATCGTGTTGGATTGGTAGATTTCGGCTGCCGATTCAAATAAAACGTCGATCGAGGGTTTTGCAAAGGCAACGGGGGGATCAACAGAGAGTGAGAATCGCTCAGGATCGACCAGCAAATGATAATCTGCGGGAGCGAGATAGATGCGTCCAGCGCGAATCGGTTCTTTGTCTTCGACTTCCAGAATCGGCAAGCGGCTCTCCTGCTGTAGCGTTCGACTCAGGCTTTCCCCAGAGTGACGATCGCGATGCTGCACGATCGCAATGGCTGCCGGGAATTCCCCTGGTAATGCTTGTAACATATTTCTCAAGGCAGATAATCCCCCTAAAGAAGTACCTACAACGACGAGGGTGAACGCCACTAGCTCATTCTCCGATAGAGTTTTTCTGCCTTTGAAAGTTCTTCGTAGCGATCGCACAGTAGGGTAAATCGCAGCGTTTCTTGTCGTCCGAGCGCCAGAACTCCAAACGAGCAAAGACTTTGATAAAACAATTGGTGAACCCGATCTTGGAGCGTTCGATCGAAGTAGATTAATACATTTCGGCAGATAATAACATTAAATTCATTAAACGAGCCGTCGGTGACGAGATTGTGCTGCGAAAATACCATGTTGTCTCGTAGAGAGGAGCGAAAGATCGCATTTTCGTAAGCGGCTGTATAGTATTCGGAAAACGATTTTTTTCCGCCTGCTTTGTGATATCGCTGCGTGTAGTCTTTCATCGCAGCAATTGGAAATATTCCGCTTCTTGCGGTTTGCAAAACTTTCTCGTTTGCATCGGTTGCATAAAGCCGACAGCGATGATAAATGCCTTCTTCTTGCAATAAAATTGCCATCGAATAAACTTCTTCTCCGGTTGAGCATCCAGCGTGCCAAATCCGAATAAACGGATAAGTTCTTAATGTTGGCAGCACTAGATTTCTAAAGGTGAGATAGAAGCTTGGATCGCGAAACATTGAGGTGACATTGACCGTTAAGCTGAGGAGCAATCGATCGAGAGATGGGCGATCGTGTAGCACTCGGCTTTGTAGTTCTGAGATCGTTTTGATACCTTCTGCCTGCATAAAATTTTGCACACGACGACTACGCGAAGACGGCGCATAGTTACGAAAGTCGTAGCCGTAATAGCGGTAAATTCCTTCAAACAGCAATTGAATTTCAATTGTTTCGAGCGTCGGTTGCACAGCCAGCATAATAAAAGCGATCAAACGTGTTTCTGTTATGCCACGATCGCGCTTACGTTGTAATCCTCCTAGCGCCTCAATCTTGGGACTTAAAATAAGCTCATCTGTGCAGACGGTGGCTCAATCTGGTTCCAAGGTAGGGCTGGAACTGAAACCGAGTTTTGTTCTAGTAATCGCTGAAAAGAACGCGCATTTTGGGGCGATCGTTCTTCAATTGGGCAATGGACAAAGAAATAGATTTCAGTTCCTTGTTGCAGCGCGCGATCGACTAACTTCACCCATTCTTCTAAGTACACTTGATTGATACTTGGATGGCTAATGTACCGAATTAAACTAAAGGGTGCAGTGATATCGGGCTGCAGTGGAACCCGTGGTTTTTTGCGTTCACTTTGCAGTTGTGGATCGTCTTCGCATTCATAAATTGGACGAGTATCCAGTAGCACTCGACCAATGTTTAACTCTTTTAGAAGTTCATTTAACTGTGTGCGATACGGCTCCTTAAACCATTGTGCATGGCGAACTTCAAGCGCTAAATTTGCACCTGTCCAGCCGCGTAAAAAGGCTTCTAGATCCTTGAAGTTCGCGGGACTATAGCTTGGAGGTAACTGTGCAAACAACACCCCTAAACGATCGTCTAATCGCTGCATTAACTCCAGAAATTGCAATGCTCCGGGTAATGAGGATGCAAGCTTTCCGCCATGCGTTAGCGTTTTCGGCAATTTAGGACAAAACTTAAATCCGACGGGAGTTTCGGACTTCCAGCGATCGACCGTGGCGCGATCGGGAATTGAATAAAACGTGGTATTGCCCTCAACACAAGTAAACCGCCGACTATAAAGGTTCAGAAAATCAGATGGTTTACTCTTGGGTGGGAACAAATCTCCGACCCATTGTTTATACGCCCAAATCGCACAGCCCAAGCGAAACGTCATCGCAAACCATCCTTTTGAAAAACACAGTTTCATTCATCTGATAGAGTCTAACTCCAGCCAGGAATCTGATACTTAAAACGCACATTAGAAAGATTTCTAGGTTAAAAGATGTTTGGCGAAAATCAGATCAGAACAGCGGCGCTGCTCGGACTCTTGAGCGGACTTTTGGTTTTAGCGGGTTACTATCTTGTGGGTAATGAACAGGGTCTTATTCTAGGGCTAATTTTTGCTGCATTCAGCAGTTTAGGCTCATGGTATTACTCCGATCGCGTTGCTCTAGCTTCGTATGCAGCCCAACCGATCGAACGCGCTCAAGCTCCAGAACTGTTTGACATGGTGCAGCGACTCTGCGATCGAGCAGAAATTCCGTTGCCGCGAATCTATCTGGTTCCGACCAAATCCCCGAACGCTTTTGCCACCGGACGCGACCCTGATCATGCAGCCGTTGCAGTCACCCAAGGAATTATCGAACTGTTGACCCCGGAAGAGCTAGAAGGGGTACTCGCTCACGAATTAACCCACGTCAAGAATCGCGATACGCTCACTCAAGCCGTTGCAGGCACGATCGCAGGTGCAATCACCTTTCTCGGTCGGATACTTACGTTTGGGGCGCTCTATGGTCCGGTTTATCGCGACACTCGACGCGGCAACAATCCGATCGGCTTATTGTTCTTGATCGTTCTTGCACCCTTGTCTGCGGCGTTGATTCAGATGGCAATTTCTCGGACTCGTGAATTTGCTGCTGATGAAGGTTCTGCTCAACTAACCCAAAATCCCTCAGCCCTAGCAAGTGCTTTAGAAAAACTCGAAACGATCGGTCATCAAATCCCAATGCACGGGAATCCGGCAATGTCGCCGCTGTTGATTGTCAATCCGCTCTCAACCGAAGGACTACAATCGCTATTTCGGACGCACCCCCCAACCGAAGAACGAATTCGCCGCTTGATGCACTACGCTCAAGAAGTAAAATCTCCCGCGATCGCATCCTAGTCCACAGAGCGTTGAGGACTCTGTGCTAAAACAAGATTACCCTCAACGAAAAACAGTCATGACCCGACGCGATCCGAACGACCCCAATAGTATTGGAGGTGAACTCAAAACCCACATTCTTATCCTAGGCACACTCGTTGGGATTATGTGGATTGTCGAAGTGGTCGATATTGCTCTTGCTGGCAAACTCAACTATCTAGGAATTTATCCTCGCAACGCGATCGGCTTGCGAGGAATTTTATTAGCACCGTTTCTGCATCGGGATTTCCGACATCTGATCAGCAATACGATTCCGCTTGTGGTGATGGGTTGGTTTGTGATGCTGCGCGGCGTTTCTGAATTCTTTAAGGTCAGCGCGATCGTGATGTTGGCAAGTGGGCTTGGAGTCTGGTTACTCGGCGCACCCGGATTACATATTGGAGCAAGCGGCGTAATCTTTGGTTATTTTGGATTTTTGCTGTCGCGGGCTTATTTTGAGCGGAGTGCTTTGTCGATCGCCATGTCTCTTGCCGTGGGCTTGTTATACGGTGGCATTATTTGGGGTGTCTTGCCGGGGCAGTTGGGCATTTCTTGGGAAGGGCATTTATTTGGTTTTCTGAGTGGAATATTTGCCGCAAGACAGATTTCGCTGCGGCGTTGGTAAGATCGCATGATTGCTCTTAGCTCGACTTCTATTCAGAAGATCTGAGGGTGATTTCTGCGCTCATTCACGTAGCGTCTTACGACTTGCAAAAATTCGCGTAGAACTGACGAAGTATGGTCGGCTCGCCATACGATCGCCGTCTCAACCAAAGGCATTGCCGACTCTAGGGGCTTGTAAACCACGCCAACTCGCTTCAAATTTTGTAGCGAGGCTGGAACTAAGGCAATCCCCATCTCCGCCGAGATTAAGCCAATAATCGTCTGCATTTGAATGGCTTCCTGCATTACGTTCGGGCGAAAATTCGCTTGTTCGCAAAAACTGACAATCTGATCGTAAAGACCCGGACCAAGATGGCGTGGAAACAGAATAAACGACTCATCCGCAAGAGCGTGTACTGGAATGGCAGCTTCAGTTGCAAGTGGATGAGATTCTGGCAACGCGACAACCAGCGGCTCTTGCAAAATGTATTCCAGGCTCAAGTGATTATCTTTTAGGGGTGGATGACAAAACCCCACTTCAATTTGATGATTCTGCAATGCTTCTTCTTGTTGCGTCGTCGTCAACTCCTGTAAGACTAGCTTGACCTGGGGAAAATGCTGACGAAACTGAAACAGAATCGCAGGCAGAATGTCGTACACTACTGAACTGGTGAATCCGATCGTGAGGGTTCCGGTTTCGCCTCTGCCTGCTCGTTGTGTGTCAGAGACGGCTTGTTCTAATTGAGCCAAAATCCGATACGTTGCCTGCAATAAAACCTGTCCTGCTTCGGTTAACTGAACTTGTCGCTTTGTGCGACGGTGAAACAGTTCTACTCCTAGTTCTGTTTCCAAGTGCTTGATCTGCTGACTTAAGGGGGGTTGAGCGATGTTTAATCGATCGGCGGCGCGATTGAAGTGGAGTTCTTCCGCAACCGCCACAAAGTAACGAAGGTGACGTAGTTCCATTGATTTGATATGTTTTCCGTCTTAAATCAATCAAAACATATATTGGACAGACACAAAGCGGCTCCCTATACTCCAAGATGAATGAGTTCCGCATATCGAAAAAGAGCGAGAGTACTATGCCCGAAAACCTAAGAAGTCAAGCCATTACTCAAGGCGTTCAACGATCGCCCAATCGTGCGATGCTGCGTGCGGTTGGATTCGGTGACAATGATTTTACGAAACCGATCGTTGGGGTTGCGAGTGCCCACAGTACGATTACGCCCTGCAATATGGGAATTGCACCGCTCGCGTCTGAAGCTGAAACCGGAATTCGTGCCGCAGGCGGAATGCCGCAAGTGTTTGGAACGATTACCGTGAGCGACGGGATTTCGATGGGTACGGAGGGAATGAAATATTCGCTCGTGTCGCGGGATGTGATTGCAGATTCGATCGAGACTGCCTGCAATGCTCAGAGTATGGACGGGGTGTTAGCGATCGGCGGTTGTGATAAAAATATGCCGGGAGCCATGATCGCGATGGCGCGAATGAACATTCCCGCGGTCTTTGTGTACGGTGGCACGATTAAACCCGGACATTTGGATGGACAAGATTTGACGGTTGTCAGCTCGTTTGAAGCAGTTGGACAATACAGCGCCGGTCGGATCGAAGAATCGATGCTGTATGCCGTGGAGCGCAGTGCTTGTCCAGGTGCAGGATCATGTGGTGGGATGTACACGGCAAATACGATGTCCTCTGCGTTTGAAGCGATGGGCATGAGTTTGATGTATTCCTCTACAATGTCAGCCGTTGATCCTGAGAAAGCGGAAAACACTGCACTGGCTGGAAAGGTTTTAGTTGAGGCAATTCGTCAGCAAATTTTGCCGCGTGACATCATTACTCGTAAATCGATCGAAAATGCCATTTCTGTAATCATGGCGGTTGGTGGATCAACGAATGCAGTGTTGCACTTTTTAGCGATCGCCCATTCGGCTGGCGTTCCCTTAACCATTGATGATTTTGAAGTGATTCGCGAACGAGTTCCAGTTCTGTGTGATCTCAAGCCTTCGGGTCGCTATGTAGCAACAGACTTACACCGAGCAGGCGGAATTCCGCAGGTGATGAAGATGCTGTTAGCGCATGGATTACTTCACGGTGATTGTTTGACGATTACAGGGGAGACGATCGAGGAGCGATTAAGAGATATTCCCGAAGAACCCCGCGCCGATCAAGATGTGATTCGCCCGTGGAACAATCCAATGTATTCGACCGGACACCTAGCAATTCTCAAAGGCAATTTGGCAACCGAAGGAGCCGTTGCAAAAATTACCGGGGTGAAGAATCCGAAGATTACTGGACCTGCGCGAGTGTTTGAATCCGAGGAAGCTTGTTTAGAAGCAATCTTGGCAAACAAGATCAATGCAGGTGATGTTCTAGTAATTCGCTATGAAGGAC
This sequence comes from Cyanobacteria bacterium FACHB-63, assembly GCA_014695255.1. Lineage (GTDB taxonomy): Bacteria > Cyanobacteriota > Cyanobacteriia > Leptolyngbyales > Leptolyngbyaceae > Leptolyngbya. Next base: position 104,564 of record JACJNX010000011.1, read on the forward strand.
CCAAAGGCGGACCTGGAATGCGAGAAATGCTTGCACCAACTTCAGCAATCATTGGGGCAGGACTCGGAGATTCAGTGGGACTGATCACCGATGGGCGCTTCTCCGGCGGAACTTATGGAATGGTCGTCGGTCACGTTGCACCGGAAGCCTTTGTTGGAGGAACGATCGCGCTTGTGCAAGAAGGTGATGAGATTACGATCGATGCTCACGCCCGATTGCTGCAACTCAATGTTCCTGAAGCTGAGTTAGAAAAACGCCGCGCTGCATGGCAACCTCCCGCACCGAGATATACCAGAGGCGTGTTAGCAAAATACGCTCAGTTGGTGTCATCGAGCAGCTTAGGAGCCGTAACCGATTTGGGATTGGAGTAAAGGGTAGTGTTGTAGACCTGTAGGACGATCGCAGCACTCTTGTAAAGACGCGATTAATCGCGTCTTTACGATACACCATCGGTCTACGATGAGTAAAAGAGCTGGCAACCCCACAGATTGAAATAGGCTAATGAAAATTAAAGCGATCGTTTGGCAAGAAGGTGATGTTTGGTGTGCTTCTGTTCCAGCATTACCAGGATGTCATACCTGGGCAGAGAGCCGTGAACAGCTTACAGAGATGCTGAAAGACGCAATTCAAGGTTGGTTAGAAGTTGCAAGTGAAAGAGAAGAACTTGAACCAGAAAAGCAATTGATTGAGTTTTCTGTATGAAATCTGTTTCAGGCAAGATGCTTTGTAAGATTGTGGAGCGTCAAGGCTGGCAATTGAAACGGATTACAGGCAGTCATCACATTTACTCTAAAGAAGGAGTGGATGTAATTCTCTCGATTCCGGTTCATAGTAATCGCGATTTATCCTAAGGAACATTGAAAAGTATTCTGAAAGATGCTGATCTAACGGAAGAAGATCTAGAGTAAGCCAAATTTTTATGCAGCCGAATTCAGAATTTCTCACACCCGAAGAATGTATCGACGTCGATAAAGCGCTGTTAACTTCAAAAGATAAGTTCTCAGCGCGAGTCGCGATTTATTCTTTACGATCGCTCAAAACAATCGCTCAAGCGTCAGGACAAGCGATCGCGGATTTGCAACCGACACAGATCGAAGACTGGATCTATCAAGATGAGAGCTTACAAGGCGGGATTGATAACGAATTTAAAAAATTCTTCTCGCATCTTGTTGTTGCCTCGATCAATCCGTTAACGCAGATTGCACAAACGAATGGAATGCAAATCGAATCGCTGACGGTTCCACAAGTGGTTGCCTGGTTTGAGGCAAAAGCCAAAGCAGCCCTGAAGTCTCAACCTTAGAGAATTTCGATCGTTCCCTGCTGCCCATTGATCCGAACGCGCTGCCCATCTTGCAGAATCTCAGTGGCGTGAGGCACATCCATTACCGCAGGGATACGATACTCTCGTGCCACGATCGCCCCATGTGAGAGCCGTCCCCCGACTTCGGAAATCAGTCCGCCGATTCGCGCTAGGACGGGCATCCATCCAGAGTCCGTGTAGGGAACGACGAGAATCGTTTCACGATCGACATTAATCGAACCATTGAGCGATCGCAGCACTCGAATTGTTCCTTCGACTTGTCCCGCGCTGGCTCCGATGCCTTGGAGGCGGTTCGAGGCTTGCCAAGTGGGGAGGCTGGGAGCAGGCGGCTCGTCACCATACACGAGCTGAGGAATCGGGGAGAGTTGGCGATCGTGGTCGAATTGCGATCGGCGTTGCTCGATCAGTTGAGAAAATTGCGCTTGGATTTCTGGATTTGAACCCGTAGCTTGCTGAATTTCAGCATGGGTCAGAAAGAAGATGTCACCCGATTCGGAGAGAATGCCGGACTTGAGCCAAAGCTGTTCGATCGCCACAAATCGCCAGCGGAGTTCTGCCAATAAGCGGCTGTAAAGTTCGGTGACTTTTCCCTTTAAGGTGATGCGTCGCTGTACGCCTTTGTTTTTGACCTGCGGGGTTGCAGGGGCGGGAGTGGGATTTAAGCAAAATTGTTGAAACAGTTCTTGGACGGGTCGCGGTTGTTCGCGCCAAGTGGGAACAGCGATATCGGTTCCGACTTCGCTAAGGTAGCCGTATTGGTCGAGAAGTTGATCGAACTGCTTAAGAATGGCTTGTCCTCGATCAGTTTGAGCCAATTGGACGAAGAGATCGTCTTGACGTTCGGAATCTCCTAACACCGATCGGGCAGAAGCCGCTAAAGCAGAGAGCGATCGTAGTGCTGCAACCTCCGGAGTATCCTGATTATCTAATTCTTCATCACGAACCCGAAATACTGCTTTTCGGAGTGCAGCGCTTAAAGGAGCAAGAATGCTGTAATACGTTGCCCGCTCTAATAGTTCAAGAATTTGCTGGATTTCTTGAGTAATTTGCTGGATTGTTTGAGTGCTCGATTGGAATTCTTGAGTTCCGAACTCAGCAGTTTGAGCTTCAGATGAAAACTGTTGAGATCCAGACTGAAATTCTTGAGTTCCGAACTCGACATTTTGAGTCCTAAATTGAAATTCTTGAGTTCCAGACTGAAATTCTTGAGTTCTAAGGGTGGGTGTTCCTGCTAGAAACGCGAAGTTTCTCAGTTTGAGCAGCATCGGTCTAAAGTAAAGCTGCTCGTCTCGCGCAAAATCTTTCTCTAATCGCATCTCTCGCTGAAGTAATCGCAGTAATCCGGGCAGATTTGCGATCGTCGATCGTGTCGGTGGCTTGCTGAACTTCGCCCCTCTAGTTAAAAACTCCAAACTCTCAGCAGGCAATCCCATCCGGCGGAAAATTTGCCCCAACAATGTGGCATTGAAATAAGCGTGTGAATAGTGCAAGGTTGCCGTTTCGGTGAAGTCCAAGCCTGAAGCACGATCGCCGAGAACGATCGTAAAAATTTTCCCCCAAACCCCGCAAGTGAGCGGACGATTAATTGACCAAGTTAAAGGACGAATCGCACCGGGAATCACTTCTGCGGCAATTTTGCGCGTCCAGATTGGGGCGAGGGTTGTAATCGATCTCGATTGCAGCACCCACAAAGTTTCCCCATCAAAACTCCATTCAATGTCTTGGGGCACTCCATGAAAATACTCTTCTAAATGCCGCGCTAGATACGCCACCTGCTGAATTAATCGCGCTGGAACGGTTCCTGCTCCTTCAATCTCAAGTGCTACATCCTCTGGTAATCTCCAATCGGCTCCGACTTCTCGCACATTCACCTGATAACTTTCGGGTGTCTCCTGCCCTGACACTACACGATCGGCAGTTCCCGGTAACGCTTCAATCAATACGCTGTCCCCTTGCCGCGTAATCGGATCACGACTAAATGCCACCCCCGAAAACACCCCCCGAACTTGTTGCTGAACCAGCACCACCATCGACGCATCAGAAATTCCCCGATCGCGCCGATATTTCACAGCAGATTCCTGCTCATACGATTCCAAACACCGCAAAATCGCAGGTAAAAGCAAGTCTCGATGCGTGATGTTGGCGATCGATTCATACTGCCCTGCTGCGGAAGCCGATTCAGAATCTTCTCCGATTGCCGACGATCGCACGATCAACGGATTCTCCCGTGATGGTTGCAATGCTTGAATCAACGGTTTCGGATCATCTCCCGGCAACAAGACGCAAGCATCGGGAACCGGATAGCCCGATCGCTTCAGTTCCGAAAGTGTTGCCGCCTTTTGTCCAACTTTCTCGGCTTTCAAGATTTGATCGAGCGTCAGGAGCGATCGATCGTCCCGCAAAAATTGAAACATCGCCTGTGATCCCCTCTGTGCTTGGTCTGGTCTGAGATTTAAATCATCTGGAACTTGGTTATAAATCCACCACAAAAAAGCTGCAAGCGCGATCGAACTTCCAATCAGCGGAACTTCTAACGGATGCCGCAACGTTGTGATGAGCGGAAACAAAATCAAAACGCCAAACTTGCCCGATCGCCGTTCCCGCAAAATCGTAAATCCAATTCCCCCAATCAAAAATACAAGAAACGAAGTGAGCGAATCATGCACCACATAGCCCCACACCACATTCGTTGTGCCCGCTCCTTTGCCGATAAAATACCGCCCGTAAACCAGTGCAATCAGCGAAACCACTTCCCACTCTGGACGATCGGGAAAAAACGATCGCGCTAACAATACCGCTGCAATTCCCTTAAACGCCTCAGACAGTACGGCTAAAATCCCGACAAGCTTCCCCCCGTGATAAAACGCTGCCGAAACACTGAGATTTCCTGTCCCCAATTCAGACAATCGTTTCCGAGTCAGAGCGCGAGTAATCCAACTGATGAGCGGCAACCCTCCCAGAATCGGACACAGAATAAAAATCAGCAGCGAACCCCAAACTGGCATCAACGTCATAGCGCGTTATTCAAGTCGATCGTTTCCTTGATGTTCGCCCAAAACTTCCAAATTTCCCGCATTACTGCGGAATGAATTCGTAAATCTGGATGAGACACACCAGAAAGGCAAACGAACTCCGCACCGTGAATAACCGTCGATTCAACGCTGACAACGCCATCATGTCCATTACCACAATCGCTTGCCACCACTAAAGTCGGAATTTGTGCAGCAATCCTCTGCGCGATCGCGCTTCGATTCACGCCTAAATCTCTCGCAATTCCAATCCCCCAACCAAACGGATCGACCTTGCGGGCAATATGCGATCCGCCAATCGGCGCACCCAATAGCACCAACGAATGCACCCGCGACCACCATTCGGGATGCCGATCGAGCAATTCCACCCACAATACGCCACCCATCGAAGTTGCAATAATCCGAATCGGCACATCAGGATATTTACTTAAGGTGTCACTCACCACCGCTTGAACACTCTGAATCAGCGGTTCTAAATAAAACAGAGTCCTAACCCAGTGCAATTCGGGTGCAACGATCAGAGTATCTTTCAGATCCAGCGCGTGAGCGAGTCGAGCGATCGTCTGACTCCCCGAAAGGTCAGTCATGCCATGTTGAGCAAAAAGGATGGTTTGGGGCTGAACAGTCATGTTTTCAAAGCAACAAAAACTTTCTTCACCATAGTAGATAAACGATGACGTAACCGATGGCAAATTCAGCTTGTCTAACTACATGATGCTATAAGCATGGATGTTGCGTTTGAACTGATGCAAAACAACTCAAAAATTACCTGAGAAGCAGCTAAAACCAGCAGAAATTTCTCAGTTTTTAAGCTATCTAGCCTAAGCCATATCAACATTTCGTCAGTGATCCAACGGAACTTTTCTAGGCTGTGCTGAGAACTATGAGAAGCATGGGCACATTTTAATTGTAAACCTGCTCCCTTTGATAGATGTATCTGTAGTCTTTTGCTAAGTTCAGCAACAAAGAAATTTTAAGGCTTGTGTAGTTTTAGCTAATTGGGACTGTGCTGACCTTTCGCAGTTGATCCTCTGGCTCCTACTAGCCTCTTTCTCTGCTTGATCGCGTCCTCTCAACTCCACGGTGGGTTCAAGCTTCGTGAGCGCTCTTCAGTTCTTCCCCTGCCGCCCAGTATGAAAGCAACTCCTTATCAACTTTTAGCAGCGACGCTTCTAATCGGTAGTAGCCGCTCTGGGATCAATCCACCTAATGCAGGCGACACTAGCAGTGTAGACTTCATCCTCACAAACGTTGGGAACGATCTAACTCAATTTTTCATACCGGGAACCGCTACACTTTCCAACACCACAGACTTTGAGTTGAATGGTTCCTTGCAAATCGGAAATACTATCACTCCGGTGAATGTTCCTGCGGGGAGTGGAACAACTGGAAACGGTGGTACAGGTGAAAATTTACTAGGCGCACTCACAGAACAAGGATCAATTCCACCGAATGGGACAGTTACTGTTCGCGTTCCAATTCGAGCAAGGGGAACTGCTCCCGCAGGCGCAACTACAATCGTTTCACTAGGTAACACCACACCAGCCAATACTCAGAACGCCGATCGCACGGACAACGTCAACAATACACTCGATGTCTACACCGTAGATAGTCCAGACAATACGCCTAACAAGACTCCAGGCGTTCTCACTATTGGTTCATCTCCACAAGAGACACCGTTGGTGGAACCTTTCCAGGCTCTGCAACCGCAACAAGGGGAGCCAACAGCGGCACCGCCAACAGCGGAGATATTCAAATCTATGTCAATACTCACACCACCCTTGCACCTCAAGGATTTGGGGAGTTTATTTTCCGTCGTGAAATCAAGTAGTTCATCAGGAGTGAAGCATGAAACGAAATTTTGTTTGGATAGGACTAGGAATTGCGACCGTTGCCGCAATGTTTCCGATCGACGGAACATTCGCTGCGGCGAGATTGTTCGATCGTGGGTTAGCGATTGCTCAAAACTTAAACCAACCGAGAGTTGAACTGCGGCTAATTGCAAAGCAAAAGCTAGTACGGAAAAATGCTCAAGGCAAAGAGCAAGTGGCTTGGGATGAATTGACCAAAGATACCATGGTGCAAAAAGGCACAATGTTGAGATTTCAAGTCGTGGCGAAAAACACAGGCGATCGTGCAGCTGAGAAATTAGTCATCACCCAGCCCGTGCCGAAAGGAACGATTTATGAGATCGGCACTGCGATCCCAAGCGGGGCTGAACTGAGCTATAGCATTGATGGCGGTAAAACCTTTAGCGCAAATCCGCTAGTACAGGTGACATTACCTGATGGCAGAACTGAGATGCAGCTTGCACCTGCCGAAGCCTATAGCCATGTGCGCTGGACATTTGACCGACCGATCGCACCCAAGAATGGTCTAGAGATAACCTACGACGTAAGCGTTCGGTAGCTATTGGTGAATTAAGTCCACATCACCGATGACCAGGTTGACCAGACAAAGATGCCAACGGCTGCGATCGCTAACACAACTTCGATTAAGTTTCCGATCAGTGCGCCAAAGCCGATTGCGAGGCTCACTTTTCCCGCCGTTTTAAGGCGTTCTGAAGCTGGGAGATTGCGGCGATAAAGATACTCACCGATAAATCCACCCAATAGACCACCGACGAGAATTCCAGCAATGGGGCCGCCAAGCGGCAACGCAGGCAACAACCCAAAAAAGCCGATCGCCATACCCGCAAGCATTCCATACTGGCTCCATTTGCTTGCTCCCGCTTGTTTGGCTCCCCAGTACGAGCCGAGCCATTCTACAACAGCACTCAGAATCAGCGCCACGAAGATCAATCCGAGCGGCAGTAGCGGAATGGCAAACTTTGTCACCACACACCAAACTAAAATGGCTGCCAGAATTAAGCTAGGTCCCGGCACTCCGGGTAAAACTGCTCCCGCCACTCCAACTAGCATCACCGCGACTAATACCCAGTACAAAATCATTAGATTCATGGTGTTTCTCCTATCTGCGGCGAACCATTTGAGCAAAGCGATCGCGCCCGTCTTCTAAGTTCGGCGGAACGCCTTGAGGAAAGGACTTCTGAATCGCCGCTTTCAGCGTTTGTAGGCGATTTCCGGGATCGGGATGAGAACTAAGAAACTCTGGGTTTCGTCCTCCCGAACTCCGCGCTAAAATTTGCATGAGTTCAAGAATGCCACGCGGGTCGTAGCCTGCTTGAAGCATAAACTTTAGTCCGAGTCGATCGCTTTCCGTTTCATCCTTCCGACCGTAGCGGAGGTTAACCAACTGATTTGCGGCTTGAGCGATCGCGGCGGCTCCCTGTCCGCCATCTTGTCCACCACTTGTCGCCACTCCGATCGCGCTCACTAGAGAAACACCGAGCTGCTGTTTGGCAAGATGCTCGGCTCCGTGTCGCCCGACGACGTGACCGACTTCATGCCCTAATACGGCAGCTAGCTGCGCTTCTGAGTTCATTCGTCCTAGAAGTGCTGCGGTAATGAAGACTTGTCCGCCTGGAAGCGCAAAGGCATTGACGGTTTGGGAATCGCGTAGCAGGTGGAATTCAAACGGATAGGGCGCTTTCGCAGCCTCCGATCGCTGAACCACCCGTTCACCGACTGCATCAATGTAGTCTTGCAGCGATTGATCAGGGAAAAGTCCGCCGTGTCGGGCTGCCATTTGCTGACGGCTTTGCAGTCCGAGTACGATTTCTTGTCGGGGAGTCAGTTGAACGCGCTGATTTTCGCCCGTGACAGGATTGACATTGGTTGCCCCGAAGTAGCTAAACAGACCTCCAACCGCAAACACCAGTCCTAGTATTAACCGAATTAAAACGCTCACAATAGCTGTTAAAAAGATGCGATCGATGTATTTTGAAATGCTCTAATGAAATAGATCAATCAGCCTGAAGATACAGTTCTTTGTGAACTTCAGGCGCTACCAAACACATTAAATGAATGAATCACCCTTAGATTTATCCGTGCGACGTTGGGGAATGGGTTGTCACCTGTCGGGATTGTTGGCGATCGTAGTCTGCTCAGTTGCGCCGATTCCGTTTTTGGGGGTGCTGTTTCCTTATCTTGTTTGGAGCCTGGGGCGCGATCGCCATCCCTTTATCGATCAGCAAGGAAGAGAAGCGATTAATTTCCAACTTTCGATGACAATCTATCTCCTGATTGGTGTAATTCTTTGGATTTTTCTGGCGTTTACGACCTGCATGGTTGCAATTACAGGGGCATCCCCAAATCAGAATATTTTTGGTGCTGCTTTTGGTTGGTTGATGGTGTTGGGTGTGGCGGTGCTGGTGCTGTTTGCGGGATTTATGATTGCGGTAATCAGCTTTGCTGCCGTGAAAGCCAGTCGAGGACAGTCATATCGTTATCCCTTCAGGATGCAGTTTTTGCAGTGATTGTAGTGATTGTAGTTCACTTCAGACTCAGGGTGAAATTGAATCCGTCTTACAGGAGAAGCAGTGGCGATCGCAGCAGCTTAGAATGCGACTCAGCTTTTATCTAAAGGGGTTAAATGATGCTTATCGCTTTATCGGCATTGCAGCGAGGGTTGCGCCGAACGATCGCAGTCGTGTCGCTCGTTGCATTGTTTACTGTATCTAACTTTGTATTGCTAAATTTGCCGAGCTACGCTGCACACCTGTCTTCATCTTCTTCGATTAGTCCCGAAGAGCAGATCGATCGAGCGTTTGAAGAAACCGAGGCAGCAGGGATTCAAGAAGAGATTTATCAACAACGCCTGCAAGAAGGACAAGACCCTGAGAAGATGCCCGGACCGTTTAAGCGGATTGTGGATGCAGAAGGAAAGGAGGTTCCTGAAACCAGCTTGATTGAGACTTCAGTCAGCAAAGTACGGGAACTGACTCAGAAAGTTACAGGCAAGTAAACCATTTTTTATATCGAGGACACAATCATGGACATTTCTAAAATCAGAGCAGATCTAGCTATTTATGCTGAGGGTCCTGGCGGTTTGGATGGTGCATCGGATGTGCATATCGGAACTGTAGACCAAGTTGAAGGCGGAAAGTATATCAAAATGAAAAAGCTTGATTCTCCCGATCGACAGCATCACTGGTTTCCTGTCACTTGGGTTCGGGCAGTCGATGAAAGTGCAGTGTTTTTGAACAAGCAGATTGATGAAGTCGCTAAAGAGTTGATGAACGAGGCTCCGGCTGAAGTTTAGGGTTTTAGAGGATGTTTGAACAGGCTTCGATCGTTGTTCTCCCGCCCCGAAATTCTATTTCAAGGCGGGAGAACAACGAGAGCGAAGAGACTTCTTATACTTTTCAAAAACTCCCACAGAGGGGTTGCGATCGTCTGATCGCAACCCCTCTGTGTTTTAGCTGCTAACCTCTTGTGGGTGTCTCAATTTCCAGGTTTTGTCCTGCGAAAATTCCAGAATGGCTTGATGATATTTTGCTAATGTCGATCGGTGTCCGACGCTTAAGAAAGTTGTGCCAATTCGCTCTAAATGCTCATATAAGCGTTCTTCGTTGGCTTTGTCTAAAGCGCTAGTGGCTTCATCGAGAATGGCATAATCTGGCTTATTCAACAGCAATCGAGCAAAGGTAAGGCGCTGTTGTTCTCCCAGCGATAAGACATCTGACCACTCTTGTTTTGCCCCAAAGCCGCCGAAGCGATCGGCTAAATCTGCTAAATTCACTTGCTCTAATATCTGTTGCAGTTGAGCATCTTCGATTTCAAGGTCAGAGTTCGGGTAAAGCAACTGATCGCGCAAGGTTCCCAACACCATGTAAGGGCGTTGCGGTAAGAACAACACCTGATCTAAATTGGGACGCACGATCGTTCCAGTCCCAGAATTCCATAAGCCTGCGATCGCTCTTAACAGTGAACTTTTGCCGCAGCCACTTGCACCCATGACTAAAATTCCTTGCTGCTTGGGGATCTCGATCGATAAATCCTGAACTAATATGCGTTGACGATTTGGAGTTTGAAGCGTCAGGTGTTCGATCGCGATACGATCGTCTTCGGTGGTTTGAATGATTGTTTGCTCATCTACAGACTCTTTTTGTTCTAGAAACTCTGCAAAGCTGAACAAACGATTAATTCCAGCTCCAAAGGTTGTTAAGGCTTGAAACCGCGCAACGACAACATTCAACGAGAAGAACACTCGAACAAACGCGCCTTGAGCTTCAGTCACTTTACCCACTTCCATCTCTCCGGCAAAGATTGCAGGAGCAACGACCAAAGCAGGCAGAATGAACGGAATAAACTCATACGCATTCGTTAACACATTTAGATTGAGTTCCCAAATTAGCAGCCGTTTCACATTTTCAAATACTTCAAGAAACCGCGCTTTGACCTGGTTGGATTCTTGTTCTTCGCCTCGATAGAATGCGATCGCTTCAGCATTCTCACGAATCCGCACCAAGCTAAATCGAAAATCTGCTTCTTTTTTCAGTTGCTCAAAATTCAGTCGCACCAAAGGCTTACCAAAGACAACAGTGGTTACAAGCGTTCCTACTACGGCATACAACACCAGAAAAATCACTAGCGGTTTAGAAATGCCCCAAAGCACCCCGCTAAAGGCAATCACCGAGAGAACTGATTCAACTAGAACTAACAAAAAAGCAAGCGATTCTTGAGTAAAGCTCCGAACATCTTCAGCGATTCGCTGATCGGGATTATCAATCTCAGGTTTCGCAGTCAATTCATAATAAGACCGATCGTTAAAGTAACTATCCACAAACCGTGTCGTTAGCCAACGTCGCCACTGTAAGCTGAGACGATCGCGCAGATAGCGATAGCCCGCAAGCAATGGTGCATAAATGACCAGAACAGCAATGAACACAAATACGGTTTGCCAGAATCGCGATTCATCACGGGCAGAAAGCGCGGAAATTAACACGCCTCGCTTGTTGTTCAAAATCACGCTCAAACCCGTGTACGCCAGCAAAAATAGCACCACACCCAGCAACAAGCCTCTTGCCTGCCACTTTTCGTTCCCTTGCCAGTAGGGTTTCGCGATCGTCCAGAATTGTCGAAAACCGCTCAAGTTCAATCGATCCATGTATGCTGTCCTAGAAACGCTGCAACTGATTTACAGCGTAAACGGAACCCTGCAACTTGAAACCTTCTTGCAAGATGATTTACAGAACTACGACTTGAGCCGACTGTAGCAAGCGGTCATCGATCGTAGCGTTTCCGCTAGCTCATCGGTGAGCAGTTCAGAGCTTGAATATCGCCAGCGCCAATTGCCTGCATATTGGCTCGGATCATTCATGCGCGATCGTCCATCGAGTCCCAGAATGTCTTGCAGCGCTGGAATTGCCCAAACCGAGACAGATGCAAACGCCATGCGGACTAATATCCAATGAATGTTTGTCTCATTCGGAGTATGGCCAATGTACTGTGCAAAGAATTCTTTTTCGTGCGGTGTTGCTGTGTTCCACCAGCCGATCGCAGTATCATTGTCGTGTGTTCCCGGATAAACGATACTGTTTTGCACATAGTGATGCGGTAGATGAGTGTTGTCTGCATCATCACTAAATGCGAACTGTAGAATCTTCATGCCAGGGAAATTGAAGTGATCGCGCAGCTCCTCAACTTCGGGGGTAATAATCCCAAGGTCTTCTGCCAGAATTGGCAATTCGCCTAAACGCGCTCCCAATGTTTCAAAAAACTCGGCTCCCGGCGCTTCGATCCATTCTCCATTGATCGCCGTTTCTTCACCAGCAGGAACTTGCCAATACGCTTGGAAACCGCGAAAGTGATCAACTCGAACAATATCAACATACTGCAATGTTGTTTGAAAGCGCTGAATCCACCACTCATACTTGCTTTTCTGGAGTTGATCCCAGTCGTAAACCGGATTTCCCCAAAGCTGTCCGGTAGCGCTGAAATAGTCTGGTGGAACGCCTGCAATAAAGGTCGGCTCAAACGTGTCTCGATCGAGCTTAAAAATCCCTGGATGTGCCCAAACATCAGCACTGTTATGGCAGACATAGATCGAAATATCGCCAATAATTTGAATGTTTTTAGCATTGGCGTAGTGCCGCAACTTCATCCATTGTTCAAAGAACTTGAATTGCAGAAATTGATGAAACTGGATAGATGGCTGCAATGCTTCAGTTGCCGATTTAAGCGCATCAGGATCGCGTTTTGCCAGTCCCCGATCCCAGTGATGCCAATCTCTTCCAGGGTTAGCTTCAAGCAGCGCCATAAACAATGCAAAATCATCTAACCATTGGGATTGCTGCTGGCAAAATTCCTTGAAATCAGGCGATAGCTTGAAGCGATCGAACGCTAACTTCAGCAATTTAGTTTTGTAAGGAATCACGCGATCGAACTCAACTCGTTCCCGTCCCCCTTCCATCGGAATCACTTCTTCTGGCTTCAGTAATCCTTCTTCGGCAAGCTGTTCCAAGCTAATCATCAATGGATTACCCGCAAACACGCTGAAATTCATGGTGTAGGGTGAATGTTCGTAGCCGGTTGGAGCTAGCGGCAAAATTTGCCAGAGCGTTTGACCACTTTTGGCGAGAAAATCCACAAACTCATACGCCGATCGTCCTAAATCCCCAATCCCAAACTCACTCGGTAAACTCGTCGGATGCAGAAGAATCCCGCTCGATCGCTGAAACATCACCCATTCTCCACGCTTGCCATCGCTGAACTTTACTAAACTCTGTGAACAAAATCATAATTCTATGGACGGAAATTGAATTACCAAAGCAATTCCCGAAGAATCAGTCTTAGGAGGATGACGAAAATTCCTAAAACCGCCTAGCGTAATACCGTAATTTCAGCAACTCTACCGGCGACGATGATGCAATCTTCAACGCTCAACTCCGATTCCCAATGGTACAAAGATGCCATTATTTACGAAGTTCCAGTTCGTGCTTTCGCAGATAGCAACGCCGATGGCATCGGGGATTTTCGCGGCTTGACTGAGAAGTTGGATTATTTGCAAAATTTAGGTGTAACGGCACTTTGGGTGCTGCCCTTTTTCCCGTCTCCGTTGCGCGATGATGGCTATGACATTGCAGACTATACCAGCGTCAATCCGATCTATGGCACGATCGAAGACTTTAAAGACTTTCTAGAAGCGGCTCATGCTCGTGGAATTCGCGTCATTATTGAGCTAATCATCAATCACACTTCTGATCAGCATCCCTGGTTTCAACGCGCTCGACGTGCCCCAGAAGGCTCTGCTGAACGAGATTTCTACGTCTGGAGCAACACCCCTGAAAAATACCAAGAAGCCCGAATTATCTTTCAAGACTTCGAGGTTTCTAACTGGACATGGGATGCAGTGGCTAAATCTTACTTTTGGCATCGCTTCTACTCACATCAACCCGATTTGAACTATGACAATCCAGCAGTCCAAGAAGCCGTATTTGAGGTCTTAGACTTCTGGTTAAAAATGGGGGTCGATGGCTTGCGAATGGATGCAGTGCCTTATCTATACGAGCGAGAAGGAACAAACTGCGAGAACTTACCCGAAACTCATGCGTTCTTAAAGCAACTCCGTCAGCGCGTGGAAGAGAACTATCCCGAATGTATGCTGCTAGCTGAAGCAAACCAATGGCCTGAAGATGCTGCGGCCTATTATGGGGATGGTGATGAGTGCCATATGAACTTTCACTTTCCATTAATGCCGCGATTGTTTATGTCGGTGCGAATGGAAGATAGTTTTCCGATCAATGATATCTTGCAGCAAACTCCAACCATTCCAGAAAACTGCCAGTGGGGAATTTTCCTGCGAAATCACGATGAACTAACCCTAGAAATGGTTACAGATGAAGACCGAGACTATATGTATCGCGTCTATGCTCAAGACAAAGACATGCGAGTCAATCTAGGCATTCGACGACGATTAGCACCGCTACTAGGGAACGATCGCCGACAAATCGAACTGTTAAACAGTCTATTGCTCTCCCTGCCGGGAACCCCAGTGCTGTACTACGGTGATGAGATTGGCATGGGCGACAATGTGTATGTCGGTGATCGTAACGGCGTTAGAACTCCGATGCAGTGGAGTGACGATCGCAACGCTGGATTTAGCCGCGCCAATCCCCACAAACTCTACTTACCGCTGATTGTAGATTCTGAGTACAACTATACGACCGTGAATGTTGAAGCTCAGCGATCGAACCCGAATTCGCTGTTAAACGCAATGCGGCGCTTGATTGCGACTCGAAAACGGTTTCATGCGTTTGGACAGGGAGAATTTCAGCTATTACACCCGGAAAATCGTAAAGTTTTAGCCTTTACCCGCGTCTTCAAAGATGAGTGCATCCTAGTCATCGCAAACTTATCCCGCTTTGTGCAAACCGTTGAGCTTGATCTCTCTGCTTTTTCTGGTTTTGTTCCGGTTGAGGTCTTTGGCAGAACACAGTTTCCAGCCATTGAAGATGCACCTTATTTTCTCAGCTTAGGTGCTTATGCGTTTTACTGGTTTAGCCTCAAACCCCAAGAAGTTGAAACGATCGTCCCTTCAAAATTACCAACACTACGATTAGTTGGAAACTGGCAAAGCGCGCTGACACAATCCGCGAGTAAAGCTGCCTTGGAAACCATTCTGGTCAATCATCTAATGCAGCATCGCTGGTTCCGAGCGAGAACCCGCCCAGTGCAATCGGCTCAAATTGTCGAGTCAATCACAATTCCGTACCAAACTCATGAAGCTCAGATGGTTTGGCTACAAGTAAACTACCTTCAAGGGCAGCCCGAAACCTACATTGTGATTGTGGCTCATGCAGATAGCAATCGTGCCGCTTCTCTTCCGACTGAATCGATCATTGCTCAAGTTGAAGGAGACGGAGTATTGTTTGCAGCGATCGCTGATCCCGCATTCCTAGTTGGATTGCTCGAACGGTTCTCGGATGGCGATCGATACTCTGGACAGTTTGGGGGACTAAGCGTGAGCGCAGTTGAACAATTCCCGTTGCTAGAGGCATCTTTACTCAAGGGTGAACATAACAACACCTCAATTCTCTATGGTGAATCGGTAAAAACCAGCGCAGAAGCTGCTTACATTCTCAAATTGTTCCGTATTGTTGAGGAAGGAATCAATCCAGATGTTGAGATGCGGCAATTCTTGCAGTCTCGATTTACTCAAATTCCTGCCATTGTTGGCACACTCACTTATCAATCCCTTAGCAAGCCACCTTCGACGATCGCAGTTCTGCAAGAGTTTATCTCTGATGCGCGGAATGGCTGGGACTATACATTAGATAGTCTTCGTACCTATTTTGATGCAGTCACTTCCTGTGAGAATGGAGCTTGCACTTTACAAGAAAGCATTCCAGAAGCCGCTCAGACTGCCCTTTCAGCTTATCTTCTCAATATTCAACGCCTGGGACAACGAACGGCTGAATTGCACATCGCTTTAGCTTCCGATTCTGAAAATCCCGACTTTAAGCCAGAGCCATTCACCTCTTTGTATCAGCGATCGATTTACCAATATGCTCGTAATCTCGCTGGACAGGTGTTTCTCACATTGAGAAATGAACTATACCAAGTACCAAATTCCCAACTTGCACAGAAAGTTTTAGAACAATATCAGCCTTGTCTAGACCAATTCCGCAGCATTCTGGATCTGAAAATTACAGCGATGCGGACTCGATATCACGGAGATTATCATCTCGGACAGGTACTTTATACCGGAAAAGACTTTCTGGTAATTGATTTTGAAGGCAATACTTCGCGGAGTTTGAACGATCGCCGCATGAAGCGCTCTCCTTTACGCGATGTTGCCGGAATGCTGCACTCCTTTTATTTTGCAAGCTCGATCGCGCTAAACAATGAAATTAGCAATGCAGAATTTGCGCCGGATCAATTGGAGAACATGAAGCAATGGGCAGAAGCCTGGAAACAATGGGTCAGCACTTCCTTTTTGGATGCTTATCTTGAGGTCGCACAGCAGGATAGTTTCCTACCGCATAATGCTGACGAACTCCAACGATTGTTAGATCACTACTTATTAGAAAAAGCAACCTTTGATTTAGGCAAAGCATTAACCCAATACTCTTCTCATCTTGAGATTGCAATGCTGAGAATTCTTGAACTCTGCTCAGTCTAATCTCATACCAATTCGATTTGTGAATGTTGCCCATGATTGGTCATCGCGGGTTCTGGTAGAGATGCGATTAATCGCATCTCTACCAGAACCCACTCACGGCATGATATCGGCTCGCCGCATCTGCGGAACCCTTCTTAGTCGAGAAGACCTCGATCGAGAACTAGCAGAAGAGCTTAGATTCTACGAAACCTTTAAAGGAATCGGATTCACCCGCGAATAGGCAACTTTTCTCGGAGCCAAAATTACGCCGTCACCCATAATCGACTCCGCCAACGATCGCCGATATAAATCACTCAACTGCACCGCAACGCCCGTCCAGCTAAAATTCTGTTGCACCCGTTCCGATGCTTGTTTGCGTAACTTTCTCGCCCACAATTCATCATGCAAAACTCGCCCGATCGCCATCGCAAACGCAGCGGTATCTTGAGGCGGAACTAACAATCCCGTTTCTCCTGGAACGACTGTAAATTTCAAGCCGCCCACGTCCGAGGCCACTACAGGCGTTCCACACGCCATCGCTTCGATCGCCACCAGTCCAAACGGCTCATAATGACTTGGAATCACACAGACATCCGCCGCTGTGTAATAAAGCGGTAAGCGATCGTGCCCTACTCTTCCGGCAAAGATTACATTCTCTGCAATTCCCAATTCATTCACTAATTGCTCAATCCGTTGGCGTTCCTGTCCATCAGATTTATCAGCAGCACTACCTCCCACAATCACCAAGCGTAAATTCGTAGGATCAACAGCGTTCCGATAAATTAACTCAAACGATCGTACCAACGTTTCAATTCCCTTACGCGGATCGAATCTTCCTACATACAATACAACTTCATCTGTCGGCTTCAGTCCTACCTCCTGACGCGCTTGCAGTTTTGGGATCGTATGAAATCTGTCCAAATCAGTGCCACAAGGAATCACTTCAATCCGTCCCTCTTGCGATACCCACGATCGCAGCATCTCTTCTTCCTGGGGACTCGTTGCCACAATACAACGCGCCTGCTCTAGAATCTGCTTCTCCACAGCCAAACGAGTCTCCGCGATCGCAGGCCGATTCGGAACCGCCTGATACTTCATAGCACCCAGCGAATGATAAGTGTGAATCAATTCTACATTGTGGGTCTTTCGCACCTCTAATCCCACCCAAGCCGACATCCAGTAATTCGTGTGGATGAGTGGATAATGATGCTTCGCTTGGTACTCAAGGAACGATTCCACAAACTCCGGCATCAACTCAAACAACTGATCCCGTGGCACAAACTTCTCTGCACCTGCCTTCAATCGAATCGTGCGGCAATGGGGAGTATGCTGCACGATCGTCTCATCGTTCGGATTTGCTTTGCGGGTAAACAGATCCACCTGCCACCCTAAGCGAGACAGCGCTTCTCCAACTTGGCGTACATACACATTTTGACCCCCCGCTTCTTCCCGACCCACTTCAGCCGCCGGATCACCATGTTCAGAAATCAACGCGATCGACTGTCTTGGACTCTGCGATCGACTTTGAATCGGGGCAAACTTTTCATTCATTACAACCATGACTTCCACCTCCACAAATTTGAACAATGGCGAACGAAGGATAAACCGTTTACCCTTCATCCTTCTGCGTTACGTTCTCTCCGTGGCTCAATTGAGCTGACCGACTAACTGCTCATTCGCAGGAAACATAGTCTCACCGATCAACTGCCGATATACAGCTTCGTATCCATCAGTCATACGCTGTACACTAAAGTTCTCAACCACATGCTGACGACACACAGCACGATCGATTTCTGCAAGACGATCCAAAGCAGCCACACAGTCATCAACCGTTTCACACAAAAATCCAGTCTTGCCCTCTTGAACCACTTCTGGAACCGAGCCGAGGCGCATCCCAATCACGGGTGTTCCTGCCGCCATCGCCTCGACCATGACTAAACCAAACGGTTCTTTCCATGTAATTGGGAATAGCGTTGCGATTGCTTGCCCCATCAGCGTATTTTTCTGCACATGGTTCGCCTCACCCAGATACTGAATTTGTTCACCATCGATCTGGGGCGCTAACACTTCCTCATAAAACTGACGATCGACAATATCGATCTTACCTGCCATCTTTAACGGGAGTCCCGTGCGTTTAGCAATCTCGATCGCGTGATGCGGACCCTTCTCCGGTGAGAGCCGACCGAGAAACGCAAGATAGGGAGGATCATTCGGCTTGGCGTAAAACTTGTAGCTATCGACATCAATGCCGTTATATACCGTTGCAACACAGTTCAGACCTAAGCGCGGATCTCGCTGTGCATCAGAAATACTGACATAGGACTGCGATCGAGCATACGAAAACAGCTTCTCGTTATCTGGGGTAAATATCCCATGTAGCGTATGCACCGTTGGCGTGGTCGCAAACTGTGCGAAGGGCAACGCCGCGAATCCCATGTGAGAATGAATAACATCGAACTCGTGCGATCGCTCATACACCTGAGCAAGTTGCAGAGATTCATACACTTGGTATTCCTTCACGGTTGGGTCAGTCCGAATCGCACGGGGATGGACTGATTCCAACTCCGCTAAGGTGAGGGAGTCACCCGTTGCGAATAATGTAACTTCATGACCTCGACGCACTAATTCATCTGTTAATAAGCTCACAACTAATTCAATGCCACCATACGCTGGGGGCGGAACGCGCTCCCACAGCGGGGTAACTTGAGCAATTCGCATAAAAACCTCCTACCAGGTCAAACAGCTTGGTCGCCTCACATTTGCCAGAGACTCTCGATCATTTGCTTCCTAGGAGAGCTAAGTCAGATTTAATCTAAAATTCAAATTCTGCCAAGGCGGTGATTCCGACTTGACAGCGTGAAAAACACCACTACCATTGCTGGAATACTACGTAAATACTACGAGAAGATTTCAGCAAAAATACTTAACTAAACAGAAGCTGTTCGGGTGGTTAATCGATGCTTAGGCATTGATTCTGATTGAAGCGACAGTTCATCTCTAAGTGACACTATAGCAGGATTAGAGCTGCATCTGCTACGCAGCATTCTTTCCGTGTTCGGATATTACGAATCTCGGCACCTGACGATCGCGCGATCGCCAGAACTCTACGCCCTTCCTTAAGAACGGTTAAACAATTGATGTCGCTTTTTCTACAAAGTTTGAGAGATGTAAAATTTTGTATCGGAGCCTGCTTGCTAAAAAAGTCCCAGTCAACTCTGTAGAGATATTCTTGAATTTGTAGGTTATCGCAAAAAAGGGATTCGCGATCTACAGAATTAGGAATTTGTTCAATTCATTAAAAAAGACAGAGCGTTAAAGGTTCCGTCTCAGCCATAGCGCTCCTAATTTGAGTCGTGAACGCTAAAAAAGTAGGAAGTAGGGGGCTGAAAAGGAACGACACCCCAACCTTCGCAACAGATTGAGGATCGCTATATGTCGCTAGGAATTCAACCTCAACCGTTTCCAGGACTATTCGCAGAGATTAGCACTTCCCCCTTCAGCATCCGCTGTGCCGCATCAAGTAGCGCTTCCTCTAAGTATGGCTTGGTAAAGTAACCACTTGCGCCGAGAGAAGCTGCCATTTGGCGATGTCGATCGGCACCCCGCGAGGTCAGCATCGCGATCGGGAGATTCGACAAGTTCGGGTCTTTCTGAATTCGCGATAGCAATTCCAGTCCATCCATACGAGGCATCTCAATATCGCAGAACACAATATCGCATGGCAGACCCGATCTCAGTTTTTCCCAAGCTTCCTGACCGTCGCGGGCTTGCTCCACCCGATAACCAACCTTATTGAAGGTCATCGATAGCAATTCGCGTACTGTAATCGAATCGTCCACGATGAGCACCATTGGCTCAGTCTTCACTGCCGCCTCAACGACAGGTTGAGCAGTTCCTTGCTCCCAGATTGGACCTGCATCGCGGCGAATCCGACCCAGCGACAGGTCAATCAGCTCCAGCACATCCGCGATCGGCATAATCCGCCCATCCCCTAGCACCGTTGCACCTGCAACACCGATCGGTTTTGGCACTGGACCTTCAAGCTGCTTAATCACGATTTCTTGTTCGCCCAAGACTTGATCGACTTGTAGCGCGAGATAGTTTCCTGCGCTTCGTAAAATCACGATCGAAACCAGATCGTCTTCCTGATTGCCCCCGTAAACCGTTCCTCGACTGAGATGACGGTTATAGCTCAGCAGTTCTCTCAACGGTCGCACAGGCAGCACTGTATCACGCCAAGTAATACAACTTTGTCCCTCTGCATCGGTATGCAGTCGCTCTTTCGGCAGGTCGAGCATATCTTCAACCCCATCCATTGGGAAGGCAATCCGGGCGCGATCGCTAATACAGCACAGCGCTTTGGAAATACTCAGCGTTAAAGGCAGTCGAATCGTAAACGTCGTTCCTTTGTTTTGGGCTGAATCGATGCTAATCGTGCCTCGAATCTCGCTGAGACTTGTCCGCACCACATCCATACCCACGCCACGTCCCGAAAAATCATCAGCTTGATCTTTCGTACTGAACCCAGGATGGAACAGCAAATCATAAATATCGAGACGAGTTGCATTCTTTGCTTCTGCTGCCGTGATCAATCCTTTCTCAATCGCTTTCGATCGCACCCGTTCCACATCAATCCCTGCTCCATCGTCCGAGACCGAAATCACGGTCTGGTTGCCTTGGTGAAACGCTCGAATTGTGATTCGACCGGTGGGTGCTTTTCCTGTGGTGTAGCGAACCTCTGGATTTTCGATGCCATGTGTAATCGCATTGTTCACCAGATGCGTCATTGGATCATACAAATGCTCCAGAATCATCTTGTCGATCAGCGTATCGCGCCCTTCGATCACCAGTTCTGCTTGTTTGCCGCACTTCATCGCAATATCGCGAACGGCACGTGGCAAGCGATCGGCAGTTTGAGCAAACGGTACCATTCGCGATCGGGTCAATCCTTCCTGGAGTTGCGTTGTCACCTGCCGGAACATCCGCGTCACCTGATCCGCTTCATCGACAATAAATTCGATATCCGATGAAGACTCCCGCACTCGCACAATCAACTCAATCATTTCTTGAGACAGCGAGTGGAATCCGGTGAAGCGATCCATTTCCAGCGGGTCGTACTCGACTCCGAGCGAGTTGCCGTTTGCGTTCCGATCTGACCCACCAAACGCAACGCGGCGATTTTGACGACTTGCCAACAGCGAACTTTCGAGCAGCGATCGCTCGTATAAATCCTGCATTCGCTGACCGACATCGCTCAACTGCTGCACCTGATACAGCAGATTATCAAGCGACTGCCGCAACCGTTCTTGGTCTTGCTCTAGGCTATTACGGTTGACTACCAGTTCCCCGACTAAGTTGCTCAGATTGTCGAGTTGTTTAACCGGAACCCGCATTGTTTGTTCGTTGAATCCTCTTGCCACACGGGTTGAGCGGCGACCGGGTGGAGTCACAGTACGGCTTGCAGCAGAGCCGCCGATCGTCATGTCGGCTTCCTCCAGCATCTTCTCTAAGTCGCCGAATTCTGCCTCTGCTTCGTGGGTTGCGGCAAAGTTGAACGAGGCTGGGTCTGAAGCATCCCCCAGTAGAGATTCCAGGTCATTGAACTGATCGATCGCAGCGCTAGTAGGGGTGGCTTCCTCTAGTAGAGACTCTAATTCATCTAAATCGGACGTTTCATCTAGCTCTGAAGCATTTAAGTTGAGAAGATCATCGAGATTATCTGCTTCGGGCGTCGCTGAGTCGGATTGGAGAGCGGCAAATCCTGCTCCTAAGCCGGCGATCGTGGCTGCTTCGAGTCCTGCATCAAGAAGCGGATTGGTGTCGCTGCTAGATTCGCTCGGCAACTCAACCTCTGCAAATAAAGAGTCCAGCTCATCTAGGCTAGTATCACTAGAATCTACGAGATCACGATTCTCATCTCCTAGATCTAGATTAATTTCATCGAAGAAGCTACTTTGATCGGCATCCAGTGTTTCTTCGATCAATGGTTCTGCGCCCAATTGATCGAACTCAAGATTGGATAAATCATTGAGCACAAGCGACAAGTCTTCTGTTAAGTCTGAATTAGGCTCTAAGCCGCTTAGCTGTAGCTCTACATCCGGTACGCTCAATAAGTCGTCTTGCAAGGCTCCTAACTCTTGCTCCAACAAATCTGTTTCGCCTAATGACTCAACCCCAGCAAAATCATCAAGGTTGAATGATTCTAGTACAGGCTCCTCGATCGACAAGTCGGTTGAGGACTCAGAAAAATCAAGCAAATCAGCGGTTGAATCTTCCAAGCTCAACGGAGAATCGCTTGTAGACTCAGCACCCATGAGGTCATCGAAGTTGAGTGACTCTTCTAGCGAGGGTTCCTCGATCGACAAGTCGGCTGAAGGTTCAGCAGAAAAATCAAGTAAACCAGAAATCGGGTCTTCCAAGCTTGATGAAGAATCGCTGGTAGACTCAGTACCCATGAGGTCATCGAAGTTGAGTGACTCTTCTAGCGAAGGTTCCTCCATTGACAAGTCGGCTGAAGGTTCAGCAGAAAAATCAAGTAAATCAGCAAGCGAATCTTCCAAATTCAGTGAAGCACCGTTCCCGGAGTTAGCTTCAGCATCAAGCAGAGATTCAGGTATTGAAAAATTCAGTAAGTCTGCAAAAGAATCTTCTAAGCTTCCTAACGATTCTGAGCTGATGGCTTCCTCGCCATTTAGCTTGTTCTCTCCGTCCGTACCTAGTTCGCTAAATTCGCTGAGGCTAAGTTCAATTTCTTCGTCAAATTCGTTCCATCCGTTTAATATTGCTTCTGCTTCAGTGTTTGGCTGATCTAAGAGATAGTCAAGTTCAAAATCCGCAGAAGAAATCTCAAGTTCATTAATATCGAAAGTCGAATTCTTGATCGGAGCGTCGTCCGCAACCTCTCCAGAAAATAATGAGTTGAGGGCTTCATCTTCTTGGGCATCCAAACCTAGACCTGATTGCTCCAAGTCGTGTGCCACAATCCCTGCACTTTCTGTACCGTCATTCAATAAATCTGCACCTTCCACAGAAAGTTGCGTTTCCGTCGCTTCAAACAAACCCTCGAATTGTACGGAATTAGCGCCTTCTAGATTCAGGTTATCCCACGGATCGGGAACCAGCTCTGATAAACCATTGGGCTGTTTTGCCTCGCTGAGTTCGTTTCCTAGGGATTCATCGGAATCATTGTCTAAATTTAATAAATCAAAGCTATCGAAACTTAGACCTTCAGGAGGGCTAGTTTCAAACATGCGATCGAGATTGGCTGAGTTCAATGTCTCGATCGGCTCTAAAGGGTCTGCTTGATTTAGTGCTGATGGAAAATCCAGGTCTGAATTGTCTAGTCCAGCAAATAGCTCACTCAAATCTCCCAGAGAATTGTCGTTCTCTACATCAAGCTGATTAGCAGAATCATTTTCAGCATCTTGCGACAACCCCAGTTCATCAAAATCTGAATCTGATGCAGTCATGTCTGTCGCGACAACTGCATTGTCGAGTGGAACAGCGCTCCCTTCAAACTCTGTTAAATTCTCAGGAAAATTCAGTAGCTCCTCGATCTCAGCCTCAGAGGTTAAGTTTGTCGCATCGAGTCCGTCCAAAAGCTCATCTTCAAACAAATCTGCTAAATCATCAATTTGAGCGTTTGCCTGAGTCCCACGTTCTCCAGAGGATTCAGATAGAAAATTTGTAAACTCATCCACTTCTGCATCTAATTCGGCGCTCGATATATCAGAAAGCGCTGCAATATCAAGCACTTCCTCCTGCTCCCAAGTCGCCTCTAATCCTGGTAGCTCATCCTCAAATAAATCCGCGAGGCTGTTCAATTCCTCCATGCCCACATCAGGACCCTTTTGATTGAGGAAGTCAGTTACTGCTGGTGCTTGTTCTAAATCAGGTAGATCGAACAGTCCATCCAGACTTAACCGATCTGCCGAGAGCGCATCCGACTCGTTCAAATCAAATAAGCGATCGAAGTCTGAAGCCTCTGCTGTGGAGTCGTCTGCCGCAAACTCTAACATTGAAAAATCAAGGTCGTCTGAGGAATCGCTCTCTGCGATCGCAAAGAAGTCTGCTAAGTCTAGCTCCATCTCAGCCGCGCTAGTGGGCGCAGGAGCCATTGCCTCTAGCTTCTGACTGGCAGCAATTTCCTGAGCGCGTCCCGCTAAAACCAGTTCTTGAGCTTGCTTAATCTCAGGAATTAACACCTGTGCAAGATCACGGTACGAATTCACAGGACTCGCGATCGCCCGACTTGCTATCTCAATTAATTGACTCCATTGCGCCAGTCCAAACGCTTCACCTAGCCCCCGTAGCCCCTCACAGATGCCCTGTAGCCGTTCCCGTGCATCCAGCATTGTCTCAGCTTGCCGAAATGTTTGCAGCATCTCACGCAGTTGGGCGGGTACATCATTCTGGAAGATCAACACAAGCGTATGGTCTCCCACAGAAGGTTGAGCAACGATTGGGCTTGTAGAACGATCGACTTGCTGTAGTTGAACCAGATGCTGCTCGACTTCGGAGAATACAGGCTCTAGATGAGTTAAAGAAACTTGTGCGGTTGCTTCGTCTAATCCAGCAGGAGTCTGTAGCTGCTCTAAATATCCTTTGAGCGCATCATAGACTCTTAATAAAAGCGTCTCCAACTTATGATCTGGCTGAATGTTGGGCGCTTCTTTGAGTACCTTGAAATAATCTTCTAAGCGGTGAGCCGTTCTCTGTATGCTGTGAAGACCCAACATCGCAGCCCCACCCTTAACCGAGTGGGCTGCCCGGAAGACTTCGTTCACCAGTTCTGGATCTGCCATCATGCCTCGCAGATTCAGCAAACCCTGCTCGATCGTATTGAGGTGGTCTTTTGCCTCCTCAATGAAATAGCCCATGATTCGCTGCTGTTGTTCCGGCTGCATCGCACTGTTCCTTTGCTGTAGATGAGTAATCTCCGTCGAGCCTGGTTCAAGTTGAACGCGGAAGTCTCTGGGATGAAGATGACCCAGGGGGGATCGGTTGAGTCATCGGGGCGGGTTAACCCGGAGTGATTTTGATTGGCTTCACTGTAGCCGAAGTTCCTGCGTCGGGCGCATAAAGTTGAGCGCTTATTTACGCTCTGCGGTTTCCACGCGGAATCGTTCTACTGAGGTGAGCAAGTCGCGGGCAACACCGACGAGGTTTTGCAGTGAACCAGACACCCGTTGCGCTTCTTGCGAAGTTTCTTGTGCGGTGAGTTCCACCGATTGCATCACCTGAGCAACGTTGCGCGACGTTTCGGTCTGCTCAACCGTATCGGCGGTAATCGATCGCACCAGCGTGTCAATCACGCTCGACACTTGAATGATGTCTTCGAGTGATCGCTTGGCTTGCTCTGCCAGTCGAGTCCCCTCAATCACCTGCTGAGTTCCTTCTTCCATCGCGGTCATTACGGAACCAGTTTCCCCTTGAATCTGTAGAACGATTTGCTCAATCTCTTTGGAGGCTTTAGCAGCGCGATCTGCCAGTTGTCGGACTTCATCCGCAACGATCGCAAATCCTCTTCCTGCTTCTCCTGCCCGCGCCGCCTCGATACTCGCGTTGAGCGCAAGCAAGTTGGTACGGGAAGCAATTTGAGAAATCAGCGCCACAATCTTAGAAATCTCTTGCGAGGATTCCGCCAATCGTTTCACTTTGCGGGTCGTTTCTGCGACGGTTTCTCGAATTTCGAGAATCCCTGCAACCGTTCGTTCTACGGCTTCACCACCTTTCAGTGCAGTAGTAGATGCGGTTTTTGCGACTTCTTCCGCTTCACGAGCGCTTTCTGCCACACGCTGAATTGAATTCGTCATCACTTGCACCGAGTTCAGCGTCACCGCCAGTTCTTCGGCTTGTCTCAGGGCATCCGAGGACAGACTGCGAGCAAACATCTCGTTTTCGGTCGAACCTTTACTCACCTGGCGCGCTGCTTGCTTCACCTGCTGAACGATTTCGCGCAGGTTTTGAATTGTGAGGTTGAAAGAGTCGGCAACGGCTCCCAGCACGTCTGCGGTGACTTCTGCTTGTACCGTCAAATCTCCCCGCGCTGCGCCTTCTACATCGTCAAGCAGTCGAATCACTTGGCGCTGCAAATCTTCTTTTGCCTGCTCTTGCTCTTCTGCTTTACGTTGTGCTTCGCTCGTGGTTGTGGAGATAACGCGCGTCATCTGGTTGAATTCGGCTGACAGATGACCGAGTTCATCTTCAGCAAAGACCGAGGCGCGAGCGCTAAAGTGACCTTGAGACACCGCTTGAAACTGCGCTCTAAGATCGTCGGTCGATCGCTTCATATGACGCGCCGTGAGTTGCCCGACTGCAAGCGCTGCGCCGCCGCCGCAGACTCCCCCTGCTAGCGCCATAATCATCCCCGTTGTCCGCAGTTGCGAGACAACAGCCCCATTATTTTGCTGTGCAGCTTGATTGGATGAAACAAAGCTCACAACCGCAACCGCGATCGCTGAGACAACGCCTGCGGCTCCAGCGGCGATCGCCTGCTTGGTGGCAAATGAGGCATTTTCTAGGGGGGCTAGCCAGCTTTGCTCAACCGTGGGTGTGGGGTCGGCAACAGGTGCATCGACCTGAGTAGTAAAGCTCGGAACTGGTTCAGCCGTATTAGAAATGCTGAACAGTTCGTCTTCAGACAGTTTCGCACCTGCACCATTTGAAGAGCCGAAGCTTGCGTCGTGGGCAAAATCAAGGTCAGTGCTATCTGAAGCGGCTGACATATCTGAAGAGAAACCAAAGGCACTGCCGACTGAGGGACTGGTAAAGCCTGCGGAATCTTCAGACAGGTCAAAATCAGCGAGATTACCCAGGTCGTCAAAGTCTTCAAAGTTGTCGAGAAAATCAACGTTGCTTTGGCTACCGGAAGCCACAGGAGCACGATCGTTCGGTTCATCGTCGATCGGGGCAAACTTGCCCTGCTCAGTCGGAAAGTCAAACTGAGCCGCCGCTCGCTCATCGTAAAAACCGGGAGCCGCCATAAATAAGGTATCTTCGCTGGTGTCGCGGCTTGCGATCGGGCTGTGACCCAAATCTGCTTCGCTAGAAATGCCTGGATTGGTTGAAACAGTCGTCATGCTGCTGGGAGTTGCGTGATCGTCTGCTGCGAAGACTTGATCAAAATCATCCAGAACGTTTGAAAAATCAGGGTTTGCCGTAAAGTCTGATTGGGCGGGAGTGTCTGAAGTGTGATTGGATGCGATCGCGAACGGATCATCTAAGCCAAAATGATTATGCTGCTGTGAGCCGTTTCCATTTTGAAGACTTTTGTTACCGTTGTGGTTTGTCTCAAACGGATCGCCAAATAAAGCATCATGCTCGGTATCTGCATTAAATCCGTCATCGTGTAGCACAAGGTGATCCAGCGAGTTGAAATCGGCAGCCCCAAGACCATTAGACTCCCCGAATGCTGAGTAATCGGTTTCTAAGTTTGTATCACCAACGCTATCTACTCCTGCTGCAAACTGCCCTGCATAGGCCAGTCCGCTATTGGCGTAATCGACAAATTCTGGGTCAGAGGTCAGCTTCAGCACCGACTGATACTGCTCTTGTGCTACATCATATTTCTGAAGCCCGTAGCAGTAGATGTGACCGCGCAATAATCGAGCGCTCGGATCATCAGGATAGTGATCGACTAAACGATCGACAATGCCTGCTGCTTCTTCATACTTGCCCTGCATATAGGCTCGCTCTGCCTGCTGATATTCTTGGGCAAACTCATTTCCTCGTGCCATATGCCTCCTCCTGCAAGTACGTGCTGCTCTGAAAACTGGATTTGAAACTGGGAGCAGTTAGGGTAAAGTGAAAATGATACATACTCTGATGAATTGCGGCGCAACCTATTAAAACGTTTTTCAAGCGCTCAAGTTTCTGATGTGCAGCATTAAAGTGTATCTCGATCAGAGAACCTCTCTTGGAAGGAGAATTCCCTAGATTCTTCACAGAATCAACATATTTTTCTAAATTCAGTGTCGATCGGCTTGACACGCTTCTCATGCTGCCCACCGCGCCGATCGTAAGATCGAAACTTGGTCGAGCAGCCGCAAAGATTGCCCTCCTTCTTGAGCGAGAACCCATTCCCCCCGTAGAAACGGTGCAACGCTGTCAGGAACGGCGGTTGCAGCTTGGACATTATCGATATCAAGCCATTCCATTCCCAGAATGCGATCGACCGCCAAACCCAACATCATGTCTTGGTCTTCGATCGCGATCACTGAAATTTCTGGGCGATCAGTATTGAGTGCTGCCGCATCGCCTAAAAACTGACCCAAATCAGCCACCCAAACCACTCGACCCCGAACATTAAGCGTTCCGAGCAGGAGCGGCGAAACATTGGGAACCGGCGTAATTCGATCCGGTGAGGGAGAAAGCACTTCGCGAATTCCAGTTGCAGGCAAAGCAAATTCAGCCCCAGACGGTGTATAAAAGCGCAAATGCAACTCACCTTCAGGGCTTTCTAGCTCTTGAAATTCGGGCGCTTGATCCTGCCCTCTTCCGGTTAAGAAATCTGGACTTCCTACCATTACCTCTATTTCCTAACTACGCAACAATTGTTTCACCGTACCCACGAGTTCCGTCGGCTGAAAGGGTTTGGCAATATAGGCATCCGCGCCCTGCTTCATCCCCCAATAGCGATCGAACTCTTCTCCTTTCGAGGAACACATCACGACCGGTACTTTTTGAGTCTTTGGATCTGCTTTAAGCCGACGACAGACCTCGTACCCGTTCATTCGAGGCATCACGATGTCTAACACCACTAAATCGGGGCATTGCTTCTCAATGTGTTCCAAGGCTTCTACGCCATCGGTCGCGATCGTCACGGCGATTCCACTGCCTTTGAGTAGATTTGTAATCATTTCTCGCTGAGTGACGCTATCTTCCACGACTAAAACTGTACTCATAACCCCCTACCTGTGACTTTGGCTGAACCGATGACGGGAGGGACTAAGCCCCGTTTACCTTGAATCCTTACTAAATAAAGTACCCGCAAATCTCGAAATAAACTGATTTACTACAAAAACAAGTATTTTTACGAGGGATTTAAATGAAGATCTGCTTCTAAAGCATCCAAAATTTGCGCGGTTGTTTGAATCGGGTCAGGCTGTCCAATCCCAATATATTTTTCCAGCAGCATTAGAATTTCATGTTCTCCAAACGGTTTGGTTAAATAATCCGTTGCCCCTACCATTCGCGCCCGCACCCGATCGATAAATCCATCTTTGCCGGTCAACATGACGATCGGGGTGTGCCGAAATGCGGTCGATTGTCGCAGCATGGCACAAAGTTCATATCCATCTAGCTCTGGCATTGCAATGTCGCAGAGAATAAAATCGGGCTTGAGCTGAAACACTAAACTCAAGGCATTCAGCGGATTTTCGATCGTCGTAATTTCGTAACCATTGCGATTTAGCATTAATTCTACTGCTTTCCCGATCGTTGGGCTGTCATCAATGCAGACGACTTTGGGAGCCTTCAAAGACAACTCCGAAGCAGGCTGTGAAGGTGAAACGGTATGATCGGTCTGTAGCCAGCCGCGCTGAAGATACGGATAGACTGCCCGTGCAACCGTAGAAATATCGCGATTTAGATATCGAGCGATTTGGCGAATGGAAGTTTGTCCGTCTAGATAGCGATCGAGTGCCTGAAATGTGGCTTCGGGAAGTGCGGCTTTAAGGCTTGCTGCCTCTGCAATTAAGAGACATTGATCCGGAGAATGAAGCTGTGGATGTAGCTGTTTCCACTCTTGAATTTGCTTCAACATCTTCATCGCTAGGGGTGCAATTTCCAGCGTTAGCAGTTGAGGGGTCAGTGGATTTCCTAGCTCAAACACAAATGAGCCTTGATGGAGACTGAGCAAATCAAACAGCGTCTCTTGTACCATGCCTCGGAGAATGCTGCGCCCTTGGGCGGGTGTAACTAGATGATTTTCGAGCAGTGCCCAAAGACAGCCGTATTCTGGGGTGTTAAACGTAGCGATCGACGATGCCGGAATTTGGTCGATCGTGGCTTCTAAGCGATACCGATGTAAATAATCTCGTAAACGAGATAAATCCGACTCAGTTTCCCCAGCGTAGATAATTTGACCATTGAGAAAAAAGACAAACCAGGACGGATCGTGATCAACGCTACTGTGCCGAATGTGACGGCGATTGAGCGCGCCAGACGATTGAGGCGAGTAAGCCTCAACAAATAATTCACCCGTGCGCTGACCGAGTTCGATCAGTTGCAGAATACTTCGGATATCAATTTCGCTTAACTGTCCTTGCATGAAGGGATGCCATAGGTCGGGGGACGATCGACATTCACAATGCAGCTAAATTGAATCTGCGTGAATTGACCCCATATTGTATCCGTTAATGCTGAGGTGTATCGGATTTTTTAAAGATTTGGTTTTTTGCGACATCGGATGATCGAAATTTTTGATCAGATGGGTAGAACGCAGACAATTCGGGCACATTAAGCGAAGCATTGAGCATCGATTAGAAGAGGGCTATTAGTGTGCTGTATCTAGCAGAAGTGGTTCAGAAGAAAGGCGGAATCATGGGCGGTGGCAAGTCTGAACTGAAGTTACTGGCTTGTCAGCGAGGAGAGCAAAATTGGAGCGCAATTGCCGCAGAGGAGATTGTTGCTGCGGATGAAGCGAGTAAGTTTGGCTCTGGGACGCTCTTGCTCGTCGATTTGACTGGCAACAAGCAGGTACAGCGGATTCAAGAAGCAGGTCGCCCGATCGCCAACATTCTGCAAGCGTTTTCACGGCTGCAAGACAAGATCAAAACGAAAGAAGTCGAAATCGAGCAGTGGAACGAGTCGCTGACGTATCAGAGTCAGGAATTGACGCGCCGAGAAATGGAAATGGAAGCGCGGCAAGAGGAGCTAAAAATCCTAGAGACTGAATGTCAGCAAATGGAGCAGCAGCGCCAGGAGTTTGAAGCAGCGCGGGAAGAATTGGTGCGCCAGCAGCAGGAGCTAGAGCGCAATCGCCAGGAGCTAGAGGGGGCATGGGAGCAGTTACATGGACAAAAGCGCCAGCTAGAAGAGCGACAAGCAGAATTATTCGGGGCTTGTGTCTTGGATGAAGCGAAGGCACAAGAACTTTATCAATGGCTCGATCGCTTAGTCGAATGCGGGACATGTCCTGAAGCGATGCAGCAGTGTTATGAGGTACTCAACTATCAGCAAAGTCTCCTAACTCATCACTGGCAGGCGCTAGAAGAGCAGCGTCATTCGACGGAACAGATGCAGCAAGATATTGACCAGCAGACACATGATCTGGCTGGACAGTGGCAAGCTTGGGAGCAAGCACAAACATCTCTTGAACAAGCGAAAATCGAGCTAGGAACCCAGCATTCTCTTTTGCAGAGTCAGCAGGAGTTTGCCGAACTGCTCAGAGCGCAGATTGAGTATCAGACTCAGTTGCACCAGCAACTTCAAAACATGGTCGAAGGGGTCGATAGTGATGCGCCGATCGTTGATGTGCAAGCGCTAGAAACGATGAATCTTGGAGAACTGCGATCAATTGTGCAAGGGATGCAGCGTGAGTTTGATCAGTCCTCGCAATTTGTGCATCATCAGGACGAAGAGTTGCGGCTGAAAGAGGAAGAGATTCAGGCACTCAAAGACAAGATTGCTCAGGTGAACGAGTTCGATCGCATGAGCCTCGAAACGGAACTTACTGATGAGCAGGATGCCTATGAGTTTCTGCATCAAACCTTAGTCGGTCAGCGTCGCAGCTTAAGAGAAAAAGAGGCAATTTTGCGCCAACATAAAGCGGTGCTAGTGCGACGTGGCGGAGCAGAATCCGATGGAGAATGCGAAATGGATTTCTCGATCGTCTTTTCCCAAATTGAGGCGCAACGCCAAAAGCAAGCTGAAAAATTGCAGCAGATTGAGGCACAGATCCAAGAGCTTGAGCTAAAGACTCAACAACTTCAGCATCAGGTCAATGAGCAATCCGGTGAGCAAGATGCCAAGCGCAGCGAATTAAAGCAAATTGAAGCGGCATTGCAAGTTCAAAGAGTGACAGCGGCGGAACTTGCGGGTAAAGCTTCCCTGTACCAGGAGATGCTGCAACCGATTCAAGATTCGATCGCTGCAATGGGGCAGCACCTTGAAGCGATCGCACAGTCCGGCGGACAATATCACGCGATTGGGGAAATGAAAGCAGTGATTGCGAGCCTCACGCAGAGTCCACAGTATGCAATGGCTTAAGAAATCTGACTGAGACAAATGAAGTTGCCACAGACTTCTGCGATCGTCGTTTTGATCAATGGATCGGTACGCGATCGGTTCGGCGCAGCGATTAATGCAACCAGTTTTTCAACTTGCTCAAAATTGGGATTGAAGTTGAGCGATCGCGCTAAAAACTGTCGCATCACTCGGCGCTGGAGCGCGATCGGAGCCTGACGCAAAACTTGACGATTTAAACCATTGGGTGAAATCGCTTGTTCGTAGAGATCGTGGGCGGCATTCTCTAAATACTCAACTTCTGCAGAGAGAAGTTCGATCGTTTGGGCTAAGTGCTGCTCGGTTTGAGGATTAAAATGCGCTTTTAAGTAAGGAATAAGTTCCTGTCGAATTCGATTTCGAGCGTAAGTCAAATCAGAGTTTGTGCTGTCTTCCCAAACTTGAAGATGACGATCGCGGCAAAATTCACCCGTTTGGGATCGGGTCAGTTCTAATAATGGGCGCACTAATGTTTGAGTTGGACTGAGCGATCGTGTCCAATTGAGGGATTGCAATCCATCGGCTCCGCTGCCGCGAATTAAGTTGAATAAGAGTGTTTCAGCCCGATCGCTTGCTGTGTGCCCCGTGACGATCGCGCTCTTGCTTGCGATCGCTTGAAGCTGAGCATAGCGCCATTCTCTAGCAGCGGCTTCGTTAATGGGTGCAGAATCAGCAGTCTTTAGATGAAACGGTAGGTTCCACTTCTCAGCTAAGGTGGCTACATATTCGGCGTTGGCTTGGGAATCAGAGCGCCAACGGTGATCGCAATGCGCGATCGCGAGATGCCAATTCCAGCGCGATTGCAAATCCACAAGCAGTTGAGCAAGGCAGAGTGAATCTTGTCCGCCGGAGACGGCAATGACGATCGATTGATTTTTCTGTAAGAGGTGGCGTTGGCGAATTGTGCGATGAATTTGAGCATGGAGCGGTGTCCAGGATTGCACCATATCGCTAGAGACGCGATGAATCGCGTCTGTACACACGGAGAATTAATAATCGTCTTCGTCGGCGTAAATATCATCAATATTTCGGGGGCGGAGTCGATCGGTGAGCGGTTCAGGCTTGCCCAAAGGCTCAGGCTGACGAGCAGAAGAGCGCTCCGGTAATCGTTCTTGGGGTCTGAGCGGCGCAAATTCTAACCGGATTCGGACTCTCCCTCGTTGCCATCCAGCACCAGAAGTCAGCCGCAGCGCTTCGCACTCTAAACCCTCGTCAAACCAAGCTTCGCAATCTTCTGACCAATCGCTTGAGTTATCGCTGACCGCTTGCGCCAGTTCATCCAAAAATTCGCTGACCTTGAAAGTCGGATTGCTCATCAAAACGCGACCGCGATCGACGAACAAGACTTCATCTTCATTCATTGGGGTAAATCCATTATCCATGTCGCTTTTCTATCCTCGATCGCGTTCTCTTGTGCATTATAAGAACCATCCGTAGCTATGGAGTCCTTTACCCAGCAGATTCACACCGAGATAGCAAACCCAGACTACGACGAAGCCCACTGCGGCGAGAATTGCAGGTCTTCGACCTTGCCAGCCTTTAGTAATTCGAGCATGAAGATAAGCCGCAAACACGAGCCACGTAATGAATGCCCAAGTTTCTTTTGGGTCCCAACTCCAATATGAACCCCAAGCTTCGTTTGCCCAAACGCCGCCTGCAATAATACCGATCGTCAATAGCGGAAAGCCTAGCCCAATGACGCGGTAGCTGATGTTGTCTAAAGTATCGGCTAAGGTCAATCGCTGAGGAGAAAGGGTTGTACGTTCTAGAACGGCAGTTCCGCCAGAAGTTCCGCCGGAGTTCACATTCAGTTCTTCTGAGCGGTGGAGTTGGTAAGATTTTTCGCGGTAGCTGCCTGTTCCGATCGAGCTTCCTCGGAGTTCAATATTTTGTCCGCGAGTAATGACGAGAAAGGCGATCGCTAATAACGATCCCACCATCAGCGTGGCGTAACTCAACATCATGACGCTAACGTGCATCATGAGCCAGTTGGATTTCAAAGCCGGAACCAGAGGTGCAGAAGCTTGCATCGTATCGGGTAGAGTCAGCGCTGCAAATGCCGTAATCGCCATCGCAACCGGAGCCGTAACAACTCCAACCAGCTTACTTTTGCTCATGTTCTCAGCGATTAGGTGCATCGTAGTGATGCCCCAAACCAGGAAAAAGAGCGATTCATAAAGATTGCTCAGGGGAAAATAGCCCGCTTCGATCCAGCGAGCGGCAAGCAGCGTCGCAGTTGAAAGGTTTGCGATCGCCATTCCTGCAGTTCCCAGAGTCGAGGCGTAAGGAATTTGCGGAAAGGCTGCACCGGCCCAGTAGATTAGCATCGTGGCAAATAAAACGGCAAAGGATAAGTTATCTAAAATCCCCTGAAGCGCAACCAAATCCATTTGTGTTTCCCTTCGAGTTAAGTGGCGGTCTATTTATTATTGTATAAGCCTGTGGAACGAGAAGGAGTTTACCGTTTGCCGTACTTCGGGTGTAAAAAATCGATTTTGGTATTACAAAGAGCCTGTCAAGTTGAGAATGACAGGTCAGAATAGAAAGCAATCATCAGAATCGATACAGAGGTTTCCGTGGCTTTATACGCAGAATTGCATCGTCACCTGGGCGGCTCGGTGGTTCCCCGCATTTTGTGGCGCTATTTAGAACGCAGCGAATCGGAATTAACCGATCGCTTTTCCGCTTATGCTGAATTTGAAGATTTTTACACTCGTCCGCGTAACACGCTCGATGAGTATTTGGAACTGCATACGATCGTTGAAGGGGTGCAAACCGCTGAGGCGTTGCCCTATTTCATTTACCGCTTGATGCGGGGTGCGTACATTTTCGAGAATTTGGCGTATCTAGAACTTCGTTATACACCTTATTTGCGAACGAATCCGAATTTGGATCAGTCGCTTCGCATCGAGCAGATGACCGAAATTGCTCAAATTGTCGGTCGTGCGAGTCAATTGAAAGAATATCCGATCGTTAGCAGTCAAATTCTCTGTATGCACTCGAAATTGCCGTATGAGGTGAATCGAGCGATCGTGGATTTGGCGGCTCAGATGCCGGAGTATATTTGCGCGATCGATTTGGCGGGTGGCGATTCGTATTATGGGGAACGGTTGCAGGAGTTTATCGAGTTGTTTGAATATGCGCGATCGCTCAATCTCCATACAACTTGTCACCTTTACGAAACCGAAGGCAATTACCCGGAACTGCTACCGTTTCTGGATCGGATTGGGCATGGCATTCAAATTCCGCTCCGTTATCCACATTTGCTCAAAGAAGTGGCGCAGCGTCGTCAGTGTTTAGAAGTGTGTCCGACTACTTACCTGAAAACGGGAACGCTTCAGGAAGTTCGGCAACTGAAACAGGTGTTTGACCAGTGTTTTGATGCAGGCGTGGACATTGCGATTTGCACGGATAATGCAGGTCTGAATGATATGCGGTTGCCGTTTGAATATGAAACGTTGCTGACTCAGGATGTGATTGGGTTTGAAGAGTTGGAGGCTTGTCAGGATGCGGCGTTTCGTCATGCGTTTGCGTGGCAGTATGCACAGCGTCCGGCATCGTTGATCGATCGACTTTTGAAATCTGAGGCGAGTTAGACATTAGATCAAGTGGGGAGCTAAAAATAATTACGGTCTATCTCCCCACCCCGAACTAATACAGTGGTTAGGTGCTGACGGATGCCGAAAATTAGCGACTTCTTGTTAAATCCAAATCATCGCCCTGATCTTGCTCAAGCCTACGATCAAGCGCTTATTTATGATTCAGATTACCTTGCTTGGTGGGACAATTGCCAATGTGGAAAGGCGCTGGCGGAGTTTGCATTATCACTTGGAATTGAAGAAAAAATTCTCAGTCGGGCGATTTGTTGTTGTGTGCGAACTGTGATGAAATTTATTCCATTGCAGTTTCAGCAGCAATCACTACAAGTGTTGGAAGCGATTGGGGCATGGAAAAACGATCTTGCATCTCAAGAAGAAGTTCAGGCAGAAATTGATACACTTCGTGGTTTAGCCGAAGCCAGCAATATTAATGACTTAGAACGTTGTGCTATCGCAACAATCATAATGAGCAGTAACCGCGATGTAGAGACGACAGTTCGCTTTGTTGCTGATACTTGGGCGATCGCAGAAACAGAGGAAAACTCAACAATTGACAACTATTGCAATTCAGGTCGCCATACCAATGTGTTCAATCGAGTCAATCAAGTTTGTGCTGACATTATTCGTTCTGAAATTCCGATTTCTGTCATCGCTAATGGATGCAATACTTCGGACAGAATTATGCGGCGATAATGCCGTAATTGCAAAGGCTTGAGTAGTTGGGATGAGATTTAATTTGGCTTGGCTCCAGGTCTAAGTTGCAAATAAATCGGT
>JACJNX010000110.1 GCA_014695255.1 Cyanobacteria bacterium FACHB-63
TGATTGTCTGAACGTTTCGAGCCTATCACCAGACTCTGCCGCGTACGTCGTCAGGTGACGATTCTTCAGTTTCTTTCACACTCAAGACTTGCTTTGCAAGGCTGCCCCGCTAAATAATAGTTAGCATTCCACACGCTTCGCACCTTCAGGGTGAAAGAAATTAGACCTTCTGGACGAGTACTTATGCTTATTGAAAATCTAATTTCTTAGGAAGCCGCTATAGCTACTCGTAGCTCACTTGATTCTACTAACTAAAAAGGTATCAGCGAGGTAAGCGACCACTATCAATTCCTGAAATTCCCATCATTTATCTATTTATCTGAAATATGGAAACTGTAACTGCCATCGTCACTGTGTTCGGCTTCATCGCTGTAATTTATCAGCTTCGGCAAGTCGAGATTTCAACTAGAGTCGAAGTCCACGATATGCTTTCTTCTCATGTACGAGAGGTGTTGAGCACCTTTAAAGATTATCCAGAGCTCCGACCATATTTTTATGAGAATAAACAAATAGAAAGAGATGACCCTAACTATAACAGGGCACTAATTATATCTGAATATTGGTTTGATTTATTTGAGCATGTGGTACAGAAAAAACCAAAAATCTCGCCTGATTTATGGAATACATGGGAACACTACATTCAACGGCTTTACTATTCAAGTCCTATATTGCAAACTTTTATCCAGGAACACCAAGAAATGTACACGCAAAAAGTTCTTTTACTCACTCTATATTCAACAGCCCTCAAATCTGCATCAGTTTCCACCAAAGCGACTCAAAGAAGCCCCAAGCCACACAGACGAATTCGGGATTGAGTTAAACTGGCCTAAAAGTAGCGAAGCTGTCGTCTGCCGCCACGGAGGTGCTAGAGCTATTATCCTGTAGGGGGTTTCAGTGCTTAGTTTTATTGTACTAAAACTTCCGGTTTTCGTAATTTTTCTCATCTCTCAAAGCTAGTCAGAGCATGCATTTCAGTACACTTATGGCGGCTGTCGGCAGCTTCGCTACTTTTAGGCCTTGTAGCGGGGAGAGTCAGCGAAAATGGAACAACAGTTCTTTCGCGAAGGACAAACGCAAATGACGATCGAGCTTCCGCACTTAAATTTGGTTCAGCAGTTGCATTCAGGGATTCAGGATCTGAAGTATTGTTACCCCGATCGATGGAAATCGATGCTTGAAGCCCTTGCCAATGATCCGAATGTGAATATCGAGCAATTGGCAAAACGGCAAGCTCCGGCAGCTCCAGTAGCGCGATTGACACCCGCACCAGCCTTCACCCAGGAACAGCTAGAAGGAATCGTGAATCGTGCGATCGGAGTCCGATAAACCCTTGCATAACAATAGGCTTGCATGACTGGGAAACATAATCGGTCTAAAATTCAGCGCGATCGCGATCGCGCCACCGTCGCAGAATTAAGGCTCAAGGGCTGGAGTCAGCAGAGAATCGCGGATTTTCTGGAGTTGGATCAGAGTACCGTGAGCCGTGATTTGAAGGCGTTAGAGCAGCAATGGAAGGAATCATCGCTGAGGGATTTTGACGCTGAACGGGGAATGCAGCTGGATCGGCTCGAATTGCTAGAGCGCGAGTATTGGCAGGCATGGGAACGATCTCAAGAATCGAAACAGGTTTCCATTCGTGAGCAACTGAGGAACGCGATCGCGAGTGAAGAAGGAACCACGGCTGGAAGTGGACGGGTGCGGATGAGTACCCGAACTGAAGAGAAAATCGGTGATCCACAGTTCCTTAGTGGTGTGGCAAAAGTGATTACAGAGCGGTCAAAGCTCTTAGGTTTGTATCCCGATGGGCAGCGCGATCGCAGTGCGGAAGACACCCTCAAAGGCTACCTTGAATACCTCTCAGCAAAACAGGATACGCCAGATGCCAGTTCGGATCAGTGAGTTTGCCCGTGATCGTAATCTGCTCAATACTCCCTTATGGGACAAGCAAAGCGAGATTCTCGAAACCTTTTTCACTCAGCAAAGTTCGATCGGCGTTTGGGCATTGGGACGCAGAAGCGGTAAAACCTTGATGGCAGCGATCGCGGCGGTGTATGCCGGAACGATGCTGGCAGATGCGTACAAAAAATATCTGCGATCCGGCGAAAAGTTTTACATCATTACTGTTGCGAACACGATCGACCAGGCTCGGATCGCACTGGGGAATATCAAAGACCTGGTGAATGGCTCCCCCATTCTGAAGCCCATGATCGAACGCGAAACGGCAGATACTTTAGAGCTATCGCATGGCTGTGTATTCCGCGCCATGCCTGCGAGTAGTCGATCCGGTCGGGGGATGGCGTGCCCCTTCATTATTTTTGATGAGTTAGCCTTTGCGATCGATACCGATGGCAACCAAAGCGGATCAGCACTCTATCAAGCGTTAGCCCCTTCCACTGCCCAGTTTGGCAAGTTGGGTAAGATTCTATTGCTTTCGTCCCCGTGGATTCAGCAGGGGATCTTCTGGGATCTGTTTCAGCAAGCGAGATCCGGCAAGTTTGCCTATATGCAAGCGGTTCAACTCCCTAGCTGGGAAGTTAACCCAACGCTGTCACCGGATTTCCTAGCGCAAGAAAAAGCGCGTGATCCAGAGATGTTTGCGATCGAGTATGGGGCAGAGTTCTCCGGCTCGATCAATGCGTTTCTGAATAGCGATGTGATCGAAGCGGCGGTGAATCGATCGCGATCCGCACTAGCACCTATGCCCAAATACCGTGGAAATTATGTGCTGAGTCTTGACCCCGCGAAAGGTGGACGGGATGCCTACACCGCTTGCATCGTTCATTATGAGAGCGATCGCTTAGTGCTGGATTTGTGGCATGAATTCCAGCCCACATGGACGGACGGGAAAAAGTTACAGATTGATGTTGCAGCCGTAGAGAACTGGATTTTGGAGCAACATAAGCGCTATGGATTCAAGAAGGTAATCCTTGATCAGTACAACTCTCAAAGCACAATCCAACGGTTGCAGCGTCAAATCAGAATCGAGGAATCGACGTGGACGGCTCAGAACAAGACTCAAGCGTTTAGCAAGCTGAGAGAGTTGTTTCACGGCAATAAAATCG
This sequence comes from Cyanobacteria bacterium FACHB-63, assembly GCA_014695255.1. GTDB lineage: Bacteria > Cyanobacteriota > Cyanobacteriia > Leptolyngbyales > Leptolyngbyaceae > Leptolyngbya. The sequence goes on from JACJNX010000110.1 coordinate 3,063, forward strand.
ACCTCTACCCACACACAAAAGGGATCGAGCAGTTAAAGAATTTGATTGTTCGCTATCGCACGAATGGAACTTGGGACGTGAGCGGTGGAGCAGGAGCGGCGGTTGATGATTATGCCATGAGTCTTGCGGGCGCTGTTCTTGTCTCATCTCCGCAAGTAGTTCGACGTAGCGCGGCTATTCTGGCAGCCCCACTGTCATCTTCACTACGTTTCTAAGTTTCAACAGGCGATCGAGATTTCATCAAGGTTGATGAAATTCCCACTACGCGAGCGTCAAGTCCGAAATGTCTTGATGCCAAAAATGAACAATAAAGCCCGATCGAGGCCCACGTCAAAATCCGGCGGTGTCAGAATTGCTGAAACATTCCAGAGACTGCTATGCAAAGCTTTCAATTTTTAGACAAGATGGCAGCCGACAATGAAGCGACACGATCGCGCACGGCAAAAACACAATTGCTGAAGAAATTAAACGATTTCCGATCGCTCAATCCCAACCGAACCGCAATCATCCGCCTAGAGCGTCAGGACGTGGCGCGATTAATCGAACTGACTTCCGATCGAAACCCTGCGATCGCACGAAAGCTTGAAGCCTGCAAGCACGAATGGGAAAGTCAGATCACCTTAATGGCGAATGAAGTCGATTTTCTTGTGAAGGAAGTCGAGCATTCTTAAGCCTTGCTGCCGTTTTCAACCTGCCAAACTTGCGGCAGGTTTTTTCATGTCCAGCGATCGCAGAACACCCCTGCTTCTCTGTCTCATTTGTCTCACCGAATGGACTAAGCGATCGTAGTTGGACTAACCGCAAATTCAACAAAATCTCTATCCTGACTGGATTCTAGAAAAATTACCCATCGGAATGCTGCTCTCTGCGCAGAAGTCCAAAAATATTCTGATTACAAAACTTCTATTTAGCAGCATTTCTAGCGTGAGACTTGAATGAGATTGAGACGCTGGACTAAAAAAGGACTGATTTGGACTAAATTCGCTCAATCAGCGATCGCGCGCTCCAGTCTCATTAGGTGAGCGATCAAACATCGGCACGATCGAGAATATCGGCTCAACTTATCATGGTCGTTTAAATCAAGGTTGTTCCGACTTGGTAAACAAGAAAAGCAATCCTAGAATTTAATTTTGGTATTGGGGACAAACATACTGTTTTGCGATCGCGCCAGAGGTCAAAAAGTATTGCGTCACACTTCGACGAGCATAGCCGCTATGAAATGATGACGAAGAATTTATCACAACTAACGGAATATCTGCGTCGCTATATCCTTCCGATCTGAACTCGCAATACAACACCATGCTGTCTGCAATTTTGGATGGGGTGCTGTCTTGAAGTGGGTTATTTAGAGCAACAAGAGTGTCAAGCACTGAAAAGACTGCGTGTTCTGGAACCCAAAAGCCACGCCTTGAAAAACCCCGCTCTGGGACTCTCGTAATTGCAGGCGAAACAGAAGTAAATTCTCGGCTCTTTTCGCCACAAGCCAGCTTAATCATCTCTCTGGTTGCGCCCGTCATATCTGGAACGAATGGCTTCCCTTGATCCGGAGTCACCAGGGAAGAATCACAGTTCACTGACGCTTGTACCAAATCTTTGCCAATCAGATAGCGAAATCGCACATCGTAACGAGAAACACGATTGATTGAATCCAAGTCGATCGCTACTGTTTCGCGAGTTCGACTTGATACACCTGTTGTACGCCAATCAGTTGCGAGCGCAGGTAAAAACAGCGTGGATAAGACGGCGATCGAGCTTCCGAGAATCAATGATTTCAGCATGACTTTTGAGACAAGGGCATACTGAAAATAATAATCACTTACCTCAGTGGAAATTTTGAGTTCACGTAAACTTAGTGCTACGCGCTCAAATTGATGAAGCACTGAAAAAGAGAGGCTGATCGCTCTCAACCTGTGATGAGAATGAAAAGCGATCGGGTCAAAATCTGATCTTGCGTTTTAGACAGTATCAGAACGATCGTCTGTTGGGAGATCTGCATCTTCTGATTTCTTTCTTTTACCCGCATTTGGTCTCGCTCCGCCTCGCTTCTCTACTCTCGCGATCGGTGCTTTCAAATCACCTGTAGAAATTAGCGCTTGTTCAAGAATCACAGAAATCTGATTACTCATGGATCGTCTACTCCGAGTGCTATAAGCTTGCAGCGCTTCATAAAGCTCTGGCTCTAATGCAACAGTAATTCTGTTCAGCTTGGTGGGCACTTGGTCTAATCCTGCAATTGCGTACATTCTTGAACTCCCATTAATTAAAGCTTAGAACCTTAGCATAACAGCACCTTGCTATCAAAGTTCAGAACTTTGATATAGATGGCTAATGCCCGAACTACCTGCAAATCAACTATTCTGATTATTTCAAAGTTCTGAACTCTGATTATCAAGGTATAGTTAGATTAATCAAAGTTCTGAACCTTGAAAACTCAATGACTCCGTTAAGTCACGCGAGGCGGTATCAAGCCGATAAGCGAAGGGGCAAAAGTTCAAAGATTTCAGCGATCGCGCTTCTCACCGTAGAAGCCGATCCGCTGGAATTTCCAGTCAATCAAAAAGCCGATCGCTTTGCCGTGGAAAGTTCAGCGATCGGCTTAAACCCCAAACCAATGAGGTATAGAGCCAATGTTAACACTTTCAACTGTTGCAACTGTTGCAACCGACGATGAACACAAATCAGGACGGCTCGACGTTCTGAATCCCTCAACTCGGATCGAAACTCAATTCGGAACAGATCGCGCTGTCTGGCGATTGCTCAGTCTTCAGAACCGACTGAAGCAAGCGAAATCACCCGAAACGAGAGCCGCGATCGTCCAGGCAATTCAAGACCACATCCGCACGATGGCATTGCTTTACAG
>JACJNX010000111.1 GCA_014695255.1 Cyanobacteria bacterium FACHB-63
GAGAAGAAATCTCCCCTCTTCCGCACCACAGTGGGAAGAACGCGAAAGCTTACAGAACGGAGATTAGAAAGACGAGAAGCATGGGCAATGATTAAACGCCGTGCAGAAGATACGGGTGTGAATACTGATGCCTGTAATCACACATTTCGAGCAAGTGGCATTACCAACTACTTGAGAAATGGAGGGAGCCGAGATAATGCCCAAAAGATTGCAGCTCATAGTGATGTTCGCACAACGGCGCTCTACGATCGTAGGGATGAAAGTATTAGTCTGGATGAGATTGAGCGAATTCGGCTTTGATAAATAGAATCTATTTTCTAGAAAATAGATTCTATTTATTTCGATAGGAAGCTTATACAAGGGGAATTTTTAAGATGACTGCCAAAAAGGGAAATTGTTACATTGTCATCAATTAGGTAAGTGAAAGCAGCTGCACTATCCTTTATCGCTTCAATCATTTACAATCAGTAAGGTAGTATTTCAACTAAATTTGATGCAAATAACACCAACAAGTTTAGAATTTGTTGTCGCTGGGTTTCATGCACTTTCTGATTCGCTACGTGTGCAAGTGCTAGATCTGCTGCGTGAGCAAGAACTGTGCGTCTGCGATTTGTGTGAAGCTTTGGAAGTAAGTCAATCAAAATTATCATTTCACCTCAAAGTCCTGAAGGAAGCGCGGTTGGTTCAGGCACGCCAGGAAGGGCGCTGGATATATTACAGCCTAAACCTGCCGCAATTCGTTGTGCTTGAACAGTATCTCGCTGAATTTCGCCGTTTCAGCCCTATTTTGCCAGCTCGAGTCTGTCGCAACGACGATTGACGTATCAACTTTTTTACACTTTGTAATTCAGAATGTGTTATGAAACACTTGAAGTAATCAACTTTATTTGAAATGATTAGAGTGCTACTCACTAGACACTTAAGTGAGCTTCATTATGACAATTCGGTTATTGCTTTCCTTCAAATCGCTTTTTGGCACTTGTTCTGCAATGACGTTCGGATTAATTGGCTGTACAAGTTCTAATCAGGCAGTCGATCCGAATCCCCAAGCAGCAACTCCGACCCCATCAGAAATTGCTAACCCAGTCGTCCCAGGCTACTCCGGTATTCGGGTTGATGGGTCGAGTACTGTCTTCCCGATTACAGATCGGATGGCGAAAGAGTACCGCAAGGAAAAAGGTGGGCAAGCAGGCGCGATTGATGTCAAATTCTCTGGAACGGGTGGTGGCTTTAGAAAGTTCTGCGCAGGTGAAACTGATATTAACAATGCGTCTCGACCGATTCTTAAAGAAGAAATCGAAGCTTGCGGCAAAGCAGGTGTGCGGTTTTATGAATTACCGATCGCGTTTGATGCACTAACGCTTGCTGTCAATCCTCAAAATACCTGGGCGAAAGATATTACCGTTGCAGAACTGAGAAAGATTTGGGAACCTGCCGCTCAAGGCAGGATTACGAATTGGAAGCAGGTTCGAGACTCTTATCCCGATCTCCCGCTCAAGTTGTATGGTGCAGGCAAAGACTCTGGAACGTTTGATTATTTCAACGAAGTCACCACTGGAAAGCCAAAAGAAAGCCGGACAGATTACACCGCAAGTGAGAATGACAACGAATTGGTTGCGGGTGTGAGCAAAGACCCCAATGCTTTGGGCTACTTCGGGCTTTCGTACTATGAAGCAAAGCAAAACGAGCTAAAAGCATTAGCCGTTCAGTACAAAGCGGGTGAGAGCGCTATTTTACCTTCCCGCGAAACGGTTGAGAAAGCACAATATCGCCCGTTTTCTCGCCCACTATTTATCTATGTGAACATTACCGCTGCTCAGCGCAAGCCAGAACTGCAAGCTTTTGTTAGCTACTATCTCAAAAACGCGAAACGGCTTGTCACGACAGTTGGGTATATTCCACTTCCTGATGAAGGTTATCATCTAACGAACTTGCATTTCTATCAAGGTAAAGTGGGGACAGTCTTTGAAGGGGTTCCTCAGCCCGATTTAACAATCGCTGAACTGCTGCGTAAGCAAGCTGTATTTTAATGCTTGCTGCTGGCGCTGATGATGCACACATTCTGTAGAGCGATCAAGAAGTCAGCGACCGCTCACTTTAAAGCTTCAGAAGAGTATCGAAAGCGTTACGGATAAAGGAACAACTTTTTTAGGTGTGATTTTTTGCTAAAGTTGTTTTCTATAGCTGTTAAAATGAGTTATTTCCAATAGATATTTCAAATTAAATTGAAATATCATCGCAAGTTCTCAAGGTAACGCATATGGTTGTACGAGTTGGGATTAACGGGTTCGGACGGATTGGACGACTTGATTTTCGCGCTGCTTGGGGCTGGTCGGAATTTGAGTTTGTGCATATCAATGAAATCAAAGGCGGCGTAGAAACAGCCGCTCATTTGCTTAAATTTGATTCAGTGCATGGGCGCTGGGCACCAGAGGTTGAAGCAGGCGAAGATCGAATCTTAGTCGATGGAAAAACGGTTACGTTTAGTGAATACGCCAAACCTGGAGATGTCCCTTGGGAAGATTACGGCGTTGATGTTGTTCTAGAATGCTCCGGCAAGTTTCGCACCCCCGAAACGCTCGATTCCTATTTCAAGCGAGGTGTGAAAAAGGTGATTGTTGCAGCTCCCGTCAAACAAGGCGCGCTCAACATTGTCATGGGCATCAATGATCATCTTTATCAGCCTGATGAACATCATTTGCTGACTGCTGCTTCTTGTACGACAAACTGCCTTGCTCCAGTCGTCAAAGTGATTCACGAAGGGTTAGGCATCAAGCACGGCATCATCACAACGATTCACGACAACACAAACACCCAAACGATCGTGGATGCTCCTCATAAAGATCTGCGTCGAGCCAGAGCGACAAGTTTGTCACTGATTCCCACTACCACGGGATCAGCAACCGCGATTATGCTTATCTATCCTGAACTGAAGGGCAAACTCAATGGCTTAGCAGTTAGAGTGCCGTTACTCAATGCGTCGTTGACCGATTGTGTGTTTGAAGTGGCGCGATCGACTACCATCGAGGAAGTAAATCAACTGCTTAAAACAGCATCCGAAAGCTCACTAAAAGGCATTTTGGGCTATGAAGAACGTCCCCTAGTGTCGATCGATTACAAAGACGATCCCCGCTCCTCGATCATTGATGCCCTCTCAACAATGGTGGTCGATGAAACGCAAGTGAAAATTCTTGCTTGGTACGACAACGAATGGGGCTACTCAAACCGCATGGTCGAACTCGCTCGAAAAGTTGCGCTCAGTCTGAACTAATTCTTGTTATTCCTAACTTGTCATGTCCCCTACAACGGCTTCTAGCGCCAATCTCAAAAACTATGTTCTCGTAACGCTCGCTTACTGGGGCTTTACGATTACCGATGGTGCGCTCAGACTTTTGGTGCTGCTTTATTTCTATGAAATTGGCTACTCCCCCTTGCAGGTTGCCTCTCTGTTTCTGTTTTACGAAGTGTTTGGCGTTGTCACCAATTTCTTGGGCGGCTGGATTGGCTCTCGGTTAGGGCTAAAAGTTACACTTTACACAGGAATTGGACTGCAAATTTTTGCACTGGTGATGTTGTCTTTCCTGGATCGCAACTGGGCACAGTGGCTTACGGTTGGCTACGTCATGGTATCTCAGGCATTTTCAGGGATTGCCAAAGATCTGACTAAACTGAGTTCCAAGAGTGCAATTCGCTTAGTTGTGCCGCAAGATGCACAATCCTCACTCTTCAAGTGGGTAGCAATTTTAACGGGATCAAAGAATGCCCTAAAAGGAGCAGGCTTTTTTCTGGGAGCCGCATTGCTCGCTTCGATCGGTTTTGTGCATTCACTCTGGCTCATGGCGGGCGGATTGTTTGTGCTAATGTTCACCGGACTGTTGTTGCCAAGTGGCATGGGCAAAATTAAGGGAAAGGTGAAGTTCACGCAACTGTTTTCTAAGAGTCGCGAAATCAACATTCTCTCTGCCGCACGATTTTTTCTGTTTGGTTCTCGTGATGTCTGGTTTGTCGTTGGCTTACCTGTGTTTCTGCGCGGACCGCTCGGCTGGTCGTTCTATCAAGTAGGTGGATTTATGGCGCTGTGGGTGATTGGCTACGGCATTATTCAGTCGTCCGCGCCAACATTGATCCAGCGGTTTGGTTCGGGTCGTCCGCCTTCGACTAGCACGATTCGATTCTGGACATTTATGCTGACGATCGTTCCCGCATTGATTGCGGTCGCACTTGCTGCTGGAGTCAATCCAAATATTGTGATCGTGGTTGGCTTAATGATTTTTGGGGTTGTCTTTGCCCTCAACTCAGCCGTTCACTCTTATCTAGTCCTGGCATATACCGATGATGACAAAGTAGCGTTGAACGTTGGCTTCTACTACATGGCAAACTCCGGCGGTCGCCTAGCAGGAACGATTTTATCAGGACTGATTTATCAGTGGCTCGGACTTGTCGGATGCTTGTGGACTTCATCGGCGTTTGTCTTAGCCGCTGCATTGATTTCCTTGAAGTTACCCACGCCGCAGCCGAGTAAAGCGATCGCTTGGAAAGCGAAAGACGGAGATTAATCGCATGAGCCTAAATCACCGACCTACCAATTCTGCTCCAGTTCAAGCTGGCAATGCTTTGAGCTTTTTCGAGAGATACCTGACACTTTGGGTGTTTCTCTGTATCGGAATTGGTATCGCGTTAGGGCGATTGTTTCCCGCGATCGCAGTAACGCTAGATGCAATGAGCGTCTACCAAGTGTCAATTCCGATCGCAATTTGCTTATTTTTCATGATGTATCCCATCATGGTTAAGATTGACTTTTCGCAAGCAAAGCAAGCCGTCCGCGCTCCGAAGCCTGTGATGCTGACGCTCGTTGTGAATTGGCTGATCAAACCGTTTACGATGGTTGCCTTTAGTCAGGCATTTCTCGGTGGAATCTTTCGCCCCTTGATTACCGGAACTGAGATCATTCGAGGTAGCGAAGTTGCACTCTCGAATTCCTACATTGCAGGAACAATTCTGCTAGGGATTGCCCCCTGTACCGCAATGGTATTGATGTGGGGCTATCTGTCCTACAGCAATCAAGGTCATACGTTGGTCATGGTTGCAGTGAACTCACTCGCGATGCTGTTCTTATATGCACCGTTGGGACGTTGGCTACTGGCTGCGAATGATTTGACCGTTCCTTGGGAAACAATCGCGCTATCTGTTTTGATTTATGTGGGTCTACCCCTGATTGCTGGGATGTACTCCCGCTACTGGATTCTGCAAAACAAAGGACGAGCCTGGTTTGAGCAAAAGTTTCTCAAATATTTAAACCCGATAGCAATCTCGGCATTGCTGATTACCTTGATTTTGCTGTTTGCGTTCAAAGGAGAGTTAATTGTTAACAATCCATTGCATATCTTACTAATTGCAGTGCCATTGTTCATTCAAACGAATTTCATTTTCTTGATCTCATACGTGGCTGCATTGAAGCTGAACCTGTCCTACGAAGATGCTGCTCCTGCTGCTTTAATTGGAGCTAGTAATCATTTTGAAGTTGCGATCGCAACTGCTGTCGTATTGTTTGGCTTAAACTCTGGAGCCGCCCTCGCAACCGTGGTCGGGGTGCTGATTGAAGTGCCCGTGATGCTGATGCTCGTTGAAGTCTGTAAACGCACCGCAGCTTGGTTTCCTCGCGAACCTGAGAAAGCAACCCTGCGTGATCCTCGCTGCATTTCAATTCGCCGCTAACTGCGATCGTCACTCTACCAGCGATTAAGGAATCGTCTTATGCAACCACAGTCTATCGAACCGATTC
>JACJNX010000112.1 GCA_014695255.1 Cyanobacteria bacterium FACHB-63
CATTGCCATCAATCTGTTTCGTCAGCACGGCTTTACTTCGATGACTCATGCATTAAGACAGTTGGCTCATGATGTGCGTCGCCTCTTTTCCTTCTTTCAATAAATCAGCCCTGAGCATTTGGGGAGGTTTCAAGCAACCCATTCGAGGAGTGCTAGGTGGGATTATGGGCGCAGGATTAAGTAAAATGACAGTCGGATTAGGACGAGTTCCGCAAGTATGGCTCCCGGCTCAGTTTTGTTCTTCGTTCAACTTTCCATTAATGAGTAGCTCGGAAACTGCAATCTGGATGACGAAAGTTAGCCCAGAAGCACAAGGAAGAGTATTTGCGGCGAATGCGTTTTTAGTTCAGTGCTTGTCAGCGATCGCGGCACTCATCGCAGGTCCATTGGGCGATCGTATTGCTGAACCTGCAATGTCTTCTTCTACAGGTTTAGCCAGATGGGTTTTCGGCTCAAGTCCCGGAGCGGGTTTTGCCTTGATTTATACCACTTGTGCTTTGAGTATGATTGCGATCGGGCTTTATGGCTATTTCTCGCTCATCTACAACGAACAGACTTAAGCCTATGTTCTCTCATAAAAAAGTTTCGCTAGTCTATCCCTCCTAAACTCATGACAAAACATACCTTATTCGTTTGCAAATCTTGCCACTGCTCAACAGAAGAGCTATCAGAAGATCAACTTAGAGATGGAACTCGTTTACTAGAGCAACTCCAAGCATTATCTGAAGACAAAATTGCACCATCAGAGCTAGAAATTCAACCAGTAGGATGTTTATGGGCATGTAATCATGGCTGTGTTGCCGCGATCTCTAGTCCAGAAAAACCCACCTTCCTATTTACTAAGCTGCCCCCTGATAACAGCGCTCAATCATTACTGGAATTTGCCCAACACTACACTCAACAGAATAAGGGTGTAGTGCCGTGGAAAAAAATTCCTGAACAGTTGAAATCTTTTATCGCCTGTATTCCTTCCGTTCTTATCCCGTATTCCGAGGAAGACGAGGAATAATTCTACCGATTGCGAATCAGGAGGTAGAGAAAGAAAGGTGCACCGATCGCAGCCGTCACGACTCCACAAGGAAGCTCGATCGGTGCAAACAGCGTTCTACCGACAACATCAGCCATCACAACTAATACACCCCCCATCAATGCCGAAATGGGTAACAATCCTTCATGCCGATTTCCCACCATTTGCCGTCCCATGTGTGGTGCGATTAAGCCCACAAATCCAATGGTTCCCGCAGTTGCAACGGCTGAACCTGCTAATGCAACCGCAACAATTACCAACAAGCCTCGCTGCCATTCCACGCGACTGCCCAGTCCTTTTGCAATGTCTTCCCCTAAGTTCAACACATTGAGATGTCTCGCTAATTCAAATGCTGCTGGAACAAACAGGAGCAACCAAGGCAGAAATGAAACGACTTGCTCCCAAGTGCGACCGTAAACACTTCCAGCTAACCAGACGAGTGCTTGACTGACATCGTAAATCGAACCAAAGGTAATGAGTAAGCTGGTGAAAGCACTTGCGATCGCAGAAAGTCCAATCCCCATCAAAATCAATAAAGTCGGTGAGCTTCCCCGATTCCAAGCTAAACCGTAAATCACAATTGCCATTAACGCCGCACCCGCAAAAGCAGAAAATGGAATCACATAAACGGGTGCAGTCGGAAATAAGACAATCACTGAAACGGCTGCAAGACTTGCCCCAGTATTGATTCCGATAATGCTAGGATCAGCTAGTGGATTACGAGTTAAGCCTTGAAAGATAGTCCCTGAAATGGCTAAAGCAACTCCAACCATGAAGGCGACTAAAGTTCGTGGCAATCGCAATGTTTGAATGATAAGGGCATGGTCAGGATTGCCTGTATTGATGCCGATCAAGGTTTTCACAATGTCCAAAACTGCGATCGGATATTCTCCCCGCCCCACATTGAGAACAATTGCAGTAAAGCCCAATGCCAATAGTAAAAGCGCGATCGTCGGAACTCTGCGATCAAGACGAAAAGAAAGCATCGGAGAGCGCCAATCAGTCATTTTTTCACCTTTGATTTTGCAAGATAAACAAAGAGCGGTGCACCGACAATTGCGGTCATCACCCCGATCGGAAGTTCCTGCGGCTTCAATACCACTCGCGCAGCGATGTCTGCCACTAATAGTAGAATTGCACCGAAAACAGCAGAATACGGCAAGATCCAGCGATAGTCCGTTTTAATGAATAAGCGCACCCCATGAGGAACAACCAAGCCAACAAAGCCGATCGGGCCTGCGATCGCAACTGAGCTGCCTGCGAGTAAAACAATGCTAATTGCGGTCAACACTTTAATCCAAAGCGTTTGTTGACCCAAGCTTGTTGCAACCTCTTCTCCTAAACTAATCGTTGTAATCTGCCGACCTAGCAAGAATGCAATCAGCAACCCAGCACCCAGGAACGGTAAGACCTGCAAGAACAAGCTAAAATCCCGCCCGGCAACTGATCCCGCTAACCAAAAGCGAATCTCTTCGAGTGTGCGCTGACTCACAATCAGAATGGCTGTGGTGATGGAAGAAATCAATGCAGTCATCGCGGCTCCTGCTACCGTCAGGTTCAAGGGCGTTGCACCGCCGCGTCCCAATGTTCCCAACAGATAAACGAGTACCGCCGCGATCGCAGCTCCTAAAAATGCGACTCCCGCACTAACAGTTAATGATGAACCTCCGAAAAGAAACAAACTAATGACAACGGCTAAAGCTCCCCCTGCCTCAATCCCCAGGATTCCGGTTTCTGCTAGTGGATTGCGAGTTAAGCCTTGCATCAATGCACCGGAGACAGCAAGAGCAGCGCCGACCGACATAGCAATCAGCGATCGTGGCAATCTAACGGTTTGAATTACCAGGTGATCAAACGAACGATCAAAGGTCATGAACGACTCTAAAATCGTTGACAATGGTATATCTCTTGCGCCAAGGGTGACACTGTAAATTAGAACAATTAGCAAGATGATTGTACTCAAACCGAGTCCTAGTCCAGATAAAACAAGGGGCTTGAAAGCTTTAGGTGAAGTTGGAGTCATCGCGAAAGAAGGCTCTTAATGCGAATAGATCCTAATTGTACTTTGTTATGTTCAGAAAGCTGATTTGCTCGTTTAAATTGCAGCATTTCCTTGTCAGCGTCGAGATTGACCTCCAGAGCGAGGTGAATTGCTTTGTTGATCACGCGCCCCTCGTGGCGGACTTTGACGACAATTGCATCGAAGTAGACGATGGGATTAATGCGGTCGAGTCCGCGATTCTGCCAGAGTTTGCGTTCCTCTTCGACGGCATCCGTGACTTTAGAAATCAAGCCAGCAGACACTTCCACACCGTACAAATCTTGCAGTTGTGCTTGAATATCGTGCACACTCATGCCCCTTGAGTAGAGCGATAAGATTTTACCGTCGAATCCGTCAAACCGAGTTTGCCCTTTTGCGACACTCACTGGCTCCAATGCGCCGTTGCGGTCTCGCAGAATTACAATTTCTGCTTGCCCAAACTCGCCCTTAATCGTCTTTTTGCTGTGTCCGTTGCGGCGATTGCGACCATGACCACACGGACGGGACTAAAAGTGTTTACGACGATTCTCGACAAGCCCTATCAAACAGGTCGAAAAGTTGCTGAAAACTTCAAGGCAACCATGAAGATTATTTTTGACCAACATCTGCCGCAGTGGAACTACTTCGCTAAACCAGAATTACAGGTTATTTAATTCACGAGCCTTAGGTTAAAGCAGTGCGCTTTGCAGCCCTCGAATCCGTTCAAGCAGCTTGTCAAACTCAATCGGTTTCGGAATGAAGCTATCGGCTCCGATCACAGCGGCAAAGGCTTCACTCCCTGCCTCATGAGCTGTCATCAGCTTAGAGATCTTCGGATGCTTAACGAAATGTATTACTTATCGACAAGATTGAAATTACCAAGCTTACCTGGTTTAGGCTAGCAAACAGCGTAAAACTCTATCAAGGGAAATATTTTCAATGCGATCGTTATCGCTTATATAGAGGTTACTGCAATCCTCCTGCGTTGAGTGATATCCGCTCTACTTGGCTCAGCGAAATGTCCCTAGTTCGAGTCCTGCCGCTCAACATTCATTGCTTTATGCACCCGCAAAACTCATCCACCCCTTTCCTCGCTTTAGACGCTGCCCTTGATCGCCGTGCCTTGACCGTGTCTCCAGACACCTCGCTGAGCGAGGCGATCTCGATAATGAGCAAAGCGCAGAGTAGTTGTGCACTTCCAGGATTGGAACTCTCGCTTAATACCATCTTGATGAGCGAAGCTCGGGCGGGTGGTCTGCTGATTGTGGATGGGGTGCAACTCCTTGGAGTGTTCGCCGAACGGGATGCGCTTCAGGCAATTGTCTCAGGGCGGGATTTAACCGCGGTTAAAATTGCTGATATTGTGCGGCGACCCGTCATCGCCATCACTCCCTCTGTGGATCAAACAGCTTTTACTGCCCTCGCTCAGCTGCGTCAGCATCGAATTCATCATCTCCCCGTGGTTGATGAGCACGAGCATTGGCTCGGACTCGTTACCCCAGCGAGTCTTCGCGCTGTCTTACCGTTGGACGAATTCCTCAAATCCAAGTCGTTGTCCGAGATCACGCCTTCACCCCTACCTTCACCCCTAGTGCAAGCCCCGAAAACTACGTCTGTGCTTGAGTTAGCCCAACTGATGGTCGAGCAGGACGTGGAATGCGTTGTCCTTACAGCAGGGCAGGAGACGCAGCAAGATGCTCATCCCGTGGGATTGCTGCTCGAACGCCATGTGCTCCAGCTATGGGCTTTGGGATTAGAGTTATCGAAAATCCCGGCTCAAGCGGTGATGAGCGCCCCATTCTTGCACTTTCCCGCCTCAGAGTCGATATTAGTGGCTTACTGGGAAATGCAGCAAGCCAAAGTGCAGCGATTCGGGGTATACGGAACTGAAGGAGACTTGTTAGGCGTAGTTTCCCCAACGAGTTTTTTATATGCACTCGATCTCGGTGAGATGCATCAGGCAGTGAACCAACTACAGCGATCGATCGAGCAATTTGAAGTTTCAAAAACCGATCTCGCACAAGACCCGCGACCCGATCTCGATCTTCAACTGCTCGAAAATCCGACCGGCTTGCTGGAACAATTGCAGTGCAGCCAAATTCTCGCTGCAATGGCACTCCACATCCGGGAGTCCCTCAACCTAACCGATATCCTGCAAAGAAGCGTCGAAGAAGTCCGGTACTTCCTCAAAACCGATCGAGTGATTATCTACCAGTTTCACCCCGACTGGAGTGGCACTGTCGTGGTTGAGTCGGTCGCGGACGGATGGAGACCCGCGCTGCACAGTAGGATTCAGGATACGTGCTTTGCACAAAACTATGCCCACGCCTATAAAAAGGGACGGACGCAAGTGTGTGAAGACATTTACACCGCAGGGTTAACTCAGTGTCATATTGACATTCTGGTAATCTACGATGTGCGAGCCAGCTTGGTCGTTCCGATTCTACAGGGAGAACATCTGTGGGGATTATTGTGTGCCTATCACTGTGCTGGACCTAGACGATGGCGATCCTATGAAGTAGAGCTTCTTAAGCAACTCGCGACCCATATCGCGATCGCGATTCAGCAATCCGAGTTGTA
>JACJNX010000113.1 GCA_014695255.1 Cyanobacteria bacterium FACHB-63
TTAGTAAACGAATGTTAGTTTGGAGCGATCGGAACGCTTCTGAAAAGGGCGAAGAGGTGTAATTATGGAGTTTTGAACCCTGTCCAATCTTCTGACGAACCTGGCTTACGATGCTAGCAAATTCCGGTGCAGGGACAGCGCTCACCAAGGAAGAGTGTTCAGGCTCGATCAAAGTTGCATGAAAAGGAATGACACCTAGAAGCGGTAATTTAGCAAGATCAGTCGCTTCTTCTGGAGTCCGCAACACATTGCTAATCTTTTCCAATATCAGTGCTGCTCCTACACCAAGCAGAAGTCCGAGTATCGCACCCAACGCCCCAGTCTGTTTGACATTGCTCGATGAAGGTATAGGTTCACCCGGAGGAGTCAGAATTTGCCAAGGCACTTTTCGTTGTCCTGCGTCAATACGAAGCGCCTCTCGCTTAGTGAGAAACTGATTCAGGTTTTCGGTTGCGATCTTGAGGTCTTGCTGAATATCTGAGTATTGCCGCGAAATGACCGATAGCTGTTTGACTCGCTGTTTGAGTAATTCTTGCGTTTGCCCCAAAATTTCTTTCCGGATTTCTAACTCTTGCACACGACTCGTAGCATCGGTTTCTGTACGGTCGCCCTCACGCTCCAGTAAAGGTTGCAGATTGTTGAGTTGCGATTGCAGCGCTTGAATCTGAGGAGATTTTGACTTAAACGTACTCGACTGTTTCGCCATCTGCAATTCCACTTCTGCAAGTTGATTAAGCAGTGCTTGATAACGAGTATTGTCTCGTATCGCAGGGGACGAAACCGATCGCTGCTCTCCTTGAGCAAGCTGCTGCTGTAACCGATTTGCGGTTGCAGATGATTCGGCAAATTTGACTTCTGCCTCTAACTGTTGTTGCTCGATCGTGGCAGTTTGATCAGATAGCCTTTTACCCATTGAGTCAGGATCAACCAAATTGTTTTGCTGTCGGAACTGTTGCAGCTTATTCTGTAGCGTTTCTACTCGCGCTTGTAGCTGCGGTAGCTGCGCATCGACAAACTCTATGCCTTGCTGTACATCGGCAAGGCGCTCTTCTAAACTATATTTGAGATACGCCTGCGAAACCACCCTTAAGACATCTTTGACCTTCTCGCGGTCTTCATCTTCAAAGCTAACGCCTAAAACTTCAGTCTTGGGAAGTGGCGTGACGATTAATTTGCTCGAAAGCTTCCCATAGTCAAGATCTGGATATTTCGGCTTGAGCGTTTGAACGATTGGATCTAAGATACGCGGGCTTTCGAGCAGCTTCAATTTGGTGTCATCGATCGCTTTTTCAGGCACGGACTGTTGCTGCTGCTCCCGATTACTCAAGGTTTGAGGGACAGAAGAGAGGACCTGAGATTCAACGGTAACAGGCTTCGTCAGAATTTCAAATCCAGACTGATAGGAAGGCTTATTGGTCATTGCCTTCAGGAGTGCCCCTGACGAGATAACCGTTGTCATGCCCAAAATGATTGGAATCTTGCGTCGCAGCGTAGCACCCACTTGACCTAAATTTAATCCGCCTTCGTCAGTGTTCGCAGGAGATGCAGCACGGGTCGATATTACTCGGCGACTTCTCGCATTCATCCCCTTAGGGGGGAAAGCCTGTAACGCTTTTTCATTTTCCATGGCTGCCTCTGCACAGAAC
>JACJNX010000114.1 GCA_014695255.1 Cyanobacteria bacterium FACHB-63
TTGGCGAGCAGTCGCCTGCTTGAACACTGCTGCATAAAATTGAGCGACACTAGCGATCAAGGGATGATCGTGCCTAATTTTGATTGACATCGGTTAAGTTGACAATACCCTTCAGATCGCTGAGTCAAGAAATGGTATTGAATCGCCTCATCCGAAGACGAATCACCGTGATCCGGGACTTGGCTCCTCGATCGGGCGAATAATCGCAGGAGCAGGAGTCACTTCGGGTCTAAAAATGACCTGAAGGGCTTGCTCTAGTGTTTCAGCCATGACAATCCGATTTTCGTAAGCTACCACTACGCGAACCAAAGTCGGCAAACTATTTTGCGTTGCTTCTAAATAGATAGGTTCCACATATAGCAGTGATTGCTCGATCGGAATAATCAACAGGTTACCCTGAATCGCTCTCGAACCTTGGCGATTCCAAAGTGAGATCTGTTGAGAAATCACAGGGTCTTGATTGATTCGCGCTTCAATTTGTTCAGGACCAAACACTAAGCGTTCTTTCGGAAAGGTGTAAAGCAATAAGCGACCATAGTTTTCACCATCTGCCCGCGCTGCTAACCAAGCCACTAAATTTGTCCGCTGACGGGGTGTGTAGGGTAAGAGCAAAATAAACTCTTCAAACGGTACGGCAGGCAGACTAGTAATTAAATAATAGGGTTCTACTGGACGAGATTCATTTCCATAAATTTCATTCGGAATTTGCCACTGATCTTCCCGGTTATAAAATACCTGTGGATCAGTCATGTGATAGGTCATCAGCCGCTCTGACTGTAGATTAAAGAAATCAACCGGATAGCGGATATGTTGACGTAAAGTTTCCGGCATTGCGCTCAATGGCTTAAACAAGCTAGGGAAAATCTTAGACCAAGTTTGGACGATTGGATCAGTGTTATCTGCTACGTAGAAGTTAACAGAGCCGTTATAAGCATCGACCACAGCTTTAACAGAATTGCGAATATAGTTCACATTGCCAGTTGTTGGCTCAGAATAAGGATAGTGATTGCTGGTTGTATAAGCATCGATAATCCAGTACAGATAGTTTTGGTTTGAAGAAGGTGTCTGACCTGGAGAAGTGGTATCTGCGGCAACGAGATAAGGATCGCCATCGTAGCTCAGAAACGGCGCGATCGCTCGAATCCGCTGATTGATATTTCGTCGAAACAGCACTTTGGTCTCCGGGGTAAACTCCCGCGTGATCAACACTCGCCAATCTTTCAAATACAGCGCAAATAATCCTCGCTGCCACCATGAGTTGAGAGAAATGCCACCGCGTCCGTCATAAACGTTATAGCTGTTATCACTTCCACTCGGATAATCTAGCTCGCGCTGCCGCGTTCCAGTCATGACATAGGTATTTGCAATCTCTCCGTAATAAATTCGAGGTCGTCCGATCGGGATGCTGGCACGAATCGCTTGACTCGATGTGACCAGCGCTCCCCCTTCAGCATCACCAATGTCTTTCACAAAGTACTCTGGCAATCCTCCCGCCCCAACCGTATTCACTGGACTGAGCGTAAACCCATATCCATGCGTGTAAATAAGATGGCGATTAATCCAGGTTTGAGCTTCTTGGGGAACAGCCTTGTAATCTAACTCGCGTGCCGCAATTAAGACTTGTCGCTGCTCGGTCTGAGGCTGAGAGGGTGGGCGATTGGTGCGATTTTGAGGTGCGGTCGGTCGCTGTGCAGGCGCTTCTGTTTGTAGGGTATAACGATCGATATCGGCATCTGGAAATTGATAGTAGAGTCGGATTTGTTGGAGTTGACGATTCGTATCAAGGAGTGGACGCTGATCCCAAAGCCGAATGTTGCGAATTGTGAGCGGATTGGCTTGGAGGTCAGCTTCGCGGAGTTGTCCCTGTGGGTTGAAGGTTTGGGCATCGATCATGTTCAGTGCAAACGCTTGTCGAGTCAGCGCGATCGTGCGTTCAATGTAGGGACGTTCTCGAACAAGCTCATTCGGCTGCACGATGAGGGATTGGATGACTTCTGGTATGACTAATCCAGCAGCGGCAAATACACCATAGATGACTAAGCCAATCCCTACCCAGCGACGGCGTTTTGATTTCGGTCGCCAAAACATCCAACGCCATAATAGATAAGCCGCAATGATCAGGGCTGTCAGTCCCAGCACGATGTAGGCAGGCAATTGAGCATTCACATCGGCATAGCCTGCGCCATAAGTGATTCCACGAGCAGAATACAGCAGTTCATAGCGACTCAACCAGTAGCCAAATGCGATCGTCGCCATGAAAAGACCGCTCACCCCGAACAAGTGCCGCTGTTGAAGGGGCGAAAATCCTGGAAACCATCCCTCGCTTAGGCTATTTCCCGATGTCAGATAGGTTAAGCAAACCGCAATAAAGCCGTAGAGCGAAAGTCCAATCAGCCAAAGTGTCAGAAGTTCTCCAAACGGCAGCGTGAAAATATAAAACCCAATGTCTCGGTTAAAGAGAGGTTCTGTTGCATTAAACGCTGAGGGATGAAGATATTGCAGGACGTTTGCCCACTGTTGAGAGGCAATAAATCCTAGCAGTAAACTTAAAATCAGCGCGATCGCATTAAGTAGAAACTGAGGATAAACCAGGACGGCGGTCGCGGCTGCAATTGCAAGCCCTATGTACCATAGTTGAGCACTCAGTTGTTGTCCAATCTGCCAAATGGCAACAACATTAAAGATTGAGATAGATGTTGGAATGCTTGCAGCCTCTAATTGCCAATATTGGATAGCAATCTGAGCGTAGTGAATGAACATTAACCCAACGAGCAAGCTTAAACCAAAAGCAAGCGGTATTAGAGTTCTAAACCGTAAAGCAAGAATCGCTAGTGGATCTGGGTTAAAGCCATTGTGGGGCTTGGACTGTAAAGGGTAGCGAGTTGATGCAGAGGTTCGGGTGAATTTGAAGCGTGGATCAGATTGCTTCTCAGCCTCAATCGATAGCGACGGGTACTTCAATCGGTTTGCGGTCTTTAAATTCCACCGGAAATAAACGATCGTGACTGCTGTCACGATCGTCCATAGCACTCCTTGAGTCGTGAGTCGAAGCAGGAATACGGGAAGATAGTTTACTTCCTGAAACCAAAGGAATTCGGCTCCAAGTCGGGCAACAACATCCAGTAAAATCCAACTACCGAGGCATAGAACGAGAAATCGCAAGAAAGCCTGTTTCACACTCTTAATCATGCTATTTAATGCACATCCTTACGGCTTCAATATCGCATACTGGGAATGAGCAGAAGATCGAACGCTTCACCAAAGGCAATTCCCAAACTCGCGATCACAGCAAGCTGCACCCAGATGCGATGCGGTTCAGATTGAATCGATCGCATCTCAAGACTAGCCCAGAACGTTGCAACCGCAGGAAGGAAGATCAACCCTAAAAATTGAAAATCAGTCACAAGCAGAATCAGACAGATGGTAACGGTAAGGCTAATCGCGAGCGTGATGAACAAGCCTTGAGAAGTTAACCATGTCAACTGGTTGAGGATAGGAGTTCCTTTTCCAGCCGCTATCAACATCACCGCAATCACAGCAGCCCCCGCAATCCAGATAATGTGGTGTGCAGCTAGATACCATCCCAGCAGCGCATACGCTGACCATAATACCCACAGAGCCAACCAGGGCATCCGACCTACCGATTCAGTATTCATGTAAAGTGATCTCCAAGGCGGCTCATTTATAATAATGGAAGGATATTTGAGTGCTGCAATTTTGCAAAAACTTGTTGGATACAAGCAGCAATTACAATACTCTATTGATTTTTTAGCGTCTATCCATCTATCTCAGTAATGCCTCTGAAATCCCTCCGAAATCCCTCCGATTTTCTGACTTTAATTTGGTAAGCTATTCTCAAATCAAAAGATTTTTCTAAGGATAGCAAGCGGGGTCGGAGGGTAAAATTCTGGCTCCTATTTTTTGTGCTTTCCCATTGCCAATCATCGCCCTGCTCGTT
>JACJNX010000115.1 GCA_014695255.1 Cyanobacteria bacterium FACHB-63
CATCTTGCCATGCTTATGAGGTTTGATGTGACCACAGAGCGGACAGTCCATAGAGCAATTCTCACCTGAAACCACTCTCAAGATATCATCCCACATCAGACTGACGCACTATCGATAGATGAGGCGACCTGCTAGACTTAACCTTCGATACCTAGGATGACTGACTGGAAGCAACAGCAGATAAATCAGCACCTGATAGAAGTCTGAATGCTTTCGCCGTCCGGTTTTGCAATCCTCAACAAATCCTTGATCACCTACCATTGCGACAATATCTGGCTTGCCCGACACCTTAACTAGAAAACTTCTCCCTGCGATCTCGAACCAATTCTCCCCCTCCAAAAACACTGCACATCCTTCTGTCTCCAAGTCCGCAACACGGCTCCGCAACAAATCCTGATGACTAGCATTCCATTTAGCTAAGTCAAATCCTGAAATGAGCTTTTCGTAGTTGTAGCGAGTGCGAAACCAAATTGCCCAATGGCACTGAATCTCATCAGCCATCAATCGAGCTAACCATGTTACCCAGATAGATGGAAACGGCTTCGGTACTCCAATCATCATTCAACTCCTAGTTTGCTCATACTTGATAACCGTGATCTTCTTGGGCGATTGCCCTTTCGATCTGCGATGGAATCCAGCAAAATAGTACGCTTGAATTATGAAAAGCGACAAGAAAATCTTGTCATCTGGCAATTCCTACGATTGTGGTTTCCGTCGGGTTCCCTTGTAATACATCTGTCGTAACGTCTGTAAATATTCCGGCTCGGACTCGATCGTGATCCAAATGTGATGAGTTAGCGCCAGCCGCTGCTTGTGCTTATCCGTCGGAATCCTACGATGCTCTCCTTGAGAAAACCAATGATTTACGGTCGTTAAAGAACAGTCGCAGATGAATGCAAGTTCCTCGCGCGAAACATCCCAGTTTTTAAGAAACTCGTCGATCTCCATCTGCTTATCGCCCAATGGTTGTAGATATGCGTTCAACGCATTCCAGTGTCGAGGAGTTGGTAGGCGAGGAGCAAGAGGCATAGTCAGATTAATTGTCACAGCGGCAAAACTCTAGGCTACTATATCTTTGCAAGAATTTAGAACTAATGTATTATTTTCAAATCGAGATTGAAACTTGATCAACACTGCGATCGCTGAATTCATGCTCATCATGCTGGTCTTGTGCCTTACCAAAATTAGGAACTTGTCTTATGAGTGTCATTACAATCCAATGCAAGCTAGTGGCAACTGAAGAAACCCGTCACGCTCTGTGGCACTTGATGGCAGAAAAGCATACTCCTCTAATCAACGAGTTACTCAAGCGTATCGCTCAGGATTCCCAGTTTGAGGAATGGAGCCTTGCAGGAAGACTTCCTCGGTTAGTTGTCAGCGAAGCGTGCAATCAACTAAAGCAAGATCCCCAATTTTCAGGACAACCAGGAAGGTTTTATTCCTCAGCAATCTCAACTGTGCATCGCATATTCTTATCCTGGCTAGCACTTCAAACACGACTTAGAAATCAGATTGCAGGTCAGACGCGATGGTTAGCAATGCTTCAAAGCGACTATGAATTAACAATCTCTAGCCAGTCTGATATCAATACCCTCAGATCGAAAGCCGACGAACTCCTCGCACAACTGAATGAATCAATTTCAGAGAGCAACCAACCTGAAGTTAAGAAGAAGACCCGAAGTAAGAAAAAGAATCAAACATCAAATCAAGCAGACGCGAATGTTTCTCGCACCCTCTTCAAACTTTATGACGAGACAGAAGATCCCTTGACTCGATGTGCGATCGCTTACCTACTCAAAAATGGTTGCAAAGTGCCTGATCAAGACGAAGACCCCGAAAAATTCATCAAACGTCGCCGTAAAACAGAAATTCGCCTTGAGCGTTTAATGAACACTTTCCAAACCACTAGAATCCCAAGAGGACGGCACTTATCTTGGCATCCTTGGATGGAAGCGTTAGAAACGGCAACAAGTCATGTTCCTGCAAACGAAGAGCAAGCAGCCGATTGGCAGGCGAGACTCCTCACTAAGCCAGCAATTTTGCCTTTTCCTGTCAACTATGAAACTAATGAAGACCTTCACTGGTCATTAAACAGCCAAGGCAGGATATGTGTCAGTTTCAACGGTTTGAGCGAGCATTTCTTTGAGGTCTACTGTGATCAAAGGGACCTTCACTGGTTTAATCGATTCTTAGAAGATCAAGAAACTAAAAAAGCAAGCAAAAATCAGCATTCAAGCAGTTTATTCTCCTTACGTTCCGGACGGATCGCTTGGCAAGAAGGCAAAGGTGATGCAGAACATTGGGTGGTTCATCGATTAGTTTTATCGTGCTCCGTAGAGACTGATACTTGGACTCAAGAAGGTACAGAGCAAATCCGTCAAAAGAAGGCAAGCGACTGTGCAAAAGTGATCGCTAGTACGAAAGCCAAAGAAAATCGAAATCAGAATCAGGATGCTTTTATCAGAAGGCGAGAAAGAATGCTGGAGTTGCTGGAGAATCAATTTCCACGTCCGAGCTATCCTCTCTACCAAGGTCAACCTTCAATTCTGGCTGGAGTAAGCTATGGACTTGATAAACCTGCTACTTTAGCCATTGTCGATATCCAAACGGGTAAAGCTATCACCTACAGAAGCACTCGTCAGATCCTGGGCAAAAATTACAAACTTCTCAATCGATATCGTCTAAAACAACAGCACAACGCTCATAAACGGCATAAAAACCAGAGAAAGGGAGGTTTTAACCAACTTAGAGAATCTAACCAAGGGCAATATCTAGATCGTTTAATCGCTCATGAAATTGTAGCGATCGCTCAAAGATATCAAGTGAGTAGTCTTGTCCTTCCTGACCTCGGCAACATTCGAGAAATTGTTCAGAGCGAGGTTCAAGCGAGAGCAGAGCAAAAAATGCCTGGTTCCATAGAGCAACAGCGACAGTATGCTCGTCAATATCGAGCAAGCGTCCATCGTTGGCGATATGCACAATTAACCCAGTTTATTCAAAGCCAAGCGGCTCAAATTGGCATTTCTATTGAGATCGTGAAACAGCCACTTACAGGGACTCCTCAAGAGAAAGCCAGGGATTTAGCAATCTCCGCCTATCAAGCTCGAAAATGAAAATCGCTTGCAATTAGTTCAGATGTATTTTATAAATAAATTGCGCCATAGCTCATACCAAATCTGGTCTCTGTGCTACTGACAATTAGGAGCTAGTTTGGCTATCGGAAGATAGTCTTGCTTTCTGGCTCTGGTTAACTATCCACCTCGAAGTTGGGTGCGCTCCCAGCAAGAAGGTGCGGGTATACCGCAGAGTTGGTTAACCGTTTTCACCTCCGAGCAAGGAGGAATCCACCCTATCTCTTTAAAGTTGTTGACAAGCCGAGGCGAGGGCAAAATCCCTGGGAGGTTGGGCAACTCTTACACAGTGAGCCTTAAAATGAGGCTTGCCAAAACTAGGTCTGGAAGGCTGACTGTAGCCATGCTTTGAAAGGCGGGGTTGCAATCGCCTTTTCAACCAGGGGCGGATTGAAAGCAGAGAAACGCAACCATCAAAACTGATGTGTGGGTTGCAATCGCCTTTTCAACCAGGGGCGGATTGAAAGAAACCATGTAGGGTGCGAGCGAAGCAAGCTGAGAGGTTGCAATCGCCTTTTCAACCAGGGGCGGATTGAAAGTGAGTTTCAAAACCAAACCGAGCTGAGCTGCGCCGGGTTGCAATCGCCTTTTCAACCAGGGGCGGATTGAAAGGATTATGGTAGATTACCTTCATGCTGCTAGAGTTCGCTGTGCTAATCTTGTTAACTTTCAATTATGGGTGGATTGAAAGGACTGCCTGACTCCGGGAAACATAGCACTAACGGCTGATAAAGCTTTTGCGCTATGTTGAGGGGAATAACGACAAGAATGTGTTAACAATTAAGCTTGTTAGTTTCGGCGACAAGAAGTTGTTATGGTGACAATAAAGTGTTAACAGTGTCAAGAATATGTTAACGACGACAGCCGCCAAGACACATAAAAAATTGCCTGACTCTTAAAAGCCCCCAGAGTCAGGCAGTCTACCTGTAAGGACGCTTTTAGCCGAATCTACTAAACAAGCTTAGTTGCCCCCTAG
>JACJNX010000116.1 GCA_014695255.1 Cyanobacteria bacterium FACHB-63
CGAGCCAGCCTTGGTTTACTCAGCCGCCGTTTCCTGTTAGCAAGTTAAGCAGTCAGGCTGCATAATTCCATCTTTTCACGCTCGTACTAGATCACCAAAACCTGGGAAGAGCCCTTCGAACGTACAACGTTTCCAGGTAGTGGAGCTAAGGGGAGTCGAACCCCTGACCTTCTCAATGCCATTGACTAAGGTTACTTGTCGCACACCCTAGCAGCTAACAATTTCAGGGATTGCAATAACGACAATACCAAAACCGAACCAACGGATTCTACTCAAAAATAGAACTTATTTATAAGAATAGGTGGTAACAGTGGTAACGAGCGTTCAAAGTCCCAATAAAATCAAGACTTTTGAGTGTTACCACCTTAATTTTTGAGGTGGTAACAGGTGGTAACGCTAATCAGCCTCAATAAACTGAAATCTCTGAGTAGACGAGCTTTTGAGCGTGTTACTACCTCAAACGAAAGCGCGATCGTTGCTGGACTCGATTTGGGCACACTCTAATCACTCCAGTTTTCTAAAAATCTGCCCGTCCATCGTGGCGGAATTTTTGTTTAGAGAAAAGATAAGTGTGCCCAATGACAGATCGTTTGGGCAACTTGAAATTACTCTGCTTTTAATTCACGCTTCCATCCCGCCAGAGTGACGGGATTTTTTGTTTGAGATGAGCGCGCCCAATAAGAAAGCCATTCCCAGCACTAGGAACGGCTCCCATGACTCTGAAATTAGACTTGCTCAAGAGCATTAACGGTGTTTGCAGTCTAAAACATTTTCCGCCTCGTTCAATATGCGTTAAGCAGAAATTTATACTTCACGCATTCATCTCGCTAGATTGACGGGATTTTTTTGTTTGAGCAGGAGCGCGATCAGTTCTGGCATCGCCGAACTGCACCATGCACATTCCAAATCATCGGTTGCAGCCTAATTTGCTTATGAGATCGCTCGCGTCCCAATTTGGGTAGTAGTATTTCGGAAAGGACGAAGAATAAATAGGTATGTTATCAGCCTTGTAAGATTAGCATCTTCGTTTTGAGTTATTTTTCTCTACCCTTTCCGACTACCGCTACCAGATTAATTACAAGCTCGGTACGGACTGAAATATAGGCAGGAGCAGCATTTTCACGTCTGCATGGAATATCTCAAAATGTCTTCAGTGTTGATGCAACTGTATTGTAGAAAGACGCTCTAAAAGGTGTCTCTCCAGTCTTTCTACAATCCTTTCCCCCTGTTCATGACAGCGAATATCTCCCCAGAGAAGTGCACACCCTGGCACTACATTGCAGAATTTCTGTATTCCTTAATACGGCATGGCGTCACCACGCTTTATGCTAATCGCAGAAATCCCCGTATTTCGGGTTGTTCACCGCTTGGCATAGACTAAATAATCTTGGTTACGGTAAGCAATGGGCAGATTGAGTTGATGACTCACTTTAGTCACAAAGTAATTTGCTTGGTATTTGGTCATTAAAGCTTCAATTTGAGAAGATGACAGCTTTAAATAGGCAGTGTTGAGTGCCTTGCTAAGTTCCCAACCGATCGTTGATCGCTGAGCGCTAGCTTGCTCAAGCACGCTTCGACCACTTAAGTCGTCGAGACACTGATACCATTCAACAATTCCTACCTTGTTTTGAGGAAGTAGCTTAAAGTTCGCAACAGTCGATCGCTCAGTTAGCCAAGTAAAGCTTGCAAATTGAAGACCAGGCGGAACTAGCACAACGGCATCTTTAGAAGTGTTCTGATTGACCCAAGCACATAGCTCTTTCCATTTAGGTGAAACTTCCTGCTGCACAGTGGGAAATTGAGCTAGGCTAAGGAATTGATTCTTAAAATTGAGCGATTGAACGGCAACGATCGCGCTAAGCAGCAGAATACTCACAAGCAATGCAGCGCGGTGGTTATTTCTCAATCTCTGTTCGATCGCACAAGTGAATAGTAACGCCGTTCCAAGCGGTAACATCACATCTCCAAAACGGAATGGGTAATACTGCAATACTTTGCCTTCAGCATCAAACGGTGCGATCGCTAATCCTAAGACAAAGGGAACGAAGCTAATCAAAGTAAATTGTGCGAGTTCTATTTGAGCGGTGTAGGACTCTGATCGTTCACGTCGAAGCAGCCAAACACTCAGCGCCAAAACAACCAGGTAAAGCGCGATCGCTATCCCTGCTTTTGATGACCAAGCAAACGGGTACAGATGATGCGGCAGTCGTAAGAAAACGTAGATAAAAGAAGGTGAAATCGAATGGACTGGCGAGGAACTCAATAGCTGTTGCGCGATCGCAGGCAATGCAAAAACACTTCCGACCAGATAGCCCAGTAAAATCAAACCAAAACAGTTACGCTGAAGCCGAAGTTTTGATTTAAGCGCAAGCCATCCGAGTACGCTCACAAACGCCCATCCACCCGCAAGAACATGGAATGATGTTGCCAGTCCGAGTAGGAATGACATCCAGAGAAAGCGCCCTGCTAACATAAAATGAATTGCAAGCAGAACCAGACCGTAAGCCACCGCTTTTGCTTCGAGGGCTTTGACTAACCATTCATTCGCTGCAACGCTCTGTTTTGCTAGAAATAAGCTAATGGCTAACAACAAGAACGGTAAGCTGAGATTGATTTTTTTTGCGATCGCAACCAGTCCCGCAGCAACTAAGCCGTAACAGAAAAGTCGTCCAATGATCGAAGTTGCCAAAAATCCCCATTGTGCTGCAACCCAACCGAACATCGACTGAAATAGAAATCGATAGCCCGCAGGTTGATTCAGATACCAGTCATTCGGAATCCAGTTTGGATTGGCGAACTGTTTTGCTAAGGGTAAAACATCGACTTCATTGGCGGAACCCATATTACCGTCCAGCAATCGACTGAGGCTGAGAAATGCAAGAACCGCTAAGAACGGGAAGAACCTCGATCGAGAAGTGAAGCGCCGAGTCGGATTCTTGGCTGTAATGTCCTTAATTTCCTGCATTAACTCGTTTCTCCAAGAACTTAGCAGCCGCTGCACCTTCACCAGCCGAAGCGGGAATGGCTGCGCCCATCATCAGAAACAGTACCGAAGCTGCACCAAAACCGAGTGAGATGTTGTTCATGTTGAATACTCCGAATTTTACACATGTGATTTCTGGGGGCTTGTATCAATCACAATATGCTCTACGTAAAATCCCCCTATTTGCCGGATCGTTTATACAGAAGTTTACATTTCTTTCTATGTAGGGTAAAACGTTTACAAAGGTTCACGTGCCCCTCCGCTGGATATAAGTATTTCTAGAAGCTCCTTGACCTGAAGCAGCATCAAACTGTTGTTTCTGATACAAGCTTAAGCCTGGGCATGCGTAGCTCATATCCTAGGCTCGGCTCCATTGAATGTATCTAGATTGATTGAGATTAATAGAGATTATTATACAACGACTAATTAAATGGCATTAGGACAAATTCTATATTAGGCACTCTGCTCACTGCACGCTTCCAAGCATTGAAGTGATGCCAGTTTGTCTCTCCTGTCAAATGACAGTGACAGGCTTTTCCCAAATTTTGGTGAAGTTAGCAATTCAAGCAGGCTGAAGCGTAGAATTTACGCTGGACAAATTGGCGAACACTACTTGCAGCGAAGCTATCGCACCCGCTTTCACCAAAATTTGGGAAGAGTCCTTCGTTGACACGATGACAACAGTTGAAAAGCGTTGCTGTAACTAGGCTTCAAGATGTTTCCTAGAAAGATGTTGACAGACCCTTAGAAAGGTTGACATCAAGCGTCAACACCGTTAAAGCGCTGCTACATCAAGTTTTCAAGAAAAAAAACATAAAATGTTGACATTGTTGACGCTTTTCTAGAGTAATTTTTACAGAAATCATGGAACAGGAGGAGAGGGAGGCAAGGTTTCTTAAGATTGTCCCTAAATCTGTACCTAAATTGCTGGAAAATAGCGACGATTTTAGGGCGTTTCAGGAATTACTTAGAATTACTCCTACTAAGCCTTAGCCTTACTGTATAACGGCTTTGAGTATTACGGGACTGGCGGGACTCGAACCCTCGACCTATCGCTTAGGAGGCGATCGCTCTATCCGACTGAGCTACAGCCCCGGATGAGTGGCATTATAGCAATCTCATCTAAAACGAGA
>JACJNX010000117.1 GCA_014695255.1 Cyanobacteria bacterium FACHB-63
TTCTTCATCACCCTAGCTCGGTCAGTCGGCTTTACTTCAATGGCAACTGCAAAGCGACAGTTGGCGAATCAACTCCAGCGGATATTTCCTCTCCTACAATGAAACAGCCCTGCCGAGCGCTAGTAGCATAGAAAATATTTTCTAGATATTAAAATTCCTGCTTGTAGAAACTCCCTCAAAGTAGCTGCTCTATCGGCACAGCAAGGAAGTTTTCAAAAAACGTTACACCGCAATTAACGATGCGTTCATCCTCGACGACTAAAATTTTTTCAGTAGCCATGAGTTATATCTTCCCGGCAGCGTCTAATTCTGAGAATGTGAGCGTAAACGTCGTTCCCGCCCCCTCGGTCTACTCCAATTCAATCATGCTCTCGAGTTGCTCGGTAAAGACACAGACTCATTCCAGGTCGTGCTATTTCGTCAAGGATAGAGAAAAAGCGCGATTTTCAAAGCCAGATTCAACGCAATTGCTGAGACTGAGTGGTTATTTGTCATCCTTGACGAAATGACACTACGGGGTGCGGCATGAATCAAGGCGTCGTGGATCCGACAGCAGCACTGCATCCATGATGAAGAATTTATTAATAAGAATAAAAAATTCGTGAATCGACCACAGCACTAGCAGAGTTTAGGGAAACCTGGGATAAGCAATCCACGGAAGATTCTAATCCCTCACCTTATGCTGCCATCCCAGAACCCAAGGGAACTTTTATCTCAGGAAGCCTTACTGCACCGAATTGCCAATCGCATCCGACAATCCTTGGAACTGCAAGAGATTCTAACAACCACTGTTGCTGAAGCCCGAACCTACTTAGGCACCGACCGCGTCAAAATCTATCAATTTCAGCCAGATGGTCATGGTGTTGTGATTGCTGAGTCATTAGATTGCGAGCGCTTACCTTCACTGCTGGGACTGCATTTTCCGGCTGACGATATCCCACCCTATGCTCGGGAACTGTTTGTGCGAGCCCGGCAGCGGCGGATTGTGGATCTGAGTACCCACGAGATCGGCATCAGTCCTCTAAACTGTGCAGAAACCGGGGAAGCGGTGGACCCGACCGAGATTCGCTATCGTCCCATAGATCCCTGCCATCAAGAGTACCTCACGGCAATGGGGGTTCAATCCTCTGTAGTCGTTCCGATCGTCCTCGAAGGTGAAGCGGCGGGTCCTTATCACCCACCCTCGCTGCAATCGCCCAATCATCTCTGGGGACTGCTGGTCTCGCATCACGCCGAACCGCGTGTGGTCAGCGAGGTAGAGTTGCAGTTCATTCAAGCCGTTGTGGATCAAGTAGCAGTGGCGATCTCCCAATCGATTCTGCTCGATCACGTTCGGGATCAAGCTCGGCAAGAAGCCAATATCAATCAGGTGACCGCCCTACTACAAACCTCACCGGTGAATTGGCAGGATGCCCTTCAAGCCGCAGTGCGTCCTTTGGAGGCAAGCTGTAGACTGTATCTCCTTGAACACGACCAGCAGTTACCCAAAGAACTTTATACGATTGGTGAGCAGCCGACGCTCATCGACGCTAGCCAAAATCGAACGATCGAAGAAAACCTCCTCTGGCAGAAGTATTTACACTCTGTTCTCGATGCCCCTACAGATGTCACAGGTCATCAGCCTTGGTCGGTGGAGTGGATGCGCAGCGTTTATGAACTCAAGAATCCGGTTCAATCGACACTCCCTGCGGTCTCCTGCTGGGCAATTAACGACCTGTATCAAGAACCTTTATTTCGCACCCTTGCTCCCTTCTTCAGCAACACGACGATTCGGAGCGTTCTCATCGTTCCCCTCAAGCACGGCGCTCGCATTCTGGGTTGCCTCACCTTCTTTCGCAGCAGTATTGAGACCGAGATTCTGTGGGCGGGCTATCACCAGCCCGATACCCGTCAACTTATGGCGCGGCAGTCTTTTGAAGTGTGGCAGCAGCTGAAAAAAGACCAAGCACAACACTGGACCACGCAAGAAATCAAATACGCTCAAGTCTTAGGCGAGCGGTTTGCGGCAACGGTCCAACAATATCGGCTGTATCAGCAGGTGCAAGCACTGAATGCGAATCTGGAACAGCAGGTGGAAGCGCGTACCGAAGAATTGAAATCCCGCTCCGATGAATTAGAACGAGCCAATACCGAATTGGGACGGTTAGTTGAGCAACAAACGGCGCTGTCTCGCATCGTGGCAAAAATTCGCGATTCCCTCGACCTCGAGACAATTTTCACAACGACGACTGAGGAAGTGCGGCATCTGTTGAACGTAGATCGCGTGGTCGTGTATCGGTTTGAATCCGATTGGAGCGGGGAGTTTGTCGCTGAGTCAGTTGCCGATGGATGGGTCTCTCTGCTCGAGAAGCAATTTGAGGATTCAACCTTGCGGGACAATATCAGCGAGTGTAGTGCCAAAATGCTGGGCAGTCGCTCTGCAGATACCTATCTGAAAGACACTCAGGGCGGGCAATTTGCACAAGGGGCAATCCAACGGGTTGTAACAGACCTCTATCAAGCCGGATTTTCGCCCTGCTACATTGAAGTCCTGGAGTTCTATCAAGCACGAGCTTATATCATTGTGCCGATCGTTCAGCGAGAGAAGCTGTGGGGACTGCTGGCGGTTTATCAAAATTCCGGTCCGCGTGAGTGGGAAGCCTCAGATGTAGCGATGATGCGGCAATTGGGTTTGCAGCTAGGGGGCGCGCTCGAGCAAGCAAAATACTTAGTAGAAATTCAGACTCAATCCCAACAAATCGCTAGCGCTTTGGCGGAACTGAAGCAGGCGCAGATTCAGTTAGTCCACAGCGAGAAGATGTCGAGCTTGGGGCAGCTAGTGGCGGGTATTGCGCATGAAGTGAATAATCCGATCAACTTCATCTACGGCAATTTGGCACCCCTTGAAGAATATACTCAAGCGATGCTGGAACTTCTCGAGGCTTATCAGCAGCACTATCCTGACCCAGTACCTGCTTTGCGTCAGCAACTCGAGCAAAGCGACTTGGGCTACATCGCGGAAGATGTGCTTAAGCTCTGCGCTTCGATGCGGATGGGCACTGATCGCATTCGTAGCATCGTTCAGTCGTTGCGCAACTTCTCACGTTTGGACGAAGCCGAGATCAAATCAGTAGATTTGCATGAGGGGTTAGAGAATACGCTGCTCATCTTGCAGCATCGCTTGAAGTTCAACGCTTCAGGGACCATGATTCAGATTGAGAAGCACTATGGTGACCTTCCTCCCGTAGAGTGCTATGCCGGACAGATCAACCAAGTATTTATGAATTTGCTCAGCAATGCGATCGACGAGCTGTTAAGTGCAGCGACTGAGACTGAGGTCTGCCCGCGGATCACAATCACGACAAGCTGTATCGATGCGGATTGGGTTGCCGTCTCAATTCAGGATAATGGTCGCGGCATTCCAGCCACGGCACAAGCAAAACTGTTCGACCCGTTCTTCACCACTAAACCTGTGGGAGCGGGCACGGGATTGGGGCTCTCAATTAGTTATCAAATTATCGAAAAGCATGGCGGGTATTTGCTGTTTCAGTCCCAACCGGGTGAGGGTACAGAGTTCGTGGTGAAGCTGCCTGTGAAGCCTCAGATAGGATCTTGATAAACAATAACCCTAGGCAATTGCCTAGGGCTGCTTCTGATAAATGCCAGCATGAATAGAGCGCTAGCGGTTTTGAATATGCTTCTATCATGACCGAAGCAGGTTCTCTAGGGCTAGGGTTAACTTACCCAATTTGTTCCTACTTTCACTTACGTAGGAGCTAGCGGCAGCATCGGTTCTGAGCCCGGAACTTCTGCGGGGTGCGGCAGCAATCCAAAACTTGAAAAACAATGTAATACTGCTGATCATCCGCCTCAAATAACCTTCGCCCCTCTGCATCATGAGCTACGACCCCTGACAATTGGTATGCGTAGGAGTTATTATGCGGTGCTGCTATCCAATTAATTGCTCTATTGGACTTCTTGCATGAATGGCAGATTAGGAAGTTCAAGCTATTAGAAACTCGTGCCAAAAATCGATTCACGCAAGAAGTCTATTGAAGCTGTAAGGTTATCTCGTATCACCAGATGTTGCATTAAGAATCATGAACCTTGAAAGTGATTGAATCATTGAGACGATTTGAGACGAAAGTCTTAGCTAATGGGGACGGTCTGAGTTCTATAGAAACCATTTGGGATCTTTTTAAGGTGTTCTCAAGGCTAGTAATGCCTCGATCTTATGATTCAGATAGTTTTTGAACTACGATTTTTCTCCTAAACCTATGAGTTGCCCAAACGGGCTTCCTGCTTACCTTTGTATTTCAAGAAGAGATCCCAAATGGATTCTATAGAAGTCAGAATGATGAGACCCCTCTAAAGTGAGTTTCATGCTGCTAATTGTTTCAAACATTAACTTATTTGAAACTTGTACCAGAACCCACCCACAGCAACCTGATTTTTTCCTATAATGCCTTCTATTC
>JACJNX010000118.1 GCA_014695255.1 Cyanobacteria bacterium FACHB-63
GGCAGCTAATATTCAGGAACATAACTTAATTACAGGAGAGTCAAGCTGTAATGCCCTAAAAGCAGCTTAAGCTCCGAGATTTGTGTTTGATATTATCAGTGTTGATTGATCTGTCTAAGGTTGAGAAAAGCTTTCTCATGGTTTGGATCAAGTTCAAGAACTTTGTGATAAGTGGCGATCGCTGCTTCCACTTCTCCTTGTGCTTGCAGGACTTCTCCTAAATTGTAATGTGCGCTGACTAAATCAGGTTGCAGCGCGATCGCTTGCCGATAATAAACGGTTGCAGTTTGCCAATCCTTGGCAGTTTGTCTAACCGTTCCTAGCCCATAGTTCAAGTGAGCATAGTGGCTGTGTTTTTCTGGAGGAAGTTTCCCCAGAGCATACAAAGCGTTGCCCAGGTTGACCTCTGCTTCTGTGCAGTTGGGCTGCACCTCTAATGCTTTTTGGTAGCAAGCGATCGCCGCTTCCCAGTCACCCTGTTGCTGTCGGGTATAACCGAGATTATTGTGAATCGATGCAGCATCTGGGCGCAGGGCGAGGGCTTGCTGGTAGGCAACCTCGGCAGCCGGTAATTGTCCTTGAGCCTGACGCAGATTTCCTAAGCTGAACCAGATTTTGACGGAATTAGGCTGAGCTTGGGCGGCAGCACTGAGGCACTGTTCCGCAGCCTCAAGATTCCCCGTCTGTTGTGTCAGCATTCCCAGTCCGAATAAGGCTTCCGGGTGTTGGGGCTGTTTTGCTAGGACTTGTTGGTAGAGATGCTCAGCCTCCGTCCAATGCTGCTCACGTTGATGCTGCACGGCGAGTTGGAGGGTTATCGCAACTTCTGCTTCATTAAATCTGCGGGGTTTGTGAACGACCTGCAACAGAAAGTCCTCTAAGGCACGCACAGGTTTCAGGTCGTTGTATAGCTTCTGTTTATTGTTTGCAACCTGTTGAGAAAGATGCTGGCGGTAGGCTGCGTCTTTCCCCAATCGCACAGCCAGTTTAATATACTCTGCCTTACTGCTGGCGATCGTTTCTTCCATACCCATCATTTTGAGAATTGCCATCGTATGCCGTCCTCGCATCAACTCTCCAGCTAAAGTAACAACCGGAACATTGTGCGCGATCGCTTCTAGCGTCGAATTACAGCCTGACCACCCAATACTATCTAGAAAGACATCTGATATAGCTGACATACCTGCAAACCGTCTAAACTCCATGCGAGGAACAAAGAGGCAATGGTCTTCAGAATTCAGCCCAAACCCCCTAAAAACTCGATGTAATCGCTGGTGAAACACCTCAGTAATTTGTTCAACACGATGCTCGATAAATACGAATTTACACTTGGTTAACTCTCTAGCAATCTTCGGAAACACATCATCATGTTGGGGCAGGTACTTATACAAAGATTGACAGCACCAGAACATGATGTCATCCTCGGCAATTCCAATCTCTGACTTCTGAATCGCTTCTGGTTGAAGGGGTAAGGGTGTATAGTAAATCGATAAGTTAGGTAATCTAATGAGTTGCTCGGTGTAATGCTCCTGAGCATTGGCAGGTTCCATTAAATCGCTGCTTAAGTAGTAATCGATCGTGGGTAGTCCGCTCGTTTCTGGGTGCCCCCATGAGGTAATCTGAATCGGAGCAAGTCTCAGGCAACCCAATCTCACCGTGAGAGGGTCCATTCCGAATTCTGGAAAAATCAAGACGTGTAACTTGTCTCGATGAATTAGCTCACACCATTGTTCAAGCGGTAGCGGTCCTTGAATGAATTTGTCAAATGTCTTCGCAGCGACGACGGTCTCCTGATCGTGCAGCGGCTCTGTATGATATCCATATAACTCAAACTCAGTGCGATCGAGATTTTCGATCCAACCCTTTATCGGAATTTTCCAGTTGGAATGAGCCTTAAAGAACCCAGAAACCAGTCCAATCCGAACTTTTTCATCGGCTGCTAGCGTTGGCAGGGACAGAGGCTGGCTCCATTGAGGATAGCGACTAGTCATTAATTGACAAATCACATTGCCATAAATCTGCTGTAGAGAACGATCGTTCAAGCCCTGATATGTGAGGTAAAAAGGCTGCGTTGTCCCCACTGCCTCAGCCGCCTTGACTCGCTCCTGAAAGTCAGCTCGTTGATAATGCTGTGCTAGATTTTCTAGCGCCTGCTGATACTGATTTCGCCTCAACGTAACTTCATCACTTGTGGAGTAGATAATCGGCAGATAGTTCATGCAGTGACCGAATCTAGCTGAAGCAGAATCAGGTTGAAGGTCAAGGGCTTGCTGAAAAACTTCCGCAGCCGCCTCTATCTCGCCTTGTTCGCTAAGGGCGTTGCCCAGATTGTAATAGTAAACTGCATTAGGATTGAGGCTGATTGCTTGTCGGTAGGCTGCGATCGCTGCTTCTCTGTCTTGTGCTTTAAGAGCATTACCCAGATTGTTATGAATCTGAGCGCGGTCTGGTCTGAGCTTTAAAGCTTGCTGATAGCAGTCGATCGCTGCGCCGAAGCGACCCTGATCTTGAAAAATACTCCCAAGGTTGTTATGGGCTTCCACAAACTCCGGGTCAAGTTTTAAGGCGTGCTGGTAGAGTTCGATCGCTGCCTTGAGCTTTGCCTGTTCATGCAGAACACTTCCTAAGCCCAGGACGATTTGATAGTACAAGCCCCCTAAAACTGTTTTAGCAACATCAAGCCGCTCAAGCGGGAATTGTAATAGCTGTTTATACAATAGTTCAGCATCTTCCCATTGCTCAGACTGGTGCTTTTGCAATGCGATTTGGATAAGAGTTTCCACTTCAGACACAGAAGAAAGTTTTCTACTCATTGCTTTTCTAGCAAAACTTGAACATCAATGAAGATATAACTTTAAATAGAAGAAGCAGTGAAGTGCTGCCACAATGGCAGAACTGTGTACATCAAACATCGAAAAAGTTACTAACCCTATAATTGCTGAACCTATATCTGAGCATAACTATAACTTAGCAACTGTAAACATGAAGGAAAGCACGAAGTCGAAAAGGCGAATATGACTGGAATCATTTCAAGTTGACTTTGGTTAGCTACTTACAAACAGAACAAACATTTATAATCTGCCATTCTGGCAACAACAGTTTCTTGAGTCGCTTAATCTAGTAGTTGTGAGCCAAACAGGCGAACAAACAGAAAAACATTCTTTTTTGGAGAAAACACCAATGATTATTTCTGATCTGAACTATCTGCAAACCGCTGATGAACTTGTTGAAGGTGGCTACTTCTTTGGTCCTAATTCCACCACCGTTGTTAACGCTAACATCAATGAAAAGCTGAATATCAGGAAGGATTTCTTTGGTAAAACCATCGTGATTGGTAACTTTGCTGGTGCTGAAGCTAGTGCACTATCTTCAGGACCCAATACTTCGACTCAAGCAATCTCCTACACCAACGTTGCTCAAGGTAAGGGTTCTGCCTCCTATGCAACCTCCGTTTCTGCGGCTAGTCCTTCTTATGGATGGTAAGATCGGTTGAAAACCTTTCTAAGTTGTAGGAGGGTATAAGTGGGCTACTGGTTAACATCCTAAGTGGGAACCAGTAGCCTTTTTGAATAAGTGCTAGACAGAAGGAAAATTATGATGGACAATATTCGAGATTTGAACTTCCTTGAAGTCTTCGATTATCCAATATAATCAGCTATGCAAGGCAACCGAGACAGCCATTGCCCAAAGCAGAGGCGATTATTCCAAGTCATCGGGCACGGCTATCTCATCTTCTACCTATGTTATCTATGTCTAAAGTGTAGTCATCTTTTTATGAATGAAATGAAGCAGATGGGATGGCATTTATTCACCTCAGCAATCCGACTATTTTGTGAAGCAGTTGAAAGCCTTATCAATTTTAGGGAGGCATTGATAGAACTGGCAGCTACGACATCTCAGATGTTAACTGCCAGTTCTCTTCTAATGAATTATTAACCCAAAGAAGTAGGCAAAGTTATGACCAATAAGATTAAGGATCTGGACTTCCTTGAAACATTCAATCGTCCAACCGCACAGATCTGGGGGGGAGTATACACCAAGGTCAGTGTTAGCACCTATACGAGCCAAAATTCTGCTTGGGCTGGAGCTAGGGCCATTGCTCTTGGAAACAACACTTCAACCTGGACTCAGACGACCACAAATGTTAGTAATATGCCCTACATTTCCAACAGTTATGCCCAGGCAAGTGGAGTAGCCTGGGCTCAAACGGGAAGCGAAGTATCGGTCTCTATAGGGGCATCTGTATCAGCTTCTATCTCTAGTATCAGCTTCTATCTCTAATAACTATGTTTGAAACAGACACGTTTAAGTTTAACAAGAGTCAAATCTTGGTTAAGAAGAAGAGCTACTGGTTAATGCTTTAAGCCCGAACCTGTAGCTCTTTATGATCGCGTTCAGTTAGCCTTAGCTACTAAAATTCCTCTGGTCTAGAAACCTATCAAGCCTCATTGATAGCTGATAGAGATTTGATTAAAACCACTAGCCGTGAGAGCATAAGGACCGTACTGATTCTGCCCAGTCGGATTCACAGCCGGATTGGTGGGGTCGGGTCTGTATATGACGGGTATTTGTGGACGTGGTAGTAAAGCAATAACCGCATATCCTTGATCTACGCCTGGAAAGAAAGTCTGTTTAGTCTGAGCCGCATCTTGTAATAGAAAATTCCCTACTTGGCTAAAGGCACCACCATGCACCTGTGACAATGTTGCTGTCTGATTGTTGGATAGGTTAGAAAGAAAATTGAGATCCGTAATCCGGAGTCTCTGATGATTGTTGTTGATTTGCTTTTCCACTGGTAGAATCTCCATAAAAAAGAGCAATTGAACATGGGTAATAATTTATGTCAGCCTTAGGCTTAGACCCTGTGGATGCGTGATGAGAAATTCGTCACTTCTGCTTCCATAATCCATCTTTTTCCCCAGGCATTGCTGCCGAATTGGCAGTTTTCTGAAATTAACTTTGAGGGCTTCAAAGCATAGCCTAGAACATCACTCATTTTCTAATCGTGCCTGCGCCAGACAAGCCTTCAATTCACTCACTAAGGTCCAAATATTCTCCTCTACGTAAAGGGATATATGATCACCCGGAAGAGTATGGACTTCTACCTCACTCGCCAACTGTTTCCAGGTCGCAAGATAGCATTCTCGATCGTGCTGTTCTGTCTCGTTGCCCTCACTCGCCTGAAACACAATTAATTTACCTGAATAAGGCTCTGCTTCGTAGCTTGCCATTGCTTGATGAGCAGCTTGAAATACTTTCAATAGGACAGGGCTTGTGCGCGTTCTCGCATCGAACATCTCAGGGGTAGGGATTCTTTTAAGACGAGCTTCTATGCCAGTATCCTGCTGCTTCTCTCGTGGAATAGGAGATGCAGATTCTACGGTCAGCAGGAGAGCAACCTTTTGACCTTGCTGTCGAAGCTGTTGTGCCATTTCATAAGCAACCATGCCACCAAAGCAAAGCCCAACCAGATAGTAAGGTCCTTCAGGCTGAACTGTCCGAATCGCTTGAATTGCATCTTCTGCCATAGTTTCAACACGATCGTGCGGTTCTTCTCGACCATCAATTCCGCGCATATGCAGGCTATAGCAGGGCTGTTCTTTCCCTAAACGTTGAGCAATCCAAATTGCACCAGACAGAAATTGATTAAATCCTCCATTCAGGATGAAGAGGGGAGCTTTGATAGTCTTTGGAGTTGACTGCTCTGGCTTCACGGGTTCCAATGGGTTCCAAGGCAAAGATGCAACCTCTTGCTGGAGCAGGGGAGAAAGTAGCAGTTTAGATAGATGCTCGATCGTTTGTGCCCGAAAAAAGTCAATCACGGGCATTTTATAGCCACAAGTTTTCTCAATCTCAGCAACGACTTGCACTGCTAACAGCGAGTTTCCGCCCAGGTTAAAGAAGTTATCTCGCACTCCGATCGATTTGATGCCTAACACGGTTGACCAAATTTCAGCGAGTTGGCGTTCCAACTCAATCCGAGGAGCAACAAAGGCGGCTGTCGATTCTGATCGTTGCCGAGCAGTAGGAAGCGCCGAGGACGGCAAATGTTGTCGTTCTGTCTCGGTGAGCATTGGAAGAGTTGCGATCGTACAGTTCGGATCAGCAACTACCTCTTCGAGCAAGGTCTGGTAATGCCTTAACATCTGTTCAATTCTATCTGGATTAAACAGAACAGCGTTATAGGCTAATGAGGCAGTTAAAGTGCCTGCTTGCTCTTGAATTGATAAGGTTAAATCAAAATAGTTTGCGGACTCTGGTTTACCGTGTTGTCTGTGCAGATAAGTAGAACTTACCTTTAATCCGGGTCGTTCAAACACGGGGTAGGGAACATTTTGTAGGATAAACAATGCACCAGGGATTGAAGGATTTGCAAGATGAATCATCTCGACGAATTGTCGAAATGACACATCTTGATTCGCAAGTGCTGCTTCAGCGATTTGGCTAACCTGCTGCAAGTAATCTTTGAACGTAGAACGACTTGAGAGTGTCGATCGAATCGGTAAGGTATTGATAAAACAACCGATAATATCTCTTGTCTGGCTTTGATGCCGTCCTGCTGCTGGAGAGTTCACTAACAGATCAGTTTGTCCAGTGTAATGATGGAGGAGAATTTTAAACGCAGTTAGAAGCGTGACATACAGGGAAACGCCCTCGCTTGAACTAAGGGCTTTCAGGGCTTGAGTTAACGTCTCAGGTAAGGTCAGAACTTGACAATCTGGTTGATAAACTGACGAAGCTGGACGGGGATGATCTGTTGG
>JACJNX010000119.1 GCA_014695255.1 Cyanobacteria bacterium FACHB-63
CGTTTCTTGTGCTATATTAGGTATCGCAATGGCGAGCGTAGCCAAGTGGTTAAGGCAGAGGATTGTGGTTCCTCCACTCGGGGGTTCGAGTCCCCTCGTTCGCCCTGGTTCTAAGACTTTAACAAATTGCGTGAGCAAGATGTGAGCAAAGAACCGAAAACTGAATAGAGAGACAGGCTAGCGTTTTGTATCCCACGATACGGTAGTCACGGTTTTTTGATGGGGATTTAATTCTTTATAAAAGCCATGACTACGGTAACCTACAATACAAAACGTCAGATTGTCATATTCTCTCAATCTCTTCAATTTCGATCTCCGCTTGGCTTATCCTTCTGTTGATGCTTGGGCTAGTGGCTTGGGGATTCTCTCGGAGCGGCATAACGATGAAGTGCAGCGGATCAACCTTAATGGTAGACAAAAGGTTCTCAGCTATCCGCTCCATCGTGTTGTTATGCAGCGTTGCTTTAGACACTACGAAACTTTTTAGTCTGCCGAACTAGAACATCTAGCGCCATGATGTGGGAAGCTCCTGAGATACCAACTCCGAATAATGGAATTAAGGCGACAGGAAAAGTTGCAATGGTCTCCATTGTCGGAACTTGAAGTAGTGAAAAGGTTAGTCCTGTACTAACGGCAGTCACAAAGTCTGCTAGACCGAAGAGGTGAAAGCCCCAATATTTCCAATTGCTCTTTGGTAGTACAAGCACCACGAGTACCAACAGACCTGCGGCTAAATCCCCCCAAGCTGCATTTCGCACAAAGGTTGACGGCAACAAATGTTGGCTGCCGTAATAAAAGAAGGTTAGGGCTGCTGGAATACGCCAGACGTGGAATAGAGTTAGGTAATTGAGGTGAAGTCCCTGAATGTAGGTGCGGAAGATTGAGTTTCCGTAATAAACTGCCAAGGGTACCGTGATACCCATTGCAACGAGCAAAGCAAACCAAGGTAGGGGAAAAGTGCTAAAGAGTCCCAAATAGCTGCCCACTCCCACACAAAGCCCCCAAATGCTAATGATCGAAAGTAACCGTTGCGCGATTTGATGACGCTGATTCGAGGATAAAGAAGCCATAGAAGTCTCCAAAGTTTAGTGAACGATTCAATAAAGTGTATATGCACGTTTTTCGGAAAATTTAACCTTAACGAATGAGCGCGGTTGTCTCAGCTAGGTGCGAAAGCAGAGCGCTCCAGCGTTGTTGTCCAAGCGCTTCCTCCACACTCTTCTGAGCTTGTTTCCACAACGGTAATGCTTGCGCTAATGCAGCTTCTCCGTTGGATGTCAGGCTAATCACACGAGTTCGCTGATCTTGCCCTGGCTCAGACTTTAACCACCCCTCTCGCTCCATCGGCTTAAGGTTCCGGGTTAAGGTAGTGCGATCCATGACTAAACGCTCCGCCAGCTCGTTGATGGTTCCTGACTTTGCCATTGCAATCGCCACCAAAATTGTGAATTGAGTGATGAGCAAACCGCTTGGCTTAAGGACTTCATCAAAGTGTTGCGTGACGACACGAGAAGCTTTGCGGAGATTGAAACAGGCACACGAGGAAACTACTTGACTTAATTCAGTTGAGTTGATTGGGTTGGGATGTTTCTCCATGAGTTAAGTGTATATGCACCTAATTTGAGCGTCAAGAGGTTGAATCAAGTTTTTGCCTCACTGACAACCTAAAAATAACCTAGACTCGAACACCAACAAAGCTGTTTCAAGCTACCGTTACAACCCAAAATTCAAGCCGTATAACGGTTGCCGTTGCCGATCGCCTTGAACTCAACACCACTGGCTTTCTTACAATCCGTTGCACCGCAATTGTTATACTGCGCGACCTAAGGTAGATAGCACCATTTCAAACAACTCATTTGCATTATTCGCACATCCGATAGCACCACGATGACGTGATTCTGCAACTTGTGCTGGATTCCTTGAACCAGCATAAATGATGAACGGAGTTTGATCTCCATTAGACCGTAGCTGGTCGAGGAGCGTATAGCCCGCACGGGAATCAGGAGGTCGTCCCATATCAGAGATAATAGCGTCAAATTTTTGTCGAGAAATTTTCTTCAGGGCTTCCTCTGTCGATGCTGCCAGTACGAAATTAACACCCAAAGCTTCCAGTGCTTGACGTTCATAAATATTGTTGTTGGGGAAATCATCAACCCACAAAACTGTTGACCTACTTGCACGTCTGATAACGCGAGGTGTAACGACTTCAGAAGCAATATCTGCGGCTATTTTTGCTTCTTTCGCAGCACTCTCACGATTTGTATCTCCATCAGAACGAGACGCTGCCGCCGCCGCCAAAGCAGCAGAAACTTCAGCCTGTTTTCTCTTTAAAGAAGCCTCAAACCCAGCTCCCTTCAGGGATAACTCACCCAAGCTTGAGAAGAAATCACGTAAGTCTCGACCGAAGCGGATCAGAATGAACAGAAGCACTGCTGGCCAGATAAGGACGTTTAGCAGTTTCGTAACGGCATCAAGCAGTTTAACAACATCGTCAACGCTCACTGTTCACCCAATTAGAATTTGAAACTTACTCTAACATCAAACATCAACAGATAACTTCTAGGTACGCCCCCACCGAAGACTTGGCAGTCTAAACATCCTGGTCGATCAACTCTAGCCGTTAACTCGGTTAACCCTTCAGCCTGCGGTGGGGTTTCTATCCCTAAGAATTGCGCGATCGCACTCTTCAGAACATCCGATCGGGTCAGCCCGGATGAGCGGGCTATGGCATAAAGCTTTAGTGTCCGGAGTGTCGCAGTGAGACAAGAAAGCCCAAAGATCCCTCTCCTAGTGCGGGAGCATCCTCGACATCCAGGATTATGCTCATACCTCCTTCTGCGGAAACAAAGCACAGACGGAGGTATGAGCAATGGAGAAATATTGATGAAAGGCAAGATCAAGACCGTTTTAGCTGTGTTGGCACTTCCCGCTATTTGGGCACTTGGAGCAAAGACGGGTAAAGGAAAGCTGTTTCGATGGTGGCTGGTGTTGTCGCTTTATTATTCTCCAGTGGCGATCGTTAAAGAGATTGCAAAAGGAATAACGGAGCCAACGGTAAAGACTCAGCCTGTGGCTTCTCAGCAGCAAGCTAACGATCTTTCTACCTCTGACTTTAATACAGGAAGGGTGATTTCTGGCGACGGTACTGAATTCCCCGCAACGGTATTCAACTTCACTTCTTCTAGTGGTGAAAAGGCTGTAGCAGCTAAATACACGGATTCCACTGGAGAAGAAAGGCTTGTCTTTGCGACAGAAACCCACCCGTCAATTTGCGGAGTCGTTATTCAGGGGCAAAAAACTGGAACCGCGAATCTGTCCGGTCGATGCACTTTTGCGATCGGAGGTCTGGTGTTCCACCCCTACCTCAACAATGCAGAACTCCCTCCGATTCACCTTACCTACAACACGGCAACCTCAGAAGCAGAACGCGAGAAAGCGGATGAGATTGTAAAGCCATTGATGGAGGCAATAGTTAACAACTCTAAGTGAGAACTTCCTACCATCAACCGGGAAAGTCCCTAAGTCCGTCCGTCGGGGTCTGACACCGTAGAGGAGTAACCCCTCGATTTTCCTAATGGATGACCCCAAATATCCCGAAAGAATCACCGTTAGGCTCCCTCGCAAAGATGCGGCGTTGCTCCGGTCGATCGCTCGTCAAGAGATGACCGATATGTCATCACTGACCAGGCGCGGACTAATGCTTTTGGTCAAAGAGAAGCAGCAACTCAATGCGATC
Source organism: Cyanobacteria bacterium FACHB-63 (assembly GCA_014695255.1). GTDB lineage: Bacteria > Cyanobacteriota > Cyanobacteriia > Leptolyngbyales > Leptolyngbyaceae > Leptolyngbya. The sequence continues at coordinate 3,737 of JACJNX010000119.1, forward strand.
ACTCAAGCCGCGCTTAAAAGAGGCAAAACATACCCCTTGGACTGCTAAACCGTCCTAAGCGCTCTTAGAACCTCTCAAGGTACATAGAAACACAAGCGCAATTCTCTAGACCGACCTTCTAGCCCATCCTCAGAGGGGCAATTCCACACCTTATCTAAAGAAAAATCTAAACCATGTCTAAACCTAAAAAGCCCGACCCTAAGCGATACCTTCTACCAGGTGGCGCATATCTCAATTTAGAACGTGCGACCGCATTCGTTAGATTCAACGGCAAATACTATCTGTGTTCTGATGTCATGATCTCAAGCGCGAGATCTTCAGAAGAAATCGAAAGCCGATACTCAGACCCATATCTCGATCAGATCAGAGAGCCTGAAGTCGTCGCAGAAGCAGGATATAGCGACTATGACTAATGACCTATCCGACCAACTTCAAGAACGGATTAAGCGGTCTCTAAAGGAAGGCTTAGTGGAAGTCCATCAGAAAGAACGCTCCCAAGCCGCAAAGAAACGACGAGAGGATGCGGCGATCGTTAGAGCGCTAATCAGGTAGCCTCTCAATTCCCAAATCAGACTCATCCTAAGACCATTCATAAGGCGAATCTATAGGGTGAGTCGTAGTGTTGGGGGAGTCGTTTTATATTCTCTGAGTCGCCAGTTAATCAAATCTAGTCCAATTTCTGTCCTGACAGTCCAGAGGATTGATAACGAAACCTAGAAACGTTATGCAGCAATGGGTTTAGGTCGCTGTTTAGGCGTTGAACTTTTGCCTAGTATAGACTGCAACTATTCTGCCTAATCGCCGAATTGGGAAGTTATGCTGACCATATTCCGCATAACTTCCCAATTCGGGTAATTAGACGGAAATTGTCAGTCTAAATAATTGTTAGACGGCATGATCATCTGAGTGTTACAGGTGAAGGTTAAACAAAAATTAGATCTTCCAGAATGAAATCTTAGTGAAGATTTTGCATTCTGCTAGAGTCTTGAGTTCCATTAAGAGTATTTTTAGTAATCAGATGAAACTTCGCTTTCAAACAAATTTATGGAATTTACAAAGGAGCAAACAAACATTGCTAAAGGCGTAGCAATTTGTTTGATGTTTGCCAACCATTTATATGCTTTTGATGATCGGATTATAAATGGAAATAGCTATATTTCAATAATCCCATCTCTGGCTGTGGAATATCAAATAGGTCAATTTGGAAATATATGTGTCTCAATTTTCTTATTCTTGTCTGGCTATGGAATGTTTTCAGGTTATCTTAAATCCGGGGAGACACCTTTAGCTTACTCCATAAAAAAGCTCAGATCTTTTTACTTTACATACTGGTCATACTTCCTGGTTTTCGTACCGATTGGGTTCTTGTACTTTCAGAAAGTAACTCTTTGGCACTCAAATCAAAGCCGTTATTTAGTAGACCCAAAAATATTTCTGGAAAACTTCTTGGGTTGGAGCGCAACATATAATGGCGAATGGTGGTTTGTTCGGCCATTTGTAATTTGCCTTATCTTTTTATTTCCTTTGTACATTTACTTACTAAAGAAGCATGTATTTGGAGTCCTCTTGATAAGCTTATTTCTATATCTATTAAGCCGAAAAATCCATTTAGATCACCTGAGCTTTTTGGGTTTTCTGTATTGGCAAATATCCTTTGCAATTGGGATGATATGTGCTAAGACTAACTTCTTCCAAAGCCATCTGATTCGGAGTTTTGACAGAGTTGGTAGCATTGGTATCTTCATCAGTCTAATTCTTTGCTTCATTCTACGGCTTAATATTAATGGAACTAAATATGATTTTTTAATAGCTCCTTTTTTTATATATTTTTCCTGTAGAGCAATAGGATTGATAAATTCATCTAGATTAATTTCTTATTTAGGAAAATATTCATTTCCCATGTGGTTGATTCATTCTTTCTTCTGTTACTACTACTTTCAAGATATTATTTACTTCCCGAAATACTCAGTTCTTGTATTTATTTTTTTAGTAACAACATCCCTTCTGTCAGTTTTGATAATTGAGTATTTATATACTCACATTCTTCGTCTAACAATCCCAATGCACTGGAATAAAGTTAAGTGAGCGGTGAGTTTCAAAGAGTGCCTGTATCCTTCGATTGGAAACGTTAGTTTCCTCCCAACACGCTCTACATTGAACTTCTGCCGCACAGCAGACTGTGTGAAAACTGAAGAGGAAGTACAGATGAGCTACCCTGAGAAAGTGTTTCCAATCAACAAATGAGATGCCCCATATCCAAGGGCGAGATCGGCACAGCGAAGTGCAGTTTCCGCTCATGTTAGATGACTATATTGACGCTGAAAACCCAGTGCGATTCATCGATGCATTCGTGGACCAACTGGACTTGGCAGCATTAGGGTTTGTACGAGTGGAGGCGGCAGCGGAAGGACGCCCTGGCTATCATCCGGGTGATCTTCTCAAACTCTACCTGTACGGCTACCTCAATCGAATTCGCTCAAGTCGTGCCTTGGAGCGTGAGACGCATCGGAATGTGGAACTGATGTGGTTGCTCAAACAATTGCGCCCAGACCATAAAACAATTGCAGATTTCCGCAAAGTTCACAGCGATGCACTGCGAGGGGTGTGTCGGCAGTTCACGCAACTGTGCAAAGAATTGGAGTTATTTGGCGGTGAGTTAGTTGCAATTGATGGCAGCAAATTTCTCGCGGTGAACAGTCGGCGACGCAACTTTACTGTGGACAAGCTCCAGAAGATTCTCAAGGAGGTCGATGAGCAGATTGAGGGCTACCTGAGTGAGCTAGAGCAACAGGACGCAGCAGCACCCTTTCTTGAGCAGACCGAGCGGCTTCAGCGCAAACTAGAAGGGCTCCACGAGCGCAAAGCCAAGCATGAAGGGTTGCAAGCGCAGATGATCGAGCAGGGACAGACTCAGCTCTCGCTCACCGACCCAGACAGTCGTCGCATGGTCGATGGACCTAACGCACCAATCTGCTACAACGTACAAACAGCAGTCGATGCAAAGCACAAGTTGATTGTGGCGCATGAGGTGACGAATGACGTGAGTGATCAATTGTGGCTTGCACCGATGGCATTGCAAGCTCAGGAGGTGATGGAGGTTGAGGAGATCGAAGCCGTCGCCGACCGGGGCTACTATGACAGCCAGAATGTGAAGCAATGCGTCGATGCTGGGATAACCCCTTATGTTTCAAAGCCCCCGACTTCAAAGAACGGTCCGCTCGGACGCTTTACCAAAGAAGCCTTTACTTATGATGGAGAACTTGATGTCTACCGCTGTCCAGCAGGCGAAAGCTTGACGTTTCGATTCGAGGCAATGCAAAAAGGACGGATGATGCGCAACTATGAATTGCCTTCCCGGGTCTGCCGCAATTGTGAGCTGAAGACACAGTGTACTGATGCGGCTCGTGGGCGCAGGATTAGGCGGTGGGAGGATGAGTCCTTATTGGAGGAGATACGAGATCGAGTCAAAGCAAATCCGCAGAAGATGAAGCAGCGTCGAGAGATGGTTGAGCATCCGTTTGGGACGTTGAAGCGCGGGATGAATCAGGGGTACTTCTTGTGTCGTGGGCTAACGAAAGTCCGGGGCGAGATGAGTTTATCGATTCTGAGCTACAACTTGAAGCGAGTGTTCAACATTTTAGGAGTTGAAGCGATGATAGCTGGGTTAACAGTAAAGAGAACGGTAAAAAAATAAGATTTGCAGTGAAAGTTTCCTGATCTCGAACCGCTAGGAATAATCGGCTCTGAGAGGGAATTGCAATCGGTTCTCATCGAGAGAAGAATAATTCCGATTGGCGCAGCCTTCTGAGTTTTTACATAGTCTGTAGTAGGCAGCATTCCCAAGCATTTCTCTCGCTTTTCTGGACTCCACACGACGTGGAAAACCCCGCTACACATACGCTTCAGCCATTGGGATGCCTCTAGAATGCTGGACTGTAGGGACTGACTAGAGGGAGAGCATTAGTCCATCGCGGAAACTTATCGATCGAGTGCGTATGGGAGGAGTGGCTAGTCTGATCCGTACAGACTTTCCCACAGATTTAGAAATCGCATCGTCTCTTGGGTACTTGTTCTAGGGTCGTACCGAATCACCATTGTATTGCCGCTTGGCAACTGAACAGAAACCCATCCCAAGCGATCTTCCCTAGAATACCAAGCATGGCAATAGGTTCTAAATTTGAGGAGTGCATCGCCATTATCGATATACAAGCAGCGCTCATGATTGCCAAACTGAAACGCCACCGCAAACGCAAGATTCTTTCCGACTAGTTGATAGGTTCCCGCTACCCGTTGCATCTCATCGTTAGAAATGTTAGAGATCCACGCTCTAGAATGCTTACTGGGGGATTCTGAAGCAAGTCCGATCGTGTTTTCCGATGGGTAGCTTTCTCGTTTTGGGTAGACAATATCGGGGGAAGCCTGAGCAATTCCCCCAGTAAGTACGATCAGCAATCCCGTCGTTAAACCTAGTTTTTTCATTTATCGTTCTCTCCATTTACAGTCCGCTTTTCTTAGTGGCTCCGAGTGCATAACACCCAACGGAGAAACCAAAGACCGACCCTAAGAATTTATTACCGATCTGACGACCTACGAGACTGCCTGCCCAAGTCGAGCCAATCAGCACCGCTACGATAAACAACGTTCTCCCGTTCATACGTTCCCTCTCTCGTCCAACGCATTCATGACGCAAGCGAAATCGAAATACTCAGGGAAAACGATCGCCTGCTTCATCAGATCAAGACGATCCGGACATCTCCCCCATACAGCAAAATCTCCCGATAGGCATGACTGCTTACCGGGAGATTAGTGTTTTGTAGATGCGGGTTTACTTTTTTCTGGTGGCGTAATCCCGTAACTGATCTTCCGTCAACTCATCAATCAAGCATTGATTTGCTTGAGCGCAATCCTTGAGGAAATGCAGGGCGGCGGTCGCAAGGTCAACGATAAAGTATTGGGCGATGGAGAGCTTCTTCATTAGTTTTCCTCCACACCTTCGTCCTTTACCTTCTCCCAAATCTCAGCAAACTTAGGATCACTCTGAGACAGCCTGATCACATAGTCCCTTGTGGCGGCTTCAAAACCATCTCTAGCTGAAGACATCCGAAAGTGACGCGCGATCGCTTCTCCTGCTAACCACACATCATCAGACAAGCGGGTTTGTCTGTTCTTTGGGACTTTCATATCAGAACTCAGCATTTTTACGCCTCTTTAGATTACTAGGTGTTTTGGCTTACTTCTATATACTAGCCTGTGTCGTCTTCGTTTTGTATGCAAAACGCTGACACATCACAGACGGCTATAGGTTTAGCTTGATCCTATAGTTATCTGTGATTTGTCGTTATATTGTCGTCATATTGTCTGCGTATGCGCTATAGTATTGATATGCCAAGGGGGAAACAACCCAAGGACGACCCGGAAACAGGGGGCGGCGATGAGCCTGCCAGAGACACCGGAAGCCCGGAAGGGCAACTACAGAACCACCACAACCGCATACGCCGCTACTGGGCAGGAGACCGATCGGGGGACTCCAGTAGGGCAAAGTTCAAAAGATTTCAGCGATCGCTGTTTGCGGTGACAGAGCAACACGATCCGCTGCAATTTAGCAGTAATCAAAAAGAAAGAAGCCGATCGCGCTCCCTGGAAAGAAAAGCGATCGGCTCAACCACAAATCGAGGTATTGCACCAATGCTAATCGAAACACCCATCAAACGATCGCTCAGTGTTGAACCAATTGCGCCAACTTGCAGCCAGTGTCGGGAATTTGACAACGGACTCTGCAAACTGAGAGCGCGTGCTGAGTGGGATAACTGCTACGTCAAGCCAGATCGGAAGCCTTGCCGCTTTGCCGATTTGTTGCCGTTCTAGGCTCCCTCAAAAAATACTCAGATTGACTCGCTACACACTCAATCAATCAAAGAACTAAGAGAGCAATGACCACTACACAGATCGACGCAACCGGAATGGATGAGATTTTCGCTAACTACCTCGCGATCGTACTTGGGGAGCGACCAGTCCCCCGCAAGCGAGGGCTTAAGGGAGTCAATCGCAAGTTGTTTCAAAACTCGCTCAGCCTTTACGTCAACTACTCAGACGCGCGATTTCGAGAACTGCTTGAGATGACTAAACGAGGCGATACCAATGCTCGCAAGCTGTTAATTAACGCAGCGGTATCGGGCTGGAAACGACAAGCAGAAGCACTATTCACCCAATCGGAGGGACTAATCAATGCTTAAAGTTGGCGATTTTGTTCATTGGATCGAGTGCCCATCACATTTAGGGGCATTTGCTAGAGGTGAGATCCAGGAAATCCAAGGCGACAAAGCGCGGCTTCGATGGTTCGCGAGTTTCCATCGGATGTCTGAGATGGAACACGTAGAACCCACCGAGACTGAGCGACGGAAAAACGAAGCCTACCGGAAGCCCTAGGGCGATTACACAAGCGAGAAACCTATACCTACCGAAAACTTTCCACGGCACCGGTAGGCGACCACCCAATATCACATGAGGATCACTTCTAAGTGGTTTCAACGATTAACCGACTAACGATCGCGCCCCTTGCAGCCTTCTGTATTGCTGCTGGTGTTTCTGCCTGTTCTCAAGGCACAAAGCCCACAATCTCTCGTGGGACGATCTTTAGCCCAACCGCACCAGGAAGCAAGCTTTATCGGGAAGTCAAGGATCGCCCGATGATCAAAAGTTTCGACGCACGACGATAGAACAATCTGAAGCCGCCCCAAGCTCTGACCCCTGGGCGGCTCACTCCCAACATTTGCACATCTGGAGTTTTTTAATTATGACCCAGCCTATCGGCTACTTCACAGAGTCCCCGGAGTCGCGTCACTTGATCTGCGCTTTTGGGGATCTGCTCGAACGTCTCACAAGTAACGAAAAGGTTGGACTGGTCGCAGCATTAGCACTCTGGTTATCAATGGACGATCCGAGTGATGCACATTGGACAATCCCCGCGATCGCCTATACGAATCTATTTCCTGAGTCAGCAAACTTCACTAGAGCAGCATTAATCATTGAGGAAATCGATCCCGATGATGCGCTACCGCTAATGGCTGCAATCCTTGAGCAGTTACGCGAGGGAGTTTTTGCGGCATGATCAAACGCCTTTCAAGTTCCGACGGGACAACCTTTAGAGCGTTCCTTTGGTGCGGCTCAATCATTGCGGGGTTGTTTTCTGTGACTGCCTTCGTGACGGGAATGTCGATCGTTGGACGGGAAACGCAGATTCAAGCCACCAAAAACAACCAACTAGAGCAACTCAAGCAAAGCCAAGTCCGGCAGATTGAGGCAAAAGGCGAGATTGCTAAGACCTACCAGAAGGCTGGAGTAGGTAGACCCGTCCGCAACTTCATTATCTTGAACGGCACTCAACAGAACGTGATCGACCTGGCAGCTAGAAACGCTCAAGTGCTAATTAACTCAATGGCAGAAGGGGAGCCGTTGACCCTGCTAGACCGACACAACAATGTGATCGGCTCATTCGACGGTAGACAAGTTTGCAACATCAAGAACGACTGTAGACAAATCGTAAGGTAATTCAATGAAAACTAACGCAGCAAGAACGATCGACTACGAAGAAGTCGGTAGCAGTACCTTTAAACCCAAGCGTAAATCGGGCTTAGGTCATGCTTTGTTTAAGCCTATCAATTGGGCATCCAACGGCTTTAAGTGGCTGACGAATCCCAACGCAGACGGCGGCGGACAGTATTTGATGAAAGGCTTCGCTGTCCTACTTTGCGGATTGACGGCAGAGAACTGCTACCAAATGTTGCAAGGCAAAGAATCCGCTCGGTTCATCCCCAAGCCTCTAATTAATGACGGCGCGAGAATTGAGCGAGTCTTACCTTTAGGTGCTGTCGGAAATGCTGTGACGGGCACTCTAGCAACCCTTCCGAATGCGGTGGGCGTTAGAAATCCTGACGGCTCACAGCTTCGGTGGCGACCCTTTGGAGAGCCTGACTTTATCGTTTGGCTCGATCCCGACTTTTATATTGCGGTTCTGAATGCTGCCGGAATCAACGCGATCGAGGCGATGTTCCTGCGACGGGTCAAGTTGGAAGTCAGGCAACGGCAGCTTAAGAACGCCATCCAGACGGATGAACAAATTGCCCAATCTCTGACTTATGCAGAGAAGAAAGCAGAGGCGCAACGCCTAGAAACCAAGCTGCGAGAGACTCAACTTAAAACGTATGGCAACGGTGCGATCCTCTTTAACGGCGTGATCATCTTCGTTGTGTATCTCGCAGAAGGAGCGATGTTCTTTGCAACATCCGCGCCTGGTGTCTCAGTTGTGACTAATACGATCTACGGCTTCTTGAGTGTGTTTGGTGCTGAGATCTTTTGGTCGCTAGGCGAGTCAATGGAAGATCGCCAGGAAGCCGAAAACTAACACTTAAGCCCTTTGGCTATCCAAGGGGCGTTTTAATTACTTCGGAGTGTTCCCATGAGCCTATCTACCCAACCCGATCAACCGACACCAGACCAGATCCGGGGCATCCTACAAAATACTTTAGATAACCTGCACAGCCAAGCATTCAGCAATAAGGCGGCGTTCAACACATCCAAGACGGCAGGACTAGGATCGGCAGTTCTAGGTGTTGTCGCTTGCTTTGGTGTTCCTGCCTTGGGTATCCCTGCTGCAATGTTTGGAGCCGCTACATACTTTGCGGGGTTGATCGGGGAGTCAGCGACTACGGATCAAGTACGGGTGTTACCGTTCTGCAACATCGACCTAACAGGATTCGCAAGAATGCTGACCCAAACAGGCGCGGCTGATTCTACCGATTTAGAGTTTGCCGCATATCTCCCTAAGCGCGATCGCCTTCTCTATTTGCTGATCCTGACCCAAGGCGAAGGCTTAGTCCATCTCCTAAGCAAAGTACCGTCGAGACAATGGGAGCCGACTATCGAAGCGCTATTGAATCAAACGATCCGGGGATTGCGTAAGGTTGGGGGAGAGATTAGTTACCAAATGTTGATCAATGACGGCGGGTCAATCCTTGAGACAGAATCGCGAGAATTAGGTTTCGATGTTCCGACGACTGATCGTGCTATCCCTCAAGCCGTGGCTCAGCCTCAGATTATCGGCACTAACACGCGCCTGGGTGCGGTTGATGTTCCATCTGCTCCGACTACTGAAACCTCAGTGGTGAAGCCTCAGCAGATGACTAAAGAGCAGGTGATCGCCTTGCCGTTGCCTGAGAGGGCTAGATATCTGATGGAACTTCTAGCGCTCTATGGGTGCGACTTACGCAAGCTTGCAGGACGATCCACATTAGCGGCTGGTGGGTTGCAACGCTCCGGTAAGACGACGCTGATCATTCTGTTGGCAATCCTTGAGAAAGCACTGGGGCAGAAGATCTACTACATCAGTAGAGATAACGACCTCTACCCCGTAGCCTTCGACGGATACGCCAACGGATCAACCGCAAATGCTGTAGAGGCTCTAACGACACTGAGCGATCGTATCAGTGGCGGGTCTGTGGGTTCACTTGCGGGTGAGACGTGGGTTTTAGATGAGTTCTCAAGTATTGCCAAGGAATTGCCAGATAAAGCTAAAGATCAGTTCTGGGGAATGACTTTAACGGGTTTTGCTAAGCAGGACGGTCGGGTGCGGTTTCTCGTTCACCATAAGACGGCATCGGCTAACGGCATTCCTAAAGGGGAATCTGAGACGTTTAAAGCAGAAGTCAAAATGTTCTGGACTGATCGGGCAGAGCTAAGCGACGGGACTTATCAACCGTCTGGAACTTACGAGCTACTCGCTGAAGTGGCTGGGCATTACAAAGAGACGGGGGAGAAGTTCACCATTCCGAGTTGGCTATTAACCGACGTAAACCCCAGTTGGAACAATGCCCCCTGCCCCGTCAGAAGTCTGTTGAGTTTCTTCCCTGAATTTGACACTCGCAAGGGAGCCAAGGCGGAACCATTGAGCAAGGCTAGTGCTAATCCTTTTGGTGAGTCCTCTAGACCTCCCATTGCTTCGACTCCTGATCAACTTCAGAAGATGTTTGAAATGTCCTCACCCTTGGATCATGAAGTTGACGAGGAGATAGTAGAAAGCACTTCATCGCTTGATGAGATTCGATCTGCTTTCCCAATGTGGAATGAGAAGACACTAACGCTGGCTGCTTTCATTGTGGATTGGTTGAGAGGTCGGGCTAGTGAGTCCTTCACCGCTCCCAAGATTCGCAACGTGAAACGACTACGGGACGATCCGAAACTCACAAACGAAAATCTTACGAGACTGCTCACGCTTCTATCCGATAAGGGATTCGTTGCTGAGGATAACGGCAAGTTCTCGGCACTGGTAGAGGATTACGACTTCTAAATTGCGGCGGGATGTCCTAGAGATATCCCGCTTCTCTTTTACCCCATCAACCAATTGCAAACAAGGCTATGGAATTCCAAGAAGCGGTGAACGCAACACAGATCACAAATCACATTAAGATCCGCCAACCTCGATTATGGATAACCTGCGCGTTCTACTTGCCCGATCATGCGGCAGAGACAAGAAGCGCGATCGACGTTGCTAAAGTCAGAGGTCAATACTTGCTCGGTTTCAACTTCCGACCAAGCAAAGGTGAGTGTTTCCCCTACGAAGGGCATCTCTGGCGCGTGAAAGGTGAAATTATCCAGTTTCCGACACGCTACCGCTCAAGGGGTCGCAAGGATAGCCCGTTTGTGGCTTGCGAATATGTCGAGAGCTACACAGACGAGATGCAAATGTTTAGCAGGATGTTAGAGCTTTCTTCTAACATTTGAAGCTTGGCTGTAGTCGGAATAGTCAGAATAGTCGCGTAGTCAGACCCCTAAAAAAGCCCGTAGTCGCCGTGACTACGTGACTATTCCCAGACTACGACTCTGACTATTGTTTCAGACTACGGACACGACTATTTGACTATTTGATTTTTAATCTCTACAAACCTCTCTAATTCCTGTTAGGAAATACCCCAAGAATACTCCTAGTTAATGTTAGGTAAAACTGGGGTAAGTGGGCTTAAGGAGGGTCTAATGTCTTTAACTACGTGCTGTATAAGAACATCGATACGCTGCTAATTGATGTACTATAAGAACATCGAAGTACAGCTTATCGCCGCTAAAAACACCTAAACGCTACACCAATTAAAACGGAGGATTTTCGATGCAACTGACGACGACACAGAACCCAATGAACATTGACGAGCCAGCGACCATAAAGCAGAGTGATTTTCTCCTCATGGCGATCGACCGGGGGAACTCTGGATCAAAGATCGCCGTGAGCGTGAATGGATGTCCGCTTAGTCCGTTCAAAATCCCTAGCGTGATCCGCAAGGTCGGAGAAGGGGAGGGACTGATCAAGATTGGCAATCAAGCCTATCTTTGCGGTGAGACTGCTATCTCTATGACGACTGGCGCAACATCCACCCCGCTAGGCGAAGGTGACAAAGTTAAAGGACTGGCAGTAGTCATTGCCTCAGCAATCCATAAAACAATGGAGGTTTACCCGCTAACCGATGCGGTTGACCTAAGTTTGATTGTTAGCTCTCCATTTGCTACTGACAGCCTAAGCAGAGAGATCCGGGCAGAACTTAAGCCGCTAGAGCAAGGCTTCGAGATTGGCGGTAAGTCGATTAAGATCGCCGTTCAGAGCGTTGCTGTTGAGTTTGAGGGAACGGTACTGCTCAAGTCCGATCCAATGTTCAACGGAGTGATCGATATTGGCTTCGGAACAATCCTCGCTGGATTCCGTAAAGCGTCGGGAGAAGTCGCGATCGTTCCTCTGATGGGCGGTGATTTAGGCGGCTGCAATCTGGTAATCAAGGGATTGCTAAACGATCCAAGGTTCTTAGCGGCGGTGAAGAAATCCGGTGCATCGGCTCCCCCTAGTGCAGAACGACTGAGCGCAAAACTGAGCGAGGGCGTGACGACGCTGCGAGGTATTGACCTTAGACCAATGCTCAAAGATCACATGAAAGTGCTGAAGACTCGGATCGAGGATGCTGCACAAGCAATTGCTACGGAATTACGGCTAGATTCCCTTGCGTCCGATGG
>JACJNX010000012.1 GCA_014695255.1 Cyanobacteria bacterium FACHB-63
TTAGAAGATCGGCGGACGCAAGATGATCCTTGCGTCCGATTTGTTTTGAGAAGAAATTCACATGAAACCTATGGGCGATACTGGATTTGAACCAGTGACCCCATCCGTGTGAAAGATTGGTGCGTATGTTTCTAAATAAGCCGCGTTCCCTGATATTTCGGACTTTTAGGCGCTTTATGTAGTGTGTACAATTGTTCTAAATCGTTCTAAAATGTCCAAAATTCATCGAAATTTTGGGGATTTTCTGGGGATGCCGAAATTCAATGTAGATAAGGCGATCGACGCAGCGAACCAGCGCTTAAAGGAGGCTGAAGTCAAGCCACAGATAAAGCGCAATGGTGGAGCGCTTGTGATTCGCGCTACTGTTCCCAGTCGATCGGGGATTGGCACTGAGCGCGGAGAGTTCAGTTTAGGCATCCCTGCTAATAAAGATGGAGTGAAATTCGCAGAATCAAAATGTCACGACCTTGCGGATCAGTTAATGAGGGAAACTTTTAAGTGGGAAGACTGGCGAAGAAATCGCGCTCTGAAACCGCACGAGATACCCGTCTCTCAACTAGTGCAAAATTTCAAAGCCGAATACTTAAAAGGCAATGTGCAACCTAGCCGGAAAGCGACTAAAAAACGCAAACTGATTAAAGAATCGACATGGGAATATGGGTGGCAGAAAACACTAGAACGCCTGCCACAGGACCAACCACTATCTGAAGCAATGGTGTTAGCGGTCATTATTACCACTGAACCGCATACAGAGACACGAAAACGCACCTGTCAGCGACTACAGGCACTCTGCGACTATGCAGGCATCAAAATCGACTTATCAAGTCATAGCGGGGATTATGGGCATCAGTCGCTAAATCCCCGTGACATCCCAGATGATGCAATGATCGTCGAATGGCGAGACAAGATTCCTAACCCCGCTTGGCAGTGGGTTTATGGCATGATGGCAGCGTTCGGATTAAGACCGCATGAATGCTTTCTCTGTGAATTCATAGACGTTCATACAGTCCGCGTCTTCAACGAAACAAAGACTGGATACCACGTCACACGCGCAATTCCCCCCGAATGGGCAGAACAATGGAATCTAATCGAGGTTCAACGTCCCAAGGTAACTGCAAAAAGACCCTCTGATTATGGAGATCGCAACAAAGGACAATTTCAACGCTATGAAATTCCTTTCCCCGCCTACAATCTGCGCCATGCTTATGCAATTCGGGGCACAGTGAAAGAAGAAATGGGATCTGTTGCAATGGCGAAAATGATGGGTCACAGCGTTGCTGTCCATGAGAAAACGTATCAGGAATGGATTAAAGACGCGGAAATTCAGAAGAAGTATGAGCAGAAGATTCTAAATCGCTCAAAGCTGCCGAAAATGCCGCTGTAGAGCCTTTCGGCAAGATGGAACGTGGTATTCCCATCTAGGAAGGATTTCCCCCTTCCCTACGTTCCGAATCGCGTTCTTAAATTCGCTGAAAGCACCGTCAAGCCGTAAGTTCTTGAGATGTTGTGCTGATTTGACACCATCTGGCTTAAGCGCGATCGCAGCATCCGCCGCATTCATCCAACCATCCGCGATCGCTGGATGTCCAGCGAGTTGTGCTCTGAGTGCGCGAATTTCTTCCATCATCCGCTGCTGATTCAAATACATCTCAGCCAGCATTTTTTCAGAGTCGGGTGTCATGATTTCGATTCGCCTTGTAGTTTGCAAAATTGGTTAATGCTCGTTCTGCTAGCTGCAGCAGTTTTGCTGATCCGGGACGTTTAGCGATGCGATCAATTAATCTGTGGCATCGCAAGCGCACCTCTCTTAGTTTTGAGGTTTTCTCTGTATTGGTTTCAAAAGCTTCGCTCATGCAGCTCGCCTCCGAAAATTTTGTGAATACGGTGGGTCAGAACCTGGCTTTGATTGTGTATCTGGATTTTGCTCAGATTGCGGTGTTTTCGTCGATTCTGGCTGCGTTTCTGATGTTGAAGCTGGTTCCGCTGGAACAATCAAATCGAGCCGTTTCCTTGCCGCTGCAAGTGCTTTATCTCGATACTCCCAAGCAGCGTCCTGCAAGTCTGCTTTGACGCGCTCGATTGCCACTGTATAGACGCGCTCTTGTGCTCCGCGTTTGCCTTGGGTCCTGATAACGACAGACTGTAACCCAATCTTCTTCAGCAATTTGCCGCACACATCGACGGGCGTATGTTGTTTCCGTCCTTTTGAGTCGATGTATTCAGGGACAATTGTCAGCCCAAAATAGTATCGAAGCTGTTTCGCGTGGCTGACTGCCCATTGCTGAATCGCAATGCAGCGCGAATCGGAGTTTGAAAATTCAACCCCCTGATCGGCAAGTTGCAGAATCCCGCTCTGCTTGAGCAATTGCGCTCTAAAATACCGTTTCGAGATGCGGTGAACCATTCCCAGATCATCTGAGCAAATCATCTCGATAGACTCGCGATCGAGTTCTTTGGTAGCCAAAATATTCTCGATCGCTGCCTGCATTTCCGCGCCGCGTCCAAGCTTGCCGCGCTGCTTCGTCAGAATCCACAGGCAGTTATCAACCTGGCTAAAATCAACATCGGGGAAGCGATCGCAGGCTAGAGTTTTTTTCGCCTTGAACTCATCTTCTAAGCTGCATTCTGATGCAAGGATTCGATGTGCCTCTTCAAGAGAATCGCACACCGGGGAATTTGCAAACTGTGTCGCGTCCTCTAGTTCGATTTCGTCGCGGATTTGGATCAGTTCCCTTGCTTCATCGCTGCATTTGCCCCAATGCTCAATCGCTACAGTATGCCCCGCATCGTTCAGGACTGAAGCCAAGTAATCAAATGCGATCGCCTTCTGCGCCCCACGTAGAGCGCACATCTCCGGATAATATTCCTGGGCTGCGAGACGAATTGCAACTTTGCGATCGTCGGTTTCTCCAAGAGCTCCGATCGCGTAATGAGTCGTCATCGCTGCGCGATCGAGATCTGCTTTCTCGCGAATTGATTTCGGCATGATCAAGGATTCATCCCCTTGAGTCACCACAAACCGGGGACAGCACACAAACCGGGGAACGGTCGGACGATACCGCCCTAACATCTGCATCCAGCCATCAGGGTCGATCGCCCCCACAAAGTAGCCATACACCGCGTCGAAGCCTTCCCAAGTGATTGAAACGCCTGTTTTGACAGATGGAGAAACGATCAGGAAATCAGGCTGATTGTCTTCAAGCCACTGATCTGGATCGTCGAAGAAGTCAGCAAATGCACCGCCGCGATTCGTTTCCGAATCAATTCGGACGATCTTCTTATCGGGGAATTCTGCCTTTAACCGTCTCTCGATCTTTTTGCCGCTGGTTTGCGAGTCGGTTGGAATTAGAAACCGCTGCGATTCGTCGTAGCCTGAGCCGTCGATCGCATCTAACAGAATCTTGCTTACGAAGCCGCTCAAATCTCCAGTTCCGATCGCCACTTCCCACGGCGCATTACTGCGATGATGCTTGAAGTATCGAATTTTATCGGAACCAGAATAAGTCTTGAGCAATTCAACCGATCGCGGGTGGAGTTCTGCCTCTGCCGAAATAATTGCGCCGCTCATGCCACACAGCAGGCAGATTTCAGCAAAGCGATCAAGGATTTCCGAGTGCTTCGATCCTAGATTGTCACCTTGAATCAGGTAGTCAAGTCCCTGATTCACTTCATCCAGTACGAGCAGTAACGGACGTTGCGTGAGAAACCAATCCGGGATTCTCAGCAAGGAATTGAAGCAAACCGCTGACCCATGACGGGCTGAAATATCGCGTAAAAATGCGCTGTAGCCCTCACTATCGCTGAGGTCATAATCAGAACTGTGAGGAATATCCGAGAGCCGCGATCCTTGCGCTCCGAGAGACAGAAGTGGATCAAGCCGTAGAACGTTACCGCCGCTCTCGATCCAGCGTCGCACCGTTTGATTGATTCCGGTAAAGGTCTTGCCAGATCCCATATTTGCCGCGATCGCAGTAATGGAGCCGACTGGAATTTCACTCGGTAATTCAGGTAGATAATCGCCTGTGGTAGCGCGATCAGGCGTGATTTGCAGAGTCTTCAGCTTCCGAATGATCTCGAAATACTGCCGTCTGAGTCCGCATTTCTTCCACTCGTCAAAGGTGAGGGATGCCGCGATCGTTCGATCAAGCCATTCCGCGCCTTCTTTGACAAACGCATCATCAATTCCCTTGCCACTGCGAGAGTCCCAAGTCGTAACAAACACTCTGCATTTGAGTTCCTGGAATACTTGCCCCAGTTGCTTGATCTGCCGTCCTACATTTGCGATCGTCTTCGGTTTTTCATCTTGATCGAACACGATTCGGATTTGTCTGCCATCAGTTGCAAACTCTCGCAGAATCGGGAAAAGCTCGACTTCGCCTTTACGATGCCAGTTGCACACGCCACGAAGGGAGATCGCTGGATAACCTTGCTGAGTCAGCAGAATAGCTTTCTTGAGTCCTTCCGTAATGATGATCTCACCGTTACCCCGCTTCCACCAGTTCCAAAACTGAAGATCAGGAGAATTCTTAAATTCTTCGGTAACGCCAAATTCGCCGTGTTCGTGGAAGAAACGAGCTTGATATTCAGCAGTTAAGCCATTCTTCCGCGCAATGTCCAGTCCAACTTCCCAAGAAACGCAAGGCAGAATCGGCAATGCCTCACACTTGGCTGGGGTTTCATATTTAATCCGCTTGAGTGTGCCTTTCGAGAGGTTGTAACGAGGCAGAATCGGCTTGAAATATGCAATTTCAGCTTGATCGCCGTTAATTGTTGAGCCATAGGCTACCCATCCACCGTGAGCCGCATTCTGATAACGTTTAAGAACAGATTGAGCCGATCTGGTGACGTATTGGACACTCTGACGCTGCGCGATTTCATGCTCTGCGAGAATCCGTACCGCCGCATCGCCCTCGATCGTCTGCATATTAATAGCAATCATTTGATCACTGATGCCGCTCGATCTGAAGTCAGCGATCGCCCATTCTTCGACAGTTTGAGCCGATGTGGTTTCAGGTGCAATTCTCGGTTTGTTCTCAAGCTCGCGATCAAGTCGATTCTTAAAAGTCTCGCGATTCTCGGTTGAACCGCCGATCTCTACGGCTTGAAGTTTCCCAAATCCTTTAGAGGTGATCATGCCGCACCTCCCTTAATTGCGCTTTCAAATTGGTCACGGCTGACCGTTTTATCGATTATCTGCTCGATCGCTTCCCAGACAATTTCTTTAGTCGGGTTCTCAAATCGCTGTTGTGCGATCGCTGCGACTGCTCGATCTGCCTCGTCCCTGCTGAGCTGAATTGCCGCGAACCAATTGTCAAGATGGATGAAATAGCGATCGTTCTCCAGCGAGATACTTTCGGGAACAGCAGCGATGAATATGTTTGGTGCTGCCGATTGCCAGAGCGTAAGCTGATTCTGGGCTTGAGTGCGATTGCTAACAGCGATCCGATCCGTCCAGCGCTTATCAGGCAGTAGTTTCGCGTTGTTTCTAGGGCGTTTTCGTGGTTTTTTCGCGCACAAAAACGTTAAAATGGGAGAAATCTTTGCCATATTAATGGTGTTACGTGTTGGTTACGATCTGGCAGCGTCGAACCTAGGAAATTCTTACGCTCCAGGTGATTTTTAACCCTCCAAGCTTTAGTCGAGCCTGGGGGTTTTTTGGTATTCGGTCGTTTGATCGCGGTCGCTGATAAAACCCTCACGTTTAAGCAGTTCTCGGATCACTGCCGATCGCTGTTGGGTAGGGATCGACTGCCGCAAATCTGACAGTTCTTGAGGTCGCAGAGTTAGCGGAAAGAGGACGTTTCGCTTTGCTTCAAGCATTAGAAAACCCCGTCATATTAGGTAAGGCTCCCCAACTCTAAGGTGTTTTGAAATTCGGGTGATCGCGGAATCCGATTTATTGTTCAAATTTGGCGGATTTGGGAGTTAACGATCGCCCAGTGCGGTTCAAGCCGCTTTCGATTTCTTGGTTGGATTGGGGGGAATCAGTTCAGCATCGATCAGAGCCTGCCGAATTCTGGCATTACGCGATCGGGCTGGAATAGTCGCCCTTAAGTGATTAAGCTGCATTTCGCTGAATGAGATGAGTATCCGGTGTCGAGCGGAAGGGAATTTTGTCATGTCTTACTGACCCCTAGATCTAGTGTCTTGATCGCGCTGGTTTAGTTGCCGACGGCTGCATGTCCAAAAGTATCTGTGCTCTACAATAAACGAGTTCCCATAAAAATGACAACAAATTTACAAATTTATGAACACAAAACAATGGCGTACACCAACATAAACTCTAGAGTTGACATCAAAGTTAAACTCTAGAGTTGACGACAGCATTGCGAATACAAAAGTTATAGAAATGCGATCGGTAATGAAGCAAACGATCGCCCTTAAAGCTGATTTTTCCTGATGTCTAGCTTCTATCGCTGGCTGCAAGATTCGTCGAAGAATGTAGCGCTTCTCTCCAGAATCAAACGCGATCAGGCAGTGCAACGGGAAATCGGCATCAGATTCGATAACGCATCCGGTCTTTCCGGTTGGGGTCACAACGCGATCGCCAATATTAAATTCTTGATTCATGATTACACTGCTCCATTGCTGCAAGTTCTCTGAACAAATCAATGCAGTTTTGATAGGCTTCCTGCCGTCCTTGGTAATACTTGAAGCTTGCTAATTCTGCGAGGGGACTACAGCCTAGCTTCTTCGTTCTAGCGGCGTTCACCTCTCGTTGTACCAACTCATAATCTCGGTGGTGTTCATGGTCTTAATGGGATGAATTTGGGGTATTTGTTGATAGTTTGAAGGGTCAATCGTACACGCGCCTATTTTTTGCGCTATCTTGCCACGGCTGCCACGGCTAGACCTGCCACGGGTCTGTCACGGGCTGCCACGGGGCGTGGCACGTCTCTTTTTACCTCGTGGCAGCCGTGGCACTAAGAATCGAGATTTTCGACTTGTGTTAGCAAATAGCGGAATTCAGGACGGCTAAAACCTTTTCTGGCAGCGCTATAGTTTGCGTATTGTTGAGAGAAAGATAAGCCCGGATTTTTATCAAGCCATTCGCCTAATATCCCGATTTGCAGCATTAGATCACTACGAGAAAGATTCGGCTTCTGAATGTTGCTCTTATCCTCCTTTTCTTCGGTGTTTTGAATGGTTTCTACTTGCTGATTCGCTTCGATTTCGGGCTGGTTTTCTGTCTGCGATTCTGCCTGTGATTGTTGAGTAAACGATCGAGAATCGCGATCGTACCCCGCATAGTTTTCAAGCTTCGGCATTGCATACCATCTTTGCCCGTCTGACCATGCTCTACCCACGGGAGAGCGCCGCATTTCAGATCGGCAAGCTTGCATATCGTTCGCTGAGTCTGCTAACCATTTCGCCCGGAGAATTGCTTCGATTTGCATCTCTTCATCGGACATTGAAATCACCATCGGACGGAATCTTGATCGCGCCGCGCCGTTAATTTTCAGATCGTCGGTGTGCCCCGATTGTCCTGCTTCCCAAGCGTACTTTTGGCGCGAATCTCCAGAGCTAACCAACGATGCGATCGCATCGACGTAGCGCTTTGATTTGTCCCGAACGAGCGTCCCTTCGTTGCAAATCAGCAAGGTTTTCTCAGGACGGCTATTGAAGTCATCTAACACCGCATCGATCCATGCAGAGATCGTTGAATCGCTAGAAGTTGCCAGATTGAGCCGATAGACCTTCACCCGCGCCAAATCACCAAAGTACCCGTACTCTTTCGGATCGTCCTTGCAATCCATCACGATCGCTCTGAATTGCGGATAGACCTCTAGAAACTTTCGCAGGGCATTTGACAATAAATAATCCTTACCTCCACCGCTAACCGAGACTACGAGTGATGTTCTCAAGCGATCGCCCACCAAATAATCGACGGGGCTGATTACAGGCATTGTCCCGGTTTCAGGCTCAACCGTACCGCTCGATCCAACCGTTTGGGCTGGTACATCAATCGCGCCTAATTTTGTCGAATTCCCCACAGCTGAAACTGTAGCAAGTTCTTTTTGTGGCTCCGGTGCAAATGCTTTCTTGACCTCAGCAAATGAAGTCGGGGTTAACTCACCCTCGATCATTTCCACTAACTCGATCGCGGCTCCGGTGAGCTTCATGCCGTCGATATGGGCTTGAACGCATTGATCAATGATGAAATTCCGACCTGTAAACCTGATTAATTGAGCAATCTCGCTATGATTCAGCAAATGGCAAAAAATCCCAGTCTTTGCTACATATTCGGCTTGATGCCCATTGCGGATCGCCTTCTTAGCGGCATTAACGAGAAACGGAAGCGAGATCGCGCCTGCGGCTGGTAGTCCACAAGGAATCACTAACGCGCCAAAAATACCCGCAGCAATTAAGAACCGTCCGGTGGGAGCATTGGTGAGCTTGCCTGAAACTTTCTCCTCAAAGTCCTCGATCTTGTCTTCAATTTGTTCTGGACTGAATTTGCCTTCAGCATCGTCATATCGGCTTAGCATGGTGAAATCCTCTACTTATTTGCGAGAAAGGGGACAGAAGCCTAGCGGGTTGCTCTACTAGGCTTCGTTTTGATTAATCTGCGTTGTCTGCTTGCCGCGCTCGAATCCAGAACACCACAATCACGAAGGGAATCAGCAGCGCCTCAAAACTGAACATCATGATCAACAGTTTCCAGAAGTTGCCCCAATCGATCCGGCTGGTGATGCCAGAAGCGATCGCGACGAAGAAAACTTGCAAGTTACGTGCAGGCGGATACTTGTGAATTCCGACCGCAAAATCGAACGCATAAGCAGCAAGCGCGAGTAATGCAGACCATCGGATAAAGAAAAACGGGATGCCGTTCAATCCTTTGGCAACTTTTCGCGCTCGTCGATCGCTAAACGCATTCGCATCCATGCCGTTTTGACGGGCATCTTTCAACGCGCCGCGCTTGGCTTTACGGTCTAAGGCAATCAGAATCCAAAGCACTTGGAAGATTTGCACCACTGCCCAAACGAGAATTGCACCGATCGCGCTGATAACGTTGTTCCAAGTGAAAAGAAACCAACCCAGTACAGGCAGATTCTTGACCCAAGGGGAATCATTACCCGCGCCCTGAAACAAGCTGTAATACGGCTCAATGTTGGTAATGGCAACTCGCACCAATGCGACGAATAGACCGATCGCAAGCACCCAAGCGATGAATCCCATTAGTGGGTTATCCATTGCATCACGCGCTTCTCTGCCTGCTTGCGATGCCCATTCTTTCGTTCTGTCTTGCCAAGTGTTATCTGTTGTTGAACGAGTTTTCATGATTTGTACTCCTAACTATTTGACTGGATTGGAATAGATGCCTCTAGCGCGTTCCATTGCGCTCTTGATGAGTGCCTGATCGCCTGTATTTGCCAAATCTCGCGCCACTGCGATACCGTTCAAGTTCTTGTCTTTGACGAGCTTTGCTGTGTTGCCATAGGCATCGCAAACCGTCATCCCGGCAGGCAGGAACGTGAAAGGATGAATCTTGCGAAGATCAAATCTCTTACCGCGATATCGGGCTGCAAGCTCACCTTTGAGGATCGGATCGCCTTCAGAGATGGCGGTGTAATGTCCTTGCTGATTCAGCGAGAAAATCATCGTGCAGTTGTTTCGATAGCGATCGTCTGCGACCTCTTTTCGTTGCTCGGAAACCAACTGTTCAACCTGCAAGCGTTGGTTATCGGCTTGCTCTGCCTTCATTGATTCCCGTAGCTGATTGTTGTCTCCGATGAATTGCTTGATGCTGCCAAGGTTAGTTATCAGGACTATGGCAGCGATCACACCGCAAACACATTCCGCTTTGTTCTCGTTGAAAAAGTTTTGAAGGTCTTTCATCTCTGTTGCTCCTGAAAGTTGTGCTGAATGCTGGTTTCGACCACATCGATCGCAATCGGGAGTGCCGGAATCAATGGCAGAACTGCAATCCCGATCAGGATCGCGCCGATCGCGTTGTTTCGTTGCTCTGGGGTCATGCGTATACCTTCGCTTTGAGTTGCACCGTCAATGCTGCAATCAAGCTCAAAGCGTCATCTGGGGTTAAAGGATGCTCTCGACTTGCCAGAAGTGAAACGTACAGATAAAACGACTCAGAGCAACACATCCGACAATTTTCTACAGCTTGTGGAATGTCATAAGCCTCATCGTCTTCAGCAAGCCAACCCGCGAGAACCGCAATCAGAGCAAGCTTGTCACCACTATTAATTTGCTCTAAGCGATCGCCCCAAATCTCAGTCAGCTTGTATGCAGGCGAATCGAAACTAACTCCGTAGTATCCAACCGATAACGATGGGTGCATAATTTGGAAATCCTCAATGATTTAGTGTTTTTGGGGTGAGTGCCGTCCGTTAGTTGGTAGCTGGGGACGGCATTTGATTCATCGTTTCGTGTCGAAGTTTGTGATCATCGGTCGATCTCTCGGAGTGTTCGATCGACTCTCGG
This sequence comes from Cyanobacteria bacterium FACHB-63, assembly GCA_014695255.1. Classification (GTDB taxonomy): domain Bacteria; phylum Cyanobacteriota; class Cyanobacteriia; order Leptolyngbyales; family Leptolyngbyaceae; genus Leptolyngbya. Next base: position 10,444 of record JACJNX010000012.1, read on the forward strand.
AACGTTGAATGATGAACACTGCGAAAATAGCTCCTAACGCAAGCGCTGCAAAGGCTGTGAGTGCAGAGCGTGAATGAAATTGACCCATAATTAAGAAGTCTCCAAATGGTGAATTTGTGGGATGGCGCCGATCGTTCTTGTTTGTCAGGCAGGCGATCGGCATTTTGATTACTTGCTTGAGCGTTGAGCCAGCGCATTAAAACCACGTTCGGTATAAGAGGCAAGTTGCAGTAAAGCGCGATCGTCGTACCGCGCTCGTCTTTGCAAAGTTTGTAAATCCAGCGTTGGTGCAACGAATTGGATCATCATTTCTAGATTGGTTTGGGCGACTACGCGATCGCCCACCGTATCCCAACCTTGAGCAACTGTGATCACCATTGAAATTGTTGCCCAACTGTTGAGGTGCTCCTCGTCGAGCATTTCTGAGAGTTGATGAATGAACGGACTCCGTTTCAATCCAATCCCGGCTAAAGTTTCCTTACCTTCCCCTAATTGCGAAACTGGGAATCCGGTATCAGCGATCGCTTTGATTGCTTTCTGGCTCGCGAAAATACCCTGATCAGTCACCCGCAAATGATCTTCAAGCTTTAAGCCTGCGTCCTGAATCACGCTGGCTAGAATGTCGGTTGCGCTCGATTTGAATTCGCCTCCCATACTCGGAGGCATCATGTTCAGCGTCTTTTGCGCGAGCCAAGTTGAATCAGAGAGCAATTTCTGGAATGCTTTTTCTGTCAGGTCTGACCCGTAGCGCTCGATCATTTTCATCAGTCCCGATTGAAAAGCGTACTCGTCTTCACGTTCGATTGACGGTTTTAACCGTTTTTTGATGATCGCAATCTTCGTTTCGTCGGTCGATTGAAAACCTTTAGCCATAAAAACTCCTTTACCAGTCGGTATCGTCATCATCCATTTGAGTTAATGCCTGCAATGCTTTCAAATCCTTTAGCAGTCCGGCTAATCGCACTGGAGGGGCAGATCTATCACCTTTGAGGTAATCGATCGCGTCGAATGTTTCTCGCGTCAAAACATTGAAGAACCCTTCACCCGTCACAATTTGATGTGCTGTCAGCTCAAACGGAACAGTCGGAAATTCGGAGCGATCGCAGGTCACAAACCAATCAAGCAGTGCAGCATCATTGGCGTTCATAAATCTCGATTGTCGAGTCGCTTGGGTAACTCCGCGCCCGCTAGAACTTTCAGAACGAGATCGAGTTCGTCAACCTCATCCGATGACAGAGATCGAACGCGATTAGTAAGTTCATCAGCGAGCAATTGCAAGGTTTCAGCCGCTTCTAAGCGATCGGTAACTGAGATCGTCTTTCTGCGACTTACGAACCCGTCGAAGTGGCTTAGCTCAATTCGTCCGGTGCTTAAACTCATTGCGGTGGCAGAACACGCCATGCCTAGGTCGAGCGGTTTTAGTCCGCTCCATGAGTTTCGATAAAATGCTTTGATTTGGTTGAAAGTCTCTGTCATTTGACTATCCCTCCTGATTCCCAGAGTTTGCGTTTTAGTGGCAGTTCAACTCGACGAGCGCCTTTCTCTACGACGAGGTACTGAATGCGATCGCCAAACAAATACGTTGCATCGGACCACCGCGCTTGAACCCCAAAAACTGCAGCATCGTCATCGACAATGAGCGTTGCTCGATTACCATCGATGCTGATTCGAGAAACTGGAACCTCGAAGAAGTTTGAGAGCGTCTGTTGTAAATTCATTTCCATGAGAGTAAGCCAAAACGTGTAGCGAGCAATGGTTTTGACTCATCAAGCCGAGTATCTTGGGGGTTAACGATTCAATCTGAGTAAAGCTTGGTAGGAAGTATAATTGTACTTTGCGAGTAGTTCGGGGTTGTAGTGGATGCGGACGATCACTAGGTGATGATTAATCAGCATCGTTACTCCTCTGCCACCCAGTCGCCTAAGTCGTCGAACTCAAAACTATTGGCTTCTTTTGGAGTGAGTTGTTTTGGACTGTCTGAACGATCTCCCGTGAAATAACAACTCAGAATATGAGTGTTGATGATCGTTGGATCATCGGTGTTTAACTGCCGTCCCACCTCGAAAAAAGCAGTCTGAAGATGGGACGGAATCGAAGCCCGAACCTGCTTCATTTCGCCTCCAATTGTGCAACCTTGCGAGTTGCCAAAGTGTAAAGACCCCGCGCATTTGCCCACAGTGGATCGGACAAAACTTTGATGCCTTTCTTGTTGAGCAATGGTTCAATTCCCGGCAGTTGTGCCCCGCCTCCAACCGCAATCAAAGCGGTGGCAGAATCGCGCCTGTCTTCCCACGGGCGAACTGTTGGAGCCAGTACAGCCTTAACCCATTTCGGCAACTCTTCCCGGTAGACTGCTTCAAAGTTCCAGTCTGGGTGCTGAGTGCCATAGGTGAAGGTTTGGCTTTCGATACCCTTGCGAATCAAATGCCGATCGCCCTCTTTCAGTAACCGCTCTCGAATCGCGTCATGAGTCGCAATCTGATCGATCAGCTTTTCAACACCGCCATTCTGGGAATAACTACGATCGGTCATCTTTAGATTGTTGAAGCTGGAGACGATTAACGTTCCATTCCCCAAGTCGTAAAGAATCGCATTGGTGATGTCGGCTTGCTTCTGGTAGGTAATAATCGCGCCCGTCCCTTCCTCCAGTCCAGCAATCACCTTGATCGAAACGATCGTTTCTTTATTGCGGAATCGGACATGATGTGAACCTTCGAGCGCTCGTTTCAAGGCACTTCCTAGCGTTTTAGAGTCATGCACCGAAACCGCTAGAGCAATGTGCCAACGGTCGCGGTGGGCATACTCTGACAAGGCAGAAAGGAACAATTGCAGCCCTAGATGCGGTTTGCCCTGCTTATCATCTGTCACTCGTCGAATCGAGTTCAGTCCGTTGTAATAAGCATTGAGTCCGCCGATCCACTGCTTACCGATCAAGTCAGCACGATCGCCCTTGAGGTATTCGACGTAACCTTTAACTCCGTCCGGTGAGCGCTCCTCAAGTTCGTGAATATAGCTCTCTGTGCGGGTTTCGGACATTGCCGAGATAAGTTTAAGCTGTCCGTTCCCAATGTCAGCCCCCATAGGCTGTAGCAGGTTGTCATAGTCAACAGTAGACAGTGCCTTAGATGATTCGGTGTTCTGTGAAATCATAAAAAATCGACTCAATGGATTGAGTGGTAAGGTTTACAGGTGTTTTAGAGCAATTGGCTACAGTAGGTTCTGACAGACTGCTATAACCAATTGCTCATTAGTTGGGGTTAATCGATGCTGCGACCGTTCACGACCATG
>JACJNX010000120.1 GCA_014695255.1 Cyanobacteria bacterium FACHB-63
GTTGAGGCAACCGTCAGCATCAACTGACCCGTTGCAGCGTCAAAATGCCAATGTTTTAGTTCAAGGTGTTGTTGGTCCGGTAGCAGTTGTTGAAAGAAATTCAGATCTCCTAACTCCTAAAGGGGGATATCTCGATTTTGCCACCTGTTCACCAAAACTTGGGAAGAGCCCATCTAATTTGGCACTGTACACCTTATTTTTTAGCCTATTGTTGCGATTCCGCATCGCTTCTACCTTTCAAGCCCGTTGTCACCCCCTGAAGACACATCCTCCTTCTGTGGCTCAATGAAAATTAGCTTTCTTACCGTTCGAGTGTCCGTTGCAGGAGCAGTTGCCTCTAAAGAGAGGTTTCCTCGATCCTGGGTAGTTGGATCTCTAGGACCATCCGACTCATTCTGACCCTCTAGATCCTCCGGTCTAACCAAATCTCGGATAATCTCATTGGGGTCTGCTGGGGGTTTCTTCGGCGGTTGTTCAGGGGCTGAGGTTTCTTCTGTCATAATGCAGTACCACAACTAGGAGTTAGAATCTTAACGGATTGTTCTATCTTGATAACTATTCCATCAACTAAACAATACGCCGAGAGGGTGAACTTCATGCACCGGTCGGCTCCACTTCCACCGCTCCCAGAGCCTTTAAAGTTGCCCGTTGAGCCATCGTTATCCCTGTCACTCCCCAAATATTCATTTCTTCATAAGGTTTCTCAATTCTCAGTGTTTTCAAACACCTACCCGTTTCAATCTCCCACAATTTAATCGTCTCATCTTTTCCCCCACTTGCAAGCTGTTGGCCATGGGGATGGAATGTTACGGACCACACGGTGCCCTGATGGCCTTTTAATGTTTTCACGAGCGTTCCAGTTTGTGTATCCCACAGCCGCACAGTTTGATCATCACTGCTACTTGCAAGTAGCAGTGAAACAGTCGGACTAAAGGCAATCGATCTAACTCGATGTGTGTGGCCCTCCAAGGTTCGGATGCAATTGCCAGTCTCAATATTCCAAAGCTTGATCGTGCGATCACCACTCCCGCTAGCAACCCATTTCCCGCAAGGACTGAAGGTAACGGTAACGACCCAATCGCAATGGCCTTGCAGTGTCTGCAAACAGAGCCCAGTGGATATATCCCAGAGCTTGACGGTTTGATCGTCACTAGCACTAGCAATCATTGACCCCTGCGGATGTAGCGCGATTGCCTTGACCCGGTGGGTATGTCCCTCCAAAGTCCGCAAACACTCCCCAGTTCGATAGTCCCATAGCTTAATGGTCTGGTCACGACTGCCACTCACTAGGAGTTGTCCATCTGGACTAAAGCTGACCGAGTGCACCCAACTCTGGTGCCCCCAAATCGTTCGTATACATTCTCCTGTTCTAATGTTCCAAAGCTTTAACGTCTGGTCATCGCTCGCACTTGCTAGGAGAGGTTCGTCATCAGTTGTTTGAGACGCAATATCCTCTTTAGCCACATCACTTCTTGTAGAGTGATTCATATCTTGAGATGTAAAGGCAACCGAGGCGACTAAATTCGTATGTCCGGCTAGACTTCGGACGCAAGTTCCGGTTGTGACGTCCCACACTCGTGTTAAACGGTCATAACTGCCACTCGCTAACCAACGACCGTCTGGACTAAACGCAATCGACGCAATCCAATTGTTGTGTGTTATTAATGCGCTTAAACAATAACCCGTTTGCACCTCCCAGAGCCGAACAGCTTGATCTTCACTAGCAGTAGCTAAGGTTTGACCATCTGGACTAAAGGCAACTAGCCACACGCGGTCCTTGTACTCTGGCAAGCTTTTAAGGCAACTCCCTGTAACCACATCCCAAATCTTGACCATTCTATCCTCGCTAGCGGTGGCTACCTTTAGCCCGTCTGGGCTAAAGGCAACTGCCCAAGCACGACTGCTATAGTTAGGGAGTGTACCGGTACACACTCCAGTTTGGAGATTCCAAAATGTCACCGCGTTTCCACCGCTTCCTGTTGCTAAGGTTTGCCCATCTGGGCTTAACGCTAAGGACAATCTCCAATTAACCTGGATGTTCAAAACCCGCAAACATTCTCCCGTCTGAAGATTCCAGAGTTTCACGGTGGCATCTTCACTACTGCTAATCAAGGTTTGACCATCTGGAGAGAAGATCACGGAGAGTAAGCGATCATGATGTCCACTCAAGATTGTAAGACACTGCCCAGTCTGAACATTCCAAAGGCGAATAGTTTGGTCATTACTACCACTGGCTAGAACTTGACCATCTGGGCTAAACGCGATTGTCTGAATCCAACTGCTATGCCCGCTCAAGGTTCTAAGACACTGCCCAGTCTGAACATTCCAAAGACGAATAGTTTGGTCATTACTGCCACTCGCTAGAACCTGACCATCTGGGCTAAACGCGATCGCTTGTACCCAACTGCTGTGCCCGCTCAGAATCATTAACTGTTGAGAATTCGCAACGTGCCAAAGGCTAATTTCGCTGTCAAGTCCAGTCGCTAGTAGTGTGCTATCGGAGCTGAAGGCAGCCGAAAAAACAGTGCCAACCATCTGTGTTAATGCCGATCTAGATAAATCGGCACCAACAAAGTTTGTGCGGTGCAGGATCATTCTTTGGAGGTCAGCTTGCCAAATTGTGAGGTCAGAAAAGTCATAGCCGCTTAAATCAATTCCCACTTGGCAGAAGAGATTGAGCAAATTCCCTCCGGCATATCCAGGTTGTCGGGGTGCTTGCTGTAAGTTCAACAGAATCTGTTCTAAGCGGAATTGTATTGCCTCTAGGCTACCCAGCGCTGCTAGCAGCCGGTCACTCAGGGGTTTGAGAATCAGACGCACCTGAGCATTGCGTAAATAGTCTTTCGTCTGAGCTTTCAGTAGTGCATGAGAATTGAATAAATTAATATTGCCACTTATGATTTCTGAAGTAATTTGCTCAATCAGTCGATCGGTGACATATTCCATCACCACAGGTTGTTGCGTAAACGTCACTGATTTCCTCTCAATCAGAGATCGCAATTGCAATGACTCCAGCGCTTCTAACAACGATCGCGGCAGAATACTGGGAATCATGTCCTGCTGTAGCTCAGGACTGGAAACCCACTCTCGTCCGATCGCTAACCAGTACATGATGTGCTGCTCGAGGAGAGGCAAGCGTTCAAATTGTTGGTCAAGCAGGTCAGAAATATCACCAAAGACCGCTGTACCTTGAGCGAGGAACTGCACGATATCGCCATCAAACACGTCTTGAATGGTCGTGGCGGCAATCTTTAACGCCAGCGGATTTCCAGCATAGTGATCGATTAACGCTTGGCTCGCTGATTCTGAAACCGAAACTACTTTTTCTCTGAGAATTTCTTGCCCCTCAGCTTGCGCTAGTCCTGAGAGCCGTAGCGAGCGTAGAGGAGAACCTGCTCCTTCTTTTGCCCCTAACCCACGGGGTTTTTCTCGGCTCGTCAAGACCAAACAGCTCTGGTGTTGAGCTTCCCAAAGGCATCGGAAGAGCTGCCCATAGCCCTCGTAGCCAACTCGATAAGCTCCAGCCCGCTGATCGCTGCGTAAAACCGACTCCACATTGTCCAAAATGAGCAGACAGCGATCGTGACGGAGATACTCAAGCAAGCACAAAACTTGTCCATCAATTGTCTCTGGTAGACGAGTTTGTTGTTGACGAGACAGAATTTGGATCAACTCTGCCAGCAAATCTTGAATAGGAGGAGCATTCCGCAACGATCGCCAAATCACAACGACAAACTCATCTTGAACTTGCTTGGCGAACTGAACCGATAGCGTCGTCTTCCCCATCCCGCCCATGCCGATCAGCGTAATCAGGCGACAGCGTTCTTCAACCACCCATTGCTGTAGTTGGTCAAGCTCTTGCTCTCGTCCATAAAAGGTGGCAATATCAACCGCTTCACCCCAATTCCGCTGTTTTCGGGCAGATTCGGTTGGAGTAACGATGCTTTGAGCAGTAATAGATGGAGAGGATGCAGGGTCAGGCGGGAGTTCTCCAACCTCCTCGCATTCTAAATTTAGCCGAGAGCAGATTTCGACAAAGGTAGCGCGATCTACGGGTTTCCCCGATAAGAAGTTGCTGACAGTTGCGAGTGATAGTTCAGTCGCTTCAGCGAGGGCACGCTGGTTGGGCAAACCATTGCGTCGAATTGACAGCTTGACCTGTTCAAGGCACTCGGCACGAACTCGAAGCGATCGGGGCATGGTAAAGAGGGATAAAGGGATTGCGTTCTGTGTGAAGCCCATTTGGGCTTTTCTCTTGGGAGTACAGTCAACCGGAAAGCTGTCAGAAACTCATCTGTGAGAAGGCAGATCCTCTATCGTTGCCTGACTGCTGCTCTGAACTGCTCCACATAATGCTTTGCGTCTTCCAGGTTCTTGAATGAGTCTGGATACCTTTTTAGAAGCACTTGGGGCAGTCGATCGCAATCACGATCGGCTAAATGTTTTAATTCAGCAGGAAGTTTTGCGTTGCAAAGAATCGGCGAATTTTCTGAGTTAGTCAGTTGAGGCTGTTCTAATCCTGTGTTGTTGAGATCGGTTGCTAGTAGAATCGCTCTGCTGAGGTTGGCTCTACTGAGGTTGGCTCCGCGGAGAATGGTGTCGCTGAGGTCGGCTCTGCTGAGGACGGTGTCGCTGAGGTTGGCTCTACTGAGGTTGGCTCTGCGGAGGTCGGTGTCGCTGAGGTCGGCAGTGCGGAGGTTGGCGGTGCGGAAGTTGACGGTGCGGAGGTTGGCGGCGCTGAGGTTGGTCTTTGCCAAATTCCTGCCCTCCAGTGTTCTGCAGGTTCCAAATACTCTCTCACCCACAGGGTCAAACCAGCCCGGAAGTGATTGCAAGTCGCTACATCCTTTAGTTAATGCCTTCGCTGCCCCCGGTTTACCTGATATGTCTTTGCTATTTAGAGTTACATAGTTTCGTTGAACGGCCTCTTCTCGTAAAAAGCTATCGACGACAAGCAGTGGCAGTATTAGGAAACTGGCAATCGCTGCTCGGTTGAGCCAGCGCTGCTGCACACTCTTCCGCACAAATGCTGCTGCACACTTGGTCAGAGGTAAGGTCTCGGCATATCGTTTCTGAAAACTGCGAGCATCATCTAGCTGTCGTCCCTGCAAAAGATAGCCTCGCTTCTTGCCTTGCTTTTCCCATTCCTCAGCTAGAGCATTAATGCGTCGCTGCTGGCGAATGCGGTCTCGTTGTCCGTCCAGCCATTCCCCGATCTGTTGCCAGTGATCTAACAATGCCTCATGCGTCACTTCTGCCACCTCTTTGCCTTCAACGCTCGAAAGCGTTAGCAACCGCGCTCCAGGCACTGAGAAACGTCCCATCACCTCTCGCACCAATGTTGCATTGTCTTGGGCTGATACCAAGCTTTCAACAGTGGCTCTGCGCCGCGTGTCCCTTGGTCCTTCTCCAAGCTCTACCAGTCCGATAAACATACGTCTGGCAATGTCCTTCTCCTTGTCATTCAGGCTGCTGTAGATGCGTTGGGCTTCCCCCGCCAGTGCCCCGCCAACCCCCCCAATTGCTTTTAGTGTTTTAGTTGGAGAGTTGCCCTGTTCCAGCCCTTCCCAGATGCGGGTCAGGGCAAACTGGAGCAGCGGCAGTGCGCCTTCACGTCCTTCAGTTTGCTCAATCAAGCGATCGACAAGTCCCTCATCCAAAGGATGTCCTGCTTGCTTGGCGGGTTCTGAGATCGCTCGATGTAATTCTTCTGGCGTCATTACCGGCAGGATCACACTTTGAGCAGCAATGATTTGATTGAGCAACGGATGCCGTTGGGTTTCTCCAACAAAGTCCAGCCGCATCGTGATGACGACTGAGACGCGAGCTTCAGCAGAGGATGCCGCCTCAATCAGATTGTCAATGAAAATCGCTCGCTCATTCGCATCCTTACAAAGCGAATAAATCTCCTCCAATTGATCAACTAGGATAACTAGAGGAGAGGACTCAAGACAGGGAATGTCATTCACAATCTTCCTCAACTGATCGTGGGTTCCCTGTTCACCCGATTGCCTCAAGATTGCCTCAAACTCCGCCCGTTTTGTCGAAGGGCTAGGGTCATTCGTCGCGATGCAAGCTAAAACCCTAGCCAGTCCTTCTAATGGGTTTTTCCCTGGCTTCATAATGGCGACATAGGTTTGCTGATATCCAGGCAGCGGGCGTCGAGCGAGCTCCGGCATTAACCCAGCGCGAGCCAGTGAAGATTTTCCAGACCCGGATGCTCCCAGAATCAGTAGCAAGCGCACAGGCGGCTTGTCCTGAACCGCCCGTTCCTGCAATTCACGCAATCGATTCCACAATCGATCGATCTGAGCTTCTCGCCCAAAATAGACATTTGCATCTTCCACTTGAAAAGCCGCCAGCCCGCGATACGGGTTTGCAGCTAGGTGAGACTTGGAGGGTTTTGTCTCAATTTCGACCTGGCGATCGAGATGGTAGTTGTAAATCACAACTTTGTTCCCATCCCCAGACACGATCACACTGCTAATCGCATCTCGTTGAATTGCAACATGCCGATCGTCTCCGTGATTGGTTTCACTCATGGCACAAACTCAAATCTCCAGATGAACTAAGGTTAGCAATTTGTACCAATTCCCACCCAGCCATGCTGCTGCTTTTTCAACATGAGGACGCAGCTTATCGATCGCTTCTGCAAACCCATTGGCCTTCTGTGCGTAGGTCATCGCGCGATCGAGCGCTTTCCCCACTTCATCTTTATCAGGCTGTGACTTCTTCAATTCTTCTTTGGCATCATCAACAGCATTTACAATCTTGCGCGAGTCAGGGGTATCAAGCTGCATCAGGATTGATTGCAGCGCTTCCAGCACTGAAACCATATCCACCGTTTGCGGCTGAGGCAGACCATCGGGTTGGAAGTGCACTGAGACAGTATTACCATCGCCAGCTATAATGGAACTGCCTATCACCGAGTCAGCAATAGAAATTGAGCGATTTTGATTAGGGGGAGTTATAGGCGTCACAGTCAGTTCTTCTTTTTCACAGGATCCTTCAGTTTTCGTGGATTCTTTTCTCATAAGATGGCTTTCAGGAAATTTGACCAAATTTAGAGTTAATTTTGTTACCGACCAAATAACTTTTAGCAATTCATCCTGCTTTCGGAGAATCTCACTCATAAGTGTTAATGACCCTATTAATGTTCTCCGTTCCTCCTCTTTAAACCATTCAATGATTATGCGTGAATACTTTCGAGGTTCAAGAGGTGTTAAGAAGAAGGTTGTAATACCAGAATCGTATTTAGGTGAAATATGAATGCTTTTAGTAGATTCTTCAATTGCAAAATCAGGTGCTGTGATAGAAATGAAGATCTTAGTCGGTTTCGGTTTGTGAGTATTAGGATCTACTGAAAATTCCAGAGAAACATCATTTTTTATAACATCATCTTTTTTAATTAATTCGCCTGATTCTGTATAGTCTGGCAAATAGGCACGGAGTCCCTGTGAATTATAGAGGGCAACCATAGCTCGAACCTCTGTTGGCCGCCCAATTTGCGACTGTTGAGGCATAGCTGCCTCCAAACGTCGCCTTGTCTCAATTTCCGAAGGCGTTTTAATTGGTTCTGGGACCTGCTCTTTAGCTCGGCGCTTGATCACAGGTACAGAGACATCGGGATAATGCTGGAGATCGATGGCATTACAACCAAACTCATAAGCTTCCTCAAACGAACGGTTTGCGCCGATAGCCTGATAAAAACCTTGAGCAAATTTGATTGCGGCTTTGTCACCAATGGGTTGATTCATGCCAATGACGCAATCAATCGATTGGTGAATCGCTTCTGCCTGAATTTCTGAATAACAAGCGTTTAAACAAACACATTGAATTGTATTTTGAAACAGCGAAAATAGTGTTGCCAGTGCTTCTGTGCTAACCATCTGGAGTTTTCCAGACTCATTCTCCAGTACTAACCCTTGGTCTCCGCTACCATGACCTGAGAAATGAACAATTTGCGGTGAGGAATTGAGGAGAGCTTTTTGCAAATCATCGACTCGCACAGCCCATCGCACAATGATTTCAAACTCGTTAGCCGTTCTAGAAGATTCCAATGCCGTTTGAATTTCTCGTACTTCTTCATCCAATCTGAGGCGATCAGTGTTGTGGGGATTGGCTGCAAGAATCAAAACTTTTTTTAGGTTCATTTTCTAGGTTCATCTATGATGTCACAATCAACTTCAAGCAGTTCACAGCAGATACATACTCGATCAACGGCATTCCGTAAACATCCGGTAATCTCATGTAGTGGCTTCTAATATCATAACTGTAGAGAACCTCGCGATTGCCCCTGGATGAGTCAGCCCCAACTCCCGATCGATCCGAACCAACCGCCATCCTCTGAACTTGATGCTCAGAGTGAGAAAGATCTGCGTCAGAATGAGCCTAGTAGTAGCGATCGACACATTACAGTTAATGGAAATGTAGAAGGCAGCGCGGTTATCGAAGGGGATAGCAATACTGTTGTTGTACACAATCACGCTCAAACCCTATCAATCCCACGATCGTCTACCGAGCAAAAGTTGCTCAACCAGGTCAAAGCAGAGGTGGCTTCTCGGCTGCAACAGTCGTTGCACAATGCCATCTTCATTAATCTTATCAAAGATGACCAGCCTACTCAAGTTGCCCGACTTTGGGATGCTGATGTCAAGATTGGGTCTACTCCACCCCAAGCTTTGCCAGAAAACACTACGATTTTGCAGGTGTTTGATCGCTCTGACATTGCGGGTAAGCTACTCATTCTAGGGAAACCCGGAGCGGGTAAGACGACAACTCAACTAGAACTGGCAAAAGCTCTATGCGAACGCTGTGAGCAGCAGTCGAATTACCCGATTCCAGTGCTGTTTAATCTTTCAACCTGGAAGACAACGACCCGATCGATACCGAGTTGGCTAGTTGCAGAATTGAACTCGAAGTACGGTCTTAGGCGAGATATTGGGGTTCAATGGCTCAAGGAGTTTAAGCTGTTGCCTTTGCTTGATGGACTAGACGAACTCGACTCGCAACGACAACTGCCCTGCATTCATGCCATTAATGAATTCATCAGTGGAGAAAGCGCACCCTCTTATCTAGTTATAGGAAGCCGCTTTGAGGAGTATGAACGACTGAACGCACCGCTTCAGCTTAATGGGGCGATTTGCTTGCGGGAACTGACCGATCGTCAGATTCAGAGCTACCTTGCAAGTGCTAATCGATCTGTGCTCTGGAATACCATTGCTGGAGATGAGTCCTTGCTAGAGTTCGTGCGTCCACCGTTGCTTTTGAGCATGACGGTTCTGGCTTATCAGGGAGAGGCAGGATTAGAATGGCAGCGCTTACAGTCATCTAAAGCGCGACTGAACCACCTGCTGGATGCCTACATCAGGCGAATGATGGAGCAGAGTGTCCCAGCTCAGAGGGGCAAGAAAAAACGCAAGCCGCAGAAAAGCTACAGCCCCAGGCAAACTCGGCTATGGCTCACCTGGCTAGCTCAACAGATGAAGCGCGAGTCTCAAACCGAGTTTCTGATTGAACGAATGCAGCCTTTCCGGTTGCTGAATCAACTGCTTTACAACGACTATTATAAATTCACAGCGATATTGATCTGTACGATGCTTGTTGGGTTGATCTTTGTGCTGGTTTTTGAGCTATCTTCCGTTATGAGTGGTATGCCGGTTTCATTGAATGTTGGGCGATATGTTGGACTATTAAATCTTGGGCTAGCTTTTGCATCGATGCTGCTAGGTAGGCTGGATGATTCCTTCACCACAGAAACGGTCAAATTATCGATTTTAGAATTTCTGGAGTGGTCTTTAGACGCTAAAAAAGGGCTAATTTGGCTGCGTTGGGGGCTAAGAAGTCCGTTCATCTGGCGAGAATGGGGTCCGAAGGATAACACGATATTGTCCATATCGATTTCTGAATCTCTAGGCTGGTCTAGGACAAGATTTAAAGCAGGGCTGATGGATGGGGTGAAGAATTGGCTACTGGTTGGACAGGTGTTAGGCATAATGGTTGGGCTGATTGCTGGACTACTTGCTGGGATGCAATCCGGATTAGGTTTTTGGCTATTTTTTTGGGTGATTTATATGCTGAATGTTGGGTTAATTATTGGGCTAATTTTTGGATTGATTGGCGGGCTAATCAGTGGACTAATATTTGGGCTGATTTATGGGCTATTTGCTGGACTGGTTGGTTCAGAAGTAGACCAGAAGGCTTTTCCAAATCAGGGAATCTGGAAAACGTTATGGAATGGTTTGGGACGAATGCTAGCGGGTGGGCTGTTTATTGGGCTGTTTATTGGGCTATTGACTGGGTTGGCTTTGGGTGACCCGTCTTATGGATGGTTTGCTGGGTTATTCGGTGGATTGTTTGCTGGATTTAGGGGTGGGTTAGGCGATTGCATTAAGCATCTCTCTCTCCGCATTGTTTTATGTCGCCAGGGCTGTATTCCCTGGAATTACGCTCATTTTCTTAACTACAGCACAGATCGCCTACTCCTTCAACGAGTTGGGGGGCGATATCGTTTCATGCACAAGTTGCTACAAGAACATTTTGCAGCGATGTCCTTTGAGAAACCTTAGTCGCAATGCACCAACATTGCCTGCCTTGTGAACTGAGGGAGCAGCACCAAGGTACATTCAGCAGGATAATCTTCGGCAGCAAATGCTGCCATTTAAATAACAATAAAGTGGATAGGGAAAAGTTAGGTGTAAGGGTTTAGTCTTTCCACCTTAACTATTCACCTGTTTTTGTGGCATGGCTACAGAGAATATGTTGGCAAAACAATCATATGTCAAACGTCTTGGGTCTAAGCAAGCAAAATTAGGCATAAGTTGTCTCTAAGTTAGTAATTCTCAGTCTCAAACTTAGGTATTCCTGCATTGTACTGGGGTTAGAGCAATACAGGAGCCGCAATCAAAGTAAGAAGCGAATTGTTGAGCGAAAGTACTGCCTCTAGACAAATCAGTTTACATACTCTATTGAGTAGGAAGAAAACCATGAACACAAAATTCATCAAGGAAAATTTCGTGAAATTCAGTCGCATAGTCGCTGCTACCTTCGCGGCGATCGGTAGTCTAGCTATTACCCTTGTGACGATCGGTAGTCTGACATTCACAGCACCAGCATATGCACAGGCGGTTGCGCCAACTAACCCCGACGGTACCCCTCTCCAGTCATTAGAACAACGGGCAGTCCCGCCAGAACAACAGGCAATCCCGCCTAGCTGCGTACTCGGGAAGGAGTCAAACGGAGATACCGTGACGGTGTCCAACAAATGCGATACTGCGCAGCGAGTCAAGGTACTCGTCGCATTCGGTCCCGACAGTGCGTGCACAAACGTCGCTGCCAAGAAGGGTAAGTTCACGCACAGCTACCCGTCCTTCGGTCGCTTTGACGGTCTCCAGCGTTGCTGAACAAGCTCAACCGAGACTATCAAATCTCGCCACCTAAGTAACGTGAGTTTTGGTTAAGAAAGGGCAGAGGCAAGTACGCTGAAAATTGCGAAGTCAGTCGGCCGCCTCTGTCTATGTTCAGCTTGGAGGAACTCTTTTGCACCGTCAATGACTTTTGCCAGACGTTCGAACCGTTGTGGCGCAATCAACTCCTTTCTCATGGATTACAGCAACAGGAATGTACGCGAGGGCTTTGCCTCAGCGAAATCATGACGATCGTGATTGGTTTTCACCAGCAACGCTACCGCACCTTCAAGGATTACTACGTCAACCACGTTAGGGTCTACTGGCGCTCCGCGTTTCCAGGATTGGTCAGCTATCGCGCTTTGTCAGTTGGTCACCCAGTGTGTTGTTGCCATTGTGCGCCTACCTCAGACATTGTTTTGGGGATTGTACAGGGGTCAGTTTCCTCGATTCAACCAGTCTAGCGGTATGCCACAATCGACGGATTTCGCAGCACTAAGTGTTTGAGAACATTGCCGCTTGTGGCAAGACATCAGTGGATTGGTTCTTTGGCTTCAAACTGCATCTGGTGGTCAATGAGGTTGGCGAACTACTCAATGTCACGCTCACACCAGACAATACCGATGGTTGCTCTGCAGTTTCCCGAAGGGATAATCGCAAGCTCGTGGTGAAATTGCTCAAACCGCTCTTTGGCAAGGTTTTTGCCAGTTGCTTCGCCGTTCACCGAAGGGGTAATCGAGGTTACGTTTCCCAATCCTTAGCCCAGCAATTACCCAAACTGGGTGGCATTGAGTTCTTGGCCAAACCAAAACGCAACATGAAAAACCGATTGATACGCCTCAACGACAAGTTGCTGGCTCACAAGCGCTCGATTATCGAAATCATCATTGACCAACTCAAGAGCATTTCTCAAATTGAGCATTCCCGCCATCGCTCTCCGGTCAATTTCTTGATTAATTTGGTCGCTGGATTGATTGCGTATTGCCATCAACCAAAGAAACCATCACTTCATCTAGAATTCGCCCTTCGATTAGTGTAGTGCACAACTTCAAAGGACTTGCTCTAGAGCACATCCAATTGTTGGGGAAGATGCGGTCGCGGAGATTTTAAAGGTGCCCTTTAGGGTACTGCAGGGGTTTAACTAGTCTTCTAGGCTAAAGCAACAGTCATCGCAACGTCGTTGTTATCTGCTGCCGCTAATCCAGGTCGTCGGGCACTGATGCCAAAGCAACTCTTACCGCATAACAAAGGGCTGTTACTGCCCTCGTCCTGCTTAACCTGATCAACCTTAGTAAAAGAAGTTACTCATGTCAGACTCAATTCTCGCTTGGAATGAAGTAGCACTCGAAGCTAACCGCATCAGCCACACTGAGGCTGATAAGAGAGAGCAAAATGGACCTACGCTCAGCTCACGCGCCTTAGCGATCGTCCATCTGGCGATGTATGACGCCTATGCTCACATCAAAGGGAATCCATCTAATTTACCGCCCTACCTACCTGGACTACCGCCTGCTCCCGCCAATGCGTCACCACAAGCGGCAGTGGCAGGGGCAGCCTACGAAACGTTAAGAAGTCTATTTTCCCAGCAAACCGCTTTTTTTGATACCAAACTGGCAGAGCTCGGCAACCCCTCCGACCCTGGGCACGGATTTGGAGTGCAAGTCGCTCAGGCGATTCTAGCAGATCGAGCCAGCGATCCGAGTGATAATTCTGATGGCTACATGCCCTCCCCTGAGCGATACCGACATCGCCCTGACCCCGACAACCCCAGTCAAGGGTTTAACGCACCGTTTTATGGAGCGAAGTCTAAGGGATTCGCAATTACGAAGCGACACGTACTAGAGGATCCTTCACCCGGAGATGCTGACTATGTGAAGGCATTGAGGCAGGTGCGCCGCAAAGGCGTGATGCCTGAGTTGGTCGGAGCACTGCCTGAATCATTAGAGGTTAGACAACGAACCCCAGATGAAACTTTGGTTGGCATTTTTTGGGCTTACGATGGTGCGATCGGGCTAGGCACACCACCACGCTTATACAATCAAATTGTTCGCCGAGTAGCGATTGCTAAAGGGAATACAGAAGATCAAAATGCTCGTCTGTTTGCCTTAGTAAACGTAGCAATGGGCGATGCTGGAATTTTAGCTTGGGATCAGAAGTACTTTCACGATCTCTGGCGTCCTGTTGTCGGGATTCGTGAACACGATCTCTCTTTCGGTCCAGCCGCAACCGAAGCGAACAGTGATATCTCAAACGATGGTGATCCGTTCTGGTTGCCGTTAGGTGCACCAAAGTCAAACATTGTGAATCGAAGATTCTTCCCAAACGCCCCCATGGATCCTCCAACGAATCGCTCGTCCTCCCCATCCCGGGAGGAATTAGAAAGGGCCGGGGATGAAGACCCAAGGCGCAAATGTGCTGAATGCCTCACCTTAAACAAGAACTTCACGCCAAATTTCCCAGCCTATCCATCAGGACATGCAACCTTTGGGGCCGCTGCTCTGCACATCACACGGCTTTTCTATGATGTGAAAGCCGGCAACCACGAGCCTGATGATTTATTTGATGGACTCGATTTTGTCTCTGATGAGCTTAACAGCGGAACTGCGAAGCTTGAGGGCGGCACTGAAGACAGTAGAGGCACTGTACGCCCCACTCATCGTCGCGAGTTTCCTGGTGGCCTGTGGCAGATGATTATTGAGAACGGACTCAGTCGCGTTTATCTCGGCGTTCACTGGGTTTTTGACGCCTTTAAGGTTAAACAGAATGGCGAACCTGACCTGTCGAAAAGAGTTGGAGGTGTTCCGCTTGGTCTGGACATCGCGGAGGACATCTTCAGTAGTGGCATGAAAAAGTCACCAGTCAGTTCACGTATCTAACACATAGGTGTGGGTGATTTTGAGCATACTTTTAGACGCAAAACTTTTATGTCTAAAAGTATGCCTTCATAGGGCACATCGGCATTGATGCTCCTATAGATGTCAAGTTCTTTTTGTACTTCTAGATGTCAAGTTCTTTTTGTACTTCAAGCATGACTTACATCAGGCACTTCAGGAGCCGAGCGCGTTTTGCGAATGAGATAATAAATCTCTCTTGCCACGTAGCGTTTGAGGCACCGGATAATCTCTCGTTTCGACAACCCTTGTGCTGTGCGACGGGCAACGTAGTCCTGGGTCGGCTGATGCCATCGCATTCGCACAATGACCACACGAAATAGAGCAGCATTCGCCTGACGGTTCCCTCCTCGGTTGAGGCGATGCCGCTGGGTTTTGCCGGAAGACGCTGGAATCGGACAGACCCCGCACATCTTGGCAAAGGCAGTTTCGGAATGCACACGCTCCGCATTGTCGCCAAAGGTCGTCAGCATCTCAAGCTCAACACCCAGCGGTGAATCGTGGAATGATCCACTTCCACCCCTCGCTCCTGCATCATCTCCTCTAAATCCCGGTAGCTCAACGGGTAGCGACAATACCAGCGCACATTTAGCAGGATGATGTCGGGCAAGAAGTGTCTTCATTGAAACAGGGATTGAGATGTCATTTAGATTGAGGTCAGAGGAAATTAAGCCTCCTCACCCTACCATCTTTGCGACACAACCCCAAAAGGCGTGTCACTCGGCACTTAGTTCTGGTACAGATTCAGCTACAGTTTTCTAGTTAACGCAAACGCTTCAGCAGATTCTCCTTACCAAGTCCTTATTTCAGCGCTAAAACCATGAGTGAAACACGTTTATCCGACATCAAGATTGAGGCATTGCTTAACCAAGATTTCTTTCCTTCTCCGATCGCATGGGAGGATCAAGTCTTTTATTTTATGATGCTTGATCGCTTTTCCGATAATAACGAGCGTGGATACAAAGATAGTCAAGGCACGCCTGTAACGACAGGTACAACGCAGTTATTTACAGCAGCAGATCGTGGAAATGCAGTCCAGAATACAGGAAATGCAGCAAAGTGGAGGGATGCAGGTGGAAAATACGTTGGGGGTACGTTGAAAGGATTGACCAGCAAAATTGGCTATCTGAAAAGACTGGGCGTGACAACCATATGGATTAGCCCTGTATTTGAGCAGGTTCGCTTTCAAGAAACCTACCATGGTTATGGCATTCAGAACTTCCTAGAAATCAACCACCGCTTTGGGAGTCGTGAAGATCTCAAGGATCTGGTGCAGACTGCCCACGCAAATGGTATCTATGTCATTCTTGACATTATTCTCAATCATGCTGGCAATATCTTCAGCTATGATCCGAATCGTCAACCGCACTATACCGACGAGAAGGGAACGTTTGATCCGCGCTGGGATGGCAATTCCTATCCGGTCTTGGGATTTAATGATCAGATCGGAACCCCTACGATCTCCTTTCAGAAGACAGACGCTCAAAATCAATTGACTTGGCCAGCAATAGAGGGGGCAGTTTGGCCGGTTGAGCTTCAAGATCCGTCCTACTACACTCAAAAGGGGCGAATTAATGACTGGGATCACGCTCCAGAATTTCTAGAAGGTGATTTCTCTGACCTTAAAGACATTTATCATGGGCAAGGCAATTTGGATGATTACAGTCCCTCCAGTGCGCTTCAAAACCTATGTGAGGTCTATCAATATTGGCTCGCCTACGCTGATTTAGATGGATTCCGCATCGATACTGTCAAGCATATGGATGTTGGAGCAACTCGATTTTTTGCGTCGAGCATTCATGAGTTTGCTCAAAGCATTGGTAAAGACCACTTTTTTCTAGTTGGCGAAATCACAGGAGGACGCCAACGAGCCTTCGAAACCCTGGAATTGACAGGTTTAGATGCGGCTTTAGGAATTGATGACATTCCACAAAAATTAGAATACATGGTGAAGGGACTGAGTAACCCGATCGACTATTTCAGCCTATTTAGAAACTCCGAGCTTGTGAATAAAGAGTCTCATATCTGGTTCAGAGATAAAGTTGTGACAATGTTCGATGACCACGACCAAGTTCGTAAAGGCAAAAACAAAGCTCGGTTTTGTGCTCAAGACGGTGGTAGCAGAGTTGTTTTGAATGTGCTAGCACTCAATGCGCTTACCCTCGGCATTCCGTGTATTTACTATGGAACTGAACAGAGATTTGATGGAGAAGGCAGTGGTGAGGGAGCAGATCGCTATCTTCGAGAAGCGATGTTTGGTGGAGAGTTTGGCGCTTTCAGAAGCCGTGGCGTTCATTTCTTTGACGAGGACAATCCTGTTTATCAAGAGCTGGCAAAGATTTTGGAAATTAGAAGAACAAGGAAAGTACTGCGTCGTGGTCGGCAGTATCTTCGTTCTATTTCTGGGAATGGTGTCAACTTTGGTCTTCCGGAGATGATAAGTGGTCAAATTCGCTCAATCGTTCCTTGGTCTAGAATTCTCAGCAACAAAGAGATATTGCTAGCCATCAATACGGATTATGAGCAACCCAAAACAGCTTGGGTAACTGTTGAGAATGTTCTAAACAAGGTAGGAGATTCTTTAGAGTGCATCTACTCAACTGATAGCACCCAGATCGGTATCAAGACCAAGGTTGAGGCAAGAAATGGTAAGTCTGTTTTGTTAACCCTTCCGGCCTCGGGGTTTGTTATCTATGAATAGCTCAAGGGCATGGTCAACTTGACTGGAGAAATTCAAAATGAAGCACGATCATCCCTGAATCATCAGGATCATCCAATTTACGCAGCAGCGATTGTGTGCCCACGAGATACGCAACCAGTGCAGACATAAATGCTGGAAACAAGACAGAGTGCAAAATGACCGAAAGTTCGGCACCTAATTCACAGTTAGCTTCGGCACCCTAATCACAGGCAAGTTCGGCACCGGATTCACAGTTAGCTTCGGCACCCAATTCACACTCAACTTCGGCACCTTTGCGTACACTGCGAACCAACGTCGCGCAGAGGTCTGAATTGGAGCATGAAACGAAAACAAGGAGCGGTATTGCCGATGGAACACCTTCGAGAAATCGTGCGGTTGCACGAATTAGGGTACAGTCAGTGTCGCATTGCTCAAAGCTGTGGCATCGCCCGTTCAACGGTGCAAGACTACATCCGACGCGCCAGTGCCAAAGGACTCCGCTATGAGCAGTTATCGCAACTGAGCGATAGTGAAGCGAAAACAGCATTAGGAAAGGGGCAACGAACGCCACCCGAACGCAAGGAAAACATTGATTTTGCAGCAGTAGACATCGAACTACGACTGAAAGGAGTGACACGGGCATTGATCTGGCAGGAGGGCATCGACCAACAAAAGTGGAATTGTAGCTACGGCGGGTTTTGTCGGCAATATCAGGAGTGGCAATTACGGCACCAAGTGTCGATGCGGCAAGTGTACAAGGGAGGTGAAAAACTGTTTGTAGACTACTGTGGTCTGACGGTTGCCGTAGTCCATCCAGAAAGTGGTGTCTCCCGTCAACTACAGGCACTTGTCCAAATTTGGTGATCTAGCATTGACAGGGAGCTAACTTGTGAGTAAGAAGCGCTGCTCTAGTAACTTGATTCCTGCTCGACCGTACATCTGCCTTTTAAGTAGCTTCAATCGATTGATTTGCCCTTCTACGGGTCCGTTACTAATCGACAGAGTCATTGCTGCTTTGACTGCCTCATAATCCTGCTGTAGTCCTTGAGCAAACTTCTGAAAGGGAACGAGATCGCTGACCTCCACTTCCTTTAACCAAGTCTCGAACTGCTCTGATTGCCGACGGCGAATGAGTTTGCAAAATGCCTCACTCAGTTCAATTGCCGTTTTCAAAACAGGCGAGTGTATCTTCAACCTCTTAATCAGTTGTTTTTGCTCACGGGTGCGCTTCTTTGGTACACGCATCACCAACCAAGTTGCTCGATTCGCACTGAGCGGCGTAGCAGGAACTGTTAATTCAGTCTTGCGTTTTGGAGCAGGTGAACGAGGGCGATGAGATTGAGAAGTCAGATCCCCAGCTTCGCGTAATCGATGAACATATCGACTTAATGTCCGTCTACTCCCCTTATAGCCTTGGCGTTTGAGTGCGCTAAACAATCCGTAGGGTTGCTTGTGCTTCTGTAAGGACTCAATGATGAAGGCTCGATAGGGCACAGCTAGACTATCGCCATAGTCACTGCGTCGTTGAGGGTCAGCAAACTGAGGTTTGCGAAGGTCTCGTTGAACGGTCCGAATCCCCAAGCCAACTTCCTCAGCAATCGCAGCAGTAGACCATCCTTGCTCAAACAAGCTCCAGATTGTTTGATGTTGTGTACTACGCTTCTGCCAGTGAGCAGAACCAATGGTCTGCTCTGCTTGTGATTCAGCGTCTGTTTCTGGTGCTAGGTCTGATTTTGGAACTAAATCGCTCAAATGCTGAGCAATGACCGCAATCGTTTCTGAACTCACCTGCTTCGATTCGGTTTTCCCGACCGTTTTCAACACCTGAGTTTGAGTTCTCAAAACTTGCTCTAAAACCTCCGCCAGATTCTGCATCAGATGGAATCGGTCTGCAACTTGAGTGGCGCTCGGCGCACCTGCTGTAATGCCACTCCGATACGTGGAGGAGCGGTCTCGTGACACGAGTTCGATGCCGCGATACTGGCTCAACCATTCGGCAACAGGTTCCGCCGCTCGTCCGGGGAGTAATGCAATCGGTTTATGCGTCTCTAAATCCACAATAATCGTGCCATAGCTCACACATTTCCGAAAAGCAAAATCATCAATTCCGACAATTCGAGGCGAGGCAACTTGTGGAGGAGGTAGGCGCATCACCAATCGCAGGATAGTATTGCGGCTTACAGGACAATGCAGCTTCTGGCTCAGCCTAATTCCAGCTGCACCTCCTAATACCAAGCCGATTTCACTCAATTGATCGTTCAGTCGTCGCGTCCGGCGTGCCCAAGGTGCTGCGATTTCGTGCAGTCGTTCGCTGAAGATGCGGCGTTGACACGCGGAGTTATCACAGAAGAATTTTCGCACTGCAAATTGCATCACCACCCGATAGTCCGCCCACGGCAAATCTCCGAGTGTTCGTTCATAGCGGCTATGCACTCGAACTGCTTCGTGCTGACAAACTGGGCAAGGTGCAAATGCTTGAGTTGAACAAAGATAAATCTGCACTTGCTTTTGAACGCGATCTAGCTCATAGTTTTGGATTTCTATATGTTCTGAGTTGGGTAATAGCTCTAAAAATTCCACAAGCAATCTGAAGTATTCCTTGCTCTATTCTAGCGAATTGCTTCACCAAATTTGGACAAGTGCCTGTCGCTGTCACTTGATAAACTCCTTAATGCGAAAGTTCGTAACTTACAGGCTTACAGGGTGAGCAATAGCTAATCTGCTAGAAATTCTAATGTCAAGTACCTTGTAGAAACCTAGCAAATTACCATTTTGTGAACCTTGTCTTCCACCTCTTCTGTTGCGTAACACGGTATTTAGACTTGTATGCTCTCTTCTGCAAAATCCTTTAATCGGGAGATGGTTCTCACTTTAGACAGATTTGCAAAAGAGCCAGTTCTGACGAGAGTAGTATCCCTCATTTGGCACTCTCGCTAAAGCAAAGTCTGAAACTCAGCTGTAGCAGGCATCTCCTATTTTGGCGGCTTGAAAATGACAAAAGAGCAAAACGCAAATATGACAGGATTTTCAGCTTTTACTCCTGCCAAAGTGATAAATGAGGGGTATAGCCATAGCGAGTTAGGTTAAGACTCAGCTTGATTGAGTACAAGCTCGATCGGATCACGTAGTGACTCAGCGTGGTTTAACTGTTTGCGAATTCGGCTTCGGTTAAGAAGTCCCTTCGATTCGTCCAGCCAAATTGGCAACTACGGCAACTAATTCAGCCGGTTCAACGGGTTTAGCAAGATGAGACTGAAAGCCAGCTAACAGCGCGGCAGTCCGATCTTGAGTTCTGGCATATGCGGTCAGGGCAACCGCAGGAATTCGTCCGCCTTGCTCTGTGGGTAAGGCTCTGATGCGGCGCAATAACTTATATCCGTCTTCATCAGGCATGCCAATATCACTAATTAATAGGTGAATCGAGACCGCAGATGCAGTCAGAATTGCCATTGCCTGGGCGGCTGACGCTGCCGCAAGCACTTCTGCGCCACAGGCTTCGAGTGTGTAGGCGAGTAACTCCCGTATATCCGCGTCGTCATCTACAATCAGGAGCCGCAAACCATCGAGCCGTGGGGAGCCGCCAAACTCAACTGTACCGCCCACTGCTGGATGCACCCGCTCGGAGTCACTTCCACTGCTGGTTGCTCCAACCGCCATTACGGGAAGCTTGACCGTAAACGTTGCGCCTTGTCCTTCGCCAGAGCTTTCCGCATGTACAGTGCCACCATGCAGTTCGACCAGTTGGCGGACGATCGCTAAGCCCAATCCAAGTCCACCAAAGGAACGGGTAATGGAACCATCTGCTTGGCGAAAGCGATCAAAGACATAAGGGAGAAAATCGGGACTGATGCCTCGACCGGTATCGGACACAATAATCTCAATGTGAGAGTTAATGCGTTGCAGGCAAACCTGCACTCGTCCCTGTTTTGGTGTGAACTTAATCGCATTACTCAGCAAGTTCCAAGCAATCTGCTGTAACCGTTCCGAGTCCCCTAAAACAGGACCAGCGGCTGGATCGAGCACCGTTTGCAAGCGGATGTGCTTGGCTTCGGCAGCAGGTTGTACCGTCTCTATCGCTGCCTCAATCATCGACACGGGCATAATTGTTTGCGCATTGAGACGGATTTTTCCGGTAATAATCCGGGAAATATCGAGCAAATCATCCACTAACTGAGCTTGAGACCGAGCATTCCGCTCGATCGTCTCGAGAACTCGATGCATCCTAACTTCGTCAACCTTGCTCGTCCGCAGGATCTGAGCCCAACCAAGAATGGCATTAAGCGGAGTCCGCAATTCATGGGAAATTGTCAAGAGAAATTCGTCCTTCAAACGATTGAGCCGTTCAGCTTCTGCGCGGGCTTGCTGCTCCTGGACCAGAAGTTGCGCTCGCTCTTCTTCCGCACGTTTCCGCTGCCGGACCTCTTTAGCCAATTCATCGATCTTTTTGTTCAGCAAGGTGAAGCGGCGACTGGCAGATTCCCTAGTTTTTAAACGCAAAACAATGAGTGCCGATGATTCAGGCGACCAGGGTCGAATCACAGCTCCTTCACACCGAGATGAGTAAGGTTCTCCACTGCTAGTGCTCAAAGTTAATGTCCCTAGCATCATGCCTCGGCTGCTCGAGCAGGCGCGCAAATACTGTTTAACTTTCTCAGCAGAGTCAATGACAAGCTCAAAGATGGTCTTGTCTTGTAGGTGCTGCTGATGCATTCCCAACATCTGAGTAAAGGCTGCGTTGGCAGCGAGAATCTGACCCTGTCCGGTCAGTAGGAGCATGGGTTCGGGTAGCGGTCTTGCAAATTCTAGAAACTGTTCGGGTGTCACCCCTCGCTCTCTCCCTTAAAGTATTCTCGTCCGTGACTTGCTTCTGCCTCTGGTGTGGGCTTTAGGTAGACGACCACTCGACATGCGGGAGCACCCAGCGCGATCGTCTCTTGCAGTTCGACTTTGGCATACCCGAGGTTATCAGCCGCAATGGATCCAAATACATTCGAGGTCATCATACACATTGCGGGACGACCCAGAACTTTTTCGGCAAACGGGCAAGCTCGATTCCCGAGAACAATATTCTCCTCTGTTTGTTCGAGAATGTAAAAGTCTCCCTGAATGCGTCGTTTCAAATCCACGAACACAGCAGCCACTTGCTCTTGAGTGAGATGGGAGACCTGGAGCGCTGCTTTATAGTCCTGGTCGATTTGCCGACCCATATTTTGACCAACGACACTAATAAATCCTGAGGCTTCCTCTAAACCCACCACATCTTGCAATGTACCCGCTAGCTCTCGAATTAAAGTACGCAGAAATACATCCCGCTCTAAAGGAATGTTGAGATCCTGGATAGGTGGTTGGGGTTTAAGCGAACTACTCATGACAATATTTTTTCAATAGATTGAGTGATCAATAAAGTTGAGCCGCCCTTGCTCAATCTCCAGAGCGCGGCTAGGTATAGAGACACATTCAGGTATAGGGACACATTATAGCTAAGGCTGAGCATTGACGTTAACCAGATCATGTGTTCCTTTCGAGCCAGCAAAGTGGTTTAAGGAGCACTGAAAGACCAAAACCAAGGCAGTTATAAAGGCTGCCCTACATCCTACGAAGGTTAGTTCATAGAGCTCATGATCGCATCCCTACGGAAAAGCCTCAGTAATGGGTGGGATTGTGATGGCTGCTTTGGATGATGAAGAAATATTTGCTCAGTGTGAGCAGTCGCAGCACTCAATGAAAAGTTATACATGAAATTTCAAGAAATTCTTGCGCTTTCTTAGATAATGTCAGTAAAACTTCATCTGCTGAAAGGTATACTTTTCACCGCAAAGTTGGCTTGCGCCTTTGCAAGGTGACAACTTCTGGGCCTTTACAACCACGGGGAAGCTATGAATCGATTATCGAAGTGCTGTCTCTTAATCGTCGATGCTCACGAAGATACACGGCTACTATTGGAAACTTTGTTTGAGAGCGAGGGAGCAAGGGTGCAGTGTGCTGCAACTGGACCCGACGCGATCCAACAATTTGCTCTGCACTCCCCGGCTATTGTGATCTGTGACATTGCTCTCCCTGAAATTAACGGCTATACACTCTTGCAGCACATTCGCACGCATGACATACTCTCTCAGCGACGAACACGAGTCATCGCTGTAACGGCGTGGATCGGTGACAGTGACTCAAACTCTACGCTGATAGGAGGATTTGATGCTTGGTTGATGAAACCGATCGATCTTGACGATCTGATGACACAAGTTGTCCGTTTCACCACATATATCGTGTCTAGTTTATGCATCGCTTCTCCCAGCTGCGGCATTCATACCACAAGCTTCAGCGCTTGATCCAAACTCGATGTTGGGTAACCTTCTCATCGATAACCCGACTATTCTGCAATGCTTAAGAGCTGCGTTCAACTGCCGCTGATGTTGAGGACTGGAAGTACATCATTAGATTTCCAGATGGGCGAGTTGCGATCAAGTTTTTTACCTGCTGCACAGTCGCTTCGGTTGCCATTTTCTAGCACGTTGATCAGTATCCGGTAGACAATATCCTCCCAAATTTGTAGGTCGAGCGATCTCCTTTCTTCAACTGAGCAACGGCGGACTCAAGCACTAAGGCGTAGGCGGAAAGGTCGCAGTTTGGACTTCTCCAGCACTCCCCATCGGCTTAAAGGTGGCGTTGTTATAGGAAAGAGAAACCCCACCTGCGTTTCCCGCCGTGACCGCAACTTGGTTTTTTCCGCTCCAGGATCGCTGAGTTCCCCGTGGCAGCGTTCCTTCAAATTCTGTTTTGCCATCCACCACCACTTCAACCCAGCTTTCCTCGCTCACCTTCATTTTCACCCCGGCTGCACGGGTGGGAGTTGGGCTTGCTGGAGTAGAAGCAACCGGAGCCGGACTTGGGGAAACAATCGGGGGTTGAGACGGTTGCGCTACCCCAGCGGTTGCAGTCGTCGAAGCCCGACGTTCAGCCGGACGATTGAAGAGCGTTGCAGCCAGTACCCCAATCACACCGATCGAGAGCGCGCCTCCGAGTGCGATGAGCGGCAATCGGTTCGTCTCTTTTGACCTAGGCACATCGACTTTTACTTTCGGCTGCTCCCGAAGCAGCTCAGATTCTGGCGGCTTCGGAGCGGGAGGGGGAGTAATGGGTGCAGCAGATTTTGAGAATACAGGCGCTTGGACGACAGGTTTTAAGGGTAGTTTTGGGGTAGCAGCAGTGATTAAAGTTGCCGCAGTAGGAGCCGGGAGCGGAGACAAGTCTACGGTGAATTCTTTCGATAAAGCTGAACCATCTAGCCCGATCGCGTCTGCATAGCGCCGAATAAAGCCTTGCACAAAGACAGGTTCTGGAAGACGGTCCAGGTTGGCTTCTTCGATCGCGACCAGGAGACGCTGTGGAATGTAGGTTTTGACAGCGATTTCTTCAAGCGACCTAGATTGCTTTTGGCGCTCTTCAGTGAGGCGAGTTGCGATCGCTTTGAGTTGTTCTCTTTGTGCCGAATTGTCCATTCCTGTGACTTCCCCTTAGTCTGACATTGCAACAAAAGCACTTTAGATCGAGCAGGTCCTACTGAGTCAAGCGTACAGCGTTTTATCCTGGTGTAAAAAATTGCAATTGTGACGCGATGTGCAACTGATTCTTTGCCAAGAGAGTCCCGCAGAATGAAGCTATAAGTACAAAGTTTAAGCATCTATGGGGCAGTACGCATACTATCGACGAGATATCATTACCGTTTTTGCAGTGTGAACGCTTGGCTCAAAGCTGTGGCAATAGAACATCCAATCCGCAGCAAAGGTTTTGCACCTCCGCTGAGCAATAGTGCAGTGATGACGATGGAAATCGTAGCAGAGTCCCAAGGGATTGATATGGAATGGCGCTCGAAACTCGAATGAACGGAAAATAGCAGGAGTATGAGATCCGGTTTCGAGATTTGAAGTGCGTTTATCTTGATGCAGCTGAGACAATCTGCTCAAGCTTGCAGCCGCATCGGCAGATGGAGAATAAATTCTGCTCCCTATCCCGGTGCTGAGACACAGTGCAGCACTCCTCCATGCTTCTCGATCACAATTCTGATAACTAATGGCTAAGCCCATCCCCGTTCCCTTACCCACCGGCTTTGGCATGAAGAATGGGTCAAAGATCTGCTGACAGACGGCTTCACTCAGTCCAGGTTCATTATCGATAAACCGAAGAGCAACCCACTTTTATAACTGACATTGATCGCGGGATCAACGACAAAAAGCGGCTCTTACGCAGATTTGGTGAAGCTTTGGCAAAATAGAAATAGCCTTCAAAACCCAAAACCTGACAAGGAGAGTTCAACTTCGTTCATCAACTTCTACCAAATTTTAAGCATCTAAGACTAGAGCACAAGACTGTAGACAGGGAGCTATCAAACCGTAGCCCGGTATGTTCAGCGCTTACGTCAGGCTCAAGGTCTGAAGCTTCGCCAACTGCCTCGTCGTCGATTGCGACGAACGTTAGTCGATGCCAATCGGAAAGTGCTAACGGCTCGGCGTGCTGCTTGGCTCGTGCTCCGTCGCCCGAAACACCGGAATCAGGAAGAACAAGCCTTATTCTCTCGCCTCCAACACCATCCAAGCTTCAGGAGGGCAATCGAGCTAGCAGAAGCGTTTATTGAACTGGTAAGGCAACGCCAAGGTGAGCAGTTGGATCAATGGTTAGCACGAGCCTTCCAGTGTTCTATTGCACCTCTTCGACGATTTGCCGAAAGTTTGAACGAGGACTATGCAGCCGTCCGAGCAGGATTAACCTTAGCAGTGAGCAATGGACAAACCGAGGGGCAGATCAATCGCTTAAAGATGATCAAGCGCCAGATGTATGGTCGAGCAGGATTAGCCTTGTTAAGACAGCGATTTCTATTAGCAGGTTGAAGTCGCCTGTCTAACGGATAATCATGGCAATTGCCCAGAGTGATTCAGCAACTTTATACTTCACCAAAAGAGATACTGGTGGCGAAACATTGCTTAACTTTCGGATTAAGCCATCAATCTAGCGAACTGCGAAATTCGTGTGGTTATTTGTGGCACTCCAGATATCCAGTAGAAGATGCGCTTGAAGTTGATAGCCGTTGCCGTCATCAAGTGCTGTAGATGAGTTTTCGCTAAGCCAATATATCGAGCGCGACGGAGACCATGAGCACGAATGCCTTCCGATAGCGTTGCTTCAATTCCGGCTCGTCGAGCATAGTTGACCTTGTAGTCATCCGTCAGTGCTTGTTGTCGTGCGGCTTGTAATGCTTTGTGCTGCTCTTCTGGGCGCAGGGTGATAGTCCGGCGCTTTTCTTTGGTACGAGTACACAGCTGTAAGCTTGGACAACTTGCACAATCAGGTCGGGCAAACTTGATTTTAATCACCTGATTGTTGCGACCATCAATG
Source organism: Cyanobacteria bacterium FACHB-63 (assembly GCA_014695255.1). Lineage (GTDB taxonomy): Bacteria > Cyanobacteriota > Cyanobacteriia > Leptolyngbyales > Leptolyngbyaceae > Leptolyngbya. The sequence continues at coordinate 26,364 of JACJNX010000120.1, forward strand.
GCAGGAGTCCAAGAAGTACTGGCTTTGCCTTCAGGGCAGGTGACCACTTGCTGCTGCCAATCCACTTTGAAATCGCTGGCTGCGAATCCATTTCCTGCTCTTGCTTGCCAGCGGATATCTGAGCGAGGTGGTCCAAGTAATTCTACTTCGTGCTGTGCTTGGGATGTGACTAGTAAATCTGCGTCAAGATATCCAGTATCGACAATGTGCTTGTTTGGAAGCAGATTTTTCTGGGCGAGTGAAGCATGAATCGTTTCAGTCACGTCTCCATCCGCAATCGGTGCTGCTGTTGTTTCAACATTGGTAATCAGATGTGGCGAGTCGGGTTCGCAAGTTTCACTCAAGTGGACTTTGTACCCCACCCATGAGGTTGTGTGCTTTTTTGCATAGTGAGCATCCAAATCGTAAGGTGAGCTAATCATGATGGTAGCAGGTGGAATCCCCTGCTCGGTTCGCCAATGAAGCTGACTATCACAAACATAGTATTGCTGCACCCACACTCGTCGCAGTGTTTCGACGGCTGGCACTTGTCGTAACCAGTCAGGACTGTTACCCTCGAAAATCGCATCCAGCAGTTGTCTACCATCTTTGCCATAGATGAGTGCTTGCTGCTCTCGCCCTGCCTTTGAGGTGGGTAGGTGATAGTCTTCCATCCGCTCACTATACCGTTCAACCCATTCAGGTTGGCTTTGAGCTTTTAACCAAGCAGGTGCAAGGACTGCCACTGCATTCAGCGCAGCCCGCAACGTTTCTCCAGCGCATTCGAGTCGCGTCACTGCTCGGATAGCTGATAAAACATGAGTTGAGTCTGTGCGTTGGCGACCTCTCGCTTGCAGCCATCCTTGTTGTTGACACCAGATGAGCAGTTGATCAAATACTAAGCTCTCAGCATTTTGAGTGATCAAGCGAGTCCGAAATTCACTCAAAACAGTGTGGTCAAATCCTTTGTCGGTTAGCTCTAAACACAGTAGGTACTTCCAATCGATTCTGCTACGGACAGCATCTGCGGCTTGGCGATCTGTCAGTCCCTCAACGTACTGTAAAATTGTGACTAAGGCTAAACGCAGTGGTGATGCTCCAGGTTGTCCTTGGCTGGAAAATAATGCACTAAAATCTTGGTCGCAGAGGAAGGAACTCAAACGGTCTGCCATCGTGATGCAAAGGTTGCCTTTGGGAAAGATAGCTCTCGCAACGTTAGCTGTTTCTGCTGGAACGCTATAGTTCTGTTCTGGATGCAGTGACATCGAGTCATACCTCGAATGCGATCATCTTTCAGATTCTAATCAAGCTTGATAGAACAGTCTTATTTTGTTAAGCAATGTTTCGCCACCAGTATCAAAAGAGCGTAAGAGCCCAAAAAGCGCCGGACGCGACAGATTTCTACGCTGCTTCAATCTTTACCGATCCCAAAATCCTCAAGTCCATAAGACTGGAAGTATCCCTCATTTGTCACTCTCGCTAAAGCGAACTCTAAAACCTAGCGATGGCGCGGGTTTCCTATTTTGAGGGCTTGAAAACGATAAAAGAGCAAAACGCAAGTATAGCAATGCTTTCAGCTTTTACTTCTTCCAAAGTGACAAATGAGGGATAATTGAGGTAGTTCAATGAAAGCGCGGCAATCAAATGAACAAGGTGAGGTTCAAAGGAGTTTGAATGCTCACTTTACCCTTAGCGCCCCTACTGAAGAGATCATCCTTCTCGTAGTGTATATCCGACTCCACGTACTGTATGAACTAGGCGAGGTTCGTGATTTTCCTCTAGCTTTAATCGCAAGTAGCGAACATAGACTTCAATAATATTGGAATCGCCCACAAAGTCGTAACCCCAAACGTTTTCGAGAATTTGCTCTCTCGTAAAAACTTGCCTAGGGTGACTCAAAAGATACTCTAATAAATCAAATTCTTTGGCGGTTAACTCGATCGCTCGAGTGCCACGATACACCTCACGCGTTTTGCGGTTCAGTGTCAAGCCTTCAAACTGCAACACATCCTCATCGCCGTCTTGATTACGCCGCAGATGGGCACGCACTCTTGCCAGTAATTCCTCAATACTAAAGGGTTTGACTACGTAGTCATCAGCTCCCGCATCTAATCCGGTGACGCGATCGCTTACCTCATCTCTTGCTGTCAACAAAATCACGGGCACTTTGCTCCCCGTTGATCTTAAGCGGCGACACAGTTCGATTCCTGACAAGCCCGGAAGCATCCAATCGAGAATTGCTAAATCAAGTGTTGCTTCACGAGCAAGGGTCAACCCCGCCATGCCATCGTGTGCGATACTGACTTGATACCCTTCGCTCACTAACTCTAGCTCAATGAATCGAGCGAGTTTTGCTTCGTCTTCGACTAGGAGAATGTGGGCACTCATGGTTAAGATCCTAACGTGGGTAGCGTCAATGTAAAAATGGTGCCTTTGCCTGGATTAGAGTCAAGAGAAATGGTGCCTCCCATTTTTTCGATTAAGGTTTTCACGATCGCCAGTCCTAATCCTGTGCCTCCAGTAGCACGAGTGCGAGACGGATCAAGGCGGTGGAAGGGTTGAAACACTAGAGCGTGTTGTGATTGCGGAATGCCATCTCCGCGATCTCTAATTTGAATGATTGCCGAATCACTAACTTGATTAAGTTCAATCAGAATTGGAGTGTCATGCTCAGAATAGCGAATCGCATTTTGAATTAGATGATCGATCACTTGCATCAGGTAATCCCGATTTGTTTGAACGCGAACCGGGAAGGGGGTGATCTGAGTTTCGATCGTGCGATGGTCAAATTTCTCGCTCATATTGGCGATGTCGCGCACAAACTCATTGAGAATGAGCAGTTCTTGAGACACCAAAATGTCAAGGCTTTCTGCCCGTGCTAAATCAATGAGATCTTGCAAAATGAGTGTCATCCGTTCCGCTTCTGCGGCTGCCATCGCTAAACGTTCCTGCTGGGCTTCGGGCAGGGCTTGACTACGTTTTGAAGTGCGTTGCAGATAGCCATGGACCAAACTAAGGGGCGATCGCAACTCGTGTGCCACATTGTTGATGAATTGATACTGCTGATGGTTGACTGCTGCCTGTTGGGTCAATATTTCGTTCCAATGATGCGCTAAAGCTCGAATCTCGCTAGGAGCATGACGTGCGTTGAATCGCTCGGGGGAATTACCTGTCGTTGAGCCTGTAACCCACTGACTAAACCGACGCAAAGGCTGTAGATATCGCCAAACAACTCCCAAAACGGCAATCATCATTGTGCTCATTGAAAGTAGACCGATCGCAGTTAAGTGATCGGCAATTGCAATCAACTGAGCAGCGGTAAGACGCTCTGGTTGCATCATCAATAGCGTTTGCACTGCCCAATGGCTGAAAACTTTGTAGCTCATGAGCGCGATCGCACAAATCCCCATGACACTCGCCATTAATCGGAACTGCAACGAAGCAGGATCAAAGAATGCCTGCCTCTTGTCAATCCACGGATTTGAACTCTTATTCAGCCGACTCATGAACTCACCCGTAGAGAATGTGCTGCTCATTCCAGACTAATCTGAAATTCTGAAGATCGCTTGCTGATTTTGGATGGAAACGGTGAAGTCACAATCCTCCAAACCACTCGTACCCTTGATCTTCCCAGTATCCTTTGGTCGGCATCAACTGATTCGTCAGCATGATTTGAGTGACCCATTTACTTTGTTTGTAGCCCAGCTTAATCGGGGAAGCTAGACGCAAAGGCGCACCATTATCAACGGATAAAGGTTGCCCATTTTTCTGGTATGCCATTAGCGTCTGCGGGTGTATTGCAGAGGCTAAATCCCAACTCTCGTAGTAGCCATCAGCAGATTTAAAGTAAACATAGCGAGCACTGGGTTTGGGTTGGGCTAATCGCAGGAGTTCGCGCAGTCGAACGCCGCCCCACTGCACGATCGCAGCCCATCCTTCGACACACACATGCTGAATTACCATTGATGTAAGCGGCAATGCCTGAAGATCCGCCAGACTGAGTTGCATCGGATGATTGACTTCACCTTCAATGTGTAAGCGATAGCGTGTCGGATCAATCTGCGGCGTTTGATCAAATGTGTTGATCAGAAGTTTGTCTGGCTCGATCGCACTGACTGGAAATTCAGGCACAGGTTTCTGGCTGAGTAACAAGGTTTGCGTTGCTTGATTGAGTGGCTCAAAGGCTTTTCCAATTTCGCTTGATCCCAAACTTGAATCACAACTACTAAGCAGTAAACTGGCACTAGAAAAACCAGACCACTGCAACCATTGACGACGAGAAATTGGCTTAAACATCCTTAAATCACCCTTAAACAAACATCGATTTTATGAGGCGGATACTGCCTACTCTTAATGCCAATAATGAGTGAATGAACGTAAATAAGATAACGGTAGGAACAGCAATGAAATGAATTGTGCGAAGCGTCTGCCAATTCAAAAACAAGCTAGATAACCAATAGAATTGAGCAGGTTTGTACATTGCTAAGCCAGATGCGATCGACAGCACTAAAATTGGAATAATTGCTGTGTAAACAAATCGATGAAGCGCGTAATTTTTGCGCTTAGCATTTTGGCTCACTCGCAGTGCCTTAATATCGCTTCCATTCGCAAATCGTTTTTGCCAACGACGTGAGATTAGTACGTATAACCCATACCACAACAGATTTAACGCATAAAACCACATGGCAGCAAAATGCCAACTGCGCCCGCCTCCTAACCATCCGCCCAGTGTTAAAAAGCTGGGAAAGTGCCAGCCTTCGCGCCCGCCAAATACTGGATTCGCGTTGTAGATCTGTAATCCACTCAACAGCATCACAAACAGACTAATGAGATTTATCCAGTGGAAGATTTTTGCTAGAAGTGCTTGCGTTGGAATGGGCGGCAATTTTGAACGTTTCACGGGCATTGCAGAAGTCATGATGAGAGTTCCTGATTCTAAATCGAAAACGTTGGAAAGAATGGAGCAAGCCAAAGCTGAATTTGGACATCCCAGCCCAGCAGAATTGAGAGTGCTGTCATAATCACGATCGCACCTCCAACTTTCTGAAAAGTTGCACCACGACGACGCAACCCAAGCAATTGTTGACCGAATTTTCGCCCACCATACGAGATCGCAAGGAGTGGTAACGCCGCCCCAAGACCATAAGCTAGCAGTAAGCTAAACGCACTCATGACTTGGTGATGGACGGCTGCTAGCCCTAAAATTCCTCCTAAAACAGGTCCCGCGCAGGGTGTCCACAGCAGTCCCAATTGAGTTCCTAACCAAAACTCTCCCCATAGTCCAATTCGGTGACGTTCCTTTACCCAGTGCTGAAGCGGCAGGTAGCTCAATAGCCGATAGCTCCAGTTTGGAAACAGCGTGAGAATGCCGAGAAGTAGAAGGAGTACGATCGCGCCATATCGTAAAAAATTAGCGAATCCAGTGAACCAGCTTGCACTGATGCCGAGTAAACTCCCTGCCACCGCAAAGCTGCTCACCAAACCGGCGATGAGGGCTACCGGACCATAGCGATGAGACTGTAATGATCGACCCACCAACACTGGTAGAATCGGTAATACACAAGGTGATAAAACTGTTAGAATGCCAGCTAGAATAGAAATTTGAAAAGAAAGTGTCGATAAATTCATCACAAAAGAGGAGTATGAATGAATGCTAGTGTGAATCGAAGCGTTAGCTTTCTTTCAATAGCTGTAGAATAGCTTGCTCAGTCGTATCGTAAGCGCCTTCTCCAATGTGGTCGTAGCGCATTAACCCACGTCGATCTGCCAAAAACAGGTGAGGCCAATACTCGTTGCTGTAAGCCTTCCATGTTTTATAATCGTTATCGATCGGCACAGGATAAGTAATATGATGCTGCTGAATGGCCCGTTTGATGTTGTTCGGATCGCGTTCAAATGCAAATTCTGGTGTGTGAATACCAATCACTTTTAACCCCTGTGCTGCATATTGGTGGTGCCATTGAGTAATGTAAGGCAGCGTGCGCTGACAATTAATGCAGGCAAACGTCCAAAACTGGATTAAGACAACATTTCCTTTGAGGTCTGCGATCAACAGAGGATTTGAGTTTAACCACTGCTGAATCCCCTGAAAATCAGGTAGAGTCTTTCCAGTAGCAGCTAGAATAGCAGTCTCCGGTTTGGTCGCAGCAGGAGTTGGCAAAATTGTTGATGTCGGATTCTTCTGCTTAGCGCCCAAACCAGAAGCAGTTGCTGCACCTGCACCAAGTACGCCTAGCCCTAGATAAAATAAGAGTTGACGACGCTGACGAGAAACCTTGTCCATCAAATTCTCCCAGAATGAAGGATGGATCGACCACTTGCACAATTGTCAACTCAGTCGGCTTAACTTGTGGGCAGTCGATCAACGAATATTATTTAGATGAAGTTTGGTGCAACTAGGGTTGTGTAGGTGTTTCTTTTTTCATGGCATCACCATCTTTTTTCATCGCATCGGGTTGTTTCATGGCATCACCATCTTTTTTCATCGCATCAGGCTGTTTCATGGCATCACCTTGCTTCATCGCATCAGGCTGTTTCATGGCACCAGGCTGAATTGTACTAGCAGCACTCGGAGCAGGTGCAGGTTGCTGACTATCTACTTTCGGAGTACTAGAGCAAGCAGCGAGGCTACCTACCAAAGCTAAGCCAGCGATTAAACTAATAATTCTTCCGTTCATGATTGTTGTCATCCAGAGTATAAATTGAACTTGTGCGATCGATCAGTGAAAATTGCTCAACCAACCGAACTTCTAACAACTGAAGTGTGCTGTTTGAGACTGAAGCTCGCCTGAACTTAACCCGCAAGTTTCCTAAATTTATGGGTTAAAGGTTCTCACGTTAGACTCAGCGTTTTCTCAGGTTGCTGTGCTGTTTATCACGAAAATCTCTAGAGTAATGGCTTAAGGCAATACGATTGAATGCTTTTGGTACAGCGTCGACTTTAGGCTATGCTAAGTGCGAATTCTCGGTAATTGAACGGTAACACGAGTCCCAGAATCGTCGGATTGAATCAGTAATCGCCCCGCGTGAGCCTTCACAATTTGGTTGACGATCGCCAGTCCCAGTCCTGTTCCTTGCGGTTTGGTTGAAAAGAAGGGGCGACCTAGTTTTGACAGCACATCTGGCAAAATCACCTCACCCTGGTTCCGAACTCGAATACCAACGAAGGTCGATTCTAAAGCTTCAATTTCGCAATCAACCGCTTCTCCCAGCGGGCTAGCTTCACAGGCATTGCGAAGAATGTTAATCATCACCTGCTTAAGTTTGTCGCGGTCTCCCAAGACTTTAATTGGCTCAAAAGTGCGAGTGAAATTGATTTGCCGCCCCTGTGCTTCTGGCAGTCCATCTATTGAAATTAATACAATCTGCAGCCAGGTACTTAGCTCCAACTCCTCAAGCTTTGCAACTTGGGGTTTCGCATAAGTAAGCAGTTCACTCAACAGGCGATTGAGACGGTTGGCTTCGCTAATTGATAGCGCCAACCGCTCCTGTGCGAGGTCGATCTGCAACTGCTTTTGAGCATAGTTCAATCCCATTGTTATTGTTGTTAAGGGATTACGAATTTCATGAACAAGCATGGCAGCAAACTCTCCGATCGCGGCTAACCGTTCCTGCTCCATTAATTTTGTTTGTGCTGCTTCTAACTCAGCGGTGCGAAGCGCCACTTCTGCCTCAAGCCGCTCGTTAAATTGGAGCTGTAGTTGATAGAGATGGTAATTATCGATCGCGGTTGCTGCCCGTTCTGCAAAAAGTTCTGCGGTGTGAATGTCTGAATCAGTAAATTGCTGTGGCTGACGATTAAATGAGCAAATCGTTCCGATCGTTTCGCCTTGAGCAGTTCGCAGTGGCACACCAAGATAACACAAATATCCACCAGGGACTTCGCCTGCCTCTGGATTTTGCCGCACGTCTTCAACGGTGAGTGTTTGTCCCGTGGTAACCACCGTATTGGTGACAGACCCATGCAGTGAAAAAAGCTGATCCATGCCCTCAAAATCAAGGCTGCTTGCCAACACTTGCTCAAATCCGTTTTGACACAACGTAACGGTTGACCAATTGATCTGCAATAACTGACTGACACTGAGCGTTATTTCTTTGAGATAACTTTTGAGATCACCAGTACGATAGCTTAGCGTCGATAAAGATTCTAGAATGCGTTGCTCGTACAGTGTGAAGTCCCTTTTCATGACTGGACGCTCCAGAGCGGATTATGTTGCAAAGATTTTTAGAACAAGCAATGCCTCTCAATCGTATTGCCTTGAGCCATTACTCTAGAGATTCTAATAGTAAAACGCAGCTGATGAACCTTTATGGGAGCACTGTTGATACCATCCTCTGCTCTCTGAGCGATAATTGAGCCATTGGCAGGCACTATCAACTTAACCGGGAGTAGTTAAAGTTAAGCATTGTAATTCCCTTAATCGTCGGTCTCGCTCAAGTTTATGCAGCATCTTTCACACTCGAGTCGGTTGGTGAGAGTTTTCAGCTCGATTGTTCAATCCCTTGTGCTGTCGATGCTCTACGCTCGGCATCACTCGTTTCTTTGCTGCTTCGTAACTCTTCAGCTTGTCGGTCACAATCACCCTGGCACAAAGCCCTGTTGCTTCAGCAGCTTACGGAAAAATCGCTTTGCTGCCTTGGTGTCTCGATGGCGTTGCTAAGACATCCAGCACGTTTTCCTCACTGTCCACGGCTCGCCACAGATAATATTGTTGCTTCTTAATCGTCTACCACCATTTCATCGAGATGCCATTTGTCCGTGATGTAGGGACGCTTGCGTCGCACTTGATTCGCGTATTGCTGCCCAAATTTCTGGCACCATTCCCGAATCGATTCGTAGGTCACCTCAATCCCGCGATACAGCATCATCTTCTCGATATCCCGGTAACTCAGCGGAAAAGTGTAGTAAAGCCACACACAATAACTAATAATTTCGCCGGGAAATCGATGACGGGAGTACATGGGCAAGCGGATGCGATCAACGTTGAATCAGTACGATTATTCTACAGTCCGGTTAAGTTGACTGCGAGGATAGAAGAGACTTTCTGCTGCTCATCTGACCCATAACTTGACCGGCTTTGTGCCTTTGCATTGATTTGTCGATGAGGAGCAGAAAGACCTTTGTTGCTTGTGCGGCTTGGGCATCGTGACCTCATAGGAGCCCGTCTTGAAAAAGTCCCATCGCAGTCTTGTCCGCTCACCCAGTCCTGCAAGCAGTTCTGCT
>JACJNX010000121.1 GCA_014695255.1 Cyanobacteria bacterium FACHB-63
CAAAAGCTGCTAGAGGAGCGAAACTGATCTAGATCTTACTAGAGGGTGTTATGCACTTTGAAACCAGATTTCAACAAAGCGTTTGACCATCAGTGCAGCAAAGGCAATCAGGTGCAAGCCTGCCAATGTTTCTGGTAGGCGCTCGTAATCTCGTGCCATTGCCTTCGGCTCATGCCAAGCGTGTCCGACGGAAGTGCGACATCCAGCCAAAACTGCTGTCGAGTATCAAATTAGTTTGGTTCTTTCCCTGTTTTAGCTCTTTCCTGATTTTGGTGATTCAAGGTTTTGAAGCAGACTGAAACTCAGTGGCTCTGTTGGATAAATCAGCGATCGCACCCATCTCGGCTACAAGTTCTTGCAATTCTGAGAATGTTGTAAACTTCAGGGGTGACAGCGAGGCTAGAAGGCAGACTGAATCAGGGAAATTGGCATTGTCAACCTAACTAGATTTCGCGCTAATTATTGAGAATGAGTGCACTTGGAGTCACGAAGAAAGAAGTCTTTTGGCCTTTGAAAATCACCCACTTTCTCAACAAGCGAAGTTGAATTGAGTTAAGTTGATTGCGAAGCGATTATGTTGCTTGTCAAGATAGAGATTTTATTACAAGTAGACAGCACAATGTTCCAGTTGGCATTGTCAGCTTAACCGGAATGTAGAATAATTGTACTGGTTCAACCTTGTTCGCATCCACTTGCCCATGTGTCGAGTCTCAAATTATTTTGGCTCTTACGCTCTTTTGGTGAAAAGGGATGCGATCGTAAATTTAACGAACGAAATACTTGGGTTTCAGAGGAAGCGAAAATACTCTTTACCTAAAGTGCGTAAAAACCATTATTTTTCCTTTCGTCTCAAATTATTTTTTCGATTCAAACGACTAGAATGATTGCTGTGCTTAAGTTTTAGTGTTGAGTAGTACAGCTTAATCTAGCGATAGATCGCGTCTCAAATTATCTTTCCGAAATTTCGGCTCTTCCCTGATTTTGATTCTGCTGGCGAAACTTTTCGTTACCTCTGCAACCCTGAATTCTAGCGTTGATTAAATTACAGAACTTAACTGTTTGAGATTGATCGACAACGAAATTTCGAGGGATTTCAGTATTAAGCAATGTTTCGCCACCAGTATCAAAATTAGGGAAGAGCCCATTTAATTCGATACTCGACATCTGTGATGAGGTTTGTGATAAGGTATCGCTCGCCAACAATCTTCAAGTAATGTTGTCGCTCTATGAAAGAAATTCTATAGTGAAGAGCGAACGAGGTGATTGAGAGCTTTACTGAATGGTGCAGAATTCCTTATTCCTCGGTCCGCTCACGCTCGAGGGTCTGCTCGATCAGGCACCGCTCACGGTCGCGTCCACTTGTACGGTGAAAGAAGCGATCGCACTCCTGCAGCACACTTCAGCCTCCTACCTGCTTGTAACGGAAAACAGTCATTTGCTGGGAATGCTGACCCAACGAGAGATTGCAACGCTTGCCGCTTCACGGTTAGATTTCTTGGACCTCATGCTTGTAGAGGTCATTGGGCAACCTGTGATCACGCTCGATGCTTCACCGGATCGCTCGCCGACCGAGGTTCTCGTGTGGATGACAGAACAAAATGTGGATTATCTGCCCATATTAGCGGCATCAGGACAAGTTCTAGGAGTGATTACCCCAGCGCAGATTAAGCAGGCGTTCTTGAGGCAATCCAAAGCAACTTTTCCAACCTTTGAGGAAACGGCACGGTCGCTAGAATTTCAGAAATTCGCGCTCGACCAATCTGCGATCGTCGCTGTGACCGATCATCGAGGCGTGATTACAGAGGTAAACGATAAATTCTGCGAGATTTCCCAATATTCCAGAGCAGAACTAGGGGGGCAGACCCACCGCATTATTAACTCTGGTTATCATTCCCCAGAATTTTTCCAACAGCTTTGGGCAGCGATTTCTAGCGGGAAAGTTTGGCGAGGCGATATTAGGAACCGTGCGAAAGATGGCAGTTTCTATTGGGTCGCAACGACAATTGTGCCGTTTCTGGATGCTGAAGGCAAGCCGTTTCAGTACCTTGCGATTCGATTTGATATCACAGATCGCAAAGCTTCAGAAGAAACGATTCGGGAGCAAGCCACCCTGTTAAACGTTGCCACCGATGCAATTTTACTGCGGAATTTAGACAATCGCATTCTCTACTGGAACCAGGGAGCCGAGCGATTGTATGGTTGGACATCAGCAGAAGCGCTCGGTAAGAAAGACACTGAATTGATTTGTCCTGATGCGATCGCAGAAGTTGAGGCTGCCCTGAAAACGGTCATTCGAGATGGGCAATGGCAAGGAGAACTACCGAAAAGAAACAAAGCTGGAAAAAAGCTTCTGGTCGAAAATCGATGGACGTTGATTCGCAACGAACAAGGTCAGCCGAAGTCTATCTTGACCGTTGACACCGATATCACCGAGAAAAAGCAACTCGAACGCCAGTTTCTGCGTGTTCAGCGGCTCGAAAGTGTGGGCACTCTCGCCAGTGGCATTGCTCATGATCTAAACAACGTTTTCACGCCAATCTTAGCAGTCGCACAACTGCTTCCCCTAAAGTATCCCAATGTCGATTCCCGCACTCAGCAATTGCTTCGTATGCTAGAAGATAGCGCCCATCGAGGAGCCGAGTTAGTTCAACAGATTTTATCTTTTGGACGGGGTTCAGAAGGACGGAGAATGCCCCTACAAATTGGGCACTTGCTGCTCGAAGTGGTACGAGTTGTACAACAAACGTTTCCCAAAGAGATCGAGATTCAATCGAACGTCTCAACTAGAGAGTTGTGGACCGTGATTGCGGACACAACCCAACTCCATCAGGTGCTGATGAATCTGTGCGTCAATGCCCGCGATGCGATGCCGATGGGTGGGACTCTCAACATCACGGCTGAAAATTGTGTGATTGATTCGACTTACGCCCAAATGAACATAGAGGCGCAAATCGGTTCTTACGTAGTCATTACAATCTCAGATACTGGCACGGGAATCCCCCCCGATTTGCTTGATCGTATTTTTGATCCATTCTTCACGACGAAAGAACTTGGAAAAGGCACAGGACTGGGACTATCGACCGTGATTGGCATTGTCAAAAATCATGGGGGTTGGGTGAGTGTTTACAGTGAAGTCAGGAAAGGCACGGTGTTTAAGGTTTATGTACCTGCCTCAACGGAACTCAGTATCCAATCCACAAAGGAACTAGAATTACGCCTGGGGCAGGGAGAGCTAATCTTAGTGGTGGATGATGAAGCACTCGTTCAACAATCGACGAAAAATGCACTAGAAGACCACAATTACAAAACGCTGACCGCGAACGATGGCATCGAAGCGATCGCGCTTTACGCCACACATAGAGATGAAATTGCGCTCGTGTTAATAGACATGATGATGCCCAATATGAATGGACTCACTACAATCCGCACTTTAAAGAAACTCAATCCTGAAGTCCGAATAATTGCCACCAGTGGACTCGCATCCCATCGTCAGAGTGTAGAAGCCCCAGAAATTAAAGTCCAAAGCTTTTTGCCCAAGCCCTATACCGTGCAGGCGTTGTTAACGGTTTTAGCTCAAGTTCTGCACGGGAAATAGCACTAAGCCGATTGCATTACGCTGCGATTTCTGCACATTTTTCGGGGGGGCACAACGGGGCTGTAACATGGCGTCCTTCTTTAAGAGCATAAAGCTAAGCCTAATTGTTTTAATACCATAGAATCTATTCTATAGAAAATAGATTCTATGGTATTCTCACTCTCCGCCGAATGTAATCACCGCGTACATCAGTAATGGGGAGCTGAGCTCGTACGGAAGCAAGTCGCCTAGGTCGTCTTAGGGCGTTGAGTTTTTTAATAAGTTTTAGTTTCTGTTCAACGCCACCAGGGAAGTTGTAGTAGGGAAGGGTGTTGAGTGCGGCTTCTACCTTTACGCGATCTCAGTGAGCAAGAGAGAGCATTTCGGACTCTACAAGTCGCCACTGCCGCCTTGCAACTCTGACGCACGTTCTCCAATTAAGCCAATAGAATAGCCTTCAAAGTGAAGGGGGGCTTCTCTAACGTCGTAACTGCATAAGCGGTCAAACGCTTCATGAGTCCCTTGAGTTGCAAGCAGTACAAACTTTCTTCGATACCGGACATATTGAACAGAGGCTCTACCTTTGGCTCTCTGCCTGTGTCGCGTGACCCGACAGACAGGCACGGAGTAGGCTTCAATCAGTTTTTGATCGAGTGCTTTAAGGGACTTTGTTGCATGAATTCCAAAAAGGCGGAGTGAGCCTTGAGAGGGCGAACAACTAAGCTTCAACTGGGTAGCTATCGGGCTTGGCGATCTGGATCATGCGATTGAGCGCGGCACACTTGATGAACAGCCGCAGGATTGGAGCAAGATTAAACAGGTTGTCGTTGAGGTTCACAACATAGAAGATCGGGTTGCTCAGGTGATGAGATTATTGCAAAGCCATGGATTGAGCAGAATTACTGTCGAGCAAGAGCCTGGTTTCAAGGATTCCGATATTTTCAATCTGTATGCTTTGCGCTAAGGTGAGTAACCTCTTGAGTTCTGCTCGTGGGTGCAGGAGACCAAGCTAACGGCTAAGTTGACCGGTAACTGCTCGCCCCTAATGCCATGATCAAGTTATTCATTGGTGTTTCCAGCAGGACGATCTCGCTCTTTCTGGTTTTCTGTTCGGTGTCCGCTAGAACCCCTGTACCTACAAGCAGAAGTTCTAGCTAACGACCAAGTCGAACAGCGGCGAGAGAATTGGAAACGAAGCGAGGAGACTCTGCTCGCTGTTCCAACGATTGGTTAGACCGTACCTTACGCGTAACCTTTGAACTACGCTGGCACAGCGTAGCGGTACGCTCATCCATTTTGTTTCTCAAGGTTAGAGGTTTAAGATAGATTTGACAGCATTCCCGCTCATGGACGTAGATAACCCTTGCCTCATAACGATCTCTGAGGTTTATCCCAGCGCCACGAGTTTATGGGTAGACTGAGATCGTGTCGTGCTACTTCATGCTTATATACATGATGTACTGAGCATCGCTATCAGTAATCTTGAACAAAGCGGCGAAACTACCCTGACGGAAAAGACGGGGTCGGGAAACATTAAGCGATTGACTATTCAGCTTCCACTCGTCCTACACATGTCTCAGGCTTACTGGTGGTCGAACCGAAGAATACTCCTCGCAAAAGATGCCTTTGATCGGTGCATAAATTCTTGGTGCAGTAACAACCACTAGCTCTTCTCCTCTAAAATCGAGCGTGAGTATATCACTGCTATCCCTATGGTTGTTGTCCCATATTTGAAGGGTTGCGGTGCCATTGCCATGATCTTGGTAGCCGATCGCTAGAACCTGGTGCTGATCGATTGGATTAGCTGAATTGCCATAAATTAATCCGATCGGCCATGCCGCTTCGCGTTCCAACCGCTCTTTTAGCTTCTGCATCTCGTGGCTGGTCTTGTCACGCAGTTCCCTGGCACCACCCCAATGGAAAAAGTTGATTTGAGAACCAATGAGCGCTCCAATTGCTGCGCCGATCGGACCCCAAACACTTCCGATTGAGGCTAACAGGGCAGCCGTCGCTATGTCGTCTAAGCGTGGAAGCACATGCAGAATCACGATCCACTCAAGGAATTTGCCGATGTTCAGATCCAAACTGTCGAGCAGTCGCCGCCAAATGTAATCACGCAAGTCTCCAGAATTTGGAACCTGGTCGCCAAAATGATCAACAGACCAGCCCAATAAGAAAAAGTCGTATGCTGCAAAAGCCATTCCGCCACATCGGCCATAGTTTTCGCCCGGAATGGCGCCGATGGCTAAGTCGTGGAGCCAACCAACAACATGACCTGATGCGACAGAGATGACACTTTCGATAATGAAACCAGGCAATCCAACATCGGGGAGTGGCCAGGGGAGGGACAAATTAATAGCGTCTAGAGATCCTCGCACTCGTCGGAGTGGGAGCGCGGCAACTACAGCGAGTTCTCGTGCAATCAATGCCCGCAACGCTTCTCCATCCTGTCGAGTAAACGACCATCTGTTACCAAAGCGAAAAGCATGCTTGGAGGGTTCAAAGCGTCGCGTTGGTCGCCCTAGCCCTGGCAAAACAGTCAATTGCACATCAACAGAACCAGCACGCTCTCCTCCATACGCCGACCAGTTAAGCTTGATGGGCATATTCACGCCTAGTTCTGCGTTCCCATCAGTTTGGAAGACAAATTTGACCGGTTGGCTCGTTCTGCCGCCAGACGCGCGCACCGTTCTCGTGACAGCGAAGATGCCGCGAGGTAAGACCCCATCCGGTGTCAAGGTTACATCTGTTGCTTCACCACCCAATATTACCTGGAGTAGACACTCTACCGTGTCGCCTTGCTTCACGACCAGATGTGGCTGCTCAACCGCTACCGAAGCACGCCCAGGAAGAATTGTCAACGTGATTGGGAGCCAGCGCATCTTCTTACCATTAAAGGCGAGTTGTACAATATCTGGTTTCCAGGTTCCTTGAGGTGCTTTCCACGTTGCTTGAAGCATAAAGGTCCCCTGAACAGTTTGCCCTCTAGGGACGAATACGCTGACTGGTTGCATGCGCCAGTGTGGGTCATCCATTATCGTGTACAGCACCGTGGTGTCTGGACCGCTGACTGATTGCACAGTAAATGGGACTGGCACAGGGCTATCTCCCTGCAAAAGCGTAATCTGCGCAGTAGGCAGAGTGGTCTCAACGTGAGCCACCAGCATGGTAATGGGTATCGCAACAGGTTTCCATGTATCTGTGGTGATCAGAAGTCTGGCGGAATATTCATCTTGGGCGGTGAGATTTTTCGCTGCATATTCCACTGTAATGATGACTTTTTGCCCTGCCTCAACCGCTAGAGGCACCACACCATCTGATGAGTTGATCGGTACCAAATCTTCAACTAGGACTTTTCTCGCTCGCTCACGCATATCGCGTGGAAGATCTTGAAGTTCCTCCGGTGTCAGTCTACGACGCACGATATCATAGCTCTCAACGGCAGTAATTCGAAAATGCGTAGGGTCATCCAAAATAGTGACCGTGACCTTTGCAGCGGATGGAGCGATCGCAATTACCGAGGTAGTTTTTACAGTTTCAGGCGCAACGGCTTGAAGGTCAAGAACTGCTGGACGAAAAGCCACGCTCATGCGCTTTTGAGCTTGTAAAGGCTTAGATGCAGTGATATGTGTCCAACCTCGTGAAGATGCCCCGTCAGGATAGCTCTTGAGCGTAATGAAATCGCCGTCTGCATTAATTTGACTAATAGCACTTGCACCGGTGTTGATGTTGTAGGTTAGGAAGTGTTCGCTAGTTGCAGTAATATGCGTCCAACCCGTTGAGAAAGATGCCTCAGGATAGCCCTTGAGTGTGATAAAATTGCCTGATTCATCAATTCTGCCCGTTCCACCTGCTCCGGTGTTGATGTTGTAGGTCAGGAAGTGTTCGCTAGTTGCAGTAATATGCGTCCACCCCGTTGAGAAAGACCTCTCAGGATAGCTTTTAAGTGTGATGAGATTGCCTAAAACATCAATTTGCCCAACAGCGCCTATCCCTGTGTTTGTGTTGTAGTAAAGGAAATGATTCTTTGTTGTGGCAATATGCGTCCATGTTGAGAAAGATCCCGCAGGATAGCTTTTAAGCGTGATGAAATTGCCTGATTCATCAATCCTGCCCGTTCCACCTGCTCCGGTGTTGATGTTGTAGGTCAGGAAGTGTTCGCTAGTTGCAGTAATATGCGTCCAACCCGTTGAGAAAGACCCCTCAGGATAGCTTTTGAGGGTACTAAGGTTGCCCAGTGTATCAATTTGCCCAATAGCACCTGCTCCTGTATTTGCGTTGTAGTAAAGGAAATGATTCTCTGTTGTGGCAATATGCGTCCAACTCGTTAAGAAAGATGCCCCAGGATAGCTTTTAAGGGTAATGTGATTGCCCACCTCATCAATTCTGCCGATCGCACCTGTCCCGGTATTGGTGTTGTAGTAAAGGAGATAGTTCATAAAAGGCTCCATTGATCGTAATCTTCAGCAAATTAGCTAATTGAATTAATCCAACGTGAGTTCGACACAAGTTCTTGGCTGCGTTTCGATTTGCAGGTAGCTCCCTAAATCCCCCACTCGTGGGAGACTTTGAAGGGTAGGAAACTCCTTAAATCTGGGGAATTACTGTTTTCTAAGTCCCCCCGCATGGAGGATTTAGGGGGCGAAGCGGCTCAAATCGAAGCGAAAGAACTCATCGAACTGACATTAATCGAAACTTGCCTTGTGTATAGTAGAATTCAAAGCTGTTATCTAAATTTGCTTCTATTTCAGAAGAAAACAGCAGTGCCCAAACGGGTACTTTACTTCTGCAAGGGTCCAGTAGGTTAATGGTCAGCATCAACAACTGCAAGGAGTTGTGAATCAGCCGAAAGCTCATTGAATAGCACAATGCCATGGTTAAGGCTGCAATCGCTGCAATCGCAGAAGTGGAGATTAGGAGTGAATCAGCGACAATCCAACCCGCAACTGCGATCGTACTCTTTCTGCAACACAATCCTACTTCGGTAGATGCTGTCGTGATCTCTAATAGGCTAGAGGGTGTTATGCACATTTGTTAGACTGGGAGGATGAGTAGAAAGCCTTATCCGAGTGATGTGAGTGATGAAGAATGGGCATTTGTCGCGCCCTATCTAACCTTAATGACCGAAGATGCGCCGCAACGCGAATACAGCTTACGTGAAGTGTTCAAGGGCACGAGATACATCGCAAGAAGCGGAGGAGCATGGCGACTGATGCCGCACGACCTGCCACCCTGGTACACCGTGTATCAACAGACAATGCGCTGGATGAAAGCAGGCGTGTTTGAAGCAATGGTGCATGACCTGCGCGAATTGTTGCGGCTGCTATCGGGGCGGAATGAGCAACCGAGTGCAGTGATTCTAGATAGTCGCACCTTGCAGTCCACGGTCGAGAGCGGATATCGAGCAGGCTACGACGGCGGAAAACGCAAGAAGGGCAGCAAGGTAGACATCGCCGTGGACACCTTGGGGCAACTATTAGCGCTGCACGTTACGCCTGCAAACGAGCAAGACCGTCACCAAGTTGAAGTCTTGGTCGAGCAAGTTCAACAAGTCACAGGCGAGACGGTCGAAGTCGCGTTTGTAGACCAAGCCTACACTGGAGAACAAGCGGCACAGGACGCTGAAGCTCATGGAATTCGATTAGAAGTTGTCAAACTGCCCGAAGCCAAGAAGGGCTTCGTCTTGCTTCCTCGTCGGTGGATAGTGGAACGCAGTTTTGGCTGGATGTCCAGGTTCCGTCGCTTGGTGCGAGATTACGAGCGTTTAGCTGAAACATTAGCAGGCTTTCATCTGATTGCCTTTGTGATGTTGATGGTCAAACAGTTTGTTGAACTTCGATTTCAAAGTGCATAACACCCTCTAGGCGTTCTCAAGATGGTTTAAGTTTTGCCTCCAACTCCACGACTTTAGCCTTGAGGGCCTGTACCTCATCGAAAACTTCTTGAAAAGTAACTGTCCTTACCTCAATGATTGGAACCTTCCCAAAGGGTCCTTCTGTGTGACCTCTAATTTGGCTAACCCTAACTTCCAAATCGCTTACTGTTAAAGCACTGGTCCCTCCGCCCTCCGAACCGATTGAGAGTTTGCCGTTAACCCGTAAGTTGCTTGCAACTGTGACACCACCTGGATAGTCTCCATTGAAGTTAACTAATAGTTCGTCATTGAAACCGTGAACCAGGGCACGGCGCATCCCACGCGATGTCTTGCGTCGTCCAGCACAGTCAAGCTGGATATCGGCTGCCATGACATCCATACGGTCTCCTTCGATGACCACATTGTTTGAATCGAGTTTAATGTCGCCTATCATCTGACTTCTCCTCTTGAAGGTGTAATGAGTGTTCGATTAGTGCAAACGTGACTGAACAACTGAGAGCTTGTAACTTTTTAGAACTCATGAATGCAAAGCGTATAGGGTTGCTTTACACCTTTGTCAGATCGCCGGAATCAGCAACCTTATAATGCTTAAAGTAGAGGTCGTCATCGCTCTCCCAGTCTTTATCGAGCATGATGAGATGTAGTTGCCCGGTGATTCCTGGCCCACCTGCTGCACCTACATCTTCCCAAATCGTGATTCCTTCCAATTCCTGTATTTTGACCCATCCTCCTACTGGAAAGTGCTTCCAAGGTCGATAGTCAACTGGAATATGAACGATGCGCCGTCCGGTAATCATGTCAAACCCCATGATGCCACGATGGGTCGGATCATCTGCGCTCGTCGGCACTGTATCCACAACCAGATAAAAATGTCCTTGCTTTGAAAAAGCAGCACCTTGCAGACCGCCCAGAATTAACGGCTGACCTACCTCATCAAACAGATCCATTGTTCCAACATATTTGAGTTCAAATCTAGGATCGAAACTCCGTTGATAGACTTGAAGACGTATCCGATCAGGTGCGTCGTTGAAGACCGAGCTGTAAAGTAAACCATTCAAAGGATTAACTGCACACCATGGACCACTTGCTCCCTGTGCGGTTAATCGTGCTGCTCCTTTGCACTGAAGATTTTGGTCAAAAATGGCAACGACTGCTGGCAGTTGAAAGTTTTCATGATGACCTTCTAAAGGAGCATAGATCAGTCCTTCGTAGAAATCGATGTCGCCAAAGTGGTTATAGCCTTCAAGGGGAATGCCCACCCAGCCGTTAATCGCCTGATTTAAGTCATGGGTCACATGAACTTTACGCAGCCTGTCTTGTTGCGCGAAGTACCAATGGTCGAGATCGTGAGTCACACCCTGCAACTTATCTGTCCATCCAGGGGATTTGTCTTTTGGATAATCATGGTTTGCTGTTGGAACGAAGCCTCTCGACCAATCCAAGCTTTGAATTAAAGCTTTCAGGCTCCGATTATAGGGAAATGTAGCTTCCCTAAGCATCACTGCTTCAGACAGCCCAGGAATTTGAAAAGAGTAGTAAGCACGGATGCCATTACTTAGGCTTAAATCCTTGTATCTTCTTTTCCAGGCTTCTCTCAATCCAGTTGAGGATGTATTGCGCGTAACTGTGGATATAACCATTTTGGTGTCCCTTTCAAAGCTTTGACTACTTGTCTTGCCGAGTATTACTGCGGTGTCTTAGCGCTTATAGTTGTGGCGTATCGCGAAGCTGTGCTTTGTAAGTTTCGCGCCAACGCACAATCTGGTTGTAAACATCCCTATGGTTCGCCCCTGAAGAGATGTTTTGAGCAATACCTAGCAGGGGAGATGGATCGATAATGGCGCTAATGTCTTTATGTCTTGCCCAAGCTGCGGCATTGAGCAGGGCTTGACGGGCATACTCACGGGAGTTGGGGTTAGAAGTCGAAGATTGTCCTTCAGCGATCGCAAGATTCAAAGAAAAGTCAAACACTGCTCCATAACGGGGATAGCGATAAACCCGAGAACGATAGTCTTGAGTGACTGAGTTCACACGAGAATAAAAACCACCAAAATTTGAATTGTATGCGCCGCCATAAGTAGGGGTCGTTTCTGAAATCAGAGCATCAAGGCGAAAATCAGGACCGACAGGTAGACCCAAACCGGAAAGCCGTTGGCTGTGTGATTTTGCTTCCACAAGCCCCTCGCGAGCGTACTTAATAACTTCTCCGTTCAAATATCCACCGGGCGGAGGAACGAGCGAAGCTTGAAACAAGCTAACCCCTAAACGATTTGCGAGCGAAAATGTAGTTTCAGCTTGAGCAAGTGCAAAGGCGGCGTTACCCTGAATAAAAGACAAAAGACCACCCAACAAAAGACTTCGAGAAATCATAGGTAAGATTGTTTTTCGGACATGAGATGAAATAGCCATGGAAATCTCCTAAAGTTGGCATAAGCAAAGTTCAATGGATGCAGTCTAGGATTCATCGTGATCCTGTACTGAGTCATTAACGGCAAATTAGAATTTGATTCTCAATACGAATGGTTGCTTCTAATGACTTGAGACCAATATATTTAGGGGAAATTCCCCGAAGCACAAGTATGTTCTAGGGGCTAAAATCCCCTTAAAATGAAGGTTAAAGAGTCAAGAAAGGTTGCCCAACTTCGGGGATTCCCCGAACTTCTTTGAAATATTAGGGTGGCAGCGATGGCAAGACCAAGCTACGGTCCTCACGCTAAAGAGCAAGCGGCTAAACTATTAGAAGCGCTGTTGATGTATGCGAACGATGATCTGGAGCATTGTGGTGACCTCAAAATTGAGTGCAACTGGCAGACAGAGACTCAACTTGTAGTTAAGACTACAATTAGGGGCTTAGCGGTATTAATTGCTAGAGTTTTCAGCGATCGTAAACTCACAACCGAGCAAATTAAGGAGGCGCTCAAGCGCTACGAAGATCTTTTGGGGATTTTGCAAGACCATCGCACGAAGACGCAAGGTGCAGAGGAGTGGCGCTTCACCCTCAAGCTCTGGCACAACCGATGGGCAACAGCGGCGAATTTGCAACGCTTCGAGGCTGAGTGGGAGCGACGACGATCGCAAAGAGCCGGTCGAGCCATCGATTCAGCTAGTCCCGATTCTCAAAGTGTTAGTCCTCGTATGACATCGGTCGCTCAGCATCCGCAAGAGGTGGTTACCCCTGCATATAGCAATGCTCCTGATGTTTCTAACTTTCATGGACGTACAGAAGAACTCACCACGCTCAGACACTGGATGATCCACGATCGCTGTCGGTTAGTTGCGCTCGTGGGTATGGGCGGAATCGGCAAAACCGCACTGTCCGTCAAACTGGCAGAACAAGTACAAGATCAGTTTCAATGTATCGTTTGGCGATCGCTCCGTAATGCTCCACCGATTGAAGGCTTGCTCATCGATGTGCTGAATTGTCTATCTACTCCGCAAGCGATCGAGCGGTCAGACAGTCTTGACCAAACCATTTCTCGCTTACTAGAAATTTTGCGGTCTACTCGATGTTTACTGATTCTGGACAATATGGAGTCAGTTCTATGCTCTGATCAGCGAGCGGGAGCCTATCGAGAAGGCTATGAAGGGTATGAGCAATTGCTGTGCGCAATCGCAGACACCGTTCATCAAAGCTGCCTGTTATTGACTAGTCGGGAAAAACCGAGAGCTGTCAGCCTGAAAGAAGGAAAGCATCTGCCAATTCGCTCGCTAAAACTCATTGGCTTAAGTCAAACTGAAGGGCGAGAAATTTTGCTGGAAAAGGGCTTTTCTGTTTCTGAGGCTGAAACCGCAGTGCTGGTCAATCGCTATTCTGGCAATCCGCTGGCACTAAAGATGGTTGCCACTACGATTCAAGACCTGTTTGACGGAAATATAGCCGAATTCCTTGCTCAAGGGTCTAGCGTCTTTGGCGATATTTCCGATTTGCTCGACCAGCAATTCCATCGCCTTTCTCAAACCGAACAAACGGTCATGCATTGGTTAGCGATTAACCGAGATTGGGTCTCCCTTGCCATCCTCGAAGCCGATCTGCTGCCACCGACCTCTAAACGATCGCTCTTAGAAGCTCTCGAATCATTGCAATCGCGGTCTCTCATCGAGAAGCATGCTTCCCATTTCACGCAGCAACCCGTTGTGATGGAATATGTCACCCAGCGCTTAATTGAACGAATCAGTGAGGAACTGATAGCGGAGGAAATTGACCAATTCGATCGCTACGCCTTGATCAAAGCTGAGGCAAAAGACTATATCAAAACGGCTCAAATCTGCCTCATTTTGCAACCGATCGCCGCAACACTACTCGCTACGATCGGAGACAAAACCAGAATTGCACACTGCTTCAATCAAATTCTCTCCATCTTGAGATCAAACGGGAGTCGCAAACCGGGCTATGCAGGCGGGAATTTGATCAATCTCGCTTGGCAGTTAGGGCTTGATTTGAGTGGCTATGATTTTTCAAACCTTACCCTCTGGCAGGCAGATCTACAGAAGATGACGCTGCGCCACACGAATTTCGCTGGCACTGACCTGGAAAAGTCTGCATTGACTCAAATGGTGGGAACCCTTTTTTCCGCTGCGTTCAGCCCAGATAACACGCTGTTAGCCACGGGAGTAGATAGCGACATTAACCTTTGGCAGATTGGGGATGCTCGACAACTGATGCGCTTGAGCGGGCATAGCAGTTGGGTGCAATCGATTGCATTTAGCCCAGATGGTCAACTGCTGGCAAGTGGCAGTAATGACCAAACCATTCGCCTCTGGAATGTTCAGACGGGACAGTGCCTGAAAACCTTGAGCGGGCATAGCAGTTGGGTGCAATCGATTGCATTTAGCCCGAATGGTCAACTGCTGGCGAGTGGCAGTAATGATCAAACCATTCGCCTCTGGAATGTTCAGACGGGACAATGCTGCCAGGTTTTACAAGGACATCAAGGGCGCTTACTGTCGGTGGTGTTTTGTCTTGATCAATCGATGTTAATTAGCAGTAGCGAAGATGGCACGGTGAGACTGTGGAACGTTCAGACGGGGCAGTGTTTGCACAGCCTCAATATTCAGGTCAATTGGAGCTTAGCGCTGGCAGTCAGCCCAGATGGACAAACCTTCGCCACGGGAAACGATGGCAGTGCAGTCACCTTTTGGAATGTGCAGACTGGAGAGCGCCTCCACACGCTCCTCAACTATAACAGCCAAGTTTGGTCCGTTAGCTTTAGTCCTGACGGTCGAACGCTCGCCACAGCGAGTGAAGATCAAAGCGTCAAGCTTTGGGATGTCGCCACAGGAACCTGCTTGAAGAGTTTGCCCGATCATCGACATCGAGTTTGGTTAGTGTTGTTTAGCCCGGATGGTCAAACCTTAGTCAGCGCTAGTGAGGATCAAACCATTCGGCTCTGGGAAGTGGCGACAGGGCATTGTTTAAGTGCCTTGACCACGCACAATAATTGGATTGCCTCGATCACGTTTAGCCCCGATGGGCAATGGTTAGCGAGTGGCAGTTATGACCAGCGGGTACGGCTGTGGGAGGTTTCTACTGGCGCTTGCTGTCAAACCCTAGAGGGGCATACGAACTTGGTTGCTTCAGTCGCCTTTGCGCCGATCAGAACAAATATTGATGGAAGCAAGACAGTGTGGAATCAGGGTGCACCCGGCACTGATGCAGCAGCACCTGCCATGGATCTGACAGGGCCCCTGCTGGTAAGTGCTAGTGATGATCAGACGTTAAAACTATGGAATTACCGGACCGGGGAGTGTGTACACACGATTCGGGGACACCAGAGTTGGGTGACAAGCGTGAGTTTCAGCCCGGATCGACAACTATTGATCAGTGGCAGTCGGGATCAAACGTTGAAGGTGTGGGACTATCGAACAGGAGAATGTTTACGCACCTTAGTGGGGCATACTCATCGCGTGAAAGCGATCGCGCTCAACCCTCAAGGTACGATCATTGCCAGTGCCAGTGACGATCAAACAGTGAAGTTATGGAACATTACGACGGGAGCGTGTTTGCGAACGTTACAGGGACATTGCGATTGGGTGGTTGCAGTGGCTTTCAGTGCTTGCGGCAGATGGGTCGCGAGTGGCAGTGGCGATCACACGATTAGAATTTGGCG
Source organism: Cyanobacteria bacterium FACHB-63 (assembly GCA_014695255.1). GTDB lineage: Bacteria > Cyanobacteriota > Cyanobacteriia > Leptolyngbyales > Leptolyngbyaceae > Leptolyngbya. The sequence continues at coordinate 15,557 of JACJNX010000121.1, forward strand.
GGTAGACTCTGGGGAGTGCGTTCAGACTTTACAAGGTCATACGCATCGCGTGCGATCAATTGCTTTCAATCCGGTGAACTCTTTGCTTGTGAGTAGCAGCGATGATCAAACGGTGCGGCTCTGGGACAGTGAAACTGGCAGGCTATTGAACATTTTAGAAGGGCATCAGGGCACCGTGTGGTCAGTCGTGTTTCATCCGGATGGTCAACGACTTGCAAGTGGGGGCAAGGATGAAACGATTCGACTCTGGGATGTGAAGACCGGGCAATGTTTGAAAACATTACGGATTGAAAAACCATACGAAGGCATGAATATCAAAGATGCTAGAGGATTAACAGTAGCGCAGAAAGCGACATTGCACGCTTTGGGAGCGGTAGAAGTGGATTGTTAAGCAACTCACCCCAGCGGGTACTAGGCAAGCAAGACAATCCCGATCAGAATAGATCTGTTGAATATGAAGACTCATCATGCCGGAAGAAACTTCAACACCGAAATCGTCGAAAACCGAACCCGATGAAGTCATCCGGGACTTAGTTCAGCCGCAAGCTCCTGATGAACTAGATCAGTCGGATGGTCCGAGAGATCCAACGACACAGGATCGCGGAGATTTGGTGGTATCAACGATCGCACCTACGGAAGCAGAAACGGTGAGAAAGCCGATCATCGTAGAACCTCAAGCAGATAGTTCGTCTGCAAGCAGTTCAAACTCAGAAAACTGTTAAGTATCTTTTCTTAAACTCCTGTTTTCTAGGGGTTTCAAACAATACTGTTAGCAAATAAATTGATGTGTTGTTGGAGCAAACTCGCCAGGGCTCTTTCCTAGTTTTGGTGATCTGAAGTGGACTCAACACTAAACGCTAAGGAAATCGTCGATCTCCTCAACGAGTTGATTGAGTTTCGGGCAGGTCCATAACGATCGGTAGACCTCAATCACCAAAATCAGGAAAGAGCCCAAATAAAAAGTCACTGTACACTTGTTTTTTGAGAAGTTTGCGAAAGAATCGTTTGGCTACCTTCGTATCCCGATGGCGTTGCAGCAGGACTTCTAATACGTTCCCCTCTGAATCCACTGCCCGCCACAAGTAATATTGCTGCTTTTTAATCGTCACCACCATTTCGTCGAGATGCCATTTATCTGTGATGTAGGGACGTTTACGACGCAGTTGATTCGCGTACTGCTGCCCGAACTTCTGGCACCACTCTCGAATCGTTTCATACGTGACTTCGATCCCCCGTTGGCTTCGCCACGCTGAAAGCGACCAGCATCATTTTCTCGATATGCCGGTAGCTCAAGGGAAAGGTGTAGTACAGCCAAACGCAGTGGCTCATAATTTCGCGGGGGAATCGATGATGGGAGTACATGAGCAAGCGGGTAAGATCAGAGTTGAACCAGTACGATTATTCTACAGCCGCGTTAAGTTGACAATACCCTCAGCAGTTGTGCTTAGCTGACAAAGGCTATCAAGGTCTTGCAAAGCTACATACTCACAGTTGTACGCCCGTGAAGAAACCGAAAAAAGCCAAGCTTGATACCGAAGAGCGGCAGTACAATCAAATGCTGGCAAGTCTGCGGATTGTTGCAGAGCATACGAATCGTCGATTAAAGGTCTGGCGAATCTTGGCAGAGCGATATCGCAACCGCAGACGACGATTTGGACTCCGTTTTAACTTGATTGCCGCAGACTCGCCTCGCGAGAGCCGAAGGCACCGTCAATATCGAGATTGCAAGGGTTTCATGATTCACGCAAGAAGTCTAATGAAATTGGCTCGATCGCAATTACTCGGATGCCCCAAGTTTTATTCTTTGCAGAAATCAACTTCTCCATCAACGAAAGGTAGGGTTGAGTTCAACCTTTCAGCACCTTAGATAATCCTTGTTTTGCCAGCTTTACCTCAATGACCTACCTCTATTTTTCATAGTTTTTGAGCTTAGGTCTGATTCATCAATAGAGGCATAGAAATTGCCCGCAAGCAGAAGAAAACCTCGAATTTTCTAGGTGCATAAGAACGCAAAGCTAATCGTGAAGAGTTAACAAGGCATCTAAGCCATTCTTAACCTTCTAGAAATACTCAAACTGCCATCGTTAACATCTTTTTAACAATGGCTTAGCAACCAAAAACAAGGAGAAAGTCATGAATTTAGTAACACGCCTGACCAACAAATTGAGAATGATGAAAACACCCCGACGCACGATTTTGGCTGCTAGTCTGTTGACTATGACTGCTTCATCGGTCATGGTGACTACCAAAAGTGCTCTGGCTACTCGTGAACCGTGCTACAGCCGCAATGGTTACTCCTTCCAGTACGAGACCCTGGTAAATGATAACGTCTCCACCAACAACATTTTCGTCTGGCGCGGCGGCAGTTGCAGTGGATCGCCGATTATGGAGGGCTCCGCCTCGTACAACCATCGCAGCCGTCAAGTCACCATCGAGGCTAAAGACCTCAAGTGCGACCGCACAGGACTTACCCTGTACACGGTAGACGGTCGGGGTCCTAACGTGTCGTCTGGAGGTTGCCGTCAGCCCGGCTCCGCCACTCTTAACGCCAGCAGCTTCAAAAAGCCGCACAAATTCTGGGTGTACGTCGCGGGGACAACGAACTCGAATGCCCACAACCTACCGATCCGCTGATCGGTCATCTACCAAGTGGGAGGTTGTTAGATAAAAGGCACTCTCTCTAAGCAGAGCGATCGCGCCCACAAAAAAGTGCGATCGCTCGATTGATTCATTGTTTGTGTTATTACCGCTTTAAGAATCAAGCGTTTTCAAAGGAGTTTAGTTCTATGAAATCCAATCGCATCATTTCCGCCATTTTTGGCACCCTGTCTCTTCTAGTGCTACCGGGTATAGCAGTTAAGCAAGCCCATGCTATCGATTACACCCGATCCATTCCTACACCTGCACGTGGCAGCATCAACCAGAATTTAACCTCGCCCGATGCTGAATTGATGATTAGATTACTGGGTAGACCAGGTAGATTGACTGAGAATTGTTCTGACCTTACCAATCCTCAAGTCAAGCGGCTAATCGTCACAAAAGATGTGGGACCGTTGAAAGTAACGGGACTGAAGCCTGCGATCGAAGCTCTCGATCGAATTTTTGCACAAGTCAAACAAGATAAGCCAGACCTTTATAAGCAGATCGGAACCGCAGGAATGCTTTGTGTTCGCAAAGTTCGGGGTGGATCGAATTTCTCAAACCACTCTTGGGGAACTGCGATCGATATCAAGATTAACCGCGAACTTGATGAGCGAGGCGACGGTAAAACTCAAGTCGGTCTCAATGAATTGTATCCCTATTTTCATCGTGAGGGCTTTTACTGGGGGGCTGGATATTCAAGAGCAAGAGAGGATTCGATGCACTTTGAGGCATCAGAAGAGTTAATGCGTCGGTGGAAAGCACAAAATCGAATCTGAAGGAGGTTCGTGAAGCAAATTAAGGGAGACATCTTAGCACCGCAAAAGTTTGTTTCCCAGTACTTCAGTAAGCCAGGAGCTTGACGACGTGAATATTCTGGAATTTACCCTACTCGTTGGAATGGTGTCGCTACTCGCAGGTTCTCTTGGCGCATTAACCGGACTCGGTGGCGGCACTCTTCTCGTTCCCGTGCTGACTCTGCTGTTCCAAGTGGATATTCGTTATGCGATCGGAGCTTCTCTCGTCTCTGTGATCGCGACTTCATCCGGTGCGGCGGCTTATGTCAAAGAAGGCTTCACGAATACTCGTGTTGGTATTCTCTTAGAGGTGGCGACGACGCTGGGTGCGATGGGAGGTGTAGCTTTGGCAGCTAGACTATCGACCTCGATCATTGCTGTGTTTTTCGGTGTTATTTTGTTGTACTCGGCTTACCTATCCAGTCGTTCTTACGCGAATGATAGTTACAATGCTCGTCCTGATTCACTCGCGACTTGGCTTCGTTTAGATGATACGTCTGCCAATGATCAGCCATTGGCAGACGTATCATGTGCAAAATGTGGGGACTGGCTTTGGGTTGATGGCGATCACGGGCATGGTCTCTAGTCTGTTAGGCATTGGTTCAGGTGCGCTGAAAGTGCTGACAATGGATCAAGTGATGAAGTTGCCCTTTAAAGTCTCCGACTAGTAATTTCATGATTGGCGTGGCCGCCACAACTGGGGCGGGAACTTATTTAAGTCGTGGCTACATTGATCCAGGTCTCTCGATGCCCGTCATGCTTGGTGTATTGTCTGGTTCCTTGATCGGTGCACGAGTGCTGACTCAAGCGCGACCCCGACCATTGCGACAAGTGTTTAGCGGGATTGTTGTGGTGCTAGCAGTTCAGATGATTTACAACGGTGTGACGGGAAGGATTTGAAATGATTAAACCTACACAAACTTGGACAGAGCATCAGGTTGAGAAAACTATCAGTGAGTTGCTCAGGATAGGTGTATTTTTAGCTGCGATCGTGGTGTCGATCGGCGGCGGGTTCTATCTGATTCAATACGGCATGGATATGCCAAGCTATCACATTTTTCGGAGTGAACCGCCTAATTTGCGAACCTTGTCGGGTGTCACAACCGAGGCACTCGCAATGCAGCAGCGTAGCTTGATCCAATTCGGATTATTGATGCTGATTGCAACCCCGATGATGCGAGTTGCTTTTTGCGCGGTTGCTTGCGAGTTGCTTTTTGCGCGGTTGCTTTTGCAAAGCAGGGCGATCGTACTTACTTGATCATGACTCTGACTGTTCTCACCATTCTACTGTTTAGCCTGTTCCATCCAACTGCCTAGTTCAGCAGCATTGAAGACTGTGAATCTATCGCAGCTTAATTCTGTCCAAAGTATTGCTACGTAAAATGAATGACTGCAATTCACTTGAATTAATTGGTGATCGCTAGTAATGGAGATATCAGATGCGTTATTACTCGATTGATGAACGAATTGGACATTTTGGTTACAGGCTCTATAGTCTCGGTTGGCGAAGCGGATTACATACTGATTTACCTTTAGCTCAACATTGGTTATTGAGCATCTTTTACTACTACCGTTGTGGATACGCAGAGGGTTCTGAATGGATCAGAGAGTATCGGCTTGCAAGAAATCTTCGGTAGTTTCATAATTTGCATGGAAAGCACTGATACATGAGTAAGCCCGATTCAACGGTTACAAATTTGTGATTAAAGTCTGTCTAAAATCTTTTATCGGTTAAAGCAAATGGATCAAGACGATCGCTTACGACAACTGATTACCGAAGTCTGTCAGCACCCAGATGGCACCCGCGAATGGCGCAAAGCAATGAATCGATTATTGATGGTTGTTCAAGCCTTGCCAGAATTTAGAAAATACGCTCATCCAAATAGTCCAGATTATTTCTTGGATGCTTTGAATCAAACTTGGGAATGGTTCAGCCGAAATATTAGACACTTTGAGCCACGCACTGCTTCACTTCAAACTGATCTGGTGAAGTGGATCAATGGTTATCTTTATTGGCGTATTCGTGATCGCACTTTACAGGGATCGTCCTCAGAAAAGGGAGTGCAATTCTCTCTAGATGAAACGATCTCAGGTTTAGAGGATGGAGATGTGTCAACCTGGGTCGAACGGGTTGCGGAACAAGGGCAAGTGCTCGGAACTCCGTCTAACCCCACCATTGTCAGTGGACTGGAAGCCTATATTGAGCAACTGCAAGCGCAGTCAGAGCAACAAATCGCTGCAAATTTAGCAGAGTACATTGAACGCGATCCGGAGGGGAAACTGCGGGGTTGTTATCCGCGTAAACATCCTGAGTGCAATTGCCAATCGCTCGCTCAGCGATTGCTCTTTATCTTTAAAGACCCGCCAGATAGGCTAACTGACATTGCCCGTGAGTGTGGGATTAATTATCAAACGCTCGTTTCTCACTGGAAACAGAAAGGGCTTCCCCTCTTGCAAGAAATCGCCATTAATCTTGGATATCAGTCTCAGGAGCAGCCATGAATAGCATTGAAGCAATGTACACAACGATTCCACTGGGTGAGACAGCCCATTCTCAAGCCAGGCAGTTTGCCGCTGAACAAAGCACGCCGCAGAAAGGAAAAAGAACTTATTTGAATACTCTCGCCGTTTATGCGGTTCACGAATATTTGAAATGGATGCAAATTGATACAGACCTGACTCAAGCCGATAGCTGGCAGTCTGCTAAGCGTGCCTTGTTCGACGTTGCTGATTTGCTTCTACCGAACCTTGGTCGGTTAGAGTGCCGTCCTATTTTAGCGGGTGAAACAACTGTTGCTCTGCCCTTAGAGGCAACACAAGACCGATTCGGTTATGTTGCGGTAGAATTCGGCGAGCATTTGAATGAAGCAAGACTGCTGGGATTTATCAGGGCTATTGATGTTCCTGACAGTGCTGAATCGATCGCGATCGCTCAATTCCAATCGATCGATACCCTCTTAGATTGTCTTCCTGAAGTCACGGTTCAGCCTGTCGTCAATCCTGATAAAACGCAGGTCAATTTAACTCAATGGCTACAAAATATATTTGAGGTTGGTTGGCAATCACTAGAAGCTTTGTTAGGCAGCAATCGCCAAGCAGCATTTAGTCTTAGGAACCGTCTACAACCCACAGAAACAACCGTACAACGAGCCAAGTTAATTGATTTGGGGCTACAACTCGGTCATCAACCGATGATCTTGTTAGTTGCGATTAGCGCAGCATCCAACTCCGAAGAACTAGATACCCAAGAGCGTGGTCCAGAACCAGAAGCGGAGATTCTTGTGCAGGTGCATCCTGTGCCAGAAGAACCTTATTTGCCCTCAAATCTTCAGTTACATCTCTTATCTGAAACTGGTGAAAGGCTGCAAACTGTGCGATCGCGCGAGTACGACAACTATATCCAACTCAGTCGGTTTCAAGGTACACCCGGAGAAAGTTTCGATCTGCAACTCATTCTTGGTAGAAATAGCCTCACGGAAAGCTTCGTGATCTAATATCGATTGCCGGGAGAATGATGGAAAAGCTCGTTGTTTTAAGCTTTGGCAATGGAACGATCGCTCAAGGATTTTCCTCTGTTCGGGCGCAACTTTGGGATGCTAGTAATCGCTATCCGATTCAAGCCACGGGGAGTTTGCCTGCTACACCGAGTCTTCCAACCCTGTATCGGCAGTGGCAATTACTGTACTTGGCGCTCTATCATCGCTTGGGAATGCAATCGCGGATTAAGATTAACGCTGCTGATGTCACAAATGTTTCTGAAATGGAGTTTGATCAGTGTTGCCAGCATTTATCCGATCAGATTAATGTTTGGCTCAGTTCAGAAACTTTTCGCTCGATCGAGCAGCAGTTACGAACCTGGCTGATTGCTGGCGATGAAGTTCGCATCATCATTGAAACGAATGATCCCTGCTTACAGCAGCTTCCCTGGCATTTATGGAAATTCTTGATCGATTATCCTCAAGCTGAAGTTGCTTTAAGTGTCTTGAATTATCAGCGACCTAATCGATCATCAGCGCAAACGAGCCGCAAAGCCAGAATTTTAGCGATTTTAGGCGATAGCCAAGGTATTGATGTGAGTCGCGATCGCGCCTATCTAGAGCAATTATCGACCCAGGCAGAGGTGCATATTTTAGTCGAACCCGAACGTGAAGAGTTAAATGATCAGCTTTGGCAGGGTTGGAACATGCTCTTTTTTGCTGGACACAGTACGACTGGGGAAACAGGCTTTTTGCAAATTAATCCCAGGGAGACCTTAACGCTGGAACAGTTGAGATGGGCGCTCAATCGGGCAATCACAACTGGTTTGAAGCTAGCGATTTTCAATTCTTGTGATGGGCTAGGATTGGCGCAAGCTCTCGCTGATCTGCATATTCCTCAAGTGATTGTGATGCGAGAACCTGTACCAGATGTGGTCGCGCAGGAATTCTTGAAATACTTTCTAGCAGCATTTGTGAATGGGCGATCGCTCTATGCTTCGGTTCGAGAAGCACGAGAACGACTGCAAGGAATGGAAGGCGTGTATCCCTGTGCGAGTTGGCTTCCTGTGATTTGTCAGAATCCAGCCGAAGCACCGACAACATGGGGAGCATGGAGCGGAGAGACTGAGGCGAATCAGAAGGAAGGGACAAGGAAATTCAAACCTCAAAAATCAAAAGTTAAGCTTTCTTCTGTTGTGCTAGCAAGTTTGATCATGACTGCCTTAACAATGGGAGCACGCCACTTGGGTTTGTTGCAGAAATGGGAATTGCAGGGCTATGACTTTCTGATGCAAAACCGTCCAGAGGAAAGTCCAGATCGACGGCTGTTAATTGTCGGAATCAATGAAGCTGATTTTCAAATTCCTCAGCAAAAAGATAGAAAAGGATCACTTTCGGACTTAGCTTTAGCTCAACTTCTAGAGAAATTGGAGGCGTATAAACCAAGAGCGATCGGTTTAGATATCTTTCGTGATTTTCCCATTAATCCGCAGCAGGCAGCATTGAAGCAGCGGTTACGTCAGAGTGATCGCTTTTTTACACTCTGTCACGTTGGCGTTTCTGAAGAAGACCGTGGCATTGAACCGCCGCCCGATGTACCAAAACAACGTCAAGGATTTAGTAATGTGATCCCCGATGCTGATGGCATTCTGCGCCGTCAGCTTTTATCAATGGATGTGCCTTCAACCTCGCTTTGCCAAACACCAATCTCTCTGAGTTTCCAGCTAGCTTCACAATACTTAAAATCTGAGGGCATTACGCCGAAGATTACTGAAGGAAATTGGCAGTTGGGCCAGGTTGTGTTTCAACGCCTGCAAGCCCCTGTGGGCGGTTATCAAGCAGCAGATACCTGGGGCAATCAAGTGTTGCTGAATTATCGTTCTTACCATTCTCCTTTAGAAATTGCCGAAATCGTCACGCTTCAGGATGTATTGACTAACCAGGTTCAACCAGAGCAGGTACAAGACCGTGTTGTCTTAATCGGTGTGATGACTCGAACGAGCGGCGATCAGTTTTTAACGCCCTACAGCGTCAGGAACACATCCTTTCAGGAAATGCCAGGAGTGATTCTTCATGCTCAGATGGTGAGTCAGATTTTAAGTGCAGTTTTAGATAAGCGATCGTTAATCAAAACATGGAGTTTTTGGGGCGAGTTTGGCTGGGTTTGGGGTTGGTCGATCGTGGGAGGATTGCTTGCTTGGCGGTTGCGATCGCGTCAATTGCTAGTACTGGCGATCGGGGGAGGTGCAGTTTTGATTTTGTATGGATTTTGTTTCTGGCTACTGATTCAAGGAAACTGGGTACCCCTTGTACCATCAGCTTTAGCGTTAGTTGTTACAGGGGGAGTGGTGCTCGCTTTGCGATCGTCCCTAACTGAACGACAAGAATAAAAGGAGAAATTGAAATATGTCTCGACAGTCAGGGAAAATCAAAACTAGCGTTAAATGGTTAGGTTGGTCAGCCACGGTTATAGTGACAATAGGGCTACTAGGGGATGTTCCATCGAAAGTCATAGCACAACCCCGACTTCTTCAATTAACACAACAGTCAGCCACACTAGAAGATGCAAAGCAGTTTAATCAACAGGTTGAGCAGTGGTACCAGAAAGGAAAATATAACGCTGCCATTCCCCTAGCAGAACGTGCCCTAGTAATTCGGGAAAAGCTGCTGAACAAAGAAGACCCCCTTATTGCACAAAGTCTCAATAATTTAGCATTGCTATATCGCGAGCAGGGAAGTTATCAGAAAGCAGAACCTTTATTTCTACGCTCACTAGCAATCTATGAGAAAGCACTAAGCAAAGAGCATGTTGGTGTTGCCATGATTCTCTATAATTTGGCACTCTTGTATCAGTACCAGGGAAATTATCAGAAGGCAGAGCCTTTGTATCAACGTGCATTGGTAATTTTCGAGAAGACACTGGGCAAAGAGCATCCTTTTGTTGCACAAAGCTTTGGTAGTTTAGCAGACCTATATCGGGATCAGGGAAATTATCAGAAGGCAGAGCCTTTGTATCAACGTGCATTGGTAATTTTCGAGAAGACACTGGGCAAAGAGCATCCTAATGTTGCCGCGATTCTCAACCGTCTGGCACTCTTGTATCAGTACCAGGGAAATTATCAGAAGGCAGAGCCCATGTACCAACGTGCACTGGCAATTCGGGAGAAGGTACTAGGCAAAGAACATCCCTATGTCGCTAGTACTCTCAGCAATTTGGCACTACTTTACCATTATCAGGGAAGTTATCAAAAGGCAGAGCCTTTATTTCAGCGCGCATTGGCAATTCGGGAGAAGGCACTAGGCAAAGAACATCCTGAAGTTGCGGCTAGCCTTGACAATCTAGCAGAACTGTATAAGGATCGAGGAAAATATCAAGCAAGTGAATCTCTGTTTCTACGTGCGCTGGCAATTCGGGAAAAGATACTAGGTAGAGAACATCCTCAAGTTGCCACTACTCTCAACAGTTTGGCAGTCCTATATATGCTGCAGGGCAGCTATCCCAAGGCAGAACCTCTACTTTTGCGTGCATTGGTAATTCGCAAAAAGGTACTAGGCGAAGAACATCCTAATGTTGTCGTCAATCTCAGCAGTTTGGCGCTTCTGTATGGACTTCAAGGAAAATATCAACAGGCAGAACCCCTGTTTCTACAAGTATTGGCAATTGATGAGAAGACAGTAGGCAAAGAGCATCCTGATGTTGCTACGAGTCTCGCCAATTTGGCAACCTTGTATCGGGAACAAGGCGACCTCACCCGTAGCACTGATTATTCCCGCCGTGCGCTAGCAGTTGAAGAGCATAACTTCAATCTCATCTATGCGGTTGGCTCAGAACAAAGAAAGCAAGACTATGCCAGAACTTTCATCCCGTCCACCAATTTTGTAATTTCGCTCCTTCTACAACAGGCTCCTGCTCGATCCGAAGTCGCTGGATTAGCACTCACTACAGTATTACGTCGTAAAGGACGAGTTTTAGATGCCGTTGCGAATAATGTGCAGTCACTACACAAGCAGGTTGCCTCTGTACCGGAAACGAAACAATTATTTGAGCAATGGTTGAACATACAACAGCAGCAAGCCACCCTGGTCTATAGAGGATTAGAAAAACAAAACCCGCAAGCCCATCAAATCCAGTTTCAGCAATTAGAAGCAGAAAAAGAACGATTGGAAGAAGCAATCAGCACAAAAAGTGCTTCTTTCCGTAATGTGACTCAACCCGTCGAGTTAAAGAACATTCAAGCCAAAATACCCGGTGATGCTGCTTTAGTGGAAATCGTAATGTACAAACCATTTCATGCTAAAGCTAAGCAACTCCAACAATGGGGCAAACCGCGTTACGCAGCCGCAGTGTTGCGCTCACAAGGCGAACCAAAGTGGGTAGATTTAGGCGATGTAGTTGCTATCAACAAGTCTGTGGCTAATCTCAGAAACGCCATATCAACCGAACCCACTGATGACGGAGACAACACTCTCCAACAGGTGAACCAAGCTGCCCGTGCTCTAGATCAGCAACTGATGGCACCGATTCGACCCCTATTGGGCAATGCACACCATCTGCTACTCTCGCCAGATGGTCAGTTAACGCTGATTCCCTTTGAAGCGCTACAAGATGAGCAAGGTAAATCCTTAATCCAGCGCTATGCTTTTTCCTATCTTACGAGTGGACGAGATCTATTACGTTTTTCATTGCCTACAAAAAGTCGCTCTGCGCCGGTAGTTTTTGCAGATATTGACTATGACCAACAGCAGCTCACAGCGACCACATCTGCATCGAAGACTATCCCTGGAGTTCAAAACCGTCGCTCTGCTGATTTAGGAAACTTCAAATTTCCACCTCTTGCTGCTGCACGTCAAGAAGCACAAGCAATTAAAGCAGTTTTTCCTGATACGAAAATTCTACAGGGTCAACAAGCGACTGAAACTGCTCTGAAACAGCTTCGTGGTGAAAGTATTTTGCATCTGGCAACTCACGGTTTCTTTATTCCAGATCAACCAGTGGAACTCAACGCCAATGAATTAAACCAGCCGCAAACAGTCAGACAATTAGAAAATCCGCTTTTACGATCTGGCATTGCGTTAGCTGGCTTTAACGATCGTCAGCAAACCGCATCTCCTGATGATGGTGTCCTTACAGCATTGGAAGTTGCCGGACTGGACTTACAGGGGACTCAATTGGTTGTTCTGTCTGCCTGTCAAACTGGACTAGGGGATGTCAAAGTCGGCGAGGGAGTTTACGGATTACGTCGTGCTTTAGTCATTGCGGGTTCTCAAACTCAAGTTCTGAGTTTATGGCTGGTTAGCGATGCCAAAACCCAAGAGCTAATGACGAAGTATTATCAGAAGTTGAAAACGGGTCAAGGTAGACACGAAGCCTTGCGACAAGCACAGCTAGAGCTACTGAACGACCCCAATCATCGACATCCCTATTATTGGGCGAGCTTTGTCCCTTCTGGTGATTGGACTCCACTCAAATTTTGAGAGTTGCTTGAGATTTGTAGATACAGAGCTACTGAGGCAGAAATCCTTTCTAATTTTTTCAATGCCCATTCATAAATCCTAATTCAATGAGAAACATCAATTTCTACTTACAGTGGCTCAACCTTGCTTTGGTTGGCAGTTTGTTAATCATCTCATCCTCCAAAATCCTAGCAGCAGAGAATACTTCTCGTGAATTTTCAAGACAAACCTCTCTGATTGCTCAAAATCAAAATAATTACACAAAAGTTACTTTCGCTAAACCGCCTTTAGGGCAAGGAATGCCTAAAGGCACTAAGCCTGGTGGAAGTCGTGGCTGTCCTACCCGAAACCCTTCTACTGCGATCGTTCCAGTGACTAAGTATGTTGATGACACCGAATTACGTTGGGGATTCACGACTCAAGCTCGTCCTACGGTTTGGTATTACGTGCCCTATGGATCTGAATCAATCAATTCAGCTAAATTACTGCTGCGGGATCACACTGAGCGTAAACTCTACGAAACTTCTGTGACCTTAACTGGAGCACCCGGATTTGTGAGTATCTCGCTTCCTGCTACGTCACCAGCACTTGAGAATCATCAGTGGTATCAACTGGAGTTATTGCTTGATCTTTCTTGTCCTATAATTTCAGTGCAGGCAACAGAACGCGTACAAGCTTGGGTGAAAAGGGAAACACTGACTCCAGGATTAACCAAAGAATTAGAGAGAGCGACACCATTACAAAAAGCCATTCTCTATGCCAAAAATGGCATTTGGTTTGAGGCGCTCACGACTGTCAGTGAACTTCGCCGCAGCAACCCACAAGATCCTCAACGGGATTACTTGCTACAGTCAGTAGGTTTAGCTGAATTGACCAACAACGATCGTAAATAATTGATCCTAGTGAATTTAGGTTAAGTCTCCTTTTCCATGAAAGTTAGAACTTGTCTACTTCCATGGAAGAGAAAAGCAAAACTTAATTCAGGGGATTGTATATTGCCTATTATGTATGGTTGAAGCTTCAATTAGAAAAGGTAACGTCGGATTGATGAAGTTGTTTGCCTGTAATTCTCGTAGTTCTTAAACTCAACCCTGATTAATTAGTAGAAGCACATCTTTTTCTATTTAGCGGAAGTTTCAAATTCAAATGCTTCCAGATTGTACAAATATCGAATCTACAATTGCCACTGCTTCAACTAACGAGAAATCATGGATTTAGACCACAGATGAATTCTCCTTTGTTTCTGCCATTGGCATCAGCTAATGCGATAGTTCACCGAAACGCACAATTCAAGAGCTTCAAAAATGCTGAAAAAGTCTTTTCAAACCACCTTTACTGTATGTTCTATCACTATCTATGGTGTCAGCCTGCTGGTTATTTTTGATGCTTCCTGGCTTGCAGAACACATTCAGAGTACGCTCCTTAAGAATTCCTCTTATGACCGTCGATCGCTTTATTTTCTTGCTCTAACAGTCTTTCTAACTTTTCCAAACCTTCTGGCAATGATTTCATACCTTAAGGACAGGAAGAGAAATCCGGAGATGAATCATGAATTTTCTGCATTTTGGCGTTTCTTGATTGATTTTGCAATCATTACAGTGACCCTTAATTTTCTAGACAATTTCCTTTTATCTAATCCTAAGTTCTACCAAAATAATTTGTCCAAAACTCAAACTTGGATGAGCATCCTACTTGGATTATCCTTCATTCTGTTTTGGGTTTTCCAACCCTTTCGGTTCCTCAACAATATTGTTTCGATGCAGGATGCACAGACATACCTTGAAGAGCTTGTGCAGCGATCGCCTTACATTCATTTTCACGTTCAAGCCTATCATTATGAGACGCAAACACGGTTCGTAACGGAAGTTCATACTGATGCTCAAGGACAAGCACGCACCACGACTCGGACTGAGACTTATCAGGAGCGAGTGACCACGCTGAATCGGAATCAGCCTTACAACATCAAATTTTGGCGCGATGTCACGAACCTTAAAGAACCGTTGTCTTCTCAACAGTTTCGGATTGTTAAAATCAAAATTAGAACCTTGATTAGTCCTGTAGACTCCAGAACAAAGCAGCATTATGATGAAGAATGGTCGAGCTTCCGTCGTCAGTATAAGAATGCAGATACGCATGTTGATTTTTCAGTTAGGAGTGGTCTAACTGAAATTAAAACTGATCTTTTACTTGCTTTCCTAGATTTGAAAGAGCGACCATTTTTCTTGAATACTTTTTTCTACTTTGCTGCATCGCTTACACCTTTTGCTTGGGCATATAGCCTTTGGTTGGATCGGATTTCTGCGGTTTCTGAGAAGACTATACTGAAAGAGTATTCGCAATACGAGCGTTTAGATCGGTAGCTTTTAAATTAGAGGCAGAGATAAGCTATTGTTGAGAACCAAGAGCTATCAATCGTGTACGGATTAGATGCAAAAGATAGATATCTAATGAAATATTTTTTGCAATTTTGCTTCATTTAAAATGTACTATCAAATCCGAATATCATCGGAGATTACACCTATTATGGTGATCCAGAGAATTTAGAGGATTTTGAGCGTCGTGTTTTGGGTTCTGTTGCAAAGATTTTAAAGCGACAAACGAACTGGCCTTGGTCGTATTGTTTTAAGCAATCACTCCGAATAGCTCATTGATCAATTCTGCTTGAGCTACACTGTCCCCTGGTATGTTGAGAGTGTGGTAGACCGGTATCCCCAAAGTTCTTCAAGACCGTAGTCAAGCTTGGGTCGCCACCCCTTCTCGAAGTGCTGAGAACTCGTAAAATCGCCTGGACTTTGAGTCCGTATGGAGCCAGAAAG
>JACJNX010000122.1 GCA_014695255.1 Cyanobacteria bacterium FACHB-63
CGTTGCTTGGTCTCAGTTCTGAAGAAGCGAGGAGCAATTTGTCGAGTCAGGTTTTCCAGATGTTGAGTAGCAGTCTGTAGTGAGTCTAAATGAGGAGAATGAGTTGTCGAGTTTAATTGAAAGATATCTTGAAATGCTTGTTCTGCCTCTATTTTAGCGAATCCTAATCTACAACTGTCGTACTAGTCTTTTAGCGGGAAGGGAGTAATTGCAGGTTGGGGTGGAAACACCTTTGAACATCATCAAATTCGCCAAAATCTCTCAATGGCACTCTTTCAGGTGGCAGGACAAGTCGGTGGACAATCCTTGGGACGAGATTTTGTCATGCGGTTGGGCGAGAATGGTTTTACACCAGACCTTTTGTTCTTCAAGGGGCAGGGGCACAATCGTTTGTTCTCCTATTACCTCGATGGCGCGGCAGAACTGGTGATTGAGATTGTGCGACCTGGGCATGAGTATTGCGATCGTATTCTCAAACGAAACTTTTACGAAGCCGCAGGAGTACCAGAATACTGGATGCTGAACTCGCGCAATCAACAGACTGAATTTTTGCGCTTAGTGGAGGGTCGATATCAGCCGCAAGTTCCCGATTCAGATGGACGGTATCGACCTGCTTCCGTTCCCGGATTAGCCTTCGCGACAGACACGATTTGGAATGAGGAGAACCTCTACCAAAATTGGTTTGATCGATCGATATTTATCGTCGAAGCGCCGATTTCAGGACATCAACGGGTTCGAGGAGGCGGAGGTCACGAGTGGGGAAGTCTTCCCTTCAAGCCACGTCTCGATCTTGCTCCTGTACCGATTCGGTTTGAGGAGTACATTAGCTGGTGTCCAGAAGCCAAGTTTGAATTCTTCGAGGGCAAGCCTCAGATTGGTTACAAGATTGGTAGTCAACACTTAATCGGGCTATTGCTAATGACGTTCGGGTTAGCCAGTGCGGTACAAGTCTTGCCGCTGAAGGCTTGGATTGCTGCGCTGAGGCATCGGCTTGACCTGGAACAGCAGGATACGCAGCGCAAAGCGGACTGGTGGAAGATAGCACGGCAAGCAGCGGAATTACTGCGAGAGCAATTCGGGCTGACTCGGATTGGAGTTATTGGAGATTTAGTCCGTCCGCAGCCTCTAAATTACTGGTCTGAAATCACGTTGGTGAGCTGGGATCAAGACATTTCAGAGCATTGGAAGATTTATGAAGCTTTATTGCGATTGAGCCGAGACCCAGAAATCAACTTGCTGAGAGCCGAAAAAGATTATTTAAGAGCCGAAGAGAAAGCCGACATGACTCAAAACCTGGTTGAAATTTAACACACGTAAAACGCAACTTAATCATGGATCGGCAAGGGTTTTGGTCGGATTTAGCCTTCTTCCATAACTTTTCGAGCGCGTTTCGCATATTGCTTGACGGTATCGTAGGGTAAATCCAATTCTGCGGCAATATCTGCGATCGCTTCACCAGATTCTTGTCGAACCACGATCGCTGCCCAGACTTCTGCTGCTTTTTCGGCTCGTTCTCCGCCTTGACGCTTCTTCTTGCTGAGGAAGAACTGTTTAAGTTCGGCTTGTCGTTGCTTGCGCTTCGCTTCGTGTTTGCTAGGTTTTTCCTGATTTGAAAGAGGTTTTGGAGCGTCTAATTCTGCTACTTTTTTAACAACTGGTTGTGTAGCTTGTGGTAGCTTTTCGAGAGGTCGATCGACAGACCATCCTGCGATCGTTTGCCCTAAGCCAAAAGTAACTTTGTGACCTGTACTGAAATAGGGGGCGCAAGCGATTAAAGCATGAACAAGTTGTACGTATTCAGGTTCGGTTTGGGCTTTTGGTGTGAGTCCAAATTGCACAGCACCGATAAAGCCTGTGACTGAACCTTGTTTTCCGGCTTGTGTTTTTTGTGATCGAATGTCGTGTCGGAGAATGACAACAAATTCATTGACCCATTCGAGAAACTCATTTTGCTCGAATTCCAAATGGGCAAAGTTGTTCCAGCGGCGGAGGTAGCTGTGAAAGATGTTCTCGGGAATGGGGAGCGGCATATGATTGCCTCGCTTGCGAAAGCTTGTCGCTGTTGTGAATGTGAGGCTGAGTTGTTGGTCTTTGTTAGATGATGAAGTTGTTTCTGCCTCATTCCAGATTGTTTCGTAGGTGGTGGCGGGTAGGCTGACCTCCCAGGTTTGAATGGTGAAGGTTCCGCTACGAAGTTGTATTTCTTTTGGAGGGGTGCGGAGCCATTCCTGGAGCCATTTGCAGACTTCATTAGAGAGAGCCGCGATCGACCACTGATAGAGTTCGGTAGGTGTGAAAGTGAGCGATCGGTTTTTGGGCTGGAGATTGCCTGTGAGAGAGGAGAGGGAGAAGGCTTTCTCGGATTGTCCGTCGTGGAGGTAGGCGGAGAGATCCGGGTCGATGAGGCGGACTTGGTTGAGAAACCAGGAGTGGAGTTCGATGGTGTAGTGGGTGGGGGCTTGGAATTCTGATTGGGGTTGGAGGGTGAGGGTGAGGGCGATCAGTTCGGTGTTGGGAGGAATTGGGAGAATGGGTTGGCGTTTGCGGGGCATAAGAAGGAATCAGTAACGAGATGAAGGGCATGGGTTAGAGAGCGCGATCGCCTGCTGCAACATAAGCGGCATCGGCGACCATGCCGAGGAGGGTGATGGGATTGTTGGCGGGGGTAATGTAGCGATCGTGAGAGAGGGTGTAGAGGTAGTTTACGGTCGCGCGGACGTAGACGACTAAGACGGTGGAACTGCTGAGGATGTCGAGGAGGGGGTCGATTTGGGATTTGGCTTGGGTGTCGCGATCGGGATTGATGAGGGTGGAGAAAGATTGCTGGGTGGGAGTGAGCCAGTTTTCTAGGTCGAGAATGACGACGTTGAGGAGATCTTCTGGAGTTTGCTTGCCGACTGAGCTTTGTAGTTGTCGGAGATCTTTGGGGAAGCGCACATCTCGAAAGCCTCTGGCTTGGAGCAGTTTGAATTCGTTGGGGCGTTGGGGGGAGTTGGGGAGATAGTAATGGACGATCGTATTTCGGATGACGCGCTCGCGTTGGAGGGTACGTTTGACGTTTTCGATTTCGGTTTGGACGAGGGTAGTGACGTGGCTATCGACTTCTTGACGGATGGCATCGCGGGCGACTTTTTTGGCATCGTCTAGGTTTTTGCCGAAGATGAATGCGATCGCGCCGCCCAGAAATCCGAAGATGACGAGGACGAATTTCATGGTGTCTACGAATGTTTTGAAGCTGTCGCTGAGGTCTTTGTTGGATTGGGTAATGAGTTCGAGGCGTTTGGTGAAGTCGGCGGTGAGGCGAGCGTTTTCGCTGGTGAGGAAGTCGAGTTGTTTGCGAAGGAGATCGAGTTCTGAGGAATTGGGGGTTGGAGGTTGGGCTGGGGGGGTTTGGGCGAGGAGGGTGTGGAGATGGGCGGGGTCGAGGAGAAGCCAGTCCATAGGTGGAGGGTAGAAAGGGCAGGAAGATTATAAATCGAGTGGCAATGGATGGCGGGATGTGAGGTGAAAAACTGTGTTTTTGGGTCTTGCAACCTTAGTGGTTTCCTGTTTCCGTCCCCCTGCGGGGTAGTGAATTGAAAAACTATCAAATCGGATTGTTTAGAATTCCGGATTGGAGTTTCCGTCCCCTTGCGGGGTAGTGAATTGAAAAACAGGAGTTGTCACCGTGGTAGGTGCAACACACTGCTTGTTTCCGTCCCCTTGCGGGGTAGTGAATTGAAAAACACCGCTTCTGGCAGAGTAAATATCTCCGGCATTAAGTTTCCGTCCCCTTGCGGGGTAGTGAATTGAAAAACGTTGCTTAAAGCTCCCTCTTTAAATGACCAAACGGTTTCCGTCCCCTTGCGGGGTAGTGAATTGAAAAACGTCCGCTAGTGGGTGCTGCGGGAGGCGTATTGTTTCCGTCCCCTTGCGGGGTAGTGAATTGAAAAACCCCGGCATCTTTAAAGCCTTACTGTGTAAGGCTTCTAGATACCCAAATCTGAGGGATACATTTTTCCTAGTCATTAAGACAGGTTTTATGTCAATAAGCCTTCAGAGAAAGAGACTGAAACTGTTGCACAGTAAGCAATCTGAGGGATTTAACGAAGTTATGCAGTTTTCAAGGTTCGATCGAACTCCACAGATTTTGGGGTTCTCTATAGTTCTAGATAAGCAAAAATGCTCTTCTATTCTATTAGAATTACAGAGCCTAAATCTGTTTACTTAGCAAGATTATACCTTGCAACTTCCAAAAAATAAAACATCTCTCATTCCTGGTGAAGCTTAATTTTATTAAACATTCCATCGTCTTTTAGGGAAACAACCTCTACCTCCACTGACGCACCAATCTGTAACTCTTGATGCCGCCTATGCTCCGAATTCGTTCGCTTCTCGCCATTCGCCATCCGATAAGTTACCTTAACCCCATTCTTACTCTCGATCGTTGCATCCAAAATCTGCCCGATTTCAAATCGCTGAACTGGAGTAGACTGAGACTTCTTCAGTGCTGGCGAGGGCAAACCGCCACCATCATTCAATCGGCGCTCATCGCGATCGCTCTCCCCCATCACCTGAAACGGCGTTGGCAACACCTTTCGTTCTTTATATTCATTCGGCTCGATCGTCAGATAGCGAGTTTGTTCCTTATCTGGTAGCTTCGACCAACTAAGCAACAACAGCAGCATTTTAATTCGAGGAACATCCTTCAAAAACTCTGCTTTCCCCGTTTCAGGATGATCTGTTTCCCCAATTTGATCTAAGATATAGCGCTCAAATTGTGCAACACACTGCGCTCCCTGCTGAGAATCTGTCTTTTCTCCAACCTGCCAATCCTGTCCATCAAATAGTTTTTCGTAACGGGCTGGTCGATCGCTAAAAACAACCTCATGGGCTAACTTCACTGCTCCCATTCCCAAGGGCTTGCCCATACCCAATGAAAGCCGATACTTCTCATCCTGAGCAATATCAAGAATCCAGAGAATTGCACCCAGTTCAACAGCACTCAAATTCTCAAAGTGAATGTCAAAGTCAAAGACTTGAGTAGACGCGATCGGATGGATTTTAGTTTTTTGAGTATCTGAAACAGTTTCATGATCTGCCAACTCGATTGTTGGATTGCTACCATGATGCCAGTACAGCTTATGTCCTCGAATTACAGTATCTTTATTGGGTTGACTAGCATAGTGTTGCAGATCCTTTTTGTTCGCCAGCTTGTCTTTTTGCACTAGATAATGCTGGAAGGTAGTAGGTTTTGGACTGCTCAATATCTTTGGGATCAAAGGTGAATCTTCAAATCGTGCCTCTTCCCAACTCTTTCGACAAACTGCATCCTCGACAAATACTCTTCCGGAGCGAGCTTGCTGCGCCCCTTCTCGCTTTGTACTTCTAACAAACCCAAAAATTGCATCTGCTAGGTCGATCGCATCCGCCTCCCGAAGCGTTTCAGGCAGAAAGTCAATGATCGAACTAACTTGATCTTGCAAAGTATAAGCAATCCGAAAATTTGGATTATGTCCAAATCGAGTTATGTGGCAATTTGGCTCTGGTGCACAATAAAAAATGGGTCTACCCGCAATGAGCGCTCCCATCTTTTCATCAAAAGGAGCTTGTTTCTGAAAATCAGTCAATGCCTCTCGATAAGCACGAATTGCATCGGCATCAATTTTGATGCGTGTTGCTTCTGAGTCTAAGCTAGGAACAATACAATGATATTTCCGATTTGGTTCAGAGGTCGCACCTTCTTGCCGCATATTGCCGCTGGTTACCAATGTCCCTCTCTGCTGATACCGATTAACATTGCCAGAGACTTTCTTGGCAAAACGACGGTAGTTTTTAACAAAAGTACCCTCGAAGCTAATGGGAATATACTGCGGTAAATATCGATCATCCTCCAGTGGAATGAGAGAGGGCACAGCTCTGCAAATTTCTGCTTCTTTCACCCAAATGAATGACGACCCATCGACCGTACTCGCCGGATAGATGAACCATTCTCCACCTTCCTGCTCTAAATATCCAGCTTTTACTTTCTTGGGGATATGCTTGTTATATTGAGCTTTCAGGGGATCATCTTTGTCAGCAGCAACAGCACGAAAGAAAAATTTAGATTGTGCTGACACTCGATCAATCTTGCTAAAACTGATAATTTCAATCAGCGATCGCAGCATTCCCCGCAAGCTACTTCCCGGAATCGTCGGCTTTGAATTAGCTGGATTGTTGAAAAATGCTGCTCGTCGAATTCGTTGCTCCTCAGTTTGTTGCTCATAAGGCTTTTCTCCAAATTCGGCATAATCCGCTGGTGTAAAGCCACATCGAATATACAAAGGTGATTCCGTTGTAAGCTGACACTTGATTCGTCCTGTGTAGCAACCTCGGTGGTATTGATCATGTGTAGGAAGAGGAAGCTGCGC
Source organism: Cyanobacteria bacterium FACHB-63 (assembly GCA_014695255.1). GTDB lineage: Bacteria > Cyanobacteriota > Cyanobacteriia > Leptolyngbyales > Leptolyngbyaceae > Leptolyngbya. The sequence continues at coordinate 6,390 of JACJNX010000122.1, forward strand.
TGGAACTATCTTTTCAGGCAGTTCTACAAAGTTATAGGGAGCAACAGCTTTACGATGATTGGGAATATTTTTAGCTTGTTTTGGAAACATAAAAACCTCTATAACTCAGAGAATAGATTCACAAGACGACTCAAATAAATTCGCGCAACACCAGTGTCTTCGTCATAGCAAACATAGTGACGAATACGAAGACGAACTGGACGATGCCCCTCACGAAAAACAATGTCAGTTCTTGGAACCGCATGATTAAGTCCTTGCTGACCATCTTGTAGCTTCGTAAAATCCTCTTTTACTTCTCCGCTTGTGCCCCAGAGAATCTGATCTTCCTCAATCCACTCCGTAGAAGCATCCTGCAAAATTAGCCGCGATCGCAGTGTCATTTGATCTCGCCACAGTAGAATCTCTCCAAACTCGCTAAAGATTCGGCATTGTTGCAGTGTTGATAATCGAAGTGGTGGAAATTCAGGGAAAACATTATGAGCAATTCTCAAGCGTGACTCAGGAAAATGTCCCCAAATGATGCCATCTTCCGCATGAGCGAGTAGATAGCAAAGTTGATACTGATCTGCCTGTTGCTCTAACCAACGGTGTAAGGTTTCATCTTGAATTGAATCAGTGTTAAGTTCTTCAATCATGCTGCTTCCCCATTCACAAACGCCTTCACAAATTTCTCCAGTGCCTCTGCATCTTGAATTGCTAATTGTTGATCGCTCTGTTGAATTGTCCAGGTTTCAGGCGTTTCTGTTCCATCGTATAAAGTTAGGGTTGCACTTTGTCCTTGGAGTTTACCCCGCCCGATGCTCCGCGATCCTCCAACAGTTAGATCACCTGTCCATAGATCTTTCAATAGCAGTAACAGCAAGCCAATCTCTGAGAATTCAGGACAGCGGAGTTCTATGTGGATTTTGATACAAGTTTTATTTGTACCAAATAAAGGTTGCTCATTAAATAAAGCACCATGAAATGAACCTCCAGTAAATCGATCGATAGCAACGCGACTTTGAACTAGGTCTACGGTTTCTCCCTTAATCTCACTTTCATGAATGACCAAACGACTACTTTGAGCCGTTTGGCTCTTTTCATTACCAAATAAAGTATTTAGTAGGCTGGTTGGTTTGCCAAGAGTTCTTAAAATTCGCTCGGTTCGGTGTCGCAGCACTCCTGCCAAGCTCGTTCCAGATAAGACGGGCTTCAATGCCTCATCACGATAGGATCTCAACTGCACAACATCAGGCGCACTCTGCGTCAAATAGCTTTCTGCTCGAATCAGGAGTGGACTCGCAAGCCGAAAGGTCGCATCAATGCAAAACCGTTTTCGCTTATCTATTTCATTCAGCTTTACCCCGATCGCAGCTTCAATTGAGGTATAAACCGGAGCTTCAGCGCGATCGCGATTCGCATGATCGAACCTGAGCCATTCTAGTCGCTCAGCTGCATGACGTAGATCAAACTTCCACACTTGCCACTGTTTCACCCGACATTGCCCAAAGCCTCGTCGCTTCTTCATGCCAATGCCAATCTCACCTAACTCTAATCCGCGTAGAGCAAGTGCGATCGCTTTCAGTAATTTCTCCTCGGTTCCTTCCTCAATCAATAGCTCAAAACTCAGCGGAAATTCTGTTCCTGCTGCCAATAGTTCTAAATCATATTTCGCTTGGTTCTCTGCTGTTCCCAACTCTGCATTAATCTTAACTCCATCTCGTAATTCAACCTTTGGAACCCCAAGGCTAATGGAATCATCCACAATTAAAGGGCTTTGTTCTCCATCATCATCACTTCGCATTCCACCGAATAAAGCAGTGCTAAGAGAGTTCCGATCTTCTACACTGTGATATTTCAGTTCATACTCCCGCAAATAGTTGCGTAATGCTCCTGCGATCGATGCTCCCGTTAGTAAGGCACGATCGCTAATACTATCTCGCAACAAGGATAGATCAGTAAGGCTTGCCGCATCCCCACTCCCTAAACAGGTCGGTGTTTCTAACACTAGATGTCCTCGTACAATCACCCGTTTGGTGATCAGGCGTTGATGTCTTTGTTTTCTAAACTCAACTTCTGCAAGTTCAATCATGCGTCTTCCTCCTTTTTGATTTTTTTTGCAACCGCGATGATTAAACGCAATGTATATTCTCTAGCAAGCTGAGCGCTTAGTTCTAATCTCTCGTTTGCGATCGTGACCACGGGTGAATTTGTTATCCAGCCTGAGGGATGCTCTAACCAATGAAGTATTTGCTGATCAAAAGATCGACCGCCTTGCTTCACCTTAGTTCGCTCAAACTGTTTTCCTGCATTTGCAGGTAACTGACTGAACAAGGCTTGGATTTGATTCGATGGATTCTTGCTCTGCAATTCTTGTCGTGCCAGCAACATTAATCGCGAAAGCTGAGTGTTCGTGATTGCCTTGGTTTCTAGTTCAAATCGTCCAACTTGATCTCGGACTAATTGCTCTAATTTTTGCCGTAACAATCTTTCTGCCATCGCGACCGCAATCTGCCTCGATGAATCGCTGAGTTGAACGGAACCAAACGATATTTTTTCTTCAGGCACTGTGCCGTAAAACCGATCATGTTCTTCTAACCAATTAATCGCAATTCGACCGAACCCTTCTACGATGCGATCGCCAAAACTTTGTTCTTCAAGCGCCTGAACCTGCTCACTTGATAGTTTAATCGGTTCACATACGAATACGCTCCCTGCGGCGATCGCTTGCACTTGTGGGAGCGGCAACCCCCATTTGCGGTTAAATCCACCCACTAGGGTACTACGAGTAAAGCTTTGATTGAGCTTTAGTGAATGACGCAGCTCTGCTCCCAACATTTGAATCAAGATTTGAGAATCAGCAACAGTTTGTCCCCACTGATCTCGCAGAATCAAATCACTGAGCAATGTAATTGTTAGCCTCTGTCGGTCTGTCCGTTCTGTTGATGAAACATTAATTTCAGCCCAACGATCGCAAACCTTCACATCCTGAATTTGTGTGTGTCCGTACCCTGCACTTTGAGAGCCTCCAAGCCACAAATCAACAGGATCTAGCAGGCTCTTTAATGTTGCAATATCAGCTTCTTCACACAAAATTACAGCTTGAAAAGTCTGTCCAGCGTCAATCGCATCATATCGAAAGATTTCACCTGAGCCATCTACCGATCGTCCCCGTCTCCGATTGCGTAAATTATGAATGTTAATTCGTCGCTGCTCAGCGTAGAAAACTGCCTGCTTTCCATAGACTATACAAAACGATTGTGAAACTGACTTTTTCTCTTCAAGCGCAGTTTGCACAAGATTGTAGACGGAGCAGGGAAGGTCATCAGATTTAGATTGGCTCCAACTGAGAGGAACGGGAAGCGATCGTGCCTCTCCAGTAAATAAATAAGCGTTCAAATAGCGAGTTGTTCCGTCAAAAAACAATCTTCTGACTGTGGAATCTTGTAGAACCTCACTGTCATGAAGTGGGTAATGCTTGAGATAACGACCAATGAGCGCCCCACGTATCATGCTACCCGGAAGATAAGCATAAGACACATCACTGTTTGGATCGCCTTGAAACGAAGTCGCTAAAACAGGCTGCTTCGTCTGTAATAACAACGTGATTGCCTTCATACTCGCCCTCCAAAGCCAGAAAGATATTGCTGAGTAATATTCCTTTCACATGAGTCGAACAACTGACACTGCACATGACCCCGACCCCGATTTCTTCCACTCCCGACTCGTCGGAGTGCAGCCACCCCAGCAGCTAACAATGACAACATTTCATCTGTCGGTTGAGTATCGAAAAAAAGAGAGGCGGTGAAACATAAATCCCTCAAAACCACTCGCGCTGATCGCAAACTATTGTGATCAGCAACGCCCGTGTCAGGCGCGATCGCAGTTTGCCACCGGATTGTTGTTAAAGACTCCAAAATCTCTGTAGCGGCAATGCTCTGAGTGGATCGAAGCTGGAGTGCAACCGCATCTCTCAAGTCTGTGGGCAAACAAGCATCGCCAACGTGCATAATCGACATTTTATGCAAGGTACTTGCCGGAACACCAAACAATTCAGCAGCGATGCTCTCCCAATGATTTCGCTCAGTTTGCAGGGTGACAACCAGGTTATCACACTCCTCGCTGAGTAATCCTTTCAAGGTTCGCCCTCGTAGATAAGGAAATCCGTCCGAATCATGCTCAACTTCTTGATCAATCAGTCCAGTCACCCCATCTCCGCGCCCAAACGTCGTATCACTCAGAAGCTTAATTTGGATCTTGTAAATGCTCATCAGTCTGCTCCTGAATTCCTAAGTAAAACTCCATCACTTCGATCGCATCAAAGTAGCCACATACTCGATCCAGCCACCCCTCTGCTGCAAGCTTCTTTTCTACATTGGGAAATGGTGGCAGTTCTAGAGGTTCATAAGCACTCAGGAATTGCCTGACAGCATCTTTACCTTGACGTAAAATTTCTCGTAATGCCATCACTTTATTTTTACGATCGCGCCATTCTTCCGCTTGAAGCGCTCTGACAACTTGAGCGAATCCATCCCAGGTGCGCCATTCTTTAGTATTGCTCAAGGCAACTGGTCGTAAAGTGAGGCTCCCCTCTTTTACCTGATACTCGCGCTTGCGAATCTCTGCGATGCTGCCAATCAAACCGCTACTTGCAAGATGCCAATCGAGTGCAGAAACATTAGACTGTTTCTCCTGGCGAAACCGTTTTGCCTCACGACAAAGTGCGTCGCTCATTGCGTATGCTCTTGCAAACGGATAATGCGTTTTCACAATACAGACTCCAGCAGAAGCGGTAATGGGTTTGCCATCTGGAAGCTTCTGCTGCTCAAACTGGCGGAGAAACTCTGCCGCTAATTCTAACCCCAGTCGTCCATCACAGACAAAAGTAACATCGTCTCCTCCATAAACTAGGGGACGGAATGGCAAGTAGTTGTCTTTTAGCGCAAATCGCCCCAAACTGCCAACGATCTCGCCATTCTGTAGGGAATGGGTCAGCTTTTTGACGACCAGCTTTAGAGCTTCTAAACCTGCATGATTGATTGCTTCGGAGAGTTCGCGCATGGCAATGATGTAATCACGATTCGACTTATCTTTGCCGTAGTTCCGAAAACGCTCACCCATTCCATTTCCGTCTGCGTGAACAACTGCGATGTAGCTTGATTCAGTCGGGGTTCGTCCCATATCGTCTACATCTCTGGGAAATTCACAGTCTGTTGCAGATTCAGCAAATGCAAGTCTCAGTTGTGCGTTGAGTCGCTTATTTGCTCGCTCAACAGCACGGAGCTTTTCTCGAACTTCTCTCGAAATTGTGTAGGCTGCGTCTTTGGGAACGCCATATCGATCGCTAGTATCCACTGCAGCAAGGCGTGTAGAAATGCAGTCTGCGCTAACCCCTAAACCCAGTAGAGGAGCCGATGGAACTTGCTGCTGCTTCTGTTGCTCTAGCTTGAATCGCAATTGCTGTAACACTTCAAAGAGGGAGTCATCCCAGCTAAATTCTTGGTGAGCAACAACTAGGGTTAAACCAGGAGCGCCTTTTAATGCTCGGAGTGTAAGAATTTTAGTAAACTGGATCGCATAATCTAGACATCTAAATAAAACGATCGCATTTCCGCCACCTGTGTAAAGTAGCTCTGCGGCAAGATTATCACTTGGTGTTTCGATATAAGGTTTTGCAGATGAATCATTGATGCGAGTATGAACTGCAAAACTAGGCTTGCCGTCTTTTCTAAGCTTCTGAGATAGCTTGCCCAATGCTTTTTCAATCCAGGAGCTAGTTGCTTCGGTCACTAGATGAGACGCGCCGATGTTTTCGCGTAAACGGTTACTGCCAAAGATGTAGGGTTGAATACCGCTAGTATCAACGATTGTGGCAACAAAATTACTCATTGGACTGAGCCTCTCGATCGCTCCTGATGATCCAAGCGGCGATCTGATCTGCTAGATTTACTAGATGTCGTCGTCCAAATACTGCAATCTGCGGATTTTCTAGCATAATTTCTAGTCTTGTTTTGAGAAGTTCAGGTTTGTCTGAGCAACACACCAAAGCCACTCGCGCCTCGTCGCCTCCAAGCTGCTTTGCTCTCAGATAGGCCTCAAATAACTTGTATTTGCACGGCGGTGTACGATCATCAGTTGTGCAAGACAGCGCAAACAACTGATATCCTCGTGTAAACGCTACGTCAAGCTCAAAGAATTCATCTCTAGAAGATGGTTTTTTTGGATCTTCAACCCTAAATGAGGTCGCGCTATCAACAATGCTCAAGCTTTCAGGTAGAGTTTGAATTTGCTGCAAGGTATACTGTTCTAGCCATTTTCCATCCAGCCATGTTTCATCTAGTAACGATCGAATCTCTTTTTTCTGAAGTTCGGTTGCAAAAATTGCTGGACAGTGTTCTTGCAAAAACGCCTCTATTTCAGTAGGAAGTAGCTTAAGATCTAGAGTCTCTTCTTCATTAGTTGAACTCTTTACCCGATTACACCATTCTCGCCAGACCTTCGCTATATCTGGGCTCGAGTGCAGGTGCGCCAGAGCGATCGCGGCTTCTGGTTGCTTTGGAGTGGTTAATGCAGGTTCAATTAGGCTTAGCTGATGGAGATCAAAGATTTCTGTCAAAGTCAGACTAAGTGATACCTTTTCATGAAAGCGTGTTCCATCTTCTCTATCGATGCACATCTCCAGTCGGCGAGAATCAAGATAGCTAAAAATAGCATTGGGTCTTTCTTTAATCAGAGTGCGATAGACGTGTACTGCCATCGCTTTTGTTCCACCTGTATAATGCAATCCAATCGAGTCTTGCGGTAACTGTGTAACGATCTCTCTTACGTCTTTTTGAATGTAGTAGCTATCAGATTCATGCCCATCGATCGATTTCAGTTTTGCAATGTACCCCAAGTTCTCAATGCAGTCCCTGAGCCTTTCAGCCTGCCCTTTAGTATGAGAAGTATAAAATAAGTAGCTAGTACCACCAGGCTTAAGAAGGGTTCTTATAGCAACGTAGTTTGGTAGTGGATTCTCTCCAATGAGCAACAAAAGGTACTGTACCTGATACTGTTCAAATTTGTTCATAAGATCACAGGTAGATTAGGCTGGGCAGGCAATCTATGTTCAGGCGAAATGCTACCGGGGTCTACAAGAATTTTCCGTATTTTCCGGAGGATTCAAGAAAATTATACAGTTTCGATTAATACTTAAAGAAAATATAGCCTGAATAGCAAAGTTGCGATGAAGTAGAACTCATACCGTAACTCATATAAATTGAACGATTTTTTGGATCTGTACTCGAATGCCGACCTGTGAGGATGGAAATGTCAGGAAAGCGAAGTGATTGACCTTGTTTGATTATCACGCTCTCCTGCGTTCTCTATATTCATTCTCACGAAGCACATGACTACAATTTATGTCGCGCAACCCCAGACGGAACTGAAAATCCAGTCTCGACAGCTTCAAGTTTTTCATCAACAACGATTCTGTTTTTCTGTGCCATTGAACCGAATCAGCCAAATGGTGATTTTGGGACAACAGCCTTGGTCACGAAAAGCTGCAAATCTGGCGTTGTCGCTTCACATTCCCGTGCTGTACTTTGAACCGGATGGGCGCTGTGTGGAGTATCTGAACCCCGGAAATCTTGAATCTGCAAAATATTTGAAGGTTCAGATGGAGCGAGCGCAAAACCTGGATTTTTCTCACAGCGTTGCTGAAAGTCTTGTTCGCGCAAAGCTTCACAACTCAAAAATCTTGCTGCTGCAACTCAGTCATGATCCTCGACCTGCGACGGTGCAACAGGTTCTCAATCTCCTACAACGGCTGATCGATGATCTGCCGCTGGCTTCTTCTGTAGTTGTGCTTAAGAGTTATGAAAGTACGGGTTCTGCTTTTTATCGAGCTGCATTGAGTCGGCTGTTGCCAGAGGAGTTCCGAAACCGCAATCTAGGTCTAAATCCAATTCAGCGACTCAGCAATTTAGGCACAGCACTTTTGAGTCAGAGAATTCAGAGCGTTTTGCAGTCGATGGGGTTGGATCTTGAAATCGCGAATTTGCATTTTGATGCGGTGACTCGTCCGCCGTTGGTGTGCGATTTCTTGAGTGAATTTCAAGGGGCGATCGTCGATCGAATGGTCATCGAACTGCTGCAAAGTCGTCAGATTGCTCCGGATGACTTTATCTGGGTTGGGCAGGGTATTTTCTTGCAGCCTTCTGCTTTGGAACGGTTTATCCAACATTGGGATGCAATGTTATCGAGCCGAGTTGAGCATCTCTATGCAGGTGAGATCAGCTATCAACAATGCCTGAAAGTTCAGGTGCAGGAGTACATCGCTTGTTTGTTGGAAGACCAAACGTTTTACCGTCCCATGCTGTTGAAGGGGTAGGCAAGATGTTTTATTTGGTCTGTTATGACGTGATTCATGACCGACGGCGCGATCGCGTTTCTAGGTTGCTCGAAGGTTATGGGCTACGAGTGCAGAAATCGGTGTTTGAGTGTGTGCTGACTCCGGATCAGTATGACCTGCTGAAGCGGCAATTGCAGACGAAACGGTATCTCAATCCAGCCGAGGATCAAATTCGGTTTTACCCGATGTCGCCACGGCATCGCCAGCTAGTGCTGATTTTAGGAGTGCAGCCGCAGCGCCAGGTGGATGATTCGGTGTTCATTGTGTAGGGGGAGCAATGGAAAATCCATTTGTGATTAGTTATCGGGAATTGAGGGTCTATCAGACTGCGTTTGAAAGTGCAATGCAGGTGTTTGAAAGTTCCAGGGAGTTTCCCACTGAAGAGCAAGATCAACTAACAATGTTTATGATTCGAGCCTCTCGGTTGGTGTGTGCAAATATCGCTCAGGCATGGCAGAAGCGGCGGAGTCAGGAGGCGTTTATCGCACGATTGAATCAGGCGGAAACGGAGGCGGCAGCGACTCAGGTTTGGATTGAGTTTGCGGTGTTGTGTGGGTATCTTGATGCGGAAACGGGTCAGGAGTTGCATCACGAGTATCAACAGGTGCTGGGGGATTTAGCTCGATTGATTGAAAATTCGGCGGCTTGGGTGGTGTCGGTGAATGCTGAATCTTGAGGAGAACGCATGGTTAGACGTAGCCGAAAGCGGCGAAAGCTGTTTACTTGTGGTCATCGGGGATTTGGGCAGTATTGTCATCGGTGCAATGCCTTTAGTACGCGGCAACGTGACCGCACAATAGATGTCCAGCCTGTCGTGGTGGATGCTGTTCATCGTGCGAAAAAGTCAAAGCGCGGTTCCTGCGGAGTTGCGCTTCGCGCTAAACGGAAATGGCAACACCAGTTTGAGCATGATTCGATCGATTTGAAGCATCTACCAAAACCGATCGTGGTCAAAACTCGGCGCATTCTGGATTTGCTCAATCGAGGTGTTGCGCCGGGAGAGCTGAAAGGGAGGCGGTTTAATTTCGATCGTACTTTACTGCGAATTCCGGTGTCTTATCGATATCGATTGCTGTGTCGCTGGCAGGCTGATCGAATTGTGCCGTTACAGGTGATGACGCATGAGGCTTACAATGCGATTTCTCGAAATAAGAAAGCACCCCGACTGGAAAAAGGCTAGGGCGATCGAGTTTTGTGCTTTATCAGATCGCTCTATTTTCTAGATTCGGTGGGTGTTCTCTCAATCTAATCCACAGCCCTCGGACTCTGAGCATCTGGGGGCGATTTATTTTGAGCGCCTCGATCGTTGGTGATGTAGCGGATTGATTCAGATATTCGCGATCATCGGTGATTCAGCGCTTTTATTCTATCGTGTTGGGTTTTGAGAGATAGGGTACGATTTTGCTTTGCCAGTCGGTGACGGTTTTGGGTGGGAGAATGCGTTTGTATTCGAGGCGCGATCGCCCGAAGTTGAAGAGGAGTCCGACGGGGGCTTGAGTGGCAGCAAGGTAGGCGATGATTTGGGCGAGTTCTTTGTTACCGAGATTACGAGTAAAGGCTTTGTCTTCGATGACAATGCAGTCGTTGACCCAGTGATCGAGGTAGAGGTTGCCGAGCCATTGGTTTTCGGTGTCGTGGACTTGAACGGAGTATTCTTCGATCGCGGTGAGTCCGATGCGCTGAAGTTCGTGGGTCAGGGCACGTTGGTAGTGTTTTTCGCGCAGTCCGCGTGGGGTTTTGCGGTGGACGCGCATGGCGGCTCCGATGATTTGGTAGGTGAGATCTTGGTGAGGGATGGTCATGGGGGTGCGATCGAGGTTCTGGGTTAGTGTGCCCAGGGATGGAAAATGCGGCAACGGATGGCGGGTGGGTGGAGAGGGAGAGGGAATGGGTGAGGATGGATGAAACGGATGGTCGATCGGTGTGCTCATGGGTTCTCCTATTCTGGTGCGTCTCTGGCACAGACCAATCACCCATCCGTTTTTCCTTCGTAACAATTTGAATCACAACGCAGACAGACTAATCATCCGTTGGCTCTCGTTTCCGTCCCCTTGCGGGGTAATGAATTGCTGATCCGTATCCGTTCTTATATAAAATGGGCGCATAACAACGGGTTTCCGTCCCCTTGCGGGGTAATGAATTGCTGATCAACATCGATTGGAAATATGTGGAGAAGCTTACAGACGGTTTCCGTCCCCTTGCGGGGTAATGAATTGCTGATCAATAAAATCGCATCCTTTAATACGCGGAATGGTAGTTTCCGTCCCCTTGCGGGGTAATGAATTGCTGATCAGAAATTCCCTCTGAAATACTTAATCCTCTAGCAGTTTCCGTCCCCTTGCGGGGTAATGAATTGCTGATCCGTCGATATCATTCTCACGTTGAGAATGACCGGCAACGTTTCCGTCCCCTTGCGGGGTAATGAATTGCTGATCGCGCTCATCTTTTGTGTCCATCCTTGCGGTTCGGGTTTCCGTCCCCTTGCGGGGTAATGAATTGCTGATCTAGATGAGAAAAACAAGATGCGTCCTACTTTTGTGTTTCCGTCCCCTTGCGGGGTAATGAATTGCTGATCCAATGATATCGTTTCTTGAAACGCGTTATGGGCAAGTTTCCGTCCCCTTGCGGGGTAATGAATTGCTGATCACGCTACCAAGAGTTGCCTACAAATCACGAAGGCTAGTTTCCGTCCCCTTGCGGGGTAATGAATTGCTGATCCCGAAGCTTGATCGTTTTATGGCAGATACAGAGGTTTCCGTCCCCTTGCGGGGTAATGAATTGCTGATCCGTGACCAATGTCACCCAAGGAGACGAGGCACAAAAGTTTCCGTCCCCTTGCGGGGTAATGAATTGCTGATCCCCGGCACTCCGAAAGCATTACGCAGCAATGGTTTGAGATGCCCAAATCTGGGGGAAGCATTTTTACTTACTCAACAATGAGGGTTTATTCTCAATAAGCCTCACGGAGAAGAGGCTGAAATCTATACTGGAAGCCTAATCTGAGGGATTCAACGAAACTATGCGGTTTTCAAGGTTCGACAGTTTCCCTCAGACTAGCAGGTTTTCTATGGTTCGGGAATAAGTATATTTACTCCTTCCATCGCATCGGACGATACGCCTCACGCTCCCCGGTCAGACAGCCAATATACTCCCACACCTGCAACTCAAAACAACGACGGTAATTCACTTTCAGCCCTGAAGTTGGATGCACAATTTGCACCTGTAACCGCTTCTCCCAATGCGTCAAAAATCGCTTTAATCCGTCCGGATGCAAATACACTCCACCCCGTTCATCCGGTGGCGTAAAATCCTCTGGCACCAACACTCTCTTATTCACCAAATAAGCCACCAACGAATCTACCACCAACGCCCGAAACTCCTCGATCAAATCCGACACCAGCGCCGCATGATTATCGCGAGGAACGTGCAAATTCCCAAAATGCGTATGCAGTCCCGACACTTCCACCATCGAATGGAGATTCTGTGACAACAACGTATACCCCAAACTCAACAAACTATTCACCGGATCAGTCGGCGGTCGCCGCACCCGCTTCGCAAACTCCCACTCCCCCTTCAACAACGACCCAAACGCCGGAAAATACAAACTCGCCCCCTGTCCTTCATATCCCAACAGCCCCTCCACCGATTCCGCCAACTCCGCCAACGTCATCAACTCCGCCAATGCCGCGATCGCACTCGTCGCCACTTCAGTCTTGCGCCGTCGATTCAGCCGCATCAGCATCACCCGCGAATTATGCAACTTCGCCAACACGATCGCTCTTGCCTGCCGCAAAATGAACTCCTGATCAAACGATCGCTGCACCTGATAAATCAAATACTGCACCTGTGCCTGTCCAGTCGTCTGCAACTGCCCAAAATACTTCCCGTTGCTCGACAAATACAGCACCGGATCTTATGCAACAAACACAGCGACACCGCCCCATGCGACAAATTCGAGCAACCAAACAACACAATGTGCGTCACCCGATTCACCGGAACACTACACTTGAGTTCATCCCGCAAAAACACCTGAAACTGCTTATTCTGCACCCGCACATAAGCCCCCAAATCCGTCACATACAGCGTCGTCATCGGTTCCCTCCAATATCCATCTGAAGAACTGCTGCTTGATTTCGGCGATCGCACAATGCTGCAAACCTTTGGCGGTCTGCCCCCCGATTTACTCGATTTACGTTTCGATCCCTCAATCGCTTTCGTCGCTCTCTCTGGCGCTTCCACCTGTCCCGCCGCAAATCGAAACCCCAAAAACGTAAACGCCTCATCCGGTGCAAAAATCTGCGTCTTCTCCGGCTGCAACGTCAAAAAACTCTCCTCCAACCACCCCTGCATCAGACCCAACGCCCGATTCGCCCCCACCCAACTCTCCGTCACCACCAAACAATCATCCCCATACCGCACCAACGGCAACCCCACCTCCAGACAACGCCTATCAAACTCTCGCAAATACAAATTCGCCAACGCCCCCGACAGCACCCCACCCTGCAACACCCCCTGATTCATCCGCACATACCGCCGCTCAATCACCATCCCCGCCTTCAACTGCTGCTCAACCCACCGCACCAAAATCGGCTCAATCCCCAACCGCTCCACCTCCCCCATCAGCACCGCCCAACAAATGCGATCGAAGAACTGCCGAATATCCGTCTTCAACACCCAAACCGGATGATTTCGATACACCTCCATCACCCGCTCTACCGCCATATAAGTCGAATACCCTGGACGATACGCATAAGCCACCGGACTCAGAGCTTGATCCAACTGCGGATAAATCGCCTGAAGCAAATAGCGCTGCAAAATACGATCGCGCACAGTCGAAATCCCAACCAGCCGCCGCCCACCGCTCTTTTTCGATAGATAAAATCCCTTTGCTGGACTTGCCTGATAAGTCTCGGAGCGCAATTGTTTAAACAGCGATCGCATCTGTTCCTCAACCACTCCCGCAAACAAGTCCACCGTCATTCCATCAATTCCAGCCGATGGACTTCTCTGCCGTACCAATTCCCAAGCCACCCACAACTGCTGCTCCAAAATCCGAAATCGTTCTGGGGTTCGGTCTGCTTTCATCGCGCACCTCTTAACTCGATGCTTTCATCATCGCGATCGCAGATCCGGCTCTCGATCTAAGTTCAAGCCAACCGTGTATAACTTTGTATATGAGTTAAATCCTGACGATGGCAAGGCGCACTCTCAAGGCATCACAACCCGGCATCGAAAAAGCAAAACGTGCCCTGAAGCGTCTCGGACTCGTGCAAAAAGATTTGACGATCGATCCTCTGATCGCTTCTTGGGGAACTATCAACAACTTCTTCAACGGTCGTGCCATTGACCATACCATTTTCAAAGAAATCTGCTTTCATCTCAATCTCGACTGGCAGGATATCTACGAGCCACCCGAAGACGATACGCCACTTCAGAGCGCAGAGCCAAAAACTCAACCTATCCCTGAATCAACTCAAACCGTCGAAGATGCGCTTCTACTTGCAGTTCAACAGCAATCAAACGCTGCTCGTGAAGCGCTGACCCCCAGAATTCTAGAACGCATTCCCCGCGAAGTCGTGCGTAAAAAGTACCTTCCCGCTATCGATCGCGGAGTTAACGGCGAACAACAGCGCATCATTCCGATCATCGGTGCAGCAGGCTATGGAAAAAGCACAATCTTGGGTGATCTCTACGATGAACTGACTCAAGCTGAAACGCCTTGGGTTGGACTAATCCTATGCAATGCGCTCTCGATGTCTGCCGCAGTGCGATCGTTCGTCTCTTATTCCGTTGTTGCCTCAACTCTAGTCGGCGTAACTGGGTACAATCCTGCCTCTCCTTCCTCCTACCAAGCCTCGATCGTCGAGACGGGCTTCGGTCAGAGCTTATGCGGAACCTCTCGCTCCATTCTCGAAGTTACTGAACATCTCAATCGTACCTATGGTCGGGTGTTCTGTTGATCGACACCCTGGATTTAGTCATCAGCCGAGACTTCATTTCTGCACTTGTCCCAATCCTAAGACAGCTTTTAGAGCAAGGAACAACGGTTGTATTCACCTGCCGAGACCATGAGTACAACGACTACTTAGAGCCAACTCGTGAACGCCTTCCTGGAATTTCTCAAACCCTCGATCGTCATACTGTCCCCAACTTCACAACGGCTGAGATCCGCACTGCTGCCGAAGCTTTTTTCCAAAAAATCGATCCTGAGCGCGGACGAACGTTTGCCAATAACATTCTGTCGCTCTCAGCCGATAATCGTTCACTCAGAGACATCATCGAAAATCCCCTACTCTTAGCCTTACTGTGTGATCTGTTTGCTCAAGAAGGCAATGTTCCGCCAGATTTAACGGTAAGCAAGCTATACAAACGATATTGGAGTGAGAAAATTGCCTACAGTCGTGCCGATCAGAGTCATTTCAAGCCGTTAGCGATCGAGAAAGAAAACCTCTGTTTAACGATCGCTCGTGTCTTGTTTGGAATGTCTGAATCCCGATTGTGGGAATGGATTTACCGTGATGAAATCGGAGTGCAATTTACTGAGTTTACCACCCAAGCTTATGCAGATTTATTCAGCGAAGGTGTACTCGAAAGTCTTCCTTCCAGCAAAATTCACTTCTTCCACCAAACTTTGTTGGAATATGCAATTGCATATTGGCTCACCCGCCACACTGCCGAATCTCAGCGTAACCATTGGCTTGAAACGCTCAAGAATCCTGCGACTCGATCGATTAGTCACTGGTATCCTGTGTTGCGTCAATATCTCACGATTGTTGAAACCGAGGACGAATTTGAACGACTGGTAGAACAATTAGGAACCAGCCATCTGGGTATCTTTAGTGCGATTGTTTTCGCTGCTGCAAGTCGCGATCGTCCTGATGCACTCCTCAAACTTTTGCCAACTGCTCTAAAATCTGGTGAATCTTATCAGAAGCGATTGCAGCAAGCTTTAGAATCTGCACCTCGACAGTTAGCTGAGGAAGTCTGGTCAGTCATGGTGTCACTTCTGGAACAAGGAAGTCATTCGATCGCCGTTAACACTGCCCGAACTTTGAATGCTCTTGTAACTCGATGGTGGGATCAATTAGGGTCACGGTTAGCCGATGCGATCGCGTCTGTCGCCCAACGCTCCGAACAATCCTCAATCAAAGAACGAGCAATCATCTTAGGATGGTTGGTTCAAGACAGTCTAACTCTCCTACAGCAGCACCCCAAGCCAACGCTTCTAAATGCTTTACGGCGATTTTATCCATTGTTCGGCTCAGGAAGTTGCGTGAAGATTGTTCAACTTCATCTAGAAAGTTCTGTTTCACCTGAAGCTCAGAAAGAACTGTTAACAAGAATGCTTCAGCAGCCTATTCCGGATAATGTGGAATTAGAGACTATCAGCGCACAGTTTTTGGCTGTGGTCATGGAGCATGAAACCGCGATCGGAAGCGACAGAATTTGGTCTTCATGGCGTAAAGCTCTCCATCAGGTACACCCGCAAGGATGGGATGTTGTACAAGCAAAAGCGATCGGACTTTGTGCCGTCAAAAGCCCTGAAATCATTGCTGTAATTTTGCAAGATCTACTCAATGGTCAGCCTGCTGAACCTCGAAGAAATGCGATCGTCTTATCTGAAGCTGTTCGTCAAGGAGCCGCTAACCAAGTCGCCCAATCTCTTCTTCAATGTTCATTTGAGCAACTTGAAGCCCGCTATTTCAGTACCATTACAAGCTTCCTTAAAATGCAGGGACATCTCTTCTCTGCTAAGGATCAAGAAGCGATCGCCCAAAAACTTAAATCGTTTGCGACCCAGTATCCAGATCGTCTTCGTCCAGTATTCGATACTCTGGCAGATCAGTCCCTGACAGCGCGTGAATTATTTCGACAATTGGTATCACAACTTTCAGCCGAAAAGCAGGCAGAGTATGAGGGGCGTTTCCTTCGCTTTGTGCCAATTGATCAACATCCGCCACTAGACACACTCGATAAGCAATCACAGCTATTTTTGCTCAAGCTCTACCGGACTGCTGTTGCAACCTCTCCGAGGGCAGTCGAGCAAATTCTACAGGTCACACACTCAAAGTATAAAGAAGTTGCGGTTGCAGCTTCCCAGAACTTGTATTCTCTGTTAGGAAAGCAGCTATCTTTGGACACTGTAATTGCACTCTTACGATCGCGATTTCTGGGAGTACGGGAGAATGCACTCACAGCGATCGCAGAAATGGCGAAGTGCGGTGAAAACCTGAAAGCAGCGAATCTGACCGAAATGGCGATGGCGCTGAAGAATGAGGATAATCAAGCCATTGTCTGTTCATGGTGTGAAATTGCCGCGAATTGGATACAACAGAATCGGCAAGTTCCGCCTTATGTTGCGGATGCAGTGGGTGGCGCACTACTTCGTTTAGCTCAGAAAAAAGACTTGGATGGAGGAAGCACTCGGATATTGCTGGCAGCACTGAAAGCGATCGCTCAAAGTACAGACAATCAAGCCGATGAAACAGTTAACGTTGAAGAGCTAAAAGATTGGGTAATCACCTTACTCATGAGTATTGATTTGATTCGCGTCATCAACAGTGAAGCAGAAGTGATTGATTTATTGAGTGCAATTCATCGTTTAGATACAGCGTTTATTGTAAGGTTGGTTGAACATGAATGTGCAATATTCTCACAGCGAGGTTGGTTGAAGAACATTATCCCGATTTTGAAGACGATTCGACGAATTGATCAGGCGAGATCGCCGTTATTCGAGCAAGTTCTTGCAAGTGAGTGGTGTACTTCGGCGATAGAGGGAATGATACTAGAAATTCGAGGAATCTAACGATCGCTCCGCTGCGTTCTACTGAAGGAAGTGCAACGGAGTTCTTTATGTGAGCAATTTCTAAAAAATCATTCGATCTCAAAAACTGAGCAGTGCGAAATTCATTAGCCAAGTAATCTACCCGCTAATCGAACTTCTTTACACATGCGTAGAATTCCGTAGTTCAGGCTTTGTGACGTATCCGACCCTGTTTTTTCTGATTGCTCAAAAGATTAGCCTGGTAATGCTCGATCGCTCGTTGGTGTGCGATCGGATCTTGGCAGTTGTGCAACCAGTCTTGAATCAGTTCTAAGTTGTACCGCACACACCGTTGGTTAATACGTACCCAGTGAATACCTTCAATCCAAATTCCTTCCAGTCGATATTTTTTCAGCGTTGTATTGCTGAGATTGAAAGATTGCGAGGCTTGGCGCTTGTCAATGAAGGTATTCATAACATCCTCTAGAGTGATGATGAGGGGAGACGGACAATTACCGTTCAGCTTGTTTCGAGCGGTGTTGCTGACGTTGAGGCGGAGCAGGGCGACGTGATTGAATATCTTGAACCTGAGCAACGGTTCCTCTGGCGTACTGTTCGATCGTGGCAGGCTTGACTTTCTTTACCTCAACTTGGAACCGCGAATAGGGGCTTTGCTGCAAGAGGGATACGATCGCTTCGACAGATTCTCCAGCTTGTAGGGCGGCGGCAGCGACTCTTTGATCCAGTTGAATCGCGGTGAGGTCGCTGCCAATGTGTTCACGGTATAAGTCGGGATAATTCCAGGTTTTCCCAGTGATCGCATTCGCATATTCGACATAGCGCTGTTGTTGTATCTCATCCACGATCGCTTGCGAATATTGCAGCATTCCTGGAATTGCCGCTTTTTTCTGCTCCGGTGTGAGACTTTGGGTTTGATGTTGCGTGAATGGACCTTGGGCAAGCAGTTGAATCACAATTTTCGGTTCGGTTCCAGATTGCAGCGCCAGTGCCGCTACAGATTGATCCAGCGATCGTGCCTCCTGAAAATTTGCAGCATATCGTTGATAGAGCGTCTCATAGCGCAACTCAGCATCATTGAGAACAGCTTGGGCAAGGGCAAGATACTGCGATCGCGCCCACCGTCCTTTTTCTGTTTCAGGTTC
Source organism: Cyanobacteria bacterium FACHB-63 (assembly GCA_014695255.1). Lineage (GTDB taxonomy): Bacteria > Cyanobacteriota > Cyanobacteriia > Leptolyngbyales > Leptolyngbyaceae > Leptolyngbya. The sequence continues at coordinate 24,688 of JACJNX010000122.1, forward strand.
GCGTGGTAGGTTGGGCGTTAAGACGCTGCCTGTTGCCAACTCAGTCGCATCATCGATCCTATCGCCATCGGTGTCAGGGCTATCTGGATTCGTTCCGGCGATTAATTCTTCGCGATCACTAAGTCCATCTCCATCTTGGTCGAGTGTTCGCTTTCTCGGTCTTGCCATAACTGCCTCCTAACTCAACGCTTCAATCAACTCATTCAGCACTGCCTTATCAATGGCAAGAGCAGTATTCAAGAAGGCTGAATGGCTCTCGCGTTCTGGTAGGTGTTTTGAACGATCGTCTGCTGAGTGAATGGTTGAGTGAGAATGTTGGTCAGCAGTCAAGTTGAAGTGCAGCCGCAGAAATTGGATCTGTGCTTCCAATTGCCAGATGCAGTCTTGAGCGACCTGGCGTAACTCTGCTTCGGAATACTTGCCGCTCTCTTGATAAGCGATTGGCAGCCAGAAAGAACGCGCTGCTACCGCCGCTTTCTCCTTGCCCTCGTAGGTATCGTGAATCAGCCAAGTAAAGGTGATGCCATTGAGAGAAGAACGACCTGGTTCAAATATAAATCGCACTCGCTCCTGTTTGCTGGTCTTACGAGTGCCAGTTTTGGCTGAGTTTTCAACAGATTGGCTGACCATTGCTCCCCTCAGTTGAGTAAACTATTTCAATAGTAGGCTGAATCTATTGAGAATGGCGGAGCTAAGGCTGAATAAATTTCAAAGTCATGTACGGACACTGCAAGTCGTTCGCCATCAATCAAACAGGCACTTTTAATAAAATCCGGTGAAAACTTTTACAGACAGGTATGAATACCCTCAACTTTCCCTGGCAAACAAGACGGCATATTCTCACGTTGAGCCTGTTCGATTGCTTGCTCGATCGCTTGCGCTTCAACCGTCTTTCCCGCTTTCTGATACATTGCTTTAGCTTTCCCATAGTCTTGTAAGCCAGCCTTGAGCTGACGTTTGCGAATCAAAATGCTCCCACGAGTCACATAAGCACGAGTCAAGTTGGGGTCGAGTTTGATAGCTTGTTGAATGTTTTGTAGGGATTTATCGCAATCCATTGGTGTGGCGCAGCTAATCGCACGATCTGCAAAATCTTCTGCTGTTTTAGGCTCTGAAGAGCGCTGACCCACACGGGGGGTTCCGAAGAGAAGTCCAAAGAGCAATCCGACGGCTAGCAATCCCACTGTGCCTTTTGCCATTTCTGGGATTGCCAGGTGCATCTGTAATTGTTCAAAGTTCCACCGTGCCATATTCAACCCCTGATTTCAATTACTCCAATTCCACATTACGTTGCTGTTTTGATGCTCCATTCTTTCCATTCTGATGGATAGAAACCGTGTTCTGAGACTGTCGAACTTGATGTTGTTCGAGGCGGCGTTTGAGTTCGTCAAAGTGTTCAAAATCCTGCCACGTTAGCCGAGTCGTGACCGAATGAGTATCCACAGATTCCTTCGGTCGTCCATGTACCTGCCCTCGGCTGTCCTGCTTCGAGAAAATTAAAACCCGACCATCCTCAGTCAGTTCTAAACGAAATCTACCGCGCTCCGCATCCCAGACGGGCGTTTTCATAAAGGTGAGAAAATCCCGCACGGTCTGCTCGGTTTCTCTCACTTTGAATGCGTATTCTGCTTCGTGGCTGCCTTGAGCGGGAAGCTGATTGAGATGATTTAAGGTGGCTTGGAATTGAGCGGGAGATAATCGATCGCTAACGTTTAAAACCCTGATCCCCTTGCGCGTCTCTCTCAGGCGCATTAACTCGCCACTGGTATCTGCCAAAATGTACTGATTCTTCCCGTGTTGAGCAATCGAAAAATCTCCAACTTGATAAGTGTTTTCCTTTGTACTGTCATAGCCACGATGAAAAGCTTGCAATGCGGCTTGAGCAATGGCTTGATGATGCCATCGCTGGGATTGACCTGATAGCCAATTCACGCCGTTCTGCATTAGCGATCGCAAAAAGCTCTGAAGCTTTGTTCCAGGTAGTCTCTGAATTTGCTTTCTGGCAATAGTGTTGGGCTGTAGGGATTGGCGTTGTGCTTGGTGTCCGTCTGAATTCTCTAAAGCCGTTAATCTTTGCTTCTGTTGCTGGATCTCGTTAATCGTCACAACCCCATCTCGTTCTTGTCGATAAAGCGTTGTGTCTCCAATCTTGATTTCGATTGCAGGTCGGCGGCGATGATAGTGCGTTGGATCGATGTTCTCGTTCGCAGGTAGCTGCAAGGCATCGAGCAAAATTCTCATACGCTCTTGAGTGAGATCATTCCGATGTTGACCGTTTGCCATTGGACCAAAGATTTGCCGCAAGACTCGCTCGTCTTTGCCGCTACTCATCCAGATTCGCAGAGCATCTTCAGGCTTTTCTTTTTGTCGTTGAAGTGTTGCCCACTGGAGCGAGTCGTGAAGCAATTGTCCAAAAATGTCGAAAAATACGTCGATATGACGGCTCATTGCATCCGCATCGCTTGCATGTACAGTTGAATGAACCATGATTTATTCCTCCAATGCTTCGTTCAATTCGGCGATCTGCTGCGCGAAATCACTCATCAATTCCATTCGATTGACAACAATCTCACCCTGCACGTGAAATAAGGCTGTCTGCCCATCAAAGCTGTACTCCACAAACGGGGGATCATAATCTGCTGAACAAGGGCGCTCATATATTGGCGAACTCTTTCCCTGTTCCCAACGACGGAAGGGAATGTCGTCAAACAATTCTTCGATCACGCAAGGCACATAGTCTGGGGAAAAAGGAGATAGCGATCGCGCTTCTTGCAAATTGGCAACCACTTCGGGTTCTTTTATCAGAATTGAGATCGCACGTTCCGACAGACCCCAATCTCGTAATAGGACTTGAATTTCCTGTGGTTCTAGTAATTTCGTCATCTAAAAAACTCCTTAGACAAATTCCTCGAACTCTTCCTTGTCCGCTTCTGACTTGGATTGTTTCTGCGGCAGTGGAAACAATCGTTCTGCCATTGATTGGCGCACTTGTAGTGCTGCTCGAAGTGAATCCTGATCGGCGTGATGAGGTGCGACAACTTCGATTAAGCGATCGCGCATCACAGTCCACAGTTCTTCACTTCGTCGTTGAGTCGCTCGATCTTTTTCGGGTAGACGTACCTTCAGGCGCAGCGGAACTGACGCTTCTCCATGCCCTCGATAAGCAGGATTGATCACGATGCACTCACCTTGGTCAAATTTCACAAAATCTTCCGCTGAGACTAACGGACACCGTTGATATTGCTCAGAGCGACTTCGGCTGCCATTTCGTCCATAGCTCTGAGACTGACTATAAAATCGAACTTCTTGATCTCCCAAATAGCGCGAGAATCCCGCCGCTGTTTCGTAGTCGCGTGGATTAAAAATAACTTTGGTTCCGCAGGCAGCAAAGATCGCTTGGGCTAGGTCACGTTGATAGATGTGCTGAAGTTGTGAGGCGTTCTGATAGCCAAGAATCGGAGCGAAGCCTAGCGATCGGAACTCATTCACCCACTTTGGCAAATCCGGTAGATACAGCGTGGGTAATTCGTCGAGCGAAACCACGAGCGGTTCTTTACGAGAACGAGAGAAATTGCGGGTAATCACCAGATGTAGAATTGCAGCCAACAATGGCACAATGACATCTCGCTTCTCCAAATCAGCTTGCAAAAATAGCATTTGCTTGCCCTGTAAATCTAGCGAAAAACTTGTCGTCCCGCAAACACTGGAAAGTAGATCGCGCTTAATGAATGGACTAACAGCGCGGTTAGCAGTTGCGAGAATACCTGCAACAGTTTTTTCGGAATCCGCAGATAGCAGTAATTGTTGGAAACTCGGTTTCACAAAATCGTCCAGTCGTCCCTCATTGTGAGCCGCTTGAATCCGTGCAGAAAATTGTGAGAGTCCGAGCAAGCTATACGCCATTGCAAGATCTGGGTAGGGTGTACCTTTCGCCAACAGAAAGACACCTTCTACCACTTGCTCTCCAGCGTCTGCGAAAAATGGATCTTCTTTGACTCCAGAGAAGCGTTGGGTATTGCGATTGATGGTGACTGCAAGCTGACGAGCCATCAACGCATCACCATCGTTTGCGATAAAGTCGAGCGGGTTAATCACACTGCTGTAGGCTTGACCAGGAGCGAAAACGTGAACGATGTAGCCTCTTGATGCAGCATAGGCTGCGTGAGCTTCGAGTTGTGAGCCTTTGTAGTCGTAGCACACGATCGGTAGCCCTTGCTCGATCGCAGAACGAATCGCGGGATCAATGATCGAGAAGGTCTTTCCGCTATTCGGCGCACCACAAACGATCGTGCCTTGCTGTGCGTGGGGTAGGTAGAGCGTGGGCATTGTGTCAAGCAACAAGGGTTTTGTTTGCGCCCACAAATTCTGAACTGTTGGAGTGCCAGACCAGAGCGTGACTTGATTGGATTTACGATCGCGCAATTGTTTCTGGGCTTCTCGCACCGCTGCCCATTTCTCCCACCGTCCGCCGAATCGTCCTTGTGCGATTTTGCCTTTCTTTTGTTTGCCGAATACTGACATGAAGACGACAAAGACGAATCCGATCAACAGCATGACTCCTACTTCAGAACGCAGGAGGTTCAGCATCGTGTGACCCAGACTATTCAAGGGTTGCTGCGCGGCTTGAGTGAATTGTCTGCTCTGATTGGATGCTGCACTCATGGCTTTTGAACCTCCGCATCCACAAATCGATACTGTTGTCCGTCGTAGCACCACCGCACGACTTCAATCTGATTGCGCTTTAAGTCTCGCTGATTAAATTTCAAACAGGGTAAGCCGTTTTGTAAAGTCGCGGTTGGTTCAATCAATGGTTTCCCTTGCGGGGGATTGGGATTAAGATAAACGGCTAAAACTCGCTTGTATCGATCGTTAGTTTGAATATAACCTTCAAATTCGCAGCCAGCTTTGCCACATCTCGGATTAAGATGTGTTCGATTTGGTTCAAGCGCAACACGACTATCAATTAGATATAGTGCTTTTTCTTGTCCAGATCGGCGAATCTTAAGGACTCGCATTCTACCGACATCTACAGGCACTCCAGATTGCTGATAGCCCTGCTGAAGCTGGGTCTGTAACTTAGGTATGGATGATTGTGAGAGATACGTCCATTTCAAATCGCCCTGAGCGATCGCGGAGGAAGTGCAAGCGATCGCAAGCTGGCTCACCAGAAACACGAGGATCAGCAACACATAGGATCTCAAAGAGTGTTTTGCCATAGAATCTCCTACACTCCTGTTCGTGAATTCAGAATTTTGTAGGTCTTCGGAATCTGGATGTCTAATTGCTGCAACGCCCAAACCTGCTCCGGAGGCAAGAAATGAGGAATCTTCGGATCAGCCGCACGAGCCGTAAACCTTCTTTGAAATTCTGCTTTGCTTCCTGCTTTTGCGATCCAGAATCGATATCGTTGTAATTCTAGGTTTCTCGCAGCTGCAATCGGTATATACGTGCTGAGTGGCTTCAATCCAGAGCCAAGGTGATGCAGCAGCAAACAACCAATGGCATCAGATTGAATCAGAGCATCCCAGTATTCTGACGTTGCATTGGCAAACTCATAGATTGATAACAAGTGATAAATGACTGTGTTGTCTGAAACTGTACCCAGAACGTCAAACATCGCTCCTTCTGCAGGAATGCAGGAAACAATTTGCGGAGGAACGATTGTTCCTTTCGCTGGGATCGGTTGATTGGGTTGAAGAGTTTGTGCTTGGAGGGATGACGAGGTAGGCAGGGACGAGAACCTGGAGATCGCAATGACAAAGACGATCGTCGCGCCACTAATCCATAACCATCGAAGTCTTCGCATTACTTGCCTCCTACTTTCGTAAATACGGCATTGGATCAACCGGAGTTCCATTCTTGCGGACTTCAAAATGCAGATGTGGTCCGGTTGAGCGTCCTTCGGCTCCCACACCGCCAATAGTTTCACCTTGAGCGACTTTTTGCCCGGTCTTGACTGAGATCTGGCTTGGATGTCCGTAGTAGGTTTTTAATCCGTTGCCATGATCGATAATGATTAACGTGCCATATCCATCGGGATCAGCTCTGCCTGCGAATTCTACGGTTCCGCCATCAGCAGCTTTAATTGGTGTCCCCATCGGAACGGCGAAATCCAAGCCTGCGTGAGAGTGGTCACCGCGATCGGCACCGAAGTACCCACCTGATGGAATCGGAGCATTGGCTCCATGAGGATAGATCATTTTTCCAGTTGCTTTACCAGAACCAACACAAGTTCTCCCTTTCTTTCGCAAAGCAAGCTGATAGTGTTGCACTAATTCCTTCCCGTAACTATACATACTCAGACGACCGTGAATATCTGATGCTCCACTATCTATCAAGTCTGAATCAGAGCCACCAAAATGAATCTGCCCTAGTCGCTCGATTAAGCGTGTTCCGGTGAAAGGCCGCCCTGTTTTTGGATCAATCTGTTGCATTGCAATGCGAATATTGTTGCGTTGATCCTGCTTAAACAAAGCGTCTTGGTCTGCTTGAGTGAAATATTGAGGCAACTCTCGTTCCAGAGCGGCACGGTAACTCTGAGAATTGTTGTTGACATCTGCACGACTGAGAAAATCCGCACCACCAGGACGCTTTTGAATAATCGCTCTTACATCGCTTCTAAAAGTCATGTATTGATAGCGTCCCAACCCTCGCCCACCAACTTCGGGGTCATAATATCCTGCTGAGTTGTAACCGCCTTCGATCCCACTAATTCCTTCTGCTAGCGCTGATAAATCAACGGTTCCCGAACTTTCTCCACATAAAGAGCTATCTGAGTCATTCCAAGTCGGTGAGCCATCATCTAGTGGAACCCCTGCTGCCCTCGCTTTCTCGAAAACTTCCTCTGGAATCGAAGCTTGTGTCGTTGCACCGCCTTGATCATCAAGAAATCCAACCAGAATCGGGTCGCGTTCGTGATAGCTCATGAACGGAATGGGACCGATGAAATAGGGTGTGCAGCCGAGGTCGGCAAACAAACTTCGCTGACAAATACGAAAAAATAAAGCGGTGTCTACTCTACCTTCGGATTCGACAACATCCCAAACGACAACTTTGAAAAGTTTGCCGAACGGATGTCGTCCGGTTGGTTCTTTACCGCCATTGACTTCCCCCAACAAACCACGTCCTCCTCGCACCTTCTGAAATTTGCCAGAAATCCACTGTTTACCGTGCAATGTCTGTGATCCGGTTAATTCAGCGTAGGCGCAGTTTTCTCGGCATGGAACTTGAAATCCCTGAACATCGCTGCCTGTGATCGTATTGGTGCGGTTCGCTTCTTTTGAGCCATAAGCAATATCAACAACTCCGATCGCGCCCCCTGCAATTAGAGAAGCCGGAAACTGGCTGAACGGGAGATCTTTAAGTCCGGGAACTTGGCTAATGGTTGCATTCTGCCAGTTCTGTAAATTGCTGAGTGGAATCTCTTTCAAACCTGGAAGATCCGCGATGCTAAAGCGATCAAGCTTAATCGCTCCCAACTTAAGATCTCTGAGTTCTGGTTTCCATTCCAGTATTTCCTTCAATGTTCGATCGAAGATTGATCCGTCTAATTGTGCATACTTGAGTAATGCTTCAATCGGAGGAAGTTGCCTAATCCTGAAATCAGCAAGTCCTGGTATAGCTTGAGAAATACTCTCTAGTGTTTGCTGTCGTATCAATTCAAATCCTTCTAACGCTGCCTCGAATAAGTCATAATCTGCCTGGGAAGATGCAGCAATAGTTTGTAAGTTGAGTTGCTGTACATACAAACTGTCCTGAAAATCTCCCAGTTTCAGATATTGATCAAGTGTTTGCCCCAGCTTCCATCGTCGAGATAGCTCATACCCGATCGCATTCGACCAATCAGCAGGAGAAATAAATTCACCTGATTGCGAGATTGGTGGTAAAGAAGCAAAGGTAATCTGTGACCAATCTGGTGTCATGGCATGAAGCCCTTCTTGCTCATGAATCTGATAAGGAACAGTGCTGATCGGAGCGGCGACTGCAACTTGCGGGAAAGACAAAAGATGTAGCGTGAAAGTCGAAATAAGAAATAGGAAACTGAGTACAAATGAAAACAGAACTTTGATGACAGTTGAACCTTGCATGTCACGCTCGATGCTTGAAAACTGCAATGAATCGTAGAATGCACCCGATTTGGTTTAGTTGTCGTTTGCGATCGCATTCTGCTGATCTAATTCTGCTAACTCAGATCTAGCAGGCAGAGTTTTAGCTCGTGAATGTATTTCTGTAGTTAGCACAGCACCAGGTAATTGTGTGTTTCTCACAGCTTGAGAAAATTCTGACGGTAGCTGAACCGGATGGTTGATGTAAACCTCAACGGGAGTTCCTGCGTTTAACTGATAGATATCAGGACGAGCTTGTAATTCGGCGATCGCACGTTTGTTTCGTTCAGCAGCACGATCGATCAGTGACTCAGATACTCCCTGAAGTATCCCTGCCAAGATATCCGAACCAGATTTGCGATTACCTGAGACAATACTGCCGTTGTTGATGATGAGATTGCTATCAGATCGAGTATAAATTTCTGATGCTCGACGAATGCCATTCAAGGCAATCATCTCAGTATTTCGCGAGGCAATCTCTGACTGCTTATCGTCACGACGATTGGCGATTAGGGGCGTTCCTTCTCGACCTCGAATTTGGATGGTTCCGGCAGGCAGAGCAATTTCTGTCCGCTGACGATCGTGAATCACGATCGTCAGCGGACAGAAATTGCATCGAGTTTAATTAGCCCGTTATTCGAGACGGAATTAATTTGGGCAACAACCTCAGTCCCAGCAGGTAATGCAATAGTGCGATCGTGAGCCTGCAAAGGTTCAGATAAAACGACAACAAATCGATCATCAGAGATATTTTGACTTGCATCCGTTGCGATCTTCGGTTTCATCAGGGTTTTCTGTTGGATTGGCTGATCGACGACGATCGGCGTTTGTAAAACTCCTTCGGCTTTGGTTCCTGTCGTCATCAATTGAAGTGGTTCTCCTTGAGCAATGACGATCGCTGTTCTTGGCTTTACGACTCCATCTGTTAGAGACTGGGTTGAACTTTCCTGATCGATAGGAGATTGAAGTCGAGATTCTGGTTTTTGCGCCTGTGTCAAACTTGATTCTGGTGGCAATGGCTCAGAAGATTCAACTCGTTTTCGGGTAACGTTGCGAACGACAGGCTTCACAATCTCTGGAGGCACAGCTGCAATTCTCTCAGGGGGTATCACAACACGAGGCATTGGTTGAGGTGGTGTATAGCTGGATGGCGCTACCGCAACGGGACGATTTGCGCTGGGTTGCGATTGTGTGGTCGATCGTGCTACGGACTTTTGGATAGGCTTATTAGAAGATGCCTGTCTCAATCGCTCCAGTTCAATCCGCTGCTTTTCTAGTGCTAGTTGTGCCTGTGTTTGACCGAGTTTCTCGCGTTGATTGACTTGAGCTTCAGGTAATGGAGAAGCACTTGGCGGAGTCGAAGCAGTGGGTTGAGGATTCTGGTTATGGATTCCTTGCCGACTTCCCAGAAATATACCCGCAAACAGAAAGATTGGCAAAAGACAACCACCGACGATCGAAAGTTTAACGATTGGATGACTTGAGAGCGGTCTTGGCTGTCGTGCCTCTTCTGGATCAAATTCTCGTTCGTTCAGCAGCGGCTGATCAACTTGTGGCGCTCTCGCAAGATTTCGGAGTTCTTCAGGTGTAGGTGCATTCTGGTTCATGGCTTTTCTCCCTCAAATGGTAAGATTTTCTCGATTTCTAGTCCGCGTTGTCGCAATTGATAAATGACTTGCTGATAATCTGAAGCAGGATCAGGCAGCGGAGTTTGAGGTGGCTCAACGGCACGAACAAAATAAGCATGGTTCCAGGGAATTGTGATCCCTGCGGGGTGATTGCGATCGACAACAATCAGATTCGCCACCAAATTGACCTGCCAGCGTCCGGTTGTACCTGCTAATGCTTGTGGCTCGGATACGTGCTGAACTACCAAAACCGTTTTTGTATTGCCCGCAAGTACGCCTTCGAGATGTGGCATCTTCGTTAGTTCTTCGAGAAAAGCTTCTCGAAAACTTGATTCCGAATCACTCGACAGCAGAAAAGACGCTTGCCACGCAACAGTCGGAACTCGTTTGCTTTTAACTTTGATGCCTTCGTCTTTCGCAGGTGATTGTGCTTTACCTGCGATCGTAGTTGTGGTCTTGCCTGACCAAGTGTAGGTAAATGTTGCCCACTCTTGTACCAGTTGGCGAATGACTTGTGGTTCCCGGTAGTCGTAATCTGTCGATCGCACCGTAAAAGCTTGTCCATCTACTTTCTGTACAAGCGTTGGAGCGGGTTTTTGCGCGATTTGACTGATCGAGTGCCCGATCCAAATTAGCCCAACTGCGAGAAGCATTTCTCCGATCGCGAGTCCTACGAATGCCAAAGGCAAAATGTCACTCGAATCGAGTGTCGATCGCTTCAATCGTTTCCTAAGTTCAGAGATTTGCATGATAGTCCCTATTTCAATCTAAGTCCAAACGAGGTAGCTTCTCTTGCAACATTCCAAGTTGTCGCGATGATTTGCAATGCTCCATGAGCGAGCGCACGGTACACTGCAAGCCCTCCACCTGTTGCTAATGCGACTGCAAGGATTGGAGCCAAAATCGATATCAGTACCACAAAACCAAAATCACTTTCATGCTGTGCTTCGGCTTTCACAATGACTGTCGCAATTAAGCCAACGATCACGTTGTAGTAAAACTTGACCATTCCTAACGAAAATAATCCAATCAACCAAGCCCAGAGGGGACGAACTCCAATTGGTAACACTGAGCCAGCAACCGCGATCGGTCCTGTTAATCCTGTCATTAGCAACGCTGCTTCCATCAGATTAGCAAACGCCCATTGCCACGCTTTGAGGATCTGCCGAGCAGCAGCTTGTTGAGCAGTGTTCGTTGTTGAAATAATACTGGAGTGAAGCAGGACAAATGGATCAATATTTGCGATCGCTTCCGGTTCTCCAGATTCTTTCTTCAGGGATTCTCGGATCTTCAGCACATTATCCCACCAGCGTCGCAGTCCGTTGAGTGTGCCTTTTCCCCATCCTTTTTCGTACTGCTCAACAATTTTCTGGGCTTGATCTGTTGTCTTGTCGAAGCATTCGATTTGAGCCTTACCCGTTTTTGCTTGACACTCTCCATACAGCGCTCGGATGGTATTTTTAGCATCTGCTGTCAGCACTACGTCTTGTAGAGCATCTTGCAGCGTTAACTTACCTAGTTGGATCGTAAGGACTTGTTGTGTCTCTGTTTCGATTAAACGGTGAATTCCCAGAGTTAGCGATGACAACAATTGTCCGTTATTCCAAAGGAGGATTAGTACCAAGATAAGCCATGACAATCGATCAACCGCAGGCAACAATCCGTTTGTCACCATTTCGCGAGTCCAAATGACGATAAAGAACAGGAAAGCACCGACGGCAATAATGCTGGCAAATTGATTAATGCTCAAATACAAACCATTTTCATCTGAGAAGGCGCTCATCCAATTCCGCTGCCATGCTTCTGAGATCGCTTGACTTGATGCTAAGCTATCTCCAACGAAATCGTTACCTCCAACAGCACCAAAGAGAGAAGTAATCATTGTTTCTCTCCTGACATCGAATCTGAGTAAAGTCCAGGCATATAAAGTGGCGATCGTGCAGCCGCAGCCGCTTCAATTAATCGATCCGATCGCTGTCGTCGATTCATCTCATCAATTCCTTCGCTTAAATTGGCTTGATTGAGAAGCAGCATGGCTTGTTCTTGCTGCAATCCCAGTAGCGAAGCGTGAACCTTGCCGTTCAACACCGCCTGGTCGAGTAGCATCTGCGCCATCAGCCCCTGCATTTGACTGCTATTCTTGACCACATCCTGCGTAACCGATAGTGTTTTCGAGTTTTCTGCGAGTTGCTGAACTTGTTGTGCCGATCGCTGACTTCGCTGAATCGTCTCACCTGTGCTTCGAGTCGCGTTTAACATCCATTGCGTTCCAGTTTTACCAACCATTGGAGCGGCTGTGGAACGTGACAGCGTTTGGTCGTACAAGTTAGACAAGTCGCGCTGACGAACGACGGGATTGAGTGTCAAGACATCTTGAATCGGAGCAGTCTGGGGCGGTGTTGGAGTTTCTCCCCGTACTTCTGTTGGATTTGGTCCGGTTGTTCCTAATGTTGCTATTCCTGTTTCAGTCTGTCCATTCGGTACATTCACAGGTTGATTGCTTAATACTGGGGCGCAATGCGTGCTGGGTAAACCAGGAATGGAGACGGGTAATGAACCAACATCGCCAATTAATTGACAAATGAGATAATTCTCGATCGTTCCCTGAATTTGCCCTGGGATTCGCTCAGACCAAGGAAAATCATGACGACCCAGATCATCAAAGATCGAGCCGATGGATGCGGGAGTTGTGGTATCTGATGGTCGAGGAACCTGTTCAGACCACGGATACTGATTGCCTTGGCGATTTAGGACACGGTTCATTGTGCTAAAAATATCAGGTGCGCCTGGTAAAAGCGAGGCAAACGCGAGCGAAGACAACAAAACTGAGCTGAGAGTTATTCCGCCGTATAGGAGCCGTTGTTTGAGGTTCATTTGCTGTTCCTCTCTTATGCAACTGAATGGGTTTCTGGTGATGTCAAAACTAGGGGATGCCGTGGCTGTCCGATCGTTTTGAGAGAAATGCCAGAGCGAACAGCATGGCTGTACTGTTGAGCAAACGCAGCCCAACCCTCAAACTTGTTGGAGTATTGAGCCATGACCCGCGATCGCGCTTGTTGCTCAATCGGATTATTCGCAACTGCTGCTAATACTTCAGGTGATGGATAGTAGTCACACTGCTGTAATCGCCCATCGATATCAAGAAGCCAGTGTGAGCAGAGACGCGATCGGTCGGGTAAAAAGCTTTCATCGGTGTTGGGAAGAAGCATCGAGCGATCGTAGCCAAAAATGCGGCAGCAAGACTCTATCGCTGTCGATTGAATCGCGCCAATTAATCGAGTATTTAGGTTCTGTAAAATCTGCTGACCTGCGGCAGAGTGATAAACAGCATCTGGATCTTGGCTGATGACAATCGTACGAATGCCTGCTTTTCCTCCAGTTGCACAGATCTGCCCAATGATCTGAGAAATACCATCGTACTTATACAGTACAGAGCTTTCATCGATCACCAGTAGACTATCAGAGCATTCCAGCGCTCGACGCAATGCTAATGCTTGAGCAGACAAAGCTAGGACAGCCGCTTCATCGTCATTCGTTAGATTTCGCATGGCATAAATCAGCAGTTGAGCATCAGAGCGAATCGTACTGGGTTGTGCGATCGCTCGACCAACCGGACTTTCAACCCAAGCCAACAACTGCAATCGAATTTCAGCGAGTGCTTCTGCGATGCTACCAATAACTGTTAATCCAGATAAATCCAGACGCTCAAGTAGATTGAGAAAATCCATAATGGTTGGCATATCTTGCCATGCTTCGGAGCCAAATCCTTGACTATAGGCATTCTCGTATCGCTGCTGAATTTCTGGTGTTGCAAAAAATGTAGTTAATGTCTTCCATAAAATTGCATGAATGCGTTTGCCGATTCGTTTATCGCTGTGAGCGCCAAGAATCATTACTTCCAAAGAGCGAACTAAAAAGGCGAGATAGCTATTTTTACGAACCTCTTGCTGCTCTGGTTCGAGTTGGCGAAGATCAGGCATCTCAAACAAATTATTAGCAGCAGTGCCAACATCAAACCATGCACCATTCTTATCAAACATATTCACGAGATCGGTGAAGGTGGTTGTGCCATCTTCACGGGCATAATCCAAGCCCACTACGTTGAATCCATGGGCCATCGCCATGATGATTATTTCTGTTAGTAGTGCGGACTTCCCAGTTCGAGTTTGCCCAATGATAAAGAGACTGCGATGTTGCCTCACAAAGTCGATATAAGTTGGCATTCCACCTGTATGAGCAAGTAACTCAACGCCGTATTGATCAGTTGTACGGGTACAAGCGAGAGGCATTAATCCGATCGCTTCATCAGTAAAGTAGAGCTGTCTACGATCGTCGAGTAACCTGCGCCAAGTAATCGGTAACGTTTGTAGCCAAATCTTCCAAGCGATCTCCGTTTCTCGGTTTAATTCACCGTTGCTGAAACAATTACTCAGCTTCTGACACGCTTCATCGAGTTCTTCAGGCGTGTTTCGATGAACCAGCGCGACTACTGCAATCCAGACCGGAGCAGCACCCTCCCAAATCTTGGCTTGTGCTTCGGCTCCTCCTTGTGCCTTCAGTTGAGCAACGACATCAATGTTATTTTTAGCTTGGGCACGTTCGGTTAGCGTCAAATTTTGGCGAGTGAGAAGCTGCAAACTGGCGCGAGTTGCGTGTTGATCTGCGCGGCTAATTTCACAAACAAACTCGCAGTCGGGAAACTGAGCCGCTGCTTGCCAGAGGTAATACAACTGATGTTCACCACTTGTAAATCCACCAGGCTTAGCATCCAGTGTCAGAACTCCGACGAATTTGTCTTTGACGTGAATCCATCTGCGATCGCTCTGCGGTGTCGATCGTCGTCCTCGTTCTCCCCGAATCGCAACAGTCACTGCATAAAACTGATCGTTGACTTCCTCGGTTAGATAGGATTTTTCGCCGATCTGCTCACGTAGAATCAAGCATTGAGGAATTTGCGGGGATGCGGAGTGGTTGAACTGTGACCAAAGTGCTTGCCACAACTGTTCTGCAGTTAATGGAATAGCATTCAATCCCATTCGGGTATTCAGTTGTTGCTCCCAATGCAAAAATCCCGCTTTGAAGCCCTCTGTTAACACATACAAATAACGCTCTGCTTCAAGCTGGGGTTTACGTCCTTTAAGGGCTTCATAGTGTTCCACTAACCATGCGATCGCGCGTTCAATTCGATCTGACGTTCCTGCTTTGCCGGGTTCGAGGGTGTAAGTGACGAACAATAGAATCTGCTTGGATTGGCGAATGTGCTGTTCAGTTAACTCACGGACATGGCGCTGTTGGCTAAATAGTAGGAATTGAAGTTCTGGGTAAAGTGTTTGATTAACTAATTCAGCAAGGTGCTGCTGGCGGAGTGAATCATCCGCAAAAGATCGAAAATGAATCCGCAAAGATTCCCCTTCTGGCAATCCTCGCAATCCTTCTTCTAGCCGATTCAGCACCGATTCAACTTGATCAACAGGCATGAAAGTATGAATGCCAGGAATTGAGAAGGCAAATCGCAAGAGAAAGCGATCGTTCCCCTGTCGCAGCAAATAAGCACCGATATCTCTGCCACGAAGTTGTAGTGAGCAAAGACATTCTAAATCTGATTCATCTTCAAACGGCTTAAAAACGAGCTTTTCGACTCCGAGTTTGGTCGGCATGAGACGTTCCTGCCAATAAATGGTGATAGGTTTTGAACTTACATCGCCACTGAGGGACGGACACAAACTTGTTCAGTAGTTTCCAATTGTTGTCGCCTGTCAAAATCCACCAGCTCGCAGCTCCCCACAAGGCGAACAGCGCCACCCAGGTCAATCCCCAACCGAGCAGCATTTCAAAAACGAGGTAAGATACACCGATGCTGATACCGATCGGAAACAGTTGCCCTACAGGAATTGGGCCAAAGTTTGGATTTCGTCCAAGGCTTTGATTAATCGGTCGAAATCTCTTGGACTGAGACATCGCTATGACTTATGAGATTAACGAGGTGTAGAAGCAGTTGTAGAAAGGAACAATGTAGACATTCCTTCAACTAGAACAACCACCATCAAGACTGCAAAAGCGTTCCAAGCAAAGGGTTGCCAGTTCTCACCATGCCTTGCTTTTTCAAGTGCAAGCAGAACAAAAGCAGCTCCCAGAATGAATGCGCTAATTCGTAAGAATCCGAAAATTAGAGTGATCATACTGGAGTCAATGTAACTTCCAAAGATCTGATTTGTATATTGTTCGGCAGTGTCAAAAATTGCGGCATCAGCAGGCGCTGCGATCGTTGCAAACAAACTTGTGCCCAACCATATTCCAATCCAGGTTCTATCAAGGCGCTGATGCAAGATGGCAGTGGTTAGACGCAAACAGAGCAGTCCAAACGTGATGTAGGCAATCAGGATGAAAAGCGCGATCATAATTTCTGAAAGATTGAGAACATTCCCAACCGATAAAGCGATCAAAGCAGTCAAGACAACGATGACCCAAGGTTGCGTGATGAACTTGAACGAAGTCTGAATCGAAATAGACTGCGCTTGGACATATCGTTTCTGCAAGGCATTGTGTGACATCATTCCTCCTTGGAAACAGAGCGCGGACAATGGATTCAATTGTTGAACGTCAGTCCCTATCAGGACTGAACGAATGTAAGCAAATTTTCTGTAAGCAGATAGCTAACGTGCAAAGCTTTATGCTCGGTCAGTTCTGAGAAGCTCAAATTAGATAGTCAAATTTCGGGCTTGAAGTGCGATCGCAAATCCAAGTGAGCGAGGTCAAAGGAACCAAGCGATCGCTACTAGAGGCAATATAGGCTACACCAATCGAACTTATTTGGAAAAGTTGGTGCATGAGAAACAAAACAAGCGTACTTAATGGCAGATGCTTTTTATCTTTGTACTAAAATCTAAACGATTTCTCAAGCATTTAAACACTTTCTTTAGATTTACCGGAGGTGCGTCACTACGATTACAGTCGGAAAGTTAAGGAGAGTGCCTAGAATTTAAGCGATTTTCCTGGTCTTAAGCAGTGTTCCCTAAGTTCTGAATGAAGTTCTCTAAGCGTTAGAACTCCGCCCGCAATGCGCTGTGTGATCCCCTTGACATAAGAATTCCTACGCTTAGCGAGATCGAGATGTCTGCCCTGTTTTATTGCAAAGGGACTTATGCGATCACGATGAAAGCTCGGATATTTTCGACGTGGCTGAGTTTGACTCAATCAATTCACGGTTGATGCTCTCCGTCTGTACTCGAACAGATTGAAGGGGAATGTCAAGCGATCTGCCAGTGATCACGATGCCATTGCAAGGATTCGATTCTAGGTTGATACTCCGGTTGCGTGGGCATCAGGATTGGCTCTTCGTGAAAGTCTTGCATTGACTTTGTGTGTATCGGAGACTCTTCGTAGAATCGATCTCTCGGCACAATGATTTTGTAGTCGTTACCAATGCCAAACCAGCCGCGATCGAATGCCCAGTGATGGTTCTTACACAGCGAGATGCCATTGTCAAAGCGATCGTCGCGGAACTCAGAAAACGGTTTAATGTGTGCGCCATCGACGATATTCTGGCTATCTTGACTAATGATTTTTAATCGACAGAACGCGCAACGCTGTTCGTACAAGGAGACAACTACTCTTCTGAATGCAGCATTTCTGACAAAAATCTTTTCCTCATCCTTTAAGTCTTCGACCTGATAGGTTGCACCGCCCTGTTCATGAAGCTTGTTCTGAATCTCTTGGAATTCATCGACTTGATAAAGCTTCTGGACTTGTAGCACCTGAGTTGGAAACCAAGCCTGAATCAAGATCTGAGTCAGATGAATCCGCGAGGCAGGCTGTTGTAGTAGCTCAAATAACTCATTGTCTACATAGGCATATTGAGTTGAATTTCTGAGAGCCTGTAGGCTGGGCTTAATGGATGCGATGTTGCCTTCGTATCCAGCGTGGAGAGCTAGGTGCCAAAACTTATCGCCCCTAAGATGAAAGAACGGTAATGCAATGTTGGATTGATGATTTGTTGTCACTAAATTCGACCAATATTTGAGAAAAGTCGCGATCAGTTCGGGAGATAGTTCAATTTGGTTGTGCTTGATCTTCTGCTGTTCAATGAGTTCGATCACCGAGAGGAGCAATATCGGCTTATGTGGTGCAGGAACACCATGATTTCTGTTGACATTGAGCGTTGCGAACTTTCTCGAATAGTAGTTTTGGTCTTTGTCCATGCGATCCTAACCCTAGAACGTTCTTGAAGCGATACGAGGCTTGATAATGACGCTTTTGATGTCTACGGAGGAGTGTACTTAGTCCCACCACATTGCAAGCACAGGGGCACAAGATTGACGGGTCTTCCAGCGATCGATGTGACGCTCCATTTTTTCCGGCTCTATCACTTCCTTGAGCAACGTCATGCGTCCCAGAATTTCAGCGAGTTGAGCGCGATCGTAAACTTGACAGTCATCCGCTTGCCATTGCTTGGCGAATCCGAGTAATGCAGGAACAAACTCATCATCTGCGCTCTGGATATATAGCACATCGTTTTTGTGTAGCCGTTCATCCTGAGCATAGACCAGCATCTCTAACAGTCGAGTAATGGGTGCTTCACGAGTGTCCTGATAGAACTCTATGTCAAAAGTTAGCCATCCTAACCAAAACTTCTGCCAGAGTTGGGGCTGAGCATAGAGATCTTGCACAATGCGTTCTGGCTCAAACTGGTTGAATCGACGCTTTAGCAGGAGTGCAGTCCATAAGTCCTGTGCCGTTGCTGCTGCTAAAGATTTAGTCGGGTCATACATCTGAATTTTAGACCAAAAACAATACGGGCATTCTAGCGACCAGTATATTGACTCGCTGATTCAGTCATTATAAATACAGAGCCATAGACTCTCCACTGAAATTCCTTATTGTTAGACGCGACTACAATGACTGGAATAGCGATTCGCGACTAAAGCCAAAAAAGTCGGTCAACTAATCTTGAAACAAGTACTGCTTCTCTAGGTATCGCAATCTGCTGGCTATCTATTCATCGTTCAAGGGCTGATTCATTTTGAGATGGAAGCTCCCGTGCCTGTTGACGAAGACGATTCGCTTCCTGACTGAAGCGCTGTAGGTCTTTTCTTGTGATTAGGGGCATTTCAGAGTTTTGCGCTAGCTTCGCTCTACAAAGTGTTCGCTGATCTAACAATGATTGCCCTGCTTTTTCTACGGTCAGTTTTTGCGATTGGCAATAATATCGCAGCGTGTAATCTGCCACTTGCGATCGATACTGATAAATCGGTTGCTCATCTACTGTTGCAAATTGCCCTTTGTATTTGATGATCGTTTTTGCATCTTTAGCAAACTGATCAACCAGTGTCTGATAGTTGTTCGCGTCGATTTTCATATATGCGGTCGCACTATCTGACAACTTCACATCCGAGTTGCGAATCGCATCATCGCTCAGGGATTCTGGCGTTTTCGCTTTGAAATCTTCAGCAAGTGCCTGAATTCGATCGAGATAGGGCTGGCTTCGCCCTGTTTCTCGTGCATAGAAATACCAGCGTCTGAAATCTAGCAAGCAAGGAATAGATGAATCTGCTCCGGTTTGATCGGAGGATAAGTTTGGCTGAGACTGACTCACACTCTGCGCTACAACACCCTGTGAAACGATTTCTTTCTGTTTGTCTACTTTTTCAGCGGGAAATTGCCATCCATCCTCTCTTGCCCATGCACCGAGCGTTCCAAGAGTTACTCCTCCGCTCTCGTGAAATCGATTCCAAATATACTCACACTCTCCAGGCTTGTACTTCGTGCTTTGGGCACTCCAACGATCCCATTCCGTCAAAAGCGTTAAATCGGCACTGTGTAACGCCATTCCAACTTTGAGCCACGTTTCACGATCGTCTGCCCGTTCAGGATGCAATGCCGCCAAATAGCTCATCGCCCAATCCCGATCGCTCCACTGAGCGTGATGTTTAGAAGGTGTGTAAACAGTGGGTTCATGAGTTTGAGCAGGTTGAACGATCATTTGCTCGATCATCCAGTTTGGCGCGATCGCTATTTCTGTTCGGTCAGGCGCGTTCAACCACTGGTACTGTCCAGTTGTCGGGTGAACCGAAGGCGGCAGCACTGAGAGTAACCCTTGCCAGCGAAATTCAACCAGTTCTCCCTTCCCATCATCACCTTTGATTCCGGTTGGAAACTTTCGACTCTTAATCTGTGACCAAACTTCTTGTGGAACTTGGAAGAGATGTTGAGATCGCCCTGGTCTACCCGATGTAAACGAAACGGTTTCAGGCAACGTTAATCCGCCAGACAATTCGAGAAGTTTTGCTTGAGCCGATGCGCCATCAAGGTCGATCGCGACAATTCCACCCGACACTGTACCCAGTCGAAGCGCGTATCCTTTTGCACCTTGCGCGATCGCGTCAATCAGTTCTGTTGCCGATAGGGGTGGCTCTGTCTGCCAGCCAGCACGATACGGCGCTTTGTGGTCATCCACAGGGGTCAGTGCCCAAGTTGGCGGAATCTGATTTAATCCGTTGATGAGGCTTTGCTGGAGCAAGCTTGCATCAGCGTGAACAGTCTCAAGTATTTCTGTTGCTGTCGGTGTATCTTCAGCAAGATTTGAAACAACCTCAACTGATTCAGTGTTCCACGTTGGATCAAGAGTTGCGGTGTCGGATTGGGCAAAGTCAACGGTGTCGAAGAGGCGACCCTGCTCCATTTCTTCGTCGTTCTGTGATGCTGATTGCTCATGATGGTTTGCAATGTTTTCAAGGGTTGTTGATTCGGTTGCGGTGATTGAGATTGCTGGCAAATTGAGGATTATAGCTGGAGGTTGTGGGCGCTCTACTTTTTGCATTTGTGGCAAGACGATTCCCAGCATTTCTCGCGCTTTGTGTCGCTGCTCAAACGCCAGCAATCTCAAACTTTTCTCATACAGATACGTCACCACAGTTTCAATCCGCTCTGGTGAAACGGTGAGCGTCATTGCATCACCTGTAGAGACAAATTCACCATCAGCCGCTGTCATCAGTTCTTTGTTCAGGAAATACTCACCGCCCTCAGCTCTGGAGCGTGGTGTTTGAAGAACAATGCCATCCCCTTGCCGTTTGCGCTGCGCCTTCAGAATCAATCCCTTGTCTGGGGTTTTGAGTTGCCCTTTACGATCGCTCCCTTCAAACAGGAACTGAATTGCTTCCTGCGGGGATGGCATCACGACAGGTTCACTTTCTAGGACTTCCTCGATATCGAAATCATCTGGTGTCAAAACACCTTGGCAAAACTCACCCTGCTCGGTTGTGTAGTTAATCAGCTTGCCGTTAAACTTCTCCATCGCTCGCAGCACATTTCCAGTGAAAATCTGCCGTTCCTGACGATTCTTCGTTTGGCGCTGATCAAACAGTTCATAAACAGGGGTATCAAATAGGTCTTTGGATTGCCGACTGACAAAGATGGCGTTACCACCACTCAGATTGATTTGCGACAGAGGCAGCGTTAGCTCTTTAGCAGCGTCAGCCAGAAGAAACTGCTTTTTCCAATTGGCTGGAGCCGTAGGATTGCCCGTACCATCGATTTGCCAAATTCTCGCAGATACTGCATAGAATGCACTGTTCTTTGCCGTGACAATTCGGACTGGAGTTCCCGGTGGATAGAGATCCAGCATTTGGCTGACATGAGTCAATTGTCGATCGAGCCGAGTATTGAATTTCTCGATCGCATGAGCCGCTTTTAATCGAGTGGGCGTATCTTCAGAAGCCAGTTTTTGCTCAAACTGACTTTCGTGCTGCTGGCGATACGTTTCGACGGTTTGCCGTAATGCCTGGATTTGAGCTTGAGCGCGGTTCGATGCGATCGCTTGAATGTTCTCCTGAATCGCCTCTAAATCATGCGTCTGCTGTTCGTTGAGTTCAGCTAAGTTTAATTCTCGATGCACTATGTTGATCACTTCTAATGTGGTCAACGGTTTTCGTAGTGTTTTGACATCAACGACTTCTAGATAGACCGGACTGGTGAATCGGCTCGGTAACTCTGCATCTGCTTCGATCACTTCCATGCGCCCGATGATTCGAGCATCGAGATCCAGAGATTGCGCTTCGAGAATCGATTCCCCGATCGACTCTTGCCGCTCGACAAATTCGGCGTATTCCCGTTCGATGCGATCGTACAAAGCTTCTTGTTGGGCGATCGGCAATAGTGGAATCCGCCCCGTCACCTTACGAATTGCGGCTTCTGGTTCATCGCCTTCATCTAGGAATTTGAGCGGTGTTCCCAGTCGCGCATGAAGGTCTGGCTGGCTCAGCATGATTTCACTTACGACCGCATCCCCATACTCATTCATGAAGTCGGGCACATTGTTTAATGTAATTTCGCTTGATCGTGCCGCAGTAGTATTTGCATTGAGCGATGCCATTTTCTTTGCTAACACCGCACCCGGTCGTTTCTCGGCTGGAATGTCTGCACAAAGCAGCGTATAGCTTGGCGGTACAACCTGACCATAGCGATGAATCCGCCCCAACATCTGCATGAAGTCATCGATATTGCGTTCCGCCTGCGCGATGATCATGTGACGTGGACGCTGATCCACAAACGTTTCCGACGCATGAAGCGAAATTCCGGTCGAACCCGCTTGGTTGAGAATCATTACATCGATATCGCCCCGATTAAAGGCGCGAACATTCTCGATCGAGGCTCTCGTGCTGCGGTCAGCGGGAGAGCGCACTTGATAATATTGTCCGCCTTCTAAGGTGTACTCGATTTGATGTTCTCGTCCGGTGACCTCACTCACCCGATATCCAGCCGCTTGCAGTCGAGATTCTATGTAGTCGATCGGAGAAATCGGTAAGCTAGAGAAATCCGTTTCTGCAATCATCGCTAAGGTTTCTTCGTAAGCCTCGATGCCGTCAACATCCAACTCTTCATCGGTGAGCCGATAGCAAGGTTGTCCATCGCTACGGGTGGCATTGAACTGTCGATTGCCGTAAGCATCTTTGAGAATAATTTCACGCGATCGTTCCAGGTATCGCGCCAACATTGCCCCGAAATCAAGATCAAGCGCATCACCAACCTGAATCCCTTGAGCGGCAGCATAGTTGCCAATGAACGAACCCATCGTATTGGCAACAGTAATGACAGGTTTTTCTCCTTGACCCAACAGGGAGAGCGATCGTTCAACCGTTGCCGCCGCCTTCAGTGAGAGCAACATCTGATCAATCAAGTTGTGCATAATCGAGGCAAACTCGATGCTTTTGGCTCCAGCTTCTCCGGTTGAGATATCCAGCTTCAGAGCTTTGGCTTCGCGTTTCAGTTGCTTGTTCATGTCCTTGACCGCAAGCTGCTTGATGCGATCGAATTCCATAATCCGACTCATAATCGCTGCCACTTGTTCGGCAATGTCACGATCGACCGGAACCACATCAGCAACGAAGCTGATTCCCTCATACGATCGTTCTCGTCGGATATACTGCCCTTCTTCGGTCAGCATCGTGGCAAGGGCTTGCTGTCCCGGAACGCCCATTTTCTGAATCAGAGAAACGAGTGTTTCCATGTGCCCCACCGCCAATCGCATATTTGTTTTGCGATAAAGGGTCATGACTTCGGGATTCTTGGCGTATGTTGCACTGGAATAAAGAACGCCTTGAGCTTGGTCGATTAGTTCACGGGTAAAGTCAGCGCGATTCGCAACTTTACTGGGCTGATTGTTCATCGAGCCACCCGCCATGTGGCTCTCGTCGAGCAATAAGATTGAATTTGGGGCGAATCGACGTAGCAGCGATCGTCGTTCCGGTTCTTTGTCGTTAATCGCTTGAAATTGATAATACGTGCTGAAGATCCCGTCATAGCTGCCGAGATTCCCAGATTGTGTCAGCGCTCGGATTTCCTGTTGATGAGTGTTGCCACCGGTGCGAAGTTGTCCGCCGTTTGGCAGTGGAACTCGGATATTTTCATTCGTCACAAAGGGCTTGAAGTCTCGAAAGTCGATATCTGCGAGATCTCGCATCATATCGGCATAGAGATCTGGTTTCTTGGTGACAAAGATGGGCATCTTACCGGATAGCTTGGCATAGCGGATGAGGCTTGCCACCACCCGACCTTTCCCCACTCCGGTTTGATCACCCAGAATGAAGCCAGAGCCTTGCTCGATGTTGTGAATGGCAAGCGCGATCGCATCGACTTGTTCAGCCGTGAAATAGCGGTGTAGCTCTTCGGTGTTGGAATACACTAACTTCTGAGCAACATAATCGTCGATCGATCCGACTTGTTCAGCAAGGTGTTTGAGTGCGTTCGAGGCTGCCGTTTGCATATTGACAGGCAAGAGTGTTCCAGCCCGATTGCCTGTACTGTGCGGCGTATACGGTACTTGTTTTAGCGATGATTCAGCCATAATCCGATTCTCCTGATCGAGTGTGTCAATCGGTGCTAGTCCTCGGTCGGTTGATAGGTCATGCTTTGCAGCCATAGTTCTAGAGGAGTCTGCTGAATGATTTCCAATGCTTGTGGAGAGTTGAGAGTTGGTAGGGGGAAATCCCACTCGCAGCGAATCGTCATTCGCAATCGCAGCTCTGAATTGTCGATCGTGATCGCTTGCGCCCAGTCTTGGGGTTCGTCCTCTGGATCGGGCAGATTCCAAATCTGATGATCCATGCGTCCCTCTGCGAGATAGCGATGAATCATGCGGCAAGCTTGTTTGCGGTCTGGCTCCTGCTGAATCATCCATTCCACGCGGCGGGAGAGCAATTCGAGATAGTTGTCCCAAGTCGCGATTTCGCTCTGATTCGCGGGAACGAGAACGGTTGCCAGCACGGGGGATAAAGCTTGATCGGTGGGAGGAGTCCAAAGTTGTTGACTGTTGAAGTAAAGCGTCATAAAGCACCTCTTTGAGTGAGTGAAATGAGTCGTAAATGTTGGGAACATCTGCGGCAGGCAGGTCGCGTTCAGATTTGCCTTGCCCGTTGATCACAATGAGATCGATCGGAAAGTTAGCGCCCTGTTTTCGGTAAAGATGACCGTCGATCGAGATGTGTTGAGTTACGCGGTAGTGGTTGTAGAGCGTGTAATAGAAAGCTCGACTTTCGCGGGAATGATAGCGATTCGATCTGCGGTCTTCGTCGTTTGTCAGTTTGCCACCAAGAATTAGAACCGCTTTGCCATCGGGCTTCATGGCTTTAAGGGCGTGAAGTGCGATCGCATGATCGATCTGTGTGGTTATGTATGCACCTGTTTGAAATCGTTTGAGTTTTCCATTCTCCAGAATCGAATTGAAGGGTGGATTGAGAATAACGACATCCTGTAATTGCTCCGGTAGATACAGCGTTGCATCTTGGGTCGTGACTCGATAGCCCTGACGTTGTAGATCACTAGCGCGATCTGGATTGAGTTCATTAACAGTGGCGTTCTCAGGATTGGCGGCTAAGAGAAGTGCCCCATTTCCCGCAGTCGGCTCATAGACCGTTGTTTCTGAGTCGATGCCTGCTAGGGTTGATGCAAGAAGTGCGATCGGTAATGGTGTGCTGTAAGCTTGCTGTAATACGCTGGTCGAAGTTCGTGTTCCAAGTCTCGGTTGACGTTCATAAAGCTCCACCAGTTGGTCATAAGCTTGCAATGGTGCAGCCGCTTGTACAATGCCTTTCGCAACTCGAACTAAACTACGCTCAATACACTCCTCGATCCATTTCGCGTCAGCCGTCCCTGATAAAATCGGTTGCTGCAACACTTGTGCTGCAAATTGTCGCGCTTCGACGATCGTAGTAAATCCTTGTCCTGCTCGGAAGCGATCGTAAAATGCTCGAATTAATCTTTCTTCTGAGTCTGCCATCACAACCTCCAGAGATTGCGGGAGGTGAATGGTAGATGCCCCTTATCGAATTACGTCCCCAAAATCACCCAGCATTGCTTCATCCACATCGGTGTCAATTCCTGTGAAAAATTGAGCTTCAAGTTCATCAGCATCCATTGGCTCAGGAATCTTCGTTGCTTCAGTAGTAAGCTCTTTTGATGAAGATACGGGTACTGAAAGCGATCGTGGAGCTTCAATACCAAAGGATTCTCGAATCAGTTGAATCTGATCTTCAAGGTGGCGAATTGATTGTTGAGCAATTTCGCGTAATTCCGCTTCAGAATGCTTTGCTTTACTTCGACACGCGAAGGGAAGCCAAAATGCTTTGACTGCCAGACCAACTTTTGACTTGCCATCAAAGGCTGTGTGGATAATCCACTCAAAGACCATGCCATGTGCAGTATTGCCGCGTGGCTCAAAGGTGAAGCGCACTCGTTTTTCTTCGGCTGGTTTAGGCTTCGCGGGTCTTGCCATCACTGTCTCCTCATGCATTCACTTGCCGACTCATTGCCCAAGTTGCAGCAAAAACGGCATACACATCTGCTAATCGTAACGGTAATCGATTTTGATCCGGAAACCCAGAATCCTTCTCCAACACCGTCGAGATCTGCTGCTGAATAGAGTCAGCGAAACTGACTCGCTCAGACAATTCCATTTGCCGCAATAGCTCCACCAATTCTGTACGAATTGGCGCGATCGCACCCCCAGCAACAATGATTTCATAATCACCACCTGGAAGATGATTTTCTAGATAGCTCTTGACTTGCTTCCAATAGGATTCTCGCGCTGTCGCATTGATCGATTCCATATCCAACGGAGTCAATTGCCCTGCGACTCGCAGTTGAGACAAGTTTTGAGCGATCGTTTCCATCAGATACGGTGTCGATGCTGATAATCCTTTGAGGGATGCAGCGACTTCAACAGCATTGAGAAAACCAGGACCATCGCTGCGAGATTGATTTTGCAAAACCCCATTTTTGAATACGAGAATACTCAAATTGCGATGCCCAAACATCACAACTGCGATCGTTCGAGTGCGAGGGTCAATCTTCTGGGCTGCAAGTTCACCTCGTCGTGTGAGGAACAATCCAAACCCTTCAGGAAAAATCTGAAGTTTCTCAAACGCGATCGACAACTTCTCGCCCCGGAAAACAAACGTTTGAGCAGCTTCATACAAGGCCTGTTGTAACATTCGTCGATCATTGAATTCAGTAATCGGCAACGTCACCGCAAGATTAGCCGTGATAGAGCTTGAGAATTCTAGCTTGAATTGCATCGCACCCAGCATTGCCAGGATTTTGTGAATGGCACGACGTTCCTTGCGTTCCATCAGTCCAGCATCACCCGAAAAGTTTTGAGCAAACTGCCCAACAGCCGTAGTCTCTTCTCCAATTTGCACCCAGGCTACCTGATTGGGTTCCGCATCACGATTGAAATTGTGCATTTTCGCCAGTAATTCGGGTTGTACCCAAGCAACTTCAGGAGCCATCAGCAAGGGGTGAGGAGCGCCTTGATTGAGGTAGAAACTTTTGGTCAATGAACTGCCGAGATCGATCGCTGCAACTAGCATCATGTTCTGTCTCCATATGGTGCAGTTGAGCTAATGCTAGAACGACTTCTTGAAAAATGGCAGAGTTTTGGCTGAATTATGGCGATAAATTTTATTAATCTAAAATTTTGGCTGAATTATGGCTGAGCAAAACTTGGATTTTTTACGCGGTAACTACTTCAGGAGACATTAATTTCGCAAATTTATAACGCTCTAATGTGAAAGATGAGAGCGATCGCAATTCTTTTTTTTTAAGAAATCGCGGAAACGTTCTGTAAGACAACCATTTAGCGATCACAATTCCAAAATCGTTAAATGAGAGCTTTCGCCTCAATTTAGCAGAAGTTTGCAGAACTGAATATTTTGAAACTTCGTTTTTGAGCCTAACTTTGTAGGCTAGAAGTCATCTCGATACAGCCAATGTGGTTCTCGACGCAGCTTTCTCGTTACCGCATCATCTCGCACCGTCCAGTGTGATCGGCTTGATTTTTCAACCTAGCAAGCAATCGTTTTAACCGGACAACTTCCTATGACTCCTCAAAAACGCTGTCGGATTGAATTCCGAATCTCTCCTTCTGAACGCGATCGACTTCTGGCGTTAGCTGCTGAAGCAGGATTGAACGTCAGCGATTATCTCCGCGATATTGCAATTAATGGAAAAGTTCCACCCGTTACAACTGATGTTGCAATCCGCACCTACTGGGAACTTGGCAAAGTTGGTAACTCGTTAAATCTTGTCGTCCCCCTAATGCAGAGCGCTCTACAGCGAGGTCAGGCTGTAAATATGCCTCCTCAATTAGTTCGAGATCTGCACAATGTTCTGCAACAAATCCGTGCTGAGATTGCAGGGATTAAACGCGCTAAATCATGAACACCTATGCTTGCCAAAATTACCAAAGGTCGAGAGTTCTACCGCTGTCTTTCCTACGTTCTAAACAAGTCAGGTGCAGAAATTTTAGAGAGCAATATGGTGGGAAAGACTGCCTCAGAACTTGCGATCGAATTTCAACTCAGCCAGCAACAGCACCAGCGCCAACCCAGTCCGCGTAAAACTCAAAAAATTGTTTGCCATGTTAGTTTGAGCGTGGAAATTGGCAAAAACTTAGATTCAGAAACTTGGATCGCGCTCGCGAAAGATTATCTCGACGCAATGAGCTTTGATCAAAATCAGTACGCTCTAGCACGTCACACCGATACTGAGCATGATCATGTCCATCTCGTCATTTCACGGCTTCGCATCGATGGTTCAACTGTCCCAGATTGGCTAGATTATCGGCGAACTGAGACTATTTTGAGAACGCTTGAGGAAAAATATCAGTTGCAAGCGGTGCAATCTAGTTGGGAAACGACGATTAAGCCACCGACTGTTGCAGAAATTCGCCAGTTTCGTCGAACTCAGCAACCGAGTGTGAGAACTATCTTGCAGGTTGCGCTCGATGACGCTGCTGAGGGCAATCCATCTTTTGAGGTTTTCAGTGACCGTTTGAGAAACATGGACGTTTCGTTCCGTCTACGCCTCACTCCAGATGGAGTCAGAGGAATCTCCTACAAGTTTCATACGATCGCGTTTCCTGGCTACAAGTTAGGCAAGCGCTACACCTGGCAAGGATTACAAACTTATTTTGGAGTGCAATATGAATCAACCCATGCGCCAACGAGCCAAGAAGATTTTACAAGAAGCGACTTTACAACCAGAGCAGGAGACTATGAGTTCGATCACACTTTTGCAGTCACTAATAAGCCAACTCGAACAATTAGAACATCTGGAATTTCAAACCAGTCAGTTACCGAACAAACTCAAACATCTTCAAGCGCTAGTCAAAGCCGTCGAAAAGCTAACACCAGAAGCACAACTCCAGTCGCAAATCGAGGAGTTTCAGGTGCGATCGCAAGCTCAACTAGAGAATCTAAATCAGGAGTTGACCAATCTACGTCAACTTTCCGAGGAGGGGATTACTCAGATGAACAACTCCTCGAAGATTTTGGAGGATACAGCGATCTTGGTCGCAGAGCTGATCAGGGGCTTACAGACAATCAGCGACAACCTGCCACAACTCATCGAGCAGGTGAGTGCTCAGACCGAACAGCAGCAGAAGCAGTTGGATGCGATCGCGAAAACAGTCAGCCAACTGCGTCAACCCGTCCCAATCAAACCCAATGCGATGCAGATTTGCGGACTGCTAGCACTTTACAGCCTCTCGACCGCTTGCAGCGTAATCCTGATGATCCGATTCGGACTGCCTCAGATCAATTCACAAGAGATCGCACCCCATCCTCAACTGAATCAAAAGAGCCACAAGTAGCAAGTCATGAAAACGATGACGCTGATATTCTCTGGCAGCTTTACAGTAAGAATGTACAGACGAAGAATCCTGTAGAGAAGGATCTGGGCGTGGCTTGGAAGGCACTTCAGGATGGATGCAATCGTTCCAAAGTTGCAAGCATTTTGTGGAAAAGCCCTTACGTAAGATGGCTATGGGAGACTCAAGGAAGTGCCAGCAGTCAAAGCTATGTGAATTTGACAATCAGGGCTGTTAGTGCATCCGAGAAACGATCAAGGGCTGAAAGACCTACTCGACAAAAGCAAAATCAGGAAGTTCTGTAGCGTGGTTTTGCGTATCAATAAATTTGGTTATCCGTTTAGCAAACAGGATTATGAGCGATCTCGGAGATCGCTTTGCCTGATTCTTGTCGAGCCACGATCGCTGCCCACACTTCTGCCGCTTTCTCGGCTCGCTCTCCGCCTCGACGCTTCTTCCGGCTGAGAAAGAATTCCTTCAGTTCTTGTTGTAGATTACTGGGATTTTCCTGTTCCTGAACAGGCGTGCGCTGGTGGGATCAGTTAAGTTTGCGTTTAGTTGATGCGATCATCGCAGTCGCTCAACGCCCTGAGCAGTTCTCCGCGAAAGAGCGAGCGATGATTCTAGGATGGCTGGTTCAAGACAGTCTACCGCTGCTTCAACAGCGATCGAGTCCAGGACTGCTTGCAGCACTTCGGCAGTTTTATCCCCTATTCGGTTCAGGAAGCTGTGTCAAGATTATCTAACTGCATTTGACAAGCAAGGCTACTCCTGAAATGCAGGAAGAATTGCTAACTGTTATGCTTCAACACGCACTTCCAGACGATGTGGAGTTAGAAAATATAACTGTTCAATTTCTAGCAACCTTAATCAAGAATGGAACTGCGATCGGAACTGAAAAACATTGGTCTTCTTGGCTAGAAGCTTTGCATCAAGTGAACTCACCAGGATGGGATGTCGTACAAGCAAGAGCGATCGGACTTTGTGCTGTCGAGAATTCTAAAATTATCGCCTTAGTTCTACAAGATTTGCTCGATGGCAATCCTAGTGAACCTCAACGTAACTCAATTGTTCTATCTGAAGCAATTCGTCAAGGTGCTGCTGCACAAGTTGCTGAGAAGCTACTTCAATGTCCTTTTGAGCAACTTACCCTTGCTTACTTCAGCACCATAACCAGTTTTCTTAGGATGCAGGGACATCTCTTTTCTGCTGAGGATCAAGAAGCGATCGCCCAAAAACTAAGACCATTTGCACCCGAATATCCAGATCGTCTTCGTCCAGCATTTGATGCACTCGCAGATCACTCGGTTACAGCGCGTGAAATGTTCCGGCAATTGGTTGCCGAGCTTCCGGTTAACAAGCAAACGGAGTATGAGGGGCGATTCCTCAGATTTCTACCGATCACTCAACATCCTCCGCAAGAAACACTCAATAAACAATCACAGCTCTTTCTGCTCAAGCTCTACCGCGCTGAAGTTGCAACCTCTCAACAGGCAGTCGAGCAAATTTTGCAGGCAACTCATTCAAAATATAAAGAGGTTGCAATCGCAGCTTCCCAGAAGCTATATCCTCTGTTCGGAGAGCAGTTATCTCTCAATTTTGTCATCGGCTTATTGCGCTCAAGATTTCCAGGAGTGCGAGTCAATGGATTAACAGCAATCGTCCAGCTGATCAATCAAGGGAAAGCATTGCAAGCCACTGAGTTAACCGAGATTGCGATCGCGCTGAAGCATGAAGATAACCAAGCAATTGTTTGTTTATGGTGCGATATTGCAGCGAATTGGATTCAGGCGTATCGGCAAGTTCCGCCTGAGGTTGCAAATGCGATTGGTAGTGCGATTCCACGCCTAGCTCAGAAGAATCAATTGGATGGGGGAAGCAGCCGGATTTTACTCTCTGCCCTAAAAGCGATCGCTCAAAGTTTGAGGACAGATCAATTTATTGAGACGGTAGATCTCGTCTTGTTCAAAGAATGGGTTGTTACATTGCTCATAAGTATTGATCTCATTCGCGTGATTAACGGTGAGGCAGGGGTCATTGACCTGTTGAGTGCTCTGTATCGATTGGATTCAGTGTTTATTCTGCGGTTGGTGGAGCAAGAATGCCCAATGTTTGTACAACGGCGATGGTAGAGAAATGTGGCTCCGATTCTGAAGACGATTCGACGGGTTGATCAAGTGCGGTCACGCTCGCGTGTGCCGAAGGCAAGGTCATTATTCGATCAAATTCGGTCAAGTAAGTGGTGTACTCCAGAAGTTGAGGGGATCATTTTGGAAACTCAGGGAATTTAGCGTCAGGCTCTTGTGTTGCTCTTCTGCTAGATTTTTCCATTAGGAGGATGTGCCGCTGCTTGAGCCATAACCGGATTAGCATTTGTCCTGAGAGGAGTAAAGACTATTGTTTTGATTCAGTCGGCTTATTCAGAGAATTTGTTTTGAACTTCAGCGATCGTTCTATAATGAAGTGAGATTTTGGCAAACCGAAGCGAGGACGAAAACCCTGGGAGGTTTGCCAAAACGCTAGAACCAAGACAAGTGAATACTTTTAGAAGATGAGTAAACTGCCGCAACCGTAGAAAAAAGGCTGGGATCATAGTTTCAGATGACCTTTGCCAAAAGCGGTTGTAGAACCTTTTTTCAGTAAGGGTTCTGAAGCGCGGACGCTCAAACACCTAAATCCCGGCAACGGGACTGAAACATCGATGAGCAATTGTCAGAAATGCGATCGCCCTGCTCGCTCAAACACCTAAATCCCGGCAACGGGACTGAAACTCTGCTACCTGCGTACTATCGAATAATCCAGACGTACGCTCAAACACCTAAATCCCGGCAACGGGACTGAAACCTAAGACTTCTGATACACCATTGAGGATCATTCCGCGCTCAAACACCTAAATCCCGGCAACGGGACTGAAACAACACAACATCGCGATAGATGAGGGCGTTCGGGACGCTCAAACACCTAAATCCCGGCAACGGGACTGAAACCTCCTCAACTTCAACACGCTCGATCAAAACGTCCGACGCTCAAACACCTAAATCCCGGCAACGGGACTGAAACAAGAGTAAGAGATCTCCACTCAAAACCATTAAGCAAACGCTCAAACACCTAAATCCCGGCAACGGGACTGAAACAGTCTAATATCTGGCTAAACATCGTGTTAACTCCTCACGCTCAAACACCTAAATCCCGGCAACGGGACTGAAACCGTAGATTCTGCGATAAACGTCGCGAGTGCCTTCCCGCTCAAACACCTAAATCCCGGCAACGGGACTGAAACCTTTCCTGCATTCGCCATCCTAGAGAGTGCATGGCGCTCAAACACCTAAATCCCGGCAACGGGACTGAAACGCAGTCAGTAGCGGAGTGTTGCCGTACTGCGCTAGAAGCGCTCAAACACCTAAATCCCGGCAACGGGACTGAAACGCTTCACGATACTTCTGTTCTTTCAAAAGCGACTGCGCTCAAACACCTAAATCCCGGCAACGGGACTGAAACTCGAATGCTTAATCCCTCACAACTACGATGTAATCCGCTCAAACACCTAAATCCCGGCAACGGGACTGAAACTACTCAATTACTACTCGTAGCCTTATTTATTCTATACGCTCAAACACCTAAATCCCGGCAACGGGACTGAAACTCTCACTTACCTCGGAACTGATTGAGGAGATCGAGCGCTCAAACACCTAAATCCCGGCAACGGGACTGAAACCATCTGGAGGGATGTAAGTCGAAGCCGATCGCAGAGTTGGATCGCTCAAACACCTAAATCCCGGCAACGGGACTGAAACTACATTCGCCTCTGATTAAGCGCAGGGGCAACGCTTTGCGCTCAAACACCTAAATCCCGGCAACGGGACTGAAACTCATCATTTGATGTTGGAATCGAAATTAATGCGGGCGCTCAAACACCTAAATCCCGGCAACGGGACTGAAACTCCTGTAATAATCTCACTTAAAAGCTTCTTATAATAACGCTCAAACACCTAAATCCCGGCAACGGGACTGAAACAGCCGGGGCTGTGGGATGAGATGAGTGCCGAAGAGCGCTCAAACACCTAAATCCCGGCAACGGGACTGAAACTACTTTCTTGATCTCTGAGACGTTGTAGGTGTCTAACGCTCAAACACCTAAATCCCGGCAACGGGACTGAAACTTGAGACCCTCCAGGCCGCTACGGACTCTAGGGAACCGCTCAAACACCTAAATCCCGGCAACGGGACTGAAACACAGTGCTTAAGGGTTGTAGAACAAGGTTTGTGATTCCGCTCAAACACCTAAATCCCGGCAACGGGACTGAAACGTGATGCTCCCCCTCCTGACGGTGGAGATGGTGGTGGCGCTCAAACACCTAAATCCCGGCAACGGGACTGAAACAGTTACCGTTACGCCGTGAAGCGGTTGAGTTCCAGCGCTCAAACACCTAAATCCCGGCAACGGGACTGAAACTTAACAATGAGTCTTGAAGATTACTACCGGCAAGACGCTCAAACACCTAAATCCCGGCAACGGGACTGAAACATTTTGTCTGTCATTTCTCCGATACCTCTAAAATTGCGCTCAAACACCTAAATCCCGGCAACGGGACTGAAACGTAGAAGAGATCTCCGAGAGCGCACAGCAAGTAAGCGCTCAAACACCTAAATCCCGGCAACGGGACTGAAACTGCACCAAAGCCCAACCGTTGCTAAATGGGTTTAGCGCTCAAACACCTAAATCCCGGCAACGGGACTGAAACGCGATCGTCCAGCACAGATAAAAGCTGATTCACTTCGCTCAAACACCTAAATCCCGGCAACGGGACTGAAACAATCCTTTAAGATCCCTAATAAGAAAAAAACCAGGTCGCTCAAACACCTAAATCCCGGCAACGGGACTGAAACCTCCGATCCAAGCCTTTATCGATCAGCCTGACTCAGCGCTCAAACACCTAAATCCCGGCAACGGGACTGAAACTGTCGAGCGTTAATCCGTTCAGTCTTCCGTTGCTATCGCTCAAACACCTAAATCCCGGCAACGGGACTGAAACCGATTTTTCCCGTAAATGCAAAATCTTACGATCGCCGCTCAAACACCTAAATCCCGGCAACGGGACTGAAACGTTAACCTGCAATTTCTTCTTAGAGCGGCATTCAGCGCTCAAACACCTAAATCCCGGCAACGGGACTGAAACCGATCGTTGGATGAGAAGCGCGAGAAGAAAGCTTCCGCTCAAACACCTAAATCCCGGCAACGGGACTGAAACTGAGTTTTGAGCCACCCTGCACGATCGCGTCAAGCACGCTCAAACACCTAAATCCCGGCAACGGGACTGAAACTTCCGACAAAAAAAATGGTCATGATCGCTCAAGTTGGCGCTCAAACACCTAAATCCCGGCAACGGGACTGAAACTTTCAGTTGCAGAATTGAACCGCATGATCACAAGCGCGCTCAAACACCTAAATCCCGGCAACGGGACTGAAACATACTTTAGCTGATCATTGCCTGCTGAGATTAAACGCTCAAACACCTAAATCCCGGCAACGGGACTGAAACCGCGGAATGCAGGAGGAACAGCGCTACCCATTGTGCGCTCAAACACCTAAATCCCGGCAACGGGACTGAAACGCATCCAGGACAGTCAGCAAAAATCACCGAAGACGCTCAAACACCTAAATCCCGGCAACGGGACTGAAACAGATCACTTCGTCAAGAACTTCCTTGGCGATTTCCTCGCTCAAACACCTAAATCCCGGCAACGGGACTGAAACCCCGACTTTTAAGGGGGTGTCAATAGCGCATCTCACGCTCAAACACCTAAATCCCGGCAACGGGACTGAAACAACTGAGAGACTATCTCTATCCGGGTCGGGAAAAGACGCTCAAACACCTAAATCCCGGCAACGGGACTGAAACTCTCTGTCCCTCTGATTAAAATTGCTAACGGACGGACGCTCAAACACCTAAATCCCGGCAACGGGACTGAAACAAGGTCTGAGGGAGGCGGAACGGTCAAGAAGCGTAACGCTCAAACACCTAAATCCCGGCAACGGGACTGAAACTCACTGCAACATCTGCGAGTACACGACCGAAGCTGACGCTCAAACACCTAAATCCCGGCAACGGGACTGAAACCAATTGGTGAGGATTATTATTGCTGTCAAGTTTGGCGCTCAAACACCTAAATCCCGGCAACGGGACTGAAACGTTCCCGTAACGGTTTGAGTGGTTGTCTGAGCGTAACGCTCAAACACCTAAATCCCGGCAACGGGACTGAAACGGCAACGTTAACAGAGCCAACCTTAGGGATCGAGACGCTCAAACACCTAAATCCCGGCAACGGGACTGAAACAACGTTTGTTGAAAGGTAAGAGAGCGCTAACTCAGACGCTCAAACACCTAAATCCCGGCAACGGGACTGAAACTAAACCGAAAGCGATTAGGGCAAGCAATTCTCGGCAACGCTCAAACACCTAAATCCCGGCAACGGGACTGAAACTATTCTCTGGGGGAACGTTACCGATACCCTGTTTTTCGCTCAAACACCTAAATCCCGGCAACGGGACTGAAACTCCAAATCCTGACCGAGATCAAAGGCTTATTTCGGAGCGCTCAAACACCTAAATCCCGGCAACGGGACTGAAACGCTTTTTATTTATAGCAATCGCTAGCCCGACTCAACTCTTGAGCGATCTGCTCGACTAACCAAGATGGACTCAGAAGCTTAACACTTGCACCATATTGCAAGATGCGCTGACGAAACCAAAACAGATAATCTTCTTGCGCCTCAATCCGCACCCAGCTATTGTCCTCTGCACGATCGACCACACGCTCATGATTCCGTCGAGGTTGATAAGTCGCGAGTGGACCGCTCATTCGGTAGCAAATCGAGATTCTCGGAAACTCCAAAATACCCCACGGAATTTCTGAAGCAGCGCCGATCGACAAAATGCGATCGACCCGAAAAATCTGATTCTTTTCAACCGGGTGATGGCGAACAAAAAAATCTGGAGCATGAGCAAACAGATAGAGCACTCCATTATGTAAACGCAGTTCAGAACGATCGAGATCCCAATTATTTTCATTACCTTGGCTGCTGCGATAGCGAATCGTATAGCGACGGCGTTGGCGAAATCGGTCTTGTAGAGTGGTGACGATCGCGTTGAGCCGCTCCTCGCTGTAATCCGCAGGAGGACTAAAATTGACGCGAACGGTATTTGGTCGGAGGGGTTTATCTAGATTCGCGATTTGCAGCACGGATGAAGCTTGCTGAGAAAAACCCATATCAGATAGAAAATAGGCTGCCATTGCTAAGGCTTCTCGCTGTTCAGACGAAAGAATGACCGGAAAATTGGAATGAATCAATTCATACGGACGATTCGGCGCACTGCGAATCTCAAAGCCACAATCGCGCAATTTACTAATCATTCGGCTTAACTTTTGAGAAATGTCCTCTACAGTGTGTCCCTGCGCTGCTAAATATTCACTCAAATGCGAACTCAATTGCTCTCGTTTATGAGGGCGTTCAGCCAAATGTTTAAGAATCTCAAACGCAAACGCGATTTGATTGAATCGTTCTGGCATATCAGAATCCTGACAATTCTTGAATGCAGCTATCATATGACAGCGCTCTAAGATGTTGTCAAATTTTGATGCTATCTATTTTCAAGTCGGGTATATATTGGCTCCAGTACGAGGTTAAACCCGATGAAAGTATTTCTTCAGCCTCTTTATTCTAGGCTCAATCCAGGTATCGGGAACTGCTCACTTGGGTGTGAGCAAAAGTGCCGTATTATTGAAGCCGCGCCAGACTTTCAGCCTGCTTTAGGCTACACTTGTCCTCTGTCAGTTCATCAAGCGGAAACTTATGCGGCGGTGACAACAGGCGATGCAGATATCATTTTTAATACCGCAACAACCGGAGATGGAAAGTCATTAGCTAGCTATTTGCCAGGATTGCTAGCAGGTTCGATTCGGATCATGGGACTTTATCCCACAATCGAGCTTGTCGAAGATCAAACTCGTAGCCAACGCGAGTATCACGAGAAATTCAACTTAGACGCAGACTCGCGAATCGATCGTCTCTTTGGACAAGAACTAAGTCGTCGAGTTGAAGCCTCTGCAAGCAATCGATATCAAGAACTGCGGCTGACAATCGAGAATAGCCCAATCATCCTGACAAATCCCGATATTTTTCACCTGATTACGCATTTCCAATATCAAGACCTAGCTTATGGGATAGTAGACTTACCGCTTTTGCTAGCAGAATTTCCAGATTTGTGGGTTGCTGATGAATTTCACATCTTTGGTGCTCACCAAGAAGCTGCAATGCTGAATAGCTTGAGTTTCATTCGGCGATCGCAACAACGCAAACGTCGATTTCTATTCACATCTGCTACACCAAAAGAGAAGTTTATTCAGCAACTTCAAGCCGCAGGACTCAAAACGAAAATAATTCCCGGTCATTATGCGAATCAGCCTGAATCTGGATATCGCCAAATTTTGCAAGCGATCGAGCTTGAATTTGTTCAACTCAAGCGACAGGACACATTAGATTGGCTGCAAGCGAATATTGCTGACATTCAAACTGCACTGACTTCTGAATCTCCGGGTCGTGGCTTGATCATTCTCAATTCGGTTGCTCAAACAGGTCGGGTCGTGAGGCTTTTGAGAGAGTTAATGCCAGATGTTCAAGTCGAAGAAATTAGCGGTCGAATGGATCGCGCTTCACGAGAAAAGACTCAGGGAGCATTGCAATCCTCTGATCGACCTGTTCTGGTCGTTGGTACTTCTGCTGTTGATGTCGGTGTTGATTTTAGAATTCATTTGCTTATCTTTGAAAGCAGTGATTCTGCTACTGTGATTCAGCGCTTGGGCAGATTAGGTAGGCATCCAGGCTTTAATTGGTATCGAGCGATCGCACTGCTTCCAAGTCATGCCCCTTGGATTTATGAGGAATTGAAAAACCATCTAGAAGATCAGGCATCAGTTCCACGGGAAACATTACGAGATGCAGTGTTAGCCGCCTTCGATAGTCCGAATGAATTTGAAGACTATCGTAAAGAATGGGGGGCATTACAAGCACAAGGAATGCTCTGGAATATGAGCCAAAAAAATCGAGCAGTAATGGCTCCTGTTCGCGATCGCATTCTGGAAGATTTACAGCCGATTTATGGAGTTTCGGAATTAGAAACAGCCCGAAAACGTTGGGCAGCACTGGGACATTCCGAGACTGGAAGGGCCACACAATCAGAATTATTGCGATTCAGAGGAGGGACTGCTTTACAAGCAGCCGTTTGGGATGAAAATCGATTCTACACTTATGATCTCTTGCGATTACTTCCTTACACGCTGGTCGAAATCATGGAGCAAGACGAATTCCTGCAGATTGCAAATCAGCATGGACATCCAGCTTACACATTTCAATATGCTCAAGTGTTTCTAAAAATTCGGCGTTGGATGGATGAACGGATTGATATTGCCTTGAGATGCGATCGTGATAGTAGTGAATTAATGTGCTGTGATCTGATTCTATTGAAATCATTCAGACTGGTAAATCATCCTCAAGCAGAAGTATTGAATTGCCTAAGTCGTAAACAAATTCTCAGCTTTCTCATCCCGGTTGATTCCAAGAATCCAGCAAGTCATTGGGAAGTCGGCAAAATGCTCAAACTGACTCCGCTGTTTAGCTTATATCGCTTAGTGGACAGTTCAGAGCAATCTTATGCCTGCGCTTTTAATCAAGATGCTCTACTGCTCAAATCGCTTCGTCGCAAGCTGACTAAACTTTGCCGTTACAGTTCCACCTCACTGATTTTTTGATATGACACTCCTACAATCTCTTCTTACTACAACGCTTGAAGTTGACCCTGATCCGATTCTTCAGGCATACATCGATACGATCGTTCCAGCAATGGAAAAAGAATTCGGTTCAATTCCAGCGCTAGGCGGCTCTGAAGCCGTGCATTTCTACCGCTTACAAAAGCAGGGAAACACTTATGCAGACTCCACAGCGAAACGATGGGCAGAAAAAGCAGACCAAAGCTTGCTCGTTCATGTTCTCAATGGGCTATTAACGGCTTGGAATCTTTTTCCCTTTCTCAATCAAGATAAGCAACTTTCAGAGATTGAGAAACGATTGCTATGTTTAGGATTAACACTACACGACTATAACAAGTATTGTCAGGGCGAAGAAGATGATGCTCCTAAAGCCCATGAAGTCAGTGAAATCTTAGCGCTGTGCGAGAAATTAGGTCAACTTCTCAACTTCGACGCTTTCTGGTCAGATTGGCGGTTGTATCTAGCGGATATTAGCTTTCTAGCACAAAATACACAGTACAAAGTCGGTGCGAATCCCGTTCCGAGCAATTGGCAGACTTTTAAGCTAGAAGATAGTCGAAGATTGAAGAATCCATTACGTCCTTTATTAGCGTTTGGGGATATTGCAGTTCATATCAATGATCCAGCAGATGTGATTACTACAACGCGGGGCAATCGCTTACGAGAACATCTACGATCGCTACAAATCGATCGAAAGCTAATGTATCACCGCCTGCGAGATTGTACCGGATTGCTCAGTGGTGGCATTCATAATGCCGTGTTGTACTTCACTGAACCGCTAGATTGGCAACCGCTCCTGTTTTTTGGTCAAGGTGTGATTTACCTTGCTCCTCAAAATGCTGAAGTTCCCGATCGAAACGATGTTCAGGCCGTTTTATGGGAGCAAATCAGCCAGATCTTGGGCAGCAAAATGTTGGGTGGTGAGATCGGGTTCAAGCGAGATGGGAAAGGCTTAAAAGTTGCTCCACAGACTCTAGAGTTATTTAGTCCTGCTGAGCTGATTCGCAACCTACCAGAAGTCGTCCGAACGAAAGTTGGAAATGAGAAAAATCCAGCAACGCCTAAACGTTTGGAATCTCTCGATCTTGGAGGGGATGAACTTGAACATCTATCGAAGGGAGCCGATTTGCGAAGCGATCGACTCGCCGAATTTATCTTTCTTGCTCAAAAAGAGTTCTTCGGCAACTGCCCAGAGTTTGCACCCTGGATACTTCAGAGATTAGGAATTCAAAACCGAATTACTCCTGAGCACACCCAAGTACAATCGGGTGGTGTGAACTATGGCTGGTATTATGCAGCAGCTTGCTATGTTGCTGCTCATGCTTCAATGCGACCAGAAGAGCTACTCCAAACCCTAGAGGAAGTCGCAAATGATCTAGCAGACTGGGCAGAAGAAAATAACTTACTGCCAGAGCATCACAGCCCAACTCGTGATGTGTTCCTAAACTATCTCAATCAGTACCTAGAACTATCAGAATGGGATAGCTCAGTCAACCAGTTTGCTATCGAATTTAATAACTATGTTGCTGCCAAAACCAAAGCTGCAAAACAACCCATTTGCTCGCTTAGTTCTGGTGAATTTATTTCAGAAGATCAAGTGGATTCTGTTGTGCTATTCAAACCGCAACAGTACAGCAATAAAAATCCTTTAGGTGGACGACAAATCAAGCGCGGGATTTCTAAGATTTGGTCACTAGAGATGCTGCTAAGACAAGCACTTTGGGCAGTACCAGCAGGGAAATTGGAAGAACAGCAACCCGTTTTTCTCTATCTCTTTCCTGCTTATGTTTACTCGCCTCAAGTGGCAAAAGCAGTGCGGGTACTTATCAACGAACTAAAACGAGTGAATTTTTGGGATCTGCGTAAGTTTTGGTTTGAACATGACATGAATGTACAAGCACTTCGCCATTATCAATGGTTGCAGAACGAAGATGAACCGGGGCGGTTCTCAAGTAAGGATTACGGTAGGCGCGATCGCCGAGATCTCCCTTTTATGGCAATCACTTACACCACAACACGCGAAAAGACCACAACGGATGCTTGGGTCGAACCTGCTTTTCTAGCCCTAGCTCTTCCCTTTTTACTTGGTATCAAAGTGGTCGCAAGTGCCAGTCCTGCTCCGCTTTATCAGAGCGATCGGGAGTTCCGAGAATCGGTCAAGCTCGATGGCGCTGCGAACTTCTGGAATCTTCTAGGAATGCCGAGTTCTGCTCATCTAGAAGAGTTTCATCAAGGGCGAATTTTGCGCCTAGAAGATTGGTTAGAACGTTTGCTGGTAGCTTATAGCATTCATCTCGATTGTGAAGGCGAACCCCCAAAACCGAGATGGCAGGCGCTACCGGGAACAGTGCGCGAAATCATGACTGATGTGCTAAATGTCTTTAGCTTGGCAGATTCAGCCTTTCGTGATGCAAAGCGCGATCCCAAAGCCGACGAAGTTTTACGTTACTGGAGTTTTGCACAAATTTGGTCTAAAGGAGATGTCCGAATGGAAGCCCAATTACAACTGACTCAAAAACTTGTGAAAGAGTATCGCAGGTTTTATCAAGTGAATACTGGAGAATCAAGCCATGCTATCTTACTACCCTTATCAAAAGCATTGGAGATTATTCTCACTGTGCCGAACGATCTGCCGATCGAGGATCTTATTTTCCAAGGTTCAGGACAGCTCCACGACGCGATCGCTCGTCAGAAACCCTACAGTCGTCCTTTGATTATGGATAAAAGCGTTGCCTACGAAACTCGTCTTGCCAACGAATTGCA
Source organism: Cyanobacteria bacterium FACHB-63 (assembly GCA_014695255.1). GTDB lineage: Bacteria > Cyanobacteriota > Cyanobacteriia > Leptolyngbyales > Leptolyngbyaceae > Leptolyngbya. The sequence goes on from JACJNX010000122.1 coordinate 66,647, forward strand.
GGCAATCCACCAGTTTATGACAACCTGCGTCAAAGAGCTTTTTGGTGAACAGTACAAAGGCGATCGTGCCCTGCTGCAAGAAAACCGAAATCGGATTAAGTCCGGGGCGGAGTTTGCCTATCGATGGATTGCACTGCAAGAGAAGCAAACTAAGCCATCTGTTTAATCTTTCAATCATTTAGGAGTACAACCATGACCATTCTCGAAACCATTCAATCTGAATTCCACGCTGCCTATCCTCGTCTTGCATCCGGTAAATATATTCACATTCTGATGGTGCGGCACAGTCAGTCTTTTCCAGTTTTTCAAACTGATGGGGTGCTGAACGTAGCGCGGACTCAAGCCGGACTAAAAACTTCAGATGCGATGAGCCGGCTGGTGATGTTTAAGCGTAAGCAAATCACACCCGAACGACTCGCTGGCAGAGAACTCCTGCGATCGCTTGACCTCACCAGTGCCATCAAAGGGACTGAGAACTTCTGCGAGTACAACGGAGAAGATTCCTGCAAGAAGTGTCCTGACTGTATTCTCTATGGATTTGCGATCGGCGATAGTGGCTCTGAACGCTCCAAGGTTTACTCAGATTCTGCCTTCTCTTTAAGTTCCTATGAAACATCTCACAAGAGTTTCACCTTCAATGCACCCTATGAAGGCGGAACCATGAGCGAAGGCGGTCAGATGAGAAGCGCTATTAATGAACTGGATCATGTTTTGCCAGAGGTAAGCTTTCCAACTGTCGAAACGCTACGAGATTTGACGTATGAAGGCTTCATCTATGTTCTCGGCAATCTCATGCGAACACGTCGCTATGGTGCTCAGGAATCGCGAACCGGCACAATGAAAAATCACATCGTTGGCATTGTTATGGCAGATGGCGAAATCTTCAGCAACTTGCATCTGACTCAAGCCCTGTACGATGCCCTCAAGGGAGATTTGCAAGCTCCGATCGATGTGATTCGTCAGCAAGCTACAACCGTGATCAATGCGTTACTCGACCAAGAACCCGTTCGGAAATCTCAAATCATTATGGGCGAAGCGTTAGAGAGCCTATTGGCGGAAGTGGGAGCAATCTATCAAGACGATGCTCAACTGAAAGCGATGATGAGCACACTGTATCAGCAGACTCGAACTTATGCTGAAACTTATGGCGCATTAATGAAAAAGGGCAAAAAGTAGAGCCTTATGAAGCTATATCAATGCACCCTCACGCTTCACGATAATGTCTTCTTCGCTACTCGCGAAATGGGAATTTTGTACGAAACCGAAAAATATTTGCATAACTGGGCATTAAGTTATTCGATGTTTGGCGAAACGCATATTCCTCGACCTTATCGCTTACAAGGAGCCACTGCTCAGAAACCAGGCTATCTCGATGCCACCAATGAGCAGAACCTCTTGCAACTGAACGATGCTGGAATTTATGTGTTTCCGGCACAGCCAGTGCAATGGTCGTACCAAGTCAATACCTTTAAGGCAGCGCAGGTGAGCTATTACGGTCGATCGAAACAATTTGGAGATAAAGGAGCCGATCGCAACTACCCGATTAACTATGGCCGAGCCAAAGAACTAGCTGTTGGCAGTACCTACCGAACTTATGTAGTCTCGCAAACTGATTTCTCGATTCCAAACTGGATTCGTTTAGGCAAGTGGGCTGCAAAAATTCAGGTTAGCTCCCTCCCCATCAAGGACTTCAAATTACAATCAGGTGAATTCATCTGCACCCATCCGATCAATCCAATCGATTTACCTACAACCACTCGGCTCAAACTCTACAACCGAATCATCATGCCACCCGTAAGTTTAGTCAGTCAAGCTCAACTCGAAGGAACACATTGGCGGCTCCCAGGAGGAAGCTGTATCCCTGCTGATGTCAGTTATGGAGCCAGCTATGTTGCAGTCTGACCGCTTGTATGCGATCGCCGTCCAACTCAAAGCCTGTGCCCAAGGTTCACTTCCCCTCACTCTTAACCGTGCGATTCATGCTCAAGTTTTGCAGTGGCTGAGTTTAGGGAATCTAGAGTTAGCGAGTTGTGTGCATCGATCGCAAGAAAGTCCTATCAGCGTTTCTGGGCTAATTGGGCATCAAGGCAGAATTCGACTTGGTGATGAGTTTACTATCCGAATTGGTCTGCTCGATGCACAACTTCTTGAACCATTGCTGGCTGGAATTGAACAATGGGGAACTAAGCCCTTACAGCTAACAAAGTTTCCCTTTGTGATTCAAAGCATCTATTCTTTACCAGGGAGCCATCCTTTAGTAGGTTCATCCCAGTACTCGATCATGGCTAAAACGCGAACAAATTCGGCTGATCTAACGTTCCAATTTCTGTCTCCAACTAGCTTTAAACAACGAGACATTATTCAGCCGTTTCCGTTACCAGAATTAGTTTTTGGTAGTCTTCAAAGACGTTGGAATGCTTTTTCACCCAAACTGCTAGCGTTTAAACCGATAGCCTGGGAAGGAATCGTCTCTAGCTATGAGCTAAAAACTCATGTGCTGAAACTAGAAGGTGGAGCAGAAGTCGGTTGCCAGGGATGGGCAAAGTATCGATTCAAAGATGCTGAACAGGCTCGAATTGCGATAATTCTGGCAAACTTTGCTTTCTTCTCTGGTGTCGGGCGTAAGACAGCAATGGGTATGGGACAGGTCCGTTTAGGTTTACCAACTACTCAATCTCGCCACTGTAAGGATGAATGATGCTTACCTGCCTCTGGCATATCTGAATGCTTGGGAATACTGTCCCAGAAGGTTTTACTTTGAGTATGTGCTGGGAGAAATGGATGATAACGAACACATCGTTTTAGGTCGTCATTTGCATCGCAATATCAACGAGGAAGCTGTGATTCAAGCAGGTGATGTGCTGATTCACCAGCAGCAATGGGTTTGGTCGGATCGATTGCAAGTGAGCGGTGTGATTGATGCGGTGGAAGAGCGATCGACAGAACTCATTCCACTGGAGTACAAAAAGGGAAAAATGGGGCGGCACTTGAGCGATCATTTCCAACTTTGTGCAGCGGCATTGTGTTTGGAGGAGCGTACAGGGAAAACGATCGTGTATGGCGAGATTTTCTACCACGCCAATCGACGACGGCAACGGGTGGAGTTTTCGCCCCAGTTGCGACAAATGACCGAGGAAGCGGTTCGGGCGGCACAACTTGCAGAAGCTCGTCCGATGCCTGCGCCGATTGAGCATAAAACAAAGTGTCAAGCGTGTAGTTTGCAGGGCATTTGTTTACCGATCGAGATGAAGTATTTAAGGAGCTAATATGTCAGTTTTGTATGTGACTCAGCCGGATGCGATTCTGAATAAGTCGTATGAAGCATTTACGGTGAAGCTGAAACAAGCAGATGGGTCTTGGAAGAAGCAAACCATTCCTGCACAAACTGTAGATCAAGTGGTGCTGATGGGCAATCCGCAAGTGACGGGAGATGCGTTGATGTATGCCTTGGAATTGGGAATGTCGGTGCACTATCTATCGAGTTTTGGCAAGCATTTAGGGTCGGCAATGCCTGTCGAGTCTCGCAATGGACAACTTCGATTAGCGCAGTATCGACGGTATGACGATCAAGAGCAGAAGTTAGAACTGGTGAAAGCGATCGTTATGGCAAAGATTCACAATCAAGCGGCGGTGCTGTATCGTCATCAGGTAACAGAAGACGTACTAAAGCAGCGAAAAGCAAGTGTGCGGGCGCAGAAGACGATCGACCAAGTGCGAGGGATTGAGGGATTAGCAGCGCGAGAATATTTTGCGTGTTGGTCGCAAATGTTGAAGGGACGGTGGCAATTTTCGGGGCGCAATCGTCGTCCACCCACTGATCCGGTGAATGCGTTGCTGAGTTTTGCCTACGGGTTATTGCGATCGCAAGTCACAGCCGCTGTGCATTTAGCAGGGCTTGATCCGTATATCGGCTATTTGCATGAAGTCACGCGAGGACAACCTGCAATGGTGTTGGATTTGATGGAAGAGTTTCGGGCGTTGGTAGCGGACAATGTGGTGCTGTCGGTATTGAATCAACGAGAGATTCAGCAAAAGGATTTCACGGAGAGTTTGGGGGCATATCTGCTCTCGGATACAGGACGGAAGACGTTTTTGCAAGCGTTTGAACGCAAGTTGAGTGATGAGTTTACACATCCAGTGTTTGGATATCGCACGACCTATCGACGGGCGCTCGAGTTACAAGCAAGGCTGCTCGCTCGGCATTTGCAGGAGGATGTGCCTTACAAGCCTTTGACGTTACGCTAGATGTCTACATTATTTTATTTAATCATTTACGATTTGCCAGATAGTAAAGCGGCGAATAAGCGACGATCACGCTTGCATAAGTTGCTGTCGGGCTATGGGACTTGGACGCAGTACAGTGTGTTTGAGTGCTTTTTGACGGTGGTGCAGTTTGCGAAGCTTCAGGTACAGATTGAGAAGTTGATTAAGCCGGATGAGGATGCGGTGCGGATTTATGTGCTGGATGCGGGGGCAGTGAAGCGGACGATCGCGTATGGGTCAGAAAAACCGCGTCAGGTTTCGGCGATCGTCCTATAATGGGACGAGATTCTGGCAAACCAAAGCGAGGGCGAAAACCCTGGGAGGTTTGTCAAACTGCTAGAACCAAGACAAATCAATAGTTTTAGATATTGAGAAAAATGTCACAATCACAAAATGACCGCCAAGATTGACCCCTGAGTTGACCTTTGCCAAAAGTGGTTGTGAAACCCTTTTTCAGTAAGGGTTCTGGCTGGCGGACGATCAGCCCACTAAATCCCGGCAACGGGACTGAAACGATGTCTTTCGGCTTCATCGATCTCTGCTCTCCATCGATCAGCCCACTAAATCCCGGCAACGGGACTGAAACTCAACAGCAACCAACGATTTAATCTTTTCAGCCAAGCGATCAGCCCACTAAATCCCGGCAACGGGACTGAAACAAGAAAAGATCTTGGGTTGGATCGGAGAAAACCTGACGATCAGCCCACTAAATCCCGGCAACGGGACTGAAACCAGGCGACTCCTGCGGCATTGGCGCACCATCGATCGCGATCAGCCCACTAAATCCCGGCAACGGGACTGAAACACCTACCTATCTCTGAAGCTGGTCGCGCTACGATTCACGATCAGCCCACTAAATCCCGGCAACGGGACTGAAACTCGCGAGTAGCTTTTACTTTTGGCATACCGATTACCCGATCAGCCCACTAAATCCCGGCAACGGGACTGAAACGCATATAGTTGCCTTCCTCTTCGCGAAGCAACAACTCGATCAGCCCACTAAATCCCGGCAACGGGACTGAAACGTGCTGGCGTGACATCTAACACGACTTACTTTAGTGACGATCAGCCCACTAAATCCCGGCAACGGGACTGAAACAGATCATCACCAGCCTAGATATTCACAATCCAGTCACGATCAGCCCACTAAATCCCGGCAACGGGACTGAAACAAAGCGATCGACGGAGACAAGGCGATCGTCCGCTCGGCGATCAGCCCACTAAATCCCGGCAACGGGACTGAAACGTCAAAACCAAGCGACTACAGAAGATCAGCTAAAGACGATCAGCCCACTAAATCCCGGCAACGGGACTGAAACAGCCACTGGATTCACCGCTTGATTGCCATACACTTTCGATCAGCCCACTAAATCCCGGCAACGGGACTGAAACGAAATGGGTAAGCCTGACATTGTGTTGAGTGACAATGATCGATCAGCCCACTAAATCCCGGCAACGGGACTGAAACATAAAACCAAGGGGTGATTCTTTCTGACTATTTTTCGATCAGCCCACTAAATCCCGGCAACGGGACTGAAACTTTCAACTGCTCAAGATGCTTGCTCTGGCTTGATGACGATCAGCCCACTAAATCCCGGCAACGGGACTGAAACAACTTGATCGGCGTTGCGCTCTCCGGGATTGTCGCGTGACGATCAGCCCACTAAATCCCGGCAACGGGACTGAAACGTTAAATACAGTTTTTAATTTAGATGCAAGAATTTCGATCAGCCCACTAAATCCCGGCAACGGGACTGAAACAACGTAAACGGTTCTTTAAGCGGTTGTGGATTTGTCGCGATCAGCCCACTAAATCCCGGCAACGGGACTGAAACACATTTTTGAAACTTCCCTTAACAACGCTCCGGGGCGATCAGCCCACTAAATCCCGGCAACGGGACTGAAACACTTTGCGCGATTCTTTCTCCGCATCCACCGCCGATCGATCAGCCCACTAAATCCCGGCAACGGGACTGAAACTGGAGGGACTGACAACCCTTACAGGCAATAGGACACGATCAGCCCACTAAATCCCGGCAACGGGACTGAAACATGCTTTGAAGAAGTTTCGAGTAGTTGGTGAAAATGCGATCAGCCCACTAAATCCCGGCAACGGGACTGAAACTCAGGGAATAAATCAGATTCAAGAGCTTCACGGCGATCAGCCCACTAAATCCCGGCAACGGGACTGAAACTCCGATTAGATGATCTAGACCAAAGAAATCAGCGCGATCAGCCCACTAAATCCCGGCAACGGGACTGAAACCTCAGTGAAACCGATAGCAGTAATGCCAACTCAGACGATCAGCCCACTAAATCCCGGCAACGGGACTGAAACCAAAACTTCCGCGATCGTGCAGGCTCCGCTATCTGTCGATCAGCCCACTAAATCCCGGCAACGGGACTGAAACTCACTGACAAGCCCAAAGCTGAAGATCTGAACTGACGATCAGCCCACTAAATCCCGGCAACGGGACTGAAACCACCGACTAAATCTTCAGTGTCTTTCTCGATTTGCGATCAGCCCACTAAATCCCGGCAACGGGACTGAAACCATGAAGTCCTCGCGAAACGCATTGCTTACTTTGACGATCAGCCCACTAAATCCCGGCAACGGGACTGAAACGAAATCATTCGGATCAGAATATGAAACGAGCGCAACGATCAGCCCACTAAATCCCGGCAACGGGACTGAAACGACGGCGCTATCAGAGATTTGGAACGCTTACTCTACCGATCAGCCCACTAAATCCCGGCAACGGGACTGAAACATCCACTCGATTGCAAACTTGAACCCAGCCTGCAAACGATCAGCCCACTAAATCCCGGCAACGGGACTGAAACCGCGCGATCCAGACACGAATGAACCGGTTCCTTATTACGATCAGCCCACTAAATCCCGGCAACGGGACTGAAACGATCGCGATCCGGTGGGGGCGGGTGTGGCATAGAGCGATCAGCCCACTAAATCCCGGCAACGGGACTGAAACTATTCAAACGATGTGCCACTGCTTTCAATTCCGGCGATCAGCCCACTAAATCCCGGCAACGGGACTGAAACCGCCCGAAGAAGCGTGGGACTTCGACGAACCAGACGATCAGCCCACTAAATCCCGGCAACGGGACTGAAACTTTCCGTTGGCTGCACTACCTCCAAATGGTTTAGCAGCCGATCAGCCCACTAAATCCCGGCAACGGGACTGAAACAACAGTTTGAGAAGACAGGAGTAAAAGCTTACGTCTGCGATCAGCCCACTAAATCCCGGCAACGGGACTGAAACTTTCTAGGCTATTTCGGAGACAATGCCTTGCCTCGCGATCAGCCCACTAAATCCCGGCAACGGGACTGAAACGCGATCGCTAACTGCACAAAGCTCGATGCCGTGTTGGCGATCAGCCCACTAAATCCCGGCAACGGGACTGAAACGTCTAATGTCTAATCTTGTCTATCCCCTAAGAGCGATCAGCCCACTAAATCCCGGCAACGGGACTGAAACGCATTCGATCGCGTTGCCAATGCCTGAAAGATGTAGCGATCAGCCCACTAAATCCCGGCAACGGGACTGAAACTGCTGGAAACGTGGCGCGTTCTTCATGCGCGTCAACCGATCAGCCCACTAAATCCCGGCAACGGGACTGAAACTCATGAAAGAGTTTACGATCGCGCTCAGCTTAATTGCGATCAGCCCACTAAATCCCGGCAACGGGACTGAAACATATCTTCCGGTCGCCCGGAAGTGGTCAGCATACAAACGATCAGCCCACTAAATCCCGGCAACGGGACTGAAACACAATTGATAGTCATTCTTACAACCTCTGGTCGAAGTCATTCTGCCAGATCAGACACTACAGAACTTTGCGATCGGAGCCAATCGAGTTGCATTAAGCACGATCGCAGATGAATTGCCCCTGCTTTTCCGCTCAACGCAATCGGGCACTCCATACTTGCCCAGTCTACAGGATGAGTTAAAGCTTAATCACAACGCTCCCATTCCCTGGCTGACATTGCTGAGTGATGCCGTAAACAGCGCTCGTCAATCAGGAGCAGCGTTGAAACTGATCCTACATCAAATTCCTAAACCAGATTCCGATGTTCATCGCTTTTTACGAAAACGTCTTGCTCAATGGATGGACGAAGGACTGATTGAGCTTTATCAAACTTCAATAGATGAGTTGCCTACCCTAGCAGTTTCTACCTATCAAGGAACGACGATCGCACTTGGTTTGTCTTCAAAAGGATCAAGCTATGAATGGCTGCGAACTCGTCATCCTGAAGGAGTGAGCGTCGTACAGCAACAGACTAATCAGTTTGCCCAGCAACAGGCTCCGACGAGCGTTCTAGAAGATGCAGATACAACGTTAATTACTCCGAATTCAACCTGGAAGAATCTTATTTTATTAGCTGAGCTTAGACAGAAGTTAGGCTTGGAAGATTGTCTTGCTGGCGGCAACATCACGAAGCTGGTATACCACGATCGCTTTTTCTATGAGTGAGGTGGACCCAAAAGCTTAGACAAAGTATAGATGGAGAATAAGCTACAGTTCTAGATCACAAATTTATCAGCATTACTGATCTAGATTTAATTCACGCTTCTGTTTCTTTCGCGTTCACACCTCTTGGGTTATCACAATACACCTGATTTGGCGTTTTGTATTTCAATCCTTGATGTGGTCGCACTTGATTGTACCAATAAAACCACTGTTTCACTTCCCGTGTCAATTGCTGTCCATTCTCGAATGGTTTGAGATAGATCAATTCATACTTCAAACTCCGCCACAATCGCTCGATAAAAATGTTGTCGTGACATCTACCACGTCCATCCATGCTGATTTTGACGTTTGCTGCTCGGAGACAGTCAATAAAGGTAGTCGCGGTAAACTGCGCTCCCTGGTCGCTGTTGAAGATCTCTGGCTTCGGGTAGCTCGATAATGCCTCACTCACTGCTTCGACGCAGAATTCAACTTCGAGCGTGTTTGAGATGCGCCATGACAGCACTTTGCGGCTGTACCAGTCCATTACCGCCACCAGGTAGAAATGTCCTTTTGCACCGGGAATGTAGGTGATGTCGGTACACCACACCTGATTCGCGCTCGTAATCGCAAGTCCGCGCAGTAAGTATGGGTAGATCCGGTGTTCGGGGTGCGCTTTGCTCGTATTGGGTTTCGGGTAGATGGCAAACAATCCCATTTCGCGCATCAAGCGCTGCACTCGTTTGCGGTTGACGTTGTACCCCTGAGTTTGCAGGAATACAGCCATTTTCCGACTGCCATAGAATGGCGTTTCCAGGTATTGCTGGTCAATCAAGCGCATGATCGTTAATTCTTCCACCGAGAGCGCCACGGTTTGGTAATAGAAACTTGACCGGGCAACCGACAGCAATTCACATTGACGGGCAATGCTCAAGTCAGGATGGTTTCGTTCTACCAGGGCTTTTCGGTCGGCAAGCCCAATCGCGCCGACCTGTTGGCTAAAAAATCCCGTTCCACTTGCAACTTGCCAATCTGTCGATACAACTCGTCGATTTGGGCGCTCGTTTCTGGCTCGGTGGCACTCGATTTTGCACCCCGCTCAAACAACTCACTTGCACCGTCTAAAAGCTGTCGTTTCCAGTTGTGAATCATCGTTGGATGCACGCTGTAATGACTCGCAATTTCAGCTATCGTTTTCTCACCTTTTATCGCTTCGAGAGCGACTTTAGCTTTGAATTGGGCACTGTGTTGTTTCCGTTTGTTTTGGCTCATAACCTACTCCTATCACAGGTTTGCAAGGTGTAGCGTATTCACCTGTCCAGTTTTTTGGTTCCACTTCAGAGAGTGGTGCAAAACTTTTTGCAAAGTTACTTCAGAGTGAGAACATCAATGCCAATACGAAAATTGTGATTGATACCAGAGAAAATTGCCGAGATCGCTACCCAGTTCCCGTACCTGAGCGAAAACGGCAACTGGAAGCAGCTTTAGCCCCTTTATGCTCGAATGGTGCTGCGTTAATAGTTACGGTTCATCTTGATCACAGTTCTAATTTAGAGCATGGACGAATCCTAGAAATTTATCGAGCCTCTGGAGATTGCTACCGAGTTGTTTTTGATAAGGGAATTGCATTTATCAAGGAAAATCCTACTGATTTGTATCAAATTCAAGAATTTACTTATATCGTGATTCATCGCTTCCAGGGCAAGTAAGTTCATGCCAAGGTTGTGTCACGTATGTTCAAGGAAACCTTGTGGGACTGAGCTTGAGACTCGGTGCTGCTAATCTTGCTACACAAATGAAATTTTTCTATCTTCACGACAATCACAACCTCTACAACTCTCCAGAGGAGAATTTAGCTAGACAGCGTTGATTCAGAATCGAAGATTTTGTTTTGCTTAAATCACTAGGGGTGAGTCAAGCAAATGCTACATGATGATACTGCCTGTTGCAAAATTTAGTTTAGTAAGCACGATACGAAAATGACTTGGCGCACCCCACTAGGAGTACGAGTTCTCGAAGAAGTTGAAGCGAAGTTTTTTCTCGCTTCTGTGCAGCAGGCGATCGATTATTTACAGGAAATGCACACAATTGGCGCGGAAGTAGAGGTGGAGACAGGCGATCGCATCTTTGACAATGCCAGCTTTAACCAGAAAGCCGTCTTGCTCCATGCTTGTCTCTCCGCATTGCTCAATTCCGACGTTGAAGCGCCCACACTCACGAACGTTCTCGAAGCCGCCGCGTATTTTCCATTTGCCTTTGTGCGAATGCGAATCGAAGAAGAGATCGAGTTAGCCAAAGAGGGTTGGTTTGAAGAGGATGAAGAAGACCTGCAATATTTTTATCGATCGCTCACCTGGGAGCCGTTTGTGAAATATGTCCTTCCGAAGTGGCAAGCTGCCATCGAGGAATATGGGGAAGACCCAGAGGAAAGTGCTTTTAACGAGCGATCGGATAATTTTGATTTGTGGGATAACGCGATCGAGGGATTGCTAGAGCGTGTTTTCTGGGATCGGGATTGGCAAATGAGTTCAATCCAACCCCAATTATTGGATGGAGTAGACGAGCAACTGAGTGCCGTAACAGGTTTAGACGACGAATATATGACCAACCGCTTACCCCAAGTGAGGGAGGAGGAAGCCCTTGCAGCGCTCAAAGCAATTCGTCATTGGACGCAGGCGCACTCCTCAGAATAACTTTGCCAAGATATTCACATGTTGTCCAATAAAAAGCCTCACTGCACTCAAGAGAGAATCGATCATACAGTGAGGACGGCAATGAACACTGTTGCAGACGTTGAGGATTAATCTTCAGACGTGTCGGTGCCATCTAAACCAAACGACGGCACCTGGATATGAGCAATTGCACCCGCATAATGCTCCTCAATCACTGCTACCGATGTCCCACACCAATCCGCTACCCGACGTGATGGAACTCCGCTTTCCAAGCAAAGCGTGATGAACGTGTGCCGACAGTTGTACTGAGGCAAATACTGCCGCACCTTGCCTTCCTGCACCAGGCGTTCGACGATCGACTTCCACACCCGATTCAAGAAGTTATGCGTATGCATCTCTTTGCCATTCTTGCCCGGAAACACCAGCATTTCTGGATGGCAACCCTCCGGCCGAATCGTCTCAAACAGATTCCGTAGCTCTTCATTGATTGGAAAATAGCGAGGAGCATGAGTTTTGGTATCCTTGCGAATCCGAACATCCGTTGGCATGGCATCGCAGAAGTAGATGCGATTCTTCTCAATGTGCTTCCACTTGAGCGCGATCGCTTCCTCTGGTCGGCAGCCTGTATGTAACAGAAACTTCACATAGGGCGCATAAAACGAATGTGGCACCGGAGCAAACTTCGAGGAATAGGTATCGTTCTCAAATGCTGCAATGATCGCAGCAACACACTCTCTAGAAAACGGCTTTCGCGAGACTCGGCTGGCTCTGCGATGCTTCGTCTTGATTTCAGCCGCTAGTTCCCTGAACGGATTCTCGCTCACCAACTTCTTCCGAATGCCCCATTCGCAGCAAGCACTCAATTGCTTCAGCGTTCGCTTTGCCGTTTCTGCGGCGTACTGACTCAACAAATGAGATTGGATCGCGATCGCATCTTCCAAGAACGGCTTCGGAAACTTCGCAATCCGCTTCTCGATCTTGCCGTAATCCCGAACGATCGTGCTTTTCTCCAGATGCTCTCGCTGAAACTCGGTGTACTTGTCCCACAACTCAGCGAGGCAAGTCTTGGGTGGGGTCGGAATTGGTGTACAAATTGGTGTACTGGCAGTTGCCACGCTTAGCGCCGTTTGCGGCTTATACCGCTCTAGTGTCGGATCAAATCGCTCATAGATAATGTCCGATTCAATCTGTTTCGCCTTCGCCTCAGCAATTCGTCGATTCGTGCTCGTGTCGGTCAGCCCCAGCGAGATGTAGTGCCGCTTCCCTGCATAACTGAATCGTAGCTGTAACCAATCTTTAGAAACGATAATTGCAACAGACCCTTTCCGATTACGGTCTTTCGGCTGTTTTTTGGCTTGCATGGTGGTTTCCCCTAAATAGCAGAATTAACACCTCTTGCAGTCCAAGGTAGAGCTAAAGTCGTGGGAACGGCAGAAAATCCGTACACCACTTGTACACCAATTTTTGCTCCAAAAACGTCTAAAAACGTCCAACGTAAAATTGGAGAAATCCTTGAAAGAACCCCTCTAATCCCCTTCTAGAGCTTGATTTCCTTAATGGCTCAGGCGAGATTTGAACTTGCGACCTTGGGCTTATGAGACAGCAGCAGTAAAAAGCCTGTACCAGTGCGATACAGGCGAAAACCCTTGTAAAATCAAGCTTTTTCAATTGAGCAGATGTACTAAATTATCCTGAATTGTTCTGAAAGATCGGCAAAATTTAGGGGGAATTTAGGGGGAATTTTCACGGTGGCAATGGTCGATCGGGTCTTTGCATTGCCAAATCGAACGCTCTCTGATGCACATCATCAGAAATCCAATAGTGGTAGACATTGCAGTGAACTTGATACGAGTGTCCCATCTGTTGGGCTGCCAGTTCGACGGGGATACCAAACTCGATCGTTCTGACTGCCCATTGATGACGCAGGTTGTATGGTTTTTTGAAGCCGTATCGAGCAAAAGCCTTTGTGACGCGATTCCCCAATGCTGAGTTGTCTTTTCCTGTCACTGATGGTAGCTTCACATCCCACAATCGCCATTTGTCCCACCATTCCGGATAGACCGCCCAGACGCGCCTAGAGCCTGTTTTTCCGCCGCCGTTGTCATCATCAATCAAGCTCAGTACTGGCGACTCTCTCAGCCGCTCTAAATCGACATGAAATAGCTCATGATTCCTTAGTCCGTAGGTTGCCATGATTCCAAACGCCCAACCCCAAGACTCGTTTTTAGCATTGATGCGATCGCGCCACTCGCTAACCTCTTTATCAGTTGGCAAATCTCGCGGGGTTAAACGTTTAGGGCTGTAATCGCCTCTGATTGCGGTTGCATTAAGGTCTGTTATCCCGGCAAATTTAGCAAGCGCCTCATAAGCAATACAGTACTTTTGCCGATTGCGCGTATCTGGTTCAGTTTCAAGAAGGATCACCTGTCGCAACAGTTCAGCCATCAACGGTTTCTCATGCGGCAATCTGGTGAACGGTTGCAGATAGTTTGATCTCCAAGTCGTTTCAGATTTGGGATTACGCGATCGACGGTTAAAGTAATCATCCTCAAATAGCTCGATCCATTGCTCTATAGGGCGTGTAGTCTTTATTTCTGCTGCAAGTCGCAGCTTTTCATCCCAATCGAGCCAGTTAAATTGATTCAAGTCAATTTGTGATCGAATTTTTCGCGCCTCTGCCTCTGCTCGTTTGAATCCTGATGGATTGGCATAGACATTCAGCGTGATTTCCCGTTGTTTGCGCTTGGTTTCGCCTGGTTTAGGTGGAAATATGCCGCGCAGGTGCAAGCGATCGCCATTTTGCTCGACAGATATGCCGATTTTTGCCGCCCTAAGGCGTGCATTCACTTCTTCTCTTGTCATTGCTTTAATACTGTTTTCGCTTCTCTGGTGGGGTTTCTAGCTGCTTTGAACAGCGTTCAACGTGAAACTGATATCGAGGGAGCTTCGCGCCATTGGGCGACACAATGCGAACGTGATAACCCACCTTGAACATGCCCGATCGATTTAACTCTCTCAGTTTTTCAGCAGGCAAATCAAGCGCGATCGCTGCCTCATTCGTGAAATACCAAGTTTTTTCAGACATAAATTATGTGTGAGATAGACGGTGTAAGACTTTTAGCGATTTGCTTTGTAGTTGAGGTACAACCTGAGAGCGCGTCTCACCCAAAGCAATCGTTTGTATCCGTAGGACTTTTGAGCAATCAACTCTATCAAGCGGTGGCATTCTCGCTTTAGTTCGCTGATTTGTGTGTGAGAACGTTCTAAGCTGCGATTGGAATTGGGGGAGATTCGTGTTTCTCGCGCCATTTCCGCCGCTCCTCCCTTTCGGTTTCAAGACGATCTCGAATTGCCTCAACGATCAAAGTGAAATGCTCACGGAAGTAAGCCGATCCGCTGCATTCCATTGCAAACCAATAGACGAAATAAATTGACCTCGATTTGCTGAATCGCTGACTCCCATTGCGATCGTGTCCGTTCGGGTTTAACTCGTTAGTTTCAACTCGGATCGACTTGCTGCCTTTCTCGTATCCCAGATACGACAGACAAACTTTAATGGCATTAAAAAACGTCTTTTGACATTCCACAAACGGGAACAGTTTCACCAAATCAGGCATTGCCAGAAACTCACGGTACAGTTCCCCGATCGCATCCGATGTCGCACAAAAAGCATTGGCACCCGCTTTGAGTTCCTCCGGATTCCGAACAATTGCCAGCTTTTCTAGTCCGAGCGATCGAAACAGCTTGATATTTTGCAGCCGCTTAAAGTTGCCAGCGTTGTAATGAGTCATCCGCTCTTTGAGGTATTGCCGCAAATCCCGATCGTCTTGTTCGTTCGGCTCCGTTGCGATTACCCAGTTCCGAAGCTTCTCAAGTCGCCGCGACGAAAACAGCCTTGTCATCTTGATCGCATCATCGCGCCATTCTTCAACGCCATAATCCGCGATCGCTTTGTCAATGATCTTGGGATATTTGAGCCACAATTCAGCCAGTTTGACATCCCAGACTTCACAATTTAGTTTCGGCTGCTTCTGCTCGTCAATCAGTCGCAATCCTTTCTCTAAATTGGCTTTGAGCTTTAATTCTTGTTCCTCATGGGTGAGAATTTCGGAATCCTTACGCCATTCGCCAGCGCGATCGCTCTCGACTTCAACGGGTTCAACCGACTCGAAAAAGTAATCGAGCAGATGCCGTAAATACTCGGAATTAAACGCCTTCTCAATATTGCGGGTGAGATCTTCCCAGATTGACCAGGCTTGGATTGATTCCGGCGAATTGAATTCGAGTGCTTCAGATGCCAGAGCGATCTTCTCGCTCCACTGCTGAATTTTCCTGCCATCCAGTGACGGTGTGACACATTCAGGATTACCAGAGTAACGAGGTGCTGAGACGTGCCATTCTGGACATTTGCGGCATCGTCCCATCAGTTGCAGCATTTGAAGCGGGTTTAGAACCCCGGTGGCAACGAGTAACCCGCGATCAAATTCGGCTTGAATGTCTAACCCACTTTGAGCCGTAGGAGTGTAGATCACCGCTTCGACTCTGCCGTCCTGGATGATGCAATCAGGGGCAGGCATAAATGAAGCATTCTCTTCCGGCGACTCAGAGCAGACAAGCCAAGTTTTAGCCCCTTTTGATTTGAGGTAGCGATCGAGCAATTTGGCAACTCTCAGATTGTCAGCCGCGATCGCGATTCTCTTGAACCCTTGCTCAATCCAGCGATCGAGCAGTGAATAGTAAATTCCCAAGTGACTAAACGAGATTTCGCCTTCCTTGTTACGGCATTCTAGCCACTTGATTCGAGTTGGGGATTTCTTGAAGTCTTGCCGTAGAATCTGCATTGAGCCGCTACGGTGTTTCTGAATCACTCGAATATCAATCTGACTCAAGAAGGCATCCGCCGCAATCAGAGAGCCGCAACGAGCGATCGCGTCTAGGAATTGCGGCAACTCTGCTGACTTCCCTAGAACCTCTTTGCGAATGCCGCTAAACTCGTCGATCGCGAGAATGGTGCTTTCCCATTCAATCCCAGAAACGGCATACGATTTGAAGCTGTCTGGAGCCATGAAATAGATTCCCGGCTCACCCGCTTCAAGCAGCATCCGGTGTTTACCTGGATCATCCTGGTAGTGATAAACCTCGAATCCAAACTTCTTAGCGCGTTGTGCAGTTTGACGCAATAACCCGTTTCTGGGTGCAACCCAAACGATCGCTTTGTCCTGGAACGGAATCAGAGATCGGAGCATCGCTTCAGTTTTTCCTGCTCCAAGCCATCCTTGTAGGCAGGTTGTATCCCAGAATAGATTGATGATTGGCGCGAATCCTTGGTAATTTTGGTATCGAATTTCACTGCCATTAACCACAATTGGCATCAGGAAATCGCGCTGTAACTGTTCTTGGTACTGCCTGAATCGAAATACCCGTTTAGCAATCAGGCGATCTCTTTCAGAAGCAGAGCGATCTTCTGATTTCGTTTGGCTGAATCCTTTCGGTGATTCGTCCTCTGTTGCTGACAGTGCCTCGAATTCTTCCCAACTTAATAATTGAGCAGATTCAATTTCGGCTTGGGTCGCTTCGTCGATGTCGTTTTCTTCTTTCGTGCGCTGATTCCACCATGCGAACAGCAAATCAAAACCGAGAGATCGACAAAGCTCATACAACCGTTTGTACTGAGCGCGGATTTTATCGTTTAGAGGTGATCCAGCATCAGGGTACAAAATCATCCAGATACCGGAGTTCGATCCAGTCTTGGATAGTTTCTGCGCCTCGCCTGCTGCCGAAAGCTCCAAAGCGCCCACAGTAGTCAGATACTCCAATGTTTCTCTGATTTGCTTTGCTGATCCGCCAAAATTAGCACCAGGAGAGCCGATCACAATCTTTCCGGTACGTTGTGCAGCTAAGAATGGTTTGAAGCCTGTAGCCTCTGCGAAGGCGATTCCGGTAGGCTCTTGATCGATGGGGAAATGCACCGCGATTGGTTGCTCTCCATCACAATCAATCAAATTGTACGGATTCGTGCGAGTTGAGCAGTTGCCGTAGCGCCGTCCCTCTACCGGATTGGTAAATCGAATTGATAGTGCGTGAATCTGCCCCCGTTCGTTTGCAACCGGGAAATAAATACCAGGCGCGATCGCGGGTAAAAGCTGATCCTGTCCTTTGGTGATAATCCCTGGTAGATTTCCCGGAACTGTGAACGGTAGCTTTTGATCCGGTTTATAGCTGAACGCGCCAAATACCTCGATTTCGCGATCGCTCATGCCGCGAACAGATTTCAAATACTCGCGATCCGCATGGGTGAGCGTCATCGATTGAACGATCTGCCGATACCATCGATCTCGCTCCTCAACTGGCATCGTTGCGATCGGTGCTGGCATATCTCGCTTGCGATCGAGATATGCCGCATGGTCGAACGACTCGGAATCAGGCGCGAATTGCATCCACAAGCCGTCTCTGGTGAAGCCTAGCGCTTTGAATCCCGGTGCTGATTCTGCAACCATGCAGAGGATTAGCGGTTTATCGTCGAATGTGCGGCATTTTCCTTTTACATCGCCGCAAACCGGACAAGGATTCGTTTTCTTGGTTGCAAGAGGTCTAGAACTCATAATCTAGCCCTCCCTCGCGAGAAGATGCGATCGCATCTTGCAGTGAAATCAGTAAGTCTTGCTCTAAGCTGCGTTCCTTCGTCCAAGGAAAGTCGTAGAGCGCTTTTCGTGACGTTTTCTCGCGACGTTTCGCCCTCGTTTGTTGAGTCTTCGAGCGTGCGTGCGTTACAATTTTTCTAAAGTTTGCCATCATTTTTACCATGTCTGTTTTTGGATAAACCTGATTTGCGTAGTTCTCTTGCCGGGGAAACGCTTACTAGGTTTGGAATGGACTAGATCCCTCTAAGGTTGCTTAAGCCTTAGAGGTTTTTTGATGTTCGGCTGATTGATCGGTAAACCCGATCAGTCCTGCTTGTCTGAGCAGATTGCGAATCGTTGCCGATCGCTGTTGAGTCGGGATCGACTCACGCAATTCCGTCATTTCTTTGGGTGTCAGAACCAATGGGAAGAGGGTTTGTCGCTTTGCTTCAGTCATAGGTCAAAACCGCACATATAAGGCTTTTCCAACTCTAAACCCGTGATAAATTCGAGCGATCGCGCTCTGCCTTTATTGTTCAAATTTGGCAGATTCGATAGCGATCGCTCAGTGCAACATCAAGCCGATATCGATTTCCTTTTTGGATTTTCGGGAATCAGTCCAGCATCGATCAACGCCTGCCGAATTCTGGCATTACGCGATCGGGCTGGAATCGTGCTTCTAAGATGGTCGATTTGAGTTTTGCTAAACGAGAGAATCATCCGATGCCGAACCGAAGGGAATTGTTTCTTCATGTTTTCACCGCTACTAGCTGTAGTGTCCTGGCACGCGCCGCTTTAGTTGCAAGGCTACATATCCAGAAGTATCTGTGTTCTAGTATATGTAGCGCAGACAAAAAATCAAGGGTAATTTACAAATTCGTGAACTGTAAAACAATGATGCACACTAACACGTCAACTCTAGAGTTAAAGCCAAATTTAAACACAGTAAAACATTAAATCTAATGACAACGTTGCGAATACGAAAGATGACAGAAAGACGATCGGTAATGAAGCGATCGCCCTTAAAGCTCATTTTTCCTGATGTCTAGCTTCTATCGCTGACTGCAAAATCCGTCTGAGAATGTAGCGCGTCTCTCCAGAATCGAACGCGATCAGATGATGGAGCGGAAAATCATTGTCAGGTTGAATTATCCTTCCGATCTTTCTGGTTGGGGTCACAACGCGATCGCCAATATTAAATTCTTGACTCATGATTACTCTGCTCCATTGCTGCAACTTCTCTGAACAAATCAATGCAATTTTGATAGGCTTCCTGCCGTCCCTGGTAATACTTGAAGCTTGCTAATTCTGCAAGGGGATTACAGCCTAGTTTCTTCGTTCTAGCGGCGTTCATCTCGCGTTGTAGCCAACCCATAATCTCGGTGGTGTCCATAGGGCTTATTGGGGTGAATTTTGTGTAATTGGTTAATAGTTTGATGATCAATTTGTAGCGTTACAAAATTTATCGGATAAACCGGATGTGTTCGCCGGATAGAATACCCGGATAGACCGGATAAGGCGACCGGATGCACCGGATACGTTAATCCGGTCTATTTTTGCCCCCCTATCCGGTCAATCCGGTATCCGGTCGAGGGGTATTAAATATTAGAAGAAAGCTCTAGCATTCTTACAAACATTTGCATCTCATCTGCGTAGCTCTCAACGTATTGACAGATCACGTATGGGGCATCTTTCCGACCTCTAGAGTTGTACCTCGCCGGAAATTGCATTACTTCTCCTTTGGTTTTCCAGATATGACCGTTCCAAGGAAAGTGATCGCCCTTTGATGGCTTGAAGTTGAATCCGATCAAGAATTGTCCGCGTGTATTGGCAAGGTTGATCGCGCTCATTGTTTCTGCAACATGATTAGGAAGTTGAAACGCGCAAAGAATCCACAATTTAGGTTGCTTAACCTTGATCGGATTGTGTATCCGTGTTGCCGCGATCGCTTCGTTGAAGTCCATCTTGTTTCTCTCTAAAAGTCGTAATCGTCGCTTGTTTGAGTCGCTGAATACTTGCCTTCGGACTCTGCAAGAAAGCCCTGAGTCGTTAAAACATCTAGCAACTTTTTAAGTCGATCGGATGGCAAGTTTGGATCGGTCTTGATTTTGGCGATGCCGCTGCGGATTGCATGAGCCGGGAAAGACTCATCAGATTTTCTACGAAGCCAGTCAACGATCACCGATGCAACTTCTAACGATTTCGGCTTCCAGGTTGGGAACGCTTGCTGCAATTCCCCAATGGATGAACTCGTTTCGATCGCTTCGTTTACCTCATGCTCTGCCTCATGTTCAGCGCTTGGGGCGTTGTATATCCGCTCTAAGTCTTGTGGTGTTGCCGTGGGCTTGTGCCCGACGACTTCTTGAGGCGTTGCCTCTGGTGACATAGCAATCAGTTGTGAAATGTCTGCCACTTTGCCATCAATCAAACAGGGACGATCGTGCTTCGAGATGTCGAGCTTCAA
>JACJNX010000123.1 GCA_014695255.1 Cyanobacteria bacterium FACHB-63
CATGCTGCCGTCGCTATCAATGGCTTAGGTGCACGTTTAGGAGATCGCATCATACCCACGACTCCAGCGGGATATCAACAATTGCTGGAGTGGGCAAAAACGTTCGGCGGGGTTGCTGCGTTTGGTGTGGAAGGAACTGGGTCGTATGGCAAGGGTTTGAGCCAGTTCCTGCGTCGTCAAGGACAGAAGGTGATTGAAGTCAGCCGTCCTTGTCGTCGAGGTCAGCAGCGATTGCAGGGCAAAGATGATTTACTGGATGCTGAAGATGCGGCTCGACAAGTGCTCGCGGGACAAGCAACGGCAATCCCGAAATCGGATGAAGGAGCCGTGGAAATGATCCGGATTCTCAAAGCAGCAAGAGACACCGCCGTCAAAGCCCAGACGCAAGTGATGGTTGCGCTCAAGGCGATGCTCATCACCGCCAATGCAGAATTACGGGCAGAGTTGGAATCCTTGTCTACCCCCCAGTTGATCAAAGCGTGTCAACAACTCCAAGTTGGGACGCTTGATACACCAATGGCTGCAATGCGCCATGCCCTCGCTGCGATGGCAAAGCGATGGACACAGTTGCATGAGGAAATTGAAGTGCATACCCAGCATCTGACAAAGCTCACTCAAGCAGCAGCTCCCGAATTAGTGCAAGCGTTTGGCATTGGTACGGATACGGCCGCCGAGATGCTGCTCACCTTTGGCGAGAATGCAGATCGCGTCCATTCCGAAGCTGCCTTTGCCAAGATGTGCGGCGTCTGTCCGATTCCAGCTTCTTCGGGCAAAACGCAGCGTCACCGCTTGAACCGAGGCGGCAATCGTCAAGCCAATGCCGCGCTGTTTCGCGTCGTGATTGTGCGAATGCGATGGCATCAGCCGACTCAGGACTACGTTGCTCGTCGAACGGCACAAGGGTTGTCGAAACGAGAGATGATCCGGTGCCTCAAACGCTACGTGGCAGGAGAGGTTTATCACCTCATTCGCAAAACACGCTCAACCTCCGAAGTGCTAGATGTGAGTCATGCTTAGAACACAAAAAGGACTTGACATCTATAGGAGCATCAGTACCTCTTAAAGCTCAGGTAACGTCCGAAGCAATAGCTGGAGTCACTGAGAAGCCCGCTCTGTATGCTTAAGCATCAGAGTCGGGAGCATGTCACACGGAGGTTTCGGCTTTCTTGCGATTCTGACGCGATCGACGAACGGCTCCACCCACCCACGCCAATGCAAGTCCTGGCAATGGTGTGAACCCAAACGGAACTGGAACAGGCGTGAAATTCACGTTATCCATGCCGTAAGCGGAGAAAGGTGGAGTCGTGGAGGACAGAACAACTCGCGTCAGTGGTCCTGCAAAACTTAGAGTTCTCCAAGTGCCGCTTGCACCGGAACCTGTGAATGTTCCAGTAGTGGCTGTTCCAAGGCTGGTCGCTCCCTGGAAAGCTTGAATTGTGAAATTATCTGTTGTTCCGGCTCGGACACCAACATCAATCGAGAACCCTGTCACTAATGAAGCAAAGGTAAATGTGGGAGAACAGTTTGCAGCCTGGTTACATCCAAGAAAAACAGGACCATTCGTTCCATTCAAACCCCAGTTTCCTGGATCTCCATTTGCTACTCCACCAACAATCCCAAAGTAATTTCCACTGATAGTCAGTCCTTGTGCAGAATAGGAAGCTGCTGGATTGAAGCCACTGTTGTTTGAATAAAGATTATCAAACGCGGCTGTGAGTGCATGAGCAGGTTTGGCATTCACTATAGTTGTGGCTGTAATCGCGATCGCCGCGATGAGTGGAAGTTTCCTTGTCAGGTTCAAAGCAGAATTCATCATCTCTCTAATAAAGAAATTACTGCTTTAATTCTATAAATCGAAATTTACTAGACATCAGCATTTGCACTGATCTGTAGAATTGGCTTACCAAGTTGCACATCACCTATTGTAGTGATTTCAGGACGCAAGCCGAAGCTCAACGGGTGTTGATAGCTTTCCCGAATGATCCATTCCGATTGGATGGAGACAAGGATGGAGTTGCTTGCGAGAGTTTGCCGTAGACAGGAGGGCGATCGCCATTCCTGGAAAAGAGACGGGCGATCGATCAGTGATAATCCTTAAAGTTGCTTGCAAGCGCGATCGTCTCTTAGACTTCGGTGCCTTATCTGCGGACTCATTTTTATCTTTCGCTTTCTTTATTCTTTCCTATATAAAAACTGGCTAACTGGCTAACCTTAAAAAGCAGAAGTACAGACAGTAAAAGGATTATGAGTGGGTTAGCCACTTCAAAAACTGACTAAAACTGACTAACATCTGGCTAACCTTCGCCTACAGATCGGTTTCCCCATGACGATCAAAGCCTGGTTGCTCTTGGCGCTAATGCTTGCGTTCGTCATGTGGGGACTTTTGCCGGAGCAGCACGATTGATGAGCGGTTGAAGGCACGATCGTGCTCCATCAAGTCCGATTTACAAATTTTGTAAACGCCGATCGCTGCCGATGAGTGGCTGAAGGGCGCGATCGACAAACTCCAACCCTGGGAACCCTAACCCTGTCTCCTCTCCCCAGTGGCAATGGAAGAAAGAAATATCGATTTAATGATGAATTTTGGCCCCCTTGATCGCGCCCATGGCGATCGCATCATGGCTGATTCTGGCGTTCACGCTTGGGCTAGGGGGTTGGGAACCCCTGACTAGAGTGGTGGGATTTGATGTACCCTGAATTGTCCATCTAGAACTGAAGCTATTTTGTGCAGCAACCCTCCCTCCCCGCAGCAGCCTAAACCAGTTCCTCTTTCTCAGTCTCGAACGAACTTAACCCGTTTGAGGGATAAGGTTAAATCACCGATCGCTGTTCGATTGGGCTTGATTCGTGGGGTGGGAAAAAAGCTTTTTGGTCTACTCGGGATGACTTTCTTTAAGTCCTCGGATTGCTCTGCGCTTCCTACTCATCTTGCAGAGGATGTGCCTTTTTACCTTTTGCAGCGAGGACAAATTCAAGCTTGGAACAAATGGATTAGCCAACGCAACTTTCCCCAGATGAGCAACACTGCCGACCTTCGCGGAGATCGGCACCGCGAAGCCAATCTCCGGGGTGCCTACCTCTTTAATATCGACCTCAACGGTGCCGACCTCAGCCGGGCTAATCTCCGGGGTGCCTACCTCTTCAATGCCAACCTCCGCGAAGCTAACCTCAGCAGAACCAATCTCCGCGGTGCCGACCTTAGTTATGCCGATCTTAGCGGTGCCGATCTCAGTGAAGCCAACCTAAGCAGAACCAATCTCCGCGGTGCTGGTCTCGATGGTGTAATCGTAGAGAGCGCTTTTTGGTGAAGGCACGATCTACGTCTCATCGATGGGAACTCTAAACCTGTCCCCGGCAAGACGGTAATGAAAAATTTACAGTGGCAACTGCGATCGAGTGTTTTGATTCCGGCGTTGGTAGTCGGCATTCCTTTAACGATCGTGTTCACCGGATTGACCTGCTACTTCTATCATCCGGTGCGCGTCTGGTTAGCCGATGGAAAATGGTGCACTCAGTTTTCTCCAGATGGGCCAGAAAAGATTCTCTACAGTGAGGAGTGCAGTGGCTTTGCTCCACGTCGCGATCGCTAACCTCTTGGGAATTCTGAGGATATCCATTTGTTGAGTCCAGTCCCATTAGTATTAGTATGGCGGGATTTTCTGCTTGGAGAGAAGATAAGGGCGATCACTGACAGATTGTTTGGGCATCCTGAAATTACTCTGGTTTTTAGTTCGCGCTTACATCCCGTCTATCTGGCGGGATTCTCTGTTTAAGAATGAGCACGATCGCACTCAATCTGGCGCATTCTGGGAACCTGGTCCACCCTGTCTTCCACTTTCGATATGCTATCCGACTTAGAGTTGATACAGGCGTTTGTCACCGAATCCATCCAGCAGCATGAAGTACTGCTCTCCAATCATCAGATGCAGGCGCAGCAGGTGGGGGACTGCAATCAACTCGTTGTCAAGGGAGAAGGGTTAGTGCTGTATGTGCAGTTGAGCGAAGCTCCCTCACTCTTTTGGGTAAAGTTCAAGGCTTCGTACTGGGAATTAATCAACCAAGTCTTGGTGTCGCACCAGTTCATGTGGGTGCGCGATGTCGATGCTCGAGGGTTTCATCCGTACCAGTTTGTGAAGCTTCCCAAAGGCTATCAATTACATTGTGCCCCTGCTGGGCTGCTGTGGCGGATGTGGTGGAAATATAAGCAGCAGATTGTCCGACACCGGCTCTCCTTGGTCCTGTTAGTAAGAATCCGAGGCACCTGGTATCCGATTCGAGCGGTTGAGTGCGGGCATGGCTTTATCTACATCCACACGCTCGGGAATGAGTTGCAGTTGGGCGCGGAGGATATGCTCGTTTGGCTGAGCCCAGAGGAGCAAAAACCATCGATAGGGACACGGGACGGTTGATCAATTCCCCTATGCCGATCGCGGCCTGGTTGCTCTTGGCGCTCATGCTTGGGCTAGTGGTTTGGGGATTTTGGGCAGAGCGGCGCGATTAGCGATCGGTTGAAGGCGCGATCGCGCCTCATCAATGGGAATCCTAACCCCGTCCCTTACCCCCAGTGGCGATGGAAAAAATCGACCTGTTAATGAACTCTGAACCTACGATCGCGCCCATGACGATCGCATCATGGCTGATCCTGGCGTTCATGCTTGGGCTAGTAGTTTGGGGACTTATGGCAGAGCGGCGCGATTCGTGAAGATGAGTGACAGGCGCGATCTGGTCCCGTAAATGTCTCTGATCGTGACGATTTGAATCTTAGGAGTGTCGAGATCCGAGACATTCTAGGGTGATAAGTAATTCGGAAAGTACCTTCGTTATTCGTACTTATCGCCATTGACGTATGAGTTTGAATCAATATCTTCTATTGATTCAGGCAAAAATTGCGTATCAGGTCGTCTTTTTGGAAAAGAGATGAACTCTCGATCTCCAACAATACGAATGTCCAGCCTAGGTAATATCGAAATTGATTCGCATTTCCATGAGTCGTAAAATTCTGGTTTGGTTCGTTCTGTCCCAGATGAACGGGCATCGTAAACTACAGAGCAGTTTTTACCAATTAGATACCTTTGCGCCTTGTAGGCATGTGTTTCGTCCGTATATCTGTAATCATCGCTCCAATTGATTTCGGCTTTCCAAGGAAGATCACACTTATAAGTATTGGGA
The DNA here is from genome assembly GCA_014695255.1 of Cyanobacteria bacterium FACHB-63. GTDB lineage: Bacteria > Cyanobacteriota > Cyanobacteriia > Leptolyngbyales > Leptolyngbyaceae > Leptolyngbya. The sequence continues at coordinate 5,170 of JACJNX010000123.1, forward strand.
GCAACTTGTTTAGCCTTGCAGTGCGCTACTGACACTAGAACCCATTTCGCCACTTCCGAATTCTGCAAGCAAGCCAAAGTTAAGCGAGCAGATGAACCGTGAACATTACCTGACGGATGGTACTGCTCTACAAGGTTTCCCTCCCTGCACTGATACATACTATTAAAAGATGCCTGCCGAACGAATACTTCTCCGCCTGCAAATGCAGAGTGTTGCGTAAGAATAACCGTCGCTAAGCCCGTTGCCAATGAGAGGAATGCGCTGAGATTCAGTTTGATTCTAGGAGTTTGAGGAAGAATAGCCCTTGTAATGGTCATAACCTGCTAGGCAATAAACAATTTATGTTACGGCTATGATTTGCTACATCCCTAAGCTTCACTAAATCTTTTCTACAGTGAGGAGTGCAGTGGCTTCGCTCCACGTAGCGGTCGCTAAGCTCCTAGGTATCCTGAAATTACTCTATCTTGCATCCCGATCGCACTCAATCTAGGAACCCTGAACTTGTCCCTTATCCCCGATGGCAATGGAAGAAATTGATTTGTTAATGAACTCCGAACCCGCGATCGTCATCGGCGCGATCGCGGCTTGGGCTGCCCTGATATTCATCACATTGTTGGTCGCTTGGGGCTATGTTCAGATCGGCATGATTCGGAAAGATAAGGGACAAGATTGACTCCTGATAGGGCGGTGTCAATAACGCACAAAGTTACAAGAGCGCGTCAGAACAGCGATCAAGAATTCTGGGTTCGCATTTCCGATACGGCGAATCGTGCTCAACTTAGCGCCCATAAGGTTGACTTACGCAAAGAAAATCGATAAGCAGAAAAACCCGCAGCTTCATACGGATATAACCCTCATTTGTCACTTTCGCTAAAGCAAACTCTGAAACCCAGTCGTATCAAACATTTCCTATTTTTACAGCTCGAAAATGATAAAAGGGCAAAACGCAAGTATAGTAAGGCTTTCAGCTTTTGCTCCTGCCGAAGTGACAAATGAGGGATAAGTGCAGCAGCTAAAGTTGTAGGGCATCAAAGTCTGCTTATGGTCAGGAAACATTATGTAAGGTTGTTAATTAGATAGCTGCCAATGTTTTAATCGGGCCGTATTCGAATCGCATCACGTACTGGGTCTAGTAGCTTTTTAGACAGTGGGATCTTCTTCAACGTTCATCAGGTAAATGTGGTTGAACGGAATCTTAGACAGAATAGTACAGACTTTCTTTGAGAAAAAATATGAACATTTTCCGCTCAATTACTCTGTCGAGGGATAATATGCGGAATGTGAGTCAGGCTAATGTTTCTAATTCTGGTATTAAGCAGAGATGGTCAGGCTAATTCCCCCGATTCAGGGTGTTATCCCGATACAAAGCAGCCTAAATCGCTGGATGAGGATTTTAGAACGACGAATTTCCTTCTAATGTCCGAATACGGGCAATTAGACGGAAACTGTCAGTCCAAAGGATAGTTAGACGCGCGACTGGCAGCGTTGATTGGTTGGAAAAAGGAGAGTAAGCGACGCATATTATGGGCAACCTGATGGACGGCTTTGGCAGTTGAGGCAAAACCGCCTGACGAAACAAGTTCACAACAATGGTTCGCACAAAAATCTCCTCCTTTGCTCGACCGGCTATGAAGCAGTGAGGGTTCTGCTCACACAGGCCATACATATTGAAAATATTTGCGTCACCTATCGAAAACGCAAATGTACACCTGTACACATCTCAGGAGAAAGTGCTATGCCAGATGAACTTCTTCGCCGTCAATTTCTGAAAGTTGGTGTCGGATTTATTGCAGGAACAGGGAGCGCAGTCCTGTTCAATGATTTTACGGCTGTTTTAGCTCAATCCAATGGCAGCCAGCCGCTCAAATTCCCTCGGCAACAGGATTGGGAATCAAAAATGTGCACCGCCTTAGGCATGACGAATGTTGCCTCCACCTACGCTGGGTTGACGCCTTTTCAAAAGGCTATCGGCACAATGGGGCTGAGTGCTGCCGAGGCATATTTCCCGGCAAACAAGCAGCCGAACATCGCCCCGCAAGAGGTTTTTGCCCAGGTGCAAGGCTTTAATACCCCCCTGCGTAACGCCCTCACTGGGCTCATCGCAGCTCAAATCATTGCCAAACTGAAGCTCAACCAGAACGATGCCGAGACCATTGCCCTGCGGGATTGGGCGATTCCGGTCTTCCGTCAAATGAAGGTGGATGTCGCTGTTGGCACCTTGAACGAGTACAACTTATGGAAAAAGAACCCTTGCAAATACTCCGCCCCTGGTTATCAGCCGCCGCAACGGTGTACGAATGTTGCAGTCAGTCGAAATCCTTACGCTCTCTCGTTCCAGGTCGACAAGCCGCCCTCAGAGCTGCTTCTAAAAGCTGGGCTGGCTTATGCCGCAGGCAATAGTGACCTAACTGTGCAGCGTGTGGCGACAGGGATTGCTGCCATTGGGTTGGCTGGTGGGTTCTTGGCAGCGACATCCGGGCTTGGAGTAACGGTCGCAAGTGCTGGTACTGTCACCGCCTTGTATAGTGCCTTTGGCGGTTCAGGTGGGGCTGCAGCCGGAGCCATTGGTGCTACAAGTTGGGCAGGAGTGGTGGCGGGTCCGGCTGCCGTGATCGCGGCGGCAGCCCTGATTGGGGTATCTCAGGGCATCACTGTCATTGAGAGTGAACAGGCGGAATTTAAGCTCAAGCAAGCCATTGCCGCCGCTATGGGAGAGAACATCAACACGGCAAACGTCGTCACAGACGAAAAAACCAGTGGCTTGTTTTTGCTGGGGATGCTCAAATCAGCGGCCGACGGCTGGAAAGCTCCTAGCCCCGCAATTAACGGCGAGGTCACGTTCTTCTGCGAGGCGGGCTACGTCGCCAAGTTTTACCTGAACTACACCCTGAATGGACAGCAGAAGTCTTTTACCACCGGAGATATGAGCGTTGGTTTCTGGCAGACATTCGCCATCCCCGCTGCTGCCCAAAACATCGAGGTAAAAGGGGTGATGCTTGCTGCGGGCGAGAAGCAGATATTCCGTCAAACCCTGCAGCGTCCGACCTACGTAAGCTACAAGGTGTACGGCACCGTTTTCCAGCCTGCCTGGAATAACGACTGGCCCAGAAGCGTCAGCGGTGAGATATCCAGCACGGCGGGAGAACTCAAATTCACTCACGGTGCTGGGTTCGTCGCCAAATGGCAAGTCACTTACGACCTACCCGGCAAACCGAACCAAAGCATCAACAGCGGTGATACTTCCTTAGGCTGGAAAAAAACCTACAACATCCCCCTCGATGCCACCAATGTGCGTGTCCTCGTACAGGGTGCTACAGGGCTACTCTGGGAACCTTGGCGCACGACCTACGGCAAGACCTTCTCTTCGGTACCCAACCTCTGTCTGAAAATCTACGGCACTACACTGAACCAGCAGTGGAATAACGACTGTAGTTGAAAATTTTCTAACTTGTGCCGCGATCCGTTCTGGACTCTCTAAACTGCGTAGATCTCTTTCCAAGTCAGCGGTTGCAGCCTAATTGCTCAGACGGTCACTCGCTCACCCGTTTGGGAACACTAAAACAGCTCGATCTTTTGCTTGGAGAAAGGATAAGTAAGATCGCTAACCACTTGGGCATCCTGAACTTACTCCATTCGTATAGTTCACATCCCGTCAATCTGGCGGGATTTTTTGTTTGAGCACGATCGCGATCGTGCGTGATTCTCATCGTGCGTGATTTCTACTTCAGCCGCTTTAATTGCGAAACTTCTTGCTCTAACCTGGCAATTCGGCTCAACGGATCATCGCCGCTGCCGATTCCGAGATATTGCACGATCGCGCTGTGTATGACGGCTGATGGTTGAATGTCGCTAGCGGCTGCCAGTTGTTCGATTTGAGCCTTAATTTCTGGATTGACTCGACAGCCCACCATTACTTTAGGACTCGACATCGTTGGCATCCCCCGCAATTTTCACAAGCATCGATGGATTGCGGCAAAGTTCTATTGAAAGGTTAATGCTCCACGATCCGCCGTTGTGTTGAACGATCGCTTGATTGTTTGATCGTTTTTGAATTTGGTTTACGACTCCTGATCGTGTCGTGAAAATCCGCACTCGTTTTTGTTCGTAGCGGTAAACGATCGTGGTTTCGTGTTCAGTAGTCGTCATTTTTTCAGCTCATCGCCTGTCTAATTCTGCGACTGTAATGAGTCTCAGATGCTATCAATGATAACGCTGTTATCGCAATAAGAGAGGGCAATTCTCAATAAGACAGTTGTTTTTCAAGGTGATTCGTAAAAAAGCTTAGAATACTGATTCTCTCGTTGTCGTTTCCTCTGAAAGGACAATAAGATAGAGTAAGTCGTTTCAAGTTTCAGTCTCATGCCCAAAGTCAACGGCAAGGGCCAAGCCGCAATCCTCACCAATGATCAGATCGATGCGGTAATGAGTTTGTGTAGAAAACCGTATTGCTATGTGGTTGCGATCGCGTCCTTCACTGGCTGCCGCATGGGTGAGGCGTTGCGATTACGAGCAGAGAATCTGAACCTGGCAGAGAAGATTATCACCCTGACGAATACAAAGACGGGTAGAGCGCGAGAAGTTGAGATGCACCCAGAGCTAGTAGAGATTCTGTCTGGTGCAAATCTTCCGACAAAGGGCTATCTATTCCCGTCGAGCCGTAGCGCGGGTTATATCACTCGTCAAGCGTTGGATAAGGAACTGAGAGAAGTCTGTGAGGCGTTGGAATTGCGAGGCGTTGGAACACATTCTTTCCGGCGATCGTTGGCGACATCGCTGCATAGCAAGGGAGTCCCGATTAAAACGATCGCGTCAATCACGGGGCATGAGTCGCTGAATGAACTCTCTCGATATTTGGAGGTGACCCCAGAGCAACGTCGATCGGCAATTATGCAGTTGCGCTGAATTCTCGATCGTGAGTGGCTTGGGGCTTTCTGGCAGAGTGCTTGGAAATCAGGCAGAAGGCTTCGGGGTAACCGTGTCTCTCCTATCCTTACATCTTTAGGACTACTGACAATGGAAGTACTTAGGCGTTAGATACCGCATGGAATAAGAAGACCATTTTTTATTACGACAAGCATCAACTCAATTAAAAGACAATAAGTATAAGATTTTCTATTCTCAGTGGGGCTGAACACTAGCAGGGAGTAAGATGTCTTTATTTCAAAGTTAGGTTAATAAGGACAATACAAACCATGGATAACAAAATAAGCAGGCGTGCTGCTCTAACAGCTGCGGGAATAGTGGGGATTGGTGCATATAGTACGCAAGCACTAGGACAGCCCTCGTCGCGCCAAGAAGACCGTGAGTGCAATTTTGCAATCAAACGTCTATCGAGCAGAACCCCAATAACGCTTTCAACACTCGAAGCGGCGCGGCAATTTCAGTTAGGAGAAGTTAAACTTGCATTAAAACTTGATACAGAGCGTGCTTTCGGAATAGTTCGATCTTTCAAACTTTCATCAGCGTCAGCTCAAAGGTTAAAGCGTACGGAGCAGGTCGTAGAGTGTGCTGCACTACCAATTTCCGATGAAGACTCGATTAAAGCAATCCGCGAGCACATGAGGCAGGTCAAAGTGCCAGCAGTTGCAATTGGCAGGAACACGTCTTTCTTCTTCATTCGTGCAGCACAAAGACAAGTAGTAGACCCAGCAACAGTATTGCTTCTCTCAAAGCCGCATAAGATCCTTGCAGAGCAGAATTTTATTCTGGCGTTGACGAATGGTGGTAGGGGTTTGGACTTCAGTCCGTTGCTTCTGTTCCCGCTTCAGCTTAAAAATGGGAGACGAGTCAAGTCCAAAAGTGGGAGTTGGTTATTTCTTCCAGGTTTTGGAGCATCGCAAGCGGCAGACAATCCGGAGCCGCCGCCCCCACCCCAGCCTGTGCCATCTGACGACACAACGAAGGATTTTGCCGCCTGTTACGGTAGTTGCATGAAAGAAGTTCCTGATTGGTTGTTGGGGATTATTGGTGGTTTCTGTACTGCATGTACCGGAGCGATTGCAGCTTCGTTGGTACCCGGGGCACAGCCTGTCTCCGTACCAGTTCTTGTTGCCGCATGTGCTGGTTGCGGTGTAGCTGTTGGAGTCGTATTAGGTAATTGCCTCTTACAATGTCATGAAATGCTTGGACAGGATTAACCAGTATCAACTCTTTGGTCCATATCAACTACAGTTGCATGGCTTCTCTCTTTCTATGGTGCTGCTACAGAGGTAACTTGCAGAGGGGGAACAGCACGATCGCTCAACAAAAAGCCGTCCCATTCGAGCGGACGGCATCTAGTTCTAGTGCGATCGTACTGTTTCCGGGAAAGTCAGAGATAATAGAGCAAATGTTCTTTTGCAAAAGACAAGTTATGACCAAAAAAGAATTAATCGCATCGCTGCATCAAAGCATTGAGCAGTTGAAAGCGCTCTACCCCGATCGCTGGTCAATGATGCTCAACTCGATCGCTCACGATCCGGCTAGTCCACTTGTGCAAATGAGTCAGGAAAAAACTCCAGCAGCCGCCCAACCGGCACGATCGACATTCAAGTCTGATTTGAGCGACGAACATTTAAGAAGCATTGCTCGACAGGTGTGCGAAGGCAGATGACGCATAACAATAGCGACGCATGAGTGGAAAACACAATCGGTCTAAAATTCAGCGAGATCGAGACCTCGCTACGATTGCTGAGTTACGGCTTAAAGGCTGGACTCAGCAGCAGATTGCTGACTATTTAGAGGTAAACCAAGCTACTATCTCGCGAGACCTGAAGGCGTTAGAGCAACAATGGAAAGAGTCATCCCTGCGAGATTTTGACGCTGAACGGGGGATGCAGCTAGATCGACTCGAATTGTTAGAGCGCGAGTATTGGCAGGCATGGGAACGATCGCAAGAATCGAAACAGGTTTCTATGCGTGAGCAACTGAGGAACGCGATCGCGAGTGAAGAAGGAACCACGGCTGGAAGTGGACGGGTGCGGATGAGTACCCGAACTGAAGAGAAAATCGGTGATCCACAGTTCCTTAGTGGTGTGGCAAAAGTGATTACAGAGCGATCAAAGCTGTTAGGTCTGTATCCCGATGGACAGCGCGATCGCAGTGCAGAAGCCACCCTCAAAGACTACCTTGAATACCTCTCAGCAAAACAGGATACGCCAGATGCCAGTGCGGATCAGTGAGTTTGCCCGCGATCGTAATCTGCTCAACACTCCCTTATGGCACAAGCAAAGCGAGATTCTCGAAGCCTTTTTCACTCAGCAAAGTTCGATCGGCGTTTGGGCATTGGGACGCAGAAGCGGGAAAACCTTAATGTCTGCGATCGTCGCGACCTATGCCGCCACGATGCTGGCAGACGAGTATCGAAAATACCTGAGATCAGGAGAAAAGTTTTATATCGTCTCGGTGGCAAACACGATCGACCAGGCGCGGATCGCTTTAGGCAATATCAAAGACCTGATCAACGCTTCCCCGCTGCTACGACGCATGATCGTTCGCGAGACCGCAGACACACTGGAGTTATCAAACGGCGCTGTGTTCCGGGCGATGCCCGCGAGTAGTCGATCTGGTCGGGGGATGGCTTGCCCATTGGTGATTTTTGACGAATTAGCGTTTGCACTCGATACGGACGGCAATCAGAGCGGTTCTAGTCTTTATCAAGCCCTAGCACCGTCCACGGCTCAATTTGGCAAGCTTGGAAAAATCCTCATGCTCTCGTCACCTTGGATTCAGCAGGGAGTATTTTGGGATTTGTTCCAGCAAGCGCGATCGGGCAATTTCAGCTATATGCAAGCGGTTCAACTTCCTAGCTGGCAAGTTAATCCAACGCTGTCGCCGGATTTCCTAGCGCAAGAAAAAGCCCGTGATCCGGAGATGTTTGCGATCGAGTATGGAGCAGAGTTCAGCGGCTCGATCAATGCGTTTCTGAATAGCGACGTGATCGAAGCGGCGGTAAACCGATCGCGATCCGCACTAGCACCTATGCCCAAATACCGTGGAAATTATGTGCTGAGTCTTGACCCCGCGAAAGGCGGACGGGATGCCTACACCGCTTGCATCGTTCATTATGAGGGTGATCGCTTGGTGCTGGATTTGTGGCATGAATTCCAGCCCACATGGACGGACGGGAAAAAATTACAGATTGATGTCGCAGCCGTAGAGAACTGGATTTTGGAGCAACATAAGCGCTATGGATTTAAGAAAGTAATCCTTGACCAATACAATTCTCAAAGCACGATCCAACGGTTGCAGCGTCAAATCAGAATCGAGGAATCGACGTGGACGGCTCAGAACAAAACTCAAGCGTTTAGCAAGCTGAGAGAGTTGTTTCACGGCAATAAAATCGACCTCTACCCACACACGAAAGGGATTGACCAGTTAAAGAATTTGATCGTTCGGTATCGCACGAATGGAACTTGGGACGTGAGCGGCGGAGCAGGGGCGGCGGTTGATGATTATGCTATGAGTCTTGCGGGCGCTGTTCTTGTCTCATCTCCGCAAGTAGTTCGACGTAGCGCGGCTATTCTGGCAGCCCCACTGCCATCTCCACTGCGCTTTTAAGTTTCAGCAGGCGATCGAGATTTCATCAAGGTTGTTGAAATCTCCACTACGAGACCGATCCACCCCTCTGGACTCTGAAGACCTGAAAAATATGCGTCAGAAAGGTCCGAAATGTCTTGATGCCAAAAATGAACAATAAAGCCCGATCGAGGCTCACGTCAAAATCTGGCGGTGTCAGAATTGCTGAAACATTCCAGAGATTGCTATGCAAAGCTTTCAATTTTTAGACAAGATGGCAGCCGACAATGAAGCGGCACGATCACGCACGGCAAAAGCGCAATTGCTGAAGAAATTAAATGACTTCCGATCGCTGAATCCGAACCGAACCGGAATCATTCGCCTGGAGCGTCAGGACGTGGCGCGATTAATCGAACTGACTTCCGATCGAAACCCTGCGATCGCGCAGAAACTTTCAGACCACAAGAACGAATGGACAAGCTTGATCACTCTGTTGCCAAATGAGATCAATTTTCTCTTGAGGGAAGTCGAGCATTCTTAAGCCTTGTTGCTGTCTTCAACCTGCCAAACTTGCGGCGGGTTTTTTCATGTCCAGCGATCGCACTCCTATCACTCCTTCTCAACCCACCAGCGATACAGGATGACTGGCTGCTTGGCTCTTCGATCATTCGCAGCAGTGACAACAATCAATTTCTGCCCATCTGCCGCCGCAAATTCAAATCGACACAGCCCTAAACCTGTTCCTGAGCAGTCGGCAACCTCGTTGTAACCTAAGTCTTTAATGATGTATTCCATCGCGCCAAAGAATCGTTCTCCTCGTTGCAAGATTGGAATCTCGATCGCTTGCCATCCTGCATTGATCAGAATTTCTCTTGCCTCGGAATAGGGCATTTTCTGTTTCAATAGCGGGACTTCTTGAGCGTGTACCGTTCCATTAAGAAGCGTAATGGCTCCAGCGAGAATTCCAGCGATCGGGGGAGTAATTATTTTGAAGTTCATGTGAGACATTGAATTTTGATGCGTGGCTTCAAAGACTACAGTATTCCTGCCCCCAATTAAGTTTTGAAGCAGAATCAGAGGAGTCTCTTCTTGGAGGATCAAGGCACTCAAATACGTCTATCCTGCCATCTGGTAGAACGCCTACTGATTGATTCCACCCTGACCCCCATAGTAGGAACCTGACTACCCCAACAGAACCGCAACTCTCGATGATATCGGTCGCGATCACTTTCTGAAATTGTGATGAGCGCATAATTGATTCCGCTGCTGCTCCTTTGAGGAGAAATTGATAGGCGATCGGTCGATTATCGGGATGATCGGGAAAGCCCTCGGAAATGTCGAAGCTCCTCATCTCGACCTTTAGTGAGGCGATTTTGAACGTCTGTGAGCAACATGGCGCAATCACGGGGTTTGGTTTCTGCTTTGACTAGAGAAGGCAAATTCAGAATTGCCAAAGTGTTCAGAACAATTAACCCGGCTGCTAGTGGTTGGCGCATCATTCTTCTCCCTGTAAATCGGTCAAACTGCTACAACTTGTTGGCACTTCTGCCACGCTTCGTCAATTAGCTGCTGAACCTCCTTGATTCCGCACATTGCATATTGCCAATGCCCATATTTGCCATCAGCATTGACCGCACTGATCCAACGTTCTGCGGCTGCTCGTTTAATATCGCGCAGTGGATCATATCCTTTAGTCTCCAAAATGAAGTACTGCTCATCGTCAGCTTTCAATCGAACGATGAAATCTGGTAAGTAATCATGCGGCTGACCGTTGTGAATGTAGGGAATCGCAAACCCTAACCCTGCATTTTTGACAAATGCCTTCGTTGCAGGGTGAGTATCAATGATGTACGCTGCCGCTTGCTCCCATTGATGAGTGTCAGCTACCACGTAATTTAGATGGGAATGAACGATTTCTCTGACAGGTTTGCTCGTCCAGAGATTTACTTCATCCGTTGAACCGAGTCCGCGATGAGGCTCATAAAGCGGTATCTCCGGCGCTTCTCCTTGCGTGGTGTCAGGTCGAATTGCATCCCTCAATTGTTCGATCACCCAACCATAGTAGGGAGAGAGAAATACATCGAGAATCTGAGCGGGTTGAACAGGTTCAACTTTTTCTTGCAAGTAGCGATCGCAGATTTTCAATAGTTGAGGAAACAACTTCAGGGGGTGACAACGAGCTTGAAAACCAGAAGCGATGCCGGATAGCAGCAATAAGCTCAGAAAAAAAGGGGTGAAACCAATCGATTCACTCCTGCATTGTTAAAAATGTTGCCTACATTCTATCAATCCTGTTTGAAATCGCAACTCTCAGACGCTCAGTTCATTACGTTGGAAATCTTAGTCGAACTGTTGCAGCAAGAACGTCGAATTACCATCGAGCGTTTAGCGACTCTGTTTCCACAGCCGATACTATTTGAGAGTCGGCGACGCAATCTTCAACGCTTCCTGAGCTTGCCGCAGATGACACCGGAAGCATTATGGTTTCCTATCGCTAAACAGTGGATCAAACAACACATTCCCCGTGGTCAAGCCCTACAACTTGTGCTTGACCGGACGCAATGGATGGAACATAACCTGATGATGGTGAGTTTTGTATACCAGAACCGAGCGATTCCGTTGTATTGGACGTGGCTCGACAAACAAGGACAGAGTTCGCTCAGGGATCAACAAAAAGTGTTGCGACCTGTGTTTCGATTGTTGAAGAAACGGCGCTTTGTTCTGTTAGGCGACCGAGAATTTCACAGTATCGAACTTGCTGCTTGGTGTGTTGCGAAAAAGGTCTCGTTTGTGTTTCGTTTACCCAAGAGTACGACCGTTCAACCAGAAACAGGAGCAGGCTTCTCGCGGCTCGACGACCTGCCGCAACGTCCGGGTGTTCCTGAACAATATCTGCAAATCCAGGTGACGCAAAAACGCGGGTTCGGTAGACACAATCTCGTGATCTATCAGAAACGTACCTACGCTCAAGCCACGACTCCTGATGTTTGGTATTTGTTAACGAATCTCACCGATGTTAATCTTGTGCTGTTTCACTACGACTTCAGGTTTTGCATTGAGCCAGGATTCAAGGACTTGAAATCTGGCGGTTATCACCTCGAAGATTGCCATGCTCACCCTCGCCGTTTTACTGCCTTAATCGTGCTGATGACGATTGCTTACTCGCTTGCTTCAGTCCAAGGAAAGCGTATTCGCAAAAAACAGGTGCAACGCTACGTCGGTCGAGTCAAAGAACCAAAACGCGCTCAAAATCGCCACAGTCAGTTTTGGATCGGCTTGTATGGAAGTCTGTGGATTGGCAACCTCAATTTATGGTCAACTTTGGCGCATCAACTCATGGCACTCAAACCCCAAAAACGCCCTTTTTTCCAGCGAGGTCTCCGCGCCATCTCCCTGATCCAGTCTGCCTTGTAGCTGCGTTGTCACCCCCTGAAGGAAACAACACATGAGGCGGCGCGAGATAGCTACCAGAAGCAACGTAGGATTTTGTGAGCGCTCCCGCAATGTCAAACACTAATTCTTGAAATCTCAAGTCTTTACGGAAAGGATTAAGATCAACGCTTTCGAGTCGTCCGGGACCTAACAGTGATGGTCTACCTTGATTATTCGGTACAGTTCCCTTCATTTGCACTTCAGGCGCGATCGCAAGCGGATCTAAAATCAATGTCGGTAAAGCGTCCCAATCAACTGTCACTCGATTCCGAATTGCCTGGGTGTAGCCTTCTACTCTTGGAAATCGAATTTCATATTTAGCTTTATCAGGAACCGCATAAATTCGATGTCGCTTTTCTTTTTTTGGTGCAGCATTGTTAGGATTTGCTTTGTACGGGATGATCTCAAAGGGCACTCCGAAGACTTTAGCAACCTCCTCAGAGAACCTTCCTTCATCGGTCAGTTCATAACTCGCGCGACGTAACCCACGTCCTACGACTTGTTCACAGAGAAGCTGTGACATGAAAGGACGTAACCCGATAATGTGAGTCACAGTGTTACAGTCCCAACCTTCAGTCAGCATTCCAACCGAGACAATACAGCGAATATCGCGTCCGGGTGGGTGTAGAGGTCGATCAAGCTTTGCTGCCAGTTCTGCAAAACCATCTGGGTAAATCGGGCTACCTTGCTTGTCTCGCGTCCAGTCGGTCTTTCCAACTGTATCGAGCGTGTAGCGCATCCATTTTGATTCGTCTGAAGCCGAAGCTCCCGATTCCATGTCATGAGCCACTTTAGAGTCAACTCGAATCGTATTGATTTGCCCGTCCCGATTGCGGAATCCTTCAATCTTGCAGGGTGAAATGGTAGAAGAATGCTTGCCTTCCGCCATCCATTCATGAATCACTTTCGCGATCGCAGTATTCTTACAAACCAAGATGAACACGGGAGGTCTAGGATCATTGCCGCTCTGTTCCCACTCCAATCGAAGCTGCTCCCAATATCCGCCGAGAATTGCAATTGGATGTTGAGCATATTTGAGAACTGCATCAGGTTTGGGGCTGGACTTTTTACCTCCTCGCTCTGCTGGAGTCATTTTCTCCATTACCCACTTCCAAATGTTGAAGTAGCCAGAGATTTCGTGTCCGGTGGTATCACGAACTGCTAATTGAGGAACCTTCACCAGCCCAGACTCGATCGCATCCATTAAACTAAAATCGCTCACAATCCAGGGAAAGGGCTTATTGGCTTCTCGACCGACGCGGCTCAGGTAATAAGGTGTCGCAGATAGATCAACACAGAAATTGATACCTCGATGTTTATGAATGAGATCAAGTCCTTCAACCCAAATCGTCGCTTCCTGCTTCAGATATTCGGTATCTTCCTCTTCGTCATCGCCATCCTTCTCTTCAGGTCGAATTCGGTAGGCGTGATGTGCTTCATCGTTCAGAATAAGAATATTTTGCTTTCCACCCACTTCGCGCCCTAGAATTCTTTGAATCCAAGCTGTGTCGCTCTCAACGTAGCGGGTAGCCTCAACTTTGACAGACTCAAGGTTGCCTTGCTTATCTCGCTTCTCTTCCAGCACAGACAGCATCCCGTGAGCAATCTGAATGTCAAGCGATTCTCGTGTCAAATAACGCTTTCCTCGCGCTGTCTCGTTCTTTGAGCTAATCTGAATTCGTTCTTCGGTATGAACTGGAACGCCAACCTTGCTGACTCTAGCTGAGACATCTCCTGCTGTTTGGGGCGATCGTTTCTCAAAGACGTGCCAGTTTGTGACTAAGACTCGTCCCTGTCGTAGCTTATCCATCAATGTAGCAGGCACAAGATCGCGAGTACGATAAAGGCTGGCTTCACCTCGATCCGGGTCAAGTTCAGTTAAGCGATCTCGAATTGTGACGTTGGGACAAACAACTAAAACGACATCCGAGAATCGAGCATCATTGCGGTGATCGACTTTGTTCAAGATGCTCCAGGCTGCCAACATTGCCATTACAGTTGTCTTACCTGATCCGGTTGCCAGTTTGCAGCAGTACCGGATAAATGCTTTGATACCGTCTAATTTCTGTTGCTCGGTCGGCTCGTCACTAGGAATAGAAAGACCTTGTAGAAAGTCTGCTCGTGCTTCTTTGAGAAAAAGGATTGTTTCAGCCGCTTCTAGCTGGGCGTAAAATAGCCGCTTCTCTCGTCCCTCACGTTGCCAGTATTGCAGCAGGTCAAAGGTGGTACGAGTTGTGCCCGGATAGCCCTGTAATCGCCATTCTTTGACCTCTTCACGAATCTGATTCACCAAAGCCATTTCTAGCCCTGGTGCAAACTCTTTTGCGGGCTTTAGCACTCCATCGCTCAGATTCCAATTGCAATCAGTATCACGGGGAGGATAAACGATCGAGGGTCTACGTCCTGTTCTCAGTTGTGCAGCTTCACCTTCTTGTAGAAACCAGTATTGTGAGGGAGTTTCAAACGGGGAGTTAAGAATGGGGGTAGAAACTTCGTAGCTCATTGGGGCAACTCCTTCACAACTAGTAATTCATTGCCGCGATCGTCAATCACTTTCACCGCAATTTGCCGATACTTTCCTGCCTCGAATGGAGCACTAATCGTACCTGCTAGATGTCCCCACACTGAGTCTTCATGAGTATTTTTCAGCGCTTTCTTCAAACCGTCCCATGCACCTGTTTTAGGGAAAAATGCCTGACAGACATGAAAGCATAAGCCGTTATAGTCAGTATCCAAGAACCATGCTGGAACATCATTACCGCTCCGGTGATCAGACTCCATTGTGACGGGATCGAACACATCTAAGCCGTACAAGGTCGCTCGGTACAAATCGCCTTCAAGCTGAATGCCCACATCAGGTAGACCACACACACTGAAGATTTGACTACTTCTCATGTTCTTGAGCAAGTCACCCATCAACAGATCAGGAGTTGCTTGAACATAAGTTGCTGGAATGCCTGTTACTTCTTCGCAGTTTTCAATTAGCTCACGGGCATTTGGTTCGATCGCGAATCCGATCACGTAGAGATGACTGTAGTTTTTGGCGTTCGCTTCGATCGCAGATTGGTAAACAGTCCGTTGAATCACTTGACCATTTTCGGGTCCAAACACAAAGGCAACGGATTGAGAAGATGTCCCGCCATTCCCGTTCGATTCGTTGCCGTTATCCATTCCTATCGTTGCTTCAGCCGATAGATTGAGTGACTTGGCAAGTTTGCGTATCGATTGAAACTTAACGGTGCGGTTTCCACTAAGCTGTAGGACTGGTGTTTTTCTTAAGACCTCTAGTAAGCGATCGACAAATGAGCCTGTTGTTTCCAGCGTTTCATCCTGCTCTTGCTCCTCAGTCTGAACCGGAGTTGGAATCGTTGCCTCAAACGTGAATGCGCCTGTCACTCGTGTAATTCCTTGGAGGGTTTCAGGACGATCAACGAGGATCTCTTCTTCAGGCTTTTCGTTGTTGGCGATGCTTTTAAGTGTGATATGTGGGACGATGCCACCGACTTCCTCACCCTTTTTGTTTTGCTTGCGTCGGTACACGAAACCGCCAGCAGGACCTCGTTTACTGTCCTTAAGTTCGTAGTAAGGGAAGGTTGCCGTAAGAAGACGTTGACGGGCTAGAGCGAGGGGAACACGGCTTACATCGCAGGTTATCCAACGTCTTCCCCATTGCTCAGCAACATAGGCTGTAGTGCCACTGCCACAGGTGGGATCGAGGACGAGATCACCTGGATCAGTGGTCATGAGAATGCAGCGTTGAATGACTTTGGCGGGAGTTTGAACTACGTAGAGTTTTGGATCACTGAAGCCACTTTGTCCCATATCTGCCCAAACGTTATTAATGGGTGATATGGAAAAATCATCTGCATACCTGATATAAGCAAGCCGTTGTCCCACAGCTATCACTCGTCTCTGTTCAACTAACTTTCTAAGTCCCTCAAGTGTCGTTTTCCAATGACTATTTGCAGGAGGGCGATAGATCTTACCTTCGAACTCAAATGGTTGTGGCTCTCGTGACTCTCCTTGAGAACTAATGTCACTTATTCGGAAAATACGCCAACCTGTCGGTAGGCTACTAGGATTTGTAAATTCTTCTGCTGTCAGTCGCCTTCTACTTCCATCAGGAAGTTCTACATACGAGTAATTTCCTGATCCCTCCGCGCCAATGGGTTTTGGCTGATATAACTGACGATATTTAATATTTTGTGCATCCTTGGCATACCAAAGAAGCACATCATAAACCTCGGAGAGCCTACTGGTTGTAAATCCTGTGGTTTTGACAAGCGTAATACTTGCACAATGATTCTCAGCAGAAAATATTTCATCCATCAGTTCTCGAACGTGATGAACATTTTCTGCCCCAATCTGAACGAAAACGCTGCCACTGTCCGCTAGCAATTCCCTCGCCAACACCAATCGATCGCGCAAATAACTCAAATAAGAATGCAGCCCCATCTCCCACGTATCTCGATAAGCCTTCACCATCTCAGGCTCACGGGTCATATCTTGGTCTTCGTTGTGCTTCACATCGCGCTTTCGCACAAATGGCTGAAAGTTAGAGCCAAACTTCACACCATAGGGCGGATCGATGTAAATCATCTGCACCTGACCCCCCAAGCCTTCATACTCAAGCAGGGAATTCATCACGGTTAGCGAGTCACCGAGCATCATTCGGTTTACCCATTCGTCCCGGTGTTCGTAAGCCTTGAGAGTTTGGTCTACGATCGAGTGCTGTGGATCGCCAAATAGCTCGAATGAAAGCTGATCGCCGCCTTTCTTGTGCCCTCTTACCGTTTCGATAATGGCTCTCGTTGATAAGCGCTCATGAATGAATAGCGGTAGAGTCGGCACATCAAACGAAAGCCGTTCTGCCTTACCTGTCCAATTGAGAAAAGGCTGGCTCATTGCTTTAAGTTTGAGTGCAGCCGCTTTGACCTGTTCTAGAGAGCCAGCATTCAATATCTCAGCGATTAATGCGTCTGTTTGATCACGCGCAGGGTTGTTGTCCCATTCCAGTGAGGGAGCGATCGAAGAGTTGATAAGTTTTGGCTTCATCGATCAACTGAGCTTTAGTCTGCTTTCCGCGTGGCATTTTGGATCTCCTCCAGGGACAATCCTTCAAAAACGCACAAACGAACCCGCAAGGTACCACAGATCTAGGTGCCTTTTTACACGCAACAAACAAAGAAGGTTTTTAGCGCTTCTTGCTTGGTGTCATTGGTCTGCTTGAGAAATAACTCAGTAAATCCTTACCGTCGTCGCCCAACTCTCGAACCTTCATTTCGATAAGCATCATCGCCATCTTGGAAGGTTTCGAGTGTCGGTTTTCCCAACGGTTAATGGTTGTGAAAGTCACGCCAAGTTCAGACGCAAACTGTTCTTGAGTCAGTTCAAGTCTTTGACGCAACTCCCGCACCAGATCTGATATCTCTAGCGGTTCGGTCACTGTTTTAGAAGGAAAATGAATTAGTAAGTGTGTAAAACACTCCTTAGAATGTTCTATTGCACTTGTTATATAACGTGCCCAATTACACCCAGTTCTTAACAACAACGATACGCAAATGTAAAAGTTACATAAATTACATTATTTTTCCCGGAGAATTGGCTAAGACATTGATGCGTTACCTTCGGTACAGGGAACCTGTTCGCACTCCTGTTCAACCGACTCATCACGCTCGTTCTCTCCCAGTAAAAGGAAAGGCGACCGTAGAGTGTGATCGCCTTCGGACCAAATCAAGGTCTCCTCAGCGTTCGCTCTGCCGTCTCCGAAACTCCCAAGGCTTCTCGTAACTGCCGCTCCATACTCCACGCTTTTTGGATTTAGCAAATTCCTCTGACGTTTCCAGAGCCGTTCGATCGCTACAATTCCGGGAATATCGAGCGTAGTGATAAGCCATCCCAGATCGAACCATCTCGCCATTCACGAAGAATTCCTCCTCTGGGTTACGACTTGCCTTATTTCGGACAAAGACATCGCCCACAATGCGCCCGTAGCGATCGCGCTCTGCCTCGACCAAAATTACATCGTTTCCAGCCTGTTCAAGTAGCTGCTGTAATCTAGCGCCCGACTCTGCGCCTAATGGCTGAGATTTTTCCGGTGAATCTGTGAAGCTTTGCGGCACAGATTCACCAGTTGCAAGTTTGATTGTGTCGCCGTCGAGAACGTGATCGGCTTTCAAATGCTTACTACTTCGATCCTGGTTAGGGCTGTTGACGTAGCTAGAATTCTCGTGATCGTAATCGACGCGGGAATTGTTCACACTCTGGTGATTCGCCCAGACCATACCGCCAGTTATCGCAATCGCGACCATTGGTAGAAGGTTCCCGAAAGCTTTACCGCTATTCCGCATTTTCACAGTTTTGTCTCTCAGACATTGATCGATACAGGTTTCAGAATTCCCTCTGGGATGGTTCTTTAGTTCAGTTGATTCATACGTATGAAACGCAAACTCAAAAAACCTGGCACTATCGCTTTGCTCGGATTAATCGGCGTTACCAGTTTTCAGGGAATTGCTCAGGCTCAACTTCTAAATGCGGGTTCAGTGCTGTTCAAGAATGCTGAGAACAATATTTATGTTCGCTCCGTTCCTCAAGGAGAGGTTCAATCAGACAAGCGATCGATTGCAGGAAATTTGTACTAGATGAATTTCATCGATCGCCTAACTCTCGAATCTGAAGGAGTTTCTTCAACATCCCTGTGAAGGACATTTCTTACTGCTTGTTTTGGTTGATAACGCATGCTCGTCTTTTGGCGCGTGTTGCTCTACTTGATTCGGTCATTCCTCATCACCTGCTGTTATCTGCGTCCAGATCTGCCTTACACGGGCATTAATCTCATTGAAAGGGATGGGCACACCTTCAGCGTTGAGTTGCTCAATCGCTTCATAAAACAAAATCAACTGCTCAACTTGAGATCCTTCGTTACGTCCGTTGCGATCTGCGATTTGTCGCAAAATTTCGCGCAAATCACTATCTAGCTTATAGTTCACCCGATCTACTGGGCGTGATCGCTTCGGTCTTCCCACAATACCTGTTGTCATTACTGCACCTTACTATTGAACTTCAAAAGTATTAATAACGCTCAATGTACCCGTAAAAAGCAGATAATGTACAGACAAAAAACATGAGATTGCTTTATCTGTATGTCGTTATTCTATGCGTTATTCTGATGTTTATCATCTGTACAAAACACAGATATTTGATTTATAAATGTAGATGTCAGACGGAGAGACAACCGCTAAGGACGGGTGAGCGGGAGTTGCCAGAGTATCGAAGATACCAAGCCGAGAGGAAGGAGATCGGCACTACAGAACCTGCACAACTAAATGAGCCGCTACTGGGAAGGAGACCGATTGGGGACTCCAGTAGGGCAAGGATTCATAAGATTTCAGCGATCGCGCTTCTCACTGTAGAAGCCGATCCGCTGGAATTTCCAGCCAATCAAAAAGCCGATCGCTTTGCCGTGGAAAGTTCAGCGATCGGCTTAAACCCCAAACCAATGAGGTATAGAGCCAATGTTAACACTCCCTACTGTTTCAACCGACGGTGAACACGAAGCGGGACGATTCGATGTCCTGAATTCTGCCACGCGGATCGAAACTCAATTCGGGACAGATCGCACAACGTGGCGATTGCTCAGTCTTCAGAACCGACTGAAGCAAGCGAAATCACCCGAAACGAGAGCCGCGATCGTCCAGGCAATTCAAGACCACATCCGCACGATGGCATTGCTTTACAG
>JACJNX010000124.1 GCA_014695255.1 Cyanobacteria bacterium FACHB-63
AGCTGGATGTCTCTAAGTGGCAAGCCAATTGCTGCTGATCCATTAGTGTCTCTACTGTGTAAGAACTTTGTCGGACATGGCTCAAATGCCGTATTTCGTCGAGTTCTGATTGACGAAGTAGGGGAGTTTGACGAAGCCCTTCGTAGTTCTGAAGACATCGATTTTTGGTTGCGGATCGCCGCAACAGGTCGATGGCGGTTCTACCGGGAACCTCGCGCCTTGTGCTGCTACCGGGTTCGCCCGTCTGGACTCTCGTTTAACGTGGCGGAAATGCAGCGATCGCAAGAGCAAGTGCTGCAAGCGGCTTATCAACGCTCTAGAGAAAAGCTTGAACCATATTTACCAACTGCCTATGCCTATATGTATCGTTTCCTAGCCCGTTTGGCACTAACAGGGGGGGATACTCAACAAGCGCAACAATTGATGCAGCAAGCCTGGGAGAGCGATCGCTCTATCTTTTATACTGACCCTCGATCGATGTTGACGCTGATTGCGGTGAAGCTTTCACCCTTGTCTAAGCAACTAATCCAGCGATCACTTGATGTCTCTCACAGCCGATCGACTCCTGCGAAAACAATCCAGAGCAAAAGTCTATGAAACCAACCTCACTGATCAAAAGTGGGTTGTGGATTACCTACGCCACGTTTGTCACTCGAATTTTTACCTTTCTCAGTAGCGTGGTGTTGGCGCGATTACTTCAACCCGCAGACTTTGGCGTGATTGGGATCGCGTATGTGTTTTGGTCACTATTTACGCTATTTACCCAAGACACAGCCGGAACATTCATTATCTACAAAGGCACAGACAATCCGAAGTATATCAATACGACCTATACCGTTAGTTTACTGATTGGGGTAGCACTGGCGTTGGTGATGGTGGTAACGGCTCCAGTGGTTGCTGATTTCTTTCGTGAGCCTGCTTTAACTGGCATTTTGATGGTGTTTGCATTAAATGTGGTGCTGTCGTCTGTGGCCTACGTTCACAGCGGAGTCATCACGCGACGAATGCAGTATCAGGTGTTGGCGCATATCAACTTGGTCGGTGCACTCACTCGATTAGTCTGTACAACTGCAGCGGCTTTGATTGGCTTTAGATATTGGTCGTTTGTAATTGGAGATACTATTTCTTGGCTAGTGTTTTGTGTACTATCGCGGTACTACTCAAAGCATGATTTCCGGCTGCAAATTGATCCAGAGGTTCGATCAGAAGTCCTCACCTTTTGCTTAGGGTGTGTGGGATCAAGCCTTGGGCTGTATTGTATCTTCAATGCAGATAACTTCACCGTTGGCAAAATGCTAGGCAATACTAACTTGGGATTTTATAACCTTGCCTACCAGCTATCAACAGCAGTCGCCACCATTTTGGGTTCTGTATTGGTTCAGTTGGGAATGCCTATTTTTGCCCAGCTACCGATCGATGAGCACGAAGGCGCTTTGTTCAAAGTTGTTAAGCAGACTGGATTCTTCACGGCTGCGAGCTATGCCATCATTTTTCTCGTTTTTGATCCGCAGTTTGTCACACTAATTTTCGGGGCGAATTGGGTGCCAATCTGCACCGTACTGCCTGGACTCTTGTTTTTTGGGTATTTCCGCGTGGTCAATACGCCCCTTCAGTCGATGTTATCTGCGAAAGGTCGCCCAGATTTAAATGCAAAAGTTGGACTCCAGATTGCTTTCGTTGCCGTTCTCAGCTTTGTGATTGGGGCTTGGCAAGGGGGCATTGTTGGTGTTAGCTTAGCCGTGGCGATCGTGCTAGGCATTGTCTGGACAATCTTCTACTGGTGGACTGCGTGCCAACAGTTCCATTGGTCTTTAAGAGAGTTTCTGATTTCCTGTTTTACCCCGGTTCTGCTCACTGTTCCAGGAATTTTGCTCTCACTGCAACTTCCTCTCCTCTTAAGACCTTTTACATTTCTATTAGCTTACGTATTGTGCATTCGCTTGTTTGTGCCTCAGCAGTTTTTTCAATATCGCATGTTACTCGGTAAAGTGTCTGACCGGGTTGTCGCTTGGCGACATAGCCGATAGATCTAATTTTTCTCATGTTGTTGTCATCCCAAAAGCTTGTCTTCAGCATCTTTGTAGCCGTACTGTAATTTGCATAAAACAATGGAAATCGACTCTATTTTAGTGACAGGTGAATCGCTCTTTTTGGAGCGTCACCAGTTTCTATTCAAAGCTTTATCAAGTCATTTTAGTCGGCTAGACTTTCTGCCCCGACAAAGTGAATGGTACGAAGCAAAGCTACCGAGAACAGTTCTAAAAGGACTGATAACGCTGCGGACAGGCTCTTTAAGTCAAGCAAATGCTGTATTTCAAAAAAATAAAACGGCGTTTGTGCTCAAGTCTCGACAAGCAGAGCGCAGAATTCAGTGCCTGAACGAGTCGCCCGATTTCGTGCTTCAGATTTTTGGCACCTATAGTCCGGTGTGGAATAGCACCATTCCTTATGCGATGTTGCTTGATTACACAACTGCTCTTGCAGAACGAAGCTGGTCTGCTTGGGCAACATTCCTAAACGATCGCTCCCGCCAAGACTGGTTTGAGTGTGAGCGTTTAGCCTACACCCGAGCAACCCACATTTTTAGTATGAGTCACGTGGTGAAGCGATCGCTGATTCAGGACTATGACATTCCTGCGGATAAGGTAACTGTTGTCGGTTCTTCTGGAGATTTTCAGGAGCCTTATACGGGCGAAAAAACATTCCGTAGCCGACAAATTCTATTTAATGGCTCAGATTTTGAGCGCAAAGGCGGAGAGATTGTTTTGGCAGCGTTCAGACAAGTTCGGCGCGTGATCCCCGAAGCTAAGCTTGTCGTTGTGGGTAAAAAACTGCCGTTTGAAGAAGCAGGCGTTGTGAATCCGGGTCACATTGCCTCACGTTCGGACTTGCATCAGTTATTTCTGCAATCCGACCTAGTTGTTGCCCCTGCCTATTGCGATCCCTTCCCAACTTTTTTGATGGAAGCGATGAACTATGGCACTCCCTGTATTGTTTCCGATCGCGATGGAATGCCGGAGATTGTAAATCACGACATCAATGGAATTGTCATCGATCAAATAACGCCAGAACAACTAGCAAAAGCAGTGATCGATGCCCTCAATGCTCCCCAGAAGCTAATGGCGATGTCTCAAGCAGCCCGGTACAAAATGAAGACGCAGTTGAACTGGAACACGATCGCAGCTCAAATTGCACAAATAATCCTTGCCACGGCAGAAGCAAATCGGAACGATCGAGCAGCTTTGAGGCTGCGAGAGCCTGCATAACACATGATTCGGATTGAGTAATCACAAGAGGCGAGAACTAAAATGCAAGCTAACATTCTGGCAACCGGAGAAGCTCCTTATCTATCAAGGCACAATTTTCTTTTTCAAGCCTTATCATCACGCTGTAATCAATTGCAAATTTTGCAGCGCGAGAACGAATGGTATGACGCAAAAATACCAAGATTATTATTGAAATATCTTTACACTTTAAGAGTATTTTCTAAGAGCAAAGCAGACACTCTATATCAAAAAAATAAAAGGGCATTTATTGCTAAATCTCGGCGATTCGAGCAAAGAATTGAGCAGCTAGAGTACGCGCCAGATCTAATATTTCACATTTTCAATACCTTTAGTCCTCTGTGGGATCAGCAAAGCATTCCTTATGTGTTGTACTTAGACTATACAATGCTACTTTCTAAGAAAAGCGATCTTCCTTGGGCTTACTTTCTCAGCCGTGCAGAACGAGAAGAATGGCTTGCTTGCGAGCAACAACTATTTCAGAGAGCTAAGCATTTGTTCGCTCAAAGTCGGGTGGTGCAGAAATCTTTAATTGAAGACTATCAGGTCTCACCTGATCGCATTACTGTCGTGGGCGCATCTGGAAATTTTCTGGAACCTCATCAGGAAAAGAAAACCTTTGGTGGCCAACAAATCTTATTCAATGGCTCAGACTTCCAGCGTAAGGGAGGCGACCTCGTTCTTGCTGCGTTCGAGCAGGTCAGACGAGCTTTACCCAATGCGAAACTAGTGGTGATCGGCAGAAAGTTGCTTCAGCAGCAGGCGGGCGTTGAGAATCCAGGAGAAGTTTCCCGAGAAGCATTAAAAGAGTTATTTCTGTCTTCGGATCTGGTGGCTGCTCCTGCATATTGCGATCCCTTTCCACGCTTTGTGATGGAGGCGATGAATTATGGAGTGCCTTGTATCGTCAGTAATCGAGACGGAATGCCAGAGATTGTGGATCATCAACGCAATGGAATCGTGCTTGACGAGCTTACACCTAGCGCATTAGCAACCACGATGATTAATCTTCTAAGCCATCCGGCTCAACTAGATTCAATGTCTCAAGCTGCACGCCACAAAATCAGAACTCAATTAAATTGGGACGCTGTAGCAGACACGATCGTGCGGGTTTTGTGTACTGATATTCACCCAGGCAATCCTACTCAGTCTCGTGACTTAGAAAGTAAGCTTGGTCGCTCCTTCTAATCAGATACGTTTCAGATACATTCACGCATTAGGTGAAGAAGATGCCAGAAATCTCTGTAATCATTCCAGTGTTCAATGGCGAAAAGACCATTCAAGAGACAATCCAGTCTGTGCTAGATCAATCTTTCACAGACCTCGAAGTCATTGTCATTAACGACGGTTCACAAGATTCAACCCTGAGTATTGTGTCCACTATCACCGATCCACGAGTCAGAGTGTTCTCCTATGAGAATGCCGGACTCGCAAATAGTCGTAATCGTGGTTTTTCTCAGGCAACGGGGGAATACGTTTCTTTTCTCGATGCGGACGATCTTTGGACAGTGGATAAACTCGAAGCGCAGTACAAAGCATTGCAGGCAAATCCCCAAGCAGCAGTGGCGTATAGTTGGGTTGACTATATTGACGAGTCTGGTAAGTTTTTTCGTTCCGCTAGCCACACAACAGCAAACGGTGATGTTTATGAACAGTTGTTGTTGAATAACTTTCTAGAGAATGGTTCTAATCCTTTGATTCGTCGGCAAGCGCTTGCTGATGTCGGCGGCTTTGACTCACAATTAGCCTCCTCAGAGGACTGGGATATGTGGTTGCGCTTGGCAGCACGTTACAAGTTTGTGGCTGTGTCCTCACCCCAGGTGCTGTATCGCAAGTCTTCTCATTCCATGTCTTGTAATGCACTCAAAATGGAAGCAGAAAGTTTGCGAATGCTGGACAAAGCATTTAGTCAAGCTCCTCAAGCTCTACAGCATTTGAAGCGCAATAGTACAGCAAATCTTTATCACTATCTCACTTTCAAGTCATTTGAAGGAACTCCGAAGCGGAAAAACGGGTTGCTTGCGGCTCGTTTTTTCTGTAGTGCGATCGCAAATAACCCATCTATGCTCCTCAGCTGGAAAACCGTCTTAAGAGTCTTAGCAAAGGTATCCTTAGTGACTCTTTTGCCTCCTGAACAGTCACAATCAGCGATCAAAGCAGCAAAGCGAGTCGTTCGTTTAGAGCGTGTCAAAAAGCCCAAGTCAATCAGCACGCAAAGTTAGGTGAAGAAGATGCCAGAGATTTCTGTAATCATCCCAGCATTCAATAGTGAAAAGACAGTTCAAGAAACAATCCAGTCTGTGCTAAATCAAACTTTCACAGATCTTGAAGTGATTGTAGTCGATGATGGGTCAAAAGACTCGACCCTGAATGTGGTTTCTAGCATCCCAGACTCACGAGTTAAAGCGTTCTCCTATGAGAATGCAGGCGTGTCAACCAGTCGCAATCGTGGATTTTTCCATGCAACTGGAGAGTACGTTTCTTTTCTTGATGCGGATGACCTCTGGACACCGAACAAGCTGGAGGCACAGTATGAAGCATTGCAGGCAAACCCTCAAGCAGCAGTGGCATATAGCTGGGTGGATTACATCGACCAGAACGGCAAGTTCTTTTACGCAGGAAATCATATTACGGCATCGGGCAATATCTATGAAAAGCTGTTGCTGCACAACCTTTTAGAGAATGGGTCTAACCCTTTAATTCGTAGGCAAGCCTTCGCTGATACAGGTGGCTTTGATCCAACTTTATCTGGCGTAGCAGACTGGGATATGTGGTTACGGTTGGCTGCTCACTATGAATTTGTTGCCGTTCCATCCCCTCAAGTGCTGTATCGAGTCACGGCTGATTCTATGTCATCGAACTCTCTAAAAATGGAAGCAGAAAGTTTGCACTTCATTGAAGCGGCATTTAACCAAGCACCCACCTCCCTACACTACCTGAAGAAGCAGAGTCTTTCTTTTCTCTATCGCTATCTCACCTTCAATTCGCTAAAATCTGCCCCAAATCGGCAAGACGGATTGTGTGCGGCTCGATTTCTTTGGAACGCGATCGTAAACGATGTCTCGACCGTATTCGAGTGGAAAAGAATGCTAACAGCATTGGTAAAAATCGTCGCATTTGTTTCCTTACCTCCTTCTCAGTCGCAAGTGTTCCTGATGAAAACAAAGCAATTGCTAGCAAGATAATTGCTTTTGTCGCAGCCTATCCGCTCTCTTTTTTAACCTCTCTAACCTAAATCTATGACTGCCAATCTCCAGAAACACAGCTCTCAATCTCAAACTTTACAGCCTGATCGAGCTTCTCACACTGCTCCTGATGTTGCGATGTTTATGCGTGAATTGCATGGAGGTGGAGCAGAAAAAGTATTGCTCAATTTAGCTCGCGGTTTTATCGATCGTGGTTTGAGCGTCGATTTAGTGTTGGCTAAAGCGACAGGACATTATCTATCCCAAGTTCCTCCTGAGATTCGCATTGTGGATCTCAAAGCAAAGTGGGTGCCGCTGAGCCTGCCGAAATTAGTTCGCTATCTTCGAGAAGTCCAACCAGAGCGACTACTCGCTGCCCTACATTATCCCTGTGAAATTGCACTCTGGGCAAAGCGCCTAGCAGGGGTATCGACTCGAATCGTGGTGACAGAACACAATCACTTATCGATCGAATCAAAACGCATTCCTCAGTTATCTGTCCGGCTTACTCCGCTTGCCGCACGACTGTTTTATCCCTGGGCAGATGAGATTGTTGCGGTGTCTCATGGGGTAGCCGAGGATTTGAGCCGAATTACTCGGTTGGAGCGCGATCGCATTCAAGTCATTTATAACCCGATTATTACGCCTGAATTGTTCACGCTGGCAGAAGAACCTGTTGAACATCCGTGGTTCCGTTCTGGAGAGCCGCCCCTTATTCTTGCGGTTGGAAGATTACACCCACAAAAAGATTTTCCGACTTTGATTCGTGCTTTTGCTCAAGTTCGACGAGTTCGATCAGCCCGGTTAGTTATCCTAGGCGATGGACCTGAGCGGGAACGGTTGGGCGAATTAATTGAAAGCTTAGACCTAACAGATGATGTGGCTTTACTTGGATTTGCTCAAAATCCTTATGCTTATATGGCAAAAGCGGCTGTGTTGGTGCTGTCTTCTGCGTGGGAAGGATTGTCCAATGTTTTAGTCGAGGCAATGGCACTGGGAACGCCGATCGTATCTACCGATTGTAAAAGCGGACCTGCTGAAGTTTTGGCTCAAGGTAGCTACGGTGAACTCACTCCGGTTGGGGATAGTGATGCGATCGCATCAGCAATTCTCAAGACCTTAGCATCTCCAAAGCGCAACATTGATCCAGAATGGTTAAATCAATTCACTTTAGCTACTTGTATGCAACAATATGCAGAAATTCTGAGTCTTCCTCATCCGAATCAAATTTTATAGACTAGACCTGAAAGTATTCGTTGTTTTATTTGGAGCCACACGATGACAAAGACAAGGGCATTGCTTATTTCTGGAGCTTTATTTACTGTATTATTCTACATTGAAACTAGTGTTGTGGGTTTGAGCAACTTTTATTACGCTCTTGCACTGTTCCTAGTTCTGTCATTTCTGACTTACCTACGCACATGGGGTATCTGTCAATATTGCATTGATGGAGTTAGCTGGAGCTAATCCTTATCTGAATTCTGCGGATGGTTTTTCTTCTAGCTTGTCATCATTTCTTGCTTGGTCACAATCTTCAACTTATGGCTCTGTTTCGCAGTTATTGTTCATGGTGGCTGGCATATTCGCACTTGCCAAAACTATCATCTCTTCAATCATCAACATGGCTAAACTATCTATCACTAATGCTGAAGGAAGAGTTTCAAAGCGTTATTTCGCTCTTGGAATACTAGTAGCAATTTTCTTCATGTTCTGCTTTACTGCTAGGTTAGTTCCAAGTCCCACCAGCGACAGAGCGATCTTTGTGTCTGTAGCAGAGTATTTACTTTCAGGTAATCAGCTTTACACTGATGTTTACGACAATAAAGACCCTTTGTTCTATTACGCTGTGGCTCTGCAACGGATATTCGGGGGCGTAGCAGAATACCTGTTTGAATTGTTGCTAGTCACCATAGCAGCAGTTTCGACGTATGATATTTTGTGCATCGTTGACCGCACCGATAGGATACCGAAAAGAATTCTACTAGTTGCAGTACCTTTGCTTGTCACGGGGGGTTTCTGGCTTCCAGGCTATACCACTCTACCGGGTACAGCATTCAGCTTACTGGCGTGTGCTCTCTTTCTAAGAAAAAAGATGCGACTTGCTGGTGGATGTATCGCATTAGTCGCCTTTACGAAATTAATTGCATTTCCGCTACCTGCTATCTTCTGCTTGACTTACGAAGTAATTTTGTGGAATAAGCAAGTTAGTCGCAACCACCTTAAGCGCTTAATCATAGGATTCGCAGTTGCTTGCGCGATCGTTGTCGTTCTTCTTCTCAGCAGGGGTGAATTACTGGGATACCTGAAAGCTCAGCAAAGTAACTTCTTCTATTCTCAAGGTCTATTGATAGATAATAGCTCCTTTGTAAACTCTTTTGTTTCACATTTACGGGCGGTGTTTCTCTGTTCCCCCAGGTCCAAGCTTCTACTATTTTCGTTAATAGCAAGCATGGGTTTCTCTGGGTACATTGCGGTTCGATCTAGACTTGACAAGAAGACTAAAGCTTTCTTTGTCAGTACGCTTGCAACGTGCTTTCTTTCAATCCTCATTTTAGGGCTAACAGGTATATGGTGGCATCACCTATCACTGATATACTTCTCCGAGGTTCTTTTGCTAGTCTGCATAGCAATCAGCCTTAGTTTAAGAAGGCGCTTTTCGAGTTCATTGGCTGGGATTGTCATAATAATTTCAGCAATTCTACTGAGTGGAACTGAGCGTTATGCTCAGAATCCAATGAAGTTCATTCCAAGGATTGCTTCGTTAAATCAACCCTCAATAGAATTGAAAGCATTCCAATCCATGTACCCCAATGGCGCAAAATTTGCAAGGCTTGGTGTGAGTACTAATGTAATACCGCATGGGGCAAAAAATAAATTGATGTGTGCTGACTTCCATCAGTATGCCTCTTACTCGCCTAAAAGGCTTAGCGACATCCTTGACTGCGCTAAAACAGCACCAGTACTCCTTGTGGGTAGCGATTTTGTGCGTCTGGACAAAGCAGGTGAGGCTTGGCCAGAAGATGCTCAGGAGCAAATTCTGATAAAGAATTGGAATGATTTTGTAGCGGCGGCGGAAACCGTACTTCAAAGCCAGTACTCCTGCAAGAACCTGGACAACGTAAGAATATGTAGCCGAGAACAAGCAAAATAAGAGCATTCTTACTTTGCTTGTTTAAATGGTGATTGAACGAATTTTTCACTTGAAAAGACCTTCGATCGATCGAAGGTCTCCCCTCAATTACAAGCTTGCTTGTAGCTGGTCTAATAGCTTCTCAACATAAGTCAATGCACCTCGAATCGTGGCTGGATCTTCAATATCTACCCCAACATATTGGCGCAGTGCAGTCACTTGATCTAAGCTTCCTCCTGCCGCCAGAAGCTCCAAGTAACCCGGAATAAAGTCTTTACCGACTTCAAGATACTTCTGATAGCAAGCAAGACTGACAATGTTCGATGCAGTGTACTGATAGCAGTAGAACGGCTTGAAATAGATATGTCCAATTCGTGCCCAATCATACTGATGCTCAGGTAGCACTTCAACCGCATCACCACACAGAGTCTGATATAGCTTCATCCATTCCTCATTCACAAAGGTCTGATCAAAGCTACCTTGAGCGGCACGATCGTGGATTGCCAATTCCAAGCGGCTAATCGTACTCTGTCGGAA
>JACJNX010000125.1 GCA_014695255.1 Cyanobacteria bacterium FACHB-63
CGAGCCAGCCTTGGTTTACTCAGCCGCCGTTTCCTGTTAGCAAGTTAAGCAGTCAGGCTGCATAATTCCATCTTTTCACGCTCGTACTAGATCACCAAAACCTGGGAAGAGCCATTACTTGTCGTCTTAACACATTTTTGTCATCGTCGCATTTTTGCCTGAAACCTTTACATCGCAAGCCTTTTAAGCATTATCTGATGAACTTCGTTCAGATAGGAGAGCTAACAAATTAAGCGTCGTGATTAGAAAAATTAACAATTTCAATGTCGCTTCTTTCAATTGACTTTACTCATGTCATTAACAATTTCAATGTCGCTTCTTTCAATTAATCTTGTCGAAAATTTAATTTCTTCGCTTTATCGATATTGCTTAGGAAAATTAACCTAATTCTGACTTCAATCAGAGAGTGATCGTCGAGTAGTTCTTGAACAATAGCTCCCGTTTGACTCGCTGTATTCCTCTGAAAGCGATCGCGAAGCGAGACAAAATCGCCCATTACTCGACTTTCTTCGGAAATTGACATTTGACGCTGATCTCTAGGTTGCAGCCACCTTTGGCATTGGCAATGTAAGGGACTCCCGCTTCGCTACTGATGTTGATGCCGAATTTGAGCGTCACTTCACTGACTTCGGCGGTCGCGACACTCTTAAAGGCATTGAGCGTATGCAGCGTATAGGCTCGAATCGTGTGTTCGATCGCTTGAAAATTTTGGGTTATTGCCTTCTGGGGTTCATCTGTAAATAAGCCTCGCTTGGGTTCAGTTGTTCCCACAGATTTATCGGGTACGAGAACACCGGAGGCAGTGTTGTCTGTGGCTTCGATGTAGATCAGAGTGCCGTCTTCGAGGGCGATCGGGGTCAGTTTTGCCATAAAGTGCGTATCAAATAATAATTCTGTTCAAAGTTAGCTCAAGAAGCCAGTCGAGTAAAGGAAATTACATGAACCCAGACAGGCGATCGTACTCTTACTTTTTGCTGGTGATGCCGCACATGGCACGCTCGCTCTAAATTTACTCCTTTCGCAATCGTTCAAGCACCTCTTTGGTAAAGATAGCAGATGCAGGTTTGCCAGCCCGAAGGTCATTAATCCATTGCTGGCGTTGAACTTTGCGGTCAAGAGAGTACCCTGGATACTGATTGAGCCACTGGATGAATGCTTGGAAGTCATTAATTGCTCCCTGAGTATTGCCTGTTAATGCTTTGGCAAGTCCTCGACTATCTCGATATTCTCCAGTAGTAGGTTCTATCGAAACTGCTTTTTCACAAGCCGATGAAGTTTGAGTAGCATAACCATTTAGAGAACCAAACCAACAAAACTCATTCCATAATTTAGCAGGCAGACTTGGATTCCAATTTTGAATCACAAGGAATTGTTGAATAAGCCTTGCCTTGTCTGCTTCTGGTACATAGGTTTGTTTTCCCCAGATTTCAAATTGTATTGCTAAGGATTTGGCTGAAAGCTGTCGCTTTTCTTTGGTTTGACAAACCCATAATTTATTTAGAACATCGGGGTTATTATTCAAATAAGCATCTAACCAGCTACATCCTTGCTTCAATAGGTCATCTAATCCTCCATCTAAGCGCCACATATGACCTGTACCATTTGGAAGGAAGGTAACTAAATATTTCTCATCTGGGCTAAGAGCAGGATGAATTCCTGGATACACAGATAATAAACGACCTGAAGTATCATAAATACTCGTTTCACTTGCTGAGGAAACAAGCAAGCGTTTTCCATCGCGATTGAAAGTTGCGTAAGACCCTCTGAATTCTTTAATTAAATGACCTGAGTGATCATAAAGGCTACTTAATCCATCATCTCTGTCGCCAGAAGTATCATCAAATGCAGAAACAATAATGTATTGATTGTCGGGGCTAAACTTAGCAAAGTTGCCACGAAATTTAGCAAGTTCTTTACCTGAGCTATCAAAAAGAATAATGTCTTTGTTTCGTGAGATATCTCCTGTAGTGTTAGATAAAAAACGTTGTCCTTCACCGTTTACCAAATCGAGAAACCCAACTTCTTTACCCACTATTACACTAGCGGAGCGAGGCGGGAAACTTCGGAGATCATAAATTTTACTTTTTCCTTCTTCAACATAAGCTATCAGGAAGTTATTTTCGATTCTTGGATAATAACCCTTGACAAAGGGTATATCAAAAAAATTGCTACTTGATAGTTCATATACTCGAACAAAAGATTTCTCGCCATTCGTTAATTGTGTTAGAAGATAGGAACTATCGGGACTAAATCTAGGAACTACTCCATCAAAGCTTCTAGAAGGCTTTTTAAGATTTGAGGGCTCATATAAACGAACATTATTTTGGGATGATGCATTTCCGCCCTCTACAGTAAGTGCCGGAGCGACCTCTACAGCAAGATACTGACCATCAGGACTAAATTGAGGATAGCTATCACCTTGAAGAAGTGTGAAACCAGCATCTAAACTATTTAAGTCATATAAATATATTGAGTGACCTCTATACTGTTTTGAATGTGTAACAATGTGGCGATTATTACGACTAAACTGCGGATAAACTCCTTCTAGTTCAAATAAAAAATTTCCTAATTTATCATACAAACGTACAGGAGCCGAATTTTTTAACAGGGTTGGATTGGTAACTAAATAGGCTCCATTTGGGCTAAATTCAGCATAAGAACCTTGAATGTTTGCTGCCCTTCTAATATTGGTGAGATTATAGAAATGATAGTTTGTAGAGCCACCTGTGTAGGGATTGTTTCCTGAAATCAAGAGAGCACTGTCAGGGCTAAAGCTACTTTGTAGACCTACTACTTGAGCTAAAAACTGTCCCGACTTAAAATCGTAAAGACGCTTATAGTAGCTATCTTTGTAATACTGTTCTTGCCGTATCTTTGCATTATTACTCCAGCAAATTTGATAAGGTATTTCCGGATCTTTATTAAAAGCCTCATTGTTACCACGACAACTTTCACTTTCATTACTTTGAAAAACTGGATTACCCCTATCATCAGAATTAACATGATTGCCCAACCAATCAAACAAGAAAGAACCTATTTTTATAAATTTCTTGTCAAAACTGTATTCTGCTGTTGAATAGTTGAGTTGGGGGATAATAATTCTGTTTTGCTCAGTAATGGCATTAAGAGCTATTCTCAATGCAATAGTTGCACTAGCGGTAGAGTTTTGATTGAAGAGGGAACCATCAGTTTGGTAATGAGAGTTTTTAGACAGTCTTGCTAAATCTTGACCTGCCTCTAAAGCAGAAACTAGTGCCTCCAACTTAGAAAACCGTTCTATAGGTTGTTGAAGTAGTGCTATGCCTCTTTGCTCTATACGGGCAAATCGTTCCGTGTCAGCCTTTTCCTGTTGTGCCACCCTTTGTTCTTTTTGAGCTATCAGTAATTTATTTGTTGCAGCCTCCAAGTCTCTTTCTGCATTCTTCTTTGCCACATCAGCTACATTGGCTTGCTCTTCCAAGCTTCTTACTCGTTTAGAAGCTTCAGATACCTGTTGCTCTGCTGTTAATAAGTTTTGGTTCGCTTGCTGCTCTCGAGTTTTTGCTTTCCTTTCTTGTTCTTTTGCAGCTAAAAGTCCCGTTTTTGCAGAATTCACCTGCTGAGATAAATCTTGATTCTGATTTGATAGCTTCTCGTTCTCTGAACGAGTTGACTCTGTTTGTTTTCTTGCGGTACTTAAGTCAGCTTGAGCTTTGTTAGCTTGTCCTGAGATCCAAATTGAAAAACCGCCCAATACCACTGCTAAAGGAATCATTACAGCAAGAGTGACTTTTCCTCGATTGATTAGCCGTTTAGATTCTTGATTCGCCTCTGCTAAAACCTGCTTGGCTTCTTCCTCAGCGGCTAGCTTTTTCTGAATATCGCGCTTTTCTAATTCCTGACTGGCATCCAAAAAGCGCCGATCGTCATCCCCTAAGCTCTTGCCTGCTGCCCAAGTTCGCGCATCCTGCAACGCTTGCCCTCGCAGTAATCGCGATTCATCTTGACAACCCGATCCTAACCAAGCCGAGATCGCACTGCCATAGGGTCTTAACTCGGAGAGCGATCGCTCCAACCAATCACGATCAAACACCTGCTGATACACGCGGTTATAAACTCGCAGCATTCCCTCCCGCTTCACCACCAAGCCCGTGAGCCGCAAATCCACTTGTTCTGGACTGTCATCGGCAGCAATCTCTCCGTGTTGCACAATCTGTTGATACAATCCCAACAATCGTCCCCTCTGCTCTTCGCCACTGAGGAGTAAGCGATCGCGAATCGTCTTCAGGTGAGGCGGAATGTCCTGGGCTTCCCAGCTTTCAATCACTCTGGTCTGCACCAACTGCTCAACCCACTCGCTTTCCTGCCCTTCTGAAGGTTCAGAATTTGCAAGTTGTACGAGCTTACATAATTTCTGGGTCAAAAACGGCTGTCCCTCCGTCCAATCCAACACCGCCTGCAATACTGCCTGGGGATTCTTGGCTTTGGTCGTCAGTCCGAATCGAAGCGGTTGGGCTTCTTCTAATTGAAATCCTGTCAAATCCACGGGTCGCCCGATGTTAAACGGGGTAATCTGCTTGTTCTGAATTAGATCCGATGGCGATGCCACTCCGAACAGGGCAAACGTTAAACGGCGAAACTCTGGCTCATCCGCACGGTGGTTGTAAGTCTCCCGCAATGCCCCAAAGAAGTCATCTCGAAAAGGGAATGTCAGGGTCAGGTCAACTTCATCAATGAAAATGACGATCGGGTCGCTTACCGTCGGCAGTAACACCGATTCCAGGAACTCGACAAACCGCTGGACATAGGAGAGACGCGGCTGTTCGGTCCACCAGGTATTCAAATTGAGTTTCCGATGTAAACCCAGCGATCGGGCAATGCGGCTAGTGACACCGAAATACCACTGTTCTTCCGTTGCCGAAGTCCCAATTCCCTGCAAATCTACCGCTGCACAGGCAATTCCCTCATCCCGCAATCGCTGTAAGGTCCGCACCTTCAGGCTCGATTTCCCCATTTGGCGAGCATTCAGCACATAACAAAACTGTCCTGCCTTCAATCCCTCATACAGCTCATCATCCGCTTTCCGCTTCACATAGGTAGGCGCGTCAACCAGCAGCGCACCGCCCTCACTTTGGTAGTCGTAGGGCATGGCAGGCGTGTCGCTCATCGGCTCCCTCCCAATACATCCCGAAAATAATTGCGGTACAGATCGCACAGCGGCACTACCTCATTCCCCTGGAATCTCACCAAACCCATATTCGCTAACTTAGAAGCCTCTGCGATCGGGAGTTGCACCGGATGAGCAGACCCAACCACCTGCTTCATTGCCGTATCCAGGTTCCGCTCCTGCAAATTACCCAAATGCCGCTTCAAGTGCGTGCCGAAGATCCCTGCCTGAGTCGGGGCAACCTGTAAAAATTGGGGTAATGTCAGCGATCCCGAAGCAATTTGCTGAAGCGCGACCCGTGTCAAGTAAGGATGTCCACCGACCATTTCCATCAGCGACTCTAGCTCTGCCTCTGTCCAGTCCAAACCGTGCCGCTGCACGAGGTCACTTAGCTGTGCTTGGTTTAACGGCGGTAACTCGATCGGCAAGCCCACATTAAACGGGGATTGGTTGATGTTGAGCGGAATATAGACTTCTTCGGAATGGGTAATCACCAGTCTCAGATTCCGCCAAGTGGGATTAATCTTCGATTCCTCATGCCAAGACCGCAACAATCCGAAAACGTCACTGGCAATCTGGGGATGCTTAAACACTTCATCCACTTCATCGAGGCACAACACCAGCGGCGAACCGATTTCCTCCAGCAAATAAAGCTCGAAGTAGTCCGTGCATTTATCGGTACTAGCGGAAACGCTCTGCCAATACTCTGCTACTTTATCCTGAAGCCGCAGCTTCGCCGTCACTCGCCGACACAGCCATTGCAGAAAGGTATCTAGACTGGCAAACGGTTCTTCTCCTGCCTGCTGCAACTGCAACCACACCGCTTTACATCCATGCTTACCCGCGTGATCAAACACTCGGATCGTCAAGGATGACTTCCCCATCTGCCGAGGTGCTTTGATGCGAATCAGTGCTCCGGGTCTAACGATCGCGTCATAACATCGAGTTTCGATCGGCGGGCGTTCGACATAAAACGGTGAGTCTAGCGGCACTTGCCCTTCCGGTACATCCAACTCCAACATCGGACGGACAACGGGGGCGGGTGGTGTCACAATGTTGACTGGTTCGAGTTTACGCGATTCTCCCACGATGACCGGTTGTGGCGATGGTTCAGGTTCTGGCTCTAGCATTGCCTCGGATTGCCGTTTGATCACAGGAGTCAAGTCTTCCGGGATGCCATGCAAACTAATGCTGATGCAGCCATTTTCGTAAGCAAATTCGATCGATTCCCCGGCTCCCAACGCATCGTAGAATCCAACCGCAAACTCACGGGCAGCACTATCTCCGATCGCTTGATTCATCCCAATGACAAAAGGAACATGTTGCGCGATCGCGTTGACTTGCACTTCCGAATAGCAAGCATTCAGCACCACGCACTCAATCTTGCACTTCTCTGTGAAGAATCGAAACAGCTTTGCCAGTGCCTCGCCTCGGACAAAGGTCGCTTGTCCCGTGATGTCTTCTAACACCAAGCCTTCTTCACCCACACCATGTCCAGAGAAATGCACGATTTGGGGTTTGTAATCCAACATTGCCCGCTGCAAATCGCGGGGTGTGATGGCAGACATCTTCTCGAGCTGAAACTTATCACGCTTTTGCGATCGCTGAAGTCCCGCATCAATTTCCT
Source organism: Cyanobacteria bacterium FACHB-63 (assembly GCA_014695255.1). GTDB lineage: Bacteria > Cyanobacteriota > Cyanobacteriia > Leptolyngbyales > Leptolyngbyaceae > Leptolyngbya. The sequence continues at coordinate 6,774 of JACJNX010000125.1, forward strand.
TGACTTCTTGATCCAATCGAAGTTGTGTCGCATTCTTCGGATTGGCAGCTAGAAATAAAATCGTTTTTTTCTTGCGGGACGAAGTACTCATGAGTCAGGGCTGGGGGCAGGACAGTCCCAGTCAGAATTATTACTCCTAGTTACAATAAGCAAATCTAGGCGGAAGTTCGATAAATTACACAATAATTTAACTCTCAAGATAGATTCGCGAGTTTCACAGCTCCACTTCAAAACCTTTTCCACAAATAAAACAATTAGTAGACTCCCGGAATTCCTGGTTATCCTCCTCATCTCCTGTTGTTGAAGCGCAATGATCTTGTTTAGAACTGCAAACTTTGGGTTCTGAAGCGCGGCATTAGCACAGCTTTTCGTAGCATGCCCTTTGGAGTGAAATATACAGTTGTTAAGGGCAAAAGTTGAACTTGGAAATGAAGTGATTCGGAGTTGAAGCGTGATCCGTCATCCGAAATTACAATCGCCGATCGTTCATTTAGTCTCTTGCTTATCCAGAATTCTTTTCGGCTCCACCCATTTATATGGGTTATATGAAATTTATCTGGGATTAGAAGTAAGCTCATCGCGCATTGCAGAAGCCGGAGCAATTTTTTGAATTTCTAACGATTTAGTCTTCTGTGCAAACTGTTTTTTTCTTTTCAATTCTTATCAATTAACGAATTGACTGTCGTATTTTTTAGCGGTAGTATAATAGCGCTGAATACTTCTGTACTAGTAGGAGTAGCCCATGCAGTCATCTAATTCTTCACAGCCTGAGGACTTTGTCGAAGGCAATGCAATTGTCTCTGAACTTGCTTCAGCAGATGCAAGATTGAAGCTGGAAGTCATTCAACAGCTGATTGAACCCTGCGATCGTAAAACCTACGGCGATCGCCTCAAAGCTGCGGCTGTACAGTTGAATTGTTCCGTTCGCACAGTTCAACGCTTAGTCAAGAAATGGGAAACAGAGGGTTTGGCTGCCTTCGCCCAAGCGGGGCGACGAGACAGTGGCACCCATCGAATCAGTGAAGAGTGGCAGAAATTCATTATTGACGCTTACGGCAAGGGAAAATGCACCCCAGCTCAGGTTGCCATTAAGGTCAAAGCCAAAGCCAAAGCTGAAGGGCAAGACTACTACCCAAGCCACATGACAGTGTATCGGGTGCTAGAGCCGCTCATCGAGAAACAAAAGCAAGCATCGAACATTCGCAACATCGGTTGGCGTGGTTCCCGTCTGGCACTAAAAACCCGTGATGGAGAAGAGCTTGCCGTCGAATACAGTAATCAGGTCTGGCAATGTGACCACACGCGGGCAGATGTCTTACTCGTCGATCGGCATGGCGAACTTTTAACCCGCCCCTGGCTTACAACTGTTATTGATACCTATTCTCGATGTATTGTGGGCTTCAATTTAGGATTTGATGCCCCAAGCTCAAAGGTAGTTGCCTTAGCCTTGCGGCATGCCATGTTGCCGAAGCAGTATAGCTCAGCATACAAGCTCTACGAGAACTGGTCTACTTTTGGTACGCCTGAGCATCTGTTCACCGATGGTGGCAAAGACTTTCGCTCAAACCATCTTCAACAAATTGGGATACAGTTAGGATTTACTTGCCATCTGCGCGATCGTCCTTCAGAGGGTGGTATTGTCGAGCGTCCCTTTGGCACGTTCAACACCGAATTCTTTTCTACTCTTCCTGGTTATACCGGATCAAACGTGCAGGAACGTCCGGCAGAGGCAGAGAAAGAAGCTTGCTTAACCCTGCGGGAGCTGGAGCAGCTTTTTGTTGCCTATGTCGTGAATCGGTACAACCGTGGATTAGATGCGCGAATGGGCAATCAAACCCGAATCGATCGATGGGAAGCTGGATTGCTCAAGCCACCCACTGAGATTCCAGAACGGCAACTGGATATTTGTCTGATGAAGCAGACCCGCCGCACTATTTACCGGGGTGGGTATCTTCAATTTGAGAATCTGACTTATCAAAATGATGCACTTGCTGCCTATGCTGGTGAAACGGTGGTGATGCGATACGACCCCAGGGATATCACCACTGTATTGGTATATCGCTCAGAGATTGAACGGGAAGCATCAGAACACATACCCTCAGAACAACGCCTGAAATGGATCAAGGAAACCCTTCTTGCGTCTGCTTACATTCAGGGTTTGGAGGGTGAGCAACTCTCTCTAGAGGAAGCAAAGGAGATGAGCCGTAGTATTCGCCGAGAAGGGAAGGCGGTTAATCACCAATCTATGCTTGATACAACCCACGATCACTATGCCTTTCTGGATCAGAAGAAGAAAACCCGACGCGATCGACAAAAGGAAGAGCAGGCTGCGATTCGTCCGTCACCTTCTCCCGTTCAGCCCAGCGAACCTGCTGAACCTGACCCCGCACCTTCAACTCAGGCAGAGGTTGAGATCCCTATGTTTGAGGTTTGGGACTTTGACGAGGAATAGGGGGTGAAGTAATGACAGATGACAACGCCTATGATTTTCAAGTTCACATCGAACGCTTGAGAAAAGACAAAACCGTGGCGCTTGGGCAGGTCACTTTACTGCATGAGTGGCTGAATCGGAAGCGAAGTTCGCGTCAGTGTGGTCGCATCACTGGTGAGTCCAGAACGGGGAAAACGAAAGCATGTGATTCTTATTTAAAGAAATATGGCAAGCCGGAGTTGTCTGGACAAATCCCAATCGTTCCAGTGAGTTACATTCTTCCCAAACAGGAATGCACATCGCGGGAGCTTTTTAGGCAACTTCTAGCATATTACAACTATGACTTGCCCAGAGGCACAGTAGGAGATGCTCGCAGTCTCGTTTTGAAAGTTCTGCGACAGAGTCAGACTGAGGTTTTGCTGATTGATGAAGCCGATCGTCTCAAAAACAAAACGTTTGCCGATGTCCGAGATATCTTTGACGAATTGAAAATTGCGGTCATTTTAGTCGGGACAACGAAGCGCTTAGATCCAGCGGTTAAAGAAGATGAGCAGGTTTACAATCGCTTTCGAGCGAATTATCGGTTCGGAACGATTCAAAAGGAGCAACTGAAACAAATCGTTGGAGTTTGGGAGCGGGACATCATTGCCCTTCCGGTTCCGTCTCACCTTACGACTGATCCGATGCTGAAACTGATTCGTCCTGCGATCGGGAATCCTAACCGGGGTTATTACATTGGGTTGATTGATATGGTTTTGCGTGAAGCTGCAATTCGCTCTTTGGAAAAGGGGATGATGCACATCGATAAAGACATTCTGGCAGAGGTTGCGAGGGAGTATAGCTGATGGAGCCACCATTCATTCCACCTTGGGTATTTACGATCGAACCTCACGAAGGCGAAAGTATCAGCCATTTCTTGGGGCGATTTCGGCGAGCTAATTACTCGTCGCTGAATGAACTAGGACAAAAGACGGGTTTGGGTGGCACTCTTGCTCGGTGGGAGAAATTTCGCTTCATTCCTGCACCGACGCAGAAACAATTAGGCGGTTTGGCGGAGCTTGTCCGGTTGGATGTCGCGCAAGTCGCTTTGATGTTTCCGCAAGGGGTGAGTATGAAGCATGAGCCGATTCGGTTATGTGCTGCCTGTTATGCGGAGAAGCCATATCATCGGCTGGAGTGGCAGTTTAAGGCAACGAGGGGATGCGATCGACATCAACTTCGGCTCCTTTCAGAGTGTCCAAACTGTGGCAAGCGGTTTAAGATTCCGGCGCTTTGGATTGAGGGGTATTGCCATAATTGCCAGATGACATTTGCAGAGATGGTTATAGGTCAGAAGTCATACTGATCAATCACACGATCGGTCAACTATAATCTGGTTCTTGTGGCTGATGCAGGCACGGGTTGGCTGCAAAAGGCTTGTTTTGGAGCGATGGGCATGATCACAGGTGAGTTAAGGTCGAAGGTCGATAAGCTGTGGGAAACGTTTTGGAGTAATGGGATTAGCAATCCAATTTCGGTGATTGAGCAGATTTCGTATTTGCTGTTTATTAAGCGATTGGATGACCTGGAGCTAACGAAAGAGAAGAAAGCGCAACGGCTAAACCGCTCTGTGAAGGATGCCATTTTTTCGGGTAAGGATGATCCGCGCCGCTGGTCGTATTTCAAGAATCTGGACAACCCGGAGGAGAAGCTGCGGGTGGTGCGGGATGAGGCGTTTCCATTCATCAAGAATTTGCGGGGAGAGGCGGGCAATAGTACCTATGCCCATCACATGCAAAATGCCATTTTCTTGATTGCAAATCCAGCATTACTGGCGAGCGTGATTGAGCAAATCGACAAGATGCTGGATTTGTTGGACAAGCAGGCGCAGGCATCGCAGGATCAGTCCTATGTGGATCTGATGGGGGATCTGTATGAGTACATGCTGTCGAAGTTGACTCAGGCGGGACAGAATGGGCAGTTTCGCACGCCGCGCCACATTATCAGGATGATGGTGCAGTTGATGGAGCCGGGACCGAGAGAGATTGTGTGCGATCCGGCTTGTGGGACGGCGGGTTTTTTGGTGGCGGTGGCGGAGTATCTGCGCGATCGCAAGGACAGTGACGGCAATTTGATTTTGAATGCGCCGGGGAATCGGGAGCATTTCGATCGAGAAATGTTTCACGGGTTCGATTTTGATGCGACGATGCTGCGGATTGGCAGTATGAACCTGATGTTGCACGGGGTTGAATCGCCCAAGATTGAGGCGCGGGATTCGCTCTCGGAAGATCATGCCGGGGTAGACGAGGCGTTTACGATGATTTTGGCGAATCCGCCGTTTAAGGGGTCGCTGGAGAAATCGACGATCGCGAAAGATCTCACGAAGATTGTTTCGACGACAAAAACAGAGTTGCTGTTTGGGGCGTTGTTTCTGCGGCTGTTGAAGAAGGGTGGCCGAGGGGCGGTGATTGTGCCTGATGGGGTGCTGTTTGGATCGTCTACGGCGCATAAGGCACTGCGGAAGGAGTTGGTGGAAAATCACAAGCTGGATGGAGTGATTTCGATGCCGTCGGGGGTGTTTAAGCCTTATGCGGGGGTGTCTACGGCGGTGCTGATTTTCACCAAGACGGGAGCCGGGGGAACGGATTTCGTCTGGTTTTATGACATGGAGGCAGATGGGTTGTCGCTGGATGATAAGCGGCAGCCTGTTCAGGAGAATGATATTCCGGATCTGTTGCAGCGCTGGAAGGCTCGCAATCCTGAAACAGATCCGGATCGATCGACAAAAGCATTTTTTGTGCCGAAGGCTGAGATTGCCGGGAATGGCTACGATTTATCGATCAACCGTTACAAGGAGGTGGCTTATGAAGAGGTGCAGTATGAGCCGCCGAAGGTGATTTTGCAGAAACTACGATCGCTTGAAGCTGAGATCAAAAATGATTTAGACGAATTGGAGCGGCTTCTTTGAGAAATTTCAGCTGTGCATTCGTCAATGCAGAGGTTGAATTGACGGATGAGCGAGAACAGCACATCATTGAAACCCATCCGGGGACGTTGCCGGATTACTTGGAGCAATTGGCTGAAACATTGGCAGAGCCAGATCAAATTCGTCGGAGCGATCGCGACCTCGATGCAATGCTGTTCTCGAAATGGTTTGATACGATTCGGACAGGACGGTATTTGGTCGTGGTTGTGGTGAGGCAAACAGAGACAGAGCGATATTGGATTGTGACAACCTACACGGCACGAAAAATTACAGGGGGAACGGTGATATGGACAAAAGCCTAAAGTTTCGCTACGACAAAGTGGGCGATATTCTCTACATTGATATTTGTCCGCCCTATGCAGAACAAGAATCTGAGGAGGTCGGAGATGAGGTGATTGCTCGTCTTAATCCAACCTCCGGAGAAATCGAAAATTTGGAGATTCTTTTTTTCTCGAAGCGGTTAGAAGATGCAACATTGCTAAATTTGCCGATCGCGGCTGATTTTAGACTGGCGGGTTGAACGGTGACTGAGCGATCACAGCTTGAGCGCTGAGGCGCGATCGTCAGCAAAAAACACTCAAGCGAGAGTCATAAACACTCAAGCGCGAGTCGTAAACACTCAACGATGAGTAAAAATAACTCACGCACGAGCAAAAAATACTCACACAAGAGCAAAAAATACTCGCGTCTGAGTGAAAATAACTCACGCACGAGCAAAAAATACTCATGCACGAGTTGTAAACACTCAACGATGAGTAAAAATAACTCAAGCAAGAGCAGTCAATACTCAGCCATGAGTAGAAAAATGTCGTGGGAGAGCTATCGTAGTTAAGCCATGAAGCGAGATCGCTCAAAGATGAAATTCGAGCAGACTTGGATACACTGGAGGGGTTGTTAGGATGAAGTCGCTTCCTGTTGGGTGGTGTAAAACTACTCTAGGTGAATTAGTTCAAATACAAACTGGAAAACTTGATTCTAATGCAGCAGTAGAAGGAGGAATGTATCCCTTCTTTACCTGCTCTCCAATAACTTTAAGTATTGACCAGTATGCATTCGATGATGAAGCTGTATTGCTAGGAGGAAACAATGCAGGAGGAGTATTTCCAGTCAAACATTACAAAGGTAAATTTAATGCATACCAGCGCACTTATGTTTTGACAGCTTTGAATAAGGAACTCTTGCATCTAAGATTCATCTATTATTATTTAAGCTGGATGCTATCTGACCTCAAAAAGCTATCAGTTGGGTCAGCAACAAAATTTCTAACACTACAAATTCTTCAGCCTCTAAAGATCTCTCTCCCACCGATCGACGAACAGCGCCGCATTGCTGCCATTCTCGATCGCGCTGATGCAGTTCGACGGAAACGACAAGAAGCGATCGCACTGACTGAGGAATTACTGCGATCGGCTTTCCTGGAAATGTTTGGCGACCCGGTTACTAATCCCAAGAAATGGCAAGTTGTCAAAATTGGAGAAATTACAAGTGTTAAGACCGGTAAAACCCCTAGTCGAGACGAACCGAATAACTATGGTGGAAACATAAGATGGGTTAAAACGACTGAAGTAAAAGACGCAATCATTGAGAATACTGAGGAACATTTGACAGAAAAAGGTGCATCTCAAATGACTGTTTTCCCGATAAACAGTATTCTGATTGCTATGTATGGACAAGGTGCAACACGAGGACGAACTGCTCTTCTGAATCAACCTTGCACAACCAATCAAGCTTGTGCAGTAATTCTGCCAAGCGTACAATTCAGACCAAACTACATTTGGACTTTACTCAAGCTTTCGTACAACAGATTACGAGAATTGGGTCGAGGAGGTAATCAGCCCAATCTTAATCTAGATATGATTAAACAATTTGAAATTCCCTTACCTCCTATAGCAATACTTCGGACAGAATTATGCGGCGATAATGCCGTAATTGCAAAGGCTTGAGTAGTTGGGATGAGATTTAATTTGGCTTGGCTCCAGGTCTAAGTTGCAAATAAATCGG
>JACJNX010000126.1 GCA_014695255.1 Cyanobacteria bacterium FACHB-63
TCGTTGCTGCGCGATACAATCTGGTGCTCAAAGCGTTTTACGAACGGCTTTTGGGACAGGGAAAAGCAAAGAAAGTAGCGTTAATTGCCTGTATGCACAAGTTGCTCCGAATTTTGAATGCGATGATTCGCGATCTCAAGCCTTGGCGAGTTCCTGAAGTGCTGCAATCCGATGAAATTTGTTGCTAATCTAGGCGTTGACGCTCAGTTCCAGGAAGTATGAGATTGTGTTGATCAGAGTGGCTCCAACAGTGATGTGCGAGTCACTTCTTTATCGTACTTTGATTTTTTCCATAGCGTTAATTTCGCTATCTCCTCAAATTTACATTTGATTCTTGACATTCAAGATAATCGCTTGACTGATTCCCTTCACTTGCCCTTTACAAATCATACTCATAGCTTCAATCCCGCGCAAGGTTCTCCTTGCGGTGTTGAACGATTGAAATCCCATCATCGGTTTGACGATGCGTTTTATATTCCGATGGTTTTGCTCGATGATGTTGTTCAAATATTTAATTTGTCGCAATTCAGTCTCTGCTTTTAACGTTTTATCTGCCTTCAATTCATCGACAGCGACCGGATAAGCCGCATTTTTATCCACGGTGATCACCCGTGGAGACTGAGTATGCTTTGCTCCCAGCACTTTACGGAAAAAGCGGGCTGCTGCTTTCCCATCTCGTTTTGCACTGAGCATAAAGTCCAGCGTATTACCTTGCGAATCCACCGCTCGATAAAGATATTTCCACTCACCTCGGATTTCGATATACGTTTCATCGACGCGCCAGGAGTCATTCGTCGGCTTCAAGAACGATCGTATGCGCTTGTCGAGTTCTGGTGCGAATTTCAGTACCCAACGATTGAGGGTGGAATGATCCACGGCGACACCTCGCTCCTGCATCATCTCCTCTAAATCTCGGTAGCTCAAGGAATAACGACAATACCAGCGCACGTTCAGCAAGATGATTTCAGGCAGAAAGTGATGCCATTTGAACAGCGTGTCAGTTGTCATTTAGAGCAGCATTAGAGAAAATTGAGCTTCCACACCTTACCATTTTTGCGACACAACCTTGCGAACTGTCCAGTCCTTGGAGGCTGAAATGAGAGAGTGGCAAGACTTCCATGCTGCCATTCAAAGCGCGATCGCAGCGCCGCTGGAAGCAGATTGCCGTCAGCTTTGTCAGTTAATGGATCAATGTCTCATCTCTCTGCCCGATGCTCAATGTCTTCAGCTTGGTGGAGACGCGATCGCGCTGATTGCTGAAGTTCTTTTCCTCAAAACGCAACTGTATCAACAGCAAGCAGCAGTGTTAGAAGTAGAACCAGAATTAGAAGACAGCGAAGGATTCCCTGTTCTTGGTGAAGACGACGATCGCTGGGAACGGCACACCATGAGCCTTGACCTAGAAGACGATGAGGAAGACTGGGGCAAAACCAGAAAGACGAGATCACGTAACACAGACTCTCCCTCGATCGCTGCTCCGGTTCCACCAAAACGAGTTCTACAAATGTTGAAAGAATTAGCAGGCGATGAAGATCCCGCAGCTTGGTCAAAGGCGATCGCTCAATGGCTCAAACGAAAAAAGGTTTACACTCCGATTCCAGTGTCACAAATTCAACAGGCGCTCCGGAAATTATCGCCGATTGAACTGTGGCTAGGTCTTTTGCTAGGCGGGTTTCCACTTGAACCTTCCCAGAACACTGAAGAAGACTTTTACTGTGATTTAAGTGAGTCTGGTATTTGGCTCATTCCCGCCTTAGACGAGTAAATTCCCGATCAAACCATTGGAATGACGGAAAGAACAAATCCTCGCAATACACTCTCGCCTTACAATTGCCATAACTGCTATGAGGCTTCGGCAAGAGCCTGATAACTTGCAAGTTCACTTAGGGAACAGTCCAACTTCTCGCAGAGAATCTGCATCTGGAGTGGAGTCAATTTAGGAAAGCTTTCACCCGTCTCCCAGGAACTGATCGTTTGCTTACTTAAACCCAAAGCTGATGCCAAATCCTTCTGCCGAATTCGACTCCGTTTTCGCTTGAAACAGAGCCACTCACTAAAGGTCATTGTAGATCCAGGAAGGGTCATAGCCAGAGTCATTAAGCGTAAGACGTGGAATAAGAATACCGCAAATCTTGGATGAGTAGGTTAACTTCTTGACAGTTTTCAAGATGAGCCGCGTGATCCACTGGACAAGTCCAGAAAACTATTCTTTATCTGGCGGTGTGGATCAGAGATGAAATTCATGGATTTGTCCGTTTCAAGATTATTTTCCATACCTCACGATCGCGGAAGTCCAGTAGTGTGGATTGCGGAAACTGCTGATGACAGACAGCGATTCCGCAATTAAAACAACTCCTTGAAGGTTATATCAAACCATTTCCTCTAACTGCGCTAAAACATTTCCCAGCAATGTTTTAAGTTCGTCCCGTTGCTCGATGGGAAGTGCATCCTTAAGTTTCAAATCACGGATAATGTGGATCACCTGATCAACTCGTTCATTACGAGCCTCTACAGATGAATCTGAACCTGCTTCCTCGTTTTTGGCAGATTGTTTCTTTTGTTCAGTTACCCATCGTCTTGTTTCACTTGTCGATAAGTTTTGAGATGTCACTTCTTTGATTGCTTTCTGCCGCAGCTTCAATGCTTGTTTCTCTGTCACTCCAAGTTTTTGAGCGGATAGCCCATTCAGAAGTAGCGCTTGAGGACAGCCCAACCGTTGAGTTCGGATTGCTCCCTTCAAGTCGGCGAACAAATTGAGTGTAGGAAAGATATTGCGATTAAGAGAAGCTGGATGCTCTTGTAGACCGAGAAAGACCAAAAACACTTGAGCTTCAACTCCCTCAAGTTCAAGCTCTTCAAGTACTCGCTGCTGTTCCTCTTGGGGTTGAAGATGTAAGCGATCGCCAAGGGATTGATTCTTACGCTTCAGTCGAATCAACACTCGATTAACAATGCGAGGCACATCTTCATGTGGTAAATCTGGGATCTCATCACACGCGATCGCAACTAGCGTTTCAGCTTTGTCAAGCGCATTCAAGCCGCGACGATGCAAACTGGTCAGATACGCTCTGCGGCGCAGCGTTTTATTATCTTGAGGTCGTACTGTGAAAACGGTATCGATGGTCTCCCATCCCATCGCTTCAGCCGCCCGCCAGCGACACTCTCCATCGAACAACATTCCATCTTCAAATAGAATGATTGGATCGAGCTGCCCTTCTTTTGATAAAGAGAGCCGCATTGCTTCGACTTCTTCATCAAAGGTTTGACGAGGCTGATCCGGGTTTCGATGGATCTGGTTGACTGGATATTTGACGACTCCCTGAGTGCCCTTGAGATGGTCTCGCAGTGCCCCAATTTGGGTTTCAAGTTGCTCCTGCTCTTTCGGATTAAGCGTTTGAGATTTGAGTTGCTCAATCTCACTAACAAGCTGTTGCTCCCGTTCTGCGTTCTGGCTCAACTCTTCTTCTAAGCTTTGAACCTTTTCTCGCAGGTTGTAAAGTTCTTGAGTTTGATCAATTTCACTGAAAAAGCTATTTACGTCGATTCGATCTCGCTTTGCCACGTTGCTTTCCTCCCAATTCTTGCACAATACTATTGACGATCTCTTCAAGTGGCTGAATGGCTGGATGGCTAGTTCGATGAACCCGTAAGGGCACTCCCTCTGACCACGCATTTGTAAATGCGGTGTAGTGCCGGATCATCGGAAAAACTTCATAGCCTCGCGCTTTGTAATAAGGCGGTAACTCTCGCGACAATCGCTGATGTTCTGCCCCATTTTCGACATTGTTAATCACAAAACCGAGAATTTTAGGCGGTGAGGCAAGTTTGAGTTCTTGAACGCTTGCAGCATACCAATCTAATAGTACTCTTGTTCCATCAATTGCTTTTGCATCAGGCATTAATGGAATGAGTAGATGAGTTGCGGCAACTAGAGCAGCTTTAGGAATTGTTTCTAGGGTCGCTGGACAATCAAAAATAATAAGGTCATGGGGTAAGGGGTACTGCTCGATTGCATCTTTGAGCAAGTCAACTCCCCCAGCTTGCGCTAAGTTCGGCATCACCTTGAAAAGAGCATTTCCCCCCTGTAACACCTCAAGAGTCTTAACGTGATCACTCCAAACGGGGACAAATGAATACGTTCCGTCGAAGAAGCCTGAGAAAATCCAGGCGCTAGTCGCTTTTGGGGCAGGGGTCTTATTCAGGCGACAGGCGACATTGAGCGAACCTTGAGGGTCGAGATCAAACAACCCAACTTTATATCCTAATCGAGCGACTTCGTAACCAAGGTTTGCTGCCAGCGTGGTCTTTCCTACTCCCCCGGCTCCGGTCATAATTGCTAATCTGATTTGCTTTGCCATGAGCCTCTTTAATGATGGCGAAGTATGTACCGTAGCACTACAGTACACGAAATTTAGCTCATTGCTTCACGCTGATGTCATTTTTTTGTTTTTTGAGAGCGGTAAGTCCAGGTGGGGAAATTAGGGCTTTAGATGGCTTGATGGTTCTAGCAAACCCTGTACCGTAGTGCTACGGTACAGGAAACTTAAAGTCTAAATTCCCTCGTTTACCAGAATCAACCCAATACAGCAAGCGTCTAATTCGGTCTTACGGTACTATACGTGCAAGATAAGCTGATCGGTAATAGCTGTCGAGAATTTGCAGATGGTCAAACCCCGTTATTGCTTTTTGTTGTGCCTCGGTCTGGCTCATCCGGCTCATTCGTTCTCTTAGTCCAGTGTCATACGACGTTAGCGACCTCCGGTAATGGTTCCACTGGCGTCGCTTATTTTCATTTAGGATGACGACTTTGCCTGCATAGTCGAGATCTGAAGCAGGGTGAGACGGGTCGAAGCGATCGCAGATGGCGATCAGTTCAGCATAGAGCAGATTCCAAATGTTGAGGATTTGCGTCTCGATAGCGTCGGGGTGAACGGCAAGTTCGTGTCGCTTTTCAAGTAGACGAATTTGCGTCCGTTCTAGCGCCTCCTGACCTTGATTGAGCCTTGCGTTTAGACTCACTTCGAGCAATTGTTTGTCTTGCTGCAATTGGCTCATTTCTGCCCGTAGCGTTTCAAGTTGGCGATGTCGATCACTCAGGTGTGCATCAGCGTCGATTAGCCGTTGGCACAAATGAAGACGATCTCTCAGCAGTGTCTCCCACTCTCTGGTAAGAGCAGCGATTTGTGCTTGACAGTGCTGCAGCATCAGCTTGAAGATGCTGCAGCACTGTCACTCCCGTTGCCGGGATTAGAGGGTTTGAGCCACGGATCAAGCTGCAAAATGCAGTCTGCATCAGGGTTTCACTCCCGTTGCCGGGATTAGAGGGTTTGAGCCCAGGCAAAATTTCACCTTGAATGCGATAGACAATATGTTTCAGTCCCGTTGCCGGGATTAGAGGGTTTGAGCCCTGTGGAGTCGGCGTTTGCAGCTGGTTGTCTTGTTGTTTCAGTCCCGTTGCCGGGATTAGAGGGTTTGAGCCTTTTGCTTCATTCCATATCACAAGTGATCACACCTGTTTCAGTCCCGTTGCCGGGATTAGAGGGTTTGAGCCTCCGAGATATGGATCGGAATGCCATAAGAGCGGTTGTTTCAGTCCCGTTGCCGGGATTAGAGGGTTTGAGCCTCCCCAAAGTCAACTCCTAGCCCTATCTGACTGAAGTTTCAGTCCCGTTGCCGGGATTAGAGGGTTTGAGCCACGCGCCTTGAGGCTATTTGAGTCACAACAGAGCGTTTCAGTCCCGTTGCCGGGATTAGAGGGTTTGAGCCCACGAAGTTTTATCTGGAAGAACTCAAGTGGTTGTTTCAGTCCCGTTGCCGGGATTAGAGGGTTTGAGCCGATGAAGTCATGGGCTATCTGATCGATGCCATTGAGTTTCAGTCCCGTTGCCGGGATTAGAGGGTTTGAGCCCGCCAAACGGCTGTGGCAGTCCCGAATTCAGATTGGTTTCAGTCCCGTTGCCGGGATTAGAGGGTTTGAGCCATGACGATGCCCCCTTCTTTGATCGTCACTCCCGAGTTTCAGTCCCGTTGCCGGGATTAGAGGGTTTGAGCCCTTGTCGGTCCAGAACTCCTGGACGAGTACGCCTTGGTTTCAGTCCCGTTGCCGGGATTAGAGGGTTTGAGCCGCCAGCACGATTCAGAATAATAGTCTCAACTATTAGTTTCAGTCCCGTTGCCGGGATTAGAGGGTTTGAGCCGGATTAATCTTGCGGATTTCTCTAATGCAAAATGGAGTTTCAGTCCCGTTGCCGGGATTAGAGGGTTTGAGCCTCAAGAGGTTAAATTAGCCCTAGAGAAAGAGCTAGAAGTTTCAGTCCCGTTGCCGGGATTAGAGGGTTTGAGCCCTTATCAGCAATCTTGTAAAGGTCTGAATCCAATTCGTTTCAGTCCCGTTGCCGGGATTAGAGGGTTTGAGCCATCAACAGCATTGAACGGCTTGCGGCTTGGATCATGTTGTTTCAGTCCCGTTGCCGGGATTAGAGGGTTTGAGCCCGCTTTGAATTTCGCTGACTTCTCAGGAGTCTCGAGTTTCAGTCCCGTTGCCGGGATTAGAGGGTTTGAGCCTTTCCTCGCCGTCTTTGAATCAACGCTCCATTTGAGTTTCAGTCCCGTTGCCGGGATTAGAGGGTTTGAGCCCTCAGTGGGCGGGGATGTCTCGGAAGCCCTCGCGATGGTTTCAGTCCCGTTGCCGGGATTAGAGGGTTTGAGCCACCGGGGCGGGCGCTTCATCTTTCGGGCGCTTCGTGTTTCAGTCCCGTTGCCGGGATTAGAGGGTTTGAGCCTCATGTTTAAGTTTGCTTGCAGAAATCTTTGTTAGTTTCAGTCCCGTTGCCGGGATTAGAGGGTTTGAGCCCGATGCCACGATCAAGCGATCGCGGCTCATCGGTTTCAGTCCCGTTGCCGGGATTAGAGGGTTTGAGCCGATCGTTTGGGGGGACGGTTGGGAATGCCTCAGCCGGTGGTTTCAGTCCCGTTGCCGGGATTAGAGGGTTTGAGCCTGATGTCTGGAAAGCAAGCCTTATTAGTTAATAAGTTTCAGTCCCGTTGCCGGGATTAGAGGGTTTGAGCCTCTCGGCATCCGGTCGATCGTGCTTCGCATTCTGCACGTGTTTCAGTCCCGTTGCCGGGATTAGAGGGTTTGAGCCCGAAATGCGTCATTCTATTACGTTCCAGCAATTTGTTTCAGTCCCGTTGCCGGGATTAGAGGGTTTGAGCCATCAGAATGCGACTTGCACAAGTGATGCACGTTATCAATGTAACGTTTCAGTCCCGTTGCCGGGATTAGAGGGTTTGAGCCAATGCGTATTCGTCTGTAGGTGCGAGATTGGAACATATGTTTCAGTCCCGTTGCCGGGATTAGAGGGTTTGAGCCCATATCACCCGCTAGTTTCTGCAATGCAGGTGTCACGTTTCAGTCCCGTTGCCGGGATTAGAGGGTTTGAGCCCGCAAGCTTGCCCAACATCTGAGCCATGAGTGTTCTTTCGTTTCAGTCCCGTTGCCGGGATTAGAGGGTTTGAGCCACTTTGGAATTTCAGATCGGTATAGATTCCGTCTCTGTTTCAGTCCCGTTGCCGGGATTAGAGGGTTTGAGCCATTTGCTCGGCTTGCAAGCATTAGAACTACCAAATCGTTTCAGTCCCGTTGCCGGGATTAGAGGGTTTGAGCCTTCTAGTTGCGATTTAGCCATACACCTGATTTTTCGTTTCAGTCCCGTTGCCGGGATTAGAGGGTTTGAGCCGCGAGTGCATCAGTAAAGGTGGCTCTCTGATTCTGGTTTCAGTCCCGTTGCCGGGATTAGAGGGTTTGAGCCTGTGGATTAAGCGGTGAGTGTTTACAGTCGTTTGGTTTCAGTCCCGTTGCCGGGATTAGAGGGTTTGAGCCATCTAAGGGTATCTGAAATAGAAAACTATACTTAAGTTTCAGTCCCGTTGCCGGGATTAGAGGGTTTGAGCCCAAATGGTTCGCCAAGGGTTGCGCTTGGTTAGCTAGTTTCAGTCCCGTTGCCGGGATTAGAGGGTTTGAGCCCGGGAGCCATTCTGGGCGCGGGCGGGGCGCTTTCCAGTTTCAGTCCCGTTGCCGGGATTAGAGGGTTTGAGCCACAGAAACAAGCTTTGCTCTAGCAAAAGATTTTGAGTTTCAGTCCCGTTGCCGGGATTAGAGGGTTTGAGCCATGGAATTCATCGCTGATCGGATCGGTATCGCTGAGTTTCAGTCCCGTTGCCGGGATTAGAGGGTTTGAGCCCCCTTGTATTCTTTTTGGTCAGCACATACCGATTCGTAGTTTCAGTCCCGTTGCCGGGATTAGAGGGTTTGAGCCTTGTTACAGTTTTTTTAGAAACAGTGTTCATCGATTGTTTCAGTCCCGTTGCCGGGATTAGAGGGTTTGAGCCTCGCGCCTACTCTTTGACTTTCTCGACTTTTCCTTTGTTTCAGTCCCGTTGCCGGGATTAGAGGGTTTGAGCCACCTTCGGAGTAATCTGTCCCGATCAATGGACTGAGTTTCAGTCCCGTTGCCGGGATTAGAGGGTTTGAGCCCGTCGGAAATGAGCGAAGAAATCGGATCGTTGTCCTCGAGTTTCAGTCCCGTTGCCGGGATTAGAGGGTTTGAGCCATGCGTTTGTCGCCATCCTCTAGCCTCCTCCAATAAAGTTTCAGTCCCGTTGCCGGGATTAGAGGGTTTGAGCCGTATTTTGGCGGGTTCCATTCTAGTTTCATTGCTTGTTTCAGTCCCGTTGCCGGGATTAGAGGGTTTGAGCCGGGCTTGGCACAAGCATGGAAACCGAAGATCCTACCGGTTTCAGTCCCGTTGCCGGGATTAGAGGGTTTGAGCCTGTTCGTCGGCTGTTAGCGATCGCGGGAAATATTGTTTCAGTCCCGTTGCCGGGATTAGAGGGTTTGAGCCCCTGCAATCTGGAACCCTTACTGAACAAGGGCTGTAGAACCAATTTTGGCAAAGGTCATCTGAAACATTGATCTCAGCCTTTATTCTACAGTGATGGCATTCTTTTGAATTGCTAAAACTATTGATTTGTCTTGGTTCTAGCCATTTGGCAAACCTCCCAGGGTTTTCGACCCCGCTTCAGTTTGCCAAAATCTGTTGCCATTATAGAACGATTGCCGAAACTTGGCGCGGTTTCTCCGACCCATAAACGATCGTTCTTTTCACCGCTCCCGCATCCAACACATAAACCCGCACCGCATCCTCTTCCGACTTGATCAACTGCTCAATCTGTACCTGAAGCTTCGCAAACTGCACCGCTGTCAAAAAACACTCAAACACACTGTACTGCGTCCAAGTCCCATATCCCGACAACAACTTATGCAACCGAGTCCGTCGCTTATTCGCCGCCTTACTATCCGGCAAATCATAAATGATCAAATAAAACAGCGTCGTCATCTATCGCACCGCTAACGGCTTGTAAGGCACATCCTCCTGCAAATGCCGAGCTAACAACCTTGCCTGAAGTCCGATCGCTTTCCGATAACTACAGCGATACTCAAACACCGGATGCGTAAACTCATCACTCAACTTCCGCTCAAATCCCTGCAAAAAAGCTTTTCTGCCCGAATCCGACAAGCGATACGCCCCTAAACTTTCCGCAAAATCCTTCTGCTGAATCTCCCGATTATTGAGTACCGTCAAAACCACATTGTCCGCAATCAAAGCGCGAAACTCCTCCATCAAATCCAGCACCAACGCAGGCTGCCCCCGTGTCACCTCATGCAAATAGCCAATATACGGATCAAGCCCTGCCAAATGCACCGCCGCTGTCACCTGCGATCGCAACAATCCATAAGCAAAACTCAGTAACGCATTGACTGGATCAGTCGGCGGACGACGATTTCGCCCTGAAAACTGCCAGCTCCCCTTCAACATCTGCGACCAATAGCCAAAATACTCCCGCGCCGCCAACCCTTCCATCCCCCGCACTTGATCGATCGTCTTTTGAGAAGCCACACTCGCTTTTCGCTGCTTTAACGGATGCTCTTTCACTCCATGTCGATACAATACCGTCGCTTGATTGTGGATCTTAGTCGTGACGATCGCTTTCACCAATTCCAACTTCTGCGCCTGATCCTCATACCGCCGATACTGCGCCAATCGAAGCTGCCCATTGCGCGAGTAAGCAGGCAACGCCGATCCCAAGTGCTTGCCAAATCCAGACAGATAATGCACAGGCATCCCTAGTTCTAGTGCATACATCAAAGCATCGCCCGTCATTTGCGGATTGCCCATCAATACGACTTGCTCTACCGTCTGAGCCGGAATAGTTTGCTTCTTCCAGGACCCATCCGCCTGCTTCAATTTGACAATAAACGCCTCATACGACTTGTTCAAAATCGCATCCGGCTGAGTTACATACAGAACTGACATGCTAACTCCTTAATTGTTTGACTTCCATCGGTAAACAAATGTTCTGTAAACTGCACGCCTGACACTTTGTTTTATGGTCGATCGGCGGTGGCATTGGGCCAGTTTCAGCCATCTGGGCTGCCCGAATTGCAGCTTCCGTCATCTGTCGTAACTGAGGTGAGAACTCCACCCGTTGCCGTCTTCGATTCGCATGATAAAAAATCTCTCCATACGCGATCGCTTTTCCAGTCCGCTCCTCCAGACACAATGCAGCCGCACAAAGCTGGAAATGATCGCTCAAGTGCCGCCCCATTTTGCCTTTCTTGTACTCCAAAGGAATGATTTGTCGATTACCTAAAGGGGAACTTGCGTCGTACTCGCGTTCCTCTACCGCATCGATCACACCTGAAACTTGTAAGCGATCCGACCACACCCACTGCTGCTGGTGAATGATAGTATCGCCCTCCTGCATCACTCCCGCCTCATTGATATTGCGATGCAGATGAGTGCCGAGAACAATATGCTCATTCTCAACCATCTCCCCCAGCACATATTCAAAGTAAAACCGCCGCGAACAGTACTCCCAAGCATTCAAATACGAGAGAGGCAAATAATTTTCAGGGTTCATCACTTACTTTCGCCTTACCATTCCCATTCCCATCGGTGTCTTCCGTCCCACTCCGGCATACATCGCAAAATCCGCCAATGCATTAATCTGCCGAATTGTCTCCACATCTACCTCGCCTAAAATTTTGAATGTCACCTCACCCACACAGCCAATCAACTTACTCCGACTGTCCATCACTATCTCAGTCCGAATGTCAAAGTAACTGGGATAAAGTGGCTCAATCACTGCTTCAGAAAATGGAATTCCACTATACTGATTCCATCGTCGCAACAGACTCTGAAAAACCAACTCTTTCGTCGGTAGAGCACTATCGTACTGAGTCTGGCGAAAGGTAGTTGGAGTACAGAACTGAAGTTTAATTTGTCGACCGCGATCCGAGGCCTGCTCATACAGTTGAGCATACGAACTAAATCCTGCCCAAGGCTGGTTCGGTTGCGCCGTTCCCAGAATGCTAGTGACTGTGAGTTCTGCGGCTCCCAAATGCCAAGGTTGCCTGGGACTGAGATTCAACCACAGATGTGCTAATTTGCTAAACAGAGCATCATCTAACAGAGAAATGCGCCACCAGCAGGGCACTGAGATCGCTCTTTCATGCTGATATTGCAAAATTGAATGGTGCGATCTCGTTTGCAAAGAACTGAGCGTAAAAGACTTCTCAGAGGGTTGCTTGTGCAAGGTTTCGCTGAGGGTTGGATTTTGCGATCGCACCAAATCTAAAAATAATGCATGAAGATGCCGCCCGCTTAAATGGCTTGCTGGAATTGGTGATTGAGGTTGTAAATTCAGAACTAAGCTATGCGGCATGGCTTACCCAAAGTGATAGTGCATCTGAGCCGGAATCTTCAAAGAAGAATTCTCAAACGTGTAGAATTCTCCACGCATTCGGACATTGCGAATTAAGCTCACAGGAGGCATATTTACAGTGTCGTAACTTAAGACCTGATTAGTAAACATCACATCTAACGGATTGAGAAGATAAGGAATCGTGAACTCTGCCGATTGATGATGCTTAGGTTTTGTCAAAATTTCAGTCACCACTTCCGCTTTACTGGCCCATTTACCCAAGCGAATCCATCTAGGCAGTTTAAGCGATCGCCCTGAAATGATGAAAAACTCAAATCGGCTTTCTGGTACAATCTCCTTTGTTCTTCCAAAACTTGGGATATTGCGCTCTGTCGGCTGCATCTCTACATGATAGCGATTGTCCGCATACTTCCAAGTACTCAAGATCGTCGTGTGAGAAATGGCTCTTGCAGGAGTCACATAGATAGCTTGAGTATTGAGTGGAGTAAGATGCTCTTTATATTTCGGCACTTGTTCAGGACAAAAATAACAGTAAGCATGTTTCTCAGCAACGACAGTACTATGCTGCAAGCTATCCACTAAACCTAGAGCATAGGCAAGCGCGTAGTTATGCAGCACTGGTTCTGTCTCGTAGAGTCGCCCGATCTCACGGGTTGCAAAATACAGACTGTCATGCAGTTCTAGCGTGCATCGGTAGAAAGTAGGCATTGGGAATTACTTTGCTTTTGCAGTGGATTTCTTGCTGATGTGTTTCTGTGCATAGGCTTTTGCTTCAGCATCAGCTTGTTGCAAAAGAGATCGCATTCCTGATTCTTGACCTGTAAGCTGTTTAACTTCCGCCAGTAATGCCTCAAAATCAGAGCCAATCAAGTCAGTATGCACAATGAATTCCTCTGACATCAGAGTTTGAATGGTCGCGATCGCAGTCTCTAGTACTTCATCTTCATTCAATGGATCAGTCGAGTTTAACGTGTTTTTTGCTTGCATCTGATCATAGATTGCTTGCGTCCAGCGCAGATTGCTTGTAGTTTCTCCATCTGCAAATACAACGCCAATCAATTCGTTTCTGAGCCTTCCGGTTCGAGTCGTTTGTGCGCCATAGTGACGAGTTCTCAAAATGTTGTTGAACACGTAGAGAAAGCTTGCTTCGGTTGGATCTTTCAGGGTGACAATGCTTGGAAAGAAGACTTGAGGGCGAATATGGTCTTGCTGATTGATCCGGCTTGTTACTTCTCCAGGTTTTGAACCTGCTTCGCCTTTTGATGCCATTGTGCCATTCTCAAAAGGAGCATTCAATGTGAAAGTTTCATGCGATCCATCGAATGCGGTGATTGAAAATGCAGTATCGACGACGACTTTCGATTTTTCTGAACCAGAGTCCCCGATCGCAAATCCGTAAATAATACAATCTGGATTGTCCATCGCGAATTTGACATTATACTCGCAGTCTTCCGCTGTCATCAAGCCGTAGCTGCGAAGCAGTTCGCGCCCGACTAAGCGTTCTGGTGTAGATTGCTTGCGCTTAAACATCGTCAATCGACTGATCGGTGTTGCATCTGAGATTCCTGATCGTACTCGCGCTTTGTTCAGTTCTCCATCCGTTTGGAACAATGGATAAGATTCAGTCACTCGAATGGTTAGAAAATGTGCATACTTTCCCATCGGTTTATAGGGAATTTCAGCATGGAAGAATTTAGAATCGATTGTTTTCAGTAGTGACATTTTTTTCTCCTGTTAGTTCTCAACAACTGCATCTTCGTCTTCTGGCGCTTCGCCTTTCGCTTTCAGTTCGCGATTTTCTTTGTCTTGCTCTAAGCGATAGAGAAACTCGCAAGTATCTCGAAGCAGGTTCAGTTGTCGTCCTGCGAGTCGAGCGCGATCGCTGGCAAAAGCTTTTTGAAAAACATCAACAACAAAATATTGAGCAAAATCTAGAATGGCTTGTCGTTCTTCTTCTCGATCGAAGATTTGATTAAAACCTTCGGCGCGTGAAGCTCGGACGCGATCCATTAGCTTGAAGACTTCTGATGCAACAACAGCGATTAAAGTTTCATCATCAAAGACAATTGAATCGGCTTTGAGAAGTACTTCTGCTGCTACATCGATCGGTTTTAGAACAGCATTTGCTTTGGGGTTATAGCGCCTGTTTGCCCGATAGAATTTTCGGTACAAATCAGTTAACTTTTGAGGGTGATTCATGGGCGATTTTTCTGGTGAAATTAGCTTTACTCGATCGGCTGTTGGATCAAATTCGACATAAGGATCGAAGCAAGGATAGAAATGGTGAGCATAGAGACGAATTTTCTCGATTCGGGCAGTGTCGGTTTTCTGTTTGCGTATCCATCGGTTGAGATAGTTAAAAACATAAAGGGGACTCGTTTCAAAATCTTTGGCAAGCTCTGTCAATTTTCCCCAGTCCGCATCATAGCCGCCCTTTCCTTGTTTGGCGTTAACTTCTAGGTGAATTGCATACGCTGCAGTCAGAACATTCAGGGGTGCAGGATAGTGAGTTCCATCCGCATCGTTCCAGCCTTCTAGAATCGAATCTAATCGAAAGCGATCTCGCTTGACTAAAACTCGAATGGCTTGCGGCGCACTATCTAAAAAGACGCTTTCTTCAAACTCTGCACCATCTGTAAAGGGTGGAATTGGTGATTCAGAAACAACGGTTTTGACATCCAAAATCATTGGAAATGCAAAGCCTAACCAGGCAGGCATTACCCAGGATTCTGTGTCATTGGGATCTTTTCCAGGAGGCAACGCCATGAAGTAGAAGGTTAAAGGTTGATCTTCGGGGTAAGACAGCTTGAAGACCCGATTCTCCTTCTCTTCATTCATTAGAAACGCATCGATCGATTGATAGCGTTCTCGCCCAAAGTCAGCTTCTAAAGATTTAGAAATGAAATGATTTCGTAAGGTCGTATCGAAGCGCGTCTGGGCAATGCTGGTATATGCCTTCTGCAGAAAACGATTTGTTTCCGGTGTGAAGTAATAAGTTGGATAGAAATAGAGATAGCGGTATTTCCCGTCCTCAAATCGTTTTCCGACAGCTTGGGTTTGATTCATCAAGATTTGTCGCAGCATAATTTCTAAGCTAGCAATGCTAGAAATATTTCGCTTTGCGTTTCCTCCTCCTAACATTTGCTTATTGGTATAAACCTGTGGTGTAAATAAAACGGATGATTCCATTTGCTCAGTCACAGTGTAAGCGGAATGCGAGATTGAGCAAATCAACTGCTTCCCTCGTCCAACTTTCTTTGCAGCATTGTAGTTTGCTAGCTCTTTGAGAAATTGATCGGCTTGCAAAGTCGGCGGAGTCGCTTGGGAGAGCATCACAACTGACTGAACCCACGATCGTAAATCTTCCCAACCATCTTGTAATTGATATTGACTGACAATCGGTTCAATCCGATCAGCAATACAAGTAATGATCTGTTCACAGAGTTCGCGAACATTCTCAATTCCAGGATGACGCTCTAGATACTTTGCTGCAAGATAGTACCATTCGTAAGGAATTCCGCCCGTACTCCCTTTGATTTTTTGCTCTTTAAGCGTCTCATTAATTTTCTGAATCTCTCGGATCTGTGGCAAGTATTCTGTTAATCCTAATGATTCAGCGACATCCTGCGTTAGATTCAACTCAGGCAGTTCAGGCAGTTTCTTATTTTGCTTGCGAGCAGTTGTAATTTTCTCAACCCGATCGCCCCAAATTTTACGACTGACCACATCCCCAAATTCTGCAATCTGATCAATGCGAATGTCATCTCCAAAGCTGAAATCATAATCGGCTGATAATGCGCCTTTTTGCTGAAATTCTAGTAGTTTGTCGTTTCGACTTTTAGCAACTGAAGCTTTAGTCGATGACAGAATTCTCAACGTTGCATCTAGCGCGATTTGCATTAAAGTCCGGTCATTGCAGAACAATGTGTAATAGTCTGCATATTTCATCCCTTTACCAGCTCGCCCAAATCCAGTTTGTCTAAGCCGTAATTGCTCGGTACAAAGGTCTTTGATTTTATTGACGACTCGATCAGGCAGATCGCTGGGATCGATCGCTGGTGCATCTTTGATAGCGAGATAGATTACTCCAGGTGGTAAGTACAGCAATGGTTCATAGATACATTCATCTGTATTGAGGCGAGTGTGTGCATCTACTAAAGCATTGTTTACGACGTTTGTTAAAGCACCTCGATTTTCTGAAATGCTGTGATAAGTAAATTTCAGCTTGCCATCGCTGAGCGTATGAATTAGCTCTTTGAGTCTAGAGCTTTCAGCATCATGTGGGTGTTTAACGATCGAAGCCAAAGAATCTGCGAGACAAGCTAGATTTGCAAGGCTTGAAAGCTTCTGACCGTTGAGAATCGGATCTAATCCATACTCAGAAAAGTTCCAATTTGTATCCCATCGTCGCTGCGCATTGTACGCAATACACAGTAAATCATCAATGTAATCTCGATAAGTTTCAGCATTGTTCGGATCAATGAATCGATCGAGTCCTAGCTGCTGAACTTTTTGCTCAATAATTTGCCGATGTTGCGCGATCGCTAATTTGCGACAGTCATCAGGCACATCTGGAAATTTCTCGAAATCGTGCAGAATGAAACCTGCGATCGCAAGTCTCCGTTCTCTCTCTTTCACGACTCGTCGAATGGTCGTATCCATTTTTTCTAAGCGCTGCTCAATCAGATTTGCTGGAAATAATCCATTCAACAAATGCGTATTGAGCGATTGATCACCTGCATTATCTCGTCGAATCTTGGATTTCCCCTCTGCCTCGCGTTGTCGATCGAGTTGTTCAAAGAATTGACCGCCTTTTGCTGTAACTCCGATCGCAATGCGCAATAGATTCGGTAAAACGTATTCAGCAAAATCTTGCATCACAGCATCATTCGGATTTTGCGCCTGGATTGCTTCTCGAAGGAGTTTGAGAGTGAGTAATTCGCGTTGTTCGAGATCGATCGTGCGAGAACTGCTTTCACCCTCTAACTCAGAGTCATCCCTCCAATCATCCGATTGATCTAAATCTGCTGTCGTCTCTTCTAGGTCAGGCAACAACTGCTCAGCTTCAACTTTATTCTGAATCTTCTTCGTCATCTGCTTGTTCTAGTAAATTTAAGTAGGTTTCAACTTCTGCAACATACTGTGGATAATCAGTCAAAGCATATTGCAGGGCTTCATATACCTTTTCAGCAATGATTTCGTCATATAAGTGAGCTAGTACATTCCGAAATCCACCTGATTTCTCCATACGTTTACCTAATGCTGGAGAAATCAATCCATACTGCCCAGCTAAGGTGAATGTTTCAGCATTTTTTGGAGCTTTTCCACCTTCTGAAATGATTCCAGCAACGCGCTTAAGGAAAGCTCGGTTGATATCAAGAGCAGATTGAATAATCTGTTCAAGTAGACGTTCAATAATGCTCTGTATGTCCTCATCTTGCAGATATTCGTCCAACGTTAGAGATTGAAAGCGATCGAGGCGTTGTAATCGCCTCCCGATCCCCTCTAGTTTTTCGCCAACCGTAACTGGAGTGAATTCCTTCATCGTCTAAGTTTCTCCAAGGTGGATCGAATCGATTCTCGTTGCTGTTGACGAAAAATTTTAAGTTGCTCTTTACTCATAAGTTTTTGCTGCTGAAAGCGCTCAAACTCTCCTGGTTCAAGTTCATAAAGAAGCTGTCCGTCTTTTGCAATATTATGTGCTAGCACATCTGAACACTCTTTCATCTCGATCGCATCAATCTGGTCATCACCTAGCTTATAAATCTGCTGCAAAACTCCCAAAATCCGAAGAAAGTCGAAGCCTCCTTTTTCGTATTGTTTGCGGAGTTCTTCATCGCATAAGAAAGCAAAATCCCAATCGCTGTTTGCATCATGATCTCCTCTAGCTCTGGAGCCAAAGAGAACTAATAATTTGAGATAGGGAACTTGCTCAAGAATCTGCGGCACGAATTCGATCAGTTCCTCTAAAGTTTGTGGGGGCTGATTTGAAAGTTTAGCTTGTTCCTGACGCACTAACTGACGAGCATAAAGCAGACAAGCTTGGATGTCTTCCTGTTCCAGCCACGGATAGGTTTCTACCATTTTTTCAAATGTCTCTCCTGCTGCAATTAACTCTAAAGCGTATTCAACAGTGAGTCGCTCTCGAATAGCGGGTTTGCCATTGAGAATTTTGCGATCAACTGTGATTCGTTTCAGAAGATTTTGCTCATTCATTTTTTGGCTCTCTTCAGACGGAGTATAAAAAGAGGGAAGCAGTTAGAGTGATTTGCATTCTAGTTCTAGGATTTATCGTGACTTAACCAGCCTTGCTACCGAAGTAGATTGAAGGGGGTTG
The DNA here is from genome assembly GCA_014695255.1 of Cyanobacteria bacterium FACHB-63. Taxonomy (GTDB): domain Bacteria; phylum Cyanobacteriota; class Cyanobacteriia; order Leptolyngbyales; family Leptolyngbyaceae; genus Leptolyngbya. The sequence goes on from JACJNX010000126.1 coordinate 18,125, forward strand.
AGATTACTTACGCCTGTACTTAATGCCGAAAGCTATTCGAGAACTTTCCTCTAGTCGTAGGCAGGCTCTCTTAGAATTATAGAGAGCCTAAAGTTTTTAACGAACCGAAGTTTTCAACATCCGGTAACGATTCTTCAGCCCTACCCGATTCGTTTCAATCAAGTAGCCTTTGTCTCTGGCTAGTTTAATCGTTGCTCCAAAACGATGTCCGACCTTTACAGCCAATTCATCGCCCCAGTGCCAGGTTGTATCTGAGAGAAGTTCGTGCAACAACTCTAGCTTGGTCTTCTTGAAATTCATAAAATTCTCCACAGTAAAGGATGTGACTAAAAAGAATAGTTCTTTTGAACTATTCTTTTTAGTCGATCAAAATCTAGCGTGATCGATAGCCGATGGCAAGAGATTTCTTAAGACCAGACTTATTTAACCGTTAAATATGTCGAGACTTGATACAATTTCAAGGTGTCTGCGGAGCCTTGCGTTAAACACAGGGAATTGAATCCCGTTGTCGGGATTGAAATAAATACGTCTGATCTTAATGGCGTAAGCTGTTTCATCTCCGTCAGATTCTTCTAAATCCCGGCAACGGGACTGAAACCTTAAAATATCCACGGGTCGTCTCCTTTGCTTTTGAGTTGATAGGCGAGGGTGTCGAGTAGTAATGCACTTTGTCCGAACGCGATCGCATAAGGCGCGATCGCATCATGGAAGCTGCGCGAATCACTAATCGGATAAATCTGAAAGTGCATCGGCAGCTTTAGCCTAAATCGCACATCAGCCACAGGACGCTTTACCACATAAGCAACCAAGCCCTCTATTCTCAGCCGTTTATTGATCTCGCCTGCCCAAGGGTTATCCGGTTGCCAGACTTCGATTCCTTTGAGAACTTGGATTTGCCAAGCCTTTGTGCTGAGATCTCCTGAGTAGGTAAATTTCCAGTTCGATCGCTCTTCTCGATAGCGATGAAGTTTCACAAAGGCTAAACAGTGAGAAAATCGACCTTTCGGAATCGAGTGCTGAGTGCGTTGAACTGTCTCATTGAGCGATCGCAGAAATGCTGCTTCACTCATCATCTCAATTTCTAGATTGCTGAGAATTCCGGGGAGATCGTACGCTTTAAAGCGATCGCTTTCATTCTCTTCGGTCAAATCATAGATCCCGCACTGTAGTGGACTAGAGCCCCTGAAACTACAAGCATCCTCATAAATTGGATTTCCTTCTTTCTTCCCCGAAAGCTTCTGCCAATCTTGCGCCCAACCTCTGACAAATCCAGCAAGTTCTCTAAAGGAGCGATCAAAAACACTTTCACAAGCCGCCTGAAAGATTTCTAAGCTACTTGCATACTGTTCTCGAATCGTTTTATGCCCTAATTTGCGACCCAGATGAAGTGACTGAAAGGCTCCCCATCGTTTGTAGTAACCCCGAAAATCATTGATAGTCCGATACTCATCTAAAACCGTCGAATTGAGAAAAGGACGATCGTACTGTTCACCTTGAATCAATGGAGGCGACCCTCTCTCAAACAGTCGCTCTGTAAAAAACTTCGGAACAAGTGCGTAAGCTGTAAAGTTCTTAAACTGAATCGTTCGATTGTTCAGTTGATAGCCATTGTGTCGCCCTAATCGTCCAAGCCGCTGGATAAAACTACCTGCATCAGACGATTCAAAAATGAGAAAGTTGATCTTAAAGTCAACTCCGACATCAATTGTACTGGTTCCCAAAATAAGATCGGCAGACAAAGACTGTTCTCGCTCTGTTGTTCCAGATAGTCCCGTATTCTCATTTACTGTTAAACCATAGGGCAAAAGTTGCTCTTGAAAGAAAGGTTTCAGTCGTTTGACTGCTGCGATCGAATTGAGAATAATTGCCCCTTTACTTCCAGGATGTTGCTGGAACTGTTCTAAAATCAATGCGGCATTATCTCTCAACCATATTTCTGAGGCTTTTGCAGCAGACTCCAACGGTACAAAGTTGAGTCTAATCGGTCGTGCAACTTGTCGCCAATTTTCCGATTTAAGCTGCTCTTGTTGCTCGACTGAAACAGGGAATTGATACTTATTTTCTGCGATCGGGTTAATGACTTTGCAGCGAAACCCTGCTTTTCTCAAGCGCTGAATTAACTGTTCATCTGGTGTTGCAGATAGGAACAAAAACTTTCTATGCCGACTGGTCGATTGGATCAATAGCATTGTATTGATCACGCTGGAAATCTGAGGCGCAGCAAACACATGAAACTCATCAAAAATGAATAGCTCGAAGACTTTATCAATCCGTCCCCACAGTTTATCGGGACTATCATCGGGCATGAGATAAGCACCCCGATGTAAGTAATGAAAGAGATCCGGGTTGGTGAGTAAAACTTCTGTTTGCTCAGTTCGAGTTGCGATCGCAGCACTTTTCCGCAAGTCTTCATTTTCTGCATAGTTCTCTAATGTTGCTCCGCTCAACCTCACAACTCGCGGTTCATTTTCTGGCTGGAACTGTTGAATGTAATTTTTAATTTGAGTTTCTTGATCTCTTGCAAGCTCGTTAGTGGGATATAACCCGATCGCGCAACAATCCCCTTGAAGAACTCTCAAATAAGCTGCCAAACTCTTTCCATCTCCTGTCATTGCTGTATTGAAAACGACATCAATCGCTGGATCTTGTAGTGCTTTTAGAGTCTCTGCCTGATGCCAAGACAGTACCCATCGATCCGGAAGCTGCACTTCCTCTGAAGCTTCTAACGTAGGACAAGAATAAACTGACTGGAGTGTAACAGAGTAGATACTCATCGAAGTGTACGTAACGAGTTGCTATTAGGTCTATCATATCGGCATAATAAAAAAGTGCAAGTTCAAAGTGTACGTACATCACTATGGGGCGTAAAGGTCAATCAATTACGTTATCGATTTCTGATCGTGATAAAGCTGAGCTAGAAAGTTTGGCGCTCGAACTGGGAATGACTTGGGGCGATCGCGCAAATATTTCCAAACTGGTAGAAGCGATCGCACGTCGCCAATTGACGATCGCGCCGAATCACGATTGGAAAATTGAGCGAATCAATGCTCTGAACCAAGCGCGCTCGGCTTTAGTCGATGCAGGCAAGATTGAAGATGCAGTCGCGATCGCCCAACTTCTGATCGAGCGCAGTGAATTGACGATTCCATTGAGGGAGGAGTTAGAACAATTTATTGCGAAACCTGTTCAGCCTTGGCGATTACAGCTAGAGCGATACATTCGGCAACAGCAGCCGTTTCAGTTGTCGTATCAAGATGCGGCGGAGCGAGTTTGGCAATTCACGATTCGTTATGCGGCGATCGGGTCTCATGAGGATCGGCAGTATCTCGATTGTTGGTGTGAGGAGACGGAAGAAGCACAAGGACTGGCAGAGTTGCAGCATAATCGATCTCTAAGGCTCGATCGCATTACAGATGCGGCGATTAGTCGAGCAAATGGGCAGTGGAGATCGTCTGGATTGGCGATGATTTTAGTGGAATTGCATTTGTTTCGGGGTCTGGCGTTTGCGTATCGGAGTAAACGCGCGATCGATATTGTGAACGAGTGGCATGAGGAGTTGCCGCAGGTGCGGCGGGTGGTGCGACATGTGTCGAGTACGTTTTGGTTGATTCGGGAGGTTTTGCGATACGGGCAAGATTGTGAAGTTGTTGCGCCAGAGAGTGTGCGGGAGTTAATGAAACAGGAGATTTTAGGGATGCGCGATCGCTATGGGATTCAGTCGTGAGTAAGGACTCGACAGGATGGGTCGATCGATTTATGATTAAACGAGATTTTGACAAACCGAAGCGAGGTCGAAAACCCTGGGAGGTTTGCCAAATGGCTAGAACCAAGACAAATCAATAGTTTTAGCAATTCAAAAGATGCCATCACTGTAGAATAAAGGCTGAGATCAATGTTTCAGATGACCTTTGCCAAAATTGGTTCTACAGCCCTTGTTCAGTGAGGGTTCTAGATGGCTGACGATCAGCGCATTTAATCCCGGCAACGGGACTGAAACATCGATGGGAATGCTCTGAGTTTATATCCCTCAGACGATCAGCGCATTTAATCCCGGCAACGGGACTGAAACTTCAAACTTACGTCGAATCAGCGTTTGAGTTCAAAGCGATCAGCGCATTTAATCCCGGCAACGGGACTGAAACAGTTCCAACAACTTACCGCGATTTTCGTTTATCAGCGATCAGCGCATTTAATCCCGGCAACGGGACTGAAACAGGCAGCGCATTCATGTGCCAGGAAAACCAATCTCTGCGATCAGCGCATTTAATCCCGGCAACGGGACTGAAACACTAAATGGAATTTGTCATCGAACTACGTTCCGACGATCAGCGCATTTAATCCCGGCAACGGGACTGAAACCCGATGCGGGCGCGGGCAGAGCGTAAAGTCTCGAACGATCAGCGCATTTAATCCCGGCAACGGGACTGAAACCTCGATCTGCGCTCTCACTGCTTCGAGCCATGCCCGATCAGCGCATTTAATCCCGGCAACGGGACTGAAACATATTGGACCGAACCGCAAAGTGCGGCTTCTTGGCACGGCGATCAGCGCATTTAATCCCGGCAACGGGACTGAAACTGCAGTTTCACCGGCAGCCGGGAATGTGATCGCAACGATCAGCGCATTTAATCCCGGCAACGGGACTGAAACACATCATGGCAACATTTCCCGAAATTCTCGAAGGTCGATCAGCGCATTTAATCCCGGCAACGGGACTGAAACCAATAGAACTTCTTTAATCTTCTTGGGTGAGCCGCTAGAACGATCAGCGCATTTAATCCCGGCAACGGGACTGAAACGTACGGAATCCCTTGCAGCTTCATAAAAAGCGTACGATCAGCGCATTTAATCCCGGCAACGGGACTGAAACCATTTTCTGGCTTCTTAAATATTTCACACCTTCCTTCGATCAGCGCATTTAATCCCGGCAACGGGACTGAAACCATTCATGAATTGGGTAAGAATCGGATCACTTTCACGATCAGCGCATTTAATCCCGGCAATGGGACTGAAACAAGAAGTACGATCGCGCCCTCAATATAACAAGAAGCCGATCAGCGCATTTAATTCCGGCAACGGGACTGAAACAGTTCACGCTTTTAGATGGCTTGATGGTTCTAGCAAAACCTGTACTGTAGCACTACGGTACAGGAAACTTAAAGTCCAAATTCCCTCATTTACCAGAATCAACCCAATACAGCAAGCGTCTAATTCGGTCTTACGGCACTATACGTGCAAGATAAGCTGATCGGTAATAGCTGTCGAGAATTTGCAGATGGTCAAACCCCGTTATTGCTTTTTGCTGTGCCCCGGTCTGGCTCATTGACTGATAGCTTGCATGATATTTTGCCACTATTGCATCTGTCGCAGCGTACATCGCCTCAAAAAGCTGCCCATGTTTCATCAGAACAAGCCCACGGGTGCTTTCAACACTAGCTTGGGATTGAGAAGTTTCTGTATCGAGACCGCCATAAACTTGATGACGTTCGCTATTGGTTAAATCGTACCAAGAATTTGCAGGGCGTTGATGGTGAACCACAGCATAAGACCGAGCCGCGATCGCTTGCGCCTTTAATGCCTCACTGGACCAACTAGACGGCATTTCCGCGCCCACAACTGAGTAAAGATACTGCTCTAAATCCACGTAGTTGACGACTAAAATTGAGTTGCCCTGCGGAACCAGTAGAACCCCTCCTCGATACCAGCGATCGCCAATGAACACAAAGCCATCATTCTGAGGGTGCAGCCAAATCGGAGCCGTGCTTTTAACCTCATTCCAGCGAATTCCTTGACTCCCCTGGAAAACGACGGCTGTAGAGGCAGGCACTTCTTGAATTATCCGTCGTTCAGGATTAAGAATCTGGATCGGAGTAGAGCCGCCCGCAACGATCGTCTGAAGTCCTTGCCCGATCGCAACTCGTATCGTTAGTGAAGGAGACGGATGAGTGATCGCTAGCGGGTCCATCCCTAACTGAATCACTTCCGTCGCCCTACTCTCAGATTGCAATTCCTGGGTGGACAAAGCGGATGATTGACGAGGCTGGGTGCGATCGATTCTCTGCTCTTCCTGCCACTGCCGTAATTGTTGCGCTTGGACTTCCAATGCTCTCCGAATCACTCTCGCGTTTTTAAGTTCTAGACTGTCTTTTCCTGGCACCATTGCAGATTGAAATACCAGGCTTGACGCGGCTTCGGTTAATTTTGGCTCTTGAGATTGGGCAGAAGATAGCGACAATGCGGTAAAACTCGTCATAAAACTGGGGATGCTGACTGCTACCCCTAACCCTAAAAACAATGCAATGTTCTTCATTAGATCCGTGATTTCGGCTTACTTGTCTTGCGGGGGCGAGAAGATTTAGATGAGGGAGGTACGGATGAAGTAGACTTTGGCTTGGGTCGCTCCCACTGATTCGCACGATCGCTCCAGAACAATACAACGTCTGGGCAGTCATGTTTGCATTTTAGGAAGAACCCGCCTGTCACTTTCTGACTCGGAATTTTACTCAGGGGTTTTGAGCAATCTGGACAAGAAACATCTGAGAGTTCATCTTCTCGCCCCACTGAAGTATCTCCGATCGTTCCAATCTGTTTGTTCCACCATGCCCCATGCTTTGTTCTAAAAAAGATAACATCTTTACAAGATTTACTGCGATTTTTAGGGCTAGAGCAACGTAGCAGTACCCTAACTTCACCGTCTTTTTGATATTGATGCTCTTCCAAAAAGTTTCCGCAAACTGGACACGAATGTTCAGTTAAATTCCCTGCCACTTCAGCTTCAGAAGTTGGACGCTCGGCAACTCCTAACCGCTGACGGGCACGAGCTAACGCAGGCTGAAAAGCATCCTGGTTCCAGTCGATCAAATAACGTTGCCAATCTCGTTTGCCTTCTGCGATCACATCGAGTGCCGCTTCCATTTCAGCAGTCAGTCCAGCGTCGATTAAATTTGGCAGAATTTGCGCCAAGATTTCATCGGTTTTAAGACCAACTTCGGTCGGAACCAGAACTTTTCCCTTGACCTGCACATAGCCCCGCTCCTTGAGAATTCTCATGATCGTGGCATACGTGCTGGGGCGACCAATTCCCAAACGCTCTAGCGTTTGCACCAGCTTGGCTTCGCTGTAGCGTGCGGGTGGCTGAGTTTGTTTCTTCGTATGAGCCGCTTGCTTAAGCCTGAGAACCTGCCCCTGTCGAAGCGTAGGCAGTTGGGCATCTTGCCCCAGATCATTCCAATATTTTGTGTAACCTGGGAAAATAACAACACTGCCTCGTGCCTCCCACACCAATTCAGCAGAACGGATGACGGCACGAGTTTTTTGTAATTGAGCCGGGGCGCATTGAGATGCGATCGCTCGTCGCCAAATCAAGTTATAAAGCTTGAATTGCTCCGACGATAAATGACTTTGAATCGACTCCGGCGTAATTTCAAGGTAGGTGGGACGAATTGCTTCGTGTGCCCCTTGCGCTCCAGGCTTATCTCGATGCTTCACAGTTCTAGCTGGGACGTTTTGAGGATCGTGCTTTGTCAGCCATTGCTGCGCCGCTTCACAAAATTCAGGTGCAAGCGCAACACTATCGGTGCGGTGATAAGTGATCAACGCTTTTCGTCCCTGGGGCAAATCCACGCCTTCAAACAACGTTTGCGCGATTTGCATTGTTTTTTCAGCACCAAAACCGTATCGAACTCCCGCTGCCTGTTGAAGCGAACTTGTCGTCAGGGGTGGAGGCGGACTTTTTTTAGTTTGTCGTCCAGCAAACTCGATTACCTGATGGGGATAAGATTGAGCAATTTGAACTAAGCGATCAGCTTGAGCTTGAGAAAGAACTCGCTTCGATTCAGTCTGCTGAGTTTGAGAAGGATCAGCCGCATCATCGGTTTGCAGGTCATCGCGCTCGCGCTCCTCGGTTTGAGCGTCATTCAGTCTACCCAAATAGTAGGCTCGAAGCCCTTCCGCATATTCAACCCAAACACTCCAGTAGTCGGTCGGTTTAAAGTTCTGAATTGCCCGCTCTCGATCGCATACTAGATGCAATGCTGGTGACTGAACTCGCCCTGCACTCTTGCCGCCACTAGACTGCCATAAAATTGGGGACACCTTGTACCCAACCAACTTATCAAGGCATTGTCGCGCTTGCTGCGCTCCAACTAGAGCAAAATCTAGCTCTCGTGCATTCGCGATCGCAGCCTTAACCGCAGCATCCGTAATTTGGGTGTACGTGACGCGCTTGTACTGCCCTTTCTTCAAGCGTAGCTGCTGCATTAGATGAAAACTGATGCCTTCACCTTCACGATCCGGGTCGGTTGCTAGATAAACGAGTTCTGCACGTTTGGCAGCTTCTCGTAATTGGGCAATGACTTTCTTCCCACGATCGGCACGAGGCTGATAGCGACACTCGATTCGATCTGAGTGCAGCGTGAACCCCAAAGAATCTTCGCCATCGTGAGCAAGTTCAGTAATGTGTCCTAGCGAAGCTTGAATGTTCCAATCAGCGCCCAAGATAGATTTTAGAGTCTTAATCTTGTTCGGAGATTCTACGATCAGCAATTTGGTCATACCTGCCTTTTAGTCCGGTTGTTTACTCTTATGAGATTTGAATTAGCGCCCTTGCGATGCTGTGAAACGGGTAGGCTGTTGAGCGCGACTAATGTTCTTCTGATACTCAGCCACCGTTTTTTGCATCGCGATGTAGTCTTTTCGATCCAATTGGAAGTTGGGATTAGAGAAGCCTGGATCACGCTCGTTTGACGGTTTAGCTTCCTGCTCTGTCCCCTTCAGTTGTGCCTGTCCCAATTGTTTAATGTGATTTAACTGACCATCTTGCCCTAGCTCTCGCGCTGCTTGGAACCAGGTGATGAGCTGCGATCGCGTGGGGGTGCGAACCGATCCAGATTCAGCCGCATCCCGATGCATTGCTTGATGAGCCGCTTCGGATAATTGGAACTCAGGATTAACAAAATTTGGGTCGCGCTCTTTTACAGGTAATGCCGCCTGCGCCGTCCCATCCAACATATCCTGAGATAACTCCTTGATCCGATCTACGTACTTTTTCGGCCGACCCAGAATTCGAGCATCGAGCGACCAATCCCGCATTTGCTGCAAAGTCGGGCTATACTCGCTCGACTCTCGCTGAGTGAGATCAACCACCTTTGAGAATTCAGGTGCCGTCGATTCTGTTGAGGCAACTACTTTGGAGGCTAACGGTTTTTCACTTAAGAGGACTGGTTCTACCACCTTCAATTGAGCGGCGAGTTCGGCAACTTCTCCGATAACTTCCTGAGTTGCCTGACCGATTTCTTTTATCTCTTCTTGATGTAACGCTTTTCGTTCTGTCTGGGCTTCTGCCTGAGTTTGCACCTGTATTTCTTCATTCGTTTCGAGTTCTTGTCGAATTTGAGCAATCCTTCGGAGCTTCGCGAAGCGAATCGCTTCTTGCCAGCTAACCCCTTCCTCCTCCATGATTGCAAACATTTCTTCAGCCACATCCTCGAACTCAAGGCTCGGATGTTCAGCTTCAAGACTGCGAATCGCAAGTTCAATCTCGATTGGCAGAACAGGAACCTCATCGAGTTCTGAAGCTGCAACTTCGATGTCTTGAGTGGAGACATCGCTCCGGTTCAGCAACGACTCAAGTTGAGCCACAACTGCAACCTGATCCACTAATTCAAGTTCTTCAACGTAGGGAGGTAGTTCATCTAATAGGGCTTCGGTTGCTGCCTCCACGGTTTCAAGATTGGGTATTTCGATGCCCAGCATTTCCCGTGCTTGGTCACGCTTCTCAAACGCAAACAACGGATTACCGCTGGAATAGAGGTACTGGAGAACGGGAGTTGCCTGCTCTGAGTCAACGCGCATTTCCATACGATCGCCGATCGACACAAATTCGGTTTGCGCGGCTTCGAGTAGTTCTTCATCAAGATAGTAGCGTCCACCCGTTGCTTTCATCTTGGGTGACACCATAATCAAGCCGTCGTCTCCGGTTTTCCAGACCTGAAGCACTTCATCTTGTGTTTTCAATTTCGCTTTGGTTGTATCGAAGAACTGCTGGCAATCTTCGATCGTAGGCATTCTTACAGGGCGCTCGTCTAAGGCTTTTTCGATATCAAATCCCTGCTTCATTAGTAAGCCTTGACGAACATTGCCCCTAGCGTCAGTGAAGTTCACTAACTTCCCGTTCGGAAACTGCTCAAACGCCCGGATCACGTTTCCGGTAAATATTTGGCGTTTCTCCCGTCCAAGGGTTTGCCGTTGATCGAACAAATCGTAAATTTGGGTGCCTGCTCTCGTTTGTTCTCTTGCTTCTAACTGAACACTGTTGACGCGATCCGTATTCACCCGTGACAGTGGAATAACGATTTGACAGGCAGAATCGGCCACCTGAACCTGCATTTTCCAATTGGAGGGCAACGTTGGATTTGCACCTGCACCAGAGCGATCGACGTATTTCTCGACGACTCCATAGAAAACGCCATCATTCTCGCTCATTAGCGCGATCGGTGTCCCTACTGGAAAGTTTCTCATGATCCGAGAAACATGAGTGAACTGATCATTGAGCTTTGCGTCCAGTCGCTCCATCGCTCCAGACAGCTTTTTAATTTGCTCTTCAGCGTCTAATTTCACGTACTGTTTATTGAGCCGAGATTGATGCTCTGCTCGATATTCAAATGTCCGCGATCGCAATGCCTGAATCATTTCGGCTGATTTCGTTTTTGCCAGTTCAGAAACCTCGATCTTGTCATGCTGCTCAACTTGCTCAACCGGGCTTAATTCCAGCTCAGAGCGCACCGCATTCACGACTTCTAATGTCGTCATTGGCTTCCGCTGAGCCTTTGCATCCACGACTTCTAAATACACTACTGCCGTAAACGGACTATCAATGTTGGTTTTAGCAGGAGCAAGCTCCATTCGTGCCAGGGTCTTAGCATCTAAGTCAAGCGTTTCGGCTTCTAGAATGCTTTGCCCCATCGCCTTTTCGCGCTCAACCAGTTCCCGATATTCTTGCTCGATCAGGTTGTAAATTTCTTCTTGTTGAGCCACAGGCAGTAGGGGAATGCGTCCCGTAACTTTGTTGACCAATCCATCGGTTTCAAAATGATCAATTTCTGATTCTTCCCCTAACCCTCGAATCGGGTAGCCCAGCTTGGCATGAATATCCGGGCGATTTGCCATGAGTTCTAGAACCACCTGATCGCCATACTCATTCATAAAGTCAGTGACATTTCCCAAACTAAATCCACTTTCTCGCGCTGCTGTCGTGTTGGCATTGAGACTTGCCATCTTTTTCAGCAATACCGCAGCCGGACGTTTTTCAGCCGGAATATCACCCATCAAAATCGTAAAGCTCGGCTTCTCGACCTGCCCAGTGCGATGAATCCGCCCCAGCATCTGCATAAATTGATCGATGTTGAGTTCGGGTTGAGCAATGATCATGCGCCGAGGACGCTGATCTAAAAACTTCTCCGAAGCGTGGAGACTAATTCCCGTCGAACCCGATCGATTCAAAATGATGACATCTAAATCACCCGCGTTGAAAGCATTGACGTGCTTGATTGCAGCCGCCGTTCCTTTTTCACCGCTAGTCCGAATTTGATAGAACTGTTCTCCATTCGGAGCGTACTCGATTCGGTCTTCGCGCCCTGTAACTTCATTCACGCGGTAGCCTTCTCGATCAAGACGGTGGCGAATGTAGTCGATCGGGGAAATTGGAACACTGCTCCAGTCGGTATGCTCGATCAGTTCAACACATTCCTCGTAGAGATCCAGAGCTGTGCCTTCTAATTCCTCATCGGTTAAACGGTATCGGGTGCTATTACCTTCGTAATCTTGTAGCGTCACTTCCCGCGATCGCTCCAGATAGCGGCGCAACAAATCTCCAACGTCTAGATCAATTGGATCGCCCGGTTTCAATCCCTGCTCATCAGCGGCACGTCCAATAATCGATCCCATGGTATTTGCCACTGTAATCACAGGCTTTTCCCCGCGTTGCAGAGAGTTGAGGGCTTCCTGAACGGTTGCCTCTGCCTTCATTGCCAAGAGCGTCTGATTGATAACGTTATGCATGATCGACGTGAAGTTGGTACTTGTTGCTCCGGCTCCACCTGTCGAGTTATCTCTTAGCTGGCGCTTGGCATCCGCTTTGAGTTGATCGTCTAGAGCTTTAATGGATTCCTTTTTGGCGAGATCAAACTCCATAATCCGGCTCATCACGCCTGCCAGGTTCTCTGCCATTTCGGTATCAACCGCCGCAACCTTGGCAGCAAATTCAATGCCTTCGTAGGAACGTTCCCGGCGAATGTACTGCCCTGCTTCACTCAGTTTGGCAGCTAGCATCTGCTGAAGTGGAATGCCACCCGATTGAATCATGGGCACCAAATTTTCTTCGTTTTCGACGGCATGACGCATTCCGGTTTTAGCGGAGTAAAGTGTCATGACATAAGGATTCTTGGCATAGGTAGCAGAAGAGTAAACGACCCCTGCGGAGCGACGAACCAGTTCTCGGACAAAATCAGCGCGATCAGGGGCTGCAAAATTATCTTTCCACTGCTTAGGAGTTCCGCCAGCGTTATGGCTTTCGTCGAGGATCAAAATGGATCGGGGGGCAAAGGTGCGGAGAAAGTCACGACGATCGGTGTCTTTACCCTTCACCGTTTGCATCTGAGAATACGTGGTGAAGATCGCATCGTACTCACCTAGGTCAGCGGTCGCAGTTAGCCTCTTGATCAGCCTTGCATGACTGTCTGCCGCAGCCGTTTTGAGCTTGGTGCCATCTGGTAGAGGAATGTTGAGTCCGTTATTTGTAGGCAACGGCTTCACGTCTTTCACGCCGATGTCGCTCAAATCCCGTATGATGTCCCCGTAGAGTTTAGGATCTTGCGTCACAAAAATCGGCGTGAGTCCCTGCTTTCGGGCGTACTCGATCACACCTGCCACAAAGCGTCCTTTGCCGATTCCAGTTTGATCGCCGATGATGAAGGATTCGTTCTTTTCTAAATTCGCGATCGCAAGCCCTAGCGCATCGACCTGTTCAGCACTGAATCGACTATGGAGTGTGTCAGTGTCCTCCACGCCCAGCTTCCCAGTTACATACTGATCAATCTGACCGACCTGCCTTTCGAGCTTTTTCAAAGCGTTAGAAACAGCCGTTTGCATATTGACCGGAACGAGTGTTTCTACAGAGTTGCCCTGACTGCGAGGCGTATAAGGAACCTGTTTAATTTCTTGCTCTTGAGAATCCATCTGCTCATCTCCTAACTGCATACCGCCACCATTCGCTCTAGCCACTCGTTCAACGTTGTTTCTCGAATCAATTTCTTGACTTTCGGAGTTGAGGAAATCACTTCCAGCGGAAATTCCAGAAGGTTCTGATCCTCGATTAAATCCGCTGGATGCAGAAACATCAGCCGCTCTTGAAACTCGAAGTTGTACATCGTGAGTGCCTGTGCCCACTCCAGATTCGGTGCGTTGATCGGCGGTAGATTGATCTGATAAAGCTGTGCCTGATTCACCGCTTGCTGCATCTGAGTCCGAGCGGTCTGAGGACTGTCCTGCTGCATCATCCAATCCAATCGCAGCATTAATAGACTCATGTAATCCTCCAGACGTTGAAGCGGGTTCCCGCTGTGGATCAAAACTGCTGTTAACTGGCGAACGGTCGAATCTTGGGTCAGGGGTAGCCATGCGTGATCGGCTTCGAGGTACATCGGGAATTAACTCCTTCAGGTCTTCAAACGTGGTGTAAATTTTTGGCAAATCCGCAGCAGGCAAGCGGCGTTGAGATTTACCGCGCCCTTCAATTACGATGACATCAACCGGAAAGCTCGTGCCTTGCTTGCCGTACAAATTTCCGGCAATACAGAAATGCTGAGTAACGTTGTAGTTGTCATAGAGGCTTTTGAAAAAAGCTCGATTTTGCGCGTTGTTGTAGGTATTAGAAGCCTTGCGATCGTTGCCGACTTTATTCGACATTGGCGCACCCAAAATTAGGACGGCTCGACCGTCATCTTTCATCGCTTGCAAAGCATGAAGCGCGATCGCGTGATCGATCTGAGTCGTGCGATAGGGCTGTGTAGCAGAACCTCCGCGCACTCGCCATTCCTGACTCTGATCTGTTTCAGCATCTTTGACACCGCCAAACGGGGGATTCATAATGACGACATCGACTTGCTCTCTGGGCAAATATCCAGTCGCATCTTGCTGAGTGACGGTGTAGCCTTGTCGGCGCAGGTCGGTAGCGCGATCGGGATTAATTTCATTCACAATCGCTCGATCGGGGGCAGCTTCTAAAATCAAAGCTCCATGTCCTGCGGTTGGCTCATAAACCGTTTTCTCAGGAGTTAATCCAGCTAAGGTGCCTGCAAGATAGGCGATGGGAATTGGCGTACTATATGCCTGCTGGCGAATGCTGGTCGAAGAACGAGTTGCTAGGTTAGGTTGCCGTTGATATAAATCAACCAACCGATCAAAACCAGCATGAGTTGTTTCGGCTTTAGCCAGAATCAACTGTGCCGCTCGAACTAATCCCGCCTCGATCGCTTCTTCAACCAGTTTGGCTTCTGGGGTGCCTGACTCAATTGAATGACCTGCAATTTCTGAAGCATACTTTCGAGCATCAATAATCGAAGTAAACTGACCTCCTTCGACGAAGGTTGTTGTATACGCTTCGATTAAGCGTTGACGCAACTCATCATCCATTGGCAAAGCTCACTCCTCGGTACAGAGGGGTCATTACACCCGATTCTTGGAAAGCAAGGCTATCAGCGCGGATGCGAGATTGGTACTTTACTTGATGCGTCCAGAGTAAGAATCGAGCATTCAGTTCAGCAAAAACTCTCAGATCTTGTTCGGTAAGACGACTCGATTTGACTCGTAAGGTCCGAATGTTGGGAACGTAAATCGCGTTCAACAATCGCTGCTTTCGATTTGTGGAAGTTGCGATCGCTCTATCGATGTTTAACTCGTTTTCATAAGCATGGAGGAAGTACACCGCTTGCTTTGGAATTCTCACGGTGTAACAAACGGATTGCTGATTGAGTCTGCCAAAATCGCGAAGTAGATTATGGGCAACCATCATAACAGCAACTTCTTCAGCCGTTCCGTCAAATGCGGCTCTAGCGATCGTTCGAGCGTTTAAAATTCCTTTCGATCGACGGCTAAGATCAGAGCGTAAGAGTTCGGCGTAACTCTGTAAGGAAAAGGTCATCATTAAAGCTCCAGCATTTAAACTAACGTTCCAGGTCAATTTTTCTGACCGTTGATCGCGCTTCACTAGCAGTTTCAGATTTGAATTGGATCTGGCTATTGTTCTTAATGTTCACGGGATTTTCTGACTGAGTTTGCACTTGATAGATTTGAGCAACACCCGCAGCGCCGCGTTCTTTTACCAGGTCTCGAAACTGTCGAAGATCTTTTTGCATTTGCTCGTAATCGATAGAAGAAAGTTCAATGGGCAGGGGTTCGTTTGCAGCCTCTCGGTACAGGTCTTTGAAATCCTTACCTGTTCTTTCTGCTCCCTCACGACCCAGCTTTTTGATGTGCTGTACTTGAGCATCTCCCCGCCCTAAAACCTTAGATGCCAACAACCACTCGCTGAGTTCTGCTGGAGTCGGAGCAGGCGGCTTAGGTTGGGGTTCAGGTGGAGCTTCCAGTTCGATTTCTCGATCGATGGTTTCAGTCCGCTCTTCGACTGTGCGATCGCAGGTCGTTTGATGCGACTGAAATGGCTGTGTTTCAGATTGGGAAGAACGATTACGTTCTGGAACTTCAACCGTTAAATCTGGCTTACGACCAGGTGTGAGATCAGCATCTTTTACCTTCTCGTACAGAGCCTCAAAATGCTGAGCATTCTCTTGAGATAGAGCTTGCAGGATTTTTTTGTCACGTACCTGGAGAACGTCATAACCCTCATAGTGGTCGTGAATCGTGATTTCACCCTTATCATTACGGCTAAAGCTATAGCGGTCTGCTTGCCCCTCAGTGGTTTGACTGCGATAGGTTTCTTGTCCTGTCTGGTTGAGAACAACGTTTGCGACAAAAACTGCTTTCGAGCCAGCAGGAGCAAGATCGCCCAACTTATCTAATTGAGTTTTAGAAGTCAGGTCATTGTTAATCGCTTCTGCGCCGCTTTCAGCTAAATTCTCCCCAACCTTGAGAAATTCGGCTTTTTGTTCCGGTGGCATAGTGTCCTCGATGCCAAGGATGTCTTCGCCTAATTTCTCAAACCGTAGAATCTCATTAAAGTCTCGGTCCCGCACAGTATAGATTTGTTGGGCGTTCTCATAGCTCGTTTTGATAGTAAATCCTTCAGCTTGATAGCGATCGCCCTGTCCAAACTCCTCTAAAACATTTACTACCGTCGCTGCAACAGTTTTACGTTCCAAGTCCGCTATGATCGCGTCGGCTGAGAACTCAGGTGTTTCCGTGATTGTTTTTTCAGTTGTCTCTGATTGTGGTTGCCCTTCTTGGTGTTGTTGCGCTTCTTGCTGTCGCAGTGCTTCTTCTGCCTGTCTTCGCTTCATCTCTGCAATCAGAAATTGCAGTAGCTCGACTGATGTTTGCCCCATGCTAATGATGCTATTTTCAGCAGCACTGGCAGTTCCTTCATTGATAAATAAGTCACTCATTGCTGCTTCCCCTAAACCGTTTCAAACTCATCGATCGCATCAAATTCCTCGGCTGCGCTTTGCATGAGTTCAGCTAATGTACTTGCAACTCGATTACTGTTTGTTTGATTCGACTCACCTTCTTTTGGTGGAGCTGGAATAATACGGTTCAATTCAGCTTCTCTAGCACGAATGTCATCCACAGTAATTCCTCGCTTCTTCGTTTTCTTTTTCAGTCGTTTGATCAGCTTTTCAAAACCTTGCTCTCCGATCGCTCGTTTTTCCATTTCGCTCTTTCCGATCCCGATACGCAATTTGAGCGGAACGTTCGCTTCGGTTTTGTTTGAGTAGGCTGGATTGATAAAAATGCAGCTTCCTGATGGCAGCTTCAAGATTTCATCGGGTGCAATGATTTTTTTAGTTCTGTCTTGGTCAGAGGTACTCCGGCTATTGCCGCTCTTGCCTGTTGAACGGCTTTTTTGCTTGAAATGTACTTCTTCATCTCCTAAATACTTTGAAAAGTATTCGGCTGATTCGTACTCACCGGGATTGAAGACGAATTTAGTGTTGCAGCCCGATAGAATGGCGCGGGATACCTCTTTGCCGTATGCCTTTTCTAGCTGGGTCATGTTCTGATAGCCCAGTACCCCACAAAATCCAGCGGAACGGCTTTCGTTGAGCCAGTTCACAAGGGACGGTAGCGCGATCGTTGGTAACTCATCCAGAAATACGGGGAATGGAGTGTCTCGTTTTCTCGCAATGTTCCGCACCACGATCATATGCAAAACAGTCGCGAGAATTGGACCGATAATATCCCTCCTGTTCTGGTCCATTCCGAAAATAAGCATCTGCTTGCCATCTAGATCGAGAGGAATCGTGGATTCACCGCACAGACAAGGCAGAATATCTGGCGAAACAAAGTTCGTGAACATTAAAGAAGCAGTTGCGGCAACGCTAGCAGAAGTTTTTTCGGATTGTCTCATCGACATAAACTGCTCCCAACTCACCTTGATCCAGGGGCTAAGGTCAGCCGCCTTTACGCGATCAATTAGCTCCGAAGGGTCAATGCTGAGAATCTTTTGGCACATTAGAAAATCAGGATGATTTGTCTTCTTCGCCAGTTGCAGCACTGCTTTAATGAGTTGGTCGCCAGACATTTGGAAGAACGGATCGTCTCCTCCCTTTCCACCGCTTAGACTGAAGTTTTTGTTCAAAACCTTCGCAATTTGACCTGCGGTTTCTGCGTCTTCGGCGGACTTCATAAAATCTAGTAGGTTGCAAGATTCTGTCCCTTCAAACCCTGGAGCGAAAATTCTTACGTCATAGCCTTTTTTACGAGCATAAGCAGCGTGAACTTCCGCCTGTCCACCTGGAAATTTGAAGTCATACACCAGCAGCGGAAACCCTTGATCGATAACTGAACGAATCATCGGGTCAATCACCGAGAAGGTTTTACCGCTACCAGGGGCACCACAAACGGCTGTTCCTCGCTGCCCGTCTGGGATCAGAAGCGTTGAGGGTTGAAGTTTGATTTTGAACCGCTTGACAACTTTGCCTTTTTTCCGAATGGGTTGCGGAAGTGGTGTGATTGTTGGAGCATTCACCCACGTTGTCAACCCATCACGCCGACGCTCGTTAATCTGCTTGAAGGCAACTTTTCGCGCTGCCTTTTTCTCAACGGGACCAGACCATCTTGCAGTAGCTAGTTTTCCTTTCTTATCGCTTTCGCGAAGGAGCCACCAAGCCGCAGCACCACCGCCAGCAAGCATCAGCAAGGTTGGAAGATTCCAGTACTGTCTTTTGTAGGACTCTGCCCATCGCGGCACCTTGATATCGGGTAGAGATCCAAAATCACGACCTGACGCATGGGCTGGAAGCATCATGCTAAAAGATGCAAGGAGTGCTGTGAGGCTTAATAAAACTCTTATCGAAACCAGTGAAGGCATAAATCAAAGCAATGAAGGGAATTGTGATAGTTGGAATATTGGCGGTTCTGGGACTGTTATCTAACCGCGCGATCGCAGTGCAATCGACCGTAGAACTACCGCACGGGAATAGCTCGTGGGCGATTAGTGATCAACTCAATGGTTCGGTTAGATACGATAAGTTCGGAGCAACGATCGTGCTGGAGAAGATTGATAGCTACGATCGCAACGGCAATCCTCGGCAACGAATTGTTCAACGAATGAGGATTGCATTCAATCCCTGGCTCAACGAGGTGATTGGCAGAAGATGCTACATCAAGGGTCAGTACGATTCCTCGATCGTTGCATTGGCTAAAAGCAATCCCGATTACCGCGTGAAAGTGTTGACTCAAATCGTTCGAGCTTGGAGAGCCAGTGAGAGTGGATTTCAGAACATCGATGCGTCTGACGTAGGCTGCGACAATCGAGTTCATCCACCCCCAGATTCTGACGATCGCTAGGAATCAAACTGGTACGGCGTGAGAGTTTCTAAAATTCTCACCTCGGATGGGATTTGATAGCCGAGCTTCTGCAATGCCCAAGCATCCTCTGGTGCTAGCCAGGTCGGTTCCGGACTGGTTGGCACCTTAGAATCTTCGTTGATCGTCTCAACCTTCAGAAGAGCTTCAATCCAAGCTTTTCCGTTCGGGTGCATCAGCAGATGGGAGAATTTCTGAAACGCGATCGCGTTCGCCAAATCCATAGGCATATAGGCAGTTAGCGTAACGTTCATCGCATTCTGACCGATATAGCCGAAGCACTTACCATTTGTATCAACCCCGATTAAAGTTTGCCAAGGTACGTTGTCCTCGCCTTCCCAGGGAGACAGCACATCCAGCAGGTAAAACTCTTTCATCGGACGTTTGCCTGTAACCTGTGGATTGGGATTATCAACTCGTCCCGCTACGTCAAATTCGTATTGACCCAGCCAGGATGGACTCGGAGGAAGACAGGCTTTCAAAACTTCGGGAACGGTCGCCCGTTGCGTTGCATTTGTCAGATAGGGAGTTCCTACAATCAGAAAAGTAGTCGTTGCGATCGCAATTAGAACATAGGTCAACAAGCGTTTCATCGTGCTTAACCTCCAAATAAGTCTTGGGGCTGGGGTGGGTTGTGTAGATTCGGCGATGCCCAGCGATATCGTTCTGGATCGACCTGACCGCGATTCATGCCTGGAGCAGTCTTAATTTCCAGATGTTCATGGATGCCGTAACTCAACATATTTCTGCCAGTTCCGCCTTCGATGCCAATAATGTCCCCTCGCTTCACCTTCTGGTTGGGACGAACTTTGATTTGATAAAGATGGGCGTGAACCGTCCAAACTCCCTGCTTTGGTAGCCTTAGCTCGACATAATTACCGTAACCACCGCAGGGCATTTCACAAACATCTTCAACCACTCCATCATCTGGTGCAACGACGATCGCGCCCGCAGTGGGTCTATTCGCATTGCCTGCCGCCGCTGCGTTTTTAGATTGATGATCAATCCCGTTGTGTCTGGGGCGACGACGACGAAATCGACTGTAGACCCCGATCGAGCTTTGATCTGGTAACGGATTCAGCAAAGGGCAGCTTCCCTGATCAACACATCGAGCCGGGGGAGAGACAGGCTTTCTTGGAGGCTGAGGAGCCAGGGCAACCTGTTCTAGCTCTGGAATGTCAGGAGGAGGAATAAACCCATCAGAAACGTCTCCAGCTACATATTTACCGGGAGGCACAAATGCAATCAGAGACTTCTCCCGGATTTTGCCAATGGGAATCCCGGAGGGAGTCGGAAATACCCACGGTGTACAGGAGCGACCCACAAACGGAATTCGACGACAGAACGCGAAGCTTAATGACACATCTGCTGTTCCTGTACTTTGGTTGATATTGGTAAGCAGCACTCGTGCCGCAGAGCCGAAGGGGTGGTTTCCAGGCGGTCCTTTACAACCCCAGGGTTTGCAGAGAATCCCAAATCCATCGGGAACGCGCTGTCCCTTTGCATCTATCCAAGCTGCACCGTGAAATTCTGCGTCGCTCGGAGTTGCAATTTCAAAGTGAGGACAGGAATTACCTTCGCACCGTGCGCCATTTTGCACCATGTTTCTGCTGGTAATCCCACCGGAGACGATCCGAATTCGTTGCTGTTCGCGATCTCCCGTGTTAGGAGTACCTAGCGAAATGTCCGCGACTCCAGTCCGGATTCCGGGTAATAATCGCATCGGGCTAGGCATCTGACTCAACGAAAGATTCGCGATGTTTAAGTCTCCAAAACTACTGAGGGAAAGATTTTCAACGTCTGCAATCTGACCAATTGCAATTTTGTCGATTCCGGGAATGGATTCTGGAACATTGAATAATCTCAGGCGTTCCGGCGAAATGCCTATCACCGCAGTTTTAGCGAAATCGGGTAAAGCATCACTAATCTGTTTGACTGTAGCATTTCCAAACAACTGCCCTAATTCCGGCGGCACATCTAGCGGTAAGCCTTGAGGAAGCTCGATGCCTTCTGGAAGTTGACTGAGATCGGGTAGTCCACCTGCAAGAATTTGACCGACCTGATCACGTCCTAGAATGCTTTGAAAAATGCCACTTGTAATTTCCTGAAGCGACCCGCTGATTCGGTCAGCACTGAGTAAAGTGCTAAGTTCCGTGAGTTCTGACAGCTTACCGTCTCTGATTTTTTCGTAGATAGTTTGCAGAGCCAATTCTTTGAGTAAAGGTACCTCAGCAAATCTCATATCTGCCAGGTTTAGCCCCTGAGCATTGAGTAACTTCTCTGGGGTGAGATTAGAGAAAAATCCCGAAATTTGATTGATCGCCAATTGCGAGAGATCAACATTCGTCAAATTAGCGATCGCGCTCAAGCTAGTATCCACTAGACCTAACATCTCAAAGTTGCCGACCTTGAATAAATCCTGTGGATTGAGCGCGTCGCCTACCTTGAAGTCACTCGGTAAGGGCGCACCGATCGCAGCAAGCTGTTGCTGAATATCCTCGGTTAGCGTGACTTTCGGGAAATCCTTGATCGGGATTTGAGGCACTCTGGCAAGGTCATCCATGACCGAACCTGTCATTCCCGGAAATGAAGGAATTGAGGCTGCCTGTGCTGGTAATGGAATGATGAAATTGAGGAAAACGAAGAAAACAGCTACCACAAAGCAGCTTAGTCTTCTCACTGAGATTAAGCGCATAGCACGATTACGATAACTGGAATTAGTTGAAAATTTGATTCACAACCTGCATTGGCACTCCCGTTTGTCGGGCTGCTGCCTCTAGCGATGTTCCCTGCTTGAGCAACTTCAACATCTCTTGCAATCGCGTTGCCAGAGGCGTATTCGGAACGACTAGCTGCTGTGCTTGAGCCTGAACGAGAGCTTGCTCAAATCGCTGTGCCAAGTCTCCTGACTTAACCGTAGGAGTCAACGGCTTGGATGTTTCAGAAGCTCGACCTGTGGTAGAAACAGGTCGCACCTTTAACGGTGTTCTTTGAGGCAATTGAGCCTCTGGAACGACTTCAACTGTGCTGTAGTCTGTTTTGCGCCCCAAAAGCAACTGGAACTGATACAGCCTTCGTTGATTAGTGCGATCGACAGTTAGCACTGTTAATGGAATTTGCTGTGTATTTCGAGCATCCTTCGGCAGTCGCAACCCTAAATCTAAGGGTTCTGAGAGTTGCCGTAGATAAATGATCGTAGCGCCGCTAGCGATTCGTCCTTGATTCGTTGGGGTGTTTTCTGATTGCATAACAGGGACAAGAGGACTATCAAAATCTACCAAGACTCGCGATGGGTCTCCGACTCGAACCTGCTGAATCAATTCCCCAGTTTTAATAAAGCTGAGAGTCAAACCCCAAGTCGGTGAAACATCTAAAGTTGGGACTGCACCACCTCCAATGCCCTGACTGACAGATGCAGAAACCTGGCGAAATGCGATCGCGTGGACAGGATTCGCGATCGCGCCCGAAGCAATCAGAATTCCACTCAGACAGCCAATGAGTAAACGATTCATATCGTGCCCCCTAAAACGTAATCGATTGGTTCACGAACACTCGAACTGAACGACCCGAAGGAATCTGATAGACCTGCGGAGCGTTGAGAATTCGATCGATCGCTTCTTCGTTACGCTGAGTGAGGATATCTGACAGCCTTTCAAATCCTCCTTGCAAAACGGCTCCGAATATGTTGGGATTTTGCCGGGACGTACTATTTGTTATAGAAGTAATTCCTCCACCAGAAACAGAAGTCGAAGTAGAGCTTCGTGGCTCATTTAGCACTTTGCCAATCTGTCCTAATGCTCCTGCAAAGATGACGGTTGCATCATTTCTGGCAATTCGTCCGCGCCGATTGAAGTAATCTTCACCGACCAGTAAGCCACCATTATTATCGCGAATGGCGATCGCGCCAGGTGGAGGAGCAAACTCTGCACCGTTGATGATGACTGCAATCACGTCGAGATCAACCAAGCCAAAGCCAGAAGAACCAGCTTTAGTTGTGACAACGAACTGTGTTCCCACAGGAAAAGCAACCTGATTGTTTCCGTCGAGCATTGGTTCATCAGATTGAATCAAGAACCTTGCTCCTGGCACATTCTCTTTGCCTGCCCAGAGGATTGGAGTTACTGTTGTCGCTTTTGCAGAACTACCGACCAGCAAGGCTTTAAGTGGCTTCCTCGGTGTCGTTTGAGTATTCAGTCCAGCCTGCTCATAAACCGTCCGCACATCGGTTCCTTGAAAATATTGCGATAGTGGTGGCGCTGAACTCGAAGGTGCGGAGGCAACGAGCGTCTCAGATTCCGAGGGTTTGGACGAGCGGCGGGAAGAGGATTGTGCCGGGGGATTTGAGGCGGGTTCTGTAGCTTCAGACGCATTCGATCGAGAGAGATTTGCGGTTGCTACCGTTGTCGCTGCCCCAAAACCAGGAGAAACAACGCCAAATCGCCCTAATACTGACAAACGTTGCCACTCCATTGCTTGATCGACTGGAGTTTTCTCGGCAATGACACCCGGAGAAGGAAGCGATCGTGCCATGACTGCTGGTGCAGCGATAGTGGGCTGACGCTGAATGGGCGCTTGGACAATTGGTTCAGGACGAGCAATGGGCTGCGATCGCACAACAGGAACAGAGCCAGAGTTATTAGAACGAACTGCCGTCAGCCTAGATGGTGGCCTTTTCGCATCTCGATCGGACTCCTTGCCCTGCTCCTTGGCTTTTTTCTTATCGTCTTTCTCTTTCATTGTCTCTGAAAAAGCATCCCGCTGTTTTGCTAAAGCAAGTTCCGCTTTCGCTTCAGACTCAGATTGTCGAGTTGCTTCTAGAACTGCTCTCGCTGGATCAGCAGCTTGCTCTTGCTGAGGTTTATCCTTAGGACGAGAAGCCTGTTTCGGCATCACTCCTCTGTAAAATGTCATCACACCTACAATCAGCAGTAAGCTTCCTCCTGCAACTAGAGCAGCTTTCGCGTAGCCGCTGTTATGAAGACTAACTTTAGAGCGGTTCTTTTCTGGATTGATCTCGTCGTCATCAAATTCATCATCGTTGTCATCGTTCTCTAAATCCGCCTCAGAAGTGATGAACTCAGAATCTGGCTTTGGTGCAACTGGATCATTCTTAGAAATTTCTAATCCCATTACATTTGCCAATTCCTCCAGCGATGGTTCTGATGTTGATAGTTTTGCGCCTTTAGTTTGAGTCATGATTGCTATTCCTGTTCTTGATTCTTGTTCTTTCGCTGTTTCTTTTGAGAGTTGTCAGACTCCTCGGAAAGAGACAATTTGCTAGAACCAGAACTACCTTCAAGGTCTTTCATCGCAACAATTTCCAGTCCTGCTTGGCGGATGGTATGGATTGCTGATTCAAACGGACTCGCAAATTTGCCACCTTCAGGCAAGGGAGGTGTATCGACCGCTTTGACTGTGATTTCCTTGTTGAATGGAATGCGAACAGTTTCTCCAGTGCCCGCGGTGGATTGAACCAGCGTTCCAACAACTGCAACCTTCCACTTCCCGTCCTTCTTATCGCCAATTGGTTCGGGGACCGTCACAGCTTCAAAAATCAAGGCAGTTGTAATTTGTCCGGTAAAGACATCATCTGGAGTCATTTCAGCGACAAGTTTTACAAGCTCATCCCGAAACTTCTCAGAGAATGTGAAACTGGCTTGAAATGCTGATGTGGTGATGCGTTTATCGCCTCGTTCTACTTTCACCTTAATGCCTGGATCAATTGCTGGTGACGCATTACCGTTCGCATCAACTTGAGGTGGCAGACTATTCGACCAGGACATCAATAGAATGAGCGAGTCTGTGACAAATCTTTGAACGACTTCCGGGGAGCGCTCTTTATTGCCCATCATCCCGACTTTGATCGCTTGTCCGTTAGACAGCTGAACCAGGGTCGGAGCAGGTTTATTTAGAATACCGAAGTAACCGATCATCAGTAGGAATTGAATCAGTAGAGATACACTACCAACAGCAAGACTGGCTAATGCGACAAATGCGACAAAATCTTTGCTGCCTTTCTCTGCTCGTAATCGAGTAATTTTGCTGGGCTTTGCCCCTGTGATATCAACCATGTAAAGTCTCCTTATCACTCATCATCAAAGCTTCGGAAAATTAAGCCGTTGGGGTTTTGCTACTGGGAGGCGAGGACTGAGCAGGGATAGACGGCGCTGTGTATAAGCTCACGCCGAGATTGACTCCTGTAGAAGCAATAAAACTAGCAGCGGCAAGAATACCGTTGAAAATTGCCATTCCACCCCCGGCAGATAGTCCTAAGGCAAGGATTGGCGATAATAAGCCGATCGCGATCGCGTTGCCTAATGTGTCGTTTATGGTCCCTGCTTGAATCACTGCCGTTGCCACCAGACCCGTGATCACGTTCAGGGAGATTTTGCAGATTCCTAAGCTCCAAAAAGCTGTTAGCCACGCATAGATCGGCTTTGCACCAATTGGGAGAAAGGAAGCACCCACGGCGATCGGACCCATGAGCGCCGTCAAAATCATGCTGACCTCGATCGCGTATTGAAATGCACCCTGAAACGCAACCATGACTGCCTCGATCGCCATCATGATTGGTGAAAGCGCGGTTCGGAAAGCTGCTGCTGCTGCATTTCCTAACGCTCCGGCTGGATCACTAAACAATTCTTGAACACTACGCTGTAGGTCACTAAACAAATTGCCATTCGATTCGCTGTTTGCCTGATAGCGTTGCAGGGCAGCTTCGGCAATGAATCTATTCTCCTGAAGACATTGTTGAAGTTTTTCGTTATTCGTAATGCCATCGCACTGTGCGCGGAGCTTTGAGATTAACGTTTGGGCAGATGAATAGTTCGCCAGTGTGGAAAGCGATCGCTGTAAATCAACTCCCGCACCAACGCTTTGAATTACGTCCTGGTTAACATTGTTGATTAAGTTTTTCATGCCCAAGGTGAACTGGCTCAGATTAGCGCCACCATTAGACAGCATCACAATGACAAGAATAGGAAAAATGAGTTCTGTCGCAGCAGGACGTAATCCGCCTTCTTCCATTTGACGGTACAAATTAAAGCACCAGAAGCCAATACAAAAGATTGCAATTAAAACGCCAACATTGTTAATGGTCTGGTATAGCGTTCCGGTAAGTGCCTGTTGCCAAACTGTTTCTAGTGCAGTCGAAACCGCCTCAGAAACAGAAGCTCCAGCGTTTGCACTAAACCCACCATCGTTTGTATCGAAGAGATTTGGAATTTGAGCGATCCAACTGTGAATCATGGTATGTATCTGCTTTGAGGAAATTGGGACAAAGGATTGCTTTGCCCCAAACTGCAAGGGTAAAAAGTCAACAGAGATGTGTTACTTCATCAATCGGAATCCAGCAGCATTGATCTTCATCAACTGGTTTCCTTCAGCCTGCCTTGCGATCAAATCCGCCTGGCGTTGCCCCCGAATCTGCTCGTTCATCTCCGATAGTGTCAGAGCATTTGCGGCTCCCTGCTGTTTCAAGGTTTCGAGCGAACTTGATTGATTCGCCGCAATTTGAACCTGAGCAGCCTGTAGCCGTGCAAGACTAGCATTTTGTCCAGAGTTGTTAGCTAACTGGGTTGAGAGCATCCCAAGCTGTCCAGAATTGGCACCCAACTGCTGAGACAAGCGAGCCAGAATTGTTCCCTGCCCACCATTTTGACGAGCAATCAGCTTGAGGATGTCCTGTGACGAAGTGCGAGATTGAGCCTGATTTCCAATCTGATCGACTTCCTGCGCATTCTGCGCGGACTCTTGCCCTGCACGAGCTGATTCCTCGGCAGAGCGTTGGGCATTTTGCGCCGCTTCAGAGTCAGCACTGGTCACAGCAAATGCACCCTCAGCCAGAGATTGAGAATTTGCTGCGGTTTGAATGATGCCCTCCAGATTTTCTTTGCTCTGGCGCTGTCCTTCTTTACTTAGAGTAGTTTGGGCAACCGATCGACTGACGATCGTCGCCGTTGTGCCCTGGTTTTTCACCACAGTCGGCATATCGTTGTTTCCTCGCGTTTGAGGAGACTCGATCGCTTGCTTGCCTTCGTCGGGATCAATTACTCCTAACTCTCCAGCAATTCGAGTAATCTCGTTCTGAGCAAGGCCAAGCTGAGATTGCAGGTATGCCAGTAATTCTTGAGGTTTGGCAGAAATCTGCCCCAGAAAGTCTTGAACCTGCTGCAACAGCGATCCTAAAAGGTCGCCGCGTGGTTGTTGACTTGCTAATGCAGCTTGTCCCGACATTGCCAGTAATGAAACGGTCAGTGCGAGAGTAGTCAGCTTTCGCTTTGTGTTTTGCTTCATAGAATTTGAATCCCTTAATTGAGATGGAGATTTCTCCGGTATCGCTACCGAAGCCTTAACCAGCCGAAACAAGATGCTCGATTCCATCAACGCTTTCATCTGCAATAAAATCATCATTTGCTAAATGAGATGAAGGGTTCGGCTGAGACTCGCCGTTGGGTAATCGAATCGGACGACTTTCACGCAGAGATGCCGCTAATTCTTCCGCAAATGCCACCAACCCCTTGTAGGAATCACGGTAGTAGTCCATGAACGCCTTACGCGCCGCAGTTTCATGCGGGTTGTTTGCAACGACTGCCAGGAGAATTGGAGGGCTGTAGTAGCGCACAAAGGTATAGGTACTTTGCTCGTCTAACAACCATTGGCTATACATTCCTTCTTTGGCTGGGTAGAAGTTCTTGCCAGCATTCCGAGCAATGATGCTTGGCTCTATTTTGAGAATGTCGATGAAGGACTGTTGTGCAACAGGTTGAATCCGACCGATCAGGCGAGTCGAAATATTTTGAATGATTTTTGCTCCAGCTTTGGAGTTCGCCAAGGTGTTGGGGTCTTGTGCTGCCAGCAAGACGCGAATCCCTGCTTTTGCACCATTCGCCGTTAATCGTGCAACGAGTTGCCCAATTTCCTGCCACTCTAGCAGGATGGAGAACTCGTCAATGAAGAAGATGCTTTCTTGATGGGATAAGGTGCGTCGCAGTGCGGCTGAGTAAGCAGCAAGAGCCAAAATCGAAGCGTCATCACCATCGCTTAATCCACGCAGGGCGAATATGAGCAATGCAGCTTCAGTATCAAAGGTCGAAGGACGTGCGATCGCTCGTCCAACCCGCGATGAAATCCAAAATCGAAGCTGTCGTTTGATCTGGTTGACGGCTTGAGTTGTGTGCTGGTCATGAAGCACCTGGGTCGGTAGATCGCTTAAGCCTTTCTCTTCAAAGAAAGCAAGGAAATCGACCAATGTGGGGGTGTTCTCCCACTCCGTCGTATTCATGCCTGCGTTTTGAGCCGCCGCGTATCGATCAACGATTTCTGGCTCATTGAAGAAGGCATCGATCGCTGGAACTAGCACGGCTCTCATGGCTTGCTTTAACATTCGATCGGCAGTGGTTTGAGCTTCACCAGACCCAAAGCACATGATCATTAATGCAGAAGCCAGGAATTCCTTGTAATCAACCATCCGCTCTTCGCGCTCTTTCGGATCGAACGCGGAGAGATCTGGTAGCTCTAGCAGGTTATTGGCTTCCTTGCCGATATCGAAATATGAGCCACCCACATAGTTTGTAAAATCTCGGAAAGTTGAGGCAGCATCAGAAGGAGGAAAATCCATCACAATCACGGGAATACCTTGTGCCAGAGCATGAAGCAGCATTCCAGTCACCATGACGGATTTTCCAGCGCGAGTGGTCGCAAATAGAGCGATATTGCGATGCTGTTGATACAAATCGAGGTGAATCGGGACTCCACCTTCATCGGCAATTAGCTCCAGACCGGCCTTATCGACGGGACAAGGCTGCACCAAGCTCATAAATCCTGGAGCTTCTCCAGTTAGATAAACTAGCCGTCGATCGAAGGGAGTCACCAGCAATTTTTCCCAGGTTGTTGGAAGTGTCTGTAACCAGATCTTCCAGGCATATTCCATTTCGCGATCGACCCAGGCAGGGCGACGAAAGCAGTTTTGCAAATAGCGGCAGGCAGAATCTAATTGCTCCGGCGTTTTGCGATGCACGAGAAACACGACTGCCACATTGAGCGGCAATGCCCCCTCGTACAAAGCTTCCTGAGCCGCGATCGCTTTACGTTGCCGAACGGCTGCGCCTACATCGATCGCCGCATTCTTCGCGGACATATTCTGAGCCGCGATCGTTTGACGAGTCACTCGGCTCATGTTTTCTTTGATGATGGCTTCGTTGGCACGAGTTAACTGGCAGATGCACTCAGTATCTGTAATGGCATCTCGTGCAAAAATTTCCCACAGGTAACGCAACTCCGCGTTCTTGTTTGCCCAGCCTCCCGGTTTATCCATAAAGACCAGAGGAGCTACATAGTGATCCTTGACGTAGACGAAAGCACGATCCGCAAAAGGAACACAGTTGGCATCAGGAAAGAGATGACTGGTGAAATGAATGTCAGAATCTGCTACTTCCTCGATATCTTCACCATTGAAAATGGTTAGCTGAGGCAACTTTGGACAGTTCTGAGTGTTGAAGCGTTCCCATAAAGCTTCCCACAACTCGTGTTCTGTCATCGGTTCAACTAGCAATCCCATTTTGGTTGCTAGAAGCTGTTCCCAACGAATGAAACCATCCGTAAACGCTTTATCGAGAACTTCTTCGTACTTTGCCTGTTGAATAGCAACTTCAGTTCCAGCAAATTTGTTCCAGTACCCTTCTGCTTTTGCCAGTGCTTTCTCGATCCAATCTCCTGCTTTTGCCGTTTCTGCATTCACGGTGTAAGACACATAGAATCGTAAGAATTTAGGTTTTCGCAACCCCGCTTGTGTTAGTTCACTAACCCGCTTCTTCTCAGCCAGCAGCAAAAACTGAATCGGTCGATTCTCGGTTTTCAGTGCCAGGTCTGATAAATGCTTTTGACGAGAATGGTCACTAGAGAAAGAGCCGAAGTGAATTGTAAATTTCTCACCAGGCGGTAAGTCTTTAAGACCGTTCTCGATTGCATCGAAAATTGGATCAATCTGCTCCGGCTTCAATGTGGCATGAATGCCTTTTGTCTGGAAGCCAAAAACAAACTGAAAGTTCTCACTCTTTTCGCCACCTTGACGCAGCAGATAGGCAGCGGTTGCTCGCCCGCGCATTTGGAACTTGATGATCGCTTCACAAGGAATCTCGTTCTCAAAAGGCAGTAGCGTTAATTTTTCCTTGCCATTATCAACCTTTTTCCGTTTTTCCCTACGTAACAATTTCATGGAACACCTTAGTGGCATCAAAATGGTCAGCTTGCTCGAAAAAGATTCCCTAGCTAGGGAATTTGGAGTCAGTCGAGACTCGATCTGTGTACCTTGTGCTAAAGCATGAATTAATGCCTCAGCTGATCGTGTTGATTTCCCCTGCGAGCAACACCAAATAAAACAACAGATCGCGCAGGGGTAGGGCAATCAGAAACAATCTTGTTGACAGTTCTCTTGCTAGTTTTTTTCTTACGCGGCACTTTCATGTTCAATATTCAACTTGTAATGGAGAGAATCATTGCTTTGTTCACAGTTTCAGAGCAACTTCAATTCATGTCCAGGTAGTCATTTCTTCTAGAGCGCCGTGGCATCGGACGATAACGGATGTGCCCCCGACTCCAGCGATTCGGAACAGGTAGAAACTTGGACAAGAAACGGTAGGGACGTGAACCCGTTAAAATCCACCACGTTCCGCATCCCCAAAGTGTTAAGCCGATCGTCCATTCCCATCCTACGTTGACAACACCTTTTGTAAGGATCAGAACGACGAGTGCGATTGCGCTCCAGGGTAAGAGAAGATCCGCTGGAATCGGACCAAAACTGGGCCTTGCACCTAGCAATGGATTGATTTGCCGGAATTGAGGTTCTGACATTTGCAGACAAAAATTAGATAATCACTGGGATTACAATCACAACTCCTGCGGATTCAGATTTAAGATTGCTAAGTCTCAACAGGAGCCGTAATTGTAACCAATCGTCTTTCTGAGAATTATGCACCACCCGTGATTGCGCCCACGAGGACATCTCCTAAAACTCCAATAATTACGATGATGAAAGGAGTTTTTGCAAGATCCTTCCATTCCTCACCTTGTCGAGCAGCGTTAATCACTTGAACAAGGGCGAAAATCAAGTACATCACAAAGAGCGCCCGAATTGTATTCATCACGATCGTCACGATTGCAGCATCGATTCCCTCAAAACTATTGAGGAATGCTTCAGCCTGACCGAAGAACTGAGCATGAGCAGGATCAACCCAGGACAGCCCCAATACAGTTCCACCCAACAATCCAAAGACTGCTCCTGTTACCATGACGGGATTCAATCGCCATCGTAAGAGCAAGCTACGGTATTGGTTCTGCACAGCTAAAAGCGCCGTTGGATTGCTGTAAACCCAAGCAAAAGCAAACATGAGTGAGAGAAACCCTTGTCCAAACCCCAAACAGACACAAGCACTAATCAGGTAAAGCGCAGACAGCGTTCGGGTCTGAAGAGCAGTAATCCAGGACGCTCGACGAACAGGAATCATTGCAGGACGAGAATTCCGATAATCCATATTTCCGGGATGGTAGGTCATAGTTATTGTCTAGATGCGATGTGCAAATGACTGTCAAAATTTCTGATGCTTTTAGGGCTGGGGGGCATTCAGTCCAAACTTTTTCCGTATAAATGGGGCGGTATACGGAGGAATGTAGAACTAGATATAGCAGACCTATTTCAATTTTCAGGGTTTTTCTACGTAACTTTACGGTTTCTTCAATTTTTTAGGGTTAAGATTTTTCATAATGACCCTAAAAATTTTAATTGACGAAGATGGCAATTTCGATTTCACCATTGGTTAAGCCAAGCGATCGGAAAAGATGGTTGCAACGTGCCAATCGAGTTGTATTAGCCGGGATCGTTGCAGGCGTTCTAATTCGGGTTGCTAATACCTCCAGGCAGGAAGCACAGATACTACCAGTAACAGCGCAGGTCCAGATCGGACGAGAGACAATTTCACTTGAAGTTGCAAAAACGCCAGAGCAGCGATCGCGAGGCTTAATGTATCGAACAGAGCTTGCTTCCGATCGCGGTATGTTATTTTTATTCGAGACAACTGAGAGGCTCAGTTTTTGGATGAAAAACACGCTGATTCCATTAGACATCGTGTTTCTCAAAGATGGAGAGGTCAGACAGACAGCCACGGCTGTTCCCTGCCCTACAGAACCTTGCCCGGTCTACAGTTCGCAAACTCCTGTTAATCAAGTTCTCGAACTGCCTGCGGGAAGGATACGAGCGTTAGGAATTAAAGTCGGCGATCGACTGATCTTTCAAGACGTGAATCAATCAAATTAAGGTAGACAGATTGCGAAGTGAGCGCACTATCACTAATATCGCTGCTCTGATCGAACTACGGTTGACAACATCAATCACAACGAATAGCAAGACATCCAATGGAACCCAGAATGTTACTTCTAGTAGGCATGTGCTTGCCCTTACTAAGCTGCGCTGCCGATGCTAACTCTGCTGATAGAACAACGAAAGCAGCTGTGCAATCTAAACAACCTCCTGCCCCAGTTTATTTGATTGGATGGAAAGGCTGTCAGGCAAAAGGAGGCTGTGTTGATTCCACTAAAAACAAGGACTTTGCTGTTTGGGCAAATTCGTTTGATCCGATAAAGGACGTGAAGATTCATCGAACGATTAGCTTCACGGGTGGAGTACGCGAGCACATTTTCATCCGAGCGAATGGATGTGTGTCTGCTGATCCAACCAAAGAAGCGTTTTATTACACTGGAACTGCTCTTTATCAAGGAGAAAAGCGAGATGCAGCAAAGATTCCGCCTTCTGAAGTGACTGTGGTAGCAGAGCGTGTGGCTGACGATAAAGCACCCTAATCGAATTTATTCGCACAACCGCGCAACAGAAGAAATTTCGCGTAATCGGTAGCATAGGGCAGTGTCTTTCGATGGAACACTGGCAGGCGAGATTCTTGCGGAATTAGAGCCTGGAAGCGCACTACCTCTTCCGGTCCAGACCAACAAGTTTTCCGTATGGTTCAAAATTCAATCATGCGGAAAGTTTTGCTTAGGTGTCTAAGGGCAATACTCCCAAACCGTGATTCCAGAGACGAATCGGTCGATTGTTGCTAATTAACCGAACACAGATCTCCTTTGCAACTCATCCGATCGCTTAACTTTGTTCCGGTGCATTGGGATTGTTCTGCTACTACTACTACGAGTCTTTATTATGAAAGCTGAACTGAGTTATGTTCTGGACATTTTACCGTGAATCAAACTCTTTACAGGGAACTCAAAGCCGACATCGAACAATCTCTGAGCAAATCTCAAACTCTCGGTGCTGCTGTTGCTGTCAGACTGAATGGGGAAACCTTTCTTGAAATCGGCGTTGGCTATCAAGACCTGAACCATACTCAACCCTTGTCCAAGGATGCAAACTTTTATGTTTACAGCGTCACGAAAAGTCTCCTAGCAACTGCATCTCTGGATCTGGTTGGCAAAGGCGTTCTCAACCTCGACGATTCCATACAGCTGCATTTGCCTGATTTTCCCCTAGATACTTCAATCACACTCCGTCATGTATTGAGCCATACCAGTGGGCTACCAGATTATGGTGGAATGTCTACCTATTCTAATGCGGTCAAAGCAACACCCACTGCTCCTTGGTCAGAAGCAACTTTTCTCAAACTTGCCACCCAAAATCTACGCTTTCTACCGGGTACAGGTTGGCAGTATTCCAATATTGGCTATGTCGTCTTAAAGTGCATCCTTGAAAGAGTCACTGGACTCTCGATGCAGCAACTTCTGCATCAAGTCATTTTCAGTCCTCTTTCTTTGCAACGAACTTTCGTTCCCAAAACGCTTGACGATGTGGCTGTTCTCGCACCAGGGTATACAACATTGTTTGGCGGACCTGAATTGCAAAATATGACTTCTCTCTATCATCCAGGTTGGGTGTCACATGGGGTTGTCGTCTCAACAGCACCAGAACTCGCCAAGATGATCGAGGCTCTATTTCTAAACAAGATTCTTAGCTCTGCCCTCATTGAACAAATGCTTGACCCTGTTCACATTCTGGGAAAGTACCCGCTATTTGAAAAGTTAGCTTATGGGCTGGGATTATTCATTGATTTAGAGTCACCCTATGGATTGGTTGCTGGGCACACGGGCGAAGGACCAGGCTACTCGGTTGCCGCTTTCCACTTTCCAAATTTGGTTGGATCGAGAATCACGATCGCTGCGATTGTAAATCAAGATCGACAAGATTACGGTTTAGTGCTGGTGCATAGATTGGTCGAGGTTTTGAAGAAACTTCTTGAAACTCAACCTTGATAAACCGCCTTGAAATACCCGCCAACACAATTAAACGAAGCCGCAGAACGATCGTGTTCCCCCTTTTGCTGGGAACTTGGAATGATAGATCCCGGTAAAAGGTAAAACTTTTCCGCATGGTTTAAAGATCGACCATACAGAAAAATTTCTATATGGTAGAAGTATGAACCACTCAGAAAACTATGATTAGTTCTTTCCTGGAATCAGAGCAGGTCCGGCTTCACCAACTAGAAGACGCAATTCGATCGAGTGGTCGAGTTGCGCCAGCGAAGTGTTGGCTAACAGAATCTAACGAAACCAAAAACTCTAAAACCTATACCTACGTTCGTCTGGTTACAGAAAAGGAGAACGGTAAAATAACCAGCCCCTCTTTAGGGCGACCGGGCAGTTCTCGGCATCGAGAGTGGCAAGCTGCGATC
The DNA here is from genome assembly GCA_014695255.1 of Cyanobacteria bacterium FACHB-63. Lineage (GTDB taxonomy): Bacteria > Cyanobacteriota > Cyanobacteriia > Leptolyngbyales > Leptolyngbyaceae > Leptolyngbya. The sequence goes on from JACJNX010000126.1 coordinate 52,888, forward strand.
GCAAGACGAGAGGCGCTCACTGAAATCGCCCTACAAGCGACGATGCTGAGAGAATTAGTTCAGCGGCAAGAAAACAAGCAAGGACTCATCGACAAAGCCCTGCAACTTGATAGCATTGAGTCAAGTACCCGTCAGCAACGGAGCAAGGGCGATGTATGCAACCGTGACACAACCCCTGACCTTTGAAGAGTTTCTTGCCTGGGACGATGGATCAGGCAGAGCGTTTGAGCTACTGGATGGAATTCCCGTGCCCTTATCAGAACCCAATGCCAATCACGAAGATTTGATCGAGCGGCTCTGTGCCTACCTCGAAACGCATTGTCAGGAAAATGACTTGCTTTATGTGTCACGACAATCCAAGCAGGTGCGGCTCAAGACTGCCCCTGGAGAAAAGGAAAAAAGCCGGAAAGCGGACATCGTAATCTTTGCAAAAGAAGAGTGGCAGCGAATGAAAACTAGCTCAAGTTCTGCTGCTGCCTATGTTCCACCGCCCGGAATCATCGAGGTTGTTAGCAACAATTGGAAAGACGATTACCTGACAAAACTCGCTGAATATGAGGATTTAGGTATTTTAGAGTACATCATCGTGGACTATGCCGCGTTCGGGGGCATTCGATTCATTGGATCTCCAAAGCAGCCCACGATTACTATTTACCAGCTTGAGAACGGAGAGTACCTTCCTGGCAAAGTATTTCGAGGGCAGGATCGAATTCGGTCCAGATTGTTTCCAGATCTTCTCCTAACGGCTGAGCAGTTTTTGCGATGAGCCAATAACGTGGAGGTTTTGGTGGCGTCTGAAAATCGAAAAAATTTTGAGCGCGCTTTGCGCGAGAAGAAGGGCAAAGCGCTAGAGGGCTAAAGGGCAAAGCGCTACAGGGTCCTCGGAGCAGAACGACAACTGTTGTCGCGTTGTTGATCCAGGAGCCGCCCCGCTCTGTTGTCTATCCCGCTCTCAGCTTAATCGATTTCGGGGGAGGCACAAAAGACCAGGATTCAAAAACCGATTGCGCTAAACGCCAGGTATCCCAATGCACGAGATGAGCCTCCCAATGCTGAAGGGATTACTTCAGAAAATATTTGTAAAAAGTATAAACATCAACAGGATAAAGTGTACGGAAGTGACGTTCACAAGCACTTTCTGAGCTCAGAATTTCAGACGTTTGAAGAAATCAGCTGCATTAATCGTCGTCTAGTAAAACATTTCCATTAGCAGACTTTGTTAGAAAGGGCTGTCTTCATCAATGTTCGTCTCGTCGCTGTGAATGACATCATCACTTGTTTCAGGTTCGTCCTCAGCGGAACTATCATTGTGCTCTTCGTTCCAATCATAGTCATCATTTGGGTCACCCCAATCTGGCTCAATAAAGCCCCAATCGATTTCATCTAAATTCGTGACCTCAAGCTCAATCTCGCCAACCTCAAGCTCATCTTCGGCGCTAGTAGATTCATCCATTAATGAAATTAAAACGTTAGCTTCTAAACTTGCCTGTATCGTCGTGTCGTTGACTCCAATTACAATGTCTTCGCGGTCGATTGAGTCATAAGTTGTAAAGGAAAAGTTACATTCCAAATCCACTTCGGCAATCAATTCAGCTTCAATCACAACTCCGTCTGCGTCAGAATCACCAGGTCTAAAGACTTGATTCGGCGGCTCCAGCACCTTGAATACACCTTGAAGCACGCTGATCTCGACTAACTCTGCTTCATAGCTATAGCTAGATTCTGGTTCTGGGTTAAGGTTAAGGTTCTCTAAGTGAGACTTTAAGACATCCGAAACGACTTGTTCGATTCCCTGAAGTTCACCCCGCGCATACTTATCTGAAAGTGATCGACATAAAGCCTCGACACCCACCCGTTGAGAGTTAGAATCTTCAATTCCAACTGAACAGACAACCCGAAACCCATTGCTGTCACTGCGAAGTTCGGCTGAAAGTGCATAACGAGATGCAGATCGACAATTCTGGGGTAAATCTTGCCAAGATCCTCCGCGCAGTACACGAGTTATTCGTTCAAGGCTATCTGACTCACACCAAGGTTCACTGTTGGTCGGTGCGCCGTTGTAGGTGTCATGCCAGTAATCCGCACACCATTCCCGCACATTCCCGTGCATATCATAGAGGCCGAAGTGGTTAGACAGCCCAAAATTGCCAACAGGTGTCGTTTCTTCTCGATATTGCCCCTTCACGCCCTGACTATAGACAGAATTACAATCATAATTTGCGAGTTCAGGGGTGATCGTTTCTCCAAAATGGAATGGTGTATCATCTCCATTGCCTACTGCATCTCCGACCCCAGATATTTCAGTCAAAAAAGCAGGAGATGCACGACAGGCGTATTCCCACTCAGCTTCTGTTGGCAAGCGGTAGGATTTGCCTGTCAACCGGGATAAGCGATCGCAAAACTCCACTGCATCATGCCAAGAAACGTTCTCAACGGGTCGAGCGTCACCCTTAAACTCTGAAGGATCGGGATCAAGCGATCGGTTCACCTGCTCAAACTCCGCCACGATTCGCCATTGTGCCTGAGTAATTGGATGTTTCCCGATAAAAAACGAGTCAACGGTGACAGAATGCTGTGGACTTTCAGAATTGGAGCGGTCTGACTCATCCTCTGGCGATCCCATCAAAAAGCTACCTCCTGGAATTGACACCATCTCCAGTTCGACCTCGCCCAACGCTTCCACAAACTGCCAAGCCTGCCTTTGCTCTTGGTGAACCACCAATTTCGGGTTACGTAATCTTCTCGTCTGAACCTCGATCGTCGCTACCGTAAATTCAAACGGCTGAAGCGTTTCATCAATCACGCCTGTTTCAAACTCAAACTCCAGCAACGGTGGAGTTGTGTGAGAGGTCGCCCCGTCACGTAGATCGATAAGTATAGGTTGCTCCACTCTCAAGTCTATTAACTCTGGTTCAATCTCGCTGTGGTCATCTTCGGAGAATAAAAGAGCAACTTCAGCTACAGCATTAATTGTTTGATCAGGAATTATTTCTTCAATGGTTGGAGATTCATTAAACTCTGGGTGATACTCATCAGCATCAAAATAGCTAAGTTCTACTGCAAAATTGATTCTGACTTCTAATTCAAAAGATGCATGATCTTCCAAAACTTCTACAAGTCTACGTTCAACAATCGTCAATGAAAGTTCTTCACCTTCAGCCAAACAAATTTCTTCAGGCATGGGTTGTATCGAAAGCTCTTTAGGACGAAGACCCGGAAAAACTGCCTCAAATTGATAATTCTGTCGGACAAAGTAATCAAGAATTTCCCGTTGAAAATAATCAATTTGTGCATTCAAAGCATCATAGAGTGCTGCTTCATCGAGAGGACGGTTTTCCGATTCAGCGCTGTTTGGTATTCGTGATTGCGTCAACTCCTCTACCCAATCCGCATACTTTCCCCCCAACCCTTGCAACACCTCACGAGTCACCGCAGCAAACGGCAGCACCTCCGCCTTTGCCTTTTCATCTATCGCTAAATCTTCCAGCAACTCCGGCAGCAAAAACGCTTCAAAGCTCCGCATCGATCGACCCAATCGCCTTTCAATATCTTCAGACAACTGTTGCCGCACTTCATCCGGCAGTCGCTTCAACACATCATCTGCCACCTGATCCATCACCCGTTCCGTATCCGGAATCAGCACGACCCTGAGCAGCCGTTGTCGCACTCCATCCCAAAACTCATAGCGGGGCTGCAATCTCTGCGGCTCATTCTCAGCGGGAGCTACCCGCCGCAACAACCCACTCAAAAACACCTCCGCCAAATGCACCGTTCCCGCTTGAGGCAAAAGATTCCTCTGAATTAACCGGACAATCGATGGACTTACTGGAACCGCTGCCATCATTTCCGCTAACCGTCGCGCGATCGGGGAAGCCGTCTCCCGGAATCGCTGCACTAGCAACGCGGGTTCTGATGGATCGGTTCCTTCAGAGTTGCGCTCCGCGCTAATCGCAGATTCTGCCTCAATTTGACTATAGTTAGCCAATTGCGCTGTACTCAAAAGCACCCCTGCCGTGAAGAATCCTCCACTGCCAGCAATCACCTTTGCCCATTGCAGCAACGCTTTTGGATCAAGCGTTACGATCGGCAACAGGATCGACTGCTTTGGCAGTTTTGAGAATCCCTCTATCGTGAACTGATCATTCCGTCCCCCCGGTGATTCTGCCCCTAACCAGACAAACTCGCCCAGTCCTAATGTGCTTCGCTCCCAAAACCGCTCAGGTAGCAGTTGCAGCACTGTCACTGGATTTTGCCTCATCCATTCCTGGAGTAGTGCCCCCACTCGACCGAGCTTCCACCCGATCGACGTACAATCGCTGATAAACAAGATCAAGCGTCTACCCGTTGGATCTAGCAATTCTTTCGGATGACGAGGCTGAGTACGATCGACAACTGCCGCTTTCCGCCGAAACAGTTGCATCTTTCCCTCTGAAGAATTCACCAATTGCCAGGTTCGCACATCTCGAAACGCCCCATGTCGCTCCATCAAAACTTGAAACTCCACGATCGTCTTTTGCCAAATCTCCAACAGATTGGTTTCTTCAACCACGATCGCTAGCTCTAACCATCGCTCCGGGGCAGGTTGCATCACCGGACTCCAGATCTTTTCGTCAGCAATCTGCCTCACTGTTGCCGCTTCATCCAAAATCTGAGCATAGTGTGATTTCGCCTTCCGCATCAGCGGACGCAGCGATCTCGATAGCTCCAACGTTCGGGGCAGAGCCGGGGTATCTGGAACTGAGATGGGTAGAGCAGGAGTAGGTTTGCTATCAGATTGGGGTTGTTCTGCCACTAGGGGAACTTGCGGCACAGGGGGCAGGGATGCGCGCTCGCCGACAGGGAGATCTACAACAGGTAGGATCTCAGGAAGGTTTGCGATCGTAGACCGACTTTGTTCCGCTAATCCCTCTGATGCAACAGGAGAACCATTTTTGTTAATTTCGAGCGTCAACCACAACAGGTTTGCAATTTCTTCTGCATTTAGATCAAACGGGATGCCATTGAGATCAAGCTTCACTCCACTTTGTTGTAAAGTAGAGATGAAACGAGCGATCGCCGGAGAAGCATCCTGTTGCATACTCGATCAAATCCCCTCATTGCTACTGAGGAACTGAAGCAATCGTTTTTTCAGATCTTCGCGCTCTTTTTCGCTGGGGGTCTGTTCGCGAGTAAACAAATAAATCGCATTCAATAACTGATCCGTTGCCAGGGTACCTTTCTTGCTGGAGTCGAAAAACTCCTGAATCAGCGTCTCAACCTGTGGCAGCACCTCAGATCCCAAGTGCCGCTGCACAATTTCACTAAGCTCCTTGGCAGTTTTTGGTGTCGGCATCTCTAGTCGCAAGCAGCGACGTAAGAAGGGCGGTGGAAAGTCGCGTTCATTGTTACTGGTCATAATCACAAGCGGGAACGCCCGACAGCGCACAATGCCATTTTTAATCGTTGCCTTACCTTGCTCTGCTCCCGTGCGATCGCTCGTGCGAACTTCAACCTCTGGCGTTTTAATGCGTTGCAGTTCCGGAATCGCAAATTCTCCATCTTCAAACAGATTCAACAGATCATTCGGCAAGTCGATATCGCTTTTATCAATCTCATCGATTAGCAGCACACGCGGTTGGTTAGACGGCAAGAACGCGGTTCCCAGAGCATTTAAGGTAATGTAATTCCCGATCATTTCTGAATAATCTCGTGCTTCCTCCGGTCGTAGCTGTGCGTCTTGTAATCGTGCGATCGCATCGTAACTATACAACCCGTCTTTCAGCGTCGTGCGAGTCGTAATTGCCCATTTCAGCACTGCTCCCAGGTTCAATTCTTGCGCCACATCATACGCCAGTGAAGATTTCCCTGTACCAGGATTGCCCGTAATTAGCAGCGGACGACGCAGATAAAGGCCTGCATTCACCATCTCGATCGCTTCTTTCGGTGCCCGAAAGGTTTCCCCTTTCTCTCGCTGGCGCTCATCAAATCTCTTATCATCGTCTCGAAAGTTCCGCCAAGGCGGTGGCGGTGGCAGACGATTGATATCTCCCTCTCCCGTTCCGGTGAAGATTTTCCAGTCTGAATTGCTTGCTGGATTGCTCATCGTTATGCGCTCCTACCTGTCCAATTATCGTCGGGAAAGGGACGATATGGATTGTCCCACAATAAGGCAAGATGTGGGCTAATGTGCCTACACTGGGATAGCCTTCCCGTCAGTGCTGTCGGCAGGTTTCCGACACAGCCGCTTAAAACAGACTCTAATGTGCTGCAAGGTTCAGAAATCGAGTGGTTTGGACGTAGCCAGATCGCGATCGGGATGCCTTTAACCAAAATCTTTTGAAATGTTTCTTGATGCTCAAGGTCATCGCTATCGAAGACGCACCCGATTTTGGTGTAGTCTTCCAACGCTTCGTCAAATTGTCTTTGATCTCCTCTTTTGCAGATAACAACATCCTGAGCGAATGCGTTTGGCTGAAAATTGCTCCATCGCTTCTTCCAGTTGCCATGAGCCACCGATTTTTTTCGCCGTTCTGTCGATCGCACCACCACTATCTCGCATTCATCGCTAATGCTGTGCTTTTCCCCAAAAATGTTGATCTTAATCTTTTCTTCGATCGGCAGGTGTAGCAGCTTCTTCGGCAAAAAACAATGAATTGCAAGATCACTGAGTGCAATCTCTTTATCGTCAGCCACATCTGTCACTATGTCTGCAATGATTGGAAAAATTTGTTCAGCACTCACCGCAGCATCTTCACCGATCGAAATTGACAATCTCGTTTTCTGCCACTGGTCATTTTGATGCTTGGGGTCGCGGTCTTCGGCAAAACACGCCTCTATAGTGTAAGAACCTCGTTGCTGCTTGTGTTCGTTCACCCCCACCATCAAACAGTACTTCGCTGAATCCTGAGTTTGCACCAGTTCAGTGCACTTAAGGTTGTGATTCGCCCATGTTTGAATAGATTCACGAAGTTCAGGTGAAATCGACTCATCCTGAATCAGCAACCCTACAAATTTTGGTAGAAGTTGATCAATTCCTTCAGGCAAATTAACCAGGCGAGACAGCAATGACTTGGCCGTTGTTGGCACAATCCCATGAATCCACTCTGCATAGCAAGCTTTGTAGGCATCAGTCCATTGCTCAGGCTCAATCTGCTTCAGAATAGAGACTAAACGTTCAGCCGCCGGCAGTTTCCGTAGGTCAGTATATCGAGGATTGACAATGAATCTAGCTTCCTCTTGCACTTCTGCGCTGTTACTAACAGCTTTCTGAGTTCTCAAATGCTGATTAACTGCTTCAACTAGAGCGCCGATCGAAATGAACTCTCCCTGATTCAGCAACCCCTCATACTCAGGTTGCATCACGGTTGATAATGCTTCAACAAAAGCACCATCTCCAGCTTCGTCATTAGAGCGAGACGAAGCAATCATCCAAAAGCCACTTCCCGCAGCCTTGACACCTTTGAGGTTGCTCAAAGTTTCAGCAGCTTGTCGCATACCCGTATTGGCATAGCAAACATCTAGAATCAGTAGAACATTTTGAGGAGAGTTCCTGGTGTTTGGGAAGAAACTATTGATCAATGAGCGAGTCGCGATCGCTCTCTCACCCAGACTATTTTCCCGCGATTCAAGCGTGAATAAGTAATGATCTCCGAATCGTCCGCCTTCATCCCCATGCCCTGCATAGTAGATCGCGACACAATCAGAAGTTTTACGCTCGGAACTCGCGAACCAACTGCTCAAAGCAGTTTTGATGTCATTTGCCATCGCACCGAGAGGAATCTGTTCAGACAAAACCCTCTCGTAGCCTTGCGCTTGAAATAGATTCGTCACTTGTTCAAGGTCATGTTCAACATTCTCCAACTTAGGAAGCCCCATGTACTCACAAGTTGGAGAGCCGATCGCGATTAAGTAGCGGCGTGGTTCAGAATCAGAGAAGCTCATAAAACATTACGAATCAAATAGACCTGTTGCGATCGCCTCCCCCGTTGCTTGAGCGTTCAAGTATCGAGCCGCCGAATGCGATTGCCAGCCGTTGTGAACTAAGCGATCGACCACTGCACCGAAGTATGGAGCCAGCTTCTCTCTAACCGCCACAACATCGCCCTGATCCGCAATATTAAACCAATGTTTAACCTTGGGGTAAACTCCCTTTTCGCCTTGAGGAGAAGGAGTCAAAGCCTTGAAGACGAGCGGAGATCCCAAAGGAGATCCCACCGTCACTAGCGCTTCCACATTCCATTCAGAATGGGCGCAAAGGCATTCATAAGCGATCACCGATCCCAGCGAGTGCCCAATTATGACTTTCGTTTCTGGGGTCACTTTATCAACGACCCGTGCCTGAATCGCTGCCTTCATCTCTACATTCTGTAGGTACTCCCGCACTTGCTTCAGCGCAAATAGCACCGCCCGCTCACCACCCAGCGCCTGAAAAAATTTTGATTTTGCTATCTGTCTAAGCGCACGAGGCACGATCGCAGAAAAACCGCCGCGTCCTTCAAATTCTGGGCTTTGAATTGTTGAGTCCTCACCCAGTGGATCGAGTTCAGCTCGGTTTGCTTCCGAGAGCCGAGCCGCTTCCCGCCACCACTCAAGCAGCAACATTTCTTCCCACTCGTCTGTAACATCCTCTGCAGGTAGTTTAGGAAGATTGCCTGCTCTAGTTCCGGCAGGACGAAATAAAGCTCCGTAGGCAGCGATCGTAAAATCCTCCTTCGTTATGCGAGGAAAACCCGCTTCTTCCAATCCTCCCTGTATTGCTGGCAACCACTCTGCCTCAATTTGGGGAGCAGTGAGATGCGTATGGGCAATTCCGTGAATTCCAACGACTTTCATGAGAATTTAACTCCAACCCACAATTCCCTCTATTTCTCATAATTAAACATCTAAAACCGCCTAAATTACGGAAAGAAAAAGCAAACAAGGATGACTTTTTAGCCGCATCAACAACCTACGAAAATTTCTCATCTGCTACATTGGAAACTTCTATTCGCGCATGTGACAGCATGGAAGCTCAACTACAATTTGGCTTCCTTTGCCTGTCGCTGGTGCGAAATACAACGCTCCATGATGGCGATCGACAATGATTTGATGACTTAAAGCAAGCCCTAACCCCAAATGCCTAGATTTGGTGGACACAAACGGTTGAAATAGCCGTGTTTGCTCCTGAAGGTCAATACCATCTCCATTATCGGCAATGCAAAATCGAACGCGATCGCGCAATACTTCACCTGATAAAATGATCACGGGAGGTGTGGATCGTGCTGGATCTGCAACTGCCTCGATCGCATTCGTCAAAAGTTGCAAGAAAGCTTGGCTCAATTGCTTGGGATAGCACTCAATTTCTGGAAGTTTTCCATACGCTTTAGAAAGGTAAATCTTGAAGTCGCCATATTGCTGATTCAACCTATCCCGCAACAGCATCAGCACTGCGTCAATACAATCATTCAAGTCGATCTGGCTTAGTTCTTCCTTTTCTAATTCTGTGCAGGTATTCAAAAACCGCAGTGTCGCTTGAATATCATTGCAGGCAAATCGTTTGGCGCTAAGCAAATCGGGTAAGGATGCTGAAATATCGTTTGGATTAATAATTTGCAGGGCTTCTTCAAGTTCATCACGATCAGGACAATCCTGCTGGTAGAGATCGACCAGTTCAAGCAGCCCACATAAATCAGTTTCGACTTGATTGAGGTGAGCATTTAATCGCCCAAAGTTTTGACTCAGACGACGAGTGGCGGCTGATACTAAAGATGGGAAGTGTGAGCTGTGTTGAGCATCCAACGCTTGAAGCTCTCGCACGATCGATAGCACTTCGGAATCGGAATAAGGAACAATTCGCGCCTCATAAAATCGTAAAACATCTTCAACAAAGAGCGAGTAGCGGCAGGTTTGTAATTTCTGCGTCTCCAAGCATTGTTGAATCGATTGAACTAAACCTTCTGCTATCTTCTCTGGTAAAACCTCAGAGAGAGTACGCCCTAAAAGCTCATCTGGTGGAACGATCGGGGATTGCCCTACTGCAGGAAAGAAATCGACGTGAACGCCATGACGATCAATACGAAACATCATGTCAGGAATCGCCTGAATTAATGCTTCTTTCGTTGCTAACGTTGACCGCAGCCGCGTTTCTGATTTTTTAAGCGCGGTTGCAGCTTCTAAGTGCGCCTGTCTCTGCTCATAGCGCTCTTTAGCAAGCGAAATTGCAAAGGCAGCGGAGGTAAGGAGATTGATTTCAGGCTGATTCCATAGGGCAGGCTCTACGCAGTTCACAAATCCAACGAATCCCCAGCAATTGCCCTTCGATATGAGTGGCAAAATCAGATATGCCTGAACCTGATAACTATACAGAAGTTGCTGATCGGGTTCTGCGAGGTTCTCCACTAACTCCATATAGGGTTTGCCCTGAGACAGGTTTTGCCAAAGTGATGGTGTGACCAAATCGTAATAGAATCGCTGCCAGAACGGATCGTCGAATGTCTTAGTAATGCCTGCAGCACACCATTCTGCGGTTTGACGACCATAGGTTCTGCCATCTTGATCCTGCTCATTAATAAAGATGTAGCAGCGACTCGCCTGAGCAGCTTCACCCAAGAGTTGAGTGATTGCTGAAGAGTAGTAACAATTTTCGTTAGCCAGCAGTAAATGTTGAACTTCTGTGAGGGCGGAGAGATAGCGATCGCGCTGAGCCAATAAAGATTCAGCCTGTTTACGAGCAGTGATGTCCCGACGAATCCCTTCGTAGTACTGAATCTGACCTTGCTCATTTAGAACACTGCGAAACGACTCAGATATCCACCGGATTGATCCGTTACTAGCCAGAATTTCAGACTCTAAATCATCGGCTTCTCCAGAGACCGACAATTGCGAGGAAATCTCCTTCCAGCGATCGGGATTGGCATACTGAGAAGCAATGCCAATGACCTCTGACATCATATCTTCGGAGGAGAAATAGCCTGATAAACGGGCTAGAGAACTACTAACTGCTAGATATCTCCCAGCCTCAGTAATCACGAAAGCACCTTCCAATGAAGCATCTAGCTTTCTTTGATGTCGAGATTCAATTCCTGTTAGAACTTCTTCGACAAAAGACTTTGAAGTGCCTTGACGTTCTGACAATAAACGCTCTGCCATTTTCGCTGCACTGAGTATTCGTTACTTTCTGTTATAGTTCACCAGTACGTTTTGATACTAAAAATACGTTAGAGATACTGAAATATTTTTTATATAAAACACGCAATTATTAAGAAAATCTTAAGGTACAAGCAACGAATAATCTCGCGTTATCTTTCCGATTTCGGTTTCGTTGAAGAATTAGGAGTTAGAGGCTTGCGTCAATTGGCGTTTGCGATTGGTCGTCCCCCAAGGTGCTCGTTTTCCGACATATATATTCTTGAGTCTTCCCGATTCTCTCCAATAGGCATACCAATAGGGTCCGTGCCCCACTTCTGAAATCTCTCCATTCATGCAAATACACTCAATCTTCCCGCACCGCCGCTTTTCGAGTTGGTACGTCTTGCCCTCATAATGCTGCTGCTCTACGATCGCGGCATTGCTCGAAGTGATCGTTGTATTAACGATCATAGAGGACTCAGCTAACTCGATCTCAGCTTTAATCTCCTGGGCTAACCAATCCAGTATTTGTTGTTTTTCTTCTAATCTCAACCGCCTAAGAGAAGCTTGTAGGGAGTCTAGAGAGGGGCGACGCGGCATAGTTTTTCTTGTGTAACATCTGCGTTTATTTCTCCTCATGTTACACAAGAAATCGAGGAATTCCTCGATTTCTTGCCCTATTGCTCATAAAGCTCCAACGGTAGTCCATCCGGATCTTTGAAAAACGTAAACCGCTTTCCGGTCCACTCATCAACTCGAATTGGCTCAACTTCAATACCTTTTGTCTGAAGATCGTTAACTGCCGCATCTAAATCAGCGATTGCAAAGGCAAGATGTCTCAATCCGCAGGCTTCAGGTGATTGAGAGCGGGCAGGGGGATATGGAAATGAGAATAGCTCGATTTGAGTCTCAGAATCGACTTGTAGATCCAGCTTGTAAGATTGTCGCGCTTCTCGAAAAACTTCTCGGATGATCGTAAATCCCAACAGATTGACGTAGAAGTGCTTAGAGCGCTCGTAATCAGAGCAAATGATAGCAATGTGGTGGACGCTGGTAACTTGCATTATGTTTTATCTATCCTCTACCTTTAGATATATGAATAAGAGTACTCAAATCCTTAAGCGGTGGAGAAAATTGCTATTTTCTTGTGTAACATATTGCCTTTTATCGCCTAATGTTACACAAGAAAATGTTAAGAATTCGTATTTTTCCCAAGGACACAACGCAGTGCTCGTGTTTATATTTGATTTGCAGCAAAATGGCACTATGATCCTATCCAGGTTAGTCAAATGACAGAAGTGCCTCATGCAAAAAGCACCAGGAACTCGACCGCCAAGAAGATTCCCTGATGCTCTTTGAATTTGGTGTATTGCCAGAACGACATACCTGAATGTATGCCTTCCCGACTAGACGGCATAGTCCGTCTTTCGCATTTGCAGCATAGCAAATCGCGAAACCTTGGGAAAGGGGTCAGTTCAGGTATTGAGAAATGAAATAGATGTTCTGGCGTTTGTTGAACGTTGAAGCAAAACGCTATGCCTCCAAGAAAATCATCTGAACCTAAGTCCCCTGAAGAACTGGCAACGATCAATGTTGCTGCCACTGAGACTGAATCGACGACCCAAGCAGGCGTTGCTGAGGTAACGACTCCGCAGCATACTGGAGAAATTGAGCCTACCACGACAAAGAAGTTACGCAAAACGAGTCGTCGTGGGCGCTATTCAACCGTGGAACGTCCGTTGACCAGTGCCGATCTATTTCCCAATGCAGCTATTCATCCGATGGCAACTAATCGGGTGATTTGGGAGAGTTGCAATATTCTGAGTCAAGGCGAAGATCTTGATTGGAAATATGCAGACGATGGTTCACCACACTATAAAAGTCTCGTTGCCAAGGGAAGAGGATACATCTCCTTCTTTGTCACCAAAGACTTATTTGCAAAGCATCCTTCAGTCTTAGAAGGCGAAGCAGCCCTCGCCTTAATTGAGGAATTTGATATTCGTGCCGCCTGTATGCACCTCATCTATGCTGCTCATGCAACGCAGCTAGAGCGCCCGTGGGAGCAGACGTTCACGCTGAGCGATACGCAGTTAGAGCGGTATCTAGGGCTTGACCAAAACAAGAAACTGAACAAGCAGCAAAAATTAGAGTTGATGTTGGAGTGGGCAAAGCAACCCTGCCATTTGCTTGTCTATGTCTCATACCCAGATCAGGGAAAGGTGAAGGGGTTTACTGTTAGCCGAACCCATCTTTGGGAAATGACAGAGCCGATGCTCCATTTCCAGGAATGTATTCAAGACACGAATGGGCAATGTGTTGGCGAAAAGCAGTGGGTCGGCTTTACCCTTCGGATTCGCTGCGGTTATTGGGCAGAGTATTTCCTGAATCGAGAGCGATTGCAGGATAAATCTGGCTACTACGAATACGGTTTCTTATCCAAGGGGCTACTGAACGACATCATGAGTACCTGGCATCACCATGCTGGGGCAGCGCGGCTGATGATGTGGCTCCTCTTCAAAACGCGAGTGAATCGCCATAGTCCACTGAGCGTCGAAACACTGATGAAGGTTGCCTTTGGGGTGGAAGACTTGCAGACTGCTCGAACGAATTCTAAAGAGCGCAAACGCATTGTTCGCCTCTGGCTAACTTCTCTAAAAACATTGATCGAGAAGGGTTGGAAGATTGAACCTGACGCGGCAACGTACCCTTCCGAGTATTGGATCGAGACCCCGACCGCTCAAGCAATTTCTCAAATTCCTGATGACCCTGAAGCTGCGACCGCATTCTGGGCACAAGATGCTGAGGCACCGGAGGGCGATCGCGTAACGGATTTCAAAAAGCGAGTAAGAGGTAGCTTTGAGCAGCTTCTGAAGGGACGAATTTGGATTCAACCGCCTGCTGAGATCGAAGAGAAACTCGGCGAAATTGCAGATTCTCGTCGCTATCCCCAGCGGGAGCGAAACCAGTCCTCACAGAGTTCAGATCGTGATCAATCCTCCAACTCTCTATCTCGTCGCTCTAATCGTGCGACCTCTGAATCCTCTTCAGTGGATCAGAACTTAGAGTCATTGTCTAAATCTCAATCCCTGATCACTTCTGGAGAGCAGTTGAGAACTCTACGAATCTCTAAAGGATGGACTCAGAAAGCCTTAGCAACCAAGCTGGAACGCAGTGTTAGCTGGGTCAAGATGGTCGAGAAGGGAGAGCGTAATATCCAGCCAGAGGACCAAGAAAAGCTGAGAGAATACGTCCTAGAACCCGCCATTTAGCCCGCGTTGCAAATTAGATTAGTAGCAGGACAGTGTTTAACTGCCTTGGTCACACCCAAATTGTGACCCATTAATATCCCTCACCTTAACCAAAGGTCACATCTGCGATCGCTCTAAATCGTAGAACGTTTTCTAGAGCAGCGGTCACACGTCATTTCGCAAATACCCCCTACCTGCACCAAAGGTCACAACTGATTGAAAAATGCCCCTCACTTGCACCAAAGGTCACAACTCCTCGAAGTAGGGTAGAGTCACATTCAATCTAGAAATACCCCCTACTTGCACCAAAGGTCACAGCTGATTGAAAAATGCCCCTCACTTGCACCAAAGGTCACAACTCCTCGAAGTAGGGTAGAGTCACATTCGATCTAGAAATACCCCCTACCTGCACCAAAGGTCACAGGATAACTTCGCACTGTTGAGCAAAACAGCCTCAATGCGCGAGTTTTGTCTGCCTTGTTTTAATCCCCTCACCTACACCAGAGGTCACAACAAGGTCAAGCTTGAGCGTGGCGCAGCGAAGTCACATTTGGTTGAGAAATACCCCTTACCTAAACTAAAGGTCACAGAATTAGCTGATATGGAAAGGCAGGTAGCAAGCTCGGCATTGGGGTTATACCTGCGTTGTTTTTATCCCCTCACCTGAACCAAAGGTCACATCCGGGGGGGGGAATACATCTCACCTGAACCAAAGGTCACAACATTGGCTGCTTAGTACATCTCACCTGAACCAAAGGTCACAACATTGGCTGCAAATTGAGTCAACAGCAATAGGCAACCATCTCAGCCTGCGATAATTCCTGGAATCCATATCTTTTTCTTAAGTCCCCTCACTTACACTCAGGGTCACATTTTCGATTAAGACTTGAATCGCCCTAGATATGGGCTCTTTCAGCGCTCTAGAAATACAAAAATACCCCTCACATAGACCAAAAATACCCCTCACATAGACCAAAAATACCCCTCACTTGAACTTAAAGTCACATTCAGATCGCTGAAATCTTTATGGAGCAATGCTTCTAGGAATTGGTCACACATCTGATCATTCTGATCAGATCGATCCAGTTAGCACCACTAAGTATATTTGTGACCGCTGATATCTTTGGGCAGTGAAACGGTTGCACTCGTTGTAACCCTTGCAAGATTATTGAGGTGCCGTATCGCTTCGCCCAAGTCACAGCAAGCTTTTTATTATGTTGAGGAGCAAAGAGACCATTTTCTTTGCCTCTTTCCTCATCGTCATGACTTCATTTGGGCACCTCATGTTGCACCAGGACAATCTGTGGATTGGCAAACTGAGAGTCGGTATCCCATTAGCGATCGATTGATTCAGCAAGGTTCATATCTCTACGGCGTTCGTTTCGGTGCCCAAACTCGCTATTGTTTGCTCGATATTGACATCAACAGCCCCTATCATCCCAAACAAGATCCGTTTGCTCTCTCCCGCATTACCGCCACGCTAGAACCGCTTGGCTTAGTTAGCGCAGTGATTTGCACTTCCAGCTATAGCGGAGGCTTACACGTCTATTTTCCATTTGATCAGCCGCAAAGCTCCTGGCAGATCGCGATCGCACTCGCCACCCTGCTTGAAAATGAAGGATTCAAATTAGTTCCTGGGCACCTTGAAGCTTTTCCGAATCCCAAGCCTTACGTCGTCGATGGTAGACCGAGTTTATTTAACGCACATCGCCTGCCCTTACAGTCTGGCTCTTACCTGCTCGACGGTGAATTTCAGCCTATCTTGAGTACGCCAGCTCAGTTTGTTGAACGATGGAAATTTGCGCGATCGCGGAACGATTTAGAAACAGCAACCCTCAAGCAAATTCTCAAACAGGCGAAGCGACGAGTCTTTCACATTTCCGGTAAGGCGGATAAATTTCTGAACGACTTGAATGCTGAAATTGAAATCGGCTGGACCGGCTATGGGCAGACAAATCGCCTGCTGGGTCGAATCACGATGAGGGCTTACATTTTTCACCATATGCTGAACGGAGGTGAGCCGCTGGCTGGTCAACGACTCATTGATGAAATTGTCAAAACTGCACGATCACTGCCGGGATACGCAGACTGGTGCCAGCATCAGCATGAAATTGAGCATCGCGCTGAGGAATGGGCAAGGTGTATTGAGCAGAGCCATTATTTCCATTACGGAGATCAGCAGGGAAAATTCAAAGCCAAGAACCAGGCGCTAGATATTGCAGTCGAGAAAGCGCCAACCTGGAATCAGCAACAATCAGAAGCAGCGCGAGATCGAATCAGAAGTGCGATCGCGGATCTATTGGAAAAACAAAAACTTCCAGCTTCAATTCGCGATCGCTTTCAAGCATTGACTCGATATGGAATTGGTGGGGGATCTCTGTATAAACATCGAGATCTTTGGCATCCTCATTACTTCTTCAATTCAGAGGAATCATTTCAAGAGATTCAACATTCTGATTCTCTAAGATCTGAATCTGAGAATGTATGTAATTTAGATTCTGATTCTCAAGGGCTAGAGACAGAGATTCAAAGCAATATCCAAGAAAACATTACTGCACTAGAGGTAGAAAGCTCGATTTATGCCGCCCCAAATTCTACAAGCTTATTACCTAGCGATGGTTGTAACGCTTCTCCCAGCAGTACTTTCAACGCTGTAGGGAATTCAAGCCAATGGGCAGTAGGTCGTAACCACGCGCCACTTCTAGAACTGCTGCAAAGCAGGCTTCGTCGCCTTGACGACGACCAGAAGCTTGCTCAGAGCCGTCAAGTTGCTCAAATTCAGAATTTTTTAGCATCTGGCGATTCAATTTTGGTCGCGAAAGCAATAAACTGGATGCAACAAAATCTGCTACCAAAATAACTTCAAAAAATTTAGGGTTATTAGAAGCAGAGCCTGGGATAAAAAATTTAATTTTTAAGGTCAGAACCCTAAAAAACTGAGCCTAATAAAATTCCTGAGAAATTAATCAAATCCTAGCTGTTCCGATCGAATCCACCCGATGGCACTGTGGATGTTTGAGATCGAGTAAAACGCTTCTGTTCTTGCGGCTCCAGAGACTGAATTGCCCTCTGAAGAAGTTGCTGAAGGTACATTTCAGCCTGCTCTTTGCCTGAATTTCGCTTAATCTCCTGAGTCCGAGGGCTATAGACCAAGGCTCTAATGTCTGTCTCTTTCCCAGTGTTTAGAATATATCGGGCAATTGCCAAATCGACTTCATCCTGCGGCTTCTGGCGCTTATCTCGCTTTTGAATTTGCTGCGATATATGCTGATAAAGCCCTTTGTAAGTTAATTCTTGCTCATCTACGCTGATTGACGAAGCAGGCGAGCTAGATTGCGATCGCTCAAGTCGAATCAGTAATTTTTGCAGGGTATATTCAGCGCCTAATCGAGATCCAGCGATCGTCACTCCATCCAAGGAAAACGAAATTCCTTGAGGTTTCTGCTGTTGGGTGTAGCGAATTGTAACTCGGATATCAGCCTGCGCCAGTCGCTCAATGAATTCTGGTAAAGAACGGCTGACATTCTGCGCCGCATCGATCTGCTGCCGCAGTCGCTGGTGAATTAGCATCATCTGATGAGCTTCAGCCGAGACTCTTGGTAGTGATTGATCTTGAACTGGTTGCGATCGAGGCACTGTCTCCAGTATTTGACCCAGTTGAGCTACCAGCACCTTTGCGCCGTAGAGATTTCCAAGCCTTGAGCTACTGATGAATTTACCACCTATCTCAACCATGAGCCGTTGCCCCTGCGGAGGTGTGTGGAGCTGCGCCTTAATGCCTGCCTGATTCAACTGCTCGACTAACTCAGGCAGGGATTGCACCTGTTTGACCTGCTGATAAATTAGCTTGCGGACCCGCGCAGCCTCAGACTGAAATTGTGGTTCAGGTGATGTTCTGCCCGATAACCGCTGCTCAATCCTTGCCAAGCTGTATGTTCGACCCAATTTTGAACCAGCGATCGCAATTCCATCTAGCTCAAATGAAATTCCTTGAAGGTGAGTCTTCTGATTCTGTCGGAGTTTTACCGACACGCCGCTTTCGGCAAGTCGAGCGGTCAACTGCTCAAGGTTGGTAACGAGATGCTCGTCGCTCAATGCTCTATCAATCAACTGCTGTAATCTCTTCCGCAGCGATGGCTTGGCAGTTTTGCGCTCCTGTTCCAGTTCCCGGCGTGTGGGTGAGGAGCGATCGCGCTCCCAAGTCGGCACAACTGAGGTGAGAGCGTACTCCTGCTCAAGCTGCCTGAGAATTGCCTCACTGCGTCGAAAATCCCAGGAATCTGTTACAGCTTCTCCATTCCGACGAACCCGATTCGCGACAATGTGAACATGCTCATGATGTTCTGTATCTGTATGACGCACAAGAACATACTGATTACGGTTAAATCCCATTGCTTTCAGGTATTTTGCCGATACGTCGCGCCAGGTATCATCTGTAAAACTCTCACCCGGACTGAGACTTAAAGCGCAGTGGTAAACGGGACGCTGAATTCGTTCGTTGCGCTGCCGAATTTGCTCAAACTCGATCGTCAATTCCTGGGGCGTTGTTCCTTCCATGTTGCCCCCAATCAATTTTGCGCCTGGTTTTCCTAAAACATAGGCAAGACAGCCAGAAAAGTCTCGACCTTTGACCTGTTTGCCAATCATCAATTTTTGAAGTTTGATTTTCCATCAATTTGCGATCGCAACTCATGAATCGTTGCTCTAAGGTCATCCACCGCCAATCTCAACGTATTTAGTGACTGAGTGATTTGCTGAGATGGCTGCTCTAGTGTCTGTTGATCGATCGCTTGAGCAATTTGATTCAGGCTAGCGCCGACTCGGTTTAGTTCTCCATACACTTCGCCGAGTCTAAAGTAAGTTTCTTCTGCAACATCTGTAACTTGGTCGGGCAGCTCCGAAAGCCCAGTGACACAGCGGACGTACTCGCTGATCGATAGTTCAAACTGGGCTGCTTTCGCCACCAGCCGCTTTTTCTCATCAGAAGTGAGCCGCACTTCAAAGCGCTCGGTTTTAGCTTCTACAGGCATAGTTTTGTACGGACACAAGACATGGCTTGCTACAGGTGGAATGAGGGCTACAATGACAGTTTTTCGTTAACGCATATCCCGAAAATTATCCTGGAGGCGCTCCCCCAGGATAATTTTCGGGATATCACAGTAAGTTTCCAGAGGAATTGCCCAGGTGAGAACCCGGGGAAAGTTATCGAGTAATACAAGGATGAATGCCAAGCGGAATTTTACGTCATGCGATTGGATGAATCTTTTATAGCATCCTGGAAAATTGCTACCGCTCCAGCCTCGAAACTTTTCAATGGGTTCTACTTCTTGCAAAGAATCTGTAAATCCTGGTTGAAGCTCTTCCAGAATCCTAAAAGAGAGCAGTATAATCAAGGACAAGGGAAACCTTAAAGTTTTCAAACCACTGATCCTATAGGCTGCCCCAAGTGACTTCATGGAAGCCACTTGATTGATTTGCATGTATGAGCAATTCTGTGCCACCAATCAGTTCTGCAAAGGTGCAGACTGAATTGGTTGTTGATGCAATCTCAAAACTTGAAGCTCTTCCTGAGAAAACCCCAGTGCAGAAGCGTGAGCTGACGACGCGGGAAACTGTGTCTGCCATGTATGAAACGCTATGTAAGCTGCGGTTCGAGAAGGGCTACTCGTTTGTTGAGATTTCTGATTTGCTCAAAGAGATGATCGGGCTTGATGTCAGTTCTAAAACGCTCCAGAACTATTTTGGAGAAGAGACGAAATCTCGCAAAAGATTAGCTCGACAGCGCAAGCGACGATCGGAACGAAGCAATTCTCAGATCGCGCCATCTCTTGCGAGTGCAGCGCCTAAACCTGGAGATTCAACACCAGAGCAAGACGTAACAGCCCCATCAACGCTTGCCCCCAATTCAGATCCTGATTCAATAGCTGCATCGGAATCGCCTCAGTTTGACCTTCAACAGGCTCTAGTTGAGATTGCTGATGAGAACGATGAAAGAAACGATTCATCTGCTGCTACTGCCCCCACAGCCTCAACTGAGCGATCGCAGGGAAAGTGGGTTGAACCCGAATTCAACACGATTCAAACCAGACCTAAAAAACGTAGGGGTAACTATTCATGACTTCCACTCTCAATCGAATTGTCTTTATCCTTGGCGGAAAAGGCGGAACAGGAAAGACGCTGCATTGTCGGCAGTTGTATTATGCTCTCGTTCAGGCAGGCGTAAAATGCCTTGCCTATGATGCTGATGTCGAGAATCCAGAATTTGAGGACTACCATACGGAATGCCAGCATAAAGTAAAGCGGCTCAACTTCCTCAAATCTGCTGAAGCGAAAACGTTGTTTAGCGATATCGATCAGCAGAAGCCATCGGTTGTTCTGATTGATATGCCTGGAGCATCTGGGAAAGCAACGAGAGAACAGTTGCAGAAGTTTGGGGCGTTTGATTTAGCAAAAGATTTGGGCTACCGTATCACGTTTGATACTGTTCTCAACAACTGCTACAACACAATTAACAGCCTCCGCATCATGATTGACTTTTGCGGCACTCAGGCAGATTATGTCGCTGTGAAGAGCTTGATGTGGACGCAGGAGGGCTTGAACTTCAGCCGATGGGAGAAATCAGAGGAACGCAGGCGATTTTTGGAATTAAATGGTATTGAAATCGAGATGCCGCTGCTAGACCTCAGTACCTTTGATGTAATGCACGAAGAAGCACTGTCATTTTTTGAGAAGGATCAGCTTCCATTTGGCGATCGTATTCTGGTTAATAGCTTTTTGAATCTCAGCCTTCCAGAATTGCAAAAAGCGGCTCAGTATTTGGGACTCCCTGTTTCTACCACTGAAGCGACTGCTGCTAAAGCCACTAAATCTACCAGTAAGAAAAAAGCTGCTGATCCGAAAGTAGAAGAACCTGCGCCAGAGGTCGCAACCAGTGGAACCAAGTAACGACAAACTTCTCACCGAGATTGCTGAGCTTCAGAAAGCAGTGGGAAAGCTATGGCAGACCGTTGATGAGGCAAAAATCTCGACTGCTGAGGAATCGCGCAAAGTTGGCGATAAGTTGGACACATGGATAGACACGAATCGAATACTGCTGGAATCGACGCAAGAACTGCTCAAGGTGATCGTACTGAACTCGCAGGAGGTGCAGCGATCAGCGCAGTCCTACGAGAAAGGCAGTCGGCTCTTGACTCAATTGCAGCAGCAACTCAGCAGCTTCGAGCAAGTAACGACCGAATTGAGCGATACCTTGGAGAATCTGGAGTTACCAGCAACTCCGGCGATCCCAGAGTCCGAGAATCAGCCTCTCTTGATCGAGCAATTTTCGACCTATCAGGAGAATTTGAAGCAAACGCTTCAGAATATCCAATCGCTCCAGCAGAACCTCGCCGAGAGCGTCGAAGCCTTACTGAAGAAAACTGGAAATCGCGATCTTCTCAAGGCACTCAAGACTCTAACCCACTCGAATACAGCGATCAACCTAACGACGTGGAAAGATAGTTTGCTCACTCCGGCTGCATTACCAATCTCAATCTTTGGCGTGGTCATGGTTGCGATTGGGGCAGGACTGGGCTGGACTGGAACTCAACTTGCCAAACCTGAACTGGCTCCAGGTGTACCACGACAGTTAACGTTAGACGAAGCAGAGACATTACGGTGGGCGAAAAGTCGTGAAGGTAAATTAGCTCGAAATCTGGTTCAATGGAACGATGCTCTGCTAACGAATCTCGATTGCACTGAAGATGTCGATCGCTTAGGGGTAACGCTGAACGTGCAGGGTAAGCCTTCCACATTCGGTTACTGTGCCCTGTGGGTTGTTCCACCAGAGGAACGAAGATTTGAGAAATCCAAGAAAAATTAGGGTTCTACATTTTTACGAGAACCCTAATTGTGGAGACCACAGCTAGAACAAGCTCATTTGCTCACATTCGGCAGGAGGCGATGTAGAGCGGTTTGAGCGAGACTTTGGCTTGGGTTGGGGTGAAAGCTTTTTAATTGAGGTCTCCTTTAATGTGACAACCCAGCCATGCGTAGAACAGAGCGATCGCTCCAATCCAGGAATGCGAATCGTCTCGCCACAGAGTGGACAGACTCCGTAGGGAAATTGAACAGTCATGATTGAACAATGAAAATGAGAAAATCCTGCGAAGCGCGAAATCCCCGGAGATGGATGAAGCGAGGACTCCAGGAACTTCGGTAAACAAATGATTGGAACTAAGCGAGACGAGCAAGCAATTCGTCTTTCTTCATGCGAGAAAAGCCTTTGATGCCCCGATCACGAGCGATTAAACGAAGTTCTCGGATGCCAGGTTGCTTGCTACTAGGGCTAGGAACTTCGGGCGCAGTTTCTGGCTGGTATTCAGCGGGTTGAATTACTTCCTCTATAATCGGTTGAGTTTCTTCTAATTGCATCGGTTCCGTCAAAGCAACTTCAACGACTTCTGGTTGGCTTACATTTCTCGCTGGCTGGCTGCTTTGAGATGAAGGCTGTTGGATAACATAGCAAGCAAACCCTAAGCTGAAATAAGCCAAAGCAGCAATTTCGGTAATTGTAGCGAGAGTGGTCAAAATGTCTTGCATGGGTGTGATCTCCAAATTTTGGTAGTAGGCTGCAATCCAGCGTGTAGCGAGTGCTGAAGATTGCGAATGAACCTGCTCGTAGTACTCCAAGCATCACAAATTACGAGGCGAAAGCCTCAATTGATTTATTGTATGACCAGTAATTGAACTATTGAAATCAATAGCACTAAATCAGAAGCAAGACAACCATTACAACCAAATATATGAACTACACGCGCCCTAAGAGGGGCGCGGTTTCTGACGCTTCGTTTCAGCCAGTTGCTTCAGAGATCCCGTATTGATACGAGTCTTAGAAGTAGAGCCGGACTGATCTACGTCCAAGAGGCTAGTTCCTAACCCCTTCGCCCAGTTGAGACAAACACGAGCCGCTGCTACATCTCTGTCCTCAACACAATTGCAATTGAGGCAGCGATGAACTCGCTCGTCTAATGTTTTGGGCTTGACATTCCAACATTCAGGACAACGTTGAGATGGCTTGAGGGTTTGAGTTGGAGCCTCTAAATAGACGCCATTCGCTTCGGCTTCTTTGTACTCCAACATGCCTCGCATCATCCCCCAACCCACATCTAAAATCGAGCGGTTGAGTCCTGATTTTTGGCGTTTCCGCTTCCCCTTTTTAGTTTTGCGGGTCATGCCTGAAATATTCAGCTTTTCACTCACGACGAGGCTACTACGGCTCACAATCTCTGTCGTGCGTTTGTGCGCCCAATCCAGTCTTTGTCGCGCTGCTTTACGAATCAGCTTTGACACTTTGGTTTGAGCTTTCTTATAGCGGCGCGATGCCTTGATTTTCTGGTTTCGATTCGGTGCGCGTTTTCTCCGTTTCTCTTTGGATGCTTTGCGAATTTTGGCTTGAGTTTTAGCCAAGAATTTCGGGTTCTCAATCTTGGTTCCGTCACTCATCGCGATGGCTGTGAGCGTCCCAAAATCAATGCCAATTGCACCCGTTCCAGTTTGACGGTGCGGGATGCATTTCACAGTGATGGAGGCATACCACTTCCGATGCCGATAGAAGATTGTGCAAGTATTCGGTGTACCCCAAGTCCGAGCTTTTCCGCGCATCTGAATCTGTCCTAAATTGGATAGCTCCAAATACCCGTTATCGCCCGTGGTGTGAACTTTCCAACCACTCGTTGCTGGATATGTCCAGCCAGAGTAGTTGCGGATTGAGCGGAATCGCGGATAACCACCCAACCCCTTGAAGAATCGCTGAAAGGCAAAGTCCACCCGTTTGAGCGTAGCTTGCAAGGCTTGTGATCCTAACTCTGCAAACTCAGTCCAGACTTTTTTGAACTCAGGCAAGCGATTCTGCTGGTCAAGATAGTTCACAGACCGATTCAGCTTTTGATAGCTATCTTTTCGGTCTGCTAAGGCAGAGTTGTATAAATAGCAATGTAACCGTCTCCACTCATAGAGCTTGCGCTCTTGAGCGGGTTTCGGATACAGGCGAAATGTGACTCTGCGGGTTACAATCATGGTGATATTATAACTCAGTGGTCATGGCTAAACTACAGTATAGGAGCGGCGCTCACTGTATTTTCTCAATTCAGTTGCATTCCTATTTTGTCTGCAAATATACTCAATCACTTCCCTCACTCTAGAAATCATTTCTAGAGTGAGGGAAGTGATTGAGTATATTTGCCAGAAGCGGAACTGCATCCTGCTTGAATTTGGGGGAGAAGCGGATCACATTCACTTGCTGATTGATATGCATCCTGACAACAATATTTCTGCGTTCTTTGGTAGCCTAAAATCTGCTACCAGCCGCATTCTCAGAGCCGAATTCCCCAATGAGGTCAATCAGCTCTATCGGAAAGGATTCTGGGGACGGCAAAAATATTATCGTTCTGCGGGTGGTGCGCCGCTCAACGTGTTGATGCAATACATAGATGCTCACCCACACGATTAGAGACTGCCATTTGCGAAGCGTGACGGTTACGCCCTCAGCGCCGCATCGTTGCTTGCATACGCGAAGCGTACTCCGCTTGATTGGCGCAACATCTCATCCGCGTCTTCTAAAGGCGTGGATTTCCCGTCTAGTTCGTTAAGCCACTGCGGGCAGCACGTTGGTGGAAGTAGAACACCACCTGTTATGATTAAGCAGGTTCCATGAATGCGATCGCTAGAAGCAAACGTAATTCCGCCTGCGAGCACACACAGAATTGACAGAACCCATTCCAGAACTGTTAAGCTTCCATCAATCCAGGTGTATTTCCGTTTGGGCTTGAAGGGCGGTTCCATCGCTAATAACTATAAAGAATTTTAAGTCCGATCCATGAGCATCCCGCTATGGTAAAAAGATTTCTCCCTTACACAGGGAGAAGTTGGTGGGTTAGAAGCCGGGATCTTCGTCGATCTCCGATTGAGCATCTACTCCATTCTTAGCAGTAAGGTTATTGATGCTCTTTGCCAAGATGTAGACACGGGTGCGAGTCTCGCTTTCCCCGTTGCCATTGTCTACTGTCCAAGAAGAGGTGCGAAGTTCACCTGTTACAGCAATTCGGCTACCTTTATCCAGGTAATTCATCATGAAGTCTGCGGTTGCTCCCCATGCTTCGATGCTGAACCGATGCTTTTCTTCTTGAACTTCACCGTTCACTTTGTAGCGACGATTGTAGTAAAGAGACAGCTTGGCAACTTTAGCGCCGCTCTTCATCTCTTTCATTTCAGGTTTTGCGCCAACGTAGCCAATGATCGAGGTCGTGTTCATTGTGATCTCCTGTTGATTGGTTTCTATTAGTTCAAGGCGAAAGCCTTTTGAGTCATCATTTCGAGGCGAAAGCCTCTTGTTGTTCCACCACTGGAATTCTTGGCAGAACATGGAACTTCCCAGAGATTTCTATGGAACTCTGTATGGAACTTCTATCTATTCAGGGCGGAAGCCCGTTTTTGGTATGGCTGGAAGCCGATCGCGAATCACGCAACTGACTGTGAGAAACTTCAAAGAAATCACTCTCTGGTTTCTCAAATGGTTGCTAGCAGATTCATGAGTTGTCAAAGATGTATTCACAATCTTAACTTTTTAGCTTGGATGCTGATTAGCCCTCTGAGCAACATTCATCATCACTTCACTAAAATGGGATGAATTCGGGAGAAAGGACTGTTTTGGGGGATGACGCAGAAATCATCTGGGTACAAAACCAGCTACAGCTATGGCTTTCGGCAAACTCTGTACGCTTTCATCCGCATCATCCAGTCCATCTTCTGTCCCCCATAAACAAGCTACGGGATGAAGACATCCTGGATTGGAATCTGTGCGATCGCAATTGGTGCTGCCGCATCAGATCGCCTAAAATGAGAGGTCAGAGGGGGCAACGCTTTTTGTGTCAGGCGATCGGAGGGAACGAGTTCCATGAAACTAAGCCTAATTACTGCCACGCACTTTCGAGCCACAGTACTTGCCAACCGCGCCCTTCCAAGCGTTTTACAGCAAACAGATGCTGATTTTGAATGGATCGTCGTCAACGATGGCAGAGATTCACACACTTACGATCTGATTCGTCACCTGCGGGCTGACTGCTCCGTTACCTACTTAGAGATGGATCATCCCGATAATGGCTTTGGGCTATGCCATGCTCGGAATTTAGGGAAGTCTGTCGCAAGCGGAGATATCGTATCTTATTTGGATGATGACAATGCGATCGCACCAACATTTGTAGCTGAGACGAAATCATTTTTCCAACAGCACCCAGATTTGAGATGCAGCATGGTGCAGCAGCGTCGGAGGCGCGACATCAGCCAGAATGGGGAGCCTGTCAAGTTGGGGCAACCCTTTATCTCACCTGGCGTACACAGCACCATCCAGGATTTGATCCAACACAAGGAACTGTTTGATAGCAATGGTTTTTCCCACGATCGCCTGGGCGCTCCAAGATGGAATCCTGACTATAGAGTATTTGCAGATTATGAATACTTCCTCCGGTGCCTAGAGCAATGGGGCGATAACAGCTTTCGCACTCATCCTTCCATTCTTGTTGAGTATATCCAGTCCTCAGCAGGCGTGATCGGGCAATCTAGCTATGGTGAATGGGCAACCGAACTGCATCAATTATTAAATCAAGGTTGCTGGAATGCTCTGACAAAAGCAGATGTGGAAGCTTTAAGGCAGTTGATTCAGAAATGGCAGGATAAACAAAGAAAAAATGAATTAATTCCCGCATTCACTAGGCAGGGCTAGTTTATTGATGAGAGAAAAAGCAAAATGAAGAAGTTGTGACTTTCTCAGCGAGCAGATGAGCCTGATTGAGCCTCTGAAACAAGTGCGCGACTATCGCACCCAACCGCGTTATGAGTTGTGGGTCGTGTTGCTGTTAGTGATCATGGGAACAATGAGCGGTTGTACGGGCTATCGAGCTTTAGCTGAATTTGTCGAACGGCATCAGCCGCAACTGCTAGAAGTTCTGGAGTTGGACTACAAGCGCTTGCCGTCGTACTCGACGATTCGACAAGTTTTAGTGCGACTTAACTTTGAGGCGTTGACCAATGCGTTTAATGCTTGGACACAAGCTGAAATCCACATTCAGCCGTGCGAACAAATTGCCATTGATGGCAAAAGTATCAAAGCAAGTGTCGAAGAGTATGACAGTCGGTATCAAGATTTTGTCAACATCGTCTCGGCATTTTGCACTCGGACTGGAGTGGTGGTTGGAGTCGCACCGATGCACACTCAGCAAGGTAGCGAAATCGAGACGGTTCTCCGGTTGTTGAGCGCCCTGCACCTCAAGGGTGTTTGCTTTAGCCTTGATGCCTTGCACACCCAAAAAAACAGTCGAGCAAATCATTGAGAGCGGCAACGACTTTGTGATGGCGGTCAAAGGCAATCAACCGAAGTTGTTCACTTACTTACAAACACAGTTTCAGCAACACGAAGCGCAAAGTGTGGATGATCAAACCGAACAGACCCGAAATCGGATGACGCAACGTACCATTAGTGTTTTAAGTGTTTTAGATACGGTTGATGGAATCGATGCCGTTTGGGTGGGTGTGCAGCGTTTAGTCCGGGTAGAACGCACGGGCATTCGAGGAGTCGAAGCAACGCATGAAACGATGTTCTACATCAGTTCAGTGGCTGGCAACGCCACCGATTTCAGCAGGCTGATTCGCGACCATTGGCACATTGAAAATCGCTTGCATTGGGTTAAAGATGTCGTCCTCAAGGAAGACAGCACCCCAGTGTGTGCAGGTCATGCCCCCGAAAATATGGCAATCTTGAGAACCATTGCGCTCAATCTGTTTCGACTCCACGGCTTTGCCTCTATCACCAAAGCACTGAGGGCAGTCGCTCACGATATTCCTCGCCTCTTTTCCTTTTTCCAATAAACTAGCCCTGCATTCACTAGGGGCTAGGTATTGTATATATCAGCGTCAATCCGTGCTGAAGCAGCAAGATGTTATTAAGACGATCGTACATTGTGAAAACCATCGTGGTTGTAAATTGCATTGTCCTGCACGAGTGTTGAGCAATGATCTGCGGCTTCCATTAGTCGATGCGAGTCGAGAATTGATCTTAGCCGAGTTACAACAACTTCGCAAGCAGGATTCGTTGAATCGTGGCGTAGGTAGGCATTAGATGTTGAAGTGGGTTTACCGATTTTACTGATTGCCAGTTAGACAAATGCTTCCTCAAAGGATTTTATAGTGAATCAAACCTTTGACCCGTAAACTTGATTTACTCTCAAAGCTCATGTGCCTTGCCCGGTTTAGAGAAGTTAATTTTGAGATGAGTTTTGCGAGTCGGGAGCGCTGATTCTTTCGTAGCAGATTTGTCCCATTTCTAATTCCCTCGAAAACGGAGATTTAAGATAGATGTAACGTTGCCCATCCAGCGCAGATACGCTCTGCATCAAACTGATCATTCTTTGGCAATCGGTGTGCATGAGTGTTGTTATGCGGTAGCACTTAAACTTGACAACCGATTTGCTATCTATGCTGCTCCAATCCTAATTCCTTCAGGAACGCCTCATCATACTTAGCCTGCTCCCAATTACTGGCTTGTGTAATGTGACACTTTTGTAGCCCTGTAACATTAGTTAAATCGGCTTCGTGTAAATCTGCCAATTCTAAGTTTGCACCAGTCAAGTTAGCTGATCTTAAATTGGCTCTATTGAGCTTGGCTTTACGTAAATCAGCACCAACCAAGCTAGAATTCTCTAAGTTGGCATCAGATAAATCAGCACCAATTAATTGACTACCTAGCAAACTTGCTGATTTTAATGTAGCTCTACTTAGGTCGGCAGTCATCAAGTTACAATTTATTAGGCTGGCACGTTCTAAATTAGCACCATATAAATTGGCGCACTCTAAGTCTGCACCACCAAGATCAGTACTTTCTAAATTTGTACCGTAGAGCTTACTGGAGTTGAGGTTTGCATTATCTAAGCGAGAAAAGCTCATGTCTGCATACGACAGATCTACACCGCATAAATTGATAGACTTTAAACTTACTGCTCTTAAAGGAGCATAGCGTAAATTCACAAACTTCAACCTATCTGAGAAGTCTCTGCCAACAAGCCCTACATCAGTTAAAAATTGAATAACGCTACCTTTACGAGTGCCGTCGTTCCCCAGTCTTCTTAATATCGATAATGTTCTAGCATGGATTATATCTAAAGCAACTTCTCGCAACGGATCATCATTACTCAGATTGACAAGTTCTTTGTTGATGAGTAGATCCGATAGGCGATCCAAATAACTTTGTAAAGCCTCTTCGTGCAAATTTATACTTGCTATTTCTTTTTCAAGTTTTGCCTGTTTATCAGATTGCTGTTGCTGCTGACGTTGAAACAGTAAGCCTAAAACAGCGAGAGACGCGGGCACTATCAAGATATTTAACCAGTCCCAAAGCGTTTTCCCTGATGAAAAATGTTCAGTTCTTACGCGCTTGGTGCTAATAATTGTTCCATTTTGCTCGACTTCTTCTTTGCTGCTTGATACTGTTGAGTCCGCCCCAATCCCAGTCCATTCAGACCAATGAATATTTCCATCTTTAATTACAAAAGGCGGAAAACGAATCGATATTAAGACCAGGAGAATGAAAACAACAAATATTAGAGCTTTATACCGACTCAGCCAATGCAGTTTCATTCCAAAAGCTTTTTTCATTCTTCAGTTTGTTTTCGGTTACTCGTGTAGTGACAACTTGATGGGCATAACAATCCCGTTGCACCCTGATCGTACAGAGTTTCTTTGTTGAATTCGAGAGGTTACTAGCGGCGGGTGAACGAGAACGTTATACAGATTTGTCGGTGTTTTTAAGCACAACATTACTCTGGCTTCCTGGCAACTAGGCTGAAAGTCATCGGAATTTTGGACTTATCCTGATCGTTGAGTTTAGGAAACCCAGACCAGTATTCATCCGGATGCTCCCCAAGATGCTCGATCACCAATCCAGCTTTGACAAGGGCTTGGAAAACATCTGCGATCGTCCAGAGCCTCTCATACTTGATGGCATGTTGAACCGCAGGTTTTCCAAGGTCTCCGATGTATTGATCTGACCAACCCTGATTTGCTTCAGCATGAGCAAAATAGTTCAGCCCAGAGGCTTCTAGTCTCTCGCTTTCCTGAGAAAATAGCCATGAAACTGGATGATCGTCCAGTAAGCTCAATATACCTCCCTTCCGTAGAAGTCTCGCGACAACATTCGCCCAGGCATCAATGTCGTGTATCCAGCAGATTGCACCTTGTCCTGTATAAACAAGATCGGCTGTTTCATTAAGCTCAACTGGAGTGTCTAAAACATCACAGCAAAACCATTGTGCAGGCATCTGAAGCTGCTCTGTCGTCCATCTGGCATTGTTAATGTGAATCTCGCTGATGTCTATCCCAACGACTTCTCTAGCACCTTCAAGAATGAGTGAGAGTGTATCGTAGCCACTGGCACATTGAAGATGAATGGCACGATTACACCATTGGCTCAATGCTCCAAACCGTTCTAAATTTCTGCGCTCAACTGGATGCACACTACTCTGTCCAGTCCTCAGTCGTCGAACCCGCTCTTCATTTTCTTCTGTGTAGCTCTGTGTCGCCTCGTTCCAAGCGACTCGGTTCTTCTGATGTCGAAATCGAACTTCATCGGCAGTACCAGCAATCTTTTCACCCCGCAGTTCCATGATTTTTACCTAAAATCATGATTTTTACCTAAAATGTTGAACCAACTATTGTTATGACACGGTTTCAGCCAACTGTAAAAATATTTGAATGTAGTCTTTCTGCATAACGACCCCATTTACCCGCCGCTAGTAACCTCTCGGATTTACCAACCAGGCTGATTCGGTCAGTGTGCAACGAGATTGTTGGGCTGCGCTATCTATTGCTGGTTGCTTCAATGAAGTACACCGATGAGGGAAGTCCATCCGATTCGATTTCTACTTGATCGAACACCATCCCAGCTTTTTCAACAACACCTCGTGAAGCTAAGAAACATAACCTCTACATTGGCTTGTAATAGATGCTCCGAGACACTTCTAGCAGCTTGTCGATTAAATACAAGACCAGTTATGAGAAACCAAAATCTTTGGGTCTATCGGCTTTGCTATGCCGCTTAGAATGCTAAATAACGATTTTTCCGAGAGTTCAGCCTTCTTAATCGCAAACATTTTGTCTGCGACGAACATTAGCATGTGGAATACGATAGACCCAAATTCCTCTGAGTTCAACTCATCATTTGGCATGAACATCGCCATTTCTAAAAGCGACAAATACTCAGTTGATGCCAGTACTCAGCGTTTTGGTAATGGCTACTTTCGAGCCAAATGACTCACTGGATCGATTGCAGCTTTGCAGCGACAGCAGAACCGATCCCGAAACCAGCAAAATGATAGCCGAGATTTTGGCGTTAGCGTTCGACTTGGATTGGCTGCGTTTTTTCGGCGGATTGAAGTTGCCCGGTTCCTGCGGAGTTGTGTAAAGCACTAATCGCGTTCTGAAAATTGGTAATATCGCGACGCATCATTTTTCGCTCATTCAGGCTAATCGTAACCTCCGAGTTCCGATAGTCTGGCGGCGGCACGGCAATGCCTTCAGAATTACCTTGCTCCTGATTAAACGTCTGTCTCAAGTGGTTCCCGATCGCTTTGATTCCCTCCAATCGAGAGATGTCTCCTTTCGCTTTGACAGCAGTGTACCAATCGAGCAACTCCTGTCTAGAAGGTGAGTAACTCTGTTCTGATGCCACCACTGCTGATGGCGGTGAAGCAGGTTGAAGAGACTGTACCTGAATCGGTTGAGTAGGCGGAAATGGCTTAATCTGCCCATCTACGTAATCGCCCAACGGCTCCATCTTTAATCCCCAAACTTCCTGCTTATTCAGGAAAAGCTGAGGCAATGCCTTTGCGCTATGTTTTTCCATGTCTGCCCACTGCTGTTGGTAGGCTGGGTCAGCAACCATTGCAGGAGTAATGCGATATTGTTCGCCGACTCGGAAGGCAACTTTTCGTTCTCCCGCATAGGCGATCGCAACATCGCCTTCTTTGAAGCCGTAAGCCTTGTAAGGTTCAAAAGTGCGTGTGGTATGGCAGCGACCGTAGCCGCGCATCGCATCCAAACAGGTACTGATTGGAAGTGGATTTGCCTCACCATACATCATCAGCGGGTACGTCATCTGCACTGGTTTACCCGTGATTTTGACGGCTGAGGGAGTTGTTGAGTCTGGCAGTGTAACAAAGCGCTCCTCCAAAGTCTGCTGGACAGATTTAGCCAGGGGTTGAGCAATCAAATCCATCACTTGTACCTGAGCGACGTTTCCAGGTTCTCGGTTGAGAACTGCCTGAGTTCCCTGGAAACTTCCAACTTGTAGCAGTTTAGAACTCTTCAATTTCCGTTCGGAAGTCGAATCGAGAATACCCAATGTTTTGCGAGTGCCATCTATTTCCACCTGCGCGATCGCGGTCTGGTCTTGATATCCCATGTAAAGCATTGCCGATTCGGACTGCCAAGCGCGATCGCGTAGGTCATGCTCCAGAACCTTCTTAATGCTGATCTCCCCGACTGGAGTTTTTGCCGTTACTTTGTCTGCTAGAGGGGTCGTAATCTGGGCTGTAACGGTCGTGCCAACGGGCAGTCGCATTGATCGGGGATCAATTGCGCCAAATTGTTTTTCCGTTCCATCAGCTTCGACGATCGCAACAGATTGCGTCGTCCGAGTTTCGCCACCCTTGGTTTGATAGGCGTACTGGCTGAATCGGACCGTATATTCCCCATCTGGAATTCGACCTACTTCGTTCGTTTCTCGCTGAATACCTGTCAGGGTAATTTCGGGAACGGCTTGCAGCCGCTGGCAGATCTCTCGCGTAAATGCCTTGAGGACAACGCCCATCCCCGAACTCTGTCGCCACATGGCCGAAGCATATGCCATGCGTTCTTCGGTTGGGATAGCTGCGACGGCATCTTGAAGATATTGAGCCGCTCTAGCTAACTGTTCTTTAGCATCACTTTGCAGCGCCAGAGGTGGACGAAACTGAACCGATGGATTCGCAAGCAGAATTCGCAAATGCTGCCCAAAGCGCTCTTCCAGGTTATGTTCGATCGCTGACTCCGGCGCAACAAAACCCAGAGGAATTCGCGTTTCTGTTCCATCTTCAGCACGGAGAACCCGCTGAACGAGAAATTGCTCTGGATTGCTCTTTGTGACTCTAGGATTTGCCTGAATGAAGGTCTGCCAATTGGTTTCACTATTTGCTTCCCAAATCGGTGAGTCGTCCGGGTTGACATCACAAAGTCGCTGGAGCGTTAGATGTTTGCCTGTTTTAGGCGAGGTCAAGATAAGCGTGGGTTGCTGGTCTTCTGGACGATTCTCGCGCAGTCGTTCTTTGGTTTTAATCGCTTGCTTCACCAAATTGTTGTAGGCTTCCACGAGCATAAGGGCTTTTTCTTCCTGTTCCGGCGTGAAATTTTTAGGAAAAAGATCCCGGTATGCTTCGTTCGAATACTCCGCCAATTGAGTTGCTTCGTAGAGACGGTTCATCGCTTCCACGACCCACCCGATCGGCTCTTGAGTATTGGTCGGCATCAGCTTCCCATTCGTGTAAATCGTTGAGTCTTTCTGATGCTGACGCAGCTCATGGGGTTTGTGGGCAAGAGCTTTGGCAAAGGCTTGAATCGATTCATCAATGCCCTTTGAACTTTTAGCGGTATCAACTGCCGTTTGCAGGTTAACCGCGTTGGGACCGTCCACGACATCTGTTAAAAGCTGATAAACATTGTTGAGTTGGGCTTCGACGAACTGCTGCCGCTGCTCGACATCCAGCACTGTCGATAATTGCTCAGCAGCTTGCGAGATCGCGTCCATCCGATCTCTGAAACCGTAAGCAAGGAAGCCATTCGAGGTAAGGGCTGCATCGTCAGGAATAACGGTATCGGACTCCAGCAGCTTCTTGTAGTGGGCTGAAATCTGGACTAGCAATGACTCTTTTTCCTCAACAGCAATGTACTGGGTCTCTAACGCGAGAGACTGAAGAATCATACCGACATTCGCCACTTTGCCCGTGGGATTATTCGCGGTAATTTCCCAGGCTCTCCAGGTTGCCTCGGACAGGGATTCATGCTCCTGGTTCCAGGCATGTTTAATCTTCTGCTGCTTTACGATTTCTAGCGGTTTTCGGTCTGGGGCATTACGATCGATGATTTCAGCAACGGCAACTGGAAAATCACCAGGACGAATTAGAGCTTGCTCTGGCTCAGTTTGCATCTGGGCGATTAACTGCCCGAACAGCGATCGTCCGGCTTCGTACTGCTTGGCAGGTGATTGCTCGAGAGTCGATGCCAATTGCGCCCGAATCTGATTGGGTAAATCATCAACCGCAGGGAGGTAGCCAACAAAATAGCCATTGGCATCTTTGTCAAAATCAGTGATTGCAACGTGCTTTGCCGTCCACGGATTGAGATAGGCAACCCCCTCTTTCCGAAACGCTTCTGGATCTACCTGCTCCAAGATTTCGGTGTTGTTAATCGCGATCGCGGCGGCTCCCACGTTGGGGAAGGGAGAGCGGTAATACGCCACGATCGCGCCATGTGGCAAGTCCTTGTTACAAACCTCCCAAGGCATCAGTTGGGCGTGGTGCTGTGCCATTGCGGAGGGAACATAGATGCCACCTACAGCTAGATCGACTCGTTCACCGCGCAGGTAGCGATCCAGTTCATAGTTAATCTTGCTAAATTGATCCAGTTGCCCGAACTGGTCAGACTTTAAGACCTCATAGAGCCAATCAGATTGCTCGTCTACTCCGCTATCGTCAGTTGCCAAAACTTCTCGCTGTTTGTCCTTTTGATCCAGGTAGTACTGCCCTAATCGTCGTGGGTCAACTGCAACCGCTGCCAGTGCCTCGGCTTGCGCCAACATACGCGGATTGAATTCGGTCAGCGTTGCGTCAGGAATGCAGCCTTTGACTTGTGGACCGACTACCTGCTCACCGTACTTCCCATCCGATTTACGATTAATCCAGAATTCCTCAACTTCTTTAATCCCCGGCTCAGAGAGAATACCGTCATCTCCTTTGATGTCATTTTTAGAGATGATTGCGTCTACTCCTAATCGCTCACACCATCGGCTCATTGCCAGTGTTCCCTTTACCATGCCAGGAAGGTCTGGAGTGGCAGCGCGGAACTGAGTTACGGTTGTGTAAGTCAGATAGTTAAGGCGCTTATCGAGCGCTTCAGCAGCCTCGGATGGGATAGGTGCTGTTTTGAAGGTGCCTTCTCGCTGATAGATATCGATGAGTTCAGAAACATCTGCCTCGATGCCAGCTTTTTCTAAAACTTTGACGATCGCTTGCTCGACCTCTGTTGTGGTTAGCAGACGCTTCATGACAGGTGTGGCAATCAGCATCGTTCCGTCGCCCATCTTGTCGTAAAGCTGGTTCAGTTCTTCAGGGGGAATTGCGCGATTATTGCGATCGTGCAAGACCTCGCTACCATGCGATCCTTCGGAGCTTGGCGAAGCCAATCGCGCTTCGTCATCAATCACTAAAATTCGTGCCTTGCGACCTGCTGTGACGGAGTTGATCACGGTAGAACTCATGCCATCAGAGACAATCAGACTACCATAGGCAACCAGATTATGAGCAGTATTGCGATCAGCCGCATAGATAGATTGAATGCCTCGTTCTGAATCTCCTTTGGTGATGAGCCGCGCTGTTTCTGGGTCGGTGAAATAGCCAGTTCGACCATTGCTGAACACCAAAATTTTGTCATCTGCCTCTAATCGTTGGCGGTCCACATCGCTGACGCGATCGTAAAATTTCCCCAAAAACAGTTGAGCATTCTCGATCCCATTAGATTGAAGCCAATGTTCGAGGAAGGAATGCTCAACCTGCTTTTGCTTAGGCTGAAATGTTTGAGTTGTAGGGTCGAATTCCTGAAGCGTAACTCCAGTCTTGACATCGAATTCGGTGATGTTGAGCATCAGAACTCCTCACCACCTGATCCGTTAGAAGGAAACCCATTGAGCGCCTGAAGCAATGTGCTTCGTTCTGTTTCCTGGGTTTGTCGTACTTGAGCTTTTTCTTCGCAAGATTGCCAATTGCCGAGAACACCTGATTCATCTAGGTCATCCAGGCTTGCTCCTCCTGCCAATAGCTCTTCAATATCATCTCCATCAGCGTTCAGCCGATGCAAATCTAGCTCTCGACCCATATCGAGAGGCGGTGCTTGATCCATA
Organism: Cyanobacteria bacterium FACHB-63; assembly: GCA_014695255.1. Taxonomy (GTDB): domain Bacteria; phylum Cyanobacteriota; class Cyanobacteriia; order Leptolyngbyales; family Leptolyngbyaceae; genus Leptolyngbya. The sequence goes on from JACJNX010000126.1 coordinate 89,452, forward strand.
ATTCATCCTTAAATCAGCAGACGCTGCCAAGCGACAGTCTGCCAGCAGTTACATTAGATTCGGTAAAATTTCGGAGAATCTGTTTTTCAGTAATATCAAGTCCCAGCTTCAGGCGCAAGACACCTTGCAGTGTCTTTATAATTTCAACAAATGCGATCGCTGCTACTCAAATTAACTGGAGGAGAATGAATTAACGGCTTAAATCAAATCGGCGGGGCTGCGCTTTGGGCTCCAAAACTAATTCTGATTTGGTAGCGCGTGTAGATTCAGGCTCGATCGCTTCAACCTGCCAATCCTTCTTGGAGAACTGGGTTTTCATACACACAGGGAAGTAATAGGTTCGTGGACTATTAAGTGGTGTGAGAAATTCTGGATGTAGCTCTTCAACCTTGAGTAATGCTTGCCCTTTGCTTCCTTCGTTCTCGAACTCATCAAACACCTGTGGTTCCATTGAAAGGAGACGAATGTATCGTACAGTCTGGTCTTTCTTATGAGTCAGCTTGAGTACGTTTTTTCCCGTAAATTCAATTGTTCCACTGGGTTGAGTCGTGTAGCTGTATGATATGCCCTCAGCAGGCGAAAGCATGGCTCCCAGATACAGATCCTCGTGGCTGCGATCGCGCCATCGGATGTAAATGTACGGTTTGTGCCTCAGTCCGTGCTTCACAGACTTGTAAGGAACATTTTTGATTTCGATTTTGATTTCACTTAGTAGTGTGGATTCATTATCCGCTCCGGAATAGGTGCGTTCTAGACGCTCAAGCTCGATCGCCTCTTTCAGCATGTCAAATTCCTGATTAGTCAGAAGCGGTAGAACCTGCTCAATGAGTACCCTTGTGCGCCGGGGGGCAGTAGTTTGCTTAAGCACTCGAATCGCTTGTAAAAGCGTGATTCGTGACGGATTAGAGGCTTCCATATAAATAAGGTAATGTTTTGAATAGAGATCATATTCTTGTTATCGTACCCAGAAATATGTATCTTCCCTAGTTATAGGAAGCGCTCAATCTAGCGATCTCGTTACGAATCAAGCGGACTTCTTACCCCTTTTCTACCCCGATTCAGCTTGCGAGGAATTGAAGCGATGAGTATGATTCGCAAAGGACAAGTGAAAGGAATCAGCCGAGGGGACAGTGTATCTCAAGCGGAATTCATCAACGAAATCTTTAGAGTGATTGCGTAAAGCAGTACGAACAAGACCAATCCGTTTGTCACTTCAAAATCTTTGCGACACAACCAGTATTTCCACGCTCCTCGGATTTCGATGTAAGTTTCGTCTACGCGCCATGAATCGTTGGTGGGATTCAGAAACGGACGAATGCGTTTGTCGAGTTCTGGCGAGAATTTCAAAACCCAACGATTGATTGTCGAATGATCCACGGCGACTCCGCGCTCCGCCATCATCTCTTCCAAATCTCGGTAGCTCAGGGAATAACGACAATACCAGCGCACATTCAGTAAGATGATTTCTGGCAAAAAGTGCCGCCATTTGAACAGGGAATCAGTCGTCATTTAGAGCAAGGCTAGAGCAAATTGGGCTTTCAAACCTTACCATTTTTGCGACACAACCCCTTTCGCGGGGCAGGAAGTCACGCAACTTGCCACTGTCTTCCCTGGCACAACAAAATATATTGATCGTGACTTCGCTTTAGCAAGCGTCAAGCCTCGCATGAACGGGTTTAGTGTTGTCCACCTAGCCACTCATGCAGCCTTTATCCCTGGTGATCCCAGTTTCTCGTTTATCCTGTTCGGAGACGGCAAGATCGCGACGTTGCGAGATATCGAAAACTGGTCACTGAACAATGTGGATTTAGTTGTCTTAAGTGCTTGCGAAACAGGAGTTGGCATCCAAGCCTCCGGCGAAAAAGCCTTGGGCAACGGCGAAGAAATTCTCGGTCTGGGCTATCAGTTCCAAAATCGAGGAGCCAGAGCCGAGATCGCTTCTCTTTGGTCAGTCGATGATGGCGGCACTCAGGAATTGATGAACGCATTCTACGCCGCTTTGAAGCAAGGGAACATCACCAAAGCCGAAGCACTTCAAAAAGCCCAAATTGAAATGATTCAGAAAGGAGCGACTGCAACTGGGCAAGCCCGCAACGATAGCTTCAAGTTGCCCACCACGACAGGCTCCCAGCTCTCCATTGTTTGGAATCTCGATCATCCCTATTACTGGGCACCGTTCATTCTAATCGGTAACGGATTGTGAAAAACGGGGGCATTTCTCCCCTCCAATCAATAGATTGAAGGGGAGAAATGCCCATTGATCCAATAACTCCTCTCCGAAAAGGAGAAAGCCATGATGCGATCGCCAAGGTTCATTCGTTTCCTCGTTGTTTCCCTGTTTATCCTACTGGTTGACAAAGATGTAGTGAAAGCCCGCACAACATCGACAGGAAACAGCAACAGCGCCTTTGTTATACGTATTGGGTCTCAATCTTTTGCTCAGGCTGCTTACCCCTTCACTACAGCCCAACGTATTTCTCCTCAAACCCAGGCTGAAGCGGAAAGGTTGATAGCACGTGGGAAGCAGAACCTTGATGAGGAACAGGGCAAAGCCGCCTTGCAGGCATTTCAGCAGGCGTTAACCATCGCCCGTCAGTCGCGCAATCAATTACTAGAGGGCAGAGCACTGCGAGGCATTGGAGATGCGTATTTAGCATTGTATGACACAGATAATGCCAGGCCTGCCATTCAGCAGGCGTTCACGATCGCAAAAAGCTTGCAGCAGCGTGAGTTGGAAAGTGAAGTTTTGAACACTTTAGGGCGCTTATCTCTCGAATTAGAGGACAACGCCAAAGCACTGGAGTATCAGCAGCAAGCACTCGTACTTGCACGATCGCTTCAAAACCGCAGCCTAGAAGCAAACATTCTTAGAGATTTGGGCAGAACCTTCAATGTGCTAGAAGATTATCCAGCAGCGATTAAAGCCTTTCAGCAACGGCTCACGATTGCCCAAGAGACTAAGGATCGCAAAACAGAAGGAAGAGCGCTTTGGGGATTAGCCTCCATTTATTACGATCTGTCAGACTATTCCAAAGCATTAGATTATGCTCAAAGGGCATTAACTATTGCCAAAGAAGGTAGATATCGCAGTTTAGAAGCATATACCTTAGACACACTTGGAGATATTTATTACACCATTGGGAATCAGCAAAAAGCACTGGAACTTTATCAACAAAGTTTAGCGGTTGCAAGCACAGACAATACCCTAGATAAACAACTTAATGCACTATTTAATCTTGGCTTCATCAATCACTACCGAATCAAAGACTATCCCAAAGCATTAGAATTTTATCAACAAGCATTGGCAATTGCACAGCAGACGAATAACCAGAGGCAAGTTTCTTCAATACTTTTCAGCATTGGCAACCTTTACAATCTCTTGAATGATCAGCCCAAGGCATTCTCGGCTTATCAGCAAGGATACAAGACGGGTTTAATAGGCAGACATCTACAATGTGCCTCTCAAGAAGCATATTCAATGGGTGCCGCATATAAAGATCTGAATCAAGTTTCTAAAGCAATCAATTACTATCAACAGGCACTGGCAATTGAGCAGAAAGCCAACCAGCCCAAATGCCAACTAGAAGTTCTTTCAACCCTTGGGGATTCCTACCGTGACCTGAAAGATCCCAAAGTACTAGCAACCTTTCAGCAAGCGTTACTCTTAGCCCGTAGTTTGAAAGACCAAAGGCAAGAACTCAGAATATTGGCTTACGGGTTTGGACAAGCGTTTTACAAGCAGAATGACTATAAGACCGCAATCTCCTACTATCAACAAGCTCTAGACTTAGCCCGAATGATGAAGAATCGTACCCAGCAATCTGTTATGTTAGGCCGGATTGGTGGAGTCTATATTGATGATTTGAAAGAGTATTCAAAAGCGATCGAATTCTTTCAACAAGCAGTAGAAATCGATCGAGAATTGAAGCATCGGAAATTCGAGATTGTCGATTTCAGAAATTTAGGGAGTGCTTATAACCTATCAAAAAATCCATCGAAGGCGATCAAGGCGCATCAGCAGGCTTTAGCGATCGCACGGGAAACCCAAAACCGAGACGCAGAACGTGAGTCGTTACACTACATTGGGAATAGCTATCGGATTGTCGGCAATTATCCACAAGCAATTTCATATTACCAGCAAGCTTTAGCGATCGCTCGTGAATGTAACGACCTCTACGCTCAAGCGTCTACTCTAAGGAACCTAGGAGACACTTATGGTTTAGCCAAAGATGAAGGAAAAGCCAGCGCTGCTTATGATCAATGGCTCAAAGTTGCTCAGGCGACGAACGATCAAAATTTTCTCCTGGACAATTTAGAGTCTATAGGATTTCAGTATAGCAATCTGGGAAACTGGTCAAAGGGGATTGAGCTCTTTCAGCAAGCCTTAACCATTGCCCAAGAACGAAAGGATCGGCAAAAGGAGGGACGCTTACTGGGATCGATCGGCATGGCATACAACTATATGGGGAATCTGCCAAAGGCGATCGAATTTTTGCAGCAGAGTGTTGTTATTGCACATGAAACACAAGACTTGCAATCAGAGGGGACGTCCCTGGCGAATCTGTCAGCTAACTATTTAATGCAAGGCAACGCTGATAAAGCTCTTAGTCTCGGTCAGCAAGCTCTGGTAATTGTGAGAGGAGAGGTTTCGCGGAACGGCATTGCTATTCGCGATCGCTCGACAGAAGGACTCGCCCTTATTGTGGTTGGTGCTGCTTACTTTGCCACCAAGGACGACTATCGAACGGCACAGGATCTCCTGCAAAAGGGATTTACGATCGCGCAAGAAACCAGAAGTCCGGTCTTAGAATCTTTTGCCTTAGGTTATCTATCCTTGGTCGATGCAAGCTTGAGTAACTATCCGAAAGCACTTGAGTCTGGGAAAAAAGCATTGGCGATCGCTCAGGAAACCAAAAGCCTTTTTGCAGAAATGCTCGCATTATTATCTCTATCAGGGTTCTACCACGGTCTGGGAGATTATGATAATGCCACCACCTATTACCAACAATTGCTGACGAAAGCTCAACAATCTCAGAATCGACCAGTGGAAGGACTTACTCTCTTATCACTGGGAAGCATCGCTAGAGTTCAGGGTGATACTCAAAAGTCTATAAAATTAATCCAACAGGCAATTCTTGCCTTTGAGGCAAGTAAAAGTCCACTTCTCAAAGCAGTTAGTCTGTCTGCACTTGCAGATAAATATGATGATTTGAAGGACTATCCCACTGCCATTGCCAAAGCGCAGGAAGCTTTGAAAATAGTCCGAAGTCTAAAAATCCAAGGACTTGAATATAGCATTCTCAGGGGAATTGGTGAGTTCTACAGGAAGTCAGGGCAGGATGATCTGGCGATCACCTACTTTCAGGATGCTTTGGAAACCGATTTAACCCCAGAACTTCCTGGCAGTGGTTCCAGCGTATATATTGGCTTAGGTCGAGTTTATCAGAAGCGAAAAATGCCAACCGTGGCGATCGCCTACTACAAGAAAGCTGTAAGCGGAATTGAAGAAGTGCGGCAAAAGATCCAGGGCTTGCCTCCCCAATTCCAACAGTCCTTTATCAGTAAAGGAGCAAAGGGAGAAACCATTACTGATGCCTATCGAGAACTCGCAGATTTACTATTAGAACAGGGGCATGTTCTGGAAGCACAGCAAGTCCTAGAATTGCTCAAAGTCCAGGAGTTGAAAGAATTTCGGCGAGAGCAAAGGTCTGGCGCAACCCCTGAACTTTCTCGCAATCAAACCGAAGAGAAGATCCTGAACGAGTACGGAAGTGTCATTGCTTTTGGACGCAAGCTAAGAGAATGCCAGCAGCAAGAGTGTCCCCAATTCAAACAGCTTGCCGACCAAGCCACTAAGTTAGGAACTCAGTACAACCAACTCTTAACACAATTGGAATCTACCCTCAGAGATCGCCGGACAACAGATCCCAACGTTTTCGACCCAGAGAGTTTAGGAAAAATCAATGCGATCGTCAATGCTCAACCGAATACCGTTTTAATTTCGCCCTTAGTCCTAGAGGACAAAATCTGGCTCATAATGGCTTCCACTGGCGGCGTGGTCAAAAGTGTAGAAGTTCCAGTCAAGCTCAAAGACCTCTCGATCTCTGTGAAAAACTTCCGAGATGCAGTAGAGAAACCAGGCGGAAAGATTCAAGATGCTCAAGCTGCAAGTAAACAGCTACACGAATGGTTGATTAAACCGCTAGAACGAGAACTCAAGGCAAACAAAATTGAAAATCTAGTATTTGCTCTCGATCGAGTCACGCGCTACATTCCCATGAGTGCGCTATTCGATGGTAAGCAGTATCTGATCGAAAATTACACCGTTTCGACGATTCTCTCTGCCGACTCCACCGATCCCCGTGATCGCTTGCCAGAACCTCAACGCTCTTCAGTTCTCGCATTAGGTGCTGCCAGTTTCGAGGGCTTTGAACCACTGCCCTACGTTCCCAATGAAATTAATGCGATCGTCCGCAGCCAATCCAGTGATACTCGTGGCATCTATCCAGGTCAAAAGTTTCTCAACACCGCCTTCGATGAATATGCTTTACAGCGTCTTTATGGTCACAATATCTTGCACATTGCCAGCCATGCCGCGTTCAACAGGGGACGACCTGAGAATTCCTACCTGGTGTTGGGAACCAGCAAAAAGCTAACCATTCCAGAATTGAAACCACTGTTGAGAGACTTGAACGGAATCCATCTAGTGATCTTATCTGCCTGTGAAACCGCCTTAGGAGGAGCAGATTCGGATGGCATCGAAATCTCAGGGATTAGTTCCTATTTCCTTAAAGCCGGAGCTAAGGCAGTCCTAGCATCGCTCTGGACTGTAAATGACTCTAGTACCAGTTTATTGATGCAGAAATTCTATGACAACCTAGCCCACGCAACACTAAACAAACCCATCACGAAAAGCCAAGCACTCCGGCAGGCGCAGTTGGCAATGGTGCACGCCACCAGCCATGCCAGCCAACCAACACGGGGGGACAGCTTTAAATTACCGAACCCTAATGGCTCTCAACCCGCGATCACGCGTGATTTCAGCCATCCCTACTACTGGGCACCATTTATTCTGATCGGCAACGGGTTGTAAACTAATTCATGAATTTTCTTGGATAGCCATGACTGCTGAACTTGACTCGGCAATTCAACGATACAAAGCTGCGATCGTCGCGCTTGCTGAAGCCGACCATCCGGTTGCATCTGCGATCGTCCTAGAAGCCCTCATGGCACGCAACGACATCCAGGTATCCCTTGAATCCACCCACCAAACCCCTGGATCAACCTTACAAATCATCAGCGAACTCGATCAACAATTGCGAACCCATGCCGCCACGATCGCGCCCTTCACCCAATCTGCCGACTGGCGAGCTAGCTTTAGCCCGAAAGAAACTGCTTGGTGGTGGTTTCTAGAAGCCCCCAAGCCCAAAAGGTGGAGCCAATTCGATTGGTTCTGGACAGCCGCTTCCGTCACCTGTCTGACAATTTCTTTAGGATTAGTCACCGACATCTCCTCCCGTTTTTTGAAAGGAGGACCGGATGCCGTCGCTGCGATCGCAGTCAGTACGCAGAGTGTCCTCACTTTGCTAGCAGCCGGGGGCGCACTCACTAAGGCAGGTCACGAAGCAGGCAAACAAGTGCTGCGAGGGGTGACTTGCCCAGAACAATATTGGCAAGAAGTCGGAACTGCGGGATCGTTTCTCATTCTTGCTGGATTATTCAGTTTTCATCGCTCCCTACCCGCTGTCTCTCACTGGTATACAGAACAAGGACAGAAAGCTTATACCAGTGGAAATTGGGGCAGCGCTGAGGAACACTACAAACGTGCCTTAGAACTCGACGCCAATAACGATCAAGCCCATTTTTGGCTAGGCAGACTTTACGAAGACTTGCAGAAGCCGGACGAAGCGAAAACTCAATATCAGTATGCCGGGGCGAAAATGCCAGAAGCAATCAACAACCTAGCGCGGCTCAACATTCTGAAAAAAGACTACACGACAGCAGTTTCCTTGCTGCAAGTCCCTTTATCTAATGAGAAAAGCCAGTCTCTTCCGCCAGAAATCAAGTTCACCCTATTAAAAAATCTAGGTTGGGCACGGCTTAAACAGAACAATTATGTTGATGCCGAAACTCACCTCACTGATGCGATAGAACTTGAACGATCGGCAAAACTCGATCTAGCCAAAACCGTTGCCGCCTATTGCTTGAAAGCCCAAGTGATTGAAGCCCAAAGTAATTCCAAAAATCTCTTGCCTGCTCAGAAAAAAGCGTTGCCGGACTGGACAACCTGCCTACGCCACAGCAATGTCACCATTCCCGAAGAAGATGAGTGGCGCACAATCGCCCAACAACGTCTCAGTAAATTGGAGGGAAACCCATGAGATACAAGCCTTCGTTTAACCCCTCGTGGATTCACTTCAATCTGTTACTTGCGTTAATCACGATTACGATTGTCGAACTCCCTACTCTTGCTCAGTCTTCCTCAGCGAATCTACCTCGTACTGCCAGAATTGCCAAGATTACGGGCAAAGGCAAAGTGCGAGTTGATGGCGAATCCCCCCGAAGAAAGTTTTTCGCCGGGGAGAAAACAGAACTGAACAAAGGTGACCTGATTTTTCCGGAGCAAGGCGTGCGGGTGACAATTCTTTGTCCGAATGGCTCACAGAAGTCTGTCAGCCCTGGAGTGCCATCAGGATTAGGTACGATTTGTCCGGTATGGTCAACAGTCGCTGCTCGGGGAACCCAAGATCCCGGTACCGCAGGTGGTATCAACACTGCCATTCCTTACCTAATTTCTCCCCGTCACACACTCTTATTAAATGCATCTCCCCTTTTGCGCTGGAATGCTGTTGCAGGTGCCAGTCAATATACAGTTGAAGTTAGAAGCCTATCAGGTACGGTATGGAAAACCCAAACTAGGGAAACGCAAGTTTCCTATGCAGGCAAGCCCTTAACCCCTGGAACGACTTACTCGTTGTTAGTAACAACCAACACTAAACGATCGTCTCAGGAAGATAAAATGCCAGGTGGAGAGTTAGCGACTAGCTTGGATTTCAAGATATTACGACCCTCAGAAGCCGCAGAGGTTCGGGCAATGGCTGCAAAACTGCTTCAGTCCAATGCAAAAAATGAGGCAGCCACCTTAATGCTGGCGACCTACTACGGAGATTATGTCTTGCCCTCCAGAGCGATCGCAGCCTATGGTCTGTCACAAGATAACTATCAAACCTACAGCTTGACCGCAGAAGCCATTTCAATTCTAGAGTCTCAGCTTCAACAGGGAAAACAATCCGCCACCCTATATCGCACTCTGGGAGACTTGTACTGGCAAAGCGGATTGATTCGCTTAGCGGGTAATGCCTACAAAAAGGCGATCACCAAAGTCCAGAGCTCAGAAGATTTAGAAGAATGGACGCTTGCATATTATGGATTGGGAAAAGTGTATGCCGTTCTCAAAGAGCCTCAACAAACGCTTCAATGTCTGAGTCAAGCCAGAATCGGTTTTATTTTTCTAGATAATGAAGAAAAAGCGAAAGAATTAGATCGCCAGATAGAACGCTTGAGAGAAACGACAGTGAATTCGTTAACCCGGTAAAAGAAGCAGCTCCCCTAAAATGACGCTCAATTTGTTAAGTCTTGCGACCACGACACTTGATTTGTTAATCGCTCTTTTTCTCTTTGACATAATGATCAAGCCTGAAATGGCCATAGTTTGAGCATCCCAGCAGTTCTGCTAATAACGACACTAATGTGTTGGGACGACAGATAATTGCTCTTCCCAAGTTTTGATACTGCTGGCGAAACTTTTCTTTACACCTGTAACCTTGATTTCAGGGTTTATTACATTACAAAGCTTAACTGTTTGAGGTTGATCGACAGCGAAATTTCAAGAAGTTTGAGTATTAAGCAATGTTTCGCCAGCAGTATAAAAATCAGAAAAGAGCCCAAAAAGCCCGGAACGCGACACGAGCTTATCGATAGAGTTCGATAGGCACTCCCAACGCCGTTGCGGTCAAGTTCTTGTCGAGCGTGATAGATCCGTCGCTTACGGCGATGACGCGCGCGTTACGAGGCAAATGGTTGTCCCAAAATTGCTCATTGTTAAACACCAAGTCGCCGACCTTAAAGTCAAGTGGCACTCCACCGCTGTAGCCATCGCTTCGCCGCACGTTGCTGATGACGGGCGACCCAGCCGTCGTGTCCCCGCGATACTGGAACGTCGTGCTCTTGTGGAACGTCTGGTAGAGGTAGAGGTAACCGGTCGGCAGCACAGGAACGATCGGCACATACTTGCCCGTCGAATCGATTCTATAGTTGGTCACCATTGTTGCCGATACCTGCCAGTTGGAGCCACTCGGCGCAACGGTGTCAACGACGAACATGGTGTTGGAATTCTGATGCCACAGAATGCACCCCGGCTCGATCCTCCACCAGTTGCTGCCCTGCCGGGAGCCCAGGTAGTCGAACATCAGGCGGAGCGTCGCAGGATCGAAGGACGGCGAGATCGCCTCGTTCCCGAAAGGGATGGGGCAGGCTGTGTTGACCATCTGAACGGGGACCAGCGGACCCGTGGAGCCGACCCCATACTGGATGTACCGGACATATCTGTGAATTTGTGATCGGTGGCTGACGGTGTCGGTGTAGCCCCCCTCCGATGTCGGCGACGGCAGCGATGGGTAAGGGTCGGGCAGGCCCTGCAAAGGCGTGATGTTGGCTCTTCCCTGGAGCTCTCTGTCATCCGTCAGCACCGCGGCCCCGCCGAGCAGGTAGTTGTACGCGAGCTTCTGCGCGTCAGATGTGATCGCATCGTCGTTGTAACCCCACCCTTGGAGCGACGAGTTCTTCAACAGGATTTTGCCACCCCAGAAGGAGGAAACGAGCCCAAAGTTACCCCTGAACAACACGTTGGTGGAGTTGAACGACAGCGGTGCGAACCCCTGGAAGAAGGGCACGTTGTAGATCTCGCCCGTGACTTCGCCGTTCGTGAACCCGGCATAAATAAGCGTGCATCCGTTGAAGACAATTGGGCTGGTCGACGCGCCGCTGACGTCAGCCACGCCTAAGCGGATAAACTCCTCCACGTAGAAGCTCTCGAAGACGACGGGCCCGGCTTTGTCAGAGTTCGGGAGCGAGAACAACTGGTAGATCTGACTGGCGCTGCAATTCACTACCGGGCCACCGATCCTCCCGTTCTGCTGCCCGACGATATCCGTCGACAGGATCGTGTGGACGTACTGGAACTCTGAATTGTAAATGCCGACATTGCGCGACTGCGAGTTCCCGACGGACACGGCGTAGCTGCAGTTGTTAATGATAGCGTCGCGGATAGTAGTGAAGTCGCCATTCCCGTCGGCGCCGCACGGCTGATTGGCGATGCCCACGAAGAAGCCGTCGATCGTCACGTTCTCAATTGTGGTGTTCGACGAAAAAGGCTTGTTGTACTGGCTTGAGATGCTGGTCCAGCTCGGGTAGCTCACGTTCGGGTAGGACACCGCGGGCTGTGGGCCGGAGTACGGATCGATGGCGATTCCGGCGTAGGGCGCGTAGCGCGTGAGCCCACTCGGGGCGACGTTCGTCACCCAGTGCTTGGGATCGGAGACGTCCTCATAGCTTACTACCTGCTTGTTGATGAGCGGGCCCCAAGTGTCCAGGCCATAGCGATAGCTCATCCCCGTGATGCTGACGTTCTTGATCTTGACGTTGCGTCCGCCCTGCACAACGATCGCAGGCGCATTCGAGAACCTCGCGGTGATGGTGACCCCAGGGAAACCCGTGTCGCCCGCAAAAGCGCTGTCCGCGCCGATAAGGTTGACTGTCGCGAAGGTGTGACCGTAGCCGAGGTGGATCGGCCCGCTCGTCGAATAAACTCCGCTCGGCATGAATACGTTCGCGATCTTGTTGCGCAGTGCATGGTTGATCGTCGCTTGGATCGCGGCCGTATCGTCCGTTCTACCGTCGCCCTTAGCTCCGAAGTACTTCACGGAGAGACCGTCGATCGGCAGTATCCTCACCCACCCGCCGGTCGAGTCCTGAGTCGGTTTGATGATCGTGCCGGCGTCGTCTGCATCGATCGATTGAGCGTCCCAAGCAAAGATGCCGCCGCCGCCATCGTTGGGGGCGTAATAGCCGCTCGTAGACACCTGGTCGCCCTGGGAGCCGTGCACGAGCCGGAGATCGGCGACGGTGTTCACGGAGCGCACCGTCGCTGGAGCCAGCGAAACGCCGAGCGCGCCGAGTTTGATCGAGTGCGCTGTCGACTGAAAGCTGAGCCCCAGATGCAGCGTCACAGCATTGCCTGCGCTTGTGGCCTTGCCGACCATGGAGACGTGTGTCGTGGCCGTTGTGCTGTTGAGCGCCGTTGGGTCGTCGTGGATCACCGTTGCCTGATTGGGCGCTCCCATCCCGGTGAGCCGCACCTGTGAAATAAAGCTCGCGGCGTCCGAAACCTCGTAGCCGATGGTGACGCTTTCAATGCGAAGGCCCTCAGGTAGGCCGAGCGGAAACGAAATCCATTTGACGCCCGTTGTGGTCTTAGCCTTGACAAGGGTCCATGGATGGTCGTCGAACGGATAGCTGAGTTCCAGAGATGGATCTCCGGTGACGTAACCGGCCGGGCTGAACCAACGTGTCTCCATGATGCTTTCTCCATGTGTCTGGCTTAGAAGGCTCGAAACAGCTCGTAGGGCTGGTCTGCCCAACGACCAAGCTCACCGCCAGCGGGGCTTCAGGGAGCTTGATGCCACGAAAGGCTGACTGCCCTGCCGGTCGGGTGCAGCGACTGGTTAGGCGCGAATGAAACCCGGCGGGAATCCATCCATGATTACAATGTCAGACCAAAAGGGAATTGGTTCGTCCCAACCAATAATTTGAACGGCGAAGCGAACACCGCCGTCAAACGGTGCAATGCTGGTAACCGTGAAGTCGGCTGAACCGATAAAACGTTGTGGTGAAGCTGTAGAATTGGCTTCGTCGCCTTCACTAGCGGTTACTAGCACAACAGACTGATGGTTGATGTCTGAGTAGTTAAATGTACAGATTACTCGACCTCGATAACGCCCCCAGCAAACACGAAACAACCCTGCGCCGTTGCTGGTCAGCGCCGTCCGCATAACTGGTTGTTCGGCCTCTCCCTTTTTGTCCGTCTCGACCGCTACGCCTGCGGTTAGCTGCGTAGCAGTCGAATCATACGCCGATGATCTGAGTTCTGGCATGACAATCTCCATGCGTTTGGGGACTGCTTTTGCTCGAGTAGATAGTTTGCCGTCGCAACCGACTAGAACAGTAGAATAAGCGAGCGCCTAACGTTCCGCTTAACCCGCCGTAGATATCCTCGAACTCTCAACAAATAACCTTTCGTCGGTCGGGTGCAAGCGGGTTGTTATGCGACGACTCCTAGCAGCATCTTACTCAATCTATTAGGCATCATGCCCCTTCTGCATAGGTTCTTTGCAAAAGGGGCGTGGAACCAGAAAACTTTCCGGCACAGATTCCCCTCTTTTGCCACCTGCGCAATCAGCGTCTCATATTGGTCGTGTTAGCACCGCTCAGATTCGCACCTTGAAAGTTAGCTCCGGTTGCAACCACATCGCTCAGATCGGCGTTCCGCAAATCAGTGCCGCGGCAGGTAGCATTTTGCATGCTTCCCCTTTGCATATTTACCTGGTGGAAGTCAGCGCCGCGAAGGTTGCTACCGTCGAATATTGCCCGTTGGAGATCGGACTCATGAAAGTCGGCACCGATGCAGTTAACCCCGGCAAAATTGGCGTCTGGTGCAGAGACTGGGCTGAAATCTGCCCCTAACAGCCTGGCACCTCCCAGGTTAGCGCGGGTGAAATTGGCGTTCGTGCAGTTTGCACCATAGAAATCAGCCCCCACCAAGATACAGCCAGTGAAGTTGCAGGCGCTGCAGTTTGCGCCATAGAAACTAGCACCCGAAAGATCTCTCCCACTAAAGTCCGTGCTTGAGATGTCTGCTCCAACAAAACGTTCCCCTGCCATTTTGATTTCTCCTCAAGAAGCTAATTTAGTACTAACGATCTGAGTTGAGGTGCTTGCCTAGCCTCAGACAGAAACAAGCTACCTTAATGGACTTACTGCGGTTGGCATAACTTGTTATTAGACGGATTTGCTCCCTCCAAGTCTGTATATCATCTCTAAATTGGGATCTTAGGCAGAGGTCGATCTGGATAATGCCCTGGATCAGCACATTATCCAGATGAAGAGCTGCATAACACCCCAAATCGGAACGATATGCAGACAAAGATTTGTATAACACCCCAAAATGGGTGATTAGGCAGACGAAGATCTGTACAACACAATGTATGGAGATGTTATACAGAGAAACTATTCGATAATAACTCCACTTCTGAAGCACATTTGAATTCCTTAGCAATTTTTTATCATCCAGAGACGATTAGCGCAAAGCGCAACTCCGCAGATACTCAACTGGTTGCGGGTTTTGCTTAAAAGTTGATGTGAACTGTTGAACAGCAAGATCAAATTGAGCTTTCAAAGGAAAAGCACGATCAAAATTGATCGTTTCCCTGCCCCTTTTGCCAATATTTACGATTTCAAGACCTGACAATGCTGGACCTCGCTCGCTGAGACTTTCAGGAGAATAGATGAGGGAGAGGTTAGCTCTGGCAGAAATGCTAGAGATTGATCATTGTGTAAGCCAAGGTTTTCAAGGCATAATGCAAGCTGCTGATCCGCTCGAAGCGCAGCAGCAAGCAACGGAGCTTATCCTCCCAAGCAAAGACATGCTCGATGGTGCGAAACCCTTCCTGAAAGATTGCCAGATCGAAGATCGGCTTGCGTCCCCGCTTCGGAGTCTTTCTGCCACGCGAATTTGCAGGAATATTCGGAATCATGCCACGATTGAAGATGGCTTTGCGGTTCGCTCGACTATCGTAACCCCCATCGAGACTGACGGTGGTCTGGTTCAAGTCGAGTCCGATCTTGTGAGCGATGCGGGTGACTTGCGGCAGTGCTGCCTGCAACAGCGGTGATTCGTTCCGGTTCCCAGGAGCCGACACAAAAGGCGCAATGACATTGCAATTGCGAACGCCGCAGGCGCAGCGAAGCTGTGCACAGAAAGCAACTACTTTGTCTCCTTTGAGGTGTTTGTGCCCGCTGAATCCGAGATTGTCCCCGCCTTTCTTCGCAGCAGTCGTCGTCCCATCGCCGTGGATCACGCCAAGGTCAAGCAACTCCTTCTGATGAAGCTGCAAAACGGACCCCGCGAAAATGGCATCAAAGCACCCTTGAGCTTCATAGCGCCGAAAGGCTAGCATAGATCCGAGTGTAGTGGATTTCCGGCTGCCCCGCTTTGTCCGTTTCGATGGGCAGCTCTTTCCACTGACATCCGAGGTACAACAGTTTCAGGATGTAGTTAAAGATTGCGTGCAACAAGAGCTTCGGCTGCGGTCCGCGACTCCCAATTGGCAGATGCGGCAAGACAAATTCCTTGAACTGTGCTGAGGTCAAATTCGTTGGAATCGATTGCCAGGGTTTAGGTTGAGCCATCATTCTTCCAATTCTTGTCAAACTCAAAAGGCTTGTGTCACTTTAGCTTGAGTCGATGGAAATTCAAACCAGAGGCTTTTAGACAAATTCATCCAGAGGGCGAAACCCGCAACCAGTTGAAATTGAGCATTCTCGCCATCGTTCTCCGGTCAATTGTTTTGTCAATATTTTAGATTGATTGCCTATTGCCACCAGCCCAAGAAGCCTTCCATTGCAATCGACCACAATCTCTTGCGTCCGGCTTAACCCGAATTCACGCTAATCAAAATCTTCCCTGGTGCCAGGTAACGAAGCGCTGAACGGAGATTACTTGTCCGAAAAGGCTGCTATTACAAATCTTTGGAATCTACGGAAACTGTTAGATGCTACAGTTTGCAAGTTTCTGCATGAGAGAAGAAAACCCTATAACTACGCCACGCTGAATCCCTAAGCTTTTTCCAGTAGGGAGGTGTCGGGAGGTGTCCCCCTAGGGCTTGGGTACTATAAGCTATCTGGCTGTCTTTTATCCATTCCTTGTTCACACGCCAACCCACTTGCTCGCCAAAGCATTGCCAAGCCTTCTCATCATTATGTCCGTCGGGTCTACCGCCGCAGTTTTCGACGTAGATCTTTTTTTGGATGCTGAATCCAAATTTGCTATTACTGTTGCCTACCCATAGGCGATCTACCCTGCTTAGAACGTCACAGGGAAAGCTCTTGATACTGGCCTCGTCAAGCCAATTTTCCTCTTCTCGCTTCGCCACTCTGAGCATCAAACTAGCAGTCTCGGCGTCAGCCTCTTTCCAATTTCCAGCTTTCAGAAATTCCTCTAATTTAGAGTAATCGACAGGGGTAGAGGGGGAGGGTGCAGGGGATGGAGAAGATAAGGGAGAAGTTGGCTGGGATGGAACTTTAGTTAATTGGCTGGCAATGGTTACTCCCACCACTCCCACGCCTGCTGGAATTGCCCATTTGAGAACTTGCCGCCGAGTTAATGAACGAGATTCAGTAGTAGATCGTGGTAATCCTGTAACCCGGACCGGGGACGCTTGGGATCGTAATTGTGATATCGGATTTGGAACCGGGAAAGAGCTAGCGGTTGATGCTGAATTGGTCAGTGTTGTGGGAGTCGATCTCTGCGCTGTGTCTTTTTGAGGAGGGGGTGTTGAATTGAAAGACGCTTGGGAGGATTCTGCTGTTTGGGGTGGTTCAGGTTGAGAGGAAGTCGGTTTGGTGTGACGTTGAATCCCCATATCTTGCAAGGCTTCGATCGCCTCCATATCCGGACCCGAAGCTGCTGCTAATACCCGAATCCATAGTTGCTGTGCTAGATCCCAGTTTTGATTCATCTGGGCACGATAGGCATCATTTTTCAGGGTTGCAATATCGGCAAGGCTGGCGTGTTGCGGCATCAAAATCAAGTGAGATCGATTGAGTGGCTCTGCAATGGCATAAGGAATTTGCCTGACTCTGCCCAGATGTTGAGTAACTAGCTCCGGCACTCGATGTTCAAGATATTGGTTGAGTCGCTCGACAGTCGCGCACTGACCACGAATGCCTAACCCTTCCAACAGGGCATAGGTAAAGGCTCCTTGCCCAATACTTTCCAGTTCATAGGAATATTGATCAGGACTGCAAGAAAAGAGGCTAATCACCCCCGTTTGACAGGCTTCTGCTTCCGTTTGTCTACCAATCCCTTCGCCAGCCTTCTTACCACCACTGCGACAGGCATCCAGAATCATCACTGTATTATCGGCTCCGCAACTCCGCAGATAATTGGTAATCGTGTTGGTGGAAATGCCTGTATTCTCTACATCTTCCGGGTCGCCATCCAGAGGCATGAGATAATCCTGCCCCTTGTGGGGAATCCCATGTCCACTAAAGAAAAACCAGAAGTTGTCGCCGTCTTTCATAAACGGCTTTTCAAAAATCTGGCGCAAGACCCGCAGTAGATTTGCCCGAAATGGTTCAGTCGGCTTGCCATTTATTGGAGGAGAATCATCGGTAAACAAGAAGATGAGATCGAATTTGGCTTCCTGCATCAGGAAATTCTGTATCGATTCCGCATCCCGCTTGGCATACTTCAGCGGCTGCAAGAATCGATACTGGTTAATACCAATGACGATCGCCCAATTGCTTGCCATCTACTATTTGTCCGATCTCGTAAACTTCAGCTTGATTGCCCCCTTCCCGGCAGCCTTCCCTCCTGCTACTAATTTAACTTCTCCTTCCCCACTGATTTCTACAGACAGCTCCACCTCATCCAGCTTCATACCTGATTCTGAACCAATCTCTTGATCCACCTGTTTAAATAATCGCCCAATCAGATGCAAAAACTGAGCCATGTTTTGTTCTAGCTGCGAGACTGGCAGTCGCACTTCTTTTAAGCTAGCAATGCGTTTACGGACTTCCTCACCCCAGCCTCGCTGTCCTTCAACTGGTACGAAGGTTTCATCAGTTTCATCCGTGATGATTACAAGGTAGTCTTCTGGCATAAATTACGGAGATAGGAGAATTAGCACGATGATAACTGCTGCTGAAGGGAAAACTTCTCGGCTGCAACTCTAATTGGTTAACGAACTTTTCCTCGCACTCAAACTTAGAGAGTTAGGGGCAAGTTCTAAGCTAAGCTCGACTTTATCCATTAGGCAGTATAGCAAAGCGCCTCTAGCCAGCAGCTAAACACTTGGCTTGGAACTTTAATCAGGTCGCACTCAGACCCTAATCTATCAAAAAGTTTTGGTGCCCACAAGTAGGAGGGGAGCGCACTGAGGGCGAACGCACACACTTCTTCATAATTGAGGGTCGTTTTGGAGGATTGAGCTAACACCTTGAGCAGATAGTTGTCGTCCCAACCATGCACTTCCCAATCGATCTGATGCTGGGCATCTCCTTGCTGTTGCAATTGGTCGAGAATGGCTTGCCACACCCCTTGGGCACGCCAACGGTAAAGCGACTTGACACGGTACCGCGTGAGCCGTAGCGCTCTGGCAAGTCTGACCAGGGTGCGCCAGTTCGGTGTATCCACAAGATGTCATTGAGGATTTGTCGATGATCGTTGGCGGGTCTTCCCGGAGCGGCGGGTTTCGGCAGTAACGGTTGCAGTCTCTGCCACTGCGCGTCACTCAGATCGCCGCGATGCTGTGCCATTGTTGCTCATTCCATCTGTTGCCAGATGTTAGAGTGCCCCACACCGCTCGAAGATGCACCCTAGATTTAGAGTTGGGCCATAGTTTGCAAATACGCCCTAGGGCTTTTGTATAAGCTTCAAGCGCCTTCTCATGCTCAGCTAAAGCATCTTCTCTCAATTTCGCTTTTTCAGCATCTTCCATATCGTCGATACACCCCTTATAGACTACGTTTCACTGAGATAATTATATTTGCCTTTTAACTATGCCCTGAGTTAACTCACTGAATATTTACAATTTCCAAATCTATTGCCAAGGCTGCCATCTGGCGAGCATCAACTAGCCGCACATTCGAGGGCGGTCGATCTGATCCGCGTGTGCCCACATCTAGATCTTCTAGCAATTGATTCACTGCATTGACCGTCGCTTCTCCCCGCCGGGCTGCCTGATCAGGATTTCGCAATGCGGCCAAAGCCGTCAATGCCTTTTCCAACGATGTTGTACTGGTAATCACTAAAATCTCTGCTACCCCCAGTGGAGGCTGTAGCTCAATCCCATCCTCTGCTGGAATCCGAATGTCCTGACCTGCTGGTAAAATTTGCTCTGCTGGGTAGGGCAACACCGAGCCATTCGGACTGAAAAATACAATTCCCAGATACAGATCGCGAGGCTCCTGATTTTGCACCAGAATTTGCAACTTCTGACCCACCTTCACCTGAAAAAATGCGGAAGCCTGGATGCTTGAGCGACTCTGAAGCATCTGAATCGGCTTACCGCCACCGCGCACAGTAAAAGCTTGAGCTAAAATTTTCCGGTTATCAGCAACTTTCACCGCCGCACTCACTCGGAGTTGAGAAGTGTTGGTATTCAGCATCAGTTTTAAGATTCGAGTCGCCAGCAACATATTCAGCTTGGAGCGCAACCGAGATATTGCAGCAGCGATCGTCTCTCCAGCCGAAGCACTCGAATCGTCTGGTAATGGATCAAGCCCAGGCGAAAAGAGCCGGATTTTGCCGTTCTTGCGTCCCAAAATATAGTGCACTTCTTGCTGCAAGAGCGAGATTGCCTCGATGCGCGGAATAGCTGAGAGCGATCGCCGAGCCGCTTCCAGATCAGAACCTAGAGAGCGATCGAGTCCAATTCGCAGCGTGACATTTTTAGGAATTGCTCGGATTTGTTCCTGCAGCACAGCACCGGGGGTAATTTTGGCTGTTCCGGTGAGCTGCAGCGTTCCTTGGGCTTCGAGTTGGTTCCGTGACTCAATTCGTAAAATCCCTGCTTCTGCGCCGCTCGCATCCACAAGCTTGAGTTGGGCACCCCGTCCCAGTGCCTCCACACTGGTTGGATCAGCCGTCAGCAGAACTTTAGCTTGATTGCCTTTGACTTGTTTAATCACCGCATCCGCTGATCCGCGCTTGTCAAACGGCAAGAAATAAATTGGTTTTTGATCGTTGCCCGTCTTCGGTTCCACTTCTGAATAGGGTGTTTGGCTACGGGAGTTCGGTAGTGTTTTCAAAAATCTTTCTGCTTTTGCCTGAGCCGCATTCATCACAATATTCAATGTCTGCGCTTCAGATTGCTGCCAGAGATAGCGAGTCAACGCTTGAGTAAACACTCCCGCATGAATATCATTGGCAAATACAGCATCAATCGCTTGTTGATTCCGTTGGGCAGCAAGAATCGCGACACCATTTGCAATCTGTTCTTGGCGCAGTTTAATCCAGTCATCTGGGGAAAGGTTGAGCCGCTTGAGCCAGCGTTGTTGCTCTTGTAGTTCTTCGGGGCTCATTTCTAGCTTGGAAGAGCGCCCATTTCCCCTTAACTCAAAATGACCAGGGCGAGATCGGACAATTAAATTCCCTCGGACTCCTGCCCCGGCATAACAGCTATCTAGTACGACGGTTACATTCGTGACGCCCTTTTGCTTGAGTGCCGCCATGAGCAGAAAGATTGTCCCTGCGGTAATATCATTCACCACTCCACCAACATTGGGATAGCCAAAGGGAAGACCGTTGTCATAGGGTACTAAGGTGCCATTTAGCCCATCCTCATGAACCTTATTGGGATCAATCACATTAGAGCCGTGACCGGAAAAGTGAAAAACGATGACATCTCCTGGCTTCGCTCCTTCAACGAGAAAGTCGTTAAAAGTCTTCAGGATAGCCTCACGAGTTGCCGCTTTATCGGTCAAAACTTGAATATCCTTGAACCCAAATCGAAGCGATAGCAGTTCTCGTTGCAGTTCTACATCATTGACTGCACCCTTGAGTGGCAACCATTCGCCTTTGGTCGTTCCCGTGTATTGATTAATGCCAACCAGCAAGGCGCGTTTGCGAGGGGTATCTTGAGCTAGAACCTTAGCGGATTGCAAAGCCTTCTGTTGTAAGTCGAGTTGGTTCAGACCCAGAACCGCGATCGCGCTTCCCGTACCTTGCAATAACTGACGCCGTTTCATACAATCCTCTTTCTTAATGCAATTAGAACGTGAGCAGGTATTATCAACTTAACCCGAAGGTAGAATAATCGTACTGATTTAACTCGGATCACATCTTCTCATGTACTCCCGTCATCGCTTTCCCGGCGAAATCATCAGTTACTGTGTCTGGTTGTATTACACCTTTCCCCTCAGCTACCGAGATATCGAGAAGATGATGTTGTACCGAGGCATCAAGGTGACGGACGCATCGATTCGGGACTGGTGCCAGAAATTCGGACAGCAAGACGCGAATCAGCTGCGGCACAAGCGTTCCTACGTCACCGACAAATGGCATCTCGACGAAAGGGTGGTGACGATTAAGCAGCAGCAATACTACCTGTGGCGAGCCGTGGACAGTGAGGGAAACGTGCTGGATGTCTTACTGCAACGCCATCGGGACACCGAACCAGCAGCGCGATTTTTCCGTAAGCTTTTGAAGAAACAAGGGTTTGTGCCACGGCTGATGGTCACAGACAAGCTGAAAAGCTATGAAGCCGCAAAGAAACAGGTGATGAAGAACGTGGAGCATCGGCAACACAAAGGGTTGAATAATCGGGCAGAAAATTCGCATCAACCGACCAGGGTACGAGAACGACGAATGCGCCGCTTCAAGTCTCTAGGGCAAGCGCAACGATTTCTCTCAGCCTTTGACCCGATTCGATCCCACTTTCACCCGAAGCAACATCAACTGAGTGCAAAACGATATCGAGAACAGATGCGCCAACGCTTTGAGGATTGGTGGGAAATCACCGTGTGAAAGATGCTGCGTAACCTGGAGCGATGACCGCGATCGAGAAATTATTGTGCCTAATCTTGATTGTCATCGGTTAAGTTGACAATGCCCATTTGAAGTAGAACAAGATGTAGAACAACTTTGCGTCAATACTTTGTAATCTCGCTTTGCGTCCGCCGCCCCTTGCCCGTTTTCGCACAGGCTTTGCGGCAATTCGACTTGCCTCATACGCTTGCTCAAAACTCGGCAGCAACGCATCGAAGGCTTTTCGATTTAGCCCGGTCAAAGCTCGCAGCAAGCGATCCTGGTTCAGTGTGCGTTCTAGATTTAGCGTTGGGCGGGGTTGACGTTGTTCCTGTCTATTATCGTTTATTCCCCAACAAGTCTAATAGATAGGTGCCGTTCTGACAGTTTCCGTAAATAGATGTAGAGCCCTTATTCTTTTTTGCCCCAAGTCAACGCCAGCCAGAGATCCTCCATTGAGTTTGTATTGAAGCGCAATTTAAGTCTGAGCGTAGATTTATCTAGTGGTTTCGGTAGGGTAATGTCTGATGTATCTAGAATTGCTGTAGTAATTGTGCCATCAGACTCGGGAGTTAGAACTGCTACCTCGCTGCTGCTGGGAGTTTCTGTGACAACTCCTGTAGAACCTTGCTTGTAAAAAGTGCTCTCTTTAATAGACTCCAACCGACCTTTACTCCAGTAGGGGAAATGTTCTTCCCGGATATCTAGGGTCAGTTCTGCATCAGGTATTGCACTGTCTATCTTGATGCCTTTAAATTTTGCCCACTCGGTAGGGAATTCATGGCGTAGAGAAAACAGACGCACCGACCCCACAGTTTGTGCAGCATTGATCTGGTCTGTGAGATTGGTAATTGCCCCGTTCTTCAATAATCCACCTGCCTCACGAGCGGTATAACGGATATGCAGAAGCGCGTCAGTGATGGTGTTGTAGTCAAACTGGAGCGGGTCTTTGTTGCTTGGGTTGGCAGGCAGTTGCAACTGCCACTCACTGATCACACCTGAGCCCTCAAAAGGAAGATAGCGTTCATCTCTCAGGTTTGTTTCAAACAAGCCGCTATCGTTTTGCCCAGTGCTAGTTACAATTGATTGCAAACTACCAAAGTAATCACTAAAGCGATCGTCTTCTGAATTTTCACGGGCATAGTTGCTATCACGAAGCAATGGGCTTTTGCGAATGCTACTTTTTGTCAAAGTCAACGTGCAGTTAACACTAGTATATGGCCCTGTGACACAGGGAATGCTGACGGCAACATTTTTGATCCGGCGGAAATAATGCCCCGGACAATCTATGTCAAATAGTTCTTCGGGGAGAACGACAGTACAGCGACCAGTGGTGCGGAGTTTGAGTAACTCCAATGGACTGACTTGCAGTAGGCTAACATGTTTTGTTAATTCATACTCTCGCTGATTGAGATCGTGGTATGCCATCTCCATCCGCTTGATATCTAGATAGAGCTTTTCACCTGCTAATAAACCTTCTTTTCCTGAAAGGTAACCGAATTGGAGGAAGTTCAATTCGGGGTTACCTAATTCATGTTGGAGAGCACGTTCGGCTTTTTTGGCAATGTCGAAAGAAAACTGGAAGCATTGGGCATACAATCCTTTTACTTCTCGTTTCATCCAGGTATAGAGAGCTTTGTTAGTTTTCTTGCCGTTTTTGCTGTTTCCCTCTTCGTTGAGGAAATCTTCGATCTCCTGGGTATGCTTCATCTGCTGGCGGTGGTTCTTGAGTTCTATTTCGGCAATGGCTTCCCGAATCTGTGCAGCTCGTATTTGCTTAAAGACTTGGGAAATTCTTCCAGCAGCTTGTATGCTCTGATAGTCCCAGTCTTGCATACGACGGGCATAGGTACCTATTTTAGATGCACGGTTGGCTTCAAATTTTAAAGTCTCTACAACATTGAGTGCGGCTTCTGCCGCATAATTTGCCCATTCAGCAAGGCCTGTACCTCCAAAAATTACAGTCGCACCAATGCCCCAGAAATGTAAATTTATTGGAAAGTCTGGAATTTTCCTCAAATATTTAGCAGATTCTTTGAGTCCTTTAGCCACCTCTGGTAGTGCCCATGCAAGCTCTAGCTTTTTAAGCTCTTCAGCCTCATAACTGCTAATGATCTTCCCACCTGAAGCTTCTAGATCTGCCGCGATATCAACTTCAAGATCTTCAATCTTTTTCTGGCCCACCTCTGGTTCATTCATTGAAAATTTCATCTTGTCAAGACTGTCTCTGTCTAACTCTCCAAGTTCGGGTATCCCTTTCAATATCTCATCCGGTTTTCTGCCTAGTTGTCTCTCATAATAGGTATATGATTGTATTTCAATAGCAAGTGACTTCAATAATCCTTCTTTGGATTTGATTGCTTCCTGCAGTTGACCGTATTTGACGTGCTCTACCATTTCCATGATGATGCGTTCGTGTTTTGCACGCAGGATCGTCATCGCTTCACCATCTTCTTTTTCCATTGCCGAGAGAAGGCTGTTGCCTAAGGATTTGACTTCCTGAACGATCTCAGCAGCTTTCTGCACGAGCACTTGAAACCGTACTAAAGGTAAGGGTTGATTCAAACCATTCACAATTGCCCCAATATCCAGTCCAGACGCAGCAGCCCGTGCCAACATAGCAGGATCGATCCGAGGCTCGAACAGAGCGAGTTGACGGAAAATACCTTGGAAATTTACACTGTTGCGAATCTTAAACAGGCGATCTGCAACGGTATCCCAATAGCTAAGAAGCTTGTCATTATGTGGCACACAAAAATAGAGCGCTTTACCTAAACTGCGCAGTGTTCCTAAGCGCTCGAAATTAGTTCCATTTGCTGCAGGAAAGGGCATCAAATCGAAGGGGATATCGGGTTCCATATCCCGCATCGCATTGCCAAATTTATCTAGATCAACACGCAGGTTGGCATAAGTCTGGGGACGTACGTTTCCCTTCTTAGGCACCGATTGTGGGCGTGGACCAAGAATGCTGGCAGCTAGAACGTAGAGCATGAGTGCCTCGTCAATGGTCTCACTGGTGTCTTGGCGAAATAGAGAATCGCCCCAAGCAATCAAATTGTCCAGGTATGCCATGACGGTTTTGTACATGTAAGCCTGTTGTCGAAAGCGGGCAATCACGTGGGGCCGAAAAGGTGCGTCTTTCCAGGCTTCAATACTGTTAATGGTGTCATTCCTTAGAGTTTCATCAGCCCCCGTAGATAGATTGACCAAAATTTCCTCGATCTTCTTGACATCAGTGTATTGAAATGGGCGTACTTTCCAGAAACGCTCTGGAGTAGGGCCGTCACTATCGTCAGTAGGATCAAAGATAAAGTGAAACCATTTTTGTGCTTCAGCAAAACGCTGATTCTTGCTTAGGTGAATGGCAATAGTAATTGGCACATGAAAGAACAATTCCCAGTTATAAACGGAATAGGCACCACTAGAAGTAAAATCGAGATCGCTGACTGGATATGGCCGTTTTACTAACTCAGATGGTTTATAAACCGAGAAAATATCCGCATATAGCTTGGGTTCGGGTTTGCTTCGTAGAAGGGTAATCTGTGTCCCACCCAAAATTACGATTTCCGTGCCGTTCAGAACCAATACTTCAATTCCTAATGGGAGCGTGGCTAGTGTCCCATCAAATAACTCGATCTGTGTTTCTCTGGAGAGCGTTACTTTTGTGTCTCCAAGTAACTGAGCTGCAGTATTCTGCGGTAGATTAATCACTGATCCTGGAGGTGGTGTACCTGTCGATCCTTCAATTAAGGTGGCTTTAGTGTCCTTTTGAAAAGTTGCTGAGGCAATTGTTGCGAGTTTCAACTGCAGCTTGCCGGAGAGAGCAATACCCATCCCTGTAGGGAGAATAGCTTGCACATCGTTTAGCAGCACAAACGACGAACCACCAGCAATTCCTATCTCAGAACTATTGTTTAACGCGACCTCAATGCTGCCCGGAAGAGAGGTGTCATTGGGTTCATAATCTGTGTCCGCTGCCTGCAATCCAGCGGTAGATTCACGGAGCAGACGCTTATTTAACTGCTCCACATAAGGATGAAAGTGTGGGTAGAAACGGTAGCTGATTTCTCTTTGCCGAATCAAAACTCGTTTATCTATTCGGATTATCTTTGGTAATTCCCAATCTGTTTCGACTTCCCCATGGAACCCTCCAGAACGAATTAGCGAACTCATAACATCTGCTCCAATTGGTTTAAATTTAAGACTCGGTTAGCTTGACATTACCTGCCAGGCTTGAGTTGAAACCATTTCTACCAACAATATTCAATCCGCTAGTAGATTGCATCAGACCGGCATTTTTGAGCGCATTGCTTGCAGCGATGAGAGTATTGCTAGGCGTCATATCGCTACCAGGATGGGCTTTGAGCATTAAACTGCTTGCATTGGCTACGCTTGAAATTTCAGATGATGGTACTTCCACAGCTTCCAACCGACCAGACGGACCAATCAACTCACGCCCCAACCGCAAAGCAGTAATAGGATTAATAAGCCAATCGAAAGAAGGATTGATCTTCCGAATTGATTCAGCATTGATTGGAGAAGTCCACAATTCTCCACGATCGTTAAGAATCGGCACCTTTGGTCCTGGTTGTTGGGTTCTCGGGGGAAGATCCCTCCAAGGTACTGAGTCGTTACCAGGGTCTGCTTGAGGTGGAGGTAATATCCAATCCTTAAATTCTTCAATCGTAAGCTCTATAAGGTTGGGTTCGATGAAGAATGTGTGGTCATTATTTTGGTAAAAGACAGGTTTGATTAGCTTTGCGATCTCTGGATTGCCAGCGATGTCAATATCATTGTTGCAGGGTAATAGTGTGAATGGCCCGCTCTGCTGGATGATAGGAAGAATTGCTGGAACAGGAACAGGCGGCTTACCCCCTTCGGTTATGATGCTCTGGATAAAATTAACCTGAAGTGATCCACTACCTGAATATTTCGTGGCAGAAATAACATTGTTTGCGTTATATGGATTCCCAGGTTGACTGATAGTGGAGTTAGTTCTTTCAGGGATGCTGTTGCGTCCTGATAGATAGATAGGGAAATAATTCCTAAGAAGGCTACTCCGACTACCATATACCAAACAAATAGTTACTCCTCGCTCTTCGTTGTCTTTGTATTCTTTCGATACATACATAAATACTGTTTTGTAATCATAGTTAGAAGGCACTCTCATTGGAATCTCTGCAGAAGATCCATCATCACCCACCCTATACATCACTGGTAGAAATCCACCTGATTTCCTTGTACTCCATTGACCACCAACGTATTCGCTCCAATGAAGCTGAACCTCAACTTGCTTATATGTGCCTGCTGCTTTGATGTCGCTGACCATATCAGAGAGAGAAGCCTTAGCCAGAGTCTGACCAGCTGTTTTAGTACCCATTTCAGGAGTGGTATCTGCCTTGTCCATGAACGTTACCCAGAACAGAAAGAGGCGATCGCGCCAGATAACGGGAGCCAAATGATCTCCCTCAATTTCAGCAGTTACTGGCTCCCAAGGAGTCCACATCTGGTGAGCATAACGGCGGTAGAAGTATTTGTGTGGCGGATTGGTGGTGCGGCCAATAACGTGTAGAGTGTTTTGGGCTGGATCGTCTTGATCCTCAAAGTGCATGGCGACAATGTCAAGTTTGGCGATCTCATCCAGTTTTTTAAGGTAGTTGAGGAAAGCATCCTCCACCAAGTCGCTGGAGACATCACCCTGAAGTAGTGCCCCTTCTAATTCGGCAAAGAGATAAGTCTTGTCATCACGAAACTCTGGCTCCAACCAGTTTTCTGGGAAGAGGAAGATCCGGCGATTCGCCTCCCAAACGCGGTAACGCTTCATCCATTTCCACTGTTTGGCATTGATAATCGCTGCTGGAGGAACTTGTTTTTCAAGATTAAGCAGACAGCGTTGGATGAACAATTGCACGGATGAAATCGCCAAGCGAATCCTTGATGTTTGCACCACGGGCTCCATGCCAGGGTCAATGAGGAAATACTCGTAGAGCTGCTCCATGCTGACAAACTTATGCTGATGCATGGTATGGGCTACCAGGGCATCGCGCTGACGCTGGCGAAGCTTGTCAAAGATTGGCTGGGCTACCCTTTGCCAGGCAATCGGCTCGAATCGGGACTTAATTGTCTCTTTCAGGTTACGAGCGATATCAAAGCGCTGCTTAGAAAGAGATGTAGGACTAACAATGCGAGTCCACTCAGTGATAGCATCTGGTACAACTCCAAAGCGCTCAATAACTTGCAAGGCATCCCAAAGTCGTTGCAGGGGTTTTTCACTCTTGAACTTTGGGTCTAATCCAAACAGGAGTTTGGCAGTAACCATGACTGTATTTTCATCACGGCGGGTGAGTTTGGAGATCGAGGAGTAAGTCCGATCTGTCGGCGACTCAAAAATGCCGATCAAGTCGTCCGAACCATTCACTAAGTCACGCTTGAGATGGGTATAGCTAGCCAGACGCAGGAATTGATTGAATAAGGGTGTTACTCGATCTGCTTCTGTCGCAAGCTCAGGATTGTCGGTTCTTGCGTTCAGAATAGCCTGCTCATTTGTCAGAGTTGGATCAGATTTTTGCTTCTCTTTTGCGATGGCTTCCAATATTAATTGAGCATCTCGAGCCGGTAAATTCTTTAAATCGAGACCATCAAAGTCAGGAGCGTGCATAAGTAAGTAACGCACCTCACGCTCGTTTAAGTTAAGACTCTGAATAAGAAGCAAAGTCTTGCTAAGTAAGGTATGTGCATGTTCAGCTCGGTCAACAGTATTGGCTGGATAGAGCTTAATTTGGGCCACTGTATCTTTCGGTAAAGTCTCACCCTGTACAAGCAGTCGTGCGTCATCACCGTCCAAGTTCTGCAGATTTAGCGAAAACCGATAGAGCACTCCTGATTTAAGTTCCAGGTACTTTTCAGGTTCATTACCCAGTAAGGCATTGGCTGAGCTAGCTGAGCCATTTAGAAACAAAGGCTCAGGTAGATGATAAAACCGTAGCTCGGCTGATGCATTTTGCTTGTCTAACTCTATATTGAAGCGATAAGCCCCAGGAGTAGGCACTTCTAAATATCCTTCAAAGCGGGCACTATTTGTCCCTTCTGGTTTGAGTGGCTTACCTTCTATGTCTTTAAGACTTGTGTCTACATCAGACAAGTTAATTTTCTGTCCATTTCCTGTTCCGTCAACTGTAGAAAAGAAAGTTGCTGAAACCCCGATTTCTCCTAGCTTCGACATTGCCTCTACCAGCGTTTGGGGATCTCCAAGCAACCTGCTATCGGTCAATAGGCTCTCTACCAAGGCTGGATCTGCTCCTGTTTGAGTCGTTAAGGTCTGGACGACCAACTGGCGGATCAGTTGTTTTTGCAAAAAGGGCAGAAATGCATAAGCTAGCTTCGTTTGTTGCTTGCGGATTCTGTCCTGCTCAGTTTCATTTGGGTCAAGAGGGAGATTGGAATTAAAGAGTAGGTCAAAATCTCCAGAATCGAGAAAGCCAGATGTTGGTTGGACATTAATTGGCTGTTTTTCCAAATACTTTCTGAAGAAAGATCTCGCTTGTTCCTGCACCTTATTCAATAGCTCTTCCAAAAGAGGCGATCGAACGTGAGGGGTTGGAGGAACTGGTTTAGGCAGCTTGTCCAACAGGGCAGTCTTTTGAGCATCGAACAAAACTCCACGGAACGTCAGCTTCTGTTCTTGTCGGATGTTGTTGTATTTAATTTGTGCTTGTAAAATAGATGGCTCTTCCGCAAATCCCTCAGGCGGTAGGGAGGTATCGGATTTAGCAGTGGCAGTAAACTCCACTGTTCCATTCATCATCGCTAGTAAACGTTCGACAACATCAGACGGCAGAACCAAAGCCAGTTTTTGCTGCAGAACTTCATCACTCATTGTCCCTGGATCCTCCGGTACAGCATGTTCTGCTTGGATTGCTCGGATCCCTTCCGCTAGAGTTTTGAGCAATCCCAAAGTTGCCTCGCGGTTAGGGCGATATTTTCCAGTTTCATCAAAGCGATGACGCAGTAAGTAATCTAAATCTTCAATTTTCAAACCACTTTCTTTGACTTGCTCGCTAACTTCCACAAAACGCAGAGTCTCGGTAAAGGGATAGTCATTAGCCAGGGATGTTAATAGAGCAGGATCTAGTTGTTTAAAGGGATCCCGTCCAGAAAGTCGTTTGAGTGTGATTAACTCACGCACAGATTGCTTGAGCGCTTTTGCCAAAAGACCATAACGATAGAGAAGCGACACATTCTCTAGTGATAGTTCTGACGTATCGATAGATTTGTTTGCATCAATTAGAATGAGCCTGATTTCGTCAGCACTTAAACTTAAAGCTCCTTGAATTGCCTGTTGATGGCTCTTGATCAACATAAACTCCTGAGCTTTTTTCTGAACTGCGTCTAGCAACGAGGCAAGGGTTAACGAGGCAGGGGTTGTTGAATCTGACACAAGAGTTTTCAATCGTGTTTTTTCCACATCAGTCAGTACTCCTCGGTAGGAAAGATGTTGTACTTCGCGAAGTGGATCGTAATTCAAGGTAAGGCGGGGTTTTTCATTTTCAAATAAAGCACCATCGATCCGATCTGCTGGCTCAACTTTAGCCTGACTAACCTCGTGTTGAACCCTTTCTGAAATCGCTGCCAAATATGACGAATCTAAATAATCGCCCAAAGGATGATCGAAGATAGATATATTTTGGTTTGTTTGCTCATCAAAAACTTCACCACTCTTCAAGCTGCTACGTGTCAAGAAAAGCTGAGCATAGAGGGGATTTTTTCCCTTTGTGGTCATCTGTGACCAAAGGGTTAATAACTTGAGCCGACTTTGCTCACCGATCTTGACTTGCCCATCTAGTGCCTTGAGATGTGCTAGATAGATTAAGGCTGTCTTGAGGGGTTGCGAATTGAGATGAGACGAGTCAAAGGGAGTATTTTCGGGAATAAATACTTGTAGAGCGCGATCTGTTTCTTCAATACTCCAACCCAATTTCCGCCACAGTCTTACAAAGAGGTTTATCTTCAGAAACACAATTTCATCAGCGGCTTTTCCACTCGCGTATTTTAGGGTTGTTTTGTCAAAATCACAGCCAGCATCTGGATCTGCTAGCACTAAAATTTCATCAAAAGGAATGTTGTTGAGCCTAGTCGCTAGAGATTCCACAGTCAAACCTGAAGCTGGATATCTTGCTATAAGATGCTCTAAACTTTTCTTGGCAGCATGTAATCCAACAAGAATTTTCCAATCATCTTTTGTAATTGCATTAAATTGATCCTTCTCAGCAGGTGTCCATTTGTCCTGCTCTTTACTGAGAAGAGCCTCGTTCTGCTGATATTTTTGAGCATAAGTAATTCTGTTGTTCTTATACAAAAAAACGTTCTGAATGCTTATACCTAATTTGTAAAGAATCACCAACCCTGTAAGTTTGGGATTAACAAATCCAGTTTGGACAATATCAGTAATTTCTTTGTAGGTCACTCCCAGGCGACGGGAGAGTGCTTTAGCAGATTCCAGCACAGTTGTCGCTGCAAAAACGATTAAATCGCCTTGTTTGGGGGGAGTAGCCCAAATGCCCTCGAACCTAACTTCGGTCATACCTGCACCACCAGATCCGATGTTTCCTATTGCTGATATCGTCTTTGTTTCTGTTTGAAGTGTATTTGTACTAATATCGAAGTAAGTACAGATATCCCCCGCATTAAATTTCAGAGCTTCGGCATCGGGAATCAACACTGCCGCGTTTAATACATTGGTTGGGTTTTGGATAATAGGTCGGGCTAACGTATAGCCATACAGCTCATACCACTTATCGTTCTGTAAGGGGTTTGGTTCTGTCAAAATGTCAAATTCAGTTGGAGAGAGTTGGAGAGATTCGATAAAGATTGCTGCCCGGTCATAAGCTTGAGTTGGCTCGAACAGTTCATCACCAGAACGGAAGAGTTCCAATAGTTTCCACAGTGGTGTTTCAAAATAATTAGAAAAGCTACGCACCGTTTCGATCCAAAGATCGAAAGGAAGCGCAAGAGGATACCGCGACAGTTGAAGCTTTTCATAGGCCTCGCCAATGACATTCTGGGGTTCAGCTAACAGTTCTGTTGTCGTTGCTTCACCTGTATCGTGGGCAGCCTTAGCCTCGAGTTTATCGTGGGCAACGTAGTATTCTAGAATCTCGTTGACGATATCAATGTAGGGTAAAGCGGTATTGGTGTTCTCGCAGGTTAGGGGAATGTGAGGCAGATCTGGGCGACGCTCGATCAGGGCATCGTAAGGCTTTTTGTATTGGGTTGTGTAGTCTTCATTGTGTTTTTTCTTCCACCTATCCAAGAAATTTTCCCATACTTTTAGTTCTCCACTTTCCGTATAGTCTATGAACTGCAGCAGAGACACTAGATAGGCAGCAGGACTGAGAACTGAACGGCATTGCTCGCACTCACAAAAATCCATAGAACCAAAAAGCGACTCCATGGTAGGGTATTGTTTGAGCAGTTCATTCCTGACATTTTTTTGTACTGCAACAGATGCGGATGTTCCAGCAGTTGAAGTAGCACTGTCAAGTTTTTTAGCAATTGTAAACAGATTATATATTGTGCTGCTGATCTGCTGAGCTTTGCGATGAACCAGCTCGGCTTCTTTCGGCGACGGAAATAAATGACCGTAGCGATCGACAAAAGCTTCTAGAGAAAATTCAGCAATGTCGTAGGCAGATGTTAACCTAATTTCTTTTAGTAAAACTTCCATTGCTGCATTGCTTGGTGTCAATTGGTATGCCCGGTACAATGTCTTCGTTGTTTCGATAGCTTTTGTTTTTACCTCCTCGGCAATATCACTGCTGATTACATCATCTTTTCTAGCTTGTATAAAAGCCTGAAGGGGTGTCTGCCCGAGCTTAAAACCCAGGGCGCTAGCATTTTTTAGAAGGGTTATTGTTGCGGTACGGGCTGCGGGATCGAGATTGAGTTGGAAGGTGTCATTAGTGTCAAGCTCGACCATACGTGTCACTACTTGAGTGGGATAACTCAGGCGAACTTTGCGAGCCATATCCTCAGCGTAAGCATTCAAGCGTGCTTCGACAGTTTCCCCACTAAATGCCGGAGGAATCAGCGCTTGCAGCCGCTGTTTTTCATCTTCGCTGGGTGGTTCATTGCGACGCTCTGGGCGGATCCCCGCCGCATCATACAGTTTATTTATCCACGAATCGGCTTTAAATAAATTTTGATCCACCAGATGACTTGCAACTAGCTTATCCACGGACTGAAGGCGATCTATGTCCGGTATACCCTGCTTCAAACTGGTCGTTAGTGCTGGGTTATTTCCAGTTAAATAGGCAAGCTTACCCTGCTGCTGCAAAACACAAATTGGCCCCTTGCCAATTCCCTCATTATGAGCTTGCT
This sequence comes from Cyanobacteria bacterium FACHB-63, assembly GCA_014695255.1. GTDB lineage: Bacteria > Cyanobacteriota > Cyanobacteriia > Leptolyngbyales > Leptolyngbyaceae > Leptolyngbya. The sequence goes on from JACJNX010000126.1 coordinate 122,693, forward strand.
CCCACAATTGATCGGCTTGACCCCCATGCTTGAAGTAAAGCGTGGCAAACTTATTGCGAATTTCTTCATTTAAGCCTGTTGCTTCGAGCAACTGTCCATAGGTTGCGTTAGATCCAGGCGCGAGCATTGCCAGCCTAGTATCTCGATAGAATGTCTCGAACCGGTCCTTGACTTCAGCCATCTGCCCGTTGAGGTTGATGATACCGGACTCATGTACTTTTAACAGTGCCTGCTCGACAGTCTCAACACTTACACGTCCCAGCTGGAACTTGTCGGACGGAAGGCCCGCGCGGAGTAAGCCATATACAATTTCCTGTGATAGACCAACCTGAGGATCTGCGCTGAGATTGGCTGCAGTGGCAGCCATGGCAATTAGGCGAGCATCCCAGCCTGTATTTCGGTTGAGAATGCTTAAATCTTGACGCTCAGCATTCTCACTGGCATTTGCTAATCTCCCCATTTCGCCTACATATGGAGTTAAGTCTTCGGTGAGGCGTTGATACTCTGTAGCTAGGGGTTGTAATGCCGATGGAGCCACCAGATTGAGTACAGCAGCTTTGCCTTTAGCAATGTCATAAAGGATTTTGGAAAGGGGAATTTCGCGACCTTCACTATCCACTGCCCGAACAGATAAACTTATCGACCTGTCACCAGCGTCATAGGGTAGAGAATAGATTCCATACTCATCTGTGGTTGTCTCTTTCAGAGAAGTCTCGGTTCCACCAAAGTCGTGGCGGTAGAGTCTTAGTTTCAGGTTTTGGGCTGGCAACCCATGCTCAAGCAAGATGCGTCCTTCGATGCGATGTTGTTTGGAAGGTGAGTTAGCAACAGGAAGTGTGAGGTTTACAATCTCTATAGGTTGTGCTGCTGTAATTGGTTCTGAGGATAGCAATAGATCATCGTCTCCACTGGAAACGGTGATATGTAATTCAATCTCATTGTCCCCAGGCAATTGTTCGTAGCGAATTGTATAGCGGCCCTCGCTGTCGCTTATATCTTGCCCAAGGCGAAACCCACGGTTCCAGGCACGAATAACACCAGCCTTGAAGGGTTCTCCAGTACTAAGAACGATCTGCCCACTAACGATGTAGAACCGGGGCATTGGATCTGAACCCAATGCTCCTAAATCTTTCAAAATCCGGTTTAACAGCGATGCAGTTCTTTCATCAACTGCATCGAAACTTTCTAGCCCATTTTGCTCTCGAAAAATCCTTACTACTTTTGCAGTATATTCTCCATAAGTTTGTTCACGTTGCTCATTCCGTACTGCTTCTTCATACCCAGGCAAATCGCTGTCGGACACTTGAATGACCCGCCTGGAGAGAAGCAAAAGTAAACCATCTTGCAGGTTAAAGACCTCAGGACCGTGATCGTTGGGGTTAAGAGGATGAACAATCGGTCTCATGACAAACTTCTCCAAATAGATGATGTAATTGAATGTTGATTGCTGGCATAAATGAGTTAGAAATAAAATCAAAACCAAATCTATTTTTTGGTGGCAAAATCTACTCGACGTGTAACCACATGGATGCCGCTGTAATAGACAGTCTGCTCTTGCTCTCGCACAAAGGATTTGCCTGTCCGTTGTAGCTCACTGATGAGGCAGTGTTGGTAGATGATTTCTTGAAATTGTGATGTGAGAAGACTTGGAAGCATTGGGGCTGACGATCGCTCCTTTTTCTTCTGAAAAGGCTGAGATGGCAGGGCGGCTCTGGTTGCAAACTCGACAGGCTGGGCTGTCGTTGGGAGATCGTGCTTGTTTGAGCTTGGGAATACGATTGAATGTTCCAGTTTTGACCTGCGATCGCACTTGGGCAACTCTGAGGTTGGCGTTGGATGTGCAAGTGATTCGCTGATAAGTTCATAATGCGATCGCTTTGATGACAAATCAAGGATGTTTTGCACATAGTTATGAGCCTCTAGAAACAGATTGGGGTTTTGGTGAGATAGGGTTGGGTTTCATGTCCCCAACCCAGCGTGCAAGATCGGCGATCGCACTGAAAAATTTGCTCTATCGGTAATCCCAAGCGTTTTTGAATTTATAAGTATAATTGGGTTGGCATATCGTTTTAGCTGGGTTTATTGTTTGTTTCGTTATAATCTGTTTTTCTTGGCATTTGCTGCAAAGTAAGAACGCCTGCGCGATGCTGATAGGGCTTTTGTGCCGAAGTCTGTGGATTGAAGTTGTTCATTAAATTTTTTCTCCTTGTTTGGTTATTTTTTTGGTATTTGATGCATTACGTTGATCGCTGACGCACCCTCAAAATCAGCTTTTCGATGACAGGATTTATGGAAGCCCATTACGCTGTACCCATGCGTTGTATGACCTCAATGCCTCTCCAAATAAAACTTGGGTAGGTCCGGCACCTTGTGTTTCCCAAGAATTACCGACAAAGCCCGGATTAAACACCCCAATTGCATCATCAAATGTGCCACCCACTACCCCGAAAACAAACGTAGTTAAGTAAGCGGCCTTATGTGTATCTTCATCTGATCCTTTAACTGCCTGTGCACTTTTAACAGCTTCATTATGTGCGCCGACGACTGTAGCAATATGACCCGCCACCTTCAGTGCCTTTGGTGCGACTTCCATCGTCCATGCAGTGGCACGCGCCAATCGACTTGGTGCAGGTGGCACTGGAGGTTTAGAGATGGATGTGGTAATAGGTGGGGATTCCGCAACTGTCGCCGGAGCGAGGGTTGGTGTTGGCTCGACCGAGACAACAGCCTTTGCCTCGTTCAACCCCGTCTTGGCGACCGCTTGAGATTCGGACGTGGCGGCGTTCACCTGAGCACTAGCAGGTGTGGTTGCCGATTTCGGCACGACTGGATCGGCGGCGGGCTTTGCAGCCGCTGTCAGCGTTTGCGTGGGTTCCGCGGTAGGCGGCGTACCCGCAGGCTTCACGGATTTTGGCTTGATTGGGCGGGCGTAGCTTGGTGACTTTGGGTCTTGCCAGTCTGGTTGTTGACGGTTTTGAGTTGCCTGTGTTCGTGCGATGCCCGCCTCACTTCTATTCGTGGATGCGTGCGGTGAAAGGTGGGGATTTTCGGCATGCGATGACGGTCGGAGTCTGAATTTCTGAGGCGAACCGGGTGGACTCGTGACATACGGACGCATATGGTCAATATCAAACTTGGTTTGCGTGTCCGGATACTTTTTCAGAAGTTCAGCTGCTTTCCTCTTGTCGGCGCTGTAGATCCCACGGCTTGAACTTCCCTCCGGAGGTGACGGCTTGCTTCCCTTGAACGGAATGATCGAGACCGTGGGGACGTCCACCTTTGCATGGTGACCTGAAGGATCAGTCATTCGGACGGGGTTTTCATGTACGTAGCTGTAAGTGTTTGGACCATCGATGATCCCGCTAGGGTCGCTGCTGATCCATCGACCTAGCCACACCGCACAATAGCGTGCCATGTGGTATGAAAAGCCCGTCTCCTCATCCCGTTCCTTGCCCGTATACCGATACCGCTTTAAACTCACCTCTGCCACATTACTCCTTGCCTGATAGGAGGTCGTGCCGTAGGGATGGTATTCCTCATAGGAAAGCACATTGCCATCCTTATCCAGTTCCAAACTGGCAGATCCCAGATGGTTATCCAATTGATAGCGAATGATCGGTTTAGGATTGTCGATCCTGCCACCTGTACCATCCTCTTTTATTTCAAACGTCTTGGTCTCCTCTAGCGCAATTCGCCGCTGGTCATCCATGATGTGCAACGTTTCCCGCTCCAACTTTAGCCCCGTGCCGTTGTACCGCCGAAAGATTTCAAATCCGCCCAGGTAGATCCGCTCCTCTCGCAATCCAGGGCTTTTCTCGACTACCTTTCGCACCCGCTGCCCATCCGCACCATAGACAGAGTAGGCAGTGCCACCGCCACCCAAATCGACCTGATGCAGTTGGTCCTTGAAATCCCAGTGCATATTAGATTGATTGGAGTTAGCATGGTTGGCAAAATGCGGCATTCTTATCATGTTGCCATGCTCGTCATAGGCATACTTCGCCGAGTAAATGCCCGCAGCATCTCCAGGTAAACTGGTTGCTCGTAGTCGATTGTTACTGCTCTCATAGTCATAGGCACGATTCCAGCCGCCATTCTGAATGCTATGAATCATCGCCAGGATGTTGCCAACTGGGTCATATAGATAGCGTTCAGTGTAGTTCCGCAATGCCTGCATATCGTTGGCATTAGGCAAATTCTGGAACGGGTAGTCGCGGTCATTGTCCCGTAGAGCAGTCGGTTGATAATTTGTTTGTCCCGCGTGTTCTCGTCCCTTTGCTTCGATCAGCCGATACAGCGCATCATAGGTATAGAGTGAAACGGGTTCCACCCGCTCACCATTATTAAAAATGACAGGTAACGCCGCATCTTGAATCTCCGTGATATTGCCCACCGGATCGTAGACATAGTTCAGATCTTGCAACGTTCCACTGCTCGTCAGTAGTAACGGAGAAGCCTCAAATGCTCCGGTGCGAGTCGTATGCAGCCGCATCAAGCGGAAGGTCTGAGGATTGTAGGTGTAAGCGGTTCTGCTATTGTTGCCATACTCAATGCCAATCCGCTGACCTTTAGCGTTATAGTCGATATTTTTGATGATGTTATCGGTCGCTGGATTCGGGTTTAGCAGGGCTGTTGGCTCATTGGTCTGTCCTTGCCACAGATCCACCCGTTCCAGCAAATTAGCCTCATTGTAGCTAGGTTGGATTACGTTGAGCTTCGTGCCCAGCTTATCGCTATGCGGAGCAACCATCTGAATGGGGCGGTTGAGCGCGTCGTAACGGGTACTACTGCTAAATACCTCTGTTTCTAGTGTCGGAGCCTGCGACCAATCTGGCGTTGTTTTATAGTTTTGAATCAATTGGCGGGTGCTGCGGAGCAAATTGCCTTTGAAATCAAAGGCTTCATCTTCACCCGTCACCGGGTTTCGCCCTTTGCTAACCACAACCCCTACAGTATCAAAATGCTGGTAAGGCTTGCCACGTAAATTTAATTGCATTTTCGCAGCATCGCTCAGACCATTGCTTGGTGTATCCCCGTAAATCACCTTCTCGAACTGAATTTCGCGATCGGCATCCAGCAGATCTGCACCTCCAACAAAGGAACCAGTGGGGCGATGAAGCGCGTCGTACTCCGTGCGGAACCGATGGGTTTGCTGGTTATTCCGCGTCCAAGCCAGCATCGGCTTACCTGTTGCGTCATTCAGCATCCAGCAGTCACCTGCATCCATACTGTGCTGGAACAGCAGATTACCCGCAATGTCATAACAAGGAACAAACCCAGCCACCGGGTCAACAAGTTGATTGTCAGGCACTGGTGGCGTAATATATTGCATCACCAGATTCTTGCGAGCATCCCGAATCCAGAGCGGCTTGCCCTCCGCATCCAGCTTCGTGAAGGTTAAATACTTCTCGTCCTGCAACACTCCTGCAGTATCCTTAACCCGATTATGGGCAATAGACACCACCTCGCGCCCAAGACTATCCAGTAGGGTCAGTGATGGCGTGTTGGCATGAGCAGCAGCAAGCTGGGCAGCCCGCCGTTCTTCTGCCTTGGCAGACGTGCTGTTGCGAGCAAACCAGGCATTGCCCGCTTCCATCACCGTATCGTTAGGGTCATAACTCGTGACATGCCAGGGCGAAAACTCTACCCGACTGTAGGAACCATCGGGTAACTCAGTCCGCACCGTCCGACCAGGGGCATCGTAGTAGAAGATGATTGGTGTATCGCCCTCTTTAGGTTCCTCAAACCGATGCCCCACCGAACTGAAGTCAGGTTCGTATTGTTTGACGGGCTTGCCCTTATTGTTGAGGATAGTCTTACCGTTAGCAACCCAGCGTATTGGCTGCCTCGGTTTCTCAGGCTCTGCCTGCACTTTCTTCACCACCACGCTACCCATGCCGTCCGAATACTCAAAACTAGCTTGCAGTGGGCTTTGTTCCCCTGCTGCAAGTTGGCTAACGTGCTGCTCGCGCACAATGCCACAGGCGCAGGCAGGGTGTTGCCCCCATCGAATCACGGTAGTCCTATCGGGAAGCGTTTCTTCAATCTCGCCAAAGTAATAAAGGTGACGAGCCGTGGCATTACCCAACCAGCGTCGCGCCTGAGCTTCATCATAGGCAGGTGAATTAAAGAACGATGTTAGCTCATTCAGTGCCGGATTAGCCAGGGCATCGTTAAATCCCGTCAGATTGTCCCCTTCATTTCCCTTACCTTTCACTGCCATAGCCGTAGGCAAGCCCAGGACATCGAAGAACACCTCCGAAAGATTCTTGTTGATGTCCTCAACTTCCCGTGGAGCCAGAACCCGAAAGTCAAATTCCGTAACACTGGTTGTGTTTCCCAGCATGTCAGTGCTGGATTCCACATAAAGATCGCGCCGGTCGTATTTCAGCGTAGTGACATTGCCAAAGGGGTCAGTATAGCGTTCTGGCAGATAAAAATGTTGAGCAGCATCCGGCTCAAACCCAGCAATACCAGAGCGAATCCAATACTGCCCTGTGGTATCAATGTCTGGGAAGCGAGTCGCCAACTGTGTGCCATTGAGATAACCACTGACCTTAGCATCAGACAGTTTACCCCGCTCATCAGATGTCAACTTCACTCCAAAAACTGAACCTAGCAAGTCTTCCGTTAGCGCCAACTTGTAGTTTTCATAGACCAAGCCCAACTGCCCCAACTGTCCGAAGGGCAATGGATTGTTGATTACTGCCTCATCATCTTTGAAAAAAAGTGTTCGGGCGCGCTCAACCAGTCGCTTTTGTGGAGTATTTCGATTCGGGATCTGGTGGTAGGATATCTCCTCCACCGCCTCGCCAGAGGGCTGATGCACCTGGCTCAGACGGAAACGACGCAGTTCATCGATCGTGAAATAACGATTGTCACGCGGATCGGCACTCAGGCGATCGTCATTATCTTCCGAATTAATACCTGTCAGTTCATAGGTCAGGACTTCACAGGGTAGGCGCAGGCGATAGCTGTCTGCATTCGTTAAGACTCCATTGACTAGTTTCGGGACCCTATCATCCGTGTAGCGCGTTTCGGTATAAGCCAGATGGGTTTCTCGTTGAACTTGGCGGATTAGGGCAAGGGAATCAGCTGGAAGCGTACTATCCTCAAACTGTCCCAAACGTGGATAAACCACTGCGACGGACTGCAAGACATTACCGTACTCATCGAACTTTAGATTCAGGGTGTGAGCAATGCGTGGGTCTGGAAAAAGGTTGTCCGGTCTGAGATCCATTTCATAGTGATAAGTAATCGCCTCGCTTTCAGTAACCAGGAAGACAGCATGTTGGTTACTCCCCTTCGCCTGTAGCCGCTGAATATGGCAGTTGTGATAGGCAGTCGAGAACAATTTCACCAAACGGTGTTTACCTTGCTCCAAGGCATCTACATCCAGCTCATACACTTCCTGACGCAGCAGCATTCCCTTGCAGGCTCGTAAGGCTTCACGCCATTCTTCGGTGCTCAGGTCTTGGGCAATCAAGTCAGGTTCTGGTAAGTCATTCTCCTGAAAAGTTCCCAGAACATTGACGACATTGGGGTTCAGATCCTCAAACCAGCGAGGAAAGTACTCATGTTGAAACTGCGAGAGGATACGCTTGTTTTCTAGCAGCGCACCTGTATGATGCCAGGACACCGTCTTAACTGGCGGCTGGTAAAGTGTCTTGTCTGCCGTGATATAGGGGCTAGCAGAATTACCGTTGGCAAATTCACCGTAGGATTCAACGTCCACTTGCTCAACTCGACCAAAGCCACGAAACTCCCGCTCAACGCCATCGAAATAGCCGTGGTGATAGGTATAACTAGTGGAGAAGCGAGTCTGCCGCCATTTGTCCGTGACCGTAACCTTCTCAACGCAATGCACTGAGAAAGGCAGTTTTGTCACCCAGGGTTTTCCCGCCAGTTTGTCTTGCAGATAAAATCTTGTCGAAGGTGCGTACTCAACAATCGTTTCTGCGCCCATATTATTCACGGTTTTCACCAACAGATGCGGCTTTTGACTCCCCATCAGATCGATATAGCGCATAGCACGACGGGCACTACCCGGCAGAGGTGAAGACCAGACCAGACAGGCTGTCCCATTGCCCAACAGGTCAAATGCACTAACGGATGTCACACTGTCGGTCGCTGGGAACGAACTCAGCACCCGCTTTGCCGACCAGCTATTTCCAGACTGATTAAAATAAACCTGCACCCCTTCCCCACTTAGGTACAAAATATCCGTCGTCCCCGACCCATCAATGTCTGCCAGCACAATCCGACGCTGATTAAACGTATCCAGCCCATCAAACCAAGGGGCATCATCCATCGTCACCTTTGCCCCAAATCGCCCATAGCCTAGATTGGGCCAGTAACACACCTCCCCATTGCGAATCCGCACAATATCGGTTAACCCATCCCCTGACATATCCGCCAGATGAATGGACTGGGTACTGTCAGCAAAGATAATGCGCGGACCCTTTTCCTCATCCCAAGACTGGGGTGAGCGCTCCGCCGCTCCAAACCCGTCCTCCGCTAGCGATGGCTGCCAGATAAAACAGTTGTCTTCCGTAATCAGAATATCGCTATGCCCATCCCCATTCAGGTCGATAAACTTCAGATTTGGGTTATTCCAATCCAGTACAGGTAGTGACTTAAAGGGAACAAAGTTTTCCCAGCCCGCATCCTGGGTACGTTCGTAGAAACCATGCGTAGCACCGCTTAGAGTTACCAAATCGGGTTGACCATCCCCTGCTAGGTCAAGGAATTGCATGCCATTCCCCAGCCCGCTAGCAGGTTTACTCGCCAGCAGTTCAACAGGAGCAAAACTCGCTTCAACACGCCTTTTGTCGTTGTCCTGGATGGTATTGATCGGGCTGAGATTGCGTTTATAAAACCAGCCATTCCCCTGCTCTGTCAGAATCCCCGACAAGCCTTCCCCATCCAGATCCACCCACTGATAACGAGTTCCATCCAAACCATTAGGTAAATTTTCTAGACTGGCACGATCAACCTCTCGCACCATTTCATCAAGAATGGCTTCGCTGTAGGTAAACTCTAACGGAGGCAGCGATTCTGAAATATATCCACTGGCTGAATTCCGCTTATAGCTTGTCTGCGTGATAGATTTCAATAATGAATAGATAGGATTGCGAGCGTCGGAATAGGTAAAGTCGGTCGATCGCACCAAACAATCTCGCTCTACCCCTACTTCACCTCGAAAATGATGAAACACTAGCACTCGATGACAGAGCCTATAAGTACGCACTTCAAACCCAGCTCTGTAGGAGGAAAATGGATCTTTACGAATCGTTTCGGCGGTCCACTGCTCCGGCTCTGTAGGGATGGGATTGGTGCGATCGTGTTGCCCATAATCAAACACCACCTCAAACAGCCAATCTTGTCGCTGATCCAGATCTTCATTGGGCTGTCGAGGAGTTAAATTGCCGTATTGAATGCGCTTCAGGTAGCGGTTAGCTGCTCGGCTCTTTGGCATTCGATTTCGCTCATGGGCTTGGGAAATATTAATCCCGACTGACTTGTCTGAATCTTCTGACTTGTACCGATAAACAATGGCATTGCCTTTATCATCATAGCTCTCGCGAATCAACCAGCTAAAAACATGGGTTGGATTGGCAGGATCAGCGATGCGGCTTTCGTCCGTCTTGCCATACAGCGTTGTAATGTTGTCCTTTGAGATGGAACGCCAGTAGATTTCTCCCGAATCCACCTTTGACCAACGTTCGATCCGGGCAAATAATCCCTCAATTCGAGGACGATACTTGCGAACGCGATACCCATCTCGTACCGTTTCATCGACTGTGCCATCAGCTTTCAGCACGGGTACTAAATCTTCTGCGCCCGAGAGAATGAAGATATCAGAATCCTCAGCATCCCAGTAGCGGGGCAATCCTTTGTCTGTCTTGCGGGTAATTGAGGGCAGCAACAGGCTCCAGCCCATCCCAAATATTCCATTGCCCGCCCCAGAGTCGTAAGACAGAGCAAGTTGAGGACTAAACCCAGAACGACCAGGGCTGGTGGCGATCGGCACACTCATGGAACCTGTACCCGTCACTGGATTAGCAGCAAACTTCTCACCCATCCCTTTAATCGCCCCACCCCCCTTAGGAAGAGACACAGCAGGTGGTGGAGAAAAATAGCTTTTATCAGACTCATCTCCTCCGCTTCTACCTTGAACAGATGCAGAAGGGCTAAACGAAGACGTGGATTCTCGACTGTTCATAGGAGCACTCGTGGGGCGATACGATGTGCAATTGGTCAATTTGCGAGCAAGCTTGAGGCGACTAATTAGCTGAGGCGATCTTTAACCTTGATAGAAGTAACATACATCTAATGTCATCAGCTTTCTGGTTTTGTTATAAATTAAAATACTCTTAACAAGGAAAGCAGGTTTGTTGAAACTGTACAGTGCCAAATTAGAGGTTGTGTCGCAAAGACTTTAACGTGACAAACAAACTGGTCTCGTTCGTATTGTTCTAAGCGTTTACTCCAAAGAGTTCGTTAATCAATAGTCCGAACAGTTTTTTGACAGGAAAGCTACCCATCGCTTAGTGTCGCGTAACACGATATTTGGGCTCTTGCGCAGTTTTGATATTGCTGGCGAAACATTGCTTAATAAAGACTCGGCTTGCTAAAAATTGCCTAGGATGACGGAGTAGCGTTGATATTAGGGGCCTTGCCCATGTCACTGCACCCTCA
>JACJNX010000127.1 GCA_014695255.1 Cyanobacteria bacterium FACHB-63
GCAGTTCTGATATGATGGTAGAAGATTTGTCGGATGACTAGCTCAATGGTAGAGCATCGGACTCTTAATCCGCTGGTTCTGGGTTCGAGCCCCAGGTCATCCATCGGTTCTAGACTACACGATTCTGGTGTGTGCCATATCTGATCCTAGAGCTAAACCACAACTGAATATTTTCGGTAGGAGGCAATCAGTCTCTATAACCTTTTAAAGTTCAGCTTTGAAAGATAGGATTTTTATGAGAAAAATATTAGTAATCCTATATAGCCCTTATAGGATTACTAATATTTTTGTTTTAAGTATTTCTACTCATGTGTGTCAGTCGTGTCCAGCAAGAGCAAAGAACAGATCTTCGATGAAATCGTAATGTCTCGCCCCTGCGATACTGACGAAGAATATGATGTGATAGTCGAGGCGGCTTATATCGCCTTCCCCGACCAAAAAGTGTTGGTTGATGATTACTGACTTCTACGATCTCTCTGTTTTGATTCCGAGATACTAATGGCTTCTAATCTGCCTAGCCATATTACGGGCAAAGGTGCGTTTTTGCGGCATACATGATTGAGCCACCTACCGCAGAACTTAACAGCTTAATGTCTTGCGACGAATTAGATTTCATCACGCCATTGAGGTAGAGCCGTAAAGCCATCTCGTCAGAAACTCCCTTGCTTTTGACATCGCAGTAAGTAGTGGCAAGTGAGGAAACCATGTCACGCGATTCGGGTGTGTCTGGGAGTCCAGGCACTTTTTCCTGAACTTCCAAGAACGTGGCATTCAACGCATCAGCATCATAAGATGTCGAGGTTTTCGCCTCTGTTGCCTTCACCTTCTTAGGCGAATTCGGCTCATACCGACTCACATCGCCATTGACCGTCCTTGCAAACGCTTCTGCCCTGCTACGGTCGGTAAAACTGGCGACTTGAATCGATGCCTTGCCACTGTCTTGACGGGTTGCAGCGATCGCATCTTTGCAAAACCGTCTATGAACCTCGTTAAGATTCCCGCTATCGATAAATACTGCGTACCAGGTTGCACTTGCGTCTGGGGGATCTCCACAGGTTTCCTTTGCAGTTTCATCAAAGCTGGAGCCAGGGCTAGAACCACTGGCTTGAGTTGTTGAGGTCGGTGAAGGTGAGGCTACTAAGGCAGGTGGAAGAGAATTGTTTCCATTTTTATGGACTACCAGCGCTGCAATCCCCCAAACACCCGCACACACAACTCCTAAGCCAGTCAGGACGATCACACCGATTTTCATGAACCAACCGCACATCAATACCCTCAAATAGTGATGGCTTTGGCTTGACTTGATCGTAAAGTCACCGTGAATCTGCGTGAAAATTAGGTATAAATATTTGACGATTGTGGTTCTTCCATTCGTGGGTTGGTAGTGGTCTAGGCCTGAGGGTACCCTTCGCTATGATGTCCGCTACTGTTGGGTTTCGTCAACCTGATCCACAGGTCTAGCGTATTACCAGTTGTGCAGTGAGATCAATTTACGTGGCGCTAGATTTCAAGTCCGCTATCCCAGTAATTGATCTAACTCATCTTTGCTAGATTGAGCTAGTAGCCTAATCACACTTGCATCGAATGCTCGCTTGAATTCTGGATCAGACGCATACCGTTTATAGAGATCTAATTCGCGACGGCGTTCTTTGTTAATCGCTTGCTGAATTAACTGCTCTAGAGCGATGCGGCGGTTTTGCTCGTCTTGATTGTCAACAACTTGAGCCTGAAAGCTTGGGTTTTGCACAACATGACGGGCAATATTGAGAAACTTGACCCGCTGCTCTTGGGGAGTGGCATCCCAGCCGGAGAAGAAACGATCGTTGAAAGTAGAGATGATCTGATCGAGGGGATCTTGTTGGGGTTCGTCGCCGTGATAGCCGCGTGGGTTCGGATTTTGAGGGTCTAGTTCTGACTCAGACGCATCTAGGGAGATCGAGGTGTTTAGCTTCACTCGCTCTAGTCCGTAGGTTGAGAGATCAACGCTGTTGAGCAGTTCATCGAGCTGGTCTTGCTCTGGATTTCTAACGACGAGTTTGGGAATGAGGAACTTCAAGAACCAGTACAGCTTTTCCCAGTGAATGTTGTTGTAGGGCAAGATGCAGGCGACCTGCCCATAAACTTTGACAAACTGTTTGGCTTTGATTTTGAAGTCGATTTTGGCTTCTTCCTCTAGCCCTAGCTCTTGGTTGAATCGAGTGGCAGCCGTATCGATGAGGGGGCTGAGCTGATCGGCATCGGCATTACTGAAGAAGCGATCGTTGAATTGCTCTACTTCACTCCATTCGTAAACGCCCACGTCATCCAGTGCTTCTTTCAAGTCATGCAGAACATTGACATCACTGGGCTGGCTGAGGGATGTCGCGGTGTAGAACGGGTTGAATGCCTGCTGGATTTCTTCGACAGTGTTGCAGAAATCGAGGATGAAGGTGTCGGTCTTACCCATTTTGTCGTTGCAGCGGTTCAGTCGAGATAGCGTTTGGACGGCTAAAACCGATTGCAGCTTTTTATCCACATACATGGTGTGGAGGAGGGGTTCATCGAAGCCAGTTAAAAACTTGTTGGCAACGATCAGAATTTTGTAGTCGTCCCCCTTAAAGTTGTCGGGGATGTCTTTACTGGGGAAGCCGTTAAGGATGTCTTCGGTATATTCGATGCCGTCTATGGTTTTCTTACCGGAGAAGGCGACGATCGCTTTAAACGGCGCGTTCTCTCGCTTCAGAATTTCCCGAATTGCAAAGAAATAGCGAATAGCGGATTCAATACTACGGGTGACGACCATTGCTTTGGCGTGCCCTTTGAGCTTCTTGGATTTCCAAACCTGCTCGATAAAGTGGCTCACCATGATGTCCGCTTTTGTGGCGATCGTCTCTTTATGTCCCTCCACAAAAGCTCTGAGCTTCTTTTGGGCTTTAGCGGTATCAAATAGGGGATTGTCTTGGATGGATTTTTGGATCTCGTAATAGCTGCGATAAGTGGTGTAGTTTGCCAGTACATCGAGGATGAAGCCTTCCTCGATCGCTTGCTTCATCGAATATAGGTGGAACGGGACAAACTTCCCATCGGCGGCTCGCTGTCCAAATTTTTCCAGGGTGGAGCTTTTTGGGGTTGCGGTAAAGGCGAAGTAGGAAGCATTCTTACCCAGCTTTCGTCCTTCCATCGCCTTGAGGATTTTGTCTTGCAGGTCTTCCGGTTCTTCTTCGTCGCTGCCTAATGCCATGTTCATTTTGTCGGCAGCTTGCCCGCTTTGAGAAGAATGGGCTTCATCAATGATGATGGCGAAGTTGCGATCGCTTAAGTCTTCTACCCCGTCCACGATGAAGGGGAATTTCTGGATGGTGGTGGTGATGATCCGTTTGCCCGTCTCCAGCGCGGTTTTGAGTTCTGAGGAACTGGTCGCGGTGGCGATGATGTTCTTCATCTCCGAGAAGTTTTTGATGGTGTCGCGGATCTGTTTGTCGAGAACGCGGCGATCAGTGACGACGACGACCGAATCGAACAGTGGCAGGTCTGAGCCAGGGGTATACAGTTCGATCAGTTGGTAAGCAGTCCAGGTGATGGAGTTGGATTTGCCCGATCCGGCAGAGTGTTGAATCAAGTAGGTTTGCCCCACGCCGTTGGTTTTGGCATGGGTGAGCAGTTGGCGCACCACATCAAGCTGGTGATAGCGGGGGAAGTAAAGGGATTTTTGCGGGAGGGGGGTGCGGGCATCGCCGGGAATGATGGCGAAGTGTTCGATGATATTGGTGAGGCTTTGGCGGGTGAGCAGTTCTTCCCACAGGTAAGCGGATTTGTGTCCGTTAGGGTTGGGAGGGTTGCCTTTGCCGAAGTTGTCGCCTTTGTTGAGGGGAAGGAAGTAGGTGCTGACGCGATCGAGCTTGGTGGTCATCCAAACTTCATCGGCATCGACTGCCAGGTGAACGATGCAGCGAGCAAACTGAAACAGCGGCTCTCGCGGGTCGCGATCGTTTTTGTATTGCTTCTTGGCGTGGTAGACGGTCTGATTTGTCCAGGGGTTCTTTAGCTCCAGCGTGGTGATCGCGATGCCATTGAGGAATAGCACGATGTCGATGGAAAGCCCTGGATCGCTCTCGGAGTAATGCACCTGACGGGTGATAGAGAAGATGTTTTTCTCGAAGTTCTCTAGGATGTTCGGGTTGGCATTGTTGTAAGGCAGGCTGTAGAGCAAGGTGAGGTGGGCATCGTCGATCGAGAGTCCTTTTTTTAGGACAGAAAGGATGCCGTCTTTTTTGAGTTTGCGATCGAGCCGTTCTAGGATGAGGCGTTGCCAGTTGGGGCGATCTTTGAGTTTGTCGAGTTCTTCGGGCTGGGTGGTTTCCAGGAAGTGCCAAAATTTGGTGCGATCGAGGGCAAATTCGCGGTCAAAGTCTGCGGGGTTGCCTGTTTCGTAGCGGGAACGCTCGACCAACGATCGCTCGATGCAGGTTTCTAATGCTTGTTCATTGGTTTGACTGACTGGCATTGGTTTATCCCCCAGGTTGGCTCAAAGATCAGCTTTCATAATGGCGATGCAATCCCTGAGTTCATTCAGTTTAGTTTGGGCAATATCCCAGATGATTTCGTCATCGATCTCAAAATAGGTGTGGGCAAGGATGTCTCGGAGTCCAGCGATTTTTCGCCATTCGATTTGGGGATAGCGATCTCGCAGTTCGGTGGGGATATTTTTGACGGCTTCGCCAGTCACTTGTAGGTTGTGGACTACAGCATTGAAGGTGCGTTCATCCGTAACAAAGGCTTCTCGCGTCATGTTGGTGGTGTAGTTCGATTTTGGCGATGCTGGTGAGAATGTCATCTAGGTAGAGGGCAAGGTTACGTGACATCGATCGCTTCCTCTAAGACGGATGCAGCAATTTGCGGTTTGAGCGATCGCCAGATCAACAGGTTTGCCGAACAGATCTTCTAGAAAAAACTTCAGATCCATATAGCGATCGAAGGTGGCTGTGCCTTCAAATTCCACCAAAAAATCAAGGTCGCTGGCTTCGGTGGCTTCATCACGAGCAACGGAACCAAAGAGCGCAAGGGACTGTACGCCAAAACTGCGAATCGTATCGAGGCGATCACGCAGTTGGGCAAGAACGGCTTGGCGATAGACAGCTTGGGTACTCATGATGAAGATTTCCCTACAACGATCGTTCAATGCAGTTTTCGAGCGCTTGCTCGTTGGTTTGACGGACCATAAAGTTGTCTCAAACTTTTAGTTTTCCCGTGACCGCATTAGATATAAAAACTGTTTTTAACTCCATCAATTTTCTAATCTCACTATTAATAGAATTTTCTACTATTTTGAATTCATATTGAATTTCTGATATCCAACTCCTAATCTCTTCTTGTTCTTCTTCAGGTGGACAAATACAAGAGATATCGTAAAAAGCATCAGTGTACAAACGATAGAATCCAACTACAATTCCTTTGACTCTTTTATTAAATTCCAAAATATAGTGAGAGGTTTTAAAGAGCTGTTCAAAATACTCAGGAATCATTTTGGAGTAGCGAATTCTAAACACTGAATAATCAGGACTGATTAAGCCATCGCAAGGCGCTACAGAGAAGACTCCTAAATGAGCCTTCAAGCGATTTAGAACGAGATCGCCTTTTCTACAGAGCTTTGCACCTTCATAAGATTCAGATTGAAGAGTTTTTTCAGTTAACTCATCACTTGGAATCAATCCAAATTTCTGGCTCATTGAGAGATGAACTTCAGAGCCATCTGTAGAGCGCTCATTCTGCTCACGAAATAAGTAGCGATTCCTTACTACCGACCAATGAGCAGGAATATTACCAATCCACTCAATACCACTATCCCGCATTTGAACCTTGCGATTTAGCCCTTTGGTGACAGCTCGATCGATAAGAATAGCCTTTTGTTCTTGTAGAAGTTCAATGAGGCGTTGTTTTTGAGCGATCGCTTGATCAATCTCAGAGGTTTTGCGATCGAGGAAATCAACGATTCTCTCCTGCTCCTCAACTGGAGGTACAGGAAAAGCAAAGTTTACAAAGCTGTTCTGATACAAGTGATTGATAGTTGAGCCATTACTAATGAATTGAAAAAAAGCATAAAAAACATCAGAATTCAAAACCCAATACATAAAGCGACCTATATATTCACTCCTAATAGGTCGTGTAACAAATATGCCACTATTTAATGTTGCTTTGGCAGGCAACTCATTGATGTGTGCAACTTTTCCAATAGTTCCATCTTTTGTTATTAGAACATCGTCTTCTTGAAGCTGAATGTTCGGATCTAGGTTATATCTTTTGAACGTGACACGGTAACATTTGTCCCAATCTATCTTTCCGTTCTTGAAGTCTGTTCCTGTTACACAAGGAAACCCTTCATCAACGAACTCATGGCTTCTTAGGTTCTGCCACCCAATACGAGCTTTTACATAAGTCGAGTATTTTATCTTGACGACATTCCAATGAGCAGGTATTTTTTCTAGCCATGGAAGATTACAAGTCTGATATTTCTTATATTGTGGGAGAGTCAGCATCCTACTTAACCTCCCCAAAATTCACTAACCGCTTCAATAGTCCCTCAGTTTCCTGCTCTAGCTGCAAAATCTCTGCCGTTACCTCTTCCAGTGATCTCAATGGCTTGTGCTGATAGAAATACTTGTTGAAGCTGATTTCATAACCAATCTGGGTTTTGTCTAGAGCAATCCAAGCATCCTCCACATGAGGACGCACCTCCCGCACAAAATAAGCGTGGATCTCATCCTTCAACGGCACATTCTCCGTATCCCGTAGCTCACTATCCGGCTCATACTCCACCCATTGCCCCGGCTTGCTCCCCTGCCAGTAGCCAAAATCCGATAGATATTCCTCACAGGTATCCAACTCCCCCAACAGATCCGTCAGCGCCTCATCCTTCAGCTTGTGAACCTTCTTGATCACCTTCGCCGCCGCTTCATCGCGCCAACTCACCGCATTCAAAAGCTGATTCTTCTCCCCTACTGGCAGCTTAATTCCCAGCTTCTTCAGAGCCGCTTCAACCTTCACCGAAAACTCGTTATAGTCCATCCACAGGTCTTGCCCAACCTCAGCCATTAGCCTTTTGCCCACATCGAGCAAATCCTGTTGCTTTTCCCAAGTCTTCACCGAAAACAGCGCATCCTGCTGCTTCTTGTTGAGTTCAATCTCTTCCTGTTCTAGATAATTCGAGAGCGCGCTCTTATGGTCTGCCAATTCCGAGTAAATGAGATTGCCCCATTTCCCATACGCCCACTCCATCACCTCTCGCAACCCAGACACAAACCGTAGCGCCGCCAGCCGCTTCTCCGTAAACTGAGCTGCCAACCGCAACGGGCGCTCGATCGTCACCTTGTAATAGCCAAAATCGCGATTCTCAAACACCTTAGAAATGCCCTGGTTCGGCATCTCCAGATAAAGGTGAGTAATCTTCTCGATATGCTCTGACGAAAACTCACAGTTCTTCGCCCCCAGATTCTTCCGTAGCTTCTGGTAAAGTTCCGACGCATCAATCAATTGCACCTTCCCGCTTCGGTGCGGTGCCTTACGATTCGACAGAATCCAGATATAGGTTGTAATGCCCGTGTTGTAAAACATATTGTTCGGCAACTGAACGATCGCCTCAAGCCAATCATTCTCGATGATGTAGCGACGGATATTGCTCTCACCGCTGCCAGCGTCCCCGGTAAACAGCGAGGAACCATTGTGAACTGAAGCAATCCGGCTCCCCAACGGGCTATCCTTTGTGGACTTCATCTTGCTGACCATATCCATCAGGAACAGCAATTGCCCATCCGACGATCGCGGTGTTGCCGGAACCGTCTCTTCAACCCCCTTAAAATTCTTTAGCGTCACCTGGAAGCGAGAATCTAATACCTCCTTCCCATCCAGAATGAACTTCTGCTCAGACTTATAAGACTTCCCATAAGGCGGGTTCGACAGCATGAAGTCAAACTTCATCTCGGCAAACTCATTCGTAGACAGGGTAGAGCCAAACTTAATGTTCTCCGGGTCATTACCCTTGATCATCATGTCCGATTGACAGATCGCGTAGGTTTCCCCGTTCACCTCTTTCCCATACAAGTAAACTGCTGCACTCGAACTGATCTCACCCTTTGGATCAGTAATAAAATTCTGAGATTCTGTCAGCATTCCACCTGACCCGCAAGCCCCGTCATAGACTGTTATCACTGGCGGCAACTGATTCTTCACCGGAATAAATAGCACATGGGTCATCAGATTGATCACTTCACGGGGAGTAAAGTGTTCCCCCGCCTCTTCGTTATTTTCCTCATTAAACTTGCGAATCAACTCTTCAAAGACATATCCCATGCCCAGATTGCTTAAACCGAGCAACTTTCGCCCATCTGGATCTGTAGTGTCATGAGGGCTGAGATTGATATAGGGAGAGGTAAACTTCTCCAGCACATCCAACAAGACGTCCGCCGCCACCATCTTGCGAATCTGGCTTCTCAAATCAAACTTCTGGATAATCTCCTTTACGTTGTCACTAAACCCATCTATGTAAGCTTTGAAATTCTCTTCCAGAATCTGGCGATTTTTTGTTGCTGTCTTCACCAACTTCTTCAGCGTCCAGTCCGAGATGTTGTAAAAGACATATCCCGAAGCTTCTGTAAGGGAAAACAATTCGCCAAAATCTGTAACTCCGACTTCATTCTTTTGAAATAGATACTCCTCCATCACAGCGTCTTTCGTCTCCTCCAAAAGGCAATCCAACCGCCGCAACACAAACATGGGCAGGATTACATCCCGGTACTTGCCCCGCACATAAACATCTCTCAGGCAATCGTCGGCGATCGACCAAATGAACGAAACGATCTTATTCTGTAAAGCTGTATCCATAGAGCCATCATTCCCTAATCCCAGCCACTATACCGGATCAAGTGCAGAAAATTTATGGCTTATTCAGTTAATCCATTCGTCACGCACGCTCAAAACGATTGTGGGTATCCATTCTAGAAACGGTGATGCGCTAGCCGCTCTAGTCTCGTATTGAGGCGTGGATGAGTCCAGGTGTTTGTGTTGTAGATATTAATTCTCAATAAGCATTGAGGTAAAGAGCGCGGTTGTATCGAAACAACGCATTTGCTAAGTTTAAGCGCTTTACTTCCGAAAATGCCATTTCCGGAAGTATAGAATTAGGGTAATTATTTAAGCAAAGATAGATGAACTTCGATCTAAATTTCCAGCCCCAAGTTGCTAAGAAGGTGAACCGCCACGGCAAAGCAAAAATACTTAGCGCGGACGAGTTACCCAAATTATTCTCGGAAGGATTACAGACGACTCGTGATCGCTGCATTTTTGCTATTTGCTATTTCACCACTTGCCGGATCTCTGAATGTGTCCAATTGCAGTTATCCGACGTTCAGAACGGCGTGATTACGTTTCGGAAGTCCACGACGAAGGGCAAGGGTGCAACACGCCAAATCGCGATCGATGCGAACCTGAAGCCGTTTCTGGATGCCTGGTTGATAGAGCGCGGCAACGTTAATTCTCCTTACTTGTTCCCCGGCAGGCGCGGCAGTAAGACTGGGCACTTAACCGCACGAATGGCAGATGAGGTCTTGAGAGAAGCTTGCGATCGTGTTGGGGTTGATGGCGCGTCTACTCACTCGTTCCGTCGCAGTGGCATCACGAACCTGCACAAGCAAGGCTATGCACCGCATGAAATCGCGCAAATCTCCGGGCATCGGGATATTACAAATGTGAGTCACTACATTGGCTAACGAGCAACAAAGAACCCACTATCGATCAGGTGATAACGGGTTCTTTGTGTAAATGCTGCTTTATCTCGCTTCAGCCCAAAACTTCGCGGAACAATCTTATCCTTAGTTCCCCAAGCAATCTCGAAAGTGCAAACCTACCGACATACAGACAGGCTAACGTTCCGGTTGAGCGGCTGTAAGTAGCCTGAGTTCGGGATAAGAAATCGCGGAAACGCTTATGATGAGCCGAAACGTTCATTTGGAATGGCTGATAAAACTATCCTTTTCCGTAATCGGACTTTTGAACCATTATCCAACTTTATTGCGTTCCTGCTAGTAGCATATCTGCCAATTCTGCTGTTGGAATCCAGACTCCATCCTCGCTTTGTAAATAACTCTGACAGAGCGAAACTATCTTTGCTTCTCCCCCAAGGCGAACCTTCCGTTGTTCAATTTCAGTGCGACCATTCACCAAATTGGCAGTAAAACCTGTAGACGAAAGCAGCAAGCCTGTTGTGTCAGAAGTTGCACGAGCGACAATATTGAATAGTGATCTGAGTACAGCCCTTCCTGGTTTTTTCCCGCTACCAGCCCAGTGTTTTACCTCAACAAGGAAATTTTTTTGCATATTATTTTCTGTACATTGCAACTCGAGGTCAAAACCGCCGTCATTACCAGACCGAGTGAGGCGTGTGATAAACCCGAGCTTCTCAAAAACCTCACGCAGGACACGCTCGAGATCACGCCATTCAACATCCCTTAAGCAAGCTGGTTCTTTAGCAACTGCAATTGCAATTGCTTTCATCGCCGTTCGCACAATAAACTCAAGTTTTGAACTAGCGGTTATTACTGGTTCTAGTTCTTCTTCACCGACTACTTCGCTCAAATAGCGTTTTAATCTAGGCGTCCCAGTAGACGTAAAAACAATCCGTCCCGCTGCTGTCAGTGCTTCAGCTTTTTCTTTCGTGTAACACCAAGATCTACCGGCTGGCGGAAGTTGCCCATTCCACTCGTATTGCAATGTTGGTCTATCGAAAGGTGCTGTAACATCTGCCAGTAAATACGATCCCCTTGGATCATCATCTTGGTTTCTGTAGCGCGATAAATTTCTCTGTCTTTGACTGCTCATAACTCAAGCTGTAGAAGAGGCCTATATTTGAGGACACCTAACGATAAAAGTGAGCAGCAACATATCAAACCGTAACGAAGTGAAGGTTTTTAACCGTCCGCTCCACTGCATTGTTAGGCTGCATCAATAGGCATCTGGATTAACGATATCTTCCAAATAGCCAAAGTCTGATTCTGTATCCCATTGCAAATAACGCTCGAACTCATATGCGTCATCGTTATCATTATGATGGTCATAGAAATCATCAGTAGAATTGTTGATGTCTACTGTTTTCACTTCGCCATGCTGTTTCCAGTTGGATAATACGAGGCGAATCTGACCGTAGTTATATCGTCCTTCTAAATGATCATAAACATTTCTCAACGGTTCTGTACCAATGGTCTTGAGAGTTTGTAAAATCTCATACTGTCCGTCTCTTGGCACAAATCGGTTGATATCGATCAACTCACCTTTGAGAATTGAATCAGCTAGTTGACTAAGAACCGTTTGTTCTTGAACTCCTCGTTTCTGAGCAATTTCCGAAGCTGAGAGTCCTTGCTGATATAGCTCTAGTGTACTAGGGCGATCTGATTTAATCTGAGATTTCGGAGGCTTTCCTCCCCAAGTTGCAGGACGAAAAGAGACAGAACGCTGCTTTCGCAATACTTCCCAGCTTTTCTGATTGAGTTTCAGCACGGTATAGTCTTCTATTTGAAACTCTTCAACTAATCCTTGAAATAGTAGTAGCTGAACTAAGATTCTCCAGTCTTCTGCTAATTTCTCTTTACCAATTCCGTAAGTGGAAAGTTCATGATGCTTATGGCGAAAAATCTTCTCGCTAGTTGAACCTCGAAGAACTTCGATTGTATAACCAGTTCCGAAACTCTCCCCACATTGAGCAAACCGAGCTACACAGGAGAGAAATTTTTGAGCATCCGTTGTCCAATCAAGATTAATAGGAGAAGAACAGTTATCGCATTTGCCACAGCGAGGTACGGATTGATTTGGTAAAAGTGATAAACGGCATTTACTACTCAACACATAATCAATTACGTCTTGCAGGTTCGCATAATTCTCTTCCTGCTCTCTAGGTGATAAATCAGGCTGTTGCTCAATTGACCTAGCAATTCTTCTAACGTCTTCGTAGTTGAAACACAAAACGCACTGCGCAGGTTTTCCATCCCTACCGGCTTTACCACTTTCCTGAAAATATCGGTGAATGCTTCTAGGCAGATTGTGGTGCAGTACCAGGCGCACATCCGGTTTATAGATATCACCACCAGAAGAGCTAGTCGTCACAATAACCTGTACACGATTACTCAAAAACTGGGTTCGATTGAAATTGCGCTGCTCAACACTCAATCCTGCATGATACGCGATCGCTGTAATTCCTTCCTGTTGCAGTTTGAGAGCAAAAGTTTCAACGGCTTGATAACTGGAACGATAAACAATTACTGCTCCATCCGTACTGCGAATCTTTTTGACCAGGGCATCGTGAAAGTTCTTAGCTCGCAGCCAGACTTCATAGCGAAGATTTGAGCGATCCAGAGCAGCTTTCATCGTTTACATTTCCCTCAGTTCCATTCTGAGGTATTTTTCCCATCTGCCAATGCAGCCTAACGTTCGCGCTCACCGGACGCAGATAGCCTTTGCAGCTTAATCAAATAACTTGTCGTTCCGGTGCGGCGCGGTTGTTAGGCAGGCTTTTATGGAGGCGGCGGTAACCTCGTCACAAGATCTGCTTTTTTCCACGCTACATACTTCTCCAACATTAAATCCTTACGGGAAAGGATTGCATCTTGTTTAACTTCCTTGTCTGCCCATCTCACAAGATGATCCCATATTCTTCCTGAATGCCCTAGCATGTCTGACAATAATAGCTGAGCTTGCCGATGTGAATTCTCCAGCAATATTCCCGCTCCAGGGACTGGATGCCCTCCTAACTCGCAGTGATATCCATAATCCTTACTTCTAAACCTGCCTTACGCAGCCTCTCGTAATTTTGCGGGGGTAAAGAACCTCATTCGTTCTTCTTTTTCGCTATCTATCCATTTCTCCGCTTCTTGTTTATCATCTTCAAATGCCCAAGCAAGATACTCTACTTCCACCAACTGTCTTACTAAGGCTGCAGCTGCGTAAGTATTGCCAGTTTCAAATAACTTATTAGCACCCGATATGAGCGCAGCACCTATTTTTAGCAATATTGAAATCGCTTTGCTTTCTTTCTCCGTTTCTTTTCCTTCATTTTGGATAACTATCTCTTCAGATGCCTCCAAAAACTGGGCAGCAGTATAGTCAGCAAGTTCATGCCGAATCTGAATGATATTTGTATCTTCAAGTGCTTTCAGATTTTCTAACATTGTGTGTCCATTTGGTCGAAAACTTATCTAAGGGAAAATACAAAGAGGCTGAATTCTTCCTAACGGTTCGGTTGAGCGGCTGCAAGTAAACTTTATAACTAAACTAATAGATCTTGGTAGTCCGCTCCAACCGAATTGTTATGCTGCTGGTTACGCCATTAATGTATCAAGATTTAAACCGTTCTTACCATCAATTGATGATAATTCTTGGTGCTAGAAACTTTGCATTAAAACCTTCTTGAAACTGATCTATAACCGCAGTTCCAAAGAAGTATTCATTGTTATACCATCTCCGATGTTTTCCTAAAGCATCTAATGCAAACCGATAACACAATTGTCTATCTATAAAATCCATACCAGCTTCAACCATGTCAACAGTAGGCATCCAATCGTATAGATATCTGCATTCGTCTAAAACGATCATATCCATGAACATTTGCGTATCTTTTGCAACGTAAGTCCACCGTTTTGTTTTCTCAATATTAATATGATATGGGACTGCTATCTGGCGAAATAATAGCTCTTTTATTTGATGAAATAAGACTACATCACAAAACCGATGCATCTCTGTATTCCATCGTCTTTGAGTTAAGCTTTTCAGCTTTTCACTGTAAAATTCGGTTAGGTTAATATCTTCAGAAAGCAGAAAATGCAATAGCTCTACATTCTTAACAAACTTCTCCCCATCATTCTTTAAACTTAATTGCCTTAAGAAAAGATTACAAAATTCCTCGTAATCAGTGTCTTGATAGATTAATTGTGGATAATTTAGATCATTAAGATTTCTATGCTTTTGAAGTGAGGCAATCGTCCAAAGAATAGGCATTTGATCAGGATCAGCAATAACATAACCACCATCTCCATTTTTTGAGAAATGATAGATTTCATTAATCCTTCTTTTTAGTTCAGGTTCATTCTTTAGATTGAAAAACTGTTCAAACAAACCATGTTCTCTTGAGAAATTATCATAAGGAACCATTATGGATGCAAGATCTATAATGAGTCTCGTTATGTAGTTGCCGTAGTAAAACTCTATATTATCTTGTACTTCTATAATCCAATCATCAAAGCAAAGATTAAAAGCTGTAGCACCTTCAGCAAAATTTTCACTTGGTTCGTGTTTATTCTCTAGAAAGCTCTTAGGATATAGATATGAAGCGACCAGTTTTGTTAACAAATCAAGACCTTTGCTATCCTGTTCCTTACTTGGAAGAGCAAAATTTGTAATTAATACGCCTGGTGAGTTAATTGCGTGATGGGCTAGGATTGAAGTGATTGTTGCTAAAGTTTTTTGTTTTTTATTCCTACTTGGCAAGGTTCCACAAAAATCCAAATAAATAATATCGAATTTTTGGGGGGATGCAGCAAAAAACTGACCTATATTCCCCTTTATTAACTTTAGAAATGGAAACTCTGAACCGAGAGTTGACCAAACTGCATCTTCGTAAGTAGAAGGGTTTGTCTCAAAAGCCCAAACATTTTCAGGTAGCACACCAAAAGCCATAAGTGCCTGAAGATCATTTTCAGGATTTGGTCCTGCTAGATACGCCACTTTTAAGTTTTCTGGCTTTCTACTCTGCGTTATTGAATCATAAAAGTTTTCCCAACGAATTATTGTTTGCTCTGAAAGGGCATTTATTATTTGCTTATCAGACGAGTCTCCGTGGGTATAAATATATTGATATACATTCCAAACATAGTCTTTAGAAGCAACCGTACTTTTACATCTATTTTCTGTTAAACATCTAATAGCTTCTTCTAGCACAGACAATCTAGCTATTCTTTTTTCTTCTTCTTGATAACTTTTCATGAGAAACCTATGTCAATTAATTTGAAGAAAACGTTGTACGAGTGGAAGCTGAATAGCAACTTCTGCCTAATCCTGGAATTTGGAAAGTCAGATCAACGCATGTTTCGCATATTACTCCTCGACAGGGGAATTAGGTGGAAAAATTTCAGTATTTCTTCGTAAAGAAAACCTGTACTATTCTGCCTAAGATCCCGTTCAACGAGATTTAACAGAATGCCTGTATCGCCAGAGAAGCCCCAGTAATATGAGAATGGCTCAATTCCAAGCCAAGAAAAGGATTGAGCAACCCGGCTCAGTCTTACCTTTATCAGGTTTACGATCGCACTCTAACGCTTTGGCAATGAATCTCGTCCGTTTGGCGGCATTGAAATTTGAAATAATGACCTTACCGGGAATCTCGTCTTTGCCCTGCTGTTGCTGAATCGCCAGAGACGCAACTGTCGGCAGCGGATTCGAAATCTGATAATCGCGAAAAATCCGGTCAATGACTGAAAATTTTCTGGGATTTAATCAGCAGTCCGCATGAGTCGCCTCAGTTCAATTGACCGAGAATGTCGATCGGAATCCCGACTTATGTCAATTGAACTGAGGTCTATTGGGATGCTCATAGGTCTTTTTGCGGACTGCTGCAATAAACACCTGATCTCACTTTTAGTGAGGTCATCGCACTCCCCTCACCTGTTGCGAGAATTCCCGCAACGGAAACGCAGCAAGGGTACATGTTGAACTAATACCCTTTGTTGCCAGATTTCCTGGTAACAACATCCCTAAACTTCAGCCACATCGCAACGCCCGAAAGTCGTTGCCTGTCAGGGGCAGGAACCGTCAAATGGGATAGACAGTATCTAAGCCACGCTTCAAGCAATCAAGCGCGGAAGTCCGCAAAAAGCCCCTGCCATCATTTCAAAAGATGGCAGGGGCACGTCTGAAACGCGATTACCCTCAGCGTTTACGCCTCTATGCTACGGCGAATTCGGAGGTATGTTTTCTTGACGGTTGTTTTCGTCATTTTAGGCTTTCTATGTCCACCTGGGATTGTGTCCGGTTTCTTGAACGCAACACCCAGAAGCAAAGCCGCCGCCTTTAGTGCCGGCTCGGACAGGTGCCCGATTCGCTTTTTACGAATCTGCCTGATCCGAGTTGGCGTTACGGAGTTTTCATCCGCGATCGTAGCTGGAGACTTTCCAGCAAGCAATTCTCGAACGACTGCAATCTCATCGACCTTGCGGCGGCTCATAGGCTTTGCTCCCTGCCGTTCGACGGCAACATCACAAGAACTTGTCCAGTTGACGGCTCCGACGGCTGCACCGTGACACTGCCCTGAGTCTGAACAGGATTCAGAACTTGATAGCACTTCAACGTCAGACTGATGGCTTCTGCCTTCTCCTGAAATGTTTCCGCTTGTCTCTGCATCGAATTTAGCAGGATGAAGGCATTCTGAAGCAGTTCAACGCTTTGCAGTCTTGCGGTACTAACGCCCTCAAAAATTTGCTTGCCAATCTCTTCAGACTGCTCCTGCAAGACGCTGGCAAACTTTCGCCGCCACCGATTGATCGTTGATGAAGGTGTGCCCGTCGCGCTCTCGATTTCCCTGTAAGATTCTCCGAGGGCTAGACGCTGCAAGACTTCTAGCTGTTTTGCATTAAGAGTCTTCGCCATTAATCTGTCCCGTTTTGCGTTCAGTTCTTGTCAACTGCCTACCACTCATTGATCACCATCCTTGAATACTTACAGGGCGGGAATTTGGGGAGTTTTAGGCTCCCTAGATCACCAGTTAAACGACTGTGATCAGTCCTTTCTGAATCGCTCCAGTAACGCCCCCAGCGTCTTCCCATTCTTTATTGAGCTTCAAAAGGACAGAGCGACGCATCAAATCATTTTTTGAGATTTGCGTCGTTCTTGACTTCGCTGCCTGAGTTGGGGAAATTTGCGGAGATACTTGCGGGTCAGGTTGCTTCGGTTCCAGGAATTCGCGGATCTCATGCCCGGATTTCACCGCCCTGGCAGCATCAACCTGGACGCGATTATCCTGAATTGCTTTTAGGATTTTGGGTCCCGACTGTCTCATGAAGCTACGATCGTTAAGCTGTGCCTCGCTCACATACAAGACTTCTGGCTCTGCCTGCTTCCTAGGCTTTTGCTCTGTCTCTGCTTGAGAGGGGTGAAGCTTGAACTCAGGCTGAAAATATTTCTCTCGTAAGTCTTTCGACGCGCCAAAAGCTTTGAAGAATTCGCTGGATGGCTTGCCGTTGATCTTGACAGTGTGATCTTCGGTTAATTCAACGCCATTTTTAACTAAGCTCCAAACCTCATCGAAGCGCGATTCATCGCCGCCATTTGCTCCGAAAGTCTGTTGAACGTTGAACTTTATGTATTGGTCTTGAAGATTATCAAGACGTTGCTCGATTGTTTGTTCTTGCTGCGATTGTTGTTGTTGTTCAGTCATTGTTACTGCCTCTGCAATAGAGTCTTTTATCTATTCTGACACTTATCCATAGAAATTGCTCTATGATAGAGATACTGCATTGTGCGTAGTTGTTGCCTTGCAACTGCTTAGCGTCTTAAAAAAGCCCGGATCTGTCGCGAGGTTTGGGCTTTTTGTTTTAAGGTCGCCAGAACGGAACAACCCTTCCATTCGTCAGTTTTCGCAATTGCTGATCCTCATAACTCTTTCTCGGATGCTGCAATCGCGACAGATAAAGCATCCTCAGCAGCTTTTCGACTAATTCCGACGACTGAGTGCTGATTTGCATGAAATCGGCACCCAATTCTCACCAAGTTCGGCATCCCCCCCTACCGCATATATCAGGTGAAGAATTACGCTGCGGAGATCGATTGCTGTTTCCCTTGTTCTACCTGAACTAGAGCGTCTACAGAGCGCATCGATTCAACTTAGAACGTGTGCTGATTTACACCATGATTAGGGTGCCGGACTTGAGTGAGAATTGGGTGCCGATCTGAATGCAATTTTGCAGACTGAGGAAGTCCATCGCTTTTCAGATAGGCCTGAAAGGAATAATGGCAATAAATTTTTCTACCATTGGTGATGATAAAAAACTTCTGTGCCGCAGAATCAATGCCTACCGCCAGTCCTCTCCCCAAATCAGGCAAGGGAAAGAAGGTTCCCGCGCTGTCGAGCAGCTCGAGCAGCCCTTTGCAGACATCCTTGCGGCGATCGGGTCTAACAAGATCGAGCGCCTAGGCAACGACCATATCAGACAAGATCCAATCGCGTTCGATCGAGAGATCAAGGCGAATCTTTTTTCGGATTGTCATATACTTTGCTCACCGTCTAAAAAACTACGTTTGATTGCCTCGGACAAGTGTCGGGGCTTTGTTTTGGGAATTTATTCGGGAACAATCCCTAACCGTTTCTCAAATTCGATAATCGCCGCCAAATTGCCTGATAGAGCATCTTTCAGGAGTTTTGCTGACTCAACTATCTGTGTGCGTAACTGTGGGGAGAGTTCGCGATCTAGGATGCTTTGGAGAAGTTCGTCTGAGAGTTCAAAGTTTTCTAGCATTGTTATCGCTCTTATACCGATAGCTTCATTCTGCGCCATCGGATTTAGGCTTTCTTCCCGCGCCCTCTCTTTTACCGCCCCGTGGATCTTTCGGTGGCTCTTTGTCAGGGGGAATCGCTCCAACTCCCTGACAGTAACGCCACAACACCCGCTCAACATACGCACCCATACTCTCATGAGCGTTATCGGCTAACTGCTCAAGAGCGTTAACAAGATCCTCGTCCAACTTAAATGTTTTCGCTTTTCTGGGCGGCATCAGAATCGGACTCGTACACATTTTTTTAACTCCAATCAAATACTATGGTTCAATCCTATCGTAATTTTTCAAAAGTATACCAAACATAAAATTGTGTTATAGGGCTAGATGATAGGTAAATCGCCACACTATCCGTCGATAGGAAACTTGACTCATTTAATGGCTAGTTGCATTGTTCAAATATTATTATTCAAAAGTCATACCAAATTTGAAACAATGGTGTACCATTGAAATGTGAGCGAGAAGTTCACCGAGCCGACCGGGGCTGAGACAAGAGTACCGGGAACCTTCGGGGACGCAACCGAAGCAAAACAAGACGGGCACTACTCAAACCGAATAGGCTCAACCCTGGAAGAAGCGACAGTAACCAGTGGGGATTAAGCGAGTAGCACTCGTGAAGCCAAGAAGATTTCAGCGATCGTCCATCAGCAATTCGCAACGATGGCGATCCTCTGGAATCTTTCCAGGACTCAAACCACTACGAGGGCTTCAAACAATGTCCACCTTTTTAATCGCCGCCTCAATCGGCGCATACCTTTCGCTCCGATGCTCAGTTGATTTGATCGAGGGCTGTGCAGGCGTAACCGTCAACTACGAAAAGATTTGGCAAGACCTAATTGCACTGCTAACCTTTGTCGCTGCTGTCTGCGACTGGGGCATCGAAGCAGGTCGCAACGCTCGAACCTACTTCGACCTAGCGCTTTTGCCTTGGTTGAGCGATCGAGGAATTTCGGTGAAGCTGCCGACGATGCCACAGATTGAACCGCAATCTGAACTCAATTAATTCCAATCAAAAAGCCGTCCCTGCCTGAGAAACATCGGACGGCTTGAAACCCAATAACGAGGATTTATCCAAAATGCTAACACTTCCAACGGCTCCAACCTGCTCACAATGCAGAGAATTTTGTTCGAGTTCAAGTCTCTGCTTACTCAAGGCTAGGGCTGATTTTGGTGATGATGCCAAGACTCACCCAAAGCGGAAAGCCTGCCACTTCGCTGATTTGCTGCCGTTCTAGCGAGGTGCAGCACGATGATTTATCTGTTGCATTTCAGCGATCGCATTCACCTAGACCGCACAACTCAACATTACGTGGGTTACTCGGCAAGGTTAAGCGATCGCATTCTTGCCCATCTAGAAAATCGCTCCGGTGTTTCGTTAATCAATGCAGCCCATGAACGCGGCATCAACTTTGCCGTAAGTCGAGTTTGGCAAGGTGAGCGACGGTTAGAGCGGCATCTCAAATCTTTGAAGAATACCCCAAAATTCTGTCCTCGTTGCAGTGATAAGCCTTGGCAACTGTACCGACCTGGATCACTTAAACAGGTGCGGGAACTGACCGGGAATCGACTGAAAGACGCGCTTCTGTTCGCTTAGTTCACTCTGTTGGTTCTCACTGTCAATTACAACCAACATCGGCAGTGAGAACCAATTACAACCACAAAACACACTCATTTAGAGGTAGTCATGAATATTTCAAGCCAATTTCAACCAATTAGAACCAATATTGGTTCTGAGAACCAATTTCAACCACTGGGTTTAGACGTTGGTAATGGTGCGACAAAATTCGTTACTCATGACTGTGAAATCCTTATCCCGTCTTACGTTCACTCGATTCACGATATCGGATCGACCGATCCGGATTTGGGGCTGATTGAATATCTCGGAGGTGATCGAACTGACTTAATCGGCGCGAAATGGTTCGCCGGGAAATCTGCTGCTCAAGTCGCACCCCTCACTTTTCAACGTGTGGTTGACGACGCAAAAGGCAAGATTAAATTTGCGCTCCAACTGTTGACTGGAGCGATCGAGACAATGCCTCACCAATTACGGTGGAAATTCTCAATCGTGCTTTCGTCGCAAGACTCTCAAACGTTCGGAGACGAGTTAGCGGATGCAGTTCAAGGTGTGCATAGCATTCGGCTTCGAGGCACTGATGTTACCCAGATTGAAATCGATGTGTTGTCAGTGGTCGAGGAGGGTATTGGAGCGATCGCCGTTGCCAGTGCTGATATCGACATCAAAGGAACGGTGATTGTGAACGATTTGGGCAATGGAACGCTGATTGCATCGGTGTTTCAAAGCGGAAAGCTAGTAGATCGCAAAGTCATCTTGCGAGGTGTTGAACCGCTAATCGATGACATTGCCAATCACAAAGAAACTCGCAAAAAGCTGAACAACCCAGCCCGAAAAGACCTGATTCGAGCCGGGATTGAGAACAAAACCTTCGACTACGGCAATGTTGCTGTCACACAATTCAACTTTGAACAGATTTACATTGCAGAACTCAAAGAATGGATTGTTTCGGGACTGGCGCAATTGCTCAAGGCAACGACTGAATGGAGCGCGGGTGCGGATGCGTCGATCGCCATCGGAGGAGGGGCACAGTTGCCTAAAATTGCGCCACTGCTTACCGCGAAAGGTATTACGCCAATCTCCGATTCTCATTGGGCGAATGCAAGGGGATTGTTCAAACTCGCGCAATTGAAGCTACAGAAAGGAGGGTAAACAGTGAGAGCAACGATTAAGAGTTATCAACGTGAATACGTTCGGCAGATTGGCGCATTGATGGGAACCGATGACCCGACCGAGATTATTTGCAGAATCATCTCTGACCATCAGATGAAGTTACTAGGTGTGTCAATGCCTGAAGTGACGAACGACCCCAAACCGAAACAGCAAGGGCTTGATCAGGCAGATGAGAGCCTGTTAGGACTGCTTTCATAGGTGGCGAATATGCTGACTCATCACAGGCTCAAAATCGCCAAACAACCCCGGAAGCCGCTCGTGGTTCGCATTCCGCACAACCCTGAACTACTCGCGAAATACGATCGTGCTTCAATCCAAGCTCTACTCAGATTGGTTTTCAAATAACACGCGAAAGCCGCCCCTGCCTAACAAACCTGGGCGGCTCCGTCCCTCAACATTCAAAAATTAAGGAGACATCCTCATTATGCAAGTTTCACGAAACACCCTGAAACTGATGCTCGAAACCGCCCCGATAGTTTTCGCTTGGGCGCTCTTAGTTGCGTTCGGACTAAGCGCGGCTCAAGTTGCTCTGGACGACTTTTCAGGCGTTCCCCGAAATCGACCGACGATCACCAATTTGAACTTAAGACGATAGGAGAACTCAACAATGTCCAAAGATTTAGCACTTGGATATTACGGTATTCCTTTCAACAGTCCAGCGTTCAAACTCGCTAATGTTTGCGGCGATTACCTGGAAAAGATTCCCAGTCAAGACAAGCTTGCTTTGATCGCACTTATCGCCGCCTGGGTTGCAAATGATGATGAATCCTACGGCTTTCCAGAAGCAATGCAAAGTTGCGATATGACGGTTAGCGAGAATTTCTATCTCTATGTCGCGATTCTGGCTGACCCGGAAGACCACATCAGCCCGGATGATGCCCTATCGCTAGTCGCAGCGCTCACAGCCCAGATTAGATCGGGGGTGTACGCACGATGACCCCAGAACAAAGAAACAACTTGATCGGCGCGGTTCTAATCGGGATTGCATTACTGCAATTGATTCCGGTACTTCCAAGCGTCATCGACTTCATTGCAGTTCGCGTCCATCAAGACTTTTTTCAGGAGGCGCATAAATGAGTTTTCACCGAGACGATGGAACCACGATCGGCGGCATTGCACTAATCGCAAGCGTTGTGATTGCTTTTGGTGTGGGCTATTGGGCAAGAGATAACGGATTCAAGATCAACATCCAATTACCCGAAGTCGAGCAAGGGGGGATGAACCGATGAACCTAAATCTCCCTCTCAAATGGCAAGTGCCAGCATTGGGCTTGATTCTCGCTCTCTCAGTTGCTCCGACTGCGATCACGATGTATCGGCAGTCAGAAGCAGAACTACGACAAAAGACCACGCAGGAACAACAGCAATCACAGCAATCTGAAGACGTTAGAAAAGCTCTCGATCGCGCTAAGCGCTGCCTATTGATTGATGAACGATACCCACTCATAGAAGGCGCAAATGCTTACTATGACCCCACCAACCGAGTCAATAAACGGCGTTTACCCAAGGGCACGCCCCTCTGTAGTCGATCAGGCTATACCGCAGAAGTCGATCGCTTCGGCACTGTAACAGACATCAAGCAAATCCCGCCCGAACAGTTAAACCAAGTTTTGCAACAAAGAGGACTTATTCGATGAAAACCACTGGCAAATCTACACCCCAATCCCATAGCGGAAACAGCGACTTCGATAACAACCGCTTCAACCCTAAGACAACGAAGCACAAACCAGAGAAGGGAGTCGGCATTGATGCCGGGGCGCATCTGGGAGATGCGATCGAGGGACTTGTTACCCGTCTGCTCAGTCCTTCGTTGATGATGACAGCAGGCTATATCGGCGCGGGCGTTTGCTTAGCGGTTGGTATTCACGCCTACGGTCGCCTCCTGATTCCAGCATTGGCGGGAAGCCTGCCGTTACCGTTTGATCGCCTCGCAGGACTCGCACTCTCGATCGTTCTAGGAACTGGATTGCAACTGCTCGAAATCTTCCCGCGACTCGATGCTTACTTCCCCGGCATGGCGGAACGGTTAGCGGTGAAGTTGAAACTCTCCCCAGTTGCACAACCGAGAGCGGATCAGAACAGCCCGTCATTGCTTCCTCAAGCGGTGGATATGGCGAAGCGTTCATCTGAAAAGCTCTTTAAGGATATGCAGGGGGCAAGCGCGATCGCCTACGGCATCGAAACGATCGGCGCATTGTGGGCGTTCCAAATCTTTACGCGTGGCATGTTGAACGTCCCCGGCATCATTGGAGCAATCATCGCAATCGTGGGGTTTGAGATCTGCATGAAGTTCTCGTCCTGGATGCGGCAGTTACGCTTAACGGCGCGTCAATCTCGGCACTACCGAGAGCATCAACGCAGATTGAAAGCGATCGCCGCACAAGACTTGCAGAAATAGTTCAAAGCCCTAGAGACAGCCATCTCTAGGGCGCTTTTCAGTTGATCAAGTTTAAGGAGAGTCAACCGAATGTCTAATCTAACCCGGTACAACCAAAGTGCAACCGATCGCAACACCGCAGCGCATGACGAATCCTTGTTTGGGTATCTTGTCGAGGAGCAAGGCTGGACGGTGAAGGAAGCTTTAGAAAACCTCGCACCGATCGCCAAACATACCCACACCCAAACAGTATTCGTCGCCAGTTCATCGAAATGGCTAGCGGTTGCAGGGGGCGTAATTGGTTTGCTTGGAGGTGGGACGATCGGCTTGCTTGGAGCGCTGCCGATCGGTGCGGCTGCATTGGCGTTCCTTGCTTACCGTGAAGCGAATCAGTGCATTCCAAGGCGCGAGATTGAATTACGAGCGCTGAAGCAATGCCCTACCATGCTTGATCTTATGTATGGATGTTTCTTAAAAGGCGTTGAACCAAAGAACCTGATCGCGAGTTGGGATCTCTTTTTAGACTCCTACGCAGACGCGGGAAGTGCTGATGCAAATCTGATGGCGCGTGAGTATTTGCGGATTCTGGATGGCTTATGCTTCACGATCGAGGGCGAAGACACTCCGATGCCGCAGGCTCTACCAGAAACGCCATCCTATCAGCCCTCAGCCAATACGCAGCTAAATGCGGTGAATGTTCCGGTGCAAACGGATCAAGGTTTTGTCCTGCCTGTTGCAGCACCAGAATCAAAGCTGTTTGACTGGAGCCGCTTAAATACTGCCTATGACGATTATCCGCATCTGCTGTTACTCGGCAAGACTGGCGCGGGTAAGTCGTTTCTGGCTGAGAAGTTAGGGCGCTTTTTGGATGGCTCCACGTTGGTTATCACTCCCAAAAAGAAGCCGAAAGACTTTGTAGGAATGCGGGTGATCGGATTGCCTTATGACTTCCCTACGATCGCGGCAAACCTTATGGGGCTATCAGAACTGGTTAAACAGAGAGAAGCCCAGATGAACGCGACCGGAGATGATAACTTTCTCCCGATCAACGTGGTTCTGGATGAAGTGCCGACCTTTGTAGCAGGTTGCAAGGATTTAGGCTTGGATGTCGTTAAAGACCTAAAGTTCATCATTCGCGCAGGCAGAACAAGCAAGGTCAGGCTGATTTTGCTTGCTCAAGGTCAAGAAGTCAAAACGCTCGGCATCGAAGGCGAAGGTAGCCTACGAGATAACCTGACTTACGTTTATCTCAAAGGTTTTACAGAAAAACAGGCTCAAGAATTGAAGCTGGACATCTCCAAACATGATCGCCCCTGCATCATCGACGGCAAGAGCGCAGACATCTCTCAACTGGTTTCCCTGGTATCAGAGCCAACGCCGGTGCAAGTCGTTGAACACAAGGCAACAGCGACAGCACAAGACCTAGAACGCTTGTATAACGCGCCATCTGCCGAACATCAACTTGAACATGAAGTCGAGGAAGCAGGAGCAGAACATCAAGACTCGATCGAGGATGAGTTAAAAACTGCTTTTCCCAAATGGAACAGTAAATCGATTGATGTTGCCTCAAAGGTTGTCTCTTTCCTGAATAAACAGCCTGAGAAGCGATTCAAAGCCCATCAAATTAAGTCGTCAATCGCGTCTCTTAAAGCGGTTGACGCTGACAAATCAAAAGCGCTGCTTTCTAAGTTAGTTGAGGCTGAGTTCATTGGCTTTGAAAACGACGAATATTTTGCGCTCAGTTCCCAAGATGATGACTTTAACTGGTAGGTGGAGAATGGAATTCAGAGACGTTATCAATTCAATCGAGAAGTCAAAACCTTACAAGATTCGTCAGCCGCGACTGTGGGCGCTATGTGCCTTGATTGTGCCTGATGAATTAAAGGAGAAAACACCCGCAATTGACTTAGAAGGCATCGCTGGAAGATATCTTCTAGGGTTCAACTTTCCGCCCAAGAATGGCGAATATTTCCCTTATGAGGCGCACATCTGGCAGATTGTGACAGAGCCGATCCAATTTCCTACCAGATATAAGAGTCGAGGGGAGAAAAGATCGCCGCTTCTGTTCGCTAAATATATTGAGTCACATGAAGATGACGATCAAATGTTAGCGAGACTGATCGAGCTTTCTGTTAACAGCTTCTAGCCTTACTCAGGATTCAGGATAGGGTCAGGATGCTCTAGAAAACTGCTCAGGATGGCTATCCTGAGTATCCTGTCCTGAGTATTCTGAGCATCCTGGATGAGGCTAAAAGTCCTAATGTGACTGAATCCTGAGTCAGGATAAGGGACCAGGATGGAGATTTTAGCCGTCATGAGCATTCTGAGCGACTGTCCTGAGCATCCTGAGAGATTAGACAGTCTTGGAATTGAATTATCAAACTGTTAAGAGGATTCCAAAATGTGCCAGAAATTTAAGCAGAAATTAATCGCTAACGGATGCATTTAAGTGCTTTGGACGCGGCTCACATCAAATCTGGAGTCATTCAGAAAAAGGCGATATCTCTGTTAGCATGAATGCTGCTAGAGAGCGGATATCGAAACAACTTGAAAGACGCTTATTTGGATTTTGAGCCATGAAGAAAATCAACGATCAACCGCTCTTGTTTGAGACGAAGCCGGATGAACCTAGTGTTCTGAAACCAGGGCAAAAACTAAAGCGATGGCGAAACAAAAGACCTCGCTGTGTGGCAAGGAAAGATTGAGTTTGATTGTGTTTCCCGGACAGATACTCGGATGTTTTTGAGGATTCTTTTATGTGGACAAGACGATGGGACTTCAAGAAATTGCGGAATTTTTACAACGGAAGCGCTTTAAGGATGTTGAAGTTTTCGAGAGTGAGGATCAGGTTTTGTGTGAATGGAGTGAGGGCTACTGGCTGAACGTTGCTCCTGCTGACGGTTGGTTTCGTTGCATTCTCTTGGAAGTTTGGAGCGCCGATGATATTGTCGATCGATTATTTACCGACCTCGAATCTGCAATCACGACTTTGGCGATCACGGCGGCGGTTGACTGCACGATCGAAGCGGAGCGGGTGAGGTTGATTTCGCGGTGGTAAGTTTTTAGCCAGGTCTATGGCGATTCCCATAGACCTGGCATCGCTTTCGCGCTATTGAGATTTCAATAACGGGAATGCCATGGTTATATGCGGATTGATGAGTAAGGGATGAATCGTTTACGGGTTAAGATAACGCTATAACTACTAGAAAGTAACTTGATCATTTTCAGATCAGTACCCACAATTGAAGTATTCAAGACTATACTGTTGGTACGAGTGAAAGGAGGACAAGCGTATGCCTGAGCAAGACGTTTTTCTGAAGATTAGAATTTCGAGCGAAAAGCGCAAAAAGCTAATCAATCACTATAGATCTCAAACCTCGAAACTGCTCAGGCTTGAAGTTGATCGTCTGATTCAAATTGCTGAAGCTGAACGTGAGCAACAAGCCACTACTAAGCGCTAGATTGTAAACAAGGTTTTTCTCGATCTGGGCGCGATGCCACGATCTAAAACAAAGTAGTTGCAGCACGATGCTGCGAGGGTGTCAGTCCGCACCGAAACAATCAAGAAATTATCAACGAACCTTTCAAGAACTTAATCGCGGAACTAATTTCGGACCGACCTAGCCCACGGATGCCAACACTGTACGCAACAGTGCCGAACTACAAAAAACAAATCCCCCAGTTCTGAGGAAAGCTTGGCGGCTCCAGAACCAGGGGTTGAAAACTCTTCGTATCAACCTTCAAAGCAAAAACTCTTCAGGTTACACATGAATACTCCGTTAATTCTAGCTCAAAGTCAAGAGCTTGAGAATCGTTCTCATTCTGCAAAATGCCCTGGATGTGGCTCCACGTCTATTGGTGTTGCCCCCGGCACTGGTCCGCACTTTGCAAAACTTGTTTGTCTGAATTGCGATCGCTGGATCAAGTGGCTATCGAAGGCTGATCCGATTGCTCAACAATTGATTGCAGGGGAGGTGCGGTAATGCGTCTCCTGAAAGAATTAAACAAGTTGAGTGCGGTTGAAGTCGGTGGAAGCGTTCGATCTCAGGCAAAACGATTTAAGTTTGCAGTAAACCGATCTGGCAAAAACAAAGATTGGGATTTCAAAAAGCTTGCTAATAACTATCAAGATATCCAAGGCGATATCTATACTGTCGCAACAGAGGTTAAGAACGGCTACGCTTTGTGCGCTGGCTTACTTGGTGGCAACTGGAGAGCCAAGTCGAATGTTATTGGCTCCCACTGGATTCTGCTCGATATCGACAACTCCAAAGTCCTCAAGGACGAGTTAGGAGAGACTGTCAAGGATGCGAATGGCAGGTCGATTAAGGTCTACGATCACCAGTTGACTTTAGATGAAGCCTTGGCACTTCCGTTTATCCAACAGCATTGCGCTCTGATTTATACAACAGCGTCGCATCGCCCTGACTGGCATAAGTTTCGACTGATCTTCTTGCTGCCTGAGTATGTAAGCGATATCGATATTTACGAATCGATAGTTCGCTTGCTCATGGAACACTTGCCGCACGATCCATCGTGTAAAGATGCTTCGCGAGTGTTCTACGGCTCTACAGGGGCAGAATTCCCTCTAATTCAACCGCAGGCTGTTCTACCGTCAGATTGGGTAGAACGAGCAGTCGTACTCGGAGAAGCTGAGAAACAGGCAAAACAACAGCGACTTGTTGAGCAGCGGAAGCGACAAGCCGAATTTGAGGCGGTGGCTCAATCAGAAGGTTGGAACATTGACACACTGATTCGTGATGCACTACGCCATATTCCGCCTCGAATGCTGGGATCTGGTAATTACGAGGAATGCCGTGATGTTGTCGCAGCATTAACCTCTTACTACGGTGCTGGCGCAGTTGCGATCGCTGAAAGCTGGAGTCCGTCAATTCCGGGTTCGACTTGGAATGTTGAGCAAAAAGTACGTTCGTTTGAGCATGGACGTGCTAATGGGATTACCTATCGGACAATTTTTTGGTTAGCAACCAAATACGGCTGGCAATACCCAAAGTTCAACAAGACTTTCAAAAAATATGACCCGATCAATGATCCGGCGTACCAAGCGTATATCCAGGCAGAGCAAGAACGCGATCTCGCTGAAGCAGCAGAAGAGAGAGTTCGCAATCTCAACTTCTTCAAAGGCTTCTGCAACGCAGTGAGGCAAGACAAACGGAAAAAAGTCCGTGAGCGTGTCGCTGAAATTACAACCGAACAAACCAAGAAACAGCGTTACGTGCGGGGGACTCTTCCTGAATATCAACCTGGATTAACGTTGTCGATCTTCACGCTCGAAACAATGAGCGATCGCAATGCTTTTGTCTATGAGGCTGCAAGAAAGGGCTGGAAACATCTTCTTGATCAATCTGGCACTGGGAGCGGCAAGTCCTATTTTGCAGGACTGCTAGAGCCTGAGCGGTTTGAGTTCGGAGGTGAAGCGGCAGTCTGGTACTTAACCAACGAATCGAGAAATCCATCAACCCGCACTATCGAAGCAAACTTTGAGGCGTTGCCTGTCAGAAATCACGGTTTAGAGGTAACGGAGAAAACAACTCCGATGAATTACCCAGTAATGAAACCGACGTTTGATCGTCCAGGTGAAGGTAATTGCCGAAATGCCCACTTATTCTTACTTGCAGGTGAGAAAGGTTTTGAAACCGACGCTGAGGCAGCGAATAATCCGATTTGTGCCAAATGTCCGTTTAATGTTCCACTGCCAGGTGAGAAAGGTTCACAGTGCGCCAATCATGAGGGGGGAGGCTATGGATTCCGACACCAACGTCGCTTAGCAATGGCATCGAATCGACTGAGACTAAACCCTCAATCGGCTCCAGCGAATATTCCTAACCACGTTGCAATGGTCTGGGAAGAAATCTCGACTCAGTTAAAAGTCACAACCCGCAAGACAACCGCTCAAGAACTCAATACCGAATGGTGGAAGATCGAGTCGGAGGCCCCAGAAATTTATAGTCAACTGCGGCCAGTCCGTAAATTTCTCTCCGGTGAACTGAGTACCCCGTCCGAACGTTGGGGAACCGTGGCTAAAAACTGCGTAGAAGCTTTAGACCTGCAACTCTTGGAGAAAGAGCGTACAGCCATCCTCGAACAGCTTTACTCAATTCTCTGCCCAAGTTTGGAGGAGTTGATTAAAGTTGAATCGATCGACAATTCCGAACTGAGAAAACAGGTTAAAAAGGCTGAAAGCCTCGTCAATTCCCTTTTCCACAAAATTGAAGCTTGCAACAATCTTGAAAGAGAGAAAGAGCTTTGGGCTGAATTTAAGGAAGCGGTCGAAAACCACGACCAACTCTCAGAACAGTATGAGGCTGCAAAAAACAGTGTCAGAGGGTTGCAAAGCGAACTTCGAGAAGAAGCACTTTCTCGACTTAAAAAAGCGCCTACGCAAGCGCTATGGCACGTTCTGAATATTTTGTTCTTTCCAGAACAAGGTGCGGGAAACTTTAGAATTCGTGAAGGAGAAGTCGCGGTCACACTACCAGATCAACGCCTAAGACAACTCGTTAATGCAGCGACAACCAACCTTTACCTAGATGCGACAGTCAACCAACAAGTTCTTAAAGCTTTTCTGGGGATTGACGATCTACTCGTTTGTGAGTTGGAGCAGGAGGAATCGCGCAATCTGAAGCACTATCAAGTGATTGGCTTCGGACGGTGCGGCAAGGATCGCGCTCAGTCCACCAATGAACGGTTAGTCAGGCTGCATGATGGCATTAAGGCCCGAGAGAACACAGGCGATCTTCAAATTGCCGACTTTAAGGGTGTGCAGGGATTTGAAGCGAAGATACGACATCTCAGCAACTCGCGAGGATCTAACGAGATTGCAGGTTCTCCGGTGCTGGTAGTTCACGGTCTACCCAAGCCAAACCAGGGCGCGATCGAAGACGAGTACGCTTGTCTTCCTAATCCTGGGTTCACCTTTCAGCAGTATTACCAATACCGTGTTGATGCTGAGGTGAAGCAGTTGACAGGACGGCAACGCAGCGATCGTTACCCAAACAAAAAATTCTCAATCTATTGGGTAAATGAGGATACGATGCCTTTTTTAGTAGAGAAGATTGAAGCAATCGACATTTCCTATCAAGCTGCTCCCAAGTCACAACGGGTTAAGCAATCGGTATTTGAGGCGATTTGCGAAGCCGCACGACTGGGTGTAAAACTAACCCAAAAACTGATTGCTCAACTCGCGCAAGTGACCCAAG
Organism: Cyanobacteria bacterium FACHB-63; assembly: GCA_014695255.1. Lineage (GTDB taxonomy): Bacteria > Cyanobacteriota > Cyanobacteriia > Leptolyngbyales > Leptolyngbyaceae > Leptolyngbya. The sequence goes on from JACJNX010000127.1 coordinate 30,898, forward strand.
GCTTTATTAGCCAGTGGTTTAGAGAACGCGGCGGCTGGAAGTATTGGCGCGATTTGCTTACCGGGAAGCCCCCAGAATACCTGCAAGAGTATCGCGCCCAATTATCGGACGAACCGGATATTACAGCGCTCACCGACGAGGAATACCGGAAACAGATGAGCGGATCGGATCGAAAAGCACTGCAAGAATTCTCGCGGAAGAAGTATCTCTCCGAGCTTGAACCAGTGGAGCAAGCGATTGCAGAAGTCTTGCCAATGGCAATGAATGAAGCAACCAAACCGGAACAGGTTCTAGAAGCTGTTTCCGAATTCTTTGAAGACCTCGGCACAGATGGCTTTAAGAAGGTCTGGAAAGCAATCGGATGGATGTATCGCAGACGCTTTATTGGCGCACTACTCGCGCTGGAGTTGCCATCAGGGTTTTTAGGTAGTGGTTTAGGAGTTGAGCAGGCAGTATGAGCAGTAAAATTTGGCTGAATACAACTGAAGCAGCGATCGCGCTTGATCTTCCTGCAAAAAAACTGAGAACGTTGTGTCAATCGGGAATGTTCAAGGTTGGGCATCACTACCGCGATGTGTCTCCACCTGGATCGAAACGTCCAACGCTGCAATTTCATGTGAATCGATGCCAGGAGCAGCTAAATACGCCTCCTGAGAAACGCAAATCTTATTAATTGAAGAACAATGAACTTAGATCAACTGAACGACTGCTTGAAAGCGGCTAAGCTTGGCGTGGTTGTTGAGGCACGAGGCAAGGGGTCTATGTTGTCCCTTCGGGCAAAACTGCCACCCAGAACAGGTACAGGCGAATGGTATCGGCAGTACATTTCGCTCGGAATCTTTAGCAACCCTGCTGGAATTAAAAAAGCAGGGGAAGAGGCGAAAAAATTAGCGGGACAACTTGCCTGCAAAGAATTCAACTGGAATGATTGGGTACAACCTGAAAAGCCCGAACTAGAGTCGATTTCAGCCTGGATCGAGCGGTTTGAAGTTGACTATTTCACTCGTCGATCTCGCAACCCGAAAAGTGAAACAACCTGGGAAACTGAATACGATCAAGTGTTTCGGCAGTTGCCGCCAGATGAGGCAGTAACTCCAGAATTACTGAGATCGTTCATTGAGGCAACAGAGCCAGATACCCGAACCCGGAGACGCTATTGCATGGTTTTGGGCAAACTGGCTGAGTTTGCAGGCATCGATTTAAATGTAAAGCCATTGCGCGGCAAGTACGGAAGCAAGGGCGCAAAGCGCGTATATCCGCGAGATCTACCATCAGACAAGAAGATCAGCGAATGGCGCGATCTCATCTATGCCAAAAGCGAATCTTGGGGCTACGCATTTGGTTTGATGGCTTGCTATGGACTGCGGAATCACGAATTGTTTTATATCGATCTAGAAAAGCTGAAAGACTCTCCGGTTCTCAGCATCATCGAGCATGACAACGGAAACGAGCCAAAAACGGGAGAGAGAAGGGTCTGGGCAGTTTACCCGGAATGGTGGGACAAATGGCAACTGTGGAATGTCTCACTACTGCCGCAAGTCACCGGAAAGAACAATCGTGAGCTAGGACATCGGGTGACGGCTGCATTTAGACGATACGGTTTTCGCAAGCCCTATAACTTGCGGCATCGATGGGCAGTTCGGACGATCGAGTTTGGCTTACCCGTTGAACTCGCAGCACAGCAGATGGGGCACAGCTATAAAGAGCATACGAATACCTATCATTACTGGATCACCGATGAGGTACATCAAAGGGCTTACGACCTTCTAATGCAGCGCGACGATCGACCGTTGCCACCGTGAGCCAAATTTGATCCGTTTCGGCGGTGATCATTGGAAACATTTTGGGATAATTTAGTACATTTGCTCAAGCCGAAAAGCCTGATTTTATTAGGATTTCAGCCTGTATCGCCTTGGTACAGGCGTTTTCTTTATGCGGACTCTTAATCCGCTGGTTCTGGGTTCGAGCCCCAGGTCATCCATCGGTTCTAGTCTAAAGCATTCAGGACGGCCCTAAATCTGCCCTAGAACCCGATTACAACCGAATAATGGGGACTGCGGATCAGTACCGTATTCACAGCTTTTAACGGGGCGAGATCCCCCTGGAAGGTTATGAGTACCGAAACTGATACCGCGATTTTAGTTGTGTGTGAGGAGCTGATTTATTTAACTAGAACGCTTATACTCCGGTTCTCACACACACTTAATTTGAGAATTGGGAAGCACGATCGCACTCAATCTGGGAACGCCACCCCCGTCCTCTCTCCCCGTAGCAATGGAAGAAATCGATTTTTGAATGAATTCTGAACCCGCGATTGTCGAACCCGCGATCGCAGCTTTGCTGCTTCTGGTGTTCATGCTTGGGCTCCACGCCGTACTAGCTTGATTACGATACTCTGAAGCATGGAGGATTTTTCTCACTCATTTCGCGGGGCAATTGCTTTTATCCTATG
>JACJNX010000128.1 GCA_014695255.1 Cyanobacteria bacterium FACHB-63
CGTTCCTTCGACGATCAGAAGCCCACTTGCACGAGCTTCGCTCATCAAAGTGGTGTTGAGCGAGAGCTCCAATCCTGGAAGCACGCAACTGCTCTGCGCTTTGCTCATCATCGAGATCGCCTCGCTCAGGGAGGTGTCTGGAGACACGGTCAAGGCGCGGCGATCAAGAGCAGCGTCTAAAGCGAGGAAAGAAGTGGATGGGTTTTGCGGGTGCATAAAGCGATGAATGTTGAGCAGCAGGACTCGAACCAGGGACGTTTCGCTGAGCCGAGTAGAGCGGATATCACTCAACGCAGGAGGATTGAATTAACTTTTATATAAGCGATTACGACCGCGTTGCAAATATTTCGCTTGATGGAGCTTTATACGATTCGCCAGCCTAAACCAGGTAAGCTTGGTTATTTCAATCCTTTCGATAAATAATACATTTCGTTAAGCACCTACAAATCGCTAGAATTCCTCGATGATATAGAGAGATGTGAAGGTGCTAAGTATCAACCTTCGCCATCGCTTTTAACCTTTCATCAATCCTGAGTTCAACATGGAGGAGCAAGGGAATCGCATTCTTATCGTAGACGACTCGTGGGTCTTGCAAGTGTTTTTAGCAGACGAAGGATATCAAGTCGAAGTTGCCAATAGTGGGGAGTCTGCGCTAGCTCAAGCGTCTGCCTTCTCTCCCGACGTGATGCTGCTCGATTTGATGATGCCCGGACTGGACGGTGCTCAAGTGATCCAGCGGATTCGACAACAGCCTGTGCTGAATGCACTTCCGATTCTGCTAATGACGGCTCACCAGGCAGGGAATGAAGCGTTTGCTGCTGCGATAGGAGCCGATGACTTTATTCCAAAACCGATTGAGTTCGACAAGCTGCTTGACCGAATTCGAGGGCTGCGAAGAGCAACGCTTTAACCCAAGCATCAGGTTCGTTCCGATATGACCCAATGCTTGCAGCTTCCTGCTTTTGAGGCGAAAAGGACTGGGTCATAATATCCATGTTAAGCACTATCACATTTTCTCGTGTTTCTTGGCTTAATCGCTATGGTCAATAAGTATGAGATTAAACGTCAGTAACTGTTCTGCCTAAGAACGAGCAAGGAGTAGGCCTCTCAGCGAGAAAATACTATTAACGCCAGCAACCTGGGTTGCAGGACAAACAGAGGTCCACTCGATGAAAGTACGAAAACCGGCTCAAGAAGCTGCGAGACTGGAAGCACTGAGACAATACCGCATCTTAGATACCCCTGCAGAGCAGTCCTATGACGACTTCACCTTACTCGCCTCGTTCATCTGCAAAGTTCCGATCGCCCTGATTAGCCTCGTCGATGCAGAGCGGCAGTGGTTCAAGTCGAAGGTGGGTTTAGAGGTGGATGAAACCGATCGGGACCTCGCGTTTTGTGGACATACTATCTTGAGTCCCGAAACCCTAGTGGTGAACGATGCCCTGCTGGACGAACGGTTTATGAATAATCCGCTCGTCACCGATGATCCAAGGATTCGGTTTTATGCTGGTGCACCGCTGATTACCCCCGAAGGACATGCGCTTGGTTCGCTTTGTGTCATCGATCGACGACCTCGAGCGTTATCCACGCCCCAGAAGCTGGCTCTGGAAGCACTGGCGCGGCAGGTAATTGTCCAGCTCGAGTTGCGGCGAATGTCGGCGAGTTTAACTGAAGCCCTTAACAAGATCGATCTGATGGAAGGATTAATTTCCATTTGCTCTTACTGCAAAAGCATTCGAGATGACCAAGGCTATTGGTCCAGCGTTGAAAAGTTCATCAAGCAGTATTCAGACGTGCAGTTTACCCACGGGATTTGCGACGCCTGTCTGCAACAGCAATTCCCCGAGGTCGCAAAAAAGCTCTTGCTCGAAGACCCTCAATAAATTGAGGAACCGGGCATTTGAGTTCAGTCAAACGTGTTGAAGCAGATTATTTTCATAGTCTTTGTGCGAAAGTGAGCAAGCATCGAATGGAAAGGCTGCGATTACAGCAGAAGTTCCAACTGATGAGACAGTGTGGAAAAGCTGATGAGTCAAGGGAATCCACAATTTGCCTTGACCTTAAACACCAGTGGTCAGTCTCACGAGTTTTGGGCGTTACAGCGTACTACAAAATAACGATTTAGTCCGATGCTAGTCCAACTCTACAGTTGTAGATCATCAAACAAACAGGCGATAGGCTTTTGACATGGTCATTTGAAAGCAACTCAGATGAAGCTTAGCCCTCCAAACACAATCCATCCTGTCTCACTTGAGACTGAACATCAAATCATCATTAGTTGGTCACAAGAATTAGAGCGCTTCATGGCTCGAATTGAGGGTCGCTTTGCCCGCAGCGAAGCCAGAGAGAATGCTAAAGGATATCTCCAAGGATTACTTGGAACGCTGAGCCGCAAGAACTGCTGACAGTTGCCAGAAGCAATGGGCGCTTCTATCCCACATGGATTTCAACATCTAGTGAGACGAGCCAAGTGGGATGCCAATCTGGTGCGGGATGATTTGCGGGCTTATGTCCTAGAGCATCTCGCCGAGCCCAAAGGCGTGCTCATTCTTGATGACACGGGATTTATCAAAGGGGGCCAGCAGTCGGTCGGCGTACAACGGCAATACACAGGCACCACCGGGCAAATCGAGAATTGTCAAATCGGGGTGTTTTTGGTGTACGCTACCCGCCAGAGTGCAACGTTTATCGATCGCGAATTATATTCTGCCCAAAGTATGGGCGAATGATGACGAGCTGTACAGTGCCAAATTAGATGACATCAAGACAAATTCATGTCGCTGAGCAAACTCTCTCTATTAAAGGACTTCAGACAATGTTCGTTCAGCAACGTAGCATTAGATCACCAGGATTGCAACTTGGCTTTAGGCAGAAAAGTAAGCTAGGTCTAGCTCTGCTTCTTGAACGATACTAATGCGTCTCCACGACGAATAAAAAGTCACTGTACAGCATTCGTGTGAAAAGTGCTGTAGATTCAGGACTCGAGCGATTTCATTCCCGCAAACTGAATCCACCAACGGAACCGCTCCCAATAATTGCGGCTTTTTTAATGAGCACTTTGATGGTGGTCAATCTGCAAACCCAATTACCTTCCTCAAATCGAATTGCGCGATTGCGGATTCAGAATTCATTAAAAAATCGATTTCTTCCATTGCCACTGGCATAAGGAACGGGTTTAGAGTTGCCCGGTGAGGTGCGATTAAATGCTGCAAACAAAGAAGCCCGTCAATCCGTTGATCGGCTCTTTCAGGTTGGTCGGCATGGGTTAGCCAGTTGTTAGCCAGTTTTAGCCAGTTTTTTAAGTGGCTAACCCACTCATAATCCTTTTACTGTCTATACTTCTGCTTTTTAAGGTTAGCCAGTTAGCCAGTTTTGTATATAGGAAAGAATAAAGAAAGAAAAGAGAAAAAGGAAAAGTCCGCAGATAAGGTACAGGAGTTCAAGAATCAAAAGAGCGGGTTAAAACGGCGATCAAGAATTCTGGATTTGCATTTCCGATGCGGCGAATCGTGATTAATTTATCACCTGCCCTGTTTCTCTTTGCACAATAAATAGTCTGCTGGAGATCCAGTGAAGTCGCGGGCATCCTGATTCTAGATCGCGTCAGTTTCACCTGGATTCTCTGCCGCTTGCCGCGCCTTGAAGATATGAAAATCAGCCAGGATTGCTGCTCCATGCAGGAGTTCGGCTAATTGTTTGAGCCTTTCCCTCAAATCTCGATTCTCTTCTTCGAGCCGAGCGATCATGCTATTGAGTGCCCATTCCAGCGTTTCCTTCAGATTTTCTTCCAGTATCAAGGAACTCAAAGTGGCTTCACGCTGGTCAAATTCAGGGTGTTCCAGGTCAAGGTATTGCTTCACTTTATCCAAGATTCTTTCAATCGCGTCTTCGCGTCGCCCACGGATCTGTGCCGCTGTATAATTCCCCTCTGGATCTGGCAGGCGTTGAAGCTGCTCCTCTGTCGGGATGGAGATGAAAGCCTTGCTATTAGGATCGATACGCCAACCGTTTCCAACGTACATCATTTCTTTTCCGCTAGAAATTGAAAAGCGTCGGTTCTCAACCATGAGTGAATTAGAAAATATGTGAGCGATTCTTGCAGTTCTCTCAACTGCGGGTCGGTTTATTGGCGGAAGTGGAAACCCCGGATCGAGTGTCAGGATGACAATATCGCCTTCTTCTAGCTCTGAAAGATGCTTTGCCGATTCAACATTAGGAGTATCGCTTTCCATCGCGCCGCGCCCTCAATTCAACAACAAACCAACAGTAGTTCAACTGATCCAGCAAGCACCAGAGTAGAGCGCGCGTTAAAATGCTAACTCGCGGAATTCCAGCGGCCAGGAATTCCCGCAGCAAACGAACCAGCAAATAAATATGGAGAATTGTCTTGGAAGACACAGTTGAGTTCAGTGGAGGAGCCGCTTGGGACTCGGCGCGGGCGCTAGGCTTCAAAGTCACGGAAGTTACTCGTTCTACTCACAGACACGAGAACGGTTTTGCTGAAAAAGACGGTGTGCTGTACAAGTATTGGGAAGAACACATCGATGATGATTGGACTCCAGGTTTTACTGAATCCCTTGTATTTAGGCGAGTGCAAGAGAGCAGCCTGACTAGATTTGCTGCATAAGAGACGTAACCGGACCAAGTTATCCAGCGATGTCTGCGATCAAACGGGATGTTTTGTTGAAATCGTTCTCTTAAATTCCAAGCAGGATTTGTGCTGTGTCCTTTAGTTCATCGGGACACTCATCTAGCAACTTTTCCTTAATGTCTTGACTCAAGTCTGCCGCGGTCAGCCACCGGTGATTACTTAGAGAATAAGTGTTTTTATCGTATTCTCTATGAACCCGCCCATCTCCATAGAGGGTAAAGAAGTCATCGAGCATCCCTTTTCCAACATTTACGCTGCAAACCATTTTCGCTTCAGTCATCGAACTCCCCTGGACTAAGCTAACTTGCTTCCCAATTTTCGCTATAAGTGGCGGAATCTTTTGCGATCGTTTTCATAATGAATTGTTCTAAGTCGAAGCGGGTGAGAGCGTCGGATTGCGATTACTCAGCGGTAACTCCTAAAGCCACTTGCAAGCGCGATCAATAATTCCATTGCACTTCCAATTGTTCACCGCCGTCATCAATCTCGACCGAGCGATCAACCGATCGTGCGATATCAAAGAGGATGTAAATACCCAGAAGACTCAACGGCAGACAACTCCTTCTTGTACACAAGCTTGATAATACGATCTGCTTTTTCACGAATCGTGTCTTCTGAGCACCGTATGTCAAACAAGCAAGAACAAACTCGAGAGTCAGGGTCTTTACGACTTTCAACCCAAACACGAATCTGTCCGCCATGACAGTCTCTCACTTGCAGAACGATGATCTGTGGATCAATTTTCTTGCACTCGCGCTCAAAGGCAAGTGCAATTTCCCCAAGGGTTTTTAAGGACATCTTTTCGTTAGGCTTCAATTTTGGTACTGCGGACAATAGTAGTCGCTGAGATTACTTGCAGGCGCGATCAATAATTCAACCTTGCGCTTCCAACTTGCACAGGCGGCTCATCAATCTTGACGAAGCGAGCAACCCATCGTGCGATCGCTCCGCTCAGCAATCCAATGTCGTCTCTCAGCTTCGTCTCCGGCTCAACCAACCTTAACGGATGAGTTCGCCTCCCGCTGAGACTGCTTACGGCGTCTCAAGCGAGACAGAACACCCCCCACCACAAGACCAGGCAGGGGAGAAAACGCAAACGGCACTGGTGTAATTTGTGTAATTTGAACTAGACCATTGGTTGTCCTTACCCCATCTGCTATGACGACGGTGCTAGGGTCTGCTAAAAAAGCCTGATTGATAAAGCCATTTCCCCCAAAGCCGCCGCTGCCAGCAACGCTGCCGCCGTTGCCACCGTTGAAGCCGCCACCGCCGCCACCGCCGTTGCCACCACTGTTGAAGCCGGTACCGCCGCCCCCGAAGCCGCCACCACCGTTGGCGGTGGCGCCGCCATTGCTGCCGCCAATGCCACCATTGATGAAGCTGAAGCCGCCACCACCGTTGAAGCCGCTGTCGCCATCGGTACTAAAGCCGCCACCGCCACCGCCGATGCTGCCGCCACCGCCGATGCCGCTGCCAGCAACGAAGGTGCCGATGGTGCCGCCGCTGCCGCTACCGCCAAAGCCACCGCCGCCCCCGCCGATGGTGCCACCGCCGCCACCACCAGCTACGACAATTGGGATTGCAGAGGCACCTGTACCGAGCGTCACAAATGTGCCGCCACCACCCCCGCTGCCAGTGGAACCATTGGAGCCAACGCGGCCTACCAAAATGCTAATCACCTGTCCTTCTGTCAAGTTAAAGTCAGCTCCCGTCTGACCGCCTCTGCCGCCGATGATGAGAGGGCCGCTGGAGCCGCCGCCTCGAGCACCAAAGGCGGTGATTGTGTAAACCCCAGTGGTGGGTACCGTCCAGGATTGGATGCTGCCTGTAAAGTTAAACGTTTGAAGCGCTGAAGCGGGAGCCGCATACGCCAGCGCCCCGATCGCCACCGCGCCTAAAATTGCATGTCTCATCGTCTTTCCTCAAGGGTTGTCGAGTGTTGTCGGTAGGCGCACTCTCCATCAGCCCATACATTTCTCCTCATCGAGGATGAGGTCAGGTAGAGTATTGTGCTGACGGGCACTAGCAGTGTACCGAGAAAAACCGTGGTTGGCACAGTTTTAATTACGGTGGCACAAAAATTTCGCAGATCTACTCATCGCTGTGATCTGACCTCCTCTTTGGGAACCCTTAAGCCTGTCCCAAACAGAGAGCTGTGATGAATAACCCCAATGGCGAATCCGGCGCGAACGTATCCCCCAAATGATTCTCGTCATCGCGCTCGGTATCGTTCCGCTTAGCTATGCGATCGCTCGGCTATCTGATGAGTTTCGACTGTGGCAAGCGGGCGGGAAGTGGTGTGTGCGCCTCTACCCTGATGGTCGTGAAGAAGTTCGGTACGGCAACGAGTGCAGTAGATGACACCTGAGCGGGCGTGGTGTCACTTAAATCGCACACCTACAGAATAGGTGCTCTAGATAGCTTTAGAGGAACGTTGTGCTTCGCCCTGCCCAATGAAACTCAATCCCGAACAGGTTCAGCAGTCTTTCGCCCGGCTCTCCGCTGAACAAGTCTCCGTCCGGTCACTCGCTAAAGATCTGAATGTACAACCGTCCGCGCTCACCAGCTTCGCTTCCCGAAGGGTTCGCGCAAAATGACTCCGGCTATTTTCGAGTTCGATACCTTGAAGCTGGAGAGATGCACTAGACCGATGTTTCGCCCGATCAACTTCTTCCCCTAGAACGTGCGCGGGTGAAGGTGAAGAATAATCAGGCGGACATCATTCAAGATGCGATCACTCGATTGGAGATAGAACGGGATCGACTCAGAGCAGAGGGGACGATTGCACTGGAACACTGCTGGATTGAAACTGGAAAGGTGAAAGGTCGCCAGTTTCGACAGGCTTGGTGGCGTAGTACGCAGGCGATGTTCGACTCAAAACGTTCTAGGGGAAAGGTCAAATCCTGTTATATCGGTGAGGAGGGTAGCCCAGAGCATCAGGAGGCGAAGCGGCAGAAGTATCGGCGCGATCGGTTGAAGGAAATCGATCGGCATTTGGAAATGCTAATGAGATGTGATAGTTCTCAGTAGGGTGTAAGTTAGGGAAAAATCAGGGATTGAGTGCGATCGTGGTGAAGAAGTGAAAATGCAGGAGTGGAGACGGGAAACAGTGGCAGAATACGGACTGTTGAATTTACTAGAAGAGTTTGGTGCATTAGAGGAAGTTGATGTCCTAAAGGAATTTAGTGTCCTTGAGGGAGAAGTTAAGGCATGGAATCTTTGGCGAGAGATAGAGTTCAATGTAGAGGTTGACCTGAGCGGCGTTGATTTTAGCGGTGCTAATTTCAGTGGTGTTAATCTTAGCAGCATTAATCTCAGCAATGCCAACCTGAGCGGTGCTGATCTTAGTAGTGCTAATCTTACTGATGCCAACTTGAGCGGTGCTGACCTAAGTGGTATCAATCTAAATCGGGCTGATCTTACTGGTGCTACTCTCTCTGGAGCTAACCTGAGTGGTGCTGATTTGAATCGGGCTGACTTTTATAATTCCGACCTGAGCGGTGCTGATCTCAGTGATACCAACCTCAGTCAAGCTAGTTTTGCGAATGCCAACCTAAGTGGTGCTAACCTTGATGATGCAAATTTGGACGATGCAGATCTGAGTGACGCAAATTTGAGTGAAATAGACTTAAGCGGTGAAAAGCTCAACAATATGGGTTTTAGTATTGGCAATCTTGCAAGTATTAAGCTCAGGGGGGTTAACCTCAGCAGGATAGACCTCAGTTGGATAGATTTTAACGAGGTAAATTTTAGAGAAATAGATCTTAGCTTAATCGATTTCAGAGGTGTCAATCTTAGTGGTATAGACTTCAATAAGGCGGAAGAGCTAAAGAATCTGGATCTTAAATTCCTTGATCTCTCCGATGCTGATTTGCATGATGCAAATCTAAGTGGCGTAAATCTGAATGGTGTCAACTTCAGTAACGCTAATTTGAGTGCCGTAGACTTTACTGAAGCTCAAGTCCTTGCAACTAACTTCACAGGTGCAATTATGACTGGAGCTTGCCTTGAGGACTGGAATATCAATAGCGAAACTAATCTACATGATGCGATTTGTGAATACGTCTATTTGAAACGGAATCAGCAAGAACGTCGCCCTAGTAGTGGTGTTTTCAAGCCTGGGGAGTTTACCGCTCTACTTCAAAAAGCTCTTACAACCGTTGATCTAATCTTCGCTGATGGTATCGATTGGCAAGCTTTCTTCCAAGCCTTCCAAGAACTGCGATCGCAATATGACGACCTCTCCATTCAAGCGATCGAGAAGAAAAGCGGTGGTGCATTCGTCGTTCGATTAGAAGTGCCACCAGAAGCAGATAAGGCAGCGATTGAGAGTTATGCAAAAGAACTCTATGAAATGAGGCTACAACTTCAAGAACAACGCTATCGAGCCGAATTGCAAGCCAAAGATGGTCAGATTTCGCTATACCAAGAACAACTCGAATTTCATCGACAAAGCAATACGAATTTAATGGAGATTGTGAAGGCAATGGCTGAGAAAGAGAACCAACCCACCTATCAAACTACCATTCATGCTCAGACAATTGCTGCGACCCATACCGGAAGCGGCGACATTACCAACTTCACCCAAAATATCAACAGCAACATTGATGACATCACAAAACTGATTACCTCCCTTCGTGATACAGCGCAAACCTTTCCAGAGGCGCAACGAGGAGAAGCGTTAGAGCATCTAGGAGATGTAGAAGAAGGTATTCGCCAACCCGATAAGGTTAAGCCTCATCGCATCAAAGCCGCTCTCGCTGCATTGCTTACGATCGCAGGCATGGTTGCCGCTACCACAGACTTTAGCAACAACGTGCTAGAAATTGGTGATAAGCTTGGTATTGAATTGGTGCAGACTCAACCGAATCAGCAGTTACCGCCATCGAAGTAGATAACGGCGATTATTTTTACATTACAAATTCGCGAGGAAATTCCTCACACCATTGATCATCAATTCAACATCATATCGAGTGAATTGCTCGAATTGACCGTGAGCAGCTTTATTACGAATATCTGCCCAGGCTTTAAGCTGTTTTGCTTTCAATTCGTTGATTACTTTTGCTTTCTTTAATTCATCAACCAAGCGATTCAGCATGAAAGGCTTGCCATTCTCCTCAGTTTGTATGGGTGGCATTTGTCGATCGCACAGTGACCGAAGTTCTTTTTCTAAAACTGCTCCCGTAAGGACGGCTGCTGGTATGTGATCGTATTGTCCAGGTTGACCTTCGTTTAATAGATACTCTGCCTGACCTAAATAATCTGCTGCTATTTCAGCCTCAATTTGTAATGCTAAATCGTCTAATATTCCTGCCTCTAAATCTGACTCGATAGCTCTCAAATAGCCTAAGCCTCTATTAAGAGCTATGGTGTTGATACCTTTGCCGTCATCAGATTTTGATGTTAAAGCCAAATCATTAAGCCATCTACCGAAGTATGGGTGATTTTCAGGCACAACTTGATTCAATAAAGTAATACATTTAATCTTCCATTCAAAGAGATCTTGGAATGCAGGATTGTACATTTCAATTCCCGTTGGGTGCATTATTTTCTCAAGTTCTTCACCCTCAAGAATCAGGTCATTAAAACGGTTGAGATACTTCTCATAAAGATTTTTTGGTAGCGTCATAGTCGAACTGTATTTTTAACTCTCTCAGCATTTGCTGTTTCATTTGATACTAGCAGAGTGGCGAGAATTGAGATTGAAAGAAAATAGCTATCTTAATTGATCAGCAACTTAAATTTTAGGAATGCACAATACGATCGCTGTCACCCGCCAACCATCCGATCTCAATGGTCAGCATTCCAGGCGGAACTGGAAGAGTTCACCGGAGAACCGAGTTTCGATGAAGCCTCAGATGTGTTGCACTCCTTTGGTCGGCTGGTCTGGAAGGTGACGGGCATTCCGCTTCAATGGCTAGCTTATCCGACTGTGAGGAAGCATGGGGAGCGGTTTGCACAGACGGGCTGTATTCGGAGCAGGCGGAATTGTGAGGGGCGATGTTGTGAACGCGCAGTGCGGTGACAAGCATCGTAATTCTTGACTGACGAAGAATTCTAAAATGCCTTTAAAAGCAGAATAGCTATGAAGCCCCGCACTAAGTTCAATCGCACCTCGTTGAACCTCGAAGTGCTAGCACGCGAACAGCATAGCTATTTCACCCCAAAGTACCATTCTCATCCTTGAGTGTCAATCTCTGTCGATCGCTTCCCACCCATCGGGCAATCTGACAGCAGCAGTTTTGTACCATTTCATGCTGTCGATTTACGAACAATCTAATCAGGGCAAGGGAACGCGATCTCGCATTCTGGCAGTTCTCATCGAAACAGACGGGCTTACCCGCAACGAATTAGTTGAGCGCTCTGGTCTCACTTATGAGCAGGTGAGGCGACAGACTCGAAATCTTCACGTCTCAGGCGAGATTGAGTCTCGGTTGGTTGATGGAGAGCGGCGTTATTTCATTAAGAGCGCGAAGGTGAATCCCTCGACGGCAATTTTCTTATCGGCACTGCTCATGGTCTGGATGCCAGTTCTGATCGCTCCAGTTGGCGAGGATGATGTTAGGAATAATCGGCAGAACCTGACGAGTTTCTGATAGATAAGCTAAATTCATACGAATAGCTCTATTGCGGGAAGATTGACCTTGCTCCGCTCAATTCTGGCGACTGTCGATTTCCGGTCTTCATCAACTCTTTACGGTGATTGACCGGAATTCCGGTGAAGTCCCGGACAGAAAAATTTCTACGAAGTTCGCATAATATGTGCAGTTGATTCAAAAGTTTTCTACCATGACTGACCGAAATTCCGCCGCATCTGACCGAAATTCCGCTACCGAGATGCACTATCGTCCCGATGAAGTACAACGAGAATTTGATATTAAATCAACCCAGTATTATGCTCGAATTAAGTTCCTTAGCATCAAAGCTCACAAGGACAACGAGGGTAAGGCTTACCTTGACCAATCGCAATTTGACCGGATGAAGCGACTCGATCAGCACATTCGAGAAACGGGCGAAATGGACGGATTTGTTGATAGTGAAGGTGGTGAACTTGCTCCGATAGAGTCAGCCAATCTCGCAGCAGTGGAAGGAGGCGACCTGGCAGAATCGATTCCGACACTGGAGGAACCGACGATCGAGAACGACCTAGGCAAACAAATTTTCCGAGAAGCCGCAGAACTGAAGACCTCCGAGCTACTGATGCGACCCGTGATCGTGCGAGAAGTTGCCAACCGCCTGACGAAAGACGATCTACCCGATGACCTTAGACAGCAGGTGGAGCGCAGTGAGGAGGCAATTCGCCCAAATTTTCACCCCAGCGCGATCGCAGACAAACTACTCAGCCAAATCCGCCAGAGCCGACAAGTGGCGTAGATGAAGATGCTCTGAATAAGGTGTGTGCTGTGGTCGAATCCGGTCACAGCGTTCTTGTCATTGGAGAAACGGGATCAGGTGTAGATGACCTCGCTATTGCCGTCCGCGATCGCTTTGAGGGTGAATTCATCTGCGCCACCGAAACCTACAAGGGTGCGACGAAAACCTTCTTCAAATCATTGGCAGAACAAGTCGATGTGCCGACTGAAATTGAGGTTGGAGAGGGCAAATTCAAGCCGATGAATGTTGAGGAGATGAAGGACGAAATTCTCTCAAATGTCTGTGATGATTGGCTATTTATTCTGCCCGAAGCGAAACGACTTCCGGCGAGTATTCGGTACTGGTTGGAAGATGCGATCGCATCCGGCGTGAAAGTTGTTGCTTTCAGCCCGATCAATCCCGGTCGTGATGTGTTTCTCCGAATGCTGGAAGTTGAGCTAGAGCTGCCCTCAGATGCTCATATTCGCAATGTGATGACATCAGAGGCACAACGGCTCGGATTGCAGATTGACCAGTCGAGAATTGCAGAATTGCAGCCACTCGCGGGACGAAACCCGATGATTGCGCGAAAGGTGATCCAGCGCGAGAAATTGGGCATGAAGCAAGACAAAGTGGAACACACTCAGGGAATCGTCATTATGCCGATTCTGGTTGCTGCACTGTTCTCATTCGCAGTGGTGCGATTTGTAGGGCTGGGAACCAACAATAAGGGACTCTACATCACAGGTGGCGTGTGTTTGACCGCGGGAATGGCGTTGAAGCAGTTGGGTAGAGTTTCGGGGACGAGGAGAAAGTTAGGGCAATGAAACTTATAGAAACATAATCCCAAAGCACACATCCTCAAAGTTTGGCACAAACCAATAAATTGAGAATGTTACGGTTAGACTGTCAGTTTTAATATCGAGGCTAAATAGAGATGCCAGCCGTATTAGAAAGACTTAGATGGTTACGAGTGCAACTATATAGGTTCGGCAATTCACAGTGGTTTTGGATAGGTATTGTTTTACCGATTTCAATTCTCTTCGTTGCTTTTGCGGGTGGAAGGTCGCTTGAATCTAATTACAACATTCCCCAAGGAGTTACAGCGCCTGTTATTGCAGGAGTATTTGCAATTCTAGTAGCAGTTTTGCAATTGAAGCCGAATACCAAACAGAAAGAAGAAGAGATTGCAGTAAAGAAGGCTGAGATTGAACTAACACATTTAAAGAGCACTACTTCAGCAAAATGCCAGCAGATTGAGACTGAGGAAGCTCTGTTGCAGAAAAAGAAAGAATTTGTCTCAGAACTGGTAAAGTTTGGACTAGAGCTAGAAATTTCAAAGCCTGATGAACTAATTGGGAAAGTAGAGCAGATACTTGACTATTATAAGCAGGCTCACGCTTATGATGCCTTAGATATTGCAGAAATTCTAGAAGTTATGAGCAAGGATATAAAATCAAGAATTAGTTCAAGAACTGAGGTCATTAAGCAATTTACGAACTTGATAAAAAGCTTGTCTCGGTCATTAGATCATCAGATTGACAATCTAAATGTTCAACTTGCAGAACTACACTCAAATTCCGAGATGACTGCACAGTCGGTATTGAATACTTTAAGCAATCAACAGCAACTATCACCTTCAGCAGATTTGCACAGGAAAAATCTGAGTGGGATGAATCTAAGTGGAAAAATTTTGCGCGGAGCAAATCTGAGTGGAAAAATTTTGCGCGGAGCAAATCTGAGTGGAGCAAACCTGTATGGAGCAAACTTGAGTGGAGCAAACTTGAGTGGAGCAAACCTATACAGAGCAAACCTGTATGGAGCAAACTTGAGTGGAGCAAACTTGAGTGGGGCATATCTAAGTGGGGCATTTTTGAGTGGGGCATATCTAAGTGGGGCAAGCCTGTACGGGGCAGATTTGGAGGGAGCATATTTGAGTAGAGCAAATCTGAGTGGGGCATATTTGGATGGGGCAAATCTGAGTGGGGCAAACCTGGAGGGGGCAGATTTGAGTGGTGCAGATCTGGGTGGTGCGGACTTGGAGGGGGCAAAACTAAGTAGGGCAGACCTGGAGGGGGCAAAAGGATTAGTTCCAGAGCAGATTTTCGAAATCACTAAGGGCTGGCAGCAAGCTTACTATGATGAAGCCTTCCGTCAAAAACTATGCTTACCTCCGTCATAGAAACACTCTGGGAAAATTTGATAAAGCACCCATTCGGTTTGACCTCCCATGATGTCCGTTACTCATGCCGCGATCGCAACCGCAGGCACTTCATTAATTCTCGGAACCGCTGACCCCCTAGCCTTTCTTCTATCGCTAATCGGGTCGCAGCTTCCCGATTTAGACACAAGCACAAGCTATATCGGGCAAATCTTCTTTCCAATCAGTCGATGGCTGGAAGCACGATTTCCGCATCGAACGATCACACATTCTCTATTAGCAACTGGATTCCTTTGCGCGATCGCACTCCCGATCGGCTACTTCACCAACAATCTCCTAATCTGGTCTGCTCTGCCACTCGGACACCTACTAACCTGCATTGCTGACTGTTTCACCGTCAAGGGCGTTCAGTGGTTCTACCCCATTCCCGCTTGGTGCTGGAGTGTGAGCAATCCGAAGCGGAGAATCACGACCGGGGAACCGAGCGAGTATTGGGTGTTAGTGATTGCGATCGCGCTTCTCATTGTGGGATTGCACGTTGGTAGCAGTGGCGGACTGACCCAGCAGGTTACGACCGTTCTAGGTATGACCGATGGAGCGATCGAGGTCTACAACAAGAAATCCCCAACTCATCACGTTTGGGCAGACATCAAGGGAATTTGGAGCGCCGATCGCACCCGCGCCGATGGAAAATACTTCGTCGTTGCCAATGAAGGCGACTCGTTCATCGTGACGGATGGGAAGGGCGGATTCTTCAAAACGGGACAGCAGATTATGACAGAGCGGATTGCGGCGACGATCGGTAATCCTGCCACCACTCAGTTACTAACCGTCTCATTCACCGATGAGGAAATTGCACCGAAGCTTCAGGAGATTGCGACATCACAGCCGAACGCTTTGATTTTGCTTAGTGGCTCGATCGTGGTTGACCTGCCAGAGAATGTGAGAATCCCGATCGAGGCGAATCGATTGCAAACGGCGAAATTAGCGGATAAGACGGTGACGATGATGTTTCACCCGATTGAATCGGCTCTACAGCAATTGAGTGAACAGTATGTGACGGGGACGTTGACAGTGAAGGTGATTAGTCCGCGACCGCAGTGAAGTTTTGTCTAGAGAGTTGCTAGAGCGATCGCTCAAACTTGGTCAAGCTGCTTTCTCGATCTGGTCATCTGAAGGTGTCTACCTAATCCTTTAATTGGGGATCTTAGACAGATAAAAGCGTCTTCTCTAGTGGAAGAAATACTGAAGATTTCTGGCTGAATTTCCTGTCGAGGAGTATTATGCGGAAAAGTTGTCGGGCTAAGTCGCTCAATTCGGATTTAGGCAGAAAGTTTCGGCGTAAGTCTCTGGATTTGGGATCTTAGATAGAAACTTTCAGTCCAAATAATAAAATAATAGTTATACGGCTCATTCTATCTGTAAAGATATCGCTGTAGATCTTGGAGATATGCGAAGCGTTGGAATAGTTCTAGACTCTACGACCCAGATAAAAACCTCTACTTTTAGAAAAAACAAATGCAATTATGGATGTTGGACATCTCTCAGCAATCTTAACCTCGCTACTAATTACAAAAGTTACTGAAGACAATACTCCGGACAGTTCTGTTGAGGATTTCATAGGGCTTTCAGAGCCTATAGTTCAAGGTTGTAGCCTTTTATTCAAAGTTAGGGGTAACGCTAACTTTGAATAAAAGATCCTGCTCACGGCGGAATAAGGGTTTGAGCTTCAAAATCTGATCAAAAACTGTCCGGGGTATTGTTATAGAAAAATATTCAAAAAGTTCGGA
The DNA here is from genome assembly GCA_014695255.1 of Cyanobacteria bacterium FACHB-63. Lineage (GTDB taxonomy): Bacteria > Cyanobacteriota > Cyanobacteriia > Leptolyngbyales > Leptolyngbyaceae > Leptolyngbya. Next base: position 15,956 of record JACJNX010000128.1, read on the forward strand.
GAGTGTGTCATCCAGAGAGAGTTCTAAAACAGAATCGGAGAACTAAGATTCTCAAAACGCCGTATAACAATCCCGTTGCACGCCGACCGTATAGAGATAGTCGGTGAGTCTGAGAGGTTACTAGCGGCGGGTGAACGGGAACGTTAGCATTCCACGCGCTTCGCACCTTCAGAATGAAAGAAACTTTGAGCCCTTAACTATTCGGTAAAAATATAATCAAAGGACATATTCTATCGCTAGGCAGGAAATCAGCTCATGAAACGGTTAATCGTATTGGCAACAGGACTGAATGGCTCACCGCAAAAATGGAGCTTCTTGCTTAAGCAACTAAATGAGGAAGAGGAATTCGCTGGTAGTGACTGGTTAGTTTTTACCCACTGCGGTTTCTGGAATTTTCTTGCTTTTAGCAATTTCTTCACGCAATCAGTTGAGACATTATCACTTGAGCTAAAAGCAAGAATTGAGCAATATTGGATCGCAGCAATAGCTAGTGGTGAACCCTATGATGATGTAATTTGCGTTGGACATAGTGTTGGTGGATTGCTGATTAGACAAGCCTATTTAGTAGCTGCGGGAGCATATCCTAAAACAAGGAAAAGTGAGATTCGTTGGACAGAAAAGGTCAGTCGGTTTGTTTTACTTGCATCCATTAATAGGGGGTTTGAACCTAATAATTTCTTGGTATCAGCAATAGTCATTTTATCAAGTGCTACGGGTTGGTTGCCAAGTTTACGAGATACTGTTCAAGGTTCAGCTTTTATCACGAATTTACGAATCACTTGGATTCGCTATTTCTCTAGCTTTAAAGGGAAAGAGCCAGTCATGATTCAAGTTCTTGGCACTCAAGATGGAATTGTCAAAAGAACTGACAGTATTGACCTTCAGGCATTTCCTAATGGTGTGCAATTAGATGTTCCCGATGCAAGGCACGATGACTTTTATTATCCAAAAGGTCGTGGTTCTAGAGCTTTAGCAGAGTGGAACTTACGCTATAAATTGCTGAAGTGGACAATTTTGACATACGATCCTCAAAAATCTCAACTAATTCCTTCCGAACTTCAGGGGAATGTGAGTGTTGACCCTGGACAAGGTACAACTGAAACTACAACTATATTTATAGTACATGGTATACGAGATAGTAATAGTGGTTGGGCTAGCCAGTTAGAAGATGAAATAAAGATACGTGCCGACAAAAAAATAACGGTAGTACGTCCTACCTATGGTTATTTCTCCGCATTTAACTTTTTCTTTCCTTGGCTCAGAAGAGAAAACATCCGGTGGTTTCAAGATCAATATAGTTATCGCTTTGCTTTAAATCCTAAAGCAGAATTCTATTTCATTGGACACAGCAACGGAACTTATATTCTTGGAGAGAGCTTGAAGCGCGTACCATCAATGAAATTTAAACGAGTTTATTTGGCAGGTAGTGTGTTACCTCGTGAATATCCTTGGCAAGACCGCTTCGACTTAGACCAAGTTGGAGAACTTCGGAATGACAGAAGTTGCTGGGATTGGCCTGTAGGAATTCTTTGCAGTGGTTTACGTGGTATCGGCATGAAAGACATTGGAACAGGTGGTTTTGATGGTTTTTATTTTGATGATGACCGTACTGAAGAGGTCTACTACTACAAGGGAGGGCACGGAGAACCACTTGCGAGGGAAAATCAACCCAGCATTCTTGCATTCACGTTAGATGGAGATCCCTCGCGCCCTCCCAACCTTCTTGAGTCTGCACAAATATCTACCAAGTTTCAATGGATCTCGCGAGTAGCCCCCTATTTTGCTCCATTATTGTTATTGCTAGTTTTATGTATTACATTTCTGTGGATATGGTGGGTTTTTCAGGGATTTGCGTGGAACAGTATAGGATTTTGGTTCAAATTTGTCATATCAATTGCAATCTTATACTTTACTTACGCCCTTGCTAAAACAGGCTGATTTAATCAATGTGTATTAACGATTACATATAGCGGTTCTTAATCGAACGAGGTACAGCAGAAGTCCTACTGAATAGCCGTCATAGGCATCTGCTGTATACCTCACTCTAGCGAGAACCGCTACAGCACTGGGCTAACAACGCCCATGTACACCGACCAGCGAGAGTTGATTGGTTGTGATGCAAAGGTTATCTGCGGCGGGTGATGGGCAACGTTCTCCTTCTTATGACTGAACTCTATAGGGAGGGCACAATAACCCAAAGTGATTGCCCTCATCCTCAATGAATCGATCGATAATCCTCACAACCTGTCTCCTCGCAAGCTGTACCGCCCAAGCCCAAAACCCAACTCCTACCCCAAGCCCTTCTCTCATTCCCAGTCCCACAGCTTCCCTAACTTCCGACACCAGAACAAAGCGCTTTACTCTACAACTTACGCTTACAGCGCCGGAAGATTTGAAAGTTCGAGAAGGCGATGTCGTCGTGGGACAAGTTCTAAGCGATCTCACCCGTGAACGACAACGATTAGAAGCGCAGAAAGCCCAAGTCTTGATCCAAGTTGATCGACTCAAACAAGCGCCAATCAAACCCCTTCCACCTAAAGCCGCGTCAGAGATTGCTAATCTTCCAACCCCATCATTCATCGAAGAAGAAGCAGAAATCGATCGCAAACAAGTCATCCTTCAGCAAGTCGAGCAGGAATGTAGCCGACAACAGCGCAAGATTGATTCATTGCAGGGTATGAACCTCCATGATCTCTCCCTTAGCACTTTGTGCCGACGCACCAGACACAAGAGCGGAAATAGTCGAAAGCGCTAGAGCAGTAAGCATCATAGTTTTTTAAGGTTCATGAACTTGAATCAACTGAGTAAGGTTAACCTTCCCATCAATCATTGGGAATCCTGAAACCTATACCCATCAACGCTTAAATCGCAGAACTGTGAAACTACGCAAAATTGGTAAAGCTTTAATGAATTCCTTGCCCGTTGTGACGATCGCTGTCCTTGGCGTGATGGCATGGAATAAACAACAGGATTCCGCTAATGCCCGTGTAGATTACGAGCAAGCGAATCCTAATTATGCGAGTCGCCCTAACTCGGATCGATCGAGCAAGCATCTCAAAGCTGATCGAGTTCTAGATGGCGACACAATCAAACTTGCAAATGGCGAAACGGTCAGACTTTGCGGGATTGATGCACCGGAGAAATCACAACCACTGGGAATGGAGTCGAAAGCCAAATTACAGCAGTTGATCCAGCAGGCTGATAATGAGGTGATTTTGGTTGAGACAGAGCGCGATCGCTTTGGTCGCATTGTGGGAGATGTCTTCGTCCGAAATAAGGCGAGTCGCAACCCAGATGAGGAATTCTTTGTGAATGGGGAGATGGTTCGATCTGGGATGGCGTATCACTATGATCGATATTCTCGGAACTGTAGCGATCGATCGGCTCTAGAAACGTCTGAGGAGCTTGCTAAGTCCAAAAAGCTTGGGGTGTGGAAGGGTAATCACGAGAAGCCTTGGGATTTCCGCAGGCGACAGAGGGAACGCTAGAAATACATTGATTGAGTCCAAAGGGCGGTCGATTTTAACCGTCGCCTTTTTGAACTGAGAGGGACGATCGTGATGTGTCGGTTGAACAGGGGTGCGATTGCGCTTTATGAAATCAGAGGATGATTATGGCAGACGGTAACGCTGGTAGCTCAGCTAATGTCAACTTCAATCCAGACGACCTCGACCCCGATTTAGAAAGCGGTGGCATTGTTCCGATCGGCAATGAACTGCCCTACAACGTTCAAATCCCCACGGGTAAACTGCTCGATATGCTGATTGCTCTAGCTCCAGGCTCCCGTCAAATGACTTCTAAATAGAAGAGCCAGTGTAGAAACGAAGCTCAATCGAAAACTTTACCCTAAGACCCGTCCTGGGTTCTACATGAGAATTGCTGACAGCTTGCATTTGGGTTATGCCGGACAACCTAACGGGCATAGTACTCAGCATCACTGGCGATTGTTCTATGATGACCGAATCAAAGATGCAATCGAAGCATTGGTACGAGGATCAGCGATAACACCTCCAGGTCCCATAGGTGGTAATGGGGCTGGAGGCAATTTTCAGACTGAATGGGGTGGGTTTATCTGCGCTCTGAGGCTGAAATCAGAATTGCGAAAGCCCTCGATCAACAGGGCGTTCTATTCTTCGCTAATACTCGCGGACGAGTCAATTTAGATGGTGCTGCGGTTAGCAATACTGAAATGAATGGGCGTATAGAAGCTGATTTCTTGGTTTTCCTACAGGGTAAATGTCTCATTCTTGAAGTCGATGGAAAGCATCACCTTGAGGGAGGGCAGACGGTTAGAGATTATGCCCGAGATCGAATGCTGCTTCGTGCTGGATTGTCCACAGTTCGATTTAGCGGAAGGGATTGTTTAGACCGTCCTCAAGCAGTAGTGGCAGAGTGTTTGTCGATTTTGCAGGCTCGATCGTAAGAAATAGTATTAGATAATTCAAAGTCAATTTGAAACTTAGGGGGAAACAAAAATCATACTTTTGTTCTTCAAAGCCGTTGAGAATCCGTTCGTCAGATGTTTATTTCAGAATTTGAATACTTTAATTCTGACCTTGACTTTTATAAATACGTATGTACTAATATAAGAGATGCTTGAATTGAGTAACGAGAATTGTCCCAGTTAGCGGTGTAGATTTTGGTAAGCCTTTAAACTACGATGCGCGTGAGCTAAATAGTTGAGGGTGTAAAGCTGTGAATGATTCCTTGCATTTGGTCTACAAAGTTTTAGTCTGGGCATCTGTCGTCTTAGAAGAGGTGCAAACAGCTATGTCTAATTCATTTGGAGTACCATTTGAAGCTGAGGAAGATGTTAAAGAGGCACAGGAAGCCGTTGAAAAGCTGCTTAACAATAACAATGAATCCCTTGCTCAAGCTTCGAGCGATATTGACTATGAGGAATTAGTGATGAAGCTTCAAGCCCAGAATATGCCCATGACTCCAGAAGAATGGGATAATTCAAGCTTAGATTAAGATATTCGTGGAAGTCTTTCAGCGAACATCCATTTTTCGATAAGCTTGTTGCAACGCAGCTATTAATTTGTTGAGATATTCTTCAAGCATTTGAATGATATCCGATTTGTATTCAGTCTCAAATCTTTCCACGACTTGACGTTTTTTAATAAGATCCTGTTTGATGTAAGTCAACGCACTAATATACTGTGCTTGTTTACCTTGGCAACGCTGCTTGATCACGACAACGTTCATTTCGCGATCGTTAAGAATGCTGCACATAAACCATGCTTTCAGGTAGATATAAATATCTTGCCGAAATATCAATATGACTTCATCTTGACTTGCTTCCTCCCCACTCATCTTTGCTGTCTTCAAAGTCATTTTGGTTGCTTCTGTAGCTATCTTTTTCAATAGCGCATCGTTGTAGGCTAACTCTCGGATGATGGAATCTCTTGCAACACGTCTACGAAAAGCTTGTCTTAGTGCTTTATCTGAATACGGCTCTAGTCCATCTACTATCTCACTACTCAAATCGCTTAGAACAACAGAAGTAAATTCTAAATTCTGACGTTTAATATGCTCCTTCTCAGAGTTTTCTGCTTTGTATTGCTCTAGTTCTTTCGATAATCGCTTTTCAGTGACAGAGACATCTGCTCTAATAGCAGAGCCGACCATCGCATCTACAGTATCCCAAGACATCCACAAGAAAAAGACTGTCACGACAGCGCCCAGAAATAGCTGTATGTAGAGTTTTGTAGCTTCAGAAGCATCGGCTGGGAGAATCTTAGAAAGCAGTATTGGCAAACCAAATGCACAACAAAAAGCAACACAGTAGCTGAGAAAAACGAGAGACAATGTTGTAAACACTGCTTGATTCTTCGCAAGCTCTGGACTCTTTGACTTGGGAAGAAACCTACTAATCAATCTCATATAAAGCACCCGAAGAGAAAGAACTAGATATTGAGTAATTTTACAGCGTACCTAGAGAAAACTCCACTAAGTAAAATCTTGCACCTCTTTCAAAATCTGGAACAAAAAATCAGGTTCCTTATAGGCAGCATCGCGAATCCGAGAAATCATATATGAAGCAGTATTCTTATTTACCTTAATCTCAGTGGCAAGCTGGCGGATGCTTACTTCTCTAGACCGGTCCATGATCAGCCTGATAGCCTCGAACCATTTGGGAAGCTCGACATGGGTTTTGTGAAAGAGTGTTCCAACTGTCACACTGTATGATGTGAAGCATTCATTACAGTGATACCGCTGTTCTCGTTTAACGGACGAGGCATTCATTGAATGGCAGTAGGGACAGATAGGCTTTCCATTCCATCGAATCTTCTCTAATAAGACGATGCACTCTGCCTGAGTTTCTAGCATGACGAAGATATCTTGGGTTTAGAAGATAAACCTCAAGCTACTCTGTGATGCTTATGTTCAGGTATTACAGGTAGTGCCTGCGTAGGCCTCTTACAGATGCCAGCACCGACACTCATGACAACGATAGATTCTGCGCTCTTGGCGTTTACTGCTCCGACTGTCGAGCGCTTCCACGAGTGCCAACATTGCCCAATTCTATCGAAACATCGTTTCTTACAAGTCATCTATTCATTCAATGGCAGGTGAAAATAGAACTCTGGATTGAAAGAGTTAATTTCAAACTGCATCTCTTCAGCGCTGATATTCCCCTGCTCATATGACTGACTTCAACAGGTGATACAGCATCAGAATCGATTGACCCTCGATCGTGCCCGTGAACACCAAGAACTAAATCTGTTCCGCAAACGTAATTTCTCTCATCGCCCTAACTCGTTACCAATTAAGCCAACTTCTTCATCTACCGTTCTAGGTTCGCCACCCGTTTCATCAGCGACTTAGCCGAATCGGGGTCAGTGCGTCCGAGATACTACGTGATTGCCCCTTCTCTTTCGGAAGCGCTCGTTTTTGAAAACAAATGCGTCTGCCTAATTCTCTCGCATGAACCCAGTGATCGCGCCTCAAGGGAACAAGTAACCTTATTCTGATTGCCTGCCGATCGCACAATTCCTGCTCAGTCACAATCTCGATTTGCCCCGCTACGTCTAGCAAGATCAAAGACAATGTGCTCCAGATTGGAGAGTCATCAATGGGGGAAGGTGCGACATCATCTCCGAGATATGCGCGAGCACTCAGTGATAACCCTTAAAGGTGCTTGCAGGCGTGATCTTCTTATCTTAGGTGTGGGAATCCTTGAGCCATTCTTCTTTCAAGGCGGCGATGAATAAATCTCAGTCAGAGCAACCCCAATTGCCCTCGATGCTGGGGAAAGCTTCAAGCTGCATTTGATCATCAACGAGCGCGGTGAACTGCTTGCCTTCAAACTCACCCCTACCAACACCGACAACCGCAAGCCTTTGCCCGAAATGGCGCAAGGCATCTTCGCTCAACTCCTCGGAGACCGGGGCTATATCTCTCAAAAGCTGTTTGATGAACTCTACCAGCATGGTCTCCAGCTTGTGACCAAAGCCCGCAAAAACATGAAGCAGCGCTTGGTCAAGCTGAGGCTCTTCCCAAGTTTTGGTGAAGTTGGCAATTCAAGCTGGCTGAAGCCTAGATTTTACGTTGGGCAAATTTGCGATAGCACCCATTTTCACCAAACGTTGAGAAGATCTCATCTAAACTTGGCACTGTACAAAGACGGAATAGATTAAATCCTGACTGCTCGACCCGTAACGACAATTCCACCTTCAGCTGGAATACTAACGACAAGTTGACTAGGGCGACCCATTGCTTCTCCCTGGCGAATCAAGATCGTGGTTGGTGCTGCGACTAACTTCGCTGATCGTAGATATCCCCCCAAGGCTGCGGC
>JACJNX010000129.1 GCA_014695255.1 Cyanobacteria bacterium FACHB-63
TGGTCCACGACCTAGAACCACGATCGCGGCAGCGGGATCGCCCTGATCTTTTGGCAAGGACATCACCATTGCTTTGAAAATTAATTCAAGCCCAATCGGTGAACCAACAAGAACACAAAGTAACAGTACGATCTCAACCAGAGAGATGAATCGGCGCCAACGACGAGGAGCAATCAACCAGATACTACCAATCAGTGCTAGGACAATTAAAGTCTCCATTTTCCCTTAGAGCGTTACAACAAGTCACTAATCTTTTACTGTACCTATCTCCAATTCTCAACAGTCGTAGTTCTAATCCATATATTAACCTGGCAATTAAAGAGAATGCAGAAATTAGAGGAGAATTGCTAGAATCGAGACATGAAGAAACCTGATGCTCGGCTGCTGAATCCGACCACGCAAAACTACCTGAGACAACAAGCGATTCGACTGCGGCAACAAGGCAAACGAAGCATGGTTGTGTTGCAAAAAGTGATAAGATTAAGAGCTTGTTGAGAAAAATAACGTTCCGTGGTTGATCCAAAAGCTCCGTCATACGACGATTTACCGATGGGTGCAGGACTATTCATCAGAACTCGACAAGCGCATTCGTCCGTTTCTAACTCCCACGAACGATTCCTGGCGAGTAGATGAAACGTACATCGAAATCAGAGGAGCGTGGAAATACTTGCACCGAGCCGTGGATTCTGAGGGCAACACGCTGGACTTTCTGCTGAGTGCGAAGCGGGATGGGAAAGCTGCGGCGCGCTTTTTTCGCAAAATGTTGAAAGCCAAGCACACTCAAACTCCACGAGTGATTACCGTCGATAAAAATGCGGCTTATCCCGTTGCTGTCGAGGAATTGAAGCAAGACAAAACCTTGAAAGCTGAAACCCAATTGCGGCAGAGCAAGTATTTGAACAACAGGATTGAGCAAGACCATCGGAACATCAAACGAATTGTGAAACCGATGATGGGATTTCAATCATTCAACACGGCAAGGAGAACGTTACGAGGGATTGAGGCAATGGCGATGATGCGTAAAGGGCAAGTAAAAGGAATCAACCAAGCGATTATCTTGAATGTCAAGAATCAAATGTAAATTTGAGGAGACAGCGAAATTAACGCTATGGAAAAAATCAAAGTACGATCAAGAAGTGACTCGCACATCGCTGTTGGAGTCATTCTGATCAACACAATCTCATACTTCCTAGAACTGAGCGTCAACGCCTAGATTAGCAACAAATTTCTTCAGATTGCAGCACCTCAGGAACTCGCCAAGGCTTGAGATCGAGTATGTCAACTAAATTGTGTCAAAGATCAAAATTAGATTGGTAAACGATCGCCAAATTCAATTGCAAATCGGTTTAGTGCAGGCTTCCAATTTGAAATCGGCATCGTCCATTTTTTCGCAATGTTCTGCATCGCGAGGTAAACAACTTTGAGCGCGGATTCATCAGTGGGAAAGGCTCGATGATTCTTGATCACTTTTCTCAGGGTCATATTAAGTGATTCAATGGCGTTGGTGGTGTAGATTGCTCGTCGAATTTCTGGTGGAAAGGCAAAGAACGGGATTACTCGTGTCCAGTGGTTCATCCAAGAGCGGCTGATGATGGGATACTGCTTGTCCCATTTCTCAGCAAATGCCACCAATTGCTGTTCTGCCTCAGCTTCAGTCGCTGCGGTGTAAATCAGTCTCAAGTCGGCTGCTACAGCCTTGCGGTCTTTGTAGGAGACATAGGAGAGTGAGTTTCTGACCATGTGAACAATGCACAGTTGTACCTGGGTTTTGGAAAACACCGCTTCGATAGCATCGGCAAACCCGGTTAAGCCATCGCAGCAGGCAATGAAGATGTCTTTCAAGCCCCGATTCTGAAGCTCAGTCAGAATCGACAACCAAAACTTGGCAGATTCATTTTGGGTCATCCACATCCCCAAAAGTTCTTTGTTGCCTGACAGATTGACTCCGAGAGCTAAGTGAATCGCTTTATTGATCACCCGCCCGTCTTGCCGGACTTTGACGACAATCGCATCGAAGTAAACAATCGGGTACACGCGGTCGAGCCCACGATTCTGCCACAATTTCCGTTCTTCTTCGACGGCATCGGTGACTTTGGAAATCAAGCCAGCAGACACTTCTACCCCATATAAATCTTGCAGTTGAGCTTGAATGTCACGCACACTCATACCGCGTGCGTAGAGTGACAAGATTTTACCGTCGAAGCCATCAAAGCGCGTTTGTCCTTTCGGCACGATGATTGGCTCAAATGCGCCGTTACGGTCACGCGGAATATCAATTTCTGCCGCGCCAAATTCGCCCTTTATCGTTTTCTGACTGTAGCCGTTTCGCCGGTTGCGCGGCGTGTTTTCCTCAACGGACTCTATACGGCCTTCTTCCAGGTGGTGTTCCATTTCTGCGTTCAAACATCGTTCAACGAGCGCAGCCGTCAACTGTTTGAGAATGCCGCCTTCTCCCACTAAATCTTCGGGACTTTTGTAGTTCTTCAGCAATTCATCAAGTAATTCAGGTCGGAATGTCATAACTGTTGTGGTTTTGGTTCAAGGGTCTATTAGATCAAACTTTTGAACCTTTGACACAATCTAATTTACAATCCCTTGAGATCGCGAATCATCGCATTCAGAATTCGGAGCAACTTGTGCATACAGGCAATTAACGCTACTTTCTTTGCTTTTCCCTGTCCCAAAAGCCGTTCGTAAAACGCTTTGAGCACCAGATTGTATCGCACAGCAACGA
>JACJNX010000013.1 GCA_014695255.1 Cyanobacteria bacterium FACHB-63
AAGGATGCGGTGATATGGCAACACGGCAATCGCAAAGCTTCGTCCCATCCCAGAGATGAGAATTTGCGATACATCCGTAAGCATGGACGGAAGAAATGGAAGCGCGATTCCGCTTATCAGCGTCGCTCAATTGCCGAAATCACGATGTTTCGCTTCAAGGCGATCTTTCGTGGCACTCTCCGTTTACGTCGATGCGACAATCAAGCCGCAGAGTTATTGATTAAATGTGCCGCGCTCACCAGCTTCGCTTCCCGCAGGGTTCGCGGAAAACGACTCCGGCTATTTTCGAGTTCGATACCTTGAAGCTGGAGAGATGCACCAGGCTGATGTCTCACCCGATCAACTTCTTCCCCTAGAACGTGCGCGGGTGAGGGTGAAAAGCAATCAGGCGGACATTAGGATGCGATTGCACGATTGGAGATAGAACGAGATCGACTCAGAGCAGAAGGGACGATTGCACTGGAACATTGTTGGATTGAAACCGGGAAAGTGAAAGATCGCAAGTTTCGTCAAGCCTGGTGGCGCAGTGAGCAGGCGATGTTCGACTCGAAGCTTGCTATTGCTATATCGGTGAGGAGGGCAGATCAGAGCATCAGGAGGCAAAACGACAGAAGTATCGGCGCGGTAGCTTCGCTCCACGCAGTGTTCGGTTGAAGAAAATCGATCGGCATTTGGAAATGCTGATGAAATGCAGTGAAACTTAAAATAGCTGATCTATTGCTTCTTGATTCTGAATATGGCTCAGAGTTATGAACGGCTCTAACGAAGGAGCAGCCGATTACGATCTCCCGTTTTGACCTTGAGGCTGTCGCTAGGATGAACGATTCAAAATTCTCCAATGTACAGGACGCTCCTGATCGTGCCCATACTCCTTTATTCTGAAATTGTGTCTCAACTACTTTTATCTCCGAAATAAGAATCTTTTAGAGTGAAGCTTACAAGGTGCTACAAGTCTTGCAAGAATCAGCACAAGTCAATCACTCAGTGAAAGGATTTAGATAATGCTAAAACGAATGGCATCTACGATCGCTGTCCTTACCACGCTTGGAATTGCTTCTACATCTGTGTCTGTGAACGCTGCTCCTGCACGATGGGAGTATCAAGGAGTTGCTTCTACTGGCGAGAAAGTTTACCTCAATTTGGATTCAATTAATTTGGATCAACGCAGCAGGGGTTACTTTTTCGTTTATCAAATCGGCAAAGACCGCCCATTTGCTTACACTCCTTGTGACGGTCGTTTTCAGGTTGCTGGTCCAGATGGGACTGTTTTCGGTCCGTTCATGAAACCTCAATCTGAAGCAACTCAGAAAATGCTCGGACGAGTTTGCACCTATCGCGCCCGTTAGTCCTAAATTTCGGCTTAATGTTTAAGGCAGGTGTAGAAGCAGTGTTAGAACTGCTCCTACACCTGCATCTTCCATTAGCTTTGAGGCTCATACGATGTCAGAAGTTCCGCGACAACTCAGGCCGGAGGAATTGCGCCAGTGGGAGGCAGCGATTCAGGAAGCAGATCGACACAATATTTTCTGTCGCTGCCGAGAGTGCGATCGTGAATGGGTGTCATCGAAGCCGGAAGCTTGTCAGTGTGGGAGCAAAAGAGTGGAACACATTGCTTGTTGGCAGTTTCCAGATGGTTGAGGAAAGTGCGATCGTTGTGGTCGATATGAGTGATTAGCGCTACTTTAGGTTTATGGGATGAAATTAGGGATTGAGTGCGGATCTAGCTGAAATATTGAATGTCGCAGCGTTGAGGGAAAGACGGTGGCGAATCAGAAACAGTTGAAAGTGTTAATGACTCTGCTGGAATTAAAGCTACAGGGGATAGAACTTTGGAATCGCTGGCGAATTGAAAACTCTTCAACAGAGCTCGATCTCAGTGGTGCTAATCTCAGCAACGCTAACCTTTCTGGTGCTAATTTCAGCAACGCTAACCTTTCTGGTGCTGACCTTAGCAACACCATTTTTATTGCTGCCGAGCTTGTTAATACCGACCTTAGCAGTGCTCAATTTGATGGTGCTAATCTGTCTGTTGCCAACTTCAGCAATGCTAATTTGACCCATGCTAATCTCTTGATAGCTCAAGCACTTGAGACTAATTTTACAGACGCAAACTTTACTGGGGCTTTTATAGCACCTATTTGGGATCTTTTAGAGATGAGCTAGAATCAAAAATAAATGCCGTACACCAGTAGTTTGACGGAGCAAGAGTGGGAGAGCATTGCACCATTGCTGCCGAAGAAGAAACAGACTCGACCGCCCAAGTGGACAAAGCGGCAGATTCTCGATGGGGTGTTCTATCAACTGAAGAATGGCTGCAATTGGGAAGATTTACCGAAGGACTTACCGCCGTACTCGACGGTGTTTTGGCCTTACAAGCAGTGGCGCAAAGATGGGGTGTTGGATGAGATTCAACCGGCATTGCACGCTCAAGTGCGAGAACGTGCCCAAGAAAACCGTACTGGACGCGATGGTTAATCATCGACTCACAAGCGGTGAAAAATACCTGCACTGCCAGCATTGAAAGCAAAGGATTCTGTCATTACAAATGCACCAACGGTATCGAGCGGCATCTGGCAGTCGATACGTTAGGACTGCCGTTCTTCACCCACTGCACCAAGGCGAATGTCACCGATGACCAAGGCTTGATTGAGATGCTGATTGATCACTTGGACTACTTTCGTGCCAAGCCCGTGAAAATTCCAAAGATCACGATTCTCCTTGATCACGGCTATCACCCTGACACGATTTAAACAGGGCTCGAACTGTTCTACCCGCAAATCATGACCAAGATTCGCTTTCAACTCGCCCCGAAGCCGACTCCTGCTGAGAAAGCAACTCAAGGTAAATCTGGCTTTGTGCCGGTTGCAACGCGATGGATCATTGAGCGTTCCAATGCCTGGATGGAACGGTGCAAGAGTTTAGTCAAGAACTTTGAGCGCACCCTGGATCATGCCACTGCGAAGAGCCATCTCTGCTTCATCCGTTTGATGCTTAAGCGTTTGGCGTATGGATAAGATCCCAAATGGGTTCTATAACTTTCTTTGGATGAAAGCATTCTTCCTTTAACTTCTCTATCTGTTTGTTATAGATTCCGAGATCGCGTTGATGCTGTTGTTTTCTACTTGGTAAAGCATCTAACTCTTCTTGATAAATCTGCTTTTTTGAAGCGAACCATCTTAATTGCTTTTGATATTCTTGCTGGCGTGATGGATAGGAATTAGCATCTGAATAAACCAAAAATCCCAAAAATGAGGATAGTAAAATAAAGACAAATAAACCTAATCCGTTCCCACCGGTTCCAAATGCAATTAGGAGAATAAATACTCCAAAGAATCCAAGTGTTGCAACGCTGGCTGTATCGGTCCTTACTGGCTCTATGGGTTTTGTAGGTGCTTTGGGTTCTTTAGGAGGTTCAGGTTTAGGAACCGAAGGTAAGGGTGGAAGTTCTGCCTTAACTCTTTTAATAGGTGATGGAATCAGGATGATGGGAAATTGGCTCATAAGATACAACCATGTTGGCGAGACAGACTATTTGCACAAACTGGTGAGTTTTTCTCGTAGCAGTAGTACTTAGAGATTTAAATACATCAATACTTGTGGATAACCGGGAAATCCACAAAAATCTTGTCTCACATCAGCTTTTCAAAAAAAAGCAACTAACCGAACTTATGATGTCGATTACCCAGGCCACGATCGCAGCCGCCGGAACCTCCCTCATTCTCAGCACCGCAGACCCGCTCACATTAGGACTCGCGCTAATCGGTTCACAACTCCCAGATCTCGACACTACGACAAGCACGATCGGACAAATCTGCTTCCCCATCTCAACCTGGTTAGAGTCGAGATACCCACATGGGACGAGCATCCACAGCTTCATCGCTACGGGAGGTCTAGCCGCCATCGCACTTCCATTCGGCTATTTATCAGGACACATCACAACCGCGATCGCACCCCCCTCGGTCATCTCCTTGCTTGTTTCTCAGACTGTTTCACCAAACAGGGCGTTCAGCTTTTCTACCCCTATCCCGCTTGGTGTATCAGCGTTTCCAACCCCAAGCGGCGATTGACCACGGGCGGAACAGGCGAATATTGGGTGCTGTTGATCGCTGGACCGCTCTTAGTTGTGGGACTCCACATCGGCAGCGCTGGCGGGATCACAGAAAAGCTCACCAATTCTCTCGGTATGACTGATGGAGCGATCGAGGTTACAACAAGAAATCTCCAACCCACCCTGTTTGGGCAGATATTAAGGGGATTTGGAGCGCAGATCGCACCCGTGCCGATGGGAAATACTTCGTCGTTGCCAATGAAGGCGATTCGTTCATCGTGACTAATGGAAAGGGCGGATTCTTCAAAACGGGACAGCAGATTTTGACAGAGCGAATTGCAGCGACGATTGGTGATCCCGCCACGACTCAGTTACTAACCGTCTCATTCACCGATGAAGAAATTGCACCGAAACTTCAGGAGATTGCAGCATCACAACCGAACGCTCTGATTTTGCTCAGTGGGTCGATTGTGGTGGATATGCCAGAGAATGTGAGAATCCCAATCGAGGCGAATCGATTGCAAACGGCAAAATTGGTGGATAAGACGGTGACGATGACGTTTCACCCGATTGAATTGGCTCTACAGCAGTTGGGTGAGCAGTATGTGACGGGGACGTTGACGGTGAAGGTGATTAGTCCCCGTCCGTCATGAGCAAGCTTTAACGAGAACCGACCCTAGCTGCTCTGAGTCGAGCATCGAGGTCAGGATGGCTCTTAGAAAGCGGAGACGCAAACTGTGAAACCTTCTCAACTAACCAGGGCATCAAGCGATTTCCCCAAACTGCAAGATGACTTTGCCAGCCTACTAGAATCTCTGTTGATTCTCGTTCTAGTCCTGCAACCAACGTCTGAGCTACTTTCTGCGGCGTGGTTGGCATGATCCAGCGAAACCATTGGAAGTTCTGAACCATCTCTGTATCTGTCAACGATGGCAGTAGAGCGATGACTCGAATGTTATGGGGTGCGAGTTCGCCCCGCAGCGCTTGGGTAAATCCCAGAATCGCAAACTTGGTCGCGGAATAAGTTGCCATCGTCGGAGCGGCAATTTTCCCCATCAGGCTCGATACATTGACGATCGTTCCTTGTCGCTGCACTGCCATTCGTCGAGCAATCAAGCGGGTGATGTTGTACATTCCCATAAGATTGAGCGCGACTTCTTCTTGCATCTGAGACGGCTGGGAGAGGAGGAAAGGTGTTTGATATGCCACACCTGCACAGTTGATCAGAATATGAATCGGGGCATAATCGCGCCACATTTGAGCAATCGTAATGTTGACCTCCACGCAGTCAATCAGATTAAGCGCAACCGGGATGGCTTCGACCCCGAATGCTTTGATTTCAGTAGCAACTTCCATAAGCCGAGACTGTGATCGCGCCACTAAAATCAATCGTCGCGCTCCTTGTCGAGCAAATTCCAATGCGATTTCTCGTCCAATGCCACGGGAAGCCCCAGTGATTAGGACAGTTTTTCCCTGAATATTCATCGTAAAGTCTCCACGGTTAGGGTTCTATCAGGTTCTTCGTCTTTGCTAAATGGATAGGGGACAAGAACAGAAGTGAATTTTAGAGTTGTGCTTTGAGATGAATCGTTGATGTTCGATCGAGCAATATTTCGGTGTGCTTCAATGCTGCAAACTCGCTTGGGATTTAGGAAAAGCAGTTAGCGGTGAGAGTAAGACAAAGCATAAGGCACTTCACTCCGAACGATAGGAACCAGTCAATCAAATTGACACGCACACCTTAACAAGACAATCAATAAGCGGCAACAGTTCTTAATAGAAACTTGAAATCTTAACATTTCGAGATATAGCACTCAGAAACGAGAAGTATTGAGAAGGCAATCTATCGATACATTGACTCGATGATCGTTTGATCCCCTTGGATCGTAAGGATGTTGTTTCAGTGTGATGAAGATGAGAAAGCTTTAAGTGTGAGAGTTGATCTGAGTGCGGTTAGATCTGTTATCCGTAGTCTCAGTCATTTCGATTGACCTTCATCTGAATTACGTAGAACTGAGCAAAATCGAATGAACTCTATGGCAGGGGCACACTAACCCAAAAGTGATTGCCCTCGTCCTCAATGAATCGATCGATAATTCTCACAGCCTGTCTCCTCGCAAGCTGTACCGCCCAAGCTCAAAACCCGACTCCGACCCAAAGCCCTTCTCCCGTCCCCAGTCTCACAGCTTCACCCACTCCCGACACCCGAACAAAGCGATTCACCCTGGAATTGAGCCTATCCGCACCGGAGGATTTGAAAGTTCGTGAAGGCGATGTCGTCGTCGTGGGACAAGTATTGAGTGATCGCACTCGTGAACGACAACGATTAGAGGCGCAGAAAGCTCAGGTCTTGATTCAACTCGATCGACTCAAACAAGCGCCGATCAAACCCCTTCCACCCAAAGCCGCGTCAGAAATTGCCAATCTTCCAACCCCATCGTTTATCGAAGAAGTAGCAGAGATCGATCGCAAACAAGTCATCCTTCAACAAGTCGAGCAGGAATGGAGCCGCCAGCAGCGCAAAATCGATTTATTGCAAGGTATGAATCCGAACGATCTCCCCCCTAGCACTTTGCCCCACGAACAAGAGAAGGAAGTTACGGCAGCGAGAGCGCGATGTTAAACAAGCCAAAGCAGAATTAGAACTCTCACGAGCAAAACTCGATCGCGCCAAAGAAAACTACCAATATCGACAATACGAACACTCATTAGAAATCAGTAAACGCAGCATCGATATTGAGCGTCAACAGCAAGAATATCAACGACAGTTACAGGAATATGAGCAGCAAGAGCGCGATCAAGTATTCCAACTCGCTCAAGTGAATGTACAACTACAGAACTTAGAAACGCAGCTTACAAACTTATCGATCGTCAAGAGTGCCTACAATGCGAAAGTTCAACGGGTTCGATGGAAAGGTCAGAATAATCAAATCCTCACTGTTGAACTTACTCTTATTGTCGGTGATCTGCGAAACGTCCCTCGCTCAAATCAAGCCCGTTCCAACGACTCAGACGATACAAAGCCAGAAACGCCCCCTTCCAATCCTCAAATTCTCAGCGATGAGGAGTCAGAGCCAGAAGAGCCGAGCGAGAAAAAGACCGAAGACCCCGAAGCACTCAAAGCCGATGATAATCCCCTAAATCCGGCTGGAGACTCGCTCGATCGCTTAATTCAGATGCGAATCAACGACGGCTTATGGAAAGGACTGCTGGGTGATTTACCCTGCCTGGATATGTCGAATGCCTGCGTTCAGCAATTGCAGCAGAAAGCGATCGAGAATCCCTCTGAACTGAAGGTGATCGATGAACGGGTGCAGGTGATCGAACAAAAAGTCGATGAGGCGAAACGGAACAATCAAGCCACCGTCCGTTTAGGAGTGTTTGAACCTTTGGTGCAGTCCTGGCTCAAAGCCGAGGACGTTCCGACCGTAGCAGGTCAACCAGCAAGGAAGAGAGGCATTATCAATCGCATTGGAAATTTGTTCTTCGGTAATACGCTCAGTTCGGTGAATGAGATCCTTTCGTTGGTTGGTGTGCCACTGTTTAGGAACTCGACCGGGGGAGATTCAGCCACTCAGAGTCGGACGATCGCGATCGGGGATTTGCAAGTCAAACTTGCAGAAATCCAAAACAAGAGAGGGGAGATTGCGGCGAAACTGCGTGATACCAAATTAAAAAATTTCCGCGACAGATAGGGCATCTCGGATGAAACTAAAACCAGTCACAGAAGCAACGGTTTCGGTAGTCAAATCTGCAATCAGTTTGTCCACTTTCGTTTGTAGTTGAGCTAGGTCCTTGAACAATCCTCAACGCAAATCTTTTTTCAGGTGCTGCCACAATCGCTCAATCGGATTTAACTCAGGGCAGTAAGGCGGTTGGAACAGTAAGATGATGATATTGTCTGGAATCACTAAATCCTTTGCTTTGTGAAAGGCCCCGTTATCAACTTGGAGAATGTTCAGCGTATCAGGATAGGCTTTGGAAAACTGTTCGAGAAACATCTGATAACAGGCACTATCGACGTGCGTGAATTGTAAGAAAAACTGTTCTCCGGTGGTGGGTTCGACCGCACCATAGAGCCAAAACGCTTTGAACTGCCATTGCCAATCGCCCAACGGCTTCACCCCCAAACTCGTGATCAACCGTCCCACCACAGTTTTCAAGCCAAAACGACTTTCGTCTGGAGCAAAGTAGCGAATGCGTTCATACTCCGGTTTGACGAGCGCAGCATACTGTTTGAGCAAGATCAGATCATCGCTGAGGTTTGCTTAAAACCCTCACGGGCTACGGAGTCTTGTTTGGCATGAACCGGACGCGCCGCCTTCAGCTTCGCACCCAATCGATATCGCACCAAGTGATGCACCGTCGCATACTCCGCTTCGACATTCAGCGTCTCGGACAACCATTGCTGCACCTGCGTGTAGCTGCCAAATCTACCTTCCGGGTCATCTAAGCGTTTTTTTGAGACGCTTGACTGCCCACTCTGGAATCGCCCTCGGTCGCCCTGTACTTTGTCCGATGCTCAAGAAGCTCTCCAATCTCCCTTCGCGGTATTCGCTCAACTACGCCTACACACTGCCTCGATGTCGCCCAATCACTTTCGCAATGCCACTAATGCTCATCGCCTCTGGTAATTGCAGCAAATATAAGACTTGCAACCGTTTTTTCAGCTTGGGATTCGACTGCTGTTGGATCAAGTCTTCCAGTTCTGCTACCGTTTCTCGAATCTCAATGCTCGTTACGCCTGCCATTGCCGCTGCCCTTAATCCACAACAACTCAGTCTCCCATCTGTCAACCTGTTCTTGTCTCTCCCTATGATGCCCGTGATCCTGCAACTGGAACTCTTGCTCATGAAGTAGGCTCACTCCGCCAATTGCTGGAATTCGTGCGATCTATGTAATCGTGCTCTGTTTAAGACACACGATCCTATCTCTTATCTCTAATGGTCATGAAGGAGAAAGCGAAGGCTCGATTTGTTCTGTAGTGCTGGATTGAATTTGCAGCGTGAGATGCTTGGCAGTTTGCTGCAGAATCTTCAGCATGAGAACACGCGACTGAAAACTATTTCTTCTTACCCTTCTTTTTATCCTTCTTGTCCTTTTTCTTACTCTTTCCATTAGCAAAATGCTCAAGCTGTAATTTCTCTGTTACTGCTTGTGTTGTGCTAACCGTGTTCTCTGCCGCATCCGCTACAAGCTGTCCAGCTTTCCCACTCGCATCTTCAACAACCTGAGCAGCGGTATCCACTGCTTCTGTAATAGTAGAGGGAACGCTAGCAATTGCCGTCCCTAGCGACCCAACAGTAGCGGCAACTCCTTTTTCTTTCTTGCCATCTTTTTTCTTGTCTTTTTTCTTATTTCCCATTGTGTGATCTCCTAATTTAAAGCCCAACCAAAAGTTCCTGATTCGCTCCCTCACTCCTCCAGGTCAGCGTGGATAGAACAGCGATACCTCTTTAGGGGGAGCAGTCGAAGGCTTAATTCAGGCTCAAGGACAGCCCTATCCACATTCTGATTCAATTCCTTAAGATAATCAAGAATTCGTAAAAATTGATACAGAATTTAAATTTGTTTTATGCATTAAAAGTTCCTTCGCCAGTGAACGTGGGTTTATTCCTCGCTCTCGCCTGAGACTCTGCCTTCTTCGGCAGACCCAGTCAGCCTGTTCCCCCTGTCCCCCTGCAATCGTGCAGTATCGGAAACCGCCGAAGGACACTTTTGTTCGCCAACAGATCGCGACCCAGCTAGTTCAGGATGTCCTTGACTCGCCTGGACGATGGGCTGGAGCAGCATTCGATGCAGGTGATAGCGAAATCCCTCATCGAGATACTTATGCCGAATCTCCTCCCAGTTGATCAACGCTCCACGCTGCTTTTGCTCGATCGCTGCTTGGAGATCGGGTAGGCGAAGTTCGCGACCGAGGGTTTTCGTGACTAGCTCCAGGAAAACTTGGGTGTCCTGAAACTCTCCCAATTGATCTTGTAACGCTTTAATTTCTGCAACCCAGTCTTGAAACGCTGCTCCATAGAAAGGCGTGAAGAATTCGGCTTGATAGCGGGCGTGTTTGCAGGCTTTTCGTAACTCGTGCAGCATCGTACCCTTTTCGCCGGAAGTCTCCTTGCTAGAAATCAACCAGCCTGGATGCAGCAGCAAATGGGACAGCAGGGGTCCTAACAAGTCGGGCAGGAGAACCGAGAGAGGAAGCTGAGCAACAGGAGTATAGCGAGGACGCTTCAACCAATCATCGTAGGTGGTTTTCAACTCTTGGTACCGCGGCTGAGATAGCACTGCCTGCATTCGAGCAAAGACTTTCACCCGCTGCTTTTGCAACGCCTTAGACACTTTGTCCAACTGTTTTTGCTCTTTTTTGTTGAGATGCGGCCGATATTCCTGCTCCAAACTCACCCGTTGAACATCCAAGTCTCTCACATCCCCCAACACGCTTGCCAAATCTCGGAGGCGTTGAGCGCTGCCCGCTTTCGGGATCTCGATCGCACTGCCAAACACTTGGAGGGCAGTGCGAAGGCGGCGAGTTCCCACCCGCATTTGATGTAATGCCTCTGGGTCTTTATCGGCAAGCACCTTCTTCTCTTGCTTAGCGACGCGGCGATATTGTTCTTCAATGACCTGATAAGCGAAGGCCTCTAGGGTCTGAGGAAGGTGCATTGCTGAGTCTGAGTCTGATGCTATGCCCTGTTGTGTTTGAATCATAGGAGTTGCGAACGATGTAGATCCAATCAAATGGAGTACTCTAGAGAAGAAGCGAGGGGTTGCACCTCCAATAGAACTAATCCCCCAATTTCCTCTGAGATGGAATGAGAAGGCGGTAATTAGATGAAACGCAAGTTAAGGAAAATTTTAACTAAAGATTAACTCCAAGTTAATCCTCCAACTGTATGAGTTTGATCAAGACAGGGCAATTAATTAGTTTCTTTATATACAAAAGATAATGACAAACTTGAAAGTCCGAATTTTAACGCGGATAATGGCTCATCCTGAGCGGGAGCAAGAGCTAAAGAACGCTCTGGTGCAATTTGTGAAGGAGCGCTGTCAACAAGTGGGCTGTCACAGCTGTGAATTGCTGCATCACTTGACTGATGCAGCACAGTTTATTCTGGTCGAAGAATGGGACGTTGAAGCGCGGATAAGGTCGGAGCTTGACTCTCAACTTTTTGCCAGGTTAGGTGAGGCAGCAGCGGAACTCTTTATCGAACCCCTTCAAATTCATTGGTACGAAGTGATAACCCCTCAATCCCATACCGATTAGCTTACCCTCTAGGTATTTTGTGCGATGTGCTGATTCTTCTGCCCGTTTATCGCTAATCACTAAGGTTGTTTTTCCTTTGAAGCATTCTTGATTGTTGATTGCGATCGTACATATACCGATCTTTAAGTAAGCATTGCGCCAGCGGACAGAGAAAGAGACGCTGAGCTGAAGGAACTTTGATCGAGTGCCTAGCCTCGAAGAGTTGCCGCCGGCAGATTACGGAAGCAATTTGAGGCAACAGCTGAGGGAGTAGCTGCCTCAAATTGAATGAGCGATCGGACAAGGCGTGTAAGCTCGCGTGTGGTTGTTCCAGTAAATACAGGGACTTGCTACATTCGGTCTGAGTCTAGATCCTCTACGGATTCTTATGCTGCCCTTATTAACACTAGCTTCTCTAGTGCAAGAGCAAGCACAAGCTTGGGGATTTGTGGTGCAAGCGAACCCACAAACCGTGTGGTAAATCTGCGCTCCTTAGGAGCCTCAATGGATGATGGAGTATAGCCAGACACAAAACCGTTGACATACTCCTCAAAATCTTTTCGACACAATCAGGGAATCTGTTCTTCAACTAATGTCCGGAGATGTTTGCGCGAATTGTTTGGTTCTCCTGACGCTGCTCAGCACTGGCATCGTCCGCGAAAGGATCGGGTTGATCAACGTTCTGCCCTTGAGCTGGAACATCTGCCACTGTTGCTTCATTGGAACTCAAGTATTCGTGCTGCAATGGATCTTCCTTTGCAGCCTGTTTGAGTTCGGTTGGGTTGGGAGTTTGAAAGGGAATATCCTGCTTCTGAGAAACGTTGTCACTCATAGTTCACTTACCCGTTGCAAGCTACATGATTCAGAGTAAGAAGGCTATGAGATCGCTGCACCCTGCATAAGAGATAGATCATTCGCAACCCGATGGTTAAGCATTGTACTTCACTATCTTAATGAGGGCTTAACCCTGTGTTGATACGCTCTTATTACTCACAGCTTATTCAACAGCCTTCGAGGAAAGTGAACATCCTGTGACGATTGATTTTCTTATTGGTTCTCGATACCATGAGTCAAAGTCAGCATCCTAAGCTATGCAGCCTCTTCATCAGCGGCAAATAAGGATCGAGGTCAAAGTGCAGGATTCGGTTGAGAAGACGTATCAAGCAATTGAAGCTGACTTGCAGCAGTGCGGCAAATGGTCAAGCTGGGTCGTCATTGATGCAGATCGAGATCGTCAATCGGTTACAGTAATTGCCCTTGTAATTGATCCAGCCGAGTGAGACAAGCATGTCGGATTCTAGCCCCTAGTTAAGTGCTCTCATGCTGAAGATTCTGAAACAAACTTCCGAGCATCTGACGCTGCAAATTCAATCCAGTGCCACAGAACGCATTGGGCGGATCATTTTCGCAGGAGCTTGGATTACCTTATTTCTCGTGCCATATGCTGCATCAGTGCAGCATATCGGTGTGTTCCACCTCACTTGCCAGTGGACTGAAGCCGAGCAAGTCGATTGTGAATCTGTACGCTCCACCTATTTTGGGCTAGTCCAGCAAGCTCCCGTTACTGTGGCTGGAGTGCGAGCAAGCCAATTCGTTGTTCAGGAGCAATCAAAGGGCAGGATTGACCCACAGAGCGTTTACACAGCCCTGTTGATCACTCGAACCGGAGCCACACCGCTGCTTCGACTCGACGCTGAGGATGTGCAGGAACGCAACATGGGTGCCACTGCGTTAGCCATCGTCAATCGCTTAAATACTTTTATCCGCTCAACCGAGACACAATTGAGTATCCAACAAGATAATCGCTGGGATGTGAATGTGTGGCTTGGCGTACTGTTAATCCTGGCGGGGGGACTGTGGATCGTTGCCCCCGTGATTTGCCGAGAGCGGCTCGAATTGGATCGATCAACCAATCGCTTCACCTACCGAGGACAGCATTTCTGGGGGTGGCAAACCAAGCACTCTACCCTAGATGAAGTAGAACGAGTCGAGCTTTGCAGCTATGACGATGACGATGAGGAGCCGTGTTACTTATTGCTGCTGATGTTTGAGCGGGGCGCACCTCTCGTTTTGTGGGAAAACTGCGACTTGAGATCGAGCGAGGAACTGGCTGCCTTGATTCAGGACGTTTTAGACCGTTCGCGAATCAGGAGTGCTGAATGAATATCAGCCTCACTTCTAAAATTCAGAGCATCAAACCGTCTGCCTTTGTTAACCTTCTTATCCCATCCGATAGCCAAACCTGCGTAAGGTTGTAATGTACTGAGGACAGCTCGGATCAGGTTCTAGCTTTTGTCTTAACCAGCGGATATAAACCTCAACCGTTTTTTCATCCCCAATGTAATCATCGCCCCAAACTCGTTCTAACAAATTAGCACGTGATAACACCCGCCCTCGGCTTTGCATAAATTCTCGCAGTAGCGCAAACTCTTTTGGGGAAAGTTGAATCTCCTGATTGCTCAAGGTAACCCGGCACTCCTCGACATACAGCGTCAGTTTCTTAAACTTCAGAGTGTTGGACACGATCGGGGGTTGCCAAACAGCATGGTAACGACGTAAAAGGGCGCGACATCGAGCAATCAGAATACGATCGCTGACCGACTGAGCTAGGTAGTCATCAGCACCGATCTCTAATCCGACCACGCGATCGTGTTCGTCTGTCGTTTCACTCACCAGTAGAATCGGAATCAGATTTCCCTCTTGGCGCAACAATCGGCATAAATCAAGTCCACCCAGTTTCGGTAAAATGCGACCCAGAATGATTAAGTCAAACTTGACTGGTGTCTCTCGATTGTGGCTAGAGCGAATCAGGTTCAATGCTTGCAGTCCATCTGCGATCGCAGTGACATTAAATCCTGCTTGGTAGAGATTTGCCTTGGTGAGATCGCTTTGTGCTTGATCTGCTTGCACCAGCAGAACTTCGTAAGATTTGATCGTAGGATTGAGCGTAGTCGCTTGCATACTCAAATTAAGTAATTAAGTTAAGTTGACACAATGACTGGTGTCTGGTTTCAAGTCGTAACTTATAAAGCAAAACCAATTGAGTATTGATGAACACAAGGATCATTTACTAACGGCTTACAGTTTTCATCAATCTTAAGATCTATAACTTCTAGCCGACTAATCAAGTTGAGACATGACCGTGCATTTGTTGATTACAGCCCCATTCATTCCATGTGATTCTGTAACAGCTCAACGAGGACACTGTTCTCTTGTCACACCTGGTTTAATAAAAGTTTATATAGATGCATAACATCCTCTAGATGCCTTTCTACCTTTTGCTTTAACCTGCATTCCACTTCCAATCTGAAGAACTTCTATGATCAAAGGATAATTGCCGCTTAAACTAGCCTGGATTTGCTCTTAACTTCGACGAATTACAAATTGGAACAGCGCAAATTCTTGCAAATCAATTGCTTTTCAAACAATTAAAGTTTCTAGCAATTCATCGAAAGACTTTCCTCTCTTACTGTTCAACTTCATTCACCAGACTAATCAGGTATGACAAAAGATGTAATCCTCATGATTGGGGATGGTATGGGCTGGGAAATGGCTCGTGCTGCCTCTATCTATCAGCAAATCCAACAAGGGAATCGAGGCAACACGCTAGACGATTTCTATACTTCTGGTTATGGTAATAACCTAAACTTTCAAAAGCTTGAGAATAAAACCTTAGCCACAACGTATAGCACCACGATCACGGACCAAAAAGGAACCTTCAGCACCGGGAATCCTGCTCTACTTAACAATGATGAGTTAACAATAATGAGCCTATCCCGTTAACAAGCAAAGCTTAGACCAGCCTTAACCATGACGTGAAATCCTGGACGTTGGGAATTCAGCGATTTCGTGTAGAGCTTAAATCAAGAACTGGAACCGAGAAACCAAAGACTAATGAATTTTTACTTCATTAGCGGGCGCTAGATTGTTCAACCTCTGCTTAATGCTCTAACGCTTGCGGGCGATTAGGACAGCTTTCTGCGGAAATTTCTCAAGCTTCCGATAGATTCACTATCGTTCATTTCTTAACATCCCTCTGAGGCATTATGACAACTGGGACAACTGGTAATCACGTTATTTTCATTCATCCAGATGGTACAAGTCCGGCTCATTTCGCGGCTACCCGCTTTGTGGATAAAGGCCCTGATGGACGGCTAAATTGGGATAAGCTCGATCGCGCAGGTGTTTACCTGGGCCACATGGAAGACCAGCTCGGCGGAACCTCGAATGCGGGTGCTGTTACCCATGCGACAGGCGCGAAAACTTATGCAGAATCATTTGGCTTTGATGCCGATGGTTCTCCGGTTGAGTCATTATCTGGCAATACAGGTAGAACGATCGTTCAAGAAGCGATCGACGCTAAAAAAGTGACTGCTTTAGTTCAATCAGGTGCAGCGTATGAACCTGGTACCGCTGCATTTGTGGCTCAAGTTGGTGAGATTACCATCGACGGTCAACGCATTCCGCCCCGTCAACGCTTAGCAGACATCACCAAAGAAGTGATTTTGTCGGGTGCAGACTTCATTCTTGGAGGCGGTGAACTCAACATGATTCCCGTGGGGCAAAATGGCTTCCACGGCACTGCTGCCGAGTACGATGCTCTCAGCACCAACGCGCTGCAACGTCCGTCTGAAAACTTGATTGACTTAGCAAAGAGCTTAGGTTACACGGTGGTTTACACCGAGCAAGAGCTAAATGATTTGCTCGATCCTGCTAAGTATCCAACCCCGCCCACCAAAGTTTTGGGAGTTTTCGCTCCAGTTCACACGTTTAACGATCGCCCTGAAGAGGTTTTAGCTGAACGTGGACTTCCACTCTACGTTGAAACCGCTCCAAGCATCGGTGAGATGCTGGATGTAACCCAGAAGCTAATGGAACAACATCCGAACTTCAGCAACGGTTCGATCGCGATCGTCGAAGAGGAAGGATCTGACAACTTTGGAAACAACAACAACGCGGCCGGAACGATCGAAGGAATCCGACGCGCTGATGCTGCGATCGGGGTTGCACTCAACTTTGTCGATAAGTACTCCAACACCCTGCTATTGACCGCAGCCGATAGCGATGCAGGCGGTCTGCAAACCACTGATCGCAGTGATCCCACCGCTCCGGTTGGCACCGTCAACAATAACCCCACCACTTCAAACCGTCCGATTCTCCTTGATGGTCAAACCGGAGCAAACACTCAGCCCTTTGTTGCGGCTCCTGACGCAAGTGGCGATGCTTTCCCCTTTGCCGTTGGCTGGGTGGGAACGCCGGACTTTAGCGGCTCGATCGTCAGCAAAGCGCATGGACTCAACGCAGAAAAGCTACCCGCCACGTTAGATAACACGGGTATGTACGAGTTGATGTACGAAACGCTGTTTAATACTGAATTGCCTTCTCGCGTCGCGGCGCCAACCCCCCCTCCGGCTGCAACCAAAGACACCGGAAACGTGATCTTCATTCACCCGGATGGTACCAGTCCTTCGCACTACATGACGGTGCGTAATATCGACAAAGGGCCCGATGGTCGATTGAACTGGGATCGGATGTCCAACGCAGGCGTTTACCTGGGCCACATGGAAGACCAGCTCACCGGAACGTCTAACGCGGGTGCTGTCACTCACGCCAACGGCGTAAAGGTGTTTGCTGAGTCTTTTGGTCTAGAAGAAGATAACGCGGAAGTTGTTCCACTGTCGGGCAAGGTTGGCAAAACGATCCTAGAGGAAGCGATCGACGCTGGAAAAGCGACTGCGCTGATTCAATCCGGGCATTTGGCGGAACCTGGCTCTGCTGCCTTTGCTGCTGAAACGACAAACCGTTTAGGAAACGATGTCCGAGCACGAGACAAGTACCCTGAGATCATTGAGCAAGTGATTCGCTCTGGCACCAACGTCATCTTGGGAGGTGGCGAGCTTTATATGCTGCCACAGGGAACAACAGGCTTCCACGTTACGGCTGAGCTCGATGCTTCTGAAAGCGGTCCGACGCGCCGCCCAACGATCAACTTGATCGAGCTAGCGGAATCCTTAGGCTACACGGTGGTCTATACCGAAGAGCAGATGAATGCTGCGGTAAATAGCGCGACCCCACCGGAGAAACTTTTGGGTGTGTTTTCAGCCATTCATACGTTTGACGATCGCACGGAAGAAGCGCTGGGTTTGAACACAGCAAATCCACTGCCGCTTTATGTTGCCACCGCGCCTACGGTGGCAGAAATGCTCGACGCATCGCTGAAAATTCTTCGGCGTGACCCGGATGGCTTCTTCGCGGTGCTTGAAGAGGAAGGAAGCGATAACTTTGCCAACAACAATAACGCAGTGGGGACGGTTGAAGCAGTTCGCCGCGCGGATGCTGCGATCGGAGTTGCGCTAAACTACGTCGATACACAAGATCCCAATACATTGGTGATTACGGCGGCTGATAGTGAAGCAGGTGGGTTGCAGGTTTTCCAGTATGCTCCTTACACTCGTCCGAGTGGAAATTTCACCCGTGATCCCGCTCTGCTAGAGAGCGAACCTCAAGTTCCGTTTATCAACGTCAACCCAACCACAACAAACGAGTCTCGTAATTTCCTCGACGGTGTAAACGGTAGCACGGCAAGCGCTGAGTATCCCTGGAAACCGTTTACATCAATGGATAGTCTCGATGGCTCGATGGGGAATTTTGCGGTTGGTTGGGTAGGAACGCCTGACTTTCCGGGCAGCATTGTTTCTAAAACCTACGGCATGAATGCTGACCAACTGCCCAGCACGTTAGATAACACCGAGATTTACCGCCTGATGTACCAAACGCTGTTTGGCGTGCGTTTTTCAGAAGTCGTCAAGGCTGACGGTGGACAAAAAACGGCTGAAGTGACAACGGGCGAAGGCTATCTCGCGGTTGTGAACTTCGGTGGAATCGGTCTGGGTATCAATCCTTCGGAAAGTACGATCGCTGAAACAGACACGATCCAATTTCAGGGTGAAGAGTTGACGGCTCGCAATCTGTTGCTTGATCAAGAAGGCAATGACTTGATGATCCGATTTGAGGGAGTTGCTAATACTGGAGCAGTTCTACGGGAGTTTCAATTAGAGAACCTCGACAATCTCAACCAAGCAACCGGAGCATCGGTTGACCTAGGGAACCTGATATTCAACGGGCAGAGCGGTGTTCAAGACAGCTTTGATGTGCTGGATGCAGGGTCGAATATCGATCAAATTTTTAATCGTGATTCTGTTACCTTCCTCAATGACCTGGACAACACAGTGCGCGGATATAACAACTCTAATGATGTGATTAATGCTCAGGGTGGCGACGATCGCATTTTTGCCCTCAGTGGTGATGATTTAGTCCGAGGTGGAGCAGGCAACGATTACCTGGACGGTGGAGTCGGTAACGACATCCTCAACGGGGGCGACGGCAATGATTGGATCATTGGCAACCTGGGCAACGACACGCTAGCGGGCGGTAGTGGACGGGATGGGTTTGTACTCGCGCCAGAAGCGGGAAGCGATACCATCACCGACTTTAACCCTGCTGACGATATGATCGCGCTGTCTGGAGGACTAGCCTTTGGGCGGCTCTCGATCCTGCAAGGAATGGGAGCGAATGCGAACAATGTCTTGATTCGTGCTACTAGCAGCAATGAGCTATTAGCAACACTGACAGGCGTTCAGGCAGGCTCAATCAGTAGCGCGAACCTCCTCCTCATCTAGACCGGGAGCCGTAGAGATGCGATCGATTGATTGAAGCTATCGATCGCGTCTTTAACGGCATAAATTCAACAGGTATCGCATCTATGTTTCAAAACTTAAGCTAAATGTTTAGAAGAATTCGCTGAAAGTTACTTGTTCTAGTAAAAATTATCCGTATGCTAGCTCTAGCAGTTCGGGAGCGATAATGGACGCTGGATTTGTTAGCGCCTAGTTTGCGGTACGAAATTAAATTCATGACTACATCAAAAACAATCCAGTATCGAGCGTGGGGGTAGATAAATACAGTTTGGGAATGCCAGGTCTGATTGATCAAAGTCAACTCTACAAAATGATGCTGTCTGCGCTTCAATCTGAGCAACGGAGATACAGTCGTTAATCTAGGTGATGGCTTGCTAGCAACGATTAAAGATATGCAATTAGATAGCTTATCGACGCCTAAACTTGCGATTGCCTTTCCCACTTTTTAGGGTTTTCCTACTGTTGGTTAAGCAATTTTCATATTGGTTTAGCCAACAGTGTACTTATTATTGTCGGCAATGTTATACCCGGTTTTGTCTTAATTTTGCTCCTAAGCAGCTTGACAGATCCGTTTATGGGAACATTTCAAGTTCTAATGCTACAAATTTTCAAGGTTGTAATCCGGGAAACACAGGCTTTGGATGAAGTTAATGCTATAGTTCTGCCGAGAAGTTTCAGTACATACGGAATAGTCATCTAATAATCTAATTAATTTTGTATGAGATAAAGGAGCCATCTCCTAGCAACTCTTTCGCTCTGCTCATTCCATCCTTTTTCTCTGGGTCTCCGGGGCATTTACAAGCAGATTATGTGTTGCCTTCGGTGAATTTGCCGATCGACAAATCGGGTGTGTTCTGGCGACTCAATAGCGGTCCGCTCTTTAGTTATTAGTTTCTTTAGTTATTAGTTGGAAAACTCAATCCTGCGCTAGCGAACAACTGGCGATCGTCTCCAATGTGTGCAAGCTAGTGCGATGACGAGTAGCGCCTTGCTAACCCTCTAAATGAGCTGTATCAGATAGCCCCTTTCTATCCTGACCTGCTCTATCTGCCACGGTTAGCTGAACTTCTCGATCCGGCAGATTTACCTTTCACTCACCAAAGTTATGTCAACAATTCTCAAAGGCTTTGCATCTCTCCCCGCCGACACCTTCGCTCCTGGATCTGCTTCTGGCCAAGGTATTTCTGCAAACGGACGTACCGGAGCTTTTCCTGGACAACCTGTGCAAGGATTTAGTGCAGTTCAGTTTGCCAATCCGACAACATTCTGGTTTATGCCCGACAACGGTTACGGGGCTAAGAACAATAGTGCTGATTTCCTGCTGCGGGTGTACCAGGTTGATCCTAGCTTTCGGGGTGCAGAATCTAACGATGACGGAACAGTGAGCGTTAACTTTCAGAACTTCATTCAACTTGCTGATCCTGATCAACGGATTCCTTTTGAGATTGTGAATGGCACAACGAGCGATCGCTTACTCACTGGAGCCGATTTCGACATCGAATCTTTTGTGATCGCAAAGAATAGCACGCTTTGGTTTGGTGAAGAATTTGGACCCTTTGTATTCAACACGGATGCAACAGGTAAAGTTCTAAGCGCACCCATTGCTACTCCTAATTATTTCAACATTCCCACGCTAGAGGGACAAGCTCCGATCGTCATTGGGCACCGGGGAGCTAGTGGAGAACTCCCAGAACATACGATCGAAGCCTATCGTTTAGCTATCTTACGAGGGGCAGACTTCATCGAACCCGACCTGGTTGCAACCAAGGACGGGGTGTTAATTGCTCGTCATGAACCGACTTTAGGCACGACGACCGATGTCGCCAGTCGTCCTGAATTCGCCGATCGTCGGCGGAATGGCACGATCGATGGTGTTCTCTACGAAAATGAGTTCTTCGCCTCCGACTTCACCCTGGCAGAAATCAAGACGCTGAGAGCAATCATGCCTCAGGGCTATCGCACCGATATCTTTAACGGTGTGTTCGAGATTCCGACCCTCGAAGAAGTGATTAACCTAGTGAAACAGGTCGAAACGGAAACAGGTAAGAAAATTGGTATCTATCCCGAAACTAAGCATCCGACCTATCATGACCAACTCGGACTGTCGTTAGAAGAACCGTTGCTAGAAACTTTACAGCGTACAGGCTTTACTGATCCGACTCGTGTCTTCATCCAGTCCTTTGAAGTCAGCAACCTAAAGGAACTGAACACCAAAACCGATATTCCTTTAGTGCAATTGCTCGATGCTTTCGACGTGGATTACAGTACAGGTTCTCTGCTGTATCAGGATGTTAATGCTCGCCCTTTCGATTTCACGCTCAACGGTGACACTCGTACCTACGGCGATTTGCAGACTCCGGCAGGTTTAGCAGACATTGCGACCTATGCAGATGGGATTGGGCCCTGGAAGCGGATGATCGTGTCTGTTAAGAACGTGGACAATAACAATGATGGTCGCCCAGACGATCTCAACAACGATGGAGTTATTAATGATGCCGATCGTATTACGCTTGAACCCTCTAGCCTGATTGGTGATGCTCACCAGCAGGGCTTATTCGTTCATGCTTACACCTTCCGCAACGAAGACCGCTTTCTCGCTTCCAACTACAACAACAATCCTGAACTAGAATACCGCCAGTTTATTCAGTTGGGTGTGGATGGCTTCTTTACTGATTTTCCGGGTACAGGGGATCTGGTGCGCGATCAAGTTACGGGTACTTTTGTTCGTTCTCCTCAAAGTCCAGATGTTCTAAGCAAGCCCAAATTTAACACGCTGAATGGTCAAACGCCGCTAGTTCTAGGACATCGAGGTGCAAGTGGCGATCGCCCAGAACATACGCTCACTGCCTATAAGAAAGCGATCGCCGACGGAGCCGATTTCATCGAACCCGATTTGGTCGTGACGAAAGATAATGTATTGATTGCTCGTCACGAACCTATGTTAGGTGTGGTGCAACTGAACGCAGATGGCACGATTCGGCGAGATGCAAACGGTAGTCCAGTCTTAAATACGACCGACACTAGCACTGATGTTTACCTGCGTCCTGAATTCGCCGATCGACTGACTGTAAAGCGGCTAGATGGCAACTTAGTAGGAGGCTGGTTTGCAGAAGATTTCACCCTAGCAGAAGTTAAGCAACTGAACGCGATCGAACGGCTTCCAGCTTTACGCAGCACTGCCTTTGATAAGGATGGATTGAAAGTGCCAACGCTTGCAGAAGTGATTGAGCTAGTCAAAGAGGTAGAAGCAGACACCGGACGCAAGATTGGCATCTATCCTGAAACCAAACATCCAACCTTCTTTTTAGATCAAGGCTTTAACACCAGCCAACTGCTGATCGATACGCTGAAGGCTACCAACTTTACTGATCCAAGCCGAATCTTTATTCAGTCGTTCGAGGTGGATAATCTCAAGGCGTTAAACGATACGCTTATGCCTGCGGCGAGTATCGATATTCCTTTGATTCAATTGTTTGGGAGTTCCGGACAGCCATATGATTTTGTCGTGAGCGGTGACACTCGTACCTACACCGATCTCTCCACACCCACAGGTCTAGCGGAAATTGCCAAGTATGCGACTGGAATTGGACCGAACAAGCAGCGAATTGTCCCTCTATCTACCGTCGATCGTGATAGCAATGGTCAGCCCGATGACCTGAACGGAGATGGCGCGATTAGCGATGGTGATCGCATCACAGGCACTCCGACTACTCTGATCCAGGATGCTCATCAGGCTGGATTGTTTGTTCATGTCTATACGTTGCGAAACGAGTCATTCTTTCTGCCTGCTAGCTACAACGGCGATCCGGCTGCTGAATACCGTCAGTTCATCGATTTAGGGGTGGATGGCTTCTTTACCGACTTCTCCCGCACCGGACGATCGGTGATCATCAATGACTATTTAGCAGGAACAGGCTATGCCAATCCTAACGGCAACTTGAATTCGCCTTATTTGCCTGATCCCAACCAGCCCTACTACGGCGATCTGATTGTGGCGAATCTTAATCGCTCTCAGGGCTTCGAGGGGATGGCAATCAATCCCGATAAAAGCCGCATCTATCCCTTACTCGAAGGAACAGTTGTCGGAGATCCGGCGGGTACGCTGCGGATTCATGAATTTGATCCGGCTAGGGGGCAATTTCTCGGCTTGCTGGGCTACTACAAGCTAGAAAATTCTAGCCATGCAATCGGGGATTTAGCTGTTGTTAACGATAATGAGTACCTGGTGATTGAGCGTGATAACGGTCAAGCGGCGGGGGCACAGTTCAAAAAAGTCTTCAAGCTAGACTTTTCTAAACGAGATGCAAACGGCTTCGTTGAGAAGATGGAAGTTGCTAATCTACTGAACATTCAAGATCCGAATGATCTCAATCGAGATGGCAGCAACACCTACCAAATGCCGTTTCAGACGATCGAAGATGTACTTGTGATCGATGAGAAGACAATTTTGATTGCCAATGACAACAACTATCCATTTTCAGTCGGTCGTCCACCTGCGATCGATAACAACGAAATCGTTCTTCTCGAACTCGATCAACCCTTAAAATTAGATCTACGAGTGGGTGCAGCAGGACTCGATCGCGCGGTGCAAGAGGGTGCAGGTGGACAAAAGCGGTTTACGATACAGACAGGTGACGTGACCATTATTGACAACTTCGGCGGGATTGGGCGTGGAACGAATCCGGATGCAGACGCACTTGCAGAAGTCGATACGCTCAAGTTTGAAGGGGCAGAATTGATTGCCCGCAATCTGCTACTCACCGAGGTCGGCAACGCTTTGCAACTCTCCTTTGAAGGCAGCACGACTAAAGTTCAATTGAACAATTTTAGCCTAGAAAATCTCGACAACTTGCAACGCAGCACGGGTGCAACGGTTGATCTCGGCAACCTGCTATTTGATGGGCAATCTAGCATCACGGATAGCCTTGATATCTTCAACGCGGACTGGCTTAACACCCGCATCTTTAATCGCAATACCGTCACTTTCCTCAATGACCTCGATAACACCGTTGATGGCTTTGACAATTCAGACGACGTGATTAATGCACAAGGAGGGGACGATCGTATCTTTGCTCTGAGCGGAGATGACTTAGTGCGCGGCGGAGCAGGCAACGACTACCTCAATGGTGGATTGGGCGATGATCGTCTCGTTGGGGGTGATGGCAACGATTGGATGATCGGCGATTTAGGAAACGACACCTTGAGTGGCGGTGCTGGACGCGATGTCTTTGTGTTAGCTCCGAATGCTGGAACTGATACGATCGCGGACTTCAATCCCAGTGAAGATATGATTGCACTCTCCGGTGGACTAACATTTGGGCGGCTGGCGATTCTGCAAGGCATGGGAGCGAACGCCAATAATGCTTTAATTCGTGCAGCGAGTAGCAATGAGCTACTCGCAACGCTAACAGGCATTCAAGCAAGCTCGATAACCAGTGCAAACTTTTTTATCGTTTAGAGAGCCCTGTGTGACTGGGTTGAAAACTGCTCTACCCGCTTTATCATCTGCTCCTGTGCTGCTTCGTAGCTCTTGAGCTTGTCCGTGCTGTCGCGTAACACGGAATTGGCTCTTACGCTCTTTTGGTGAAGTATAAAGTCGCTGAATCACTCTGGGCAATTGCCATGATTATCCGTTAGACAGGCAACTTCAACCTGCTAATAGAAATCGCTGTCTTAACAATGCTAATCCTGCTCGACCATACATCTGGCGCTTGATCATCTTTAAGCGATTGATCTGCCCCTCGGTTTGACCATTGCTCACTGCTAAGGTTAATCCTGCTCGGACGGCTGCATAGTCATCGTTCAAACTTTCGGCAAATCGTCGAAGAGGTGCAATGGAACACTGGAATGCTTGTGCTAACCATTGATCCAACTGCTCACCTTGGCGTTGCCTTACCAGTTCAATAAACGCTTCTGCTAGCTCGATTGCCCTCCTGAAGCTTGGATGGTGTTGGATGCGAGAGAATAAGGCGTGTTCTTCCTGATTCCGGTGTTCCGGGCGACGGAGCACGAGCCAAGCAGCACGCCGAGCCGTTAGCACTTTCCGATTGGCATCGACTAACGTTCGGCACAATCGACGACGAGGCAGTTGGCGAAGCTTCAGACCTTGAGCCTGACGTAAGCGCTGAACATACCGTGCTACGGTTTGATAGCTGCCTCGATAGCCTTGCTGCTGAATGGCGCGAAACAAGGTGCGAGCTTCATAACACCCTGCATTCCATTGCTGCAAAATCTCGCGTTTGAACGGTTCAAGCGTTGGACTCTGACCACAATCACTGCTGTCGTTCGGGGAATTGCTTGTGTTTGAGATAACGCTGCACTGTTCGTGCACTCACTCGCACCTGATGAGCAATTGCCGCCGTAGACCAGCCTTGCTGTGACAACGCCACGATTTTCTCGTATCGCGTGAGGCGTTGCGTTCGATTCCGTTGAGCCGTGGAGGGCAAGGGGGTTGCGGCCGGAAGCACAATCATGGATGCGATTTCAGACTCAGGTGCACCCTCAACCTCCTTCAGGGCTTTGGCATGATGCCGAAACACTTGCTCCAGGGGGTCAATCAGGTTTTGCAGCAGATGAAAGCGGTCAGCCACTTGAACAGCATTGGATGCGCCCTGATTCATCCCTTGCCGATAATTCTTAGAACGGTCTCGCGATAATACTTCAATGCCTGGGTGTTGCGTTAACCAAGCCGCTAACGTTCCCGCTTCCCGGTCTGCCAACAGTGCAATCGGACGGTGCTGTTCTAAATCCACCAGGATTGTTCCATATCGCCCCTTTATTGTGCGACGATTACCTTGACCAGGTGAGAGGAGAAGACTTGACTGGATAGCGATCTGCATCGCGTGAGATGAGGTGAGGAGAGCGCACCCCCAAAAGTTAGGGAATCCG
>JACJNX010000130.1 GCA_014695255.1 Cyanobacteria bacterium FACHB-63
TGTCGAAACGAGAGATCATTCGCTGTCTCAAACGTTATGTGGCACGAGAGATTTATCATCTCATTCGTAAAACGTGCCCGACTCCTAAAGTGTCTGGCGTGAGTCATGCTTAGAACACAAAAAAGACCTTGACATCTATAGGAGCATCAATGCCTCATTGACATATAAAATTCGTTTCTGAATGGAGTCCTCCGGGTCTGGCTTGACCTTGGTTCAACTTTCTCTAGCTATAGATAGATGAACTCTACCAGCTGTATCGCCTGATTGTCCGTACGCTGGTGAACAAAGGACAATACAAGGATTTACCGAAGTCAGCGCTAAGAGTTAATCGAGTTATACCAGGAGGGTTGCGCGTACCTATCTCTTTCTATTGATTGCCATTATTCTACATTCGCGTTAACCTGACAGTGCCAAATACAGAGGCAAGCGGATGCGAACAACGTTGAAGCAGTACGATTATTCTGCGAGAAAGTTTTATTTTCATGAATCCAACTTGAATTGTTGAACGTACTTCTGCACGTGACCTTAGTTCTGTTTGAAGCTAAGCCTCTCACTCTTGCTCTCATACTGGCGATGAAGCGTCTTCGGGAGATTATCCATGCGGAAGATTCAGGCTATGATTTACGTCTTTCTTGACTCGATACAGTCGATCGCTCAACAGTTTATAAGTTGGCTGCGGATCGTTGGGGTTGGAATTGTGATGTTACTCACCTTGCTGTTGATTGCACTGCCAGCTAGGGCTTCAGACCATCAAGATACGACTTTTCTAGCAACCCAGCGCACAGCAGCAGATTTAACGGATTTGTACGTGTTTGAAAGCCCGACAGATCCAAGCAAAGTCGTCTTGATCATGAATTTTGATCCCTTGATTACTCGAGGCGAAAACCGCCCCTTTGATCCGAGTATTCTCTATCAATTCAAGATTGATAACAATGGAGATGCGATCGAAGATCGCGTAATCCAGGTCAAAATCAACGACAGAGGTCCTAATCAGACTGTCTCAGTCTTCGGACCTGATCGTCCAGAAAGAATCGGTACAGTTTCGACTCTACTCGGTCGCAGGCGGCAAGGCAGAATTAATGAAGTCTTTGCAGGTCCTGGAGACTCAACCGTTTTTGTGGGAACACGAAAAGATCCGTTCTTTTTCGATTTGGAACAGTTCTTTAAAATCATTCCTGATCGCAATTACTTAGTTCAGCCAAACCCCAGTCCGCCCTTTACAGTCCTGTCTTTTCGTCCGCCAGGTGAAGCCCAAGATACTCTTGATCCGTTCAATATTCACTCAATTGTGATAGAAATCCCCAGAGCACAGATTGGAACCGGAAAAATTGGGGTTTGGATGACAACCAGCGTTTCAGATCCAAGCCGTAGAGTTGGTAATTTTGCTCAGCTCGAACGCCTTGCAGTTCCGGCTTTAAACGAACTCTTTATGGATTTCAAAGCGCACAATGAAAGTAACATCAAGTCACCGACAGAGGATGCTGCGAATCAATCGAACTTCATTCGTGCTTTTGTAAATGCGATCGGAAGACCTCAAGGGATTGCTGATGCCGTGATTTCAGTTGCAATTCCTGATGTGATACAAGCTGACCTCTCTAAATCAGCCGGAAGCTATTTCGGAACGCAACTCGGTCAAAACTTTGGAGGTAGACGACCGACCGATGATGTGATCGACGTGACTGCTTCAGTTGTTTTCGGAAGTGCTGTGACAAACATTACTCAAGGTGCAATTCCAGCCCTCACAACCGACAATGTGAATGCCAATCCTGCTAACTTTCTGCCTACATTCCCCTATCTAGGCAATCCTCGCTAAGCATATGGCGCAACGACTCCTAGGGTTATTCCTGGTGCTAGTTATCCTACTCGGTCTGCTCGGTTCTCATAATGTCCTGGCACTTGGTATCAATGGCACATCTGTCTCTACTGAGGATTCAGATCTCGTATTTCCTGACTATTTAGAGCGCTCTAAAATTATCAGAAACTATGAAGGGCTAGTGCGTCAATCTCCGAACTCGTTTCTGCTGTTGCGTTTGTTAGCGGCTCAATATTTGAGGCGTTTCCGTGAAACAGCAGATGTCGAAGATCTACTCAGAGCCGAATATGCCGCAGCACGATCGCTGTCTCTACAGCCCCATCATAATGCTTCTGCTTCGATGCTTCTTGCTTCAGCCTTGCTCTCCCAACATCGCTTTCAAGAAGCATTACAGACCGCTACCACAGCGCAGCAATCTGCACCTGATGATGTCAGTCTGAAGATGCTGAAAGCCTCGATTTTGATGGAGCTTGGGGACTATGAAGCAACAGAAAAACTTCTACAGCCGATGGAGACTCAATCGGATTCTGGGCAAAGAGCGATCTCAGCTCGTTACCTAGAGCTAACAGGTCACTTAGCCTCTGCCCGAAGATTGATGGACAGTGCTATTCAAGAGATGGACAATTTCTATACGAATTCAGCAGAAACTGTTGCCTGGTTTCATGTACGGGCGGGTGATTTGGCTTTCTTAGCTGGAGAGCTTGCCCAAGCTGAGCAACGCTATCACGAAGCACTGACCATATTTCCGCATGATGTAGCCGCGTTGACTGGATTGACTCGGCTATATGCTGTACAGCATCGCTGGCAGAACGTTCTAGAAACTGCCAATCAAGGCATCGATCGAATTCCTTTGGTCGAAACTCTAGGATATAAAGCAGATGCTCAACGGGCATTGGGAAACCCAGACGGAGCAATTGCAACTGAGGAGATTATTGAAGTCGTTGCTCATCTGAGTAAGGTTCAAGGCATCTACGATCGAGCTTTAGCGGTTTACTATAGTGAACATGGGATACACTTATCAGAAGCACTAGAGATCGCTCGTCGTGAAGTCAAGATCAGAGATGATATCTATGCCGAGGATACATTAGCTTGGGCTGCTGCTGCAAACGGTGCTTGGCAAGAGGCGCAGCAGGCAGCAAAGCGAGCAACTCGATACGAAACTGAAGATGCACTGCTGCAATTTCACCGTGGAATAATTGAGCTACATTGCGGAAATCGAGGGGAAGCAGTTCAGCGATTGACGCGAGCCTTGACGCTGAACTCCCAATTTCATCCCAAATATGCTGCCGAGGCTCGTCAAGCCTTAGCTGAACTGAAAGCGGCTACTGTTCAAGATTCATTACCGTCTTAACTCAATGATGAAAATCTTAGTTCGTGGGTTAACTTGGATAACTGCGATCGCAGCGACCTCTTTATTCTGGATATCTCCGGCAGCTGCCCATCCCTTGGGCAATTTCACCATCAATCACTATGCAGGGCTGCAAGTCGCGCCCGAGCAAATCATGGTTGATTATGTGCTGGATATGGCTGAGATTCCAGCTTTTCAGGAGATTCATCAACTTGATACGAATCGAGACCGCAAAGCCGATACAACTGAAACGCTCAACTATCCGGCTGAGAAATGCCGTGAAGTTGGCGCTCATCTCAAGCTACAAGTTGACCACCAGCCGTTGTCTTTTTTATTAGACAATGCGAAGGTAGAATTTCCGCCGGGTGTGGGTGACTTAGCGACATTGCGCCTAACTTGCGCTTTTCAGAAAGAGATCGAGAGCCCTGCGATTCATAGTATTGAAGTTGAAGATCAACTCTATCCCCAGCGTTTAGGCTGGCGGGAGATGACTGTGGCTTCAGATGGCATTCTAATTCAGAGCAATTTCACTGCTTCTAGCATCACAAACCGTCTCACCCAGTATCCGACTGAGTTATTGATGAGTCCTCTTGACCAGCGAAAAATTACGGTTGAGCTAAATCCAGCCCAGCCCGCGTCTGTCCCCAAGCTTCCACCTCTGAATCATTCAAATCAGGCATTAGAAGGCAGAAGTAATGACGCTTTTACCCGCTTGATCACACTAGAGAGGCTCGACCTTTCGACTACACTACTGGCGTTAGTGATCGCGTTTGTTTGGGGTGGGTTACACGCGCTTTCTCCAGGGCACGGCAAAACAATTGTGGGAGCCTACCTCGTCGGTTCTCGTGGAAAAGCAAAGCACGCTCTTTTTCTAGGATTAACTGTGACGCTAACGCATACTGCAGGCATCTTTGCGCTAGGACTTCTGATGCTGAGTACTTCTCGCTTTGTCCTTACGGAAGAAGTTTATCCTTGGTTGAGCGCGTTTTCTGGAATACTAATGGCAGGGATTGGACTGCGATTATTGATGAAGCAAGCTCATCATGCCCATGAGCAGAATTACGATCACGATCATGCCCATGAGCATCATCACGATCATCACCATCACCATTCTCATTTGCCAACAACTCCAGATGGAGCTGCGATCACCTGGTCTAGTCTACTAGCATTGGGAATTTCGGGTGGCTTGTTGCCTTGCCCTTCTGCGCTGGTTGTTTTATTAAGTGCGATCTCACTGGGTCGAGTTGGGTTTGGACTGGCGCTAGTTTCTGCATTCAGTTTAGGACTCGCAGGCGTTTTAACTGGAATTGGATTGCTTCTTGTTTATGCTAGAGCGTGGTTTGAACAACTGCCTCTCCAAGCTCCTAGAAATAACTTGTTTCCAGCCGCCAGTGCGTTACTAATTACTCTAGTCGGTGTAGGAATTACAACAAAAGCACTGTTTACTCACACGTTGTAAGGCTATTTTGGAGAATTCGTATGAAGCGATTTAGCTTGATCTTTTGGGTCACAGCTCTGTGTGTTATTGTCTCTTTTGAAGCAAGCGCAGCATTTAATGCGAGGCTTTTTTGGCTGAATCTGGGAATGTAG
>JACJNX010000131.1 GCA_014695255.1 Cyanobacteria bacterium FACHB-63
CATCCAGGCGCGATACGATCGGTTCCATAGCTGAGGCTCGAAAGAAGATACATCTCTTTCAAACGTAGTCTCAGCTTTCCTTTCGCGCTACCTTGCCCGTCGAACTCACGTTAGATTAAGCTGACCTGAGCTGAAGCAGTCAAGTAGTGCCAAGTATTCAGGTACTACTATCGTCGTTTGCTTTAATTTCCTAAAGCAATGACTTGACATTTAAGATAATCGCTAGCGCACTACCCCAGCAGAATTAACGCCCCCTAAGAGAAAAGCGATGGTTGAGCCGGTAGGTAAACTTTGAGTCGAGTTCCCTTATTAATTCCACTTTTCACATTAATAAAGCCCTCATGACCTCTGACAATTCCCGCAACCATTGATAATCCTAACCCTGTCCCTTTACCAAATTCTTTGGTCGTGAAGAAAGGCTCAAAGATGCGGTTCAAATTCTTGGTGGGTATTCCAACTCCTGTATCGGAAACTGTAATCACAACATAGGAACCCATCTTTGCATCTACGTTTGTGCGAGCAAGATCTGCACAGACCCAGATATTTTCTGCTGAAATGCATAGGATTCCACCCTCCAGCATGGCATCACAAGCATTCTCGCAGAGATTTAGCAGCATTTGGTGCAGTTGAGCTTGGTTCCCAGAAACTAACCAAAGATCGGGTGCAATGTTCGTGCGAACTAAGATATTGGGTGGAGAGCTTTGCGTTTGTATCGCTGCTATGTCTACCAGCAATGTCTCTAAGGAAAAGGTATTCTGATCGCCCTTGAGTCCTTGTACAAAAGACAGTACCTGCCCGACAACATCCGCACTACGCCTCGTGTTAGCTTCAATGGATGCTAATAATTTTTGACTCGATTCATCTGGTAGCTTGTTCGCAAGAAGCTGAATCGACATCAGTACAGGAGTCAACGCATTGTTGATGTTGTGTGCCATACCACCGGTCACTGTGCTGATGCTCTCAAACCGTTGAGTGCGCTGACGCTGGTCTTCAGCCTGCTTTCGCTCAGTAATATTGGTACTAATGACTAGAACCGATTG
The DNA here is from genome assembly GCA_014695255.1 of Cyanobacteria bacterium FACHB-63. Lineage (GTDB taxonomy): Bacteria > Cyanobacteriota > Cyanobacteriia > Leptolyngbyales > Leptolyngbyaceae > Leptolyngbya. Next base: position 1,041 of record JACJNX010000131.1, read on the forward strand.
AGGTTGCCCTGCTTGATCGCGAATTAATGTCCAACGGCTATCTACAATAATTTTCTGACCACCTTTACCTTGATGCTGCAGTTCACCCTGCCACTCTCCCTGATTCATGACAGCTGTTTGAGCTTGACGAAGTTGGGGAGGAAATTCCTCAAACAGTAGCTCATCAATATAACCCCCCACTGCTTCATTCATCGTCCAGCCAAACAAACAGGTTGCACTGTTATTCCAAAACAGAATTCGATTTTCCAGGTTCAGTACGAGAATGGCATCTTGGGATTGATCCAAAAGCCTTGATTGCACCTGCAACTGTTCTTCAGCTTGTTTGCGCTCGGTGACATCCGTTTGAATACCCACGAAATACAGGAGCTTGCCTGCATCTGACCGTATAGGAGCAATTTTGAGTTCATTCCAGAAGGGCTGACCATCTTTGCGATAGTTCAAAAGAGTCGCTTGAAACTCCTGTTGTTGAGTGATCGCTTCACGAATTTGCGCTACGACTTCTCGATCTGTTCCTGGTCCTTGAAGAAATCGACAATTGGATCCCACGACCTCTTCTGGCTGATATCCGGCGAGTTTTGAGAAAGCCGGATTGGCGTAGATGATGGGGTTATCAGGTTGATTGGGATCGCTGAGCAAAATGCTATCTGATGCAGAATCAATCGCTCTAGCAAACGGCAAATTAGCTAACTTCTCTGCTGGTGGCTTTTGGGTTAACAGATTTTCCAGCCACGTGAGCCGCTCTTGCTTGACCCTATCCCAATAAGTGTTGAAAAAATTGGCAAGCTCAGGTTCTTCAGCCACTAAGTCATTGAAATGGTCTTGAACTCGCTTATCGTTCTCATACCTTACGTCTGGATGTGCTTCCATCCACTGATGACAGGTTTTGATGTAAGCAATGAACGTCACCAAGTATTGGTAGTTCTCGGTTCCTAGAAGACGGTGCAATTCTCGCCGACAGGAATCAGCCTCATCGGTGTTTAAGGCAATAAAGATTGAGCAGTGAAGGAGGCTCTCTTCAAGAACGGAGTTTAGCTGGGATACAACGTTGAGCAAGCTATCTTGGGCAGCCAGGAGCTGAAGATGCTTCTCTACCTCTTGCCGTCCTGGAGGAGTCATCTCAAGCAGGGCTAGTATTTCCCGCGCTTGCATCCCTAATTCCCGTAATGAGCAACTGTGACATACCAGGCAGTACGGAACCGGACAGAAGCGTGACAGATAAGCGGACAACTTCTCCTTAAATAGAGCAGGAAGTGGATTGTCAACGTAGGTTGAGCAGGTTTGTTGCCATAAATTCTCTAACACCTGGGGAGTCTGTAAGGCTGGGGAAAAGAAAGGTGGGAAAAACCCAAACTTCTCTTCGATCTCTGTCACAAGTTGCTGACTGGTCTGCATGGATGGGAATTTATTTCAAAGGCAAGTGTGAGAAATTGGCAAACTAATTTTTCCCTGTCTGACGAGCAAGGACTCCCAGAGGCAGCGAACACAGTATATTTGCTTATCCACTTGCTAGTTTAGCTTACCTACTGCATCTTGGAATGTCCTATCAATAGCAAAAAACGCCAGTTTTGGCTTACTTCAAGAGCAGGAATCACATTTATTCCCTTGCCAAGCTTCTTGGATCTACCTTTAGAAGAACCAAACTCTTCAAGCTTTTTGGACACAGCTTCATAGTTTAAGAAGAGGGAATTCAAGGAGCAAGAAACCTATACACGGAGCAACTTTGTAAGTGTATAACCATTAAGTATTTGTAAAAAATCATTAAGGCTGATTTTTGAACACGCGAGTCTGCTCCGAAAAGCACCACGCTCCTCTTTCGCTCATAAGTTCAATATTTATTTCTGAATGTTTATTTCTGTCAAAAGTTTCCTTAGTAGGAAAAGTCTTGAATAGAAAGCCTTTACGCCCCATGGAGGACGAACAATTATCCGTCCCTGTGATATAGCTAATCAGAATGTTGTATTTTATGCTTCATGGTTGCAATTAGCGCAAAGCGCAACTTCAAAGAAATCAATCCAGCCAAACTAGCAGTTCTAGCACGAACAACATTTCAACGTCTAGACCTTCCACAAGCTAAGGTTGCTGCGTTGCTAGAAATTCCATATCAAAGCGTCAATTCTTGGGAGAACAAGAGAACAAAGCCATTGCCGATAGCTCCGCGACACAGACACGTGCTCGCATTGAAGCAGATTGGGCACTTGCTGCGCCAGATGGGTAATTTCGGTAATGTGCGCACCAAATACTTTTCAGGGTGAGGACGGAGACTGTATGACTGATCGCTGCCAAAACCACTCTGTTTCTTCCCACAATGGTTCATCTCAAGATAGCACTCAAGGCATCACTGAAGAAGATGTCCGAGTAACAGCCGTGTTTGAAGGTCGTCCATCTCAACGGTCCGGTTTGGTAGCAGACGTTCAATCGCTGCAAATTCTTGCTCAACAGCTAATGGACGACCCCAAGACGATGCTCAAAACCCTTGTCGGGGTTGTGCTTAATCACTGCCAAGCGGGTACCGCCGGAGTCAGCTCCCTAAAAACTGCATCTAATGGTGAATCAGTCTTTCACTGGGTGGCGATCGTAGGGGCCTTCGCAGATTTAGAGCGAACCATCATCCCTGGCAATTTTAGTCCGTGTGGCACGACGCTTCGCACGAATCAACCTCAACTATATGCTTATCCTGAACGCTGTTTCACCTATCTGCACCATCCACAATTTCCAATTGTCGAAGAACTGGTAATTCCGCTATGCGTCAACCATCAACCCCTGGGCACGCTTTGGCTTCTTTCCCATGACGAGGCACGCCAATTTGACCCTGAGGATCAGCGATTAATGACGAGTTTGGCAGGGTTTGCCGCTGCTGCCCTCCAAAGTATTCAGCTGTTGGGTCAGCAAGCTGAGGACACACCACAACGAGGACAGAAAGCCCATACAGAGCAAGAACGACCGCAAGGGACATTGCTCCAAAGTGAGGCATTGAATCAGCAGATTTTCAACAGCAGCGACGACTGCCTCAAGATCCTGGATTTGTCAGGACGGCTCTTGTATATGAATCCAAGGGGGCAAGCCTTAATTGGCATTGAGGATCTAGCACTGGTTCTCAACCGTTCCTGGATCGAGTTTTGGCAAGGGGATGACAGGCAAGCCGCCCTAAAGGCTCTAGAGGCAGCAAAAGCAGGTGGAGTTGGCAGTTTTCAAGGCTATTGCCCCACCCTGGCGGGCGAGCCGAAATGGTGGGATGTTAAGCTGACACCAGTCCGAGGGGTAGATGGGCAAGTCGAACGGTTGTTGTGTATCTCGCGGGATATAACAGAGCGCAAGCAGATCGAAGCGCAACGCCAACAGGCGGAAGCAGCCTTACGCGAATCGGAAGAAAATTTCCGGGCAATGTTCAACGCGAGCAGCAGCGGCAAAGCACAAGCCGATGCCAAAACTCGCCGCTTGCTGCGCGTCAATCCTGCGCTCTGCCAGATTACTGGATACAGCGAAAGCGAATTGCTGACGATGACGGTTGACGACCTCAATCACCCAGAGGACCGTGAGCGCGATCGCAAACGTTACCAAGATTTAGCAGGAAGAATAACGGACAAGTCCCAATCGGAAACGCGATACATCTGCAAGGATGGCAGCATCGTGTGGGTGAATGTTATCAGCAATGTCATTCATGACGCAAACGGTAATCCGCTTCGTATGGTTGCCATCGTTCAGGATATTTCTGATCGCAAGCGTATTGAAGACGAACGCAAACGCCGCGAAGCGAATCTTGCTTTCCTAGGCGAAATCGCCAATGACTTCTCTCGCCTTTCAACAGCCGATGAAATTATGCAAGTGGTTGGCGCAAAAATTGGCAGCTATCTGCAAATCACCACCTGTAACTTCACCGATGTTGACGAAGCGCGAGGCGAGGTGACCGTTCATCACGGCTGGAACAGCATGGATGTACCAAGCACAGTCGGCACATTTCGGCTCAGGGAATATTTGAGCGAAGAATTCGAGCGGGCAAGCCGTGCCGGAGAGACGGTTGTTGTCCGCAACACGCAGATTGACCCGCGCACTCATGCATCAGGTTATGCTGCGCTCAATATGCGCTCATTTGTCACGGTCCCATTTCACTGCCATGGCAGGTGGACCCATTACATTGCCATCTGCGACTCGCGTCCACGCAACTGGCGAAACGATGAAATTGGATTGATTGAAGAAATCTCAAACCGGATCTTCCCACGACTTGAACGCGCCCGTGCTGAAGCAGCTTTACGCGAATCAGAAGCAAAATATCGTCTATTGTTTGAGTCGATCGACGAAGGTTTCTGCGTTTGCGAAATGTTATTTGCCGAGAATGGTGAACCCATTGATTACCGCTTCCTTGAGGTCAACCCAGTCTTTGAAATGCTGACAGGACTGGAGAACGTGGTAGGCAAAACCGCGCGGGAACAAGTTCCGGATCTTGAAACCTATTGGTTTGAGCTTTATGGCCGCGTTGTACAGACTGGAGAACCGGCTCGATTTGAACAGCAATCGCTCGCCATGAACCGTTGGTTTGATGTCAACGCCTTTTGCATCGGGGAAACCCACAGACATAAGTTCGCCATTCTTTTTACCAACATCACGGAACGCAAAAAGGCTGAGCAGGACCGCGAACGGTTTCTTGCCGTCGGTTCAGATTTCCTAGTCATCACAGGCATAGACGGGTATTTCCATTGGATTAGCCCCTCCTTTGAACGGCTGCTTGGCTGGACAGCCGATGAAATGACTTCCCGTCCCTGGACTGAGTTTGTTCACCCGGACGACATCAACTCCTCGATTGCAGAAATCAACAGTCTTTTCTCTGGCAAGGAGACCCGTTCCTTTGAAAACCGTTACCGCCACAAAGATGGTTCCTACCGCTGGCTACTCTGGAATGCTCAGGCCCACCCAGACGAACAGGTCATTTACGGCGCTGCGGTTGACTTTACTGAGCGCAAACGGATGGAAGTCGCCCTGCGAGACAGCGAAGAGCAGTTTCGCAACATGGCAGACCATGCGCCCTTTATGGTCTGGGTCACTGACCCCAGGGGCTATTGCACCTATCTCAGCCAAAGTTGGTATGACTTTACTGGGCAAACACCAGAATCTGGCTTAGGCTCGGGCTGGTTGGAGCGAACCCACCCAGAGGACCGTCAGGAGGCTGAGCGCATTTTCCTGGATGCGAATCAGCGGCAAGAGGCATTCCGCCTGGAGTACCGATTGCAATGCAAAGATGGTGAATATATTTGGGTAATCGATGCTGCAAGTCCCTGGTTTGGGGCAGATGGACAGTTTAAGGGATACGTTGGTTCTGTCATTGATATTTTCGATCGCAAACAAGCCGAAGCCGCGATTGCCGCAGACCTCAGAGATGCTCAACTGCTGCGTGGATTGAGCGCACGGTTCACGACTGAAGCTGACACTCAGGTGCTTTACGACGAGATTGTGGCAACGGCGATTGCACTCATGCGGTCAGATGCTGGCTCGTTTCAAGTTCTTGATCCGGCAACCCAAGAACTGCTGTTGCTTGCCACACGAGGCTTTGATCCGAGCATGGCTGGTCATTTCGCTCGCGTTGATACCAGTTTCAACACCTCCTGTGCTATTGCTCTGGCAACTGGTGAGCGAGCATTCGTTGATTTTGATGTACCAGAGAGCGATGACCCGAAAGGCTATCGACGCATGCATGTTGAGTCTGGCTTGCTCTCGGCTCAGTCAACACCGCTCATTTCCCGTTCGGGTAAACTAATCGGTATGGTTTCAACCCACTGGCGTACCCACCACCGACCCAGCGAACGTGAACTGCGATTTCTTGATTTGCTAGCGCGTCAGGCGGCTGACCTACTTGAGCAGCAACAAGCTGAAGCCCAACGCCAACAACTCCTAGCCCAAGAACAAGCTGCGCGGGAGGAAGCCGAACGGGCGAACCGCGTCAAGGACGAGTTTCTGACTGTGTTATCCCATGAGTTGCGAACGCCCCTCAACCCAATTCTCGGTTGGGCTAATCTGCTGATAAACAAAAAGCTGGATGAAGCCAAAACGGCTCATGCCTTGGCAACGATTCAGCGTAATGCCAAGCTGCAATCGGAACTAATCGAAGACCTGCTAGATGTGTCTCGCATTTTGAGCGGTAAGATAAGCCTCGATGTAGCTCCGGTCAATCTTGCTGCCACCATTTTGGGAGCAATCGAAACTGTGCGCTTGGCAGCAGAAGCCAAATCAATCAAAGTAGAGGCAAGCCTTGCACTCGATATTGGGCTAGTTGCCGGTGATCCCACTCGGTTGCAGCAGGTGTTTTGGAATCTTCTCTCCAATGGCGTGAAGTTCACACCCCCAGGCGGACAGGTCAGTATTCGGTTGGAACGCCTCGACTCATACGCTTATATCACGGTGAGCGATACTGGGCGGGGAATTGCGCCTGACTTTCTCCCCTATATGTTTGACTACTTCCGTCAAGCGGATGGGTCAACCACTAGAGAGTTCGGTGGACTGGGATTGGGACTGGCGATCGTGCGGTACCTGGTCGAGCTGCATGGAGGGACAGTGAGGGCTGAAAGCCCAGGAGAAGGGCAGGGAGCAACCTTTATCATCCGGCTTCCGGTGATGCCAACTCCACCCGAAGCGAACCAGGATGAGCAATCTCCTGAGCAGGCTCTCGATTTGAAAAGCATCAAAATTCTAATCGTGGATGATGAAACGGATACACGAGAATTGGTAGCGTTCACATTGGAACAGCAAGGCGCACAGGTGACCGCCGTCTCTTCAGCCTACGAAGCACTGGTTGTTCTACCTCAAGTCAAGCCTGATGTCTTGCTAAGTGATATTGGTATGCCGGGTATGGATGGCTACATGCTGATCCAGCAGGTGAGAACATTAGCCCCCGAACAAGGTGGACAAGTTCCAGCGATCGCGCTAACGGCTTATGCTGGGGAGATAAATCAACAACACGCAATCGCAGCAGGATTTCAGAAGCATATCTCAAAGCCCATTGAACCTGAGGAGTTGGTTCAGGCGATCGCGCACTTAGTTCGCCCTGGTTAGGGACTATGCAGGTAAATAAAAGGCAGAGTAACTGAGGGCACTCTCCGAGGGTTAAAATTTGATCTCTGATTCCTGTTAAAACAATAGAGTTCGCCACGAAGATTGCCCATTTAAGTATTGGTACAGAGGAGAGAGCAAGGGATGCCCCAGCCTTGGCAAGCAACAGAACAACTGTTTGTAGGCAACAGTGAAATGGCAATGCTGATGAGATCGCTCGATTGGTCGCAAACTCTGCTAGGTCCGGTTTTGGATTGGCCACTCAGCTTAAAAACAGCTGTAAATATCTGCCTAAACTCTCGCTTTCCCATGGTCATCTGGTGGGGCAAGGACTTGGTGTTGCTCTATAACGATGCTTGGCGACCGATTCTAGGTACCAAACACCCAAAGGCTTTAGGCAAGCCAGGACGGGAGGTGTGGGCAGAAATCTGGGACATTATTGGCGTGCAGCTTCATAGTGTTTTGGAAACAGCGCAGGCAACCTGGTCTGACGATATGCTGCTGCTTGTTGATCGGTACGGATATACAGAAGAAGCTTACTTCACTTACTCCTATAGCCCAATATTTTTGGAATCAGGTGAGGTTGGTGGGGCGTTTACAGCCGTGACGGAAACAACCCGACGAGTCGTTGGTGAGCGGCGGCTGAGTACTTTGCGGGAGCTGGCAGCAAATACCGTAGAAGCCAAGTCGGTTGGAGAAACCTGTCGGATTGCGATGGCTACCCTTGCCGACAATCCTTACGATATTCCCTTTGCTTTGCTATATCTGATCGAGCAGGATGGAAAGCAAGCTCGTTTGATTGAAGCGGTGAGGCTAGATGCTAGCACAACTGCTAGTTTGGAACAGGTTGATTTAACCCAAGACCAGGATAGTTGGAAGCTTGCCCAAGTCCAAAAAACAGGGGAAGCTGAACTGGTTGATGAATTAATTCAGACATTTGGAGCGATATCGGGCGGAGCATGGGATGAGCCTTCGCGATCTGCACTCGTTCTGCCAATTGCTCAAGCTGGACAAAAAGGGCAATTAGCAGGTTTTTTGGTGCTTGGTATTAGTCCTCGTCGGGAATTTGATGATGAATACCGAGGATTTTTTGACCTAGTTGCCAGTAATGTGGCAACTGCGATCGCCAATGCTGAGGCGTACGAAGCAGAACGAAAACGGGCGGAAGCATTAGCCGAACTCGATCACGCCAAAACCGTCTTTTTTAGTAACGTCAGTCACGAGTTTCGCACACCTCTCACGTTAATGTTGGGACCGCTTAAAGATGCGTTGAGTGACCCAAACGAACCCCTATCTGCAAATCAGCAAGCGCGAATTGAAATGGTGCAGCGCAATGGGTTGCGACTGTTGAAACTGGTCAATACCCTACTTGACTTTTCTCGCATTGAAGCCGGACGAGTGCAAGCATCCTATGAGCCGATTGATTTAGCTGCCTTTACCACAGAACTGGCATCCGTATTTCGATCCGCGATCGAACGAGCAAAACTGAAGCTCCTGGTACACTGTCCACCCCTACCTGAGGCGGTGTGTGTCGATCGAGAAATGTGGGAGAAGATTGTCTTCAACTTGCTGTCAAATGCCTTTAAGTTCACGTTCGCAGGAGAAATTTCGGTTTGCTTGCAGTGGGCAGACGATTGGGTAAATTTAGTTGTGCGAGATACAGGAATTGGCATTCCTGCCGCAGAGTTACCGCATTTGTTTGAACGATTTCATCGGGTTGAAGGAGCGAAGGGGCGCAGCATTGAAGGATCAGGGATTGGGTTGTCTCTTGTCCAAGAACTGGTTAAACTCCATCAAGGCACGATCGATGTCACCAGTGTTGAGGGAGCAGGTACCTGTTTTACCATCTCTATCCCAACCGGAACGGCTCATTTGCCCCAAGCCCGAATCGGTGCGACTCGGGCTTGGGCTTCAACGGCACTAAGCGCCAACTCCTATCTAGAAGAAGCTTTGCAATGGCTGCCGGAAGGGGCTGAGTTTACCCTGCGGGAATCACAAGGCGCTACCGTTTTGAGTTCAGACTTAACATCTGAGTCGTTTATTCAAACTTCAACCTTTGGTCCTCGAAACACTCAAACTGCTCGAATTCTTTTGGTTGATGACAATTCAGACATGCGCAATTATGTCAAGCGGTTGTTAAATCAGCAGTATGAGGTCGAAGCTGTGTCGGATGGAGCCGCGGCATTAGCTGCTATTCACCAACAGGTTCCAGACTTGGTTCTGACCGATGTCATGATGCCTAGACTTGATGGGTTTGGTTTACTGCAAGCGCTCCGCTCTGAGCCGCAAACTAGGGAAGTGCCCATGATCATGCTATCGGCTCGTGCGGGGGAAGAGGCTCGCATTGAAGGACTCACAGCAGGAGCTGATGATTACCTGACCAAACCCTTTTCAGCCCGTGAACTGCTAGCACGGGTGGAGGCAACCTTAAAATTGGCCCGACTGCGACGGGAGACCGCTCAAACCCTTCAGCGCAGTGAAGAACGCTATCGGGCCTTCGTGCAGCAAAGTTCCGAAGGGATTTGGTGCCTTGAACTTGAGCAGCCTCTGTCGAGCGACTTTTCTGAGGAGGAGCAGATTCAACATTTTTATCAACACGGTTATTTAGCAGAGGGCAACCAGGTGGTGGCACAGATGTATGGAGTTGCCTCTCCTCAAGACCTCATCGACATGAGGCTATCTAATTTCTTAGTACCATCCGACCCGCGCAACCTGGAGTATTTACGTGCCTTTATTCGGGCGAACTATCGGCTAACGGATGCTGAATCTTATGAGGTTGATCAACAAGGGAACTCAAAGATCTTCTTGAATAACTTGATTGGGATTGTGGAAGATGGAAAACTGATACGAGCTTGGGGCACTCAGCGAGATATTACCGATCGCAAACGGGCCGAACTCAATAATCAATTTCTGAATCAACTCGATCAACGGTTACGCCAACTTTCCTCTGCTGAAGCCATGGCAGGGGAAGCTATCAGGATGCTGGGTGAGTATCTCAATGTTGATCGCTGTCTGTGGGACAGAATCAATTGGGTAGAAGGCGTCGCGATTGTTGAGCAAGATTGGTGCAAACAGGAGTTGCCAAGCTTAGTTGGAACTTATCAAGTCTCAAATTTTATTTTGCCTGATCTGGTAGACCTATTTCGCAGAGGGCAACCTGCTGTTGTTTCAGATGTCACCACCTATCCTTATACTGCGCCCTTCGCCGATAATATGCTCTCTCTGCATATTCGTGCCTTTGTCGCTGTTCCCTGTGTTTATGAGGGGCACTGGGTCGCAACACTTGCCGTTAACAGTAAAACGACACGGAACTGGCAAGCAGATGAAGTTTCACTACTACGAGAATTTGTTGCCCGCCTCTGGTCGCTGATTGAACATACCCGAGCAATTGACGAACTCCATCAGAGCGAAGCTGAACTGCGCCATCTTGCCAATGCGATGCCTCAAATTGTCTGGATTTCTGGAGCTGACGGTTATTTAGAGTTCATCAACGATCGCTGGATCGAATATACCGGACTGAGTCTAGAGCAAAGCCGCAAGCAAGCATTGATGGAACAGGTGATTCATCCTGAAGATAGACAACAGCTCCAGGATGACTTTGCCCACGCTCAGAAGACCAAATCCTCCTATCAATCCCAATTCCGCTTAATTCAACCAGACGGCAGTCTCCGGTACTTTCTCGCTCGTGCAACGCCGATTCAAGATGAACACGGCCAAATTCACAAATGGTATGGCACCTCAACCGACATTACTGAACTCAAACAACTTGAAGCCGAACGCACTCGATTGTTGACACAAGAACAAGCTGCACGAGAGTCCGCAGAAAACGCCAATCGAATTAAGGATGAATTTCTAGCGGTGCTATCTCATGAACTGCGATCACCGCTCAACCCCATTCTTGGTTGGGCAAAACTTCTGAAAGATGGCAATCTTGATGCTGCTAAAACCGCTCAAGCGATCGCCACTATTGAACGGAACGCTAAATTACAATCAGAGCTGATTGAAGACTTGCTCGATGTCTCTCGGATTCTGCAAGGAAAACTCAGTCTGAATAATAGTTCTGTTCATCTCACGGCAATCATCCAATCGGCGATCGAGACCGTGCGACTTGCAGCAGAAGCAAAGTCAATTCGGGTAAAGACAGTTTTTGATCCTCAGGTTAGACAGGTCCGAGGTGATGCAACCCGCTTACAGCAGGTGGTATGGAACTTGCTCTCTAATGCAGTGAAGTTCACGCCCACAGGTGGACAGGTTGAAGTGCGATTAGAACAAATGGATAATCACGCTCAAATTAAGGTGAGCGACACTGGAAAAGGTATTTCTCCCAACTTTCTGCCCCACGTGTTTGACTATTTTCGTCAAGCAGATGCGACAACGACCCGCAGGTTTGGCGGACTAGGATTAGGACTGGCGATCGTGCGTCACTTGGTCGAACTTCACGGAGGGTCAGTTAGCGTTGAAAGTCTGGGTGAAGGGCAAGGGGCAACCTTCACCGTTCGGCTTCCACTCATACCAACTCTCGGGGAAGCCAACCAAGATGAGCACTTATCTGAGCAAGCACTGAATTTGAATGGCATTAAGATTCTGGTCGTGGATGATGAAACCGATACGCGGGAATTCGTGGTATTTCTGTTGCAACAGCAAGGGGCGGAGGTCATAGCTGCTACGTCAGGTTACGAAGCACTGCTCATTGTGCCTCAAGCAAGGCCAGACGTTCTACTCAGCGATATTGGCATGCCGGATATGGATGGCTATATGCTGATTCAGCAGGTAAGAATGCTAGCACCAGAGCAAGGGGGACAAGTTCTGGCGATCGCGCTAACGGCTTATGCTGGGGAGATGAATCAACAACAAGCAATCGCAGCAGGATTTCAAAAGCATGTCTCAAAGCCCGTCGAGCCAGATACGCTTGTTCAAGCGATCTCTAGTTTAGTCAATCAGAAAATGCCAATTTGAGTGCAGACTCAGGTCACAATTCTCAACCAAGGATACTCAAGGATAAAATTCTAGCGTTGCTGAATAGTGGGAGGAATCAAGCAGGAATTGGGATATCCCAAAATCTCAAGTAGTGAAGTAACAAGCGGATTGAATGTCTCAGCATTTCTTCTGATTTGGAATAGCACAATGTTTTGCGATGTAATCGGGCGAGATAGTGCCGCAATCGCGTATTTTCACCTTCGACTCGTGTCATGTAGGTTTTGCTCACAATCTGATCTCCCGGTGGGATAAATCTTGGATAGACCCTCCAACCATCGGTGACATAGAAATAACACTGCCATGCTCTAACAGTTGCCCACAGCAGTGCAAACGTCTCTGCACTAGGTCTACCTAACACCCAACCTAAGATGCCTGCTCTAAAGTGGTCTACTGCCGTCCACAACCAAGTTTTGTTTTTTTAGCTCCCACAAATGTTTCGAGTTCATCGAGTTCTCCAACTTGCGGGGTCTGTTCTGGAGCATAAGCATCAGGCAGGTGTTCTCCCACTTGTTTAACCCAGCAAATGACAGTTGTATGGTGAACACCTGTAACGCGTTCAATGCCTTGAAAGCCCATGCCATTGACATACAGGCGTAAGCATTGCTGCTTGATGTCATCACTGTATCCTTGGGGCGCATTATAGCGATCAATGAATTGAGGCTACAACTGACACATGTAATTTTGCTTCCCTCTTCTCTTTCCGTTCTTACGGATGTGAGCCGATTGGCATTCTGGACATTGCATTAGAACTCATCCCAATTCCTCCCTCTATTATGCAACACCAAATAATGTTTCGCCAGCAGTATCCAATTTGATTGAGAGTGGATGTGCAACTTCACCTCGTTTCATCTTTGGATAAGGGTCGCCAATGGCGTTGTGCCCATAATGCAGCTTGAGTTCGATCGCGTAATGCTAGCTGATTTAAGATTCGGGTAACATGGTTCTTCACGGTTCCCTCCGTCAGATGAAGCGTTTGAGCAATCTCGCGATTACTTTTGCCTTCAACAATCAGCGATAATACTTCTTGTTCCCGTTCACTGAAGTTCGGTTGCTCGACTCGCAACACCGTCGAACCTAAGTTGAGTTGAGCAAACACTTTCGGCGCGATCGTCGGTCCAAGTTGACTATGACCCTGGTAAAGATTGCGAATTGCCGTAGCAACTTGGGGCGACGGGGTACTTTTTAAGAGATAGCCGTACGCCCCAGCTTGTAGCGATCGCAGAATATAGTCATCCTCATCAAAGGTTGTTAGCACTAAAATTCGCATCCAGGGATAGCGCTGATGAATTTCTCGCGTGGCTTCTACACCGTCACACACAGGCATTCGAACATCCATCAAAATTACATCCGGTTGATGTTGAGCCGCAAGCGTAATCGCTGCCTGTCCATGCTGTGCTTGTCCCACAATCTCTAGGTCAGGTTCTAGCAAGAGCAAAGCGGCTAACCCTTGTCGAAAGATAGGCTGATCATCCACCAGTAAGACTCGAATCATAACGCTCACCTTGGAATTGCAACATGAATGACGGTTCCCTGTCCAGGCGCTGTTTTGATCAGCAACTGTCCACCCAGGAGCTGGACTCGCTCCTGCATTCCGCGCAGTCCAAATCCAGCATGAGGTTCATCGGGTTGAAAGCCATTGCCATCATCGATCAGCTCGATCGTAACTTCCTCGTTACTGAAGTGTGATCGTACAATGACACAGGTTGCATTGGCGTGCTTCTGAATATTCGTCAATCCTTCTTGCACAATGCAGTACAAGTGATGACTCGTGGATAATGGCAAGGGCGGGAAGTTCAATCTGATCTCGATTTGGAAAGATTGCTGTCGCTGGATTTGCTCTAATCGTGACATCAGGGATTGCTGCAAATCAAATGACGGTCGGTGCAGCGTATGCAAGGCTAACCGCACCCCCTGAAGACAATCATCTGCAAGTAGTTTTGCTGTGTCTAGAGCTTGTAATGCTTGGTTTGGATTGGATTCTCGCAGTTTTTGGGCAACTTCTAGCTGAATCCCCAACGCAGTCAAGCTATGACCGAGCGAATCGTGAATATCACGAGCAATGCGATTGCGTTCGAGGGTTGCTGCTAATTGTTCAACTTCCTGGGTAAGAGTCTCTGCCCGCAGGCGGCTTTTTCGTTCTGCCAGCATGAGATACCCCACAACGATCGCAAATGAGCTTGCACCCAGATAAAACACAAAATGATTAAACATCAGTTTCACTGGCGCGAAATACTCCATTACCCCTTGTCTTGCAATCATTGCAAGGGTACGATCGAGGCGTTGCGGTAAACTCCAAGTCAACCCTGCAAGATAGCCCATTCCTAGCAGCAAAGTTGCAGCCATGACTTCTCGTAAGGGAATCAGCAGGCAGCTTTTCGCGATCGTCCAGTACATCAACAACTCGAACCGAAAATTACAAACTGCTGCTATCACGAAAACAGCCATGCAAAGACAAACGTAACAACGGCGCTTCCATAGGGGAGCTTGGAGTGGAGGCATGAAGCTAAGGCAGAGAAAAACTCCGTGAAATCCCGCTAATTGCGCTTGAGTCTGCCAATCATACACGCCATAGTAATTGCTGAGGAAGGCTAATAATGAACTGACAGCAATCAGTACCCAATCGACAGAGCGAAGAGTTTGACGGAGTGAATACGGCAAGACTAGCGAGGTTGATTTCATCTCTGGCTAAAGCAAAACAAGCAGCAAGGATTCAGATTCTTCTTAATCGTAACCAGAAAATAACTACCTCAACTCATGACCTTAGTCATGATTGTGCCCTATCAGGTTCGGGGCTGTGCAATCATTTTTCTACACAAGCCTATCATTTCCAAACTGTGTCGTTAATCAGGAAATTTCAGCAGTTGGACTGAAGCTTCACTAACTAAGCATTTTTCCGGTTTCTGGTTTAGTGAAAATCATCATGCAGCAAAAATTCAGAGTTTGTTTTGCGAAACTTTTCTGGAACGGCTCCCTTTTAGAACTAGCGTGTGCTTTGCAGCTTGCGATAACTTCGTTACACGGGTACGTGTTCGCGCTAATCGCGCTGGTTCAACTGCCTGCGGTCTCTCAATCCCTCCGCAGCGCTAAAAATATACCATTAGATAATATCTATCACGAGAATGAAAACTTACCCAACGGTGCAGATATCTTTCCTCGACTCGGAAAAATTGCAGGCAATGATCGAGAGCAAACAAACTGCCGGAGTTCACCTTGGGGTCGAGTCGTGAGCCGTTTTTCGGGAAATTCATCTATTCATATTGATGACCGTCGCGTCGATCGTAATGGTGAATCCTGGTTCTATAACCGCGAGCACGTACCCGTGTAGCGAAGCTATCGCAACTGTTGGATTCACGATAGCCGCATTGATTTACTGTGAACGATAGAGGACAACATCAAATGGTCAGTCGCAAAAAACAAGCTTACATTGCTCTTTTAGCAAGTTGGCTGATGCTAAGTAGTGCGATCGCTAGCTGTACAAAAACTGAACCGTCAGGAAATGCACAGCCTAAAGCCATTCCTCCCGCCGTCGTTGCTAGTTCAGCCGCTTCAAAAGATTTGGGAATACAGCGATGGACAACGGTACTAAAGGGCGAATCGATGCAGGGCTTGACTTTTACAAACGATGGGAAGCTGTTGTACCGAAACAATGTTTTGCTCAAAGAGATTCCGGTTAGCTATGTCAGTAACGGGAATGTTACCTATGCTCAACGCTTGATCGTTTCTAATCCTTCTCCATCGGGTCGATTTAATGTGATTAGAGCTTGTGAAAGCCCAACGAATGAAACCGGACTCTGTTGGGCTGTTTTTCTGCTCGATCGACAGTCAGGAACGATCGAGAAAATTAGCATCGCCAAGTACGGGGGGCAAGAGTGGGTAGAGTGGTCAGCCGATGAACGCTATGCAGTATTTGCAGAATCAATGGAAGGCGTTTCTTGGTTTGTTGTTCTCGATGTGCAAACTAAAGAAACGAGGATGTTTGAACAAACGGCTGCAACTGCTGATTTAGCAAGCTTCAAATGGATCGACGATCGTACCTTTGTGGCAAATATGCTTTGTGGCGATCGAACTGACTGCCCAAAGTCACAATTTCGCGGCAACATTTCCCAACTGTTTACTAAATCGTTGTAATTGCATTGTTTAATTCCTCAAAAGTTTCTCATGAAACGTAAATTGCTTACTCAGTCACTCACGATCGCAGTTCTCGTTGGATTGATGATTGCGCCATCTGCTCGATCTCAGTCATCCTCTTCGTGTCCGCAGTTTTTCTACCCGCCATTACCGACTAATTTTCGTCCGAAGCTAGTGCAAGAATTGAAGGAACATACTGGTTTTGTCTATGGCATGACGTTTAGCTGTGACGGGCAAACGTTGATCTCAACGAGCAGCACCAAAGATAAAGCCGTTCGGTTGTGGAATTGGCGATCGGGTCAACAACAACTTAGCTTTGCTGCGGAGAATCCAGATGATTGGTTTACCGCTGCTTTCTTATCACCTGACCGCAAAACCCTAGTGACTGCTGATTCTATTGGTAGAATTCAACTCCGAGATCCTCAAACAGGAGGTGTGCGATCCCTGTTTCCAGCTCGCACTCGTGGTGCAGGGATTGTCACCTTGACCCGTGATGGACAAACACTGATAGATGCAACAGGGACAGGTGGAGACTTCAACATCACCTTATGGAACTTCAAAACCCAGCAACAAGAACAATTAATTCTGGGCAATTGGGCAAATTTATGGATGATCACCTCGGATAGTTATACGCTCGCATCTGCCAGCATGAATGGCACAGCGGGAGTTTGGGATCTTCGTACCCGAAAAGTTGTTGCCACGTTGCCAATCGGCGCTACTGTGGAAGCGATAGCAATTGCGCTCACCCCTGATGCGGAGTGGCTGATCGTCGCTTATGGTGATGGTTCTGTCAAACGGTGGAATGCCAGAACCGGGCGGCTTGATCGTACTCTATTTCGAGGAATTTCACCTCAATCCATTGCGACTAGCCCCGATGGTCGAACATTAGCGATCGGCTACTACAACCACATCCGTTTATGGAACCTCAGCACAAATCGCCTGCTTCATAACCTCCCTGCCAATTCTCCTAGTCGTCAACAGTTGCGCTTCAGCCCGGACGGTCGATTTTTCCTCAACACTGATGAAGAGGGCGACATAATCCGCGTTTGGCAACTTACTCCCTGAAGAAAAGAGATGATTCAATTAAAAGCTGATAGAGTTTTAACAAAAGTCGTTGCGTTTCTGTGTCTAAGCATCTCGATCGCGAGTGAGACATTACAGCCATCGACTGCAATTGCCCTTACGCTAGGACAATCTACACCTAATGCCTCTACTTCTAGTTGTCAGGCAGAAAGGCAGCAAGCCGAAGCAGCGCTGTTAAATGCTGTTTTTGAACAAACAGAGCAGACTATCGCTAGTGGTCAACTTGATGCTGCTTCTCAATTGCTCGTTCGGGCACTCCAGCAAATACAGGCAATGCCGAATTCCTCTACTAAGATTAACTTATTGGAACGACTCGTCGGCAGTTTAGGCGAGAATGTTGCCTACACGAGTCCATTAGAACGACTGATGCGAGCTGTCCCCGCTCAAACTCCTCAAGCTGCCTTAGCTGTGTTGTCTACTGCAAATGAAACGAATAAATCTCTCAGCAGTAGTTATAGCGCCTCTAAAGTTCGTACTTTCGTTGCGCTTGCCAATTACTTTACTCAGTTAGGACAAATTGATCGCAGCAGTAGCATTCTTGGATATGCTGCAACCACCAGCTACACGATTCAGGGAGTAGAGTTGCAGACGATCGCTGTCAGCAATATTGCTGAAGCCTATCTCAATGCAAAACAAATTTATAGCGTCCCCCCGTTTTTGGACCGGGCACTTCAACTCGCTCAAACCGTCAATCATTCCAATCCCTACTGCAAAGCAAACGCCCTAGATCGAATTGCCAGCCTTTATGCCCGTTTGGGTCAACTCGATCGCGCTCTAGAAGTCGCCCGCTTAATCCAGGTGCCAAACTACCATCCGCTAGTGATTCTGACAATTGTAAACCGATATAGCGAAACAGGGCAGGTTGATCGTGCCCTAGAACTCCTGCAAACCCTATCACAAGCTGATCAAAAAGCAACCGCCCTAGCAACACTAGCCGGACGATCAACGGGTTTACAGCCTCAGCGAGCTAGGCAACTTTATGCACAAGCCGTTACAACAGCGCGATCGACACAGAACGTAAACGAGGTCATCGCGAATGTCGCGCTCCGTTATATTGAAGCAGGTGGCTTGGTGACAACGGCAGATGAAACGATTCAAACAATTACTGATCCGGTTGTAAAAGCTTTGGCATTAGCAGCGATCGCACTATCCTATGCTAAATCTGAGCAAAACAATCAAGCTGAAATTCGCTTAACACAAGCGATTAAAGTATTAGAAGCAATTTCTGAACCAGGGAGCCGTAACACTGCAAGACAGCAGTTAATCGATCAAGCAACTCAAAGCGGGCGCTATGATTATGCGCTACGAATCACTCAAACAATTCAGCCACAAGAGAAAGTCCCTATTGATTGTGTTGAGGTACAAGCCCAAATTGCAGAACGCGCGATCGCAGCGAATCGTTATGATGCTGCTTTGCAAATTACACAGCAAATTCCACCCAGCTTTGCCAGTTGGCGCGATCGTCTGCTTCCTCCCATCTTAAAAGAATTGGTGCGAACGAAAGCATTCGATCAAGCGTTAGAAATTGCTCAACAAAAGAATCCTGATCCTAGCTTTCAGCCGCGTATGCTAGCGATTATTGCAGCACAAGCGAAACGATCAGGACAAAATGAACGATCAACGGCTCTATTTAATCAGGCAATCCAACTTGCGAATCAGATTGATGATGCTTCTACTAAAAGCGGAACCTTGGGAGCGATCGCCCAAGCTTATCTAACCATAGGACAATTAGAGCAAGCCACCCGACTTCTCAACCAAACAATTTCAGTTGCACAAGCAATTTCAGATATTTCTACTCGTTCCTACACCTTGAGAAGTATTGCTGAACAATTGACTTTTGCTAATCACTATCAAGCTGCAATTCAAGTTGCTGAGGCAATCCCAGATCCATCCGAACGACTTGCAAAACTGAATGAGGCAATGGAAAAAGCGATTAATGCAAGAAATTTTGTGGTAATACTGACCACG
This sequence comes from Cyanobacteria bacterium FACHB-63, assembly GCA_014695255.1. Classification (GTDB taxonomy): domain Bacteria; phylum Cyanobacteriota; class Cyanobacteriia; order Leptolyngbyales; family Leptolyngbyaceae; genus Leptolyngbya. The sequence goes on from JACJNX010000131.1 coordinate 20,232, forward strand.
CTGAGTCGCTTGGATGATCCAGTCTTCAAAGCACGTTGGTTCTTAGCGGTTGCCGATCGCTATATTCAATTAAGTGAATCAAATCAGGCAGCGAATGTGTTAAACCAGGCGTTACAAGTCACTCGCACCATTCCAGGCAACGAATCAAAAACGATTGCAGTACGAGGAGGTGAGAATCCGCTCGTAGTTGATGACCATGAAGATCGCGGTAGTTTTTTGATGGCGATCGCGTTAAAGTATGCTCAAATCGGGCAAGTTTCACAAGCACAACAGATTGTTCAAACACTACAAGATGCTGCGATTCGGCAGCAATTAATACAACAAATCAACTGTTATCGTTAATTTTTATGGGCAATTGAAGTGAATGATTCAAGAAGTCTATCACCATCGGTTAAATCAGTTTACGAGACACAAACCAGAAAGTTAGCAATGAGAATCCTGTAAGTGCAATGCAGTCAATTACAATGCGTTGCCTCATTGGCTCTAACAACGTTTGTTTGAGCGCTGATGCAGCGTAGGTAGCGGGACTTAGATATCCAATGCCCTGCACAACTTCTGGCAAGCGACTAGCAGGCAACAAAACCGGACCCATAAACAATGCCAACATCGTCACCAATAGCGTTAATCCTCCTCCCACTTCTGGAGTCGGACACTTTGCCCCGATCGCTGCTCCAATTCCCGCTAGCGGAAAAACGCATAAGGGAATGACCAGCAGAATCAACGGATGAAGCATCAATGGTCGGTGTAAAAACCATGCGCCAAAACCAATCGTGACCAGTAAAGACGGAAATGACAGTACAAAAAAAGATAGCACAACTGCAATCACGAGCAGCGATCGTCGAATTGGTAGTGTGGCGTAATACTCTAGTGCGCCAGAGAATCGCATATAAGCAAATCGAGAAGAGACGTTCTCTAAATTGCCGAACATAAGAGACATGACTAAGCTACCAGCGAAAATTGCATTCAGAGATTCAGCATCTTGTCTGGAAGCAAAGCTGCCTAACGCAATGATGCTTAGGATTGGACTAACTGTGGCGGTTAGCACCATAACCTGCCACGACCAGCGCCAATTGCTCAGCTCCATACACAGCAAATCGAACAGTTGTAGTAGGAATGGCAGCGGTTTACGAGTGGTTTGCATAGTGTAGATAGAGATCCTCTAAGGTGGCAGAGTAGAGACGAAAATCATCAATCTGAGCAAGGTCAAGGCTGTTGAGAATTGGCTCGACCTGATGCCATTCTAGGAACACGCGCCAATGTCCTGGAGCAGGACGATCTCATCTCAGTTCCAGTGGTAAGCGAGGAGGAGTTTCAGGCTCAAAGAATAGCTCCAAACGTAGCAATCGATCCACTTGCCGTTTCAGTTCACTCGGACGACCGATCGCCACCAGTTTTCCCGCCCGCAAGATTCCAACCCGTTGAATTGCCTTTTCTGCCTCGATCGCATCATGGGTAATTAGAATAATTGTTGTTCCTTGTTCTCGATTCAGTTGTCGCAGATTATCCCACACCAGTTTACGACGCTGTGGATCAAGATCATTCGTGGGTTCATCTAAGATGAGAATCGGAGGAGAACCTGCCATTGCTACGGCTAATCGCAGTAATCGCAGTTGTCCACCGGAAAGCCGAGCCGCAGATTGATTGCGCCATTCAGTCATTTTCCATTGATCAAGCAGGCGATCGCATTCTTGGTGTGCCTCGCGCCGACTCATCCCCCGGAGATGCGCGGTGAAGTACAGACTTTCTGCAATGGTCAGATTTTTGACTGCCCCACTTTCTTGAGGCATATAGCCGACATTCAACTGCACGATGTGAGGAATAGTGTTGATCGATCTACCTAAAAATGCGATCGTTCCAGCACTGCTCGGAAGCAAGTTGACCATCTGCTTGACCAAAGTACTTTTGCCCGCGCCATTGTCTCCTAAAATACCGAAAATCTCACCCTGGTGAATTTGCAGTGTAATGGGATCATTCACAGGTTTAGATTGTCCTGGATAGACCTTGACGAGATCTTGGACATCATAAATTAGCATGAGCAATAAGACTTGTCTTCAAAAACTGTTGTACTTCAACCCTGAATGGCGCGACCCTCTTCAACCATGAGAATGAACTGGGGCGTAATAATGCGAATAATTGTTATCTGTTCGTATCGCATAGGGTAGGTGCCCAGCATCGTTGAAAGAAAGCAGTCGTATGGTTTCATTAGTATCAATCCGTACTTCACTGATTGCACAGTTGTACATATCCAAAGATGACCATAGCTCGATCGGCAAATGAAGGACACGGCAGAGTAAAGAACCAATCAAATTGCCATGACTCACAATGAACTCGTGAGTAATTCCTGTCTCCGGAGGGTTGGAAGTATGTCTCAAATACTTGCTGTGATTGAACTTCTCCTGCGGCGACTGCCTCAAAATCAATACGATGTGTCCAAAGGCTCAAATAGGGGCGGATATTTTCAGGGATAACATGCTTATCCTTGTCAGGTGGTTCAATTTGATGAATTGCGTACCAGTCACGGAAGTGTTTTGGCAAACCAGGAACACATTCACATAGTAACGGTGATGCATGAATCGGCAGATTGCCGCACAATTCAGCGATTATCTGTGCGGTTTCTAGAGCACGTGGGTAAGTACTACAATGCAAGGTATTAATAGGAAGAGTACTCAGTCGCAAACCTGTTCGCTGTGCTTGTTCTCGCCCAAGTGTCGTTAAAAGCCATCCTTTTGGAGTCGGTGGGCGAGTGGTGAGATCAATCTGCCCGTGGCGAACTAAATGTAGGATGCGTTGTGCCATAATCACACCTTCTTAAATTTGATGAGAAATTACAGACGATTTGCAGTAGCCAACCTTAGTCTTCAATTCAAGCTTCTACCTCGTTATGTTGAATTATGCAATCTTCCTTGCAAGCTCAAGATATTTTCTGCAAGTTGAAACAAGATGTACCTATCAATCGTCTCATTATTCAAGGGATGCTTACCTCTTCGATACGTTCTATCGCCAAAGACTACATCATGAGAATTCTTTCATCCTTAATATCTGTACTATTTCTTGCGGCAGCACTATCAGCGTGTAATTCAAAAGCAAATCCAATTCTAGGCGATTCATCGAGTTCATCTCCAACTCCATCTGTGCCAATCAATTCACCCATCTCTACCACCAGTACAGTTCCGGGATCAACCTTAAACATTGGACTTTTTACAATGGATGATCTGTTCAATCAAAATGGTGGTGGTTGTGGAATGACACTATGGAAACAATCAGATGGTCTGCGTCCTCCTGGCTATTTGTTTTACAATCGACTGGCTCAAAAAGCAGGTGATGCTTTCACGTTGATGAAGATCAATGGTCAATTGTGCGCTTCCGCCGTATTGCTTCAACAGGACAAGAATTTTATGGACAGCGAACATCTCAAACTTTCATCAGTCAAGACAAATCTATCCAGCTACAAGTAGATGTAACGCTGGGTCAACCTGGGGAAATTGAATCATATGCAGTTGAAGGCACTATGCAAGTAAAACACAATAGGCAAACAGTAAAAATTCCAGTTCGAGGGAGTGCTGGATGCTAAGGATGAGACAACATTAACCTGCTCCTCAGTGATTTGTGATCAATCGGGGTTAGCATAGCGATCGCACCGTTGATCATAACCTTGATGATAAAACATCATGGTTCAGATTGTAGGGTCGCGATCGTCTGCTCTAACTCCCACGCAAATTCAAGTTCTGATGTTTCAGCCAGAACATCTTTCAGAGCTAATAGATACGCCGTTTTGAAAGCTTGTTCTGCTGAAGTTTTGATATCAGGTTCCACGCCGATTCCTTCCCAATTTGATCGCGTAATTGGATTAACAGCACGACCTGTGGGAATAAAGACACCAAAGTGTTCATTAAGGGATTGAAATTGACCTGGATTTGCGCCTCCTCCGGTTGTTTCACCAACGATTGTGGCGCGTTTAAGGTGCTTCAAATTGTTCGCAAACTCTTCTGCGGCTGAAAAGGTAAAGGAACTGCTCAATACATATACTGCTCTATTGAGATACCGTTTCCCAGGAACATAAGGTAATGTCCAGTATTGTTGAACTCGCTCATAATAAACACCATCGGAGTCCTTTTCGCGCCAGTGTAAATCATTCAAATGTACAGGTTGATTCTCAAATAGATAGGTTGAAATCAGCGCAACAGTACGAGGTGAGCCGCCCCCATTCTGTCGCAGGTCGATGATCAAGGCAGCCGTGTTACTCAAGCAATTCAGGGCTGCAATCACGGTTTCTCCGGCTAACTCTGGTGGCGCAAATCCTCGTAAATCGAGGTAGCCAATGTTTCCTGCTAATCGCTCAATTTTATACACTCCATTATTTTGCCAAGCGGTATAACGCCGTTCTCGTTCCTGATCTGCTGGAGCTATTAGCTTTCCGGTGTGGTCAGTTATCGGCAGGGGTTGATAACTATAGAATACTTGCAGATGCTTATCATGGCTAATCTCTTGAAGTTGTTTCGTTAACACTTCTGCTAGTGTTTTTGCGCTTGTAATGCTTGCGTAGCTACCACTCCAGAGCTGGCTGTTAATCTCAGTTTGAATCCTCTGTGTCACTTCTGGAAAAATATACCGATTTAAAGTCAAAATTAGGGTTTCAACAACCTTGATAGTCACTTCAGGAGCGATGGTTAAATCGGGTTGATCAGCTTGAGATAAATCTTGAGAAACGTGTTCTAAAGGCATAGGATCAGGTAGATAGGAACTAGCTTTGAACCATGAAGAAATCGCAGATAATCCGAGAAACCTCTGATTTCTAGCGTAGTTCGTTGCAGTGGGCAGCGTCTTGAACGTTTTTGCAAGAGACGGCATATTGTCTCGGAGTCGCTCCTACAATGCGTTTGAAGTGTCGAGTTAAGTGGCTTTGATCCGTGAAGCCTGTTGCGATCGCAACACTACTGATCGGTATTCCTTTCGTCAAATTCTGTTTAGCACGAGCGATTCTAATCTGAATCAAGTACTGATGCGGCGGTAAACCTAATTGCTTGCGGAATGCTCTTAACAAGCGAAGGGACTGTAAACCCGTTATCTCTGAAAGTTGTTCGAGCGAAATGTTCTGATTGTAGTGTTCTTCTAAATAGTTTCTTGCCTGCGTTACTGCTCGCATCTCTGAACCGATGCTGGGTAGTTCTGGACGGTCTCTTGTGTATCGAGTCAGCAAGCGCGTTAAAGTCAAAAGTAGATGACTCTCTCGGATCAGACTAGAATGAGGTTGCATTGAAGCAGTATGCAACCGCCAGATTTGCTGAGCAAGTCCGCGATCTTGAATTGCAGCAAATGGAAAAAAGGGAAGTTTTTGGCGATCGGTAATCTCTAACATCACCTGCTCAAGCATTGTATGACTTGGATAGAGCATCCGGTAAGTCCAACCTGCTTCATTAGTTGCACCACAGGAATGAATTTCATCTGGGTTAAATAAAACGATACTGCCTACAGGAATGGTGTAAGTTGTCCCCGCTTGTACCGTTTTAACGCTACCCTGCTCAACGATACCGATCCCAAAGGTTTCATGGGAGTGACGTGGGAAGATGTGATTAATATAGGTAGCTCGCATAAATTCCAGGTTTTTCAAGCTCTGAACTTGCCAGAACTGAGCCTGCTCAGTTATTTTTTGCATCCTGCCAACTCCATCACTAAATTACAGTGGAAATTTAGCGTACTCTTGAATGTCTAATCCTAAAACACTTGATCAATGTTGTAGCAGCTATAGTGATTGGTTGTAATAATAGGTTGTAAAGGAGTACAAATGGTAGTTCTCGAAACGAAGCGTTTGATTCTTCGGATGTTTAAGGAGAGCGATTTTGAAGACTATGCTGAGATGTTCGGCAATCAAGACGTTGTGAGGTACTTGGGAGATGGACAAGTTCTCTCTCGCTTTGCTGCATGGCGGAGTTTAGCTGTGATGGTTGGGCATTGGTCTTTACGCGGTTACGGAATGTGGGCAGTCGAGGAGCGCAGCAGTGGCAATCTCATCGGGCGAATTGGCTTTTTCTACCCAGAAGGCTGGGCTGGGTTTGAGTTAGGTTGGGTCCTCAAACCAGCTTACTGGGGAAGAGGATATGCTACGGAGGGCGCGAAAGTCGCTCTGGACTACGGATTTGCTCAACTCAACCAGGACTCGGTAATCAGCCTGATTTATCCTGAGAACGTTCGATCGATTCGAGTGGCAGAGCGCCTAGGTGAAAAACTGCAAGGGAAAACGGAAATATTTGGCAACGAAGTATTTATTTATGGCATCGATCGTACAGCTTGGATTGCCACTCATTCAAACGGATTAGCATCGAGCTAGGTGACGGATGTCCCATTCTTGACTTTTCCCTTGGAGCAGACTCCATTCTAGTAGCATGAGCCACTTTTCAAGATTCTGTTCATAGAGCAGTAAATGTCAAGCCAAGTGATTTGACAGTAAAAATTTGGGAGGGGATCGTTGAGCCATGACAATTGATTCTGATATACCTCTGATCCAAGCAACAGGTCTGCCTCAAATTGACGCTCTTCTGAGCAAAATCGTGCAGCATGTTGTATTGAGGTTAGGCGATGCTCTGTTAAGTTGCTATTTGATTGGTAGTTATGCAGTTGGTGAAGCAGTTACAACGAGTGATGTCGATCTTTTAGTCGTTTGTAGAGGCAACGCTAGCAGCACTGAAAAACAAAAAATTGCTGAGATCCAAGTTGAATGCCAGCAGTTTAGCCCGCTTAGCATCGACCTCAGACCAATGGGCGAAACGCATTTGTTAACCACTGGAGGTGTACGCTTTCAGGCAGATAGCCTGCTGCTCTATGGCAAGGATATTCGCAAAAGTGTGCCCCAAAAACCTGTGAATGATCATATTCGAGATAGTTTATACGCTCAAATTGATTTATTTGCACGAGTGCGTCCTCACTTGCAAAGGCTGATTGTGCCGTTGACTTACCCTGATTCTCAAGGATTGTTTTACGGGTACGATCGTCGTCCTCTGCAAACAGCAGATGGCGCTAGCTATCCAGGAATCAAAGATTTGGGATTGATTGTGTATGGAGCGGCTTATGCTCTGACCTTGCTCAAAGCAAATCGATACGCTGGAACAGGTCGAAAAAGTGAGATCGCTTTGCACTATCGCGAGCAAATTGGGGATGAATGGACATCTCTCATTGAAGCCATTGATCAACAGTGTCGCAAGCAATGGGCGTATTTGATTCCTCATGTCCAAAGTCAACAACAGCATCTCAGGCAACTTTGTGAACAAACATTAAAGTTTGAGAATCATTTTCTTGCTGAATATAAAGCTTATCTGCTCACCCATCTACTACAAGCTGATGCCTTCATTCAACTTCGGTACTTGCAGCAATTAGAGCGGCTCATTTATCCAGATCAGGACATATTTGATCTGCTAAAATCTCTTGAGTACAGCGATCTCGACGATATTAGAGAAGCAGCGACGAGTACAATACGCTATTATCAGTGCATAGATTTGGAATAGAATGTTTGCCGTTTTTGAGTTTCTTCAACAGGAGCAACCGTGGAGATTCTAATTATGGAAGACAGTCCCAGCATTATTTCTCATCTCTCGATCGGCACGAATGATTTCGATCGAGCCGTTGCCTTTTATGATGCTGTACTACCAACACTCGGTTGCAAGCGCATTATGGAACATTCAGGTGCGGTTGCGTATGGGAAGCAATATCCAGAATTTTGGGTGCAAACACCCATTAATGGACAGCCTGCTTCAGTTGGGAACGGAACGCACATTGGCTTTATTGCTCCTACGAAGGAGGCTGTCCACGTTTTTTATGAAGCAGCACTAGCGGCTGGCGCCACAGATGAGGGTGCTCCTGGAGCGAGACCCGATTATGGTGAACCGTATTATGGATGCTTTGTGCGTGATCTGGATGGGCATAAGATTGAAGCCTCTTATTGGGACATGCAGCTTGTTCACGCACTCTACATTGATGCACCAGAATGATCAGCGATCAACGTGCCTGGACTTTCGCGCGATCGCGAATTTCCTTTAGTATGGTTCTCCTTGAATGTACTCCTGGCTAGGAACGATATCAACTGGTTGAGGTAAAGGTCGCGTTACTGAAGAAGGTTCAGTAACGCTGGGTTGGGCTGGAATCAACACATTCCCAGTTTGCTCGGATTTACGTAGCGGTGGTTCTACAACAGTAGATGCAGCAATTTGAATGAGTTCTTGCTGAGAAAGGCTACCCCGATCCGTCCCCAGGACGAATCCAACCCCATCTTGCTGCCAGAGCACATAATGGTCTGCCGTTTTGCCTTTACCGACAATCAAGTAATAGCCTTGAATTCCATCAGGCAAACTTACCGGAGTGCCCTTTTTCAACTGACGTGCCCATGGAGAAAATCCTTCCTGGGTAAATGCAGCAAGCCCACCCACTGAACACTTTGGCTGGTTACAATTTGCTTCAGAAGAGAGATACAACTGTAATCCCTTTGAGTTCGACTGGACAAAAGGATGCAAGGTTAAGGCAGCTTCAGGCAGATAGGAGGGAAGCCGCATTTGTAATCCATTTGGAAGTTGCCGCTGAATGTTCTCAAGAACAGAGCGAAAAAGAGGTGCAGGCTCTGCTTGGGCAGACATGGGACTCATTACAAGCCACAAAAACAATAAGGAACCGATTCTGGAATACTGGCTGAAATGCTTCATTGATTCAACTCTCAATTACTTCAATAATCAGCAGTATAGAGAAATAGAAAGTAATAGAATCTATACAAAAGTCACCGATTCGCAATGACGAAAGTCATCGTCCATACTGTCAAAGCTACTAGAAGAGTGTGGAGCGATCAACATCCAGAATTTTTTGAATTCTTGCTCTCACTTGAACGTAATCTTCTGGATCGTTCCGAATTGCTGCAATCGCTAAACCCTTCAACCCGATATGGAGCATGTAACAACGCAGTCGTTCTTCAAAATAGCAAAGTGAGAGATCTATTTCTTTGTCTTTTGCCCAATGCTGCCATTGCTGTTTGTAGCAAATATCCTCAGACCAAAACTCTAAATAGGCAATATCGTAAACATAATCTCCTAGCAGCAATTCCGCCCAATCCAGGACACCCGTGATCTGCTGCCTATCAGATATCACATTACCAAACCCAAAATCACCATGTACCCAATATTTACCAGAAGAGCAGAACTCTAAATCCTTCAAAATAATAGCAAGAGCTTTGTCATAGATCTCTTGCTCCATGAATGTATCCTGAATGAGTTGCTTCCACGTAAAGGGGAATTTCTGGTTATAGAACGACAACAAATACGATTGCCAAGATGCAAAGCGACCCTGACCAGAAGCATCGGTGAGTCCCCAACCGGGGTAATCTGAACTATCCAAAGTGTGAATTGCTAACAGCGTGTCAAATAACTTCGGAAGTACTTGCTCGATCTCTTGCGGTTCCATATCATTCAACGTCACCCCTATACAGCGTTCTGTAATTGCGAAATAGTACAATTCGTTGAAGCGACCAGATTGAATCACCCGTGAAATTGGCAATTTGGATGAAGTAAACTGCTGATACGCAAAGGCATCCTTCTGAAAGTCTTCTTGACAGGCATTGAGTCGAATGATGAACGATTGTCGATCGAGCGTAAACGAAAATGCTTGGGAAAACATTCCTGACCCAATCAGTGAGACATCTGACACCGATCCATCAAACTGAGATTGGAGAAAGTGAGCCACTAAGGCGGTGGTAATACTTGCCATTGTCGATTTATCTGCCTAAATCGGACTTCAGCAGTCCATATAAATAATCATCCACGAACTTACCATTCCGATAGACATGCTGGCGTTGGATGCCTTCTAGCTGAAAGCCATTCTTCTCTAGAACTCGCCGCGATCCTGAGTTAAACTCGAAAACTCGCGTCCACAAACGAAGTAAATTTAAGTCTGTGAAGGCATAATGAACAAAGTTCCTAACCACTTCAGTCATGATTCCCTGTCCCCAGTATTCAGGGGCAAGCCAATACCCTAGTTCCGCAACGTAAGATTGAGGATCAATCTCGCCAATCCCAATCGAGCCGATCAATTCCGCATTTGAGTTGCGAATTGCTAGTAAAGGGGGCTTGCCGAATTGACGAGTGAGATTTGTCTGACGTTGAATCCACTGGTTGGCATGTTCCTGCGTGTAAGGGTATGGAATGGCTTCAGTTGTTTCATGAATGAGTGGGTTATTCAAATGCTCAATATAGGCGATCGTATCTGAAGGTTGTAAGTTTGACAATGAAAAACTATTGTTGAGTGATAGTGTAATAATCATGGCGTTTCATCTGTTAAATGCTATTTTAGATACCGTAACAAAACCACTCCACCAGGATAAGGCTTGCATTCAACCAACTTCAAGGTTTCTTGTGTACCCGTTGCGCTAAACAGTGGAATCCCTGTACCCAGAATGATTGGAATCACTGCAATCATATATTCTGTAATGAATCCTTGTGCCCGAAAAGAAGCAGCCAATTGACCTCCTCCAACTAACCAAACTCGATTGAAGTTCTCTGCTTGTAGTTCTGCAACAATTTCACCCGGACTTTTAGCGGTCAGCCTGACTTCTGGCTGCTCAACCTTCAGCGATCGCGTGGAGACAACCCAGCACGGTTTTCCTGGATATGCCCATTCTCCAAATTCAATCACTTGCTCATAAGTCCGGCTTCCCATCAACAACGCTTCGATCGAAGCATAAAATTCTGCATATCCATAGTCATTGTCTTCAACTTGAAAATCAGAGAGCCAGTCTACGCTGCCATCAGAAGCAGCAATATAGCCATCAATGCTGACAGCAACTTGGTAAACAACCTGGGTCATATCCAATAATTTGCGACGTTTGAGTTTTGATCTTAAAACACCCTATTGGCGAATGCGATGACCAAAGTCATAATCGCTTGATGACCAATTGCACGAGTCAATCATCCTACCACTTTGGTACAGTCATCTTGATACATGCCTGCTGGGCGATTGAATCACGGTACACATAGGAGGCAGAATGAGTTCTTTGTAAGAATTGTTGTCATTGTCGTTTCAGGACTCAGTTCTGTTGTGGTAGTTTCTGCCTCTCATGCCTCACTTCAATCATCTGCACCGGTGAATCAGCTAGAGTATTTTCAAGGGAAGTGGATTTGCCGAGGTCACCTACTCGATACCTCCGTGCCTTCCGATGCTCCTCCAACCTTAGAGTTGCATTGGACGGTACAGCGCGTCTTGAAGGGAGTTTGGTTTGCTGGACATGCCGAGCAACAGGCATCCGTAGTTAACCCTTCGCCCCTCAGTACACAGGAATTTCTGGGGTATGATTCTGCTTCTAAGCGTCTGACTCGTACTATATTCGTGGACAATGGCGCTCTCGTTCAGCTCAACTCCACAGGCTGGCAGGATAATCAACTAGAGTGGAGCGGAACCGTGATTGCTGGAGGAAAAGTACAAGCCTTACGACAAGTCATTACTCGACAGAGCGATCGACAATTTGCTGCTATGTATTATAGTCTTAGAGCGAGCAGCAAAAATGGATTGCTGACAGCCAAGAACTGTGTGAGAAACAACATGCTGTTCCGTCAAATGCTAGCGCTAGAAGGTACTAAAGGCTCACTAGCCATAGTTCCACTCTTTATAGAAATCGTTCGATCAAAATCTCATCGACATACATTTTATCAATCTTGGCATGTCTTCGTGCTACACCAATTTCATAAAATCCTTGATTCAGATAAGCTGCCAATGCTGCTGGATTATCTGCGCGAACATAGGCAAATAGCTTTTCGTATCCTTTGCTCCGAGCAGCGTCAAAGGTTGCCTGAAACAACGTTTTACCAATCCCTTGTCGTCGATATGTCAAATCTACAAAAGTGCCAATCATGCCAACATGCTTGAATGCAGGGGTATAGGTGGCAAACGGTTCTATGTTCTGAAATCCCACGATTCTTTGTTCATCACGGCAGACCGCAACATGGAAGACCCCTTGCTGAGGAAAATCCAAGATAAATGCTTGTTCATCCTGAATTGAAAATGGAGTTGTCAGTACTGTGTATGCTCTAGTTTTGATGATGGGATTGAGAATGTTGATAATTGCTTCGGCATCCTCTAATTGAACTTCTCGAACAAACAAATCCACACGTTTACCTCTTTGCGCTAGTCATCACTTTCACCTAGCCCTACTTTACATCAGCATCTCTTCTAGAGAATCACCCTGTATCGAAAGGTGAAGCGACATGGCTTTATTGCAGATGAGGCAAATCTCCCAGGGTCTCTCGGCAGTCTTCTGGGAGATTTCAAATGGGATTGCTTACTCTTGAGTTAATTTACACTGCTTCTGCTCAAGAGAGCAAACGGCTTGTATGCCCTGTAGAGTTTCGCCTCTCTGTGAAATTTGAACGTTACCTAGTAAAGTCACTTGCCGCGCTGTGGCAGTATATCGAATTTCGTCAGCCTTAGCTCGGATTTGAGCCTCCGGATAGACAAAAGCAGCATTGCCAATGGCGCGAATATTTTGGGTTATTTCATCATATTCTTGAGCGTCTGCGGTTAAGGTGATTTGTCCTGTCTCGAGCGCTTGGGCAATGGTCTGTGCATTTGCTTTTGAATCGACGGTTGAATTGAGAATTGCGGTGAACCATCCTGTTGCTCGCCCTGATGTGAGGAACGGAATGATCAAAGCAGCCGCGATCGCGATTGATACAAAAGCAGCTAGGGAGTTCCGGGAATTAAACCAGGACAATCTAGCAATCACTGGATTTACTTCTTGATATGGGGTTTGAGATGAGTTGGAGAGATGAGCTTGTAAAAGTTCAGCTTCGAGATTAGCCTGGAAGGTTGGATTGGGTTCGAGCGTTTCTGCTAAATCAGTCAAATGAGACCACAAATCGGTATCAGATTGCGAGAGAAAATCGGGCGGATTGTGTTTAGGGTTCATAGGTTTACTCATCGGTTGTTTCTAGGTGTTTGCGGAGATCTTTCAGGGCGCGATACACAAGCATTTTGACTGCCGCCTCGCTTTTTCCCATGACCTGCCCAACTTCAGCGATACTCAGCCCGCTAAAGATTTGCAATGCGATCGCTTCAGCTCGATCCGCCGTGAGTTGTCTTAATGCCTGAGCAACCTGCTCCAAGGACAATTGCTGTTCAGCAAATGCTTCTGGACCAATTGCATCGTCTTCAATTTCAGTTGCCGTGTCTAAAGGCAAGTTTACCCGTTGACGACGGAAGTAATCGGCTGCCTTGTGAGAGGCAATGCCCATCAACCAAGTAACAAATTTTCCTCGACCTCGAAAACTAGCGATCGCTTCTTGGGCTGCCAAAAACGTTTGGGCTGTCAAGTCTTGAGCATCATGAATATTGCCAACCCGTGAAAGATGGTAGCGGTAGACAGCTTTGAGATGCCGTCGATAAAGTTCTGCAAATGCGACTGGACGATGTTGTGCGATCTGAGCTAATGTTTCATCCGACTGCACAATAGAGCCTGAAAGTCTTTGACTAGGTTGGTAAAATAGGAAAAAATTCATCCATAGATTCCTCAGAAATAAGCTTCTATTGGTATGTCGTAGTAAACTGTTATTTCGTAACAGCCTAGATTGGGCTCTTACGCAGTTTTGATACTGGTGGCGAAATATTGCTTAACAGATGAATCGGCGTTGCCAGGCTTGATTAGGATTGAGAAGACACTCGTGTGAGGATTGGCTCGATGTCGTTACATTCACAATCTGACTATGATGTGCCAGCAGAAACCGCTAAAGTCGCCAAAGCTATCTTTCCGAAAGGCAGTCTTTGTATCACGATGGCAGGTGCCTTCGGCTCTCGCTTTGCGAGTTCGCCTTGGTTCCTTTCTGTGTGACCAAGATTTTAGTGCATTGTTTCCGAGTCAAGGATAGCCTGGAGTATCGCCGTTGCGATTAGCATTGGTCACAATCTTGCAGTACATTGAGGGACTGACAGACCGCCAAGCTGCGGATGCCGTCCGAAGTCGAATTGATTGGAAGTACCTATTGGGTTTAGAGTTAACAGATCAGGGGTTTGATCATACAGTGTTGAGCGAATTTCGCACTCGCTTGGTCACTCAACAAGCAGAAGAATTAGTGTTTGAAAAACTGTCACTGTTCTGCCAATAGCAGCAGTGGCTGCAAGCTCGTGGTCGTCAACGCACGGACTCCACGTATGTGCTTGCCAGTATTCGTGCCGTAACGCGACTAGAATGCGCTGGAGAAACGCTGCGGGCTACATTGAATGCGCTTGCAGTGGTTGCGCCCAACTGGTTGCTGGCTGAGAGTCAGCCTGAATGGACCGAACGCTATAGTCAGCGGATTGAAGACTATCATCTTCCAGTGTCAAAAGTGGGACGAGAACAAAAAGCTCAAGTGCATAGTGAAGACGGGAAAAGACTACTCGATGCCATCTTTGAGGACAATGGCCTGGAGTGGCTGCGTCAGATACCGGCAGTCGAAACATTACGACGAGTGTGGGTGCAGCAATACTATGTGTGCGAGAACAAGATCTATTGGCGCACTGAGCAAGGCATTCCGCAGCGACATTGATGATTAGTTCTCCTTATGATCTCGATGCTCATTACTCAAAAAAGTACACCACGTCATGGGTGGGATACAAAGTCCATCTGAGTGAAACTTGCGAACCGAACTCTCTGCGCTTGATCACCAATGTAGAAACGACAACAGCACCGATTGCAGATGGAGATGTCACTGAAGCAATCCATCTCTCACTTGCTCAGAGAAATCTGCTGCCCAACAAGCATATTGTGGATACTGGCTATCTTGATGCAGCATTGCTGGTGACAACTCAAGCACAGCATCAAGTAGAATTGCTCGGACCGACTCGTTCAGACCTACGATGGCAATCAAAAGCGAACAATGGGTTTGCGGCAAAAGACTTTACAGTCGATTGGCAACAGCAAGTGGCAATCTGTCCAGAAGGCAAGACCAGTAGCTCTTGGACTCCTGCGATTGATGGTCGAGACAATGCGGTGGTCAAGATCAAGTTTGCCAGGCCCGACTGTGCAGCTTGTCCCAGCTTGCATGTGTGTACTCGCACCAAGGCGAAGCGCCGCAGTATCACACTTCGTCTAGAAGCACAGTACAAAGCATTGCAAACAGCACGACAACAAGCGATGACTGAGGACTATCAAGCAGACTATGCTCGACGTGCCGGAATTGAAGGAACCCTGTCTGAAGGTATTCGTGCTCATGGACTGCGCCATGCTCGATATGTTGGACTTGCAAAAACTCATCTCCAGCATTTGATGACCGCAACCGCTATCAACTTCAAGCGCATCTTCTACTGGCTATCAGGAGTGCCGCAAACGACCAAACGCACTTCGCAGTTTGCCAAGCTCATGGCTTACTCAGAAGGTTAAGCAATGTTTCGCCACTAGTATCAGTTTTGGTGAAGCCCTGGCAAAATAGAAATAGCATTAAAAAACCAAAAATTGACAAGGAGAGGGCATTATCAAGTAAACCGGATTGTAGAATAATCGTACTGGTCCAACCCAGGGCTGTTTCATTGTGAGAGTAGAAAAAATAAACTAAACAGCAACGTTTATTCTGTTCCAATGCTCATGAGTCTGATAGAACATCTGCAACAAATTCCAGAGTTTCGTGCAGCGCGTGGTCAACG
>JACJNX010000132.1 GCA_014695255.1 Cyanobacteria bacterium FACHB-63
AATGTGTTATTACCGACCGTTGCTTCTGAAATTGCCTCAAGAACTAGCCCGTTTGACGCATTATTAGAAGCCTTAAAAGCAGGACATCAACTCCAAGCATTGCAAAGGAACCATCCCACAAAATCAAAAACTCGTCGTCAGGTGATCTCGACTTTACAGGCGGCAATTTATAACATTCACGAGTACAACCGTTGTAATGGACATCGCGATAAAGTGACCAGCGTTCGATTTAGTCCTAGCGGCAACCCAATTGCTTCTGCCAGCGCTGATAGAACCATTAAGTTGTGGGATATTAACGGTAATCTACTAAACACTTTAAAGGGACATGATAACGTTGTCCGAAGTGTTCATTTTAGCCCAGATGGCAAATCTCTCGCTTCTACAGGAGATGACGGAACGATTAAGTTGTGGAGGATTGAAACTGGGACTGAGATTAAGACTTTCCAAGATCCTAAACGAATGTTTTCTAGCGTGAGATTCAGCCCAAATAGTAAATTACTTGCAGTCGCAGGATTCAATGGCACTGTGAGACTTGTCGATGTTGAACAAGGTAAACTACTGCACATTATTCCAGCCCATCAGGATATTGCGGCAGAGGTTGGTTTTAGTCCGGATGGTAAGATTCTAGCTTCTGCTGGCTATGACAAAACTGTGAAGTTGTGGAACGTCGAAGACGGAACAGAAATTCAAACTTTAATCGGTCATCACGATCGAGTCATCAGTATCAGTTTTAGTCCCGATGGCAAAACTTTGGCTTCTGCTAGTTTTGACAAAACTGTGAAGCTGTGGAATTTAGAAAATGGTAGAGTTCTACACACTTTAGAGGGTCACAGTGCCCCGGTCCTCAGTGTCAACTTTAATGCTACGGGTCGAACAGTTGCGTCCGCAAGTGCAGATGGAACTATAAAACTTTGGGATCTATTAGCGGAAGACATCGAACCCCAAACCCTTAGAGGACATCAAGGGCATGTCTTAGATGCCACATTTAGCCCGGATGGAAAGACCCTAGCATCTGCCAGTGCTGATTACACGATGAGATTATGGAAAATTAGAGGAATCGAGCCGCGTACTATAGAAGCTCACCCAAGTCGAGTTTGGAGCGCGAACTTCAGTCCAGATGGAAGAGTGTTAGCATCTTCTAGTGTTCATGGTTCAGTGCAGCTATGGCGAGTTGAGAATGAATTTTCACCAGAGCCATTAACGCGACTGAGAGCGCTTACAGGACATGAGGGCAATGTTTGGAATGTTAGTTTTAGCTCAGATAGCAAGGCGATCGCATCAGTGGGTGAAGACGGAACTATCAAATTGTGGAATGCAAATACGGGCGAGCTTTTGAGTAGTCTAGCGGGACATCACGATCGACTGGCTCGTGTCAGCTTTAGTCCCGATAATAAACTGCTTGCATCTACAGGCGATGATGGAACAGTCAAGCTCTGGGATATTGAAAAGCGATCTCTCCTTCCAATTCACTTCGGAGATACTGCTAATTCCGCAAAGCGTAGAAGATTCACTAGCGTTCGCTTTAGTCCAAATGGAAAGATCCTTGCTTCCGTCAGTCAACGGGGGGTTTTAAACCTGTGGAATGTTCAGAACGGTCAGCTTTTACGGACTTTCAAAGGACATAGTGGGCGAGTTAACAGCATTCAATTTAGCTCGGATGGTCAAATGCTTGCCTCTGCTGGTGCTGACCACACCATCAAATTGTGGAATGTTAAAAGTGGAACAGTTTTGAAAACACTGACGGGCCATCGAGATCGCATTACTGCGATTAGTTTTAGTCCAGATGATCAGATGCTCGCATCTGCTAGTTTAGATAGTACGGTAAAGCTCTGGGATGTTAAGACCGGAAATGAACTACAAACGCTTATTGGTCATCGCCATTGGGTTACCAGTGTGAGCTTTAGTCCAGATGGGAAAACCCTAGCTTCTGCTGGCTCTGACAGCACTGTGAAGCTTTGGAATCTCAAGTTAGACCTCGATGATCTTATGCAGTTAGGCTGTCGTTGGCTTGATAGCTATCTTACAACCCAGGCTTCCGAGAAAGACGTTCGATCGATCTGCCGAATCTAAAACATGATTCAGAGCTTTTAACGAGATTTCAATCTCATATCAATTCTAATGATGAACTAAGAGATACACTGCCCAAAGGCTCCAAAAAATAAATAAGCCAATATTGATGAAGTGCCCTTTGCCATAATCGTTGCCTTTGAGAACTACGATCGCAGATAACAAGAACACTCCATAAACAAATAGGTCAGCCCAAATTACAGCAATCTGATTCATCGATTCCCAGTGTGCTGCAAAAAGGTTGATCGCGCCAAAAAATGTATTCGTCGTAGCAGCCCAGACTAACCATAGGTTGCCGTATCTACCAACCTCGTAAGGGGCAGCAATAATCCAAGTCCATTCTCTTAATAATCTGTCTGCGATCGCTTTGTTCAGCATCAGATACAGAGCAATACTTCCCATCAAATTCCAATAGCCGATCGAAAGCAAGAAAATGGTATTCATAAGACAACTCCCTGAACTCAAGTTGCGCCCGACTTTATCCCATAAATTGATCCGATGGGTTATCTTTACCCCGCAGTCAACACTCGACAAAAGTAATCTCGATACAAGTTGCACCAGGGCATGACAAAGTTGCTGTGGATTCGGATAGCCCCGTACTATGCAGCTTATAAATCTGCATCGAAGCTGGCTCTACTACGTTAGACGAGAGAACAACAGTTGTAAATGCCTCCAACAGTTCTGTAGTAGCTACCTGTAACAATTGTTCAACATCACTCTTCCAGTTGCAACATAATACAGAGCTAAATAAGGATGATCCCCTACTGTCCGCATTAAGGCTTCGATCTGTGTTGAATTCCAAGGCAGTCCAGATTATCTGATTTTTTCTGACAAACTCAGTTAGAAAGGCTTCAAAAAGCCTGATTTTCCTCCCCTGGTAGCTCCCAAGTATTAAGCAGAGAATAGCGGGTAACAAGGACAGAAAATTACTACTGCATATTTCAGACCAGCGAGTCGTGAAAATCGAGTAGTTCTATTGATAACATAGGAGCCTCAAGTGAAACTTAAATCTCGATCGCTCATTCACTCTGTTACGCTTAGCATTCTTTCGGTTACTTCTGCTTTCGTATTTGGAGGAAGTGTTGTACAAGCTGGTGAAGGACATTGTGGAGATTCTGCAAAACCATGCAAGGAAACTACTCAACCCAAAGCTCACATCAAATACACTCTAACGAATCGAACTCAGCAAACTTTGAAATTTGCGCTTCCTAGTGGCAAGATCTACCAGCTTGCACCGGGACAGCGGCAAAACTATCAAAATACATTGCCTTCCAATCGTTTGCGTCTGTATCTTTTTGCTGAAAACAAGTTCTACCCGCTTGGAAATGGCAACTATCAGTTTCGGCAAAATCCTCAAGGGCAGATCAAGCTCCTCCGTTTCCGCAGCCCCAAACCAGGAGTTCCTTGGTCTAAACTCCCAAAGCAACCATCCCCCAAAATACCACCGATTATTCTGAAGCCTGAGATCTACTACCCACAGAACGATAACATCGATCAAGCTGAAACAATTCTACCTCTGTTGATTGACAAGGTAGGCGACATCCTGGTCGAGTTGATCAAGCAACAACCTGCTGTAAGTCATTCGTCTGACGCTGTCTCCGAAGAGGTTCAACCCCCTACCATTGATGGAAGCTTAGAGACAGCACCGACAGAACCTCCAACCCCTGAAACCGCTAACCCCGACCCTTCAGATGGAACGGGCATATCTAAATAGGGCTTGCTGAGGAAGACTAGAGAGCTTGCGGGGATTGGTTTTCAAAGGGTTCAATCCCTGATAAAGTGCACGGTAAAGAACAATAAACCCCTAAAAAACCTTGCACCATCGCTGAGTATGTACCGTCGTTCTACCCCTGGGCAACTCTCCTTTGAGAACTTCTATCTTCCCTATGGTGGAAAACTATCAGGAGAGAACCGTTGGATAAAGTTGGCAGCGCTGATTGAGTGGGAGAAATTTGAAGCGGAGTATGCAGCGCAACTGAGCGAGGAGATGGGCACACCTGCGAAATCATTTCGGATGGCATTGGGAGCCTTGATCATCAAAGAACGACTGGGAACGAGTGATGCGGAAACCGTGGAACAGATTCGAGAGAATCCGTACTTGCAGTTTTTTCTGGGATTGTCAGAATACAGCGACAATGCGCCGGTGGCAGACCGCTTGGTAGATCAAAAGTGCAAGATGCCGCTGACAGACGCAAACAAGTCCTGGCAGATGCAGCCATTCGCAATCAGATTGAAGGCAAGTTTGGGCAAGGCAAGCGCCGTTTTAGCTTAGGTCGAGTCATGGCAAAACTTGCTCCTACGGCTGAATGTGCGATTGCTATCACGTTCTTGGTGATGAACTTGGAGTGGTTGCTCCAGCAACCTCTTTTTGTCTTTTTTACTATGTTGTTTGGATGCATGGGCTTTCTAGAACAAATCAGACAAAAGCGCCGAACTCATCAGTATCAATTTGCGTTAGCTTCGCTCCACGCAGTATTCGCATGTTGATCAAGAAATTTTTCTCTACTTGTTACGCACTTTTTCAGTTCTGACTTTTTCAGCAGGCCCTAAATAGAGAGATTTAGTTGCGCTTCTAGTCGAAGAGTGACTTGCTTTTGACAACATCTTCAATTATTTCAAGGAGTTCTGTTATGTTTCGGCAACGGCTTTCAATTGCATTGCTATTTACGCTGACTGCGATCATCTCTACAACAAGTGCAGCGCTATGAAACCCTAAGACTCCACCAGGATGTATCAATGTTCATCCACACTTCTTCTTATGCAGAAGTGGTAGCTCGACCAATATCGTAGCCGGAGGTGGGTTTCGATTTAATAAATTTGATAGCGCCGGTCATTTGATTGTTAGTAAGCCCTATCGCAACTGCCATGAACTCGCACAGGATTTCACTATGCCTCAACCCTCAAGAACCCAAGCAGTCCAAGTATGTCAGCAAAATTTCACAACTAGCCCAACCATCACAACCCAGGAGAAACACCAATGATTCAGAAAACCCTATCACTCACACTGCTAACTGCAATGCTCACAAGCACGATCGCAGTTCACTCCAATCTCAACTCACAAGCTAATCGAGCGATCGCAGCTCAACAACAAACTAAACCGCTTCCGCAGCCAACTTCAGCCCCCAAACCTCTAGCACTGATCTTTAACCAAACTAAAGACGATATGCCTGCCGTCCGCTTACCTAAAGGGTACGACGGATGTAACCGGGATGAGGAGGAAAAGATTAAGCAAGCTTGGAAACAAGCACACTTCTATATGTGGCGAGCCGATCAACTGATGGACTACCTCGATCGGCATGACAAGTATCGCAAAGAGATGTGGAGTGATGGTTATGTCGCGCACATCAAAAACGGAGACGGGAAGTATGTTAACTATTCTCCACGCGGCTGGTTCGGTCCTTATGATGGAGATCGCTTCCAAAAAGTTCGAGGTGCGATCAACAAAGTTTGGCACGAACGCTTTCTCGGAAAAACCTTTACTGTAGAGTGCCGCACCAAGGATTCTAACAAGGGCTCTCATCCCTGCTATATCAAAAATCCTCAAACTGGAAATCGACCCAGTGCAAACCACATTGCGTTTGGCACCATCAATTTCTGCAAAGACTGGTTTGATGATAGTGTCTCTTGGCGAGCACAAGGAGTCATTCATGAGGTCTTTCACTGGCTCAAGCTCCCAAATTCTGCATTGTGGGTTTCGGATATTCATGACTATTGGGCAGGAAGCTGTTTGAAATACCGGGCTGCCAACTCTCTATATGGTGATGAAGCTGCTTACATTGCAAATGAAGGAGGGTGTAATGGATGGAACTACAATCGCACCCCAATTAATAATGATAACTATGCCCTGTTTGCTTATATGTTTGGCAAAGCAGTGTGGGATGGGAAAACGATGAGTGGCGCTTCAATGACTCAGTTCCCTAGCAAAAACTTTAAGTGGTAAAAGCCGCTTCCAATTCATCACTTTAGGAGATTTAGTACCATGACAAGGCTCATTCGCTCTCTAATGCTTCGGCTGCTTTTCCTGTCAATGCCTTTAGGAACCCTGAGTTGGATCGTTGCAAATCCTACGATCGCAAATGCTCAACCCAATCGAATTGACTATCTAGGAAACTTTCCTAAACACCGACAAAGCGGTTGGAGTGAGAAACTACAAGGCGTTGCAAACAGTGAAAATTATTGGTTCTTTACTCAAGTCAATCGGCTTTGGAAATTTCCAGTATCTCACGACCTGAACGATAAAGTAAACGCACCGAATCCTAGTAAAGGCATTCTCATGTCAAAAATTCCGTCTGCTTTACAAGGCTACGATCATTTTGGCGATCTCGATCATTATCGTGGTTATTTGTTTATTCCTGTTGAAGGAAAGGGCAAAACGCCTCGGATCGCAGTCTTCAAAGCTTCGTCACTCGACTATGTAGATTCCTATCCACTGGACAACCAACGGCAAGCGGGTTGGGTTGCGATCGATCCAATCTCTGGACTGCTGTACACCTCTAACAATCACATTGATCAAGATAACAATCCTATCTTTATCTACAAGTTTGATTTAGAGCAACTACGGCAAGGTGACTTGAAGTTAAGTCGTCACAGCAACTTTTACTTAAGAGATGAGCAAGGTAACAAAATTGCGCTCAAACCTTACTTACAAGGAGGCGTATTTTCTAGCGATGGGCAGACTTTGTATTTAGTGAATGGTAAGGCAAAGGATTTCGATGCGAAAGACGGCGGGATTTGGGCGTTCAATGCGAACAATGGCAGAAAAGTCATGAAGTCGGGTCAAGATGGAGAGTTTAGGTTTGAGTTTCATCCCGGTGCTTCTAAGTACGAAGAGCCTGAAGGTATTACCTACTGGGATCTCGATCGCAAAAAAGCGCCTCGGATTCAAGGTGGACAAGTTCATGTGATTTTGCTAGATAACGACTGGACGAATTCAGATGAGTTCTACTTCAAACACTACCGAGTTCACTAACGGTTAGCTAGACGAAGAAAGCGAGATCGCTTTCTGGTTAAAAACTAAGGAGCGATCGCTTTCTGGTTACGATCTCCAGAAACCCTAAATTGATGGATGTAAGAGATAGAAACAATATCAGCACTCACATAGATCGCAGCTGTCTAGAACTAGAACATAAATCTGATAGTGGAAATTTTATGAAGCTCTTTTCTGCTGTCATTTCGCAAGCTTTTGTCCTGTACTATCCTTCTCCTAAAGTTGTTGACAAATGGCTCGGACTTCTGAATGACCCGAAGAAGCTGCAAAGTATCCTTTAAACCAGTCACAGCCTGACTTCATTAAGCGATCTAAGTCCGA
Organism: Cyanobacteria bacterium FACHB-63; assembly: GCA_014695255.1. Lineage (GTDB taxonomy): Bacteria > Cyanobacteriota > Cyanobacteriia > Leptolyngbyales > Leptolyngbyaceae > Leptolyngbya. The sequence goes on from JACJNX010000132.1 coordinate 7,376, forward strand.
ACCTAAACGCCACACTTTTACCGTATTGTCATATCCCGCAGAAACCAATGTTTTACTATCAGAACTAAAACTGAGACTAAGAATCTGATTCCGATGTCCTTCTAGTGTTCTCAAGAGCGATCCATCTGAAACCTTCCAGAGATTGATCGTATGGTCGCTACTCGCCGACGCAAGCATTGTTCCATCCGGGCTAAACTTAAGCCGCCTGACACTTCCATGATGCGCTCGAATTGTATTGATAATAGATTCCGTTTGAATGTCCCAAATCTTGATCAGACTATCGTCGCCTCCCGTTGCCAATCGCTTACCATCCACACTGAAATCAGCAGTGAGAACTTGATTACTATGGCGATCTAGTGTCTTAAGCATCGCACCAGTTTCAACATCCCAAATTCTGGCAGTCAAAAAATTACAAGCAGCTACAATTCGCTTACCATCCTCACTAAAGTTAAGGCTTCCAATGCCACAACGTTCTTTAAAGTCATCTTGAATCGTTCTTACAAGCTGTCCAGTTCCAAGATCCCACAGATTAATCTTTTTACCGTCTCCACCTCCTGTCGCTAAAAGTTTCCCGTCAGGACTAAACCGAACGCTACCAAAACGATAATCGTCCTTTAGATTGCGAACGATTGTTCCCGTTTTAGCATCCCAAATTTTGACTGTGCGATCGAAACTCGCAGAAGCAATCTGTGTTCCATCCGGGCTGAATCGAACACTTCTAACTGCCTTTTGGTGTCCCTTCAACTCTTTTATCGGTCTTCCAGTCTCAATGTCCCAAAGTTTAATCGAATGATCTTCTCCACCTCCCACAAAGAATTTACTATCTGGACTCAGACTAACGCTAATCAAATTCTTTTGCGAAACTTCATAAGACTTCGGCTCACTGACCTTTAGCTTCCAGAGCTTGACTACTCCATCAACTCCTCCCGATGCTAAAAATTGCCCGTCTGGACTCCAGCTCAATGCCCACACTCGCCCATAGTGCCCTTTGAAAATTTTAGGGTGAGTCGTTTCGTCTTGAATATCTACCAAATTTCGTTGTTTGATTGCCCCATCAGAATCTGCTGTTACGATCGACTTGCCATCTGGACTAAATCTTACATTCCAAACTGAACTCGAATTATCAATTTCTTTGATCAGTGAACCATCTGCGACTTGCCATAACCGCACCGATCCGCCTTGACTGGCTGAAACAAGCTGTTGCCCGTCTGGACTGAAATGAACTGCTCTCACTGCATCAGGGTGACCAGGTAGTTGGAGGCGTTCTTCTCCGGTCTGCACATCCCACAATCGCACAGTTCGATCAGCACTCGCGGAAGCGAGAAGTGTTCCATCAGGACTAAAATTGATGCTCGTTACCCAACCCGTATGACCTGAGAGCGATCGTAACAACTGCCCATCCGAAACTCGCCATAGCTTGATCAATTTATCAGAGCTACTTGTTGCTAACATTTGACCATCAGGACTAAAGCGCACGCTTCTAACATTATCTTGCTTTGTCTCTACTGTCTTGATCAATCTCCCCGTTTCAACTTTCCAAAGTTTCACGATCCCATCTCGGCTTGCGGAAGCGAGTAACTTTCCATCGGAACTAAAATGAACGCTCCAGAGTCGATCGGTATGTTCTAGTGTTCGTATCAGCTTTCCAGTTTGAGCTTCCCAGAGTTTTGCGGTGCCATCTTCACTGGCTGAAGCAATGATTTGACCATTCGGGCTAAAATTGAGTTCTAAAATGCCGTTAGTATGTCCTTCTAGACGATTATATTCGCGAACTCCATCGATAGCTTGATGAAGCACTGCAGTGACTTGTTGACGGATTTCTGATTCGATCGATTGAGATCGTTCTAAGGTTTGAAGTTTATGCCCTGCTTGAATTGCCATAAGCAAAGCATCAGAAGGGCTTGATTCATAAGCCCTTTGAGTTGAGAGATTGAGTTGTCTAAGTTCAGCCTCATTCAATTCGTGCTGTGCTTGCTGAACTTGAGAAGCAACAAGACCAGCCGTGATCAAAGATAGACCTAAAATTGCTGAACCGATTGCAATCGTACGTCTTGCTTTCTTCTGAGCAGCATTTAGAGTCAGATTTGCTTCAGTTAGAATTTGACTCTCTTTCGCTTGGACAGAAAGCGCCTGTTGGACTTCTTGCTTTTCTAGGTCTTGGCTTGCTGCTAAAAAGCGATAGTCTAAAACGCTTAAATCCTGATATTCTGACCATTCTAGCGCATCTTTTAAGGCTTGCCCTCGAAGTAAGCGCGATTCATCCTGACAGTCGGAAGCAATCCACGCATTGAAAGCTTCTACGTAGGGACGGCATTTCTCAAATTGTTTCTCAATCCACTTCAAATTGAAAACTTGAGCATAGATTTTGTTATAGACTTTTAATTTACCTTGCTGTTTAACAACTAATCCTGAAAGCTGAATTTCTGTTTGGTCAGGGCTACTGTCTGCGGTTAGTTCTCCGTACTGTAAAATTTGCTGGTAAGTTCCTAAAAGACGGCTGATTCGCTGCTCATTACGTAATAAGCGATCGCGAATGGTTCTCAAGTGTTCAGGCTCATCCTGTGCTTCCCAGTTGTCAATAATTCGATGTTGAATCAAGCAACTAATAGAGCTAAATTCTTGATGTTGTGTAACGAGGTGGCAGATTTTCTGAGTAAGAAAAGGTTGCCCACCTGTCCAAGCTAGAATTTCTGCTAGCGCGGCTTCAGGATCTTCAAGATGATAAAGTCCTCGCGCTAGCGTTTGAGCTTCTTGAATCTGGAAACCATGAAGTGCGATCGCACGTCCAATATTAAACGGCGTTTGTGTTTTATCTGAGATCAAGTCAGAAGGCGTTGCAACTCCCAAAAGCGCAAACGTCAGGCGGCGATATTCAGGATGATCAACTCGGCGATTGTATAAGAATCGAATCAGTGCAAAGAAGTCATCTAGCGGGAAATCCTGACTGAGAACGCGATCGATTTCATCAATAAAAATCACAATATTAGTGCTAATCTCAGTGAGCAAAATTTCATCAATGAATAGATTGAGTCGCTGAATTGGAGAGAGGAGGTCTTGCTGCGATCGCCACCAGCTTCGCCAATTTACTTTATTTCCTAACTGGCAACTACTAACGATCGCATTGACAATTCCCGCATACCACTTTTCAGCCGTAACTCCTTGCGTTCCAATTCCAGTCAAATCGATAAAAGCACAAGTCACACCGTCGGCTTGCAATCGTTGCATGGTTTGAACTCGCAGGCTAGATTTACCCATTTGGCGAGAGTTCAACACATAGCAAAATTCTCCAGCTTTTAGAGCACGATAAAATTCTGTATCTGCTTCGCGTGTAACATAGCTCGTTGCTGTTGCTGGAAGGCTTCCACCAACTTGATATTCGTAATGTCGAAGTTGCCCGGTCATAATCTCAGAGACCAATGCTAATTCACTCAATGTACTGTCGTTTTCTTGTATTGAGTCGGGTCTTTGCAAAGACCCGACTTTATCCCATAAATTGATTCAATGTCTGCCTTTATCCTGCGGACAACACTCGACGAAAGTAATCTCGGTACAAGTTGCACCAGGGCGTAACAAAGTTGCCTCGCCTCTGAACTAACCCCATGCTATGCAGCTTGTAAATTTGCATCGAGGCTAGTTCTACTGCATTAGGCGAGAGCACAACAGTTTTGAATGCGTCTAATAGCTCTGGTAACTGTTGTAGAATTTCTAAATAATGCCGCAAGTGAGCATTATAGATCCCTGACTCTGTAGCGGCTTCCTGTAACAATTGCTCTAACGTCACTCTCCCAGTTGCAACATAATATAGAGCTAAGCGAATTAGATAAGGATGTCCGCCTACGGTTTGCATCAAGGCTTCCACCTGTGTCTGGTTCCAAGTTAACCCATGCAATTTTGCTAAAGCCTGAATCTGTTCGCGATCGAACTCTGACAATTCTGCCGGAACCCCCGCATTAAAGGGAGATTGATTGATGTCTAAAGGAATGTATGCCTCAGTCGAATGTGCAATGACTAATCGCAAGCGTTTCCACAAATCGACAATCTTACCTTTCTCATGCCAACTTCTGAGCATTCCGAGGGCATCTTCAACGACTGTAGAAAAGGGAAATAATCGATCGACTTCATCAATGCCAAGCACAAGCGGACAATCGACTTGAGCGAGTAAATATTCTTCAAAGTAAGCTGTACAGTTATCATTACTCCCCAAAATCTCAGTATCCCAATAGTCATCCAAGCGATTTTTCAGTTTCAACTGCCGACCCACCATGCAGCATAGCCAGCGTAGAAATTTATCTAAATCGGTTAGAATTGCACGATCGACACTACTCAAATCTAAATATACGGCTTGACAGTTACGATTCGCCGCATAAGATAAAATTCGAGTCAGCAGAGAAGTTTTACCCATCAAATTCGGAGCTTTGACTCGAATCAGTGCTCCAGGATTGAGAACAGCCTCATAACAGAGCGGCTCAACTCCAGTTCGCTCAACATACATTGGCGAATCTAATGCCACTGCTCCTTCTGGAAAGGGTAGATTTGAGATAATTTCAACACTTCTACCCGCTTGAGATCTTCTCAGGGCTTCCTTGAAGTTCTTTTTCGTCACTCGCTCTCCGGTCGCGATCGACAATTTTCTCCAAAGCTTATTGCCAATATCTTTATTCAGGTACTCTGCACTGTAACCGTAGTTTCTCGCCATATCATCATAGGTTTGCTCTTCCCACGATGCCTGAAGTACCTTGATCTCAATGTCACTTAAATGTTGATTTGAAGCGCGAAATACAACATCATCTGCGATCGCCTTAGCGTCAGTCCACAACAGATCCGGTTCTAGCTCCATCATGTCAGGTTTACCTCTTGTCATAGCTGCTTTCACGCTGACCTTAATTTAAATATGCGTTATGGATTTCACTATTACCCGCTCGGCTAATAATTTTCATTTTCCTGATTTAATCTGATTTCTCCAGCACAACCCGTCTAAAAAGCCTGATTTTATTCCCATGGCACTCTAGAAATTCTCAGCCGACAATAGCCAGTAACAAAGCCCAAGAGTGCAAGCATATTGACCCATTGCTCGCCCTATAGACTTTGAGAAACCGATTGATTAATGAGGACAATCAACATGAAACGACATCTCTTAATTGTTTTGAGTTCTGTAGCTGCTCTCTCTATGTCTGCTGTTAGCTCGATCGCTGCCACTCCCAATCCTCAGCCCGGTTGCCCCGATGGTTGGGTTCCCCGTCCCCCAGAACTAAATCCTGCTCTTGGTGAATGTATGCCAGGTGGTATTCTTCCTCCTGGTGGAGGTGTCATTCAGAAAAAACTACTTCCTGATCTGAGAATTAAGAATTTCCAATTTTTTGAGAAGGCTCCACAATCGGTTAGGGTTCAAATTATTAACCAAGGAGGTGCGATCGCGAAACCCAGTCAACTAAGATTGACGGTTACTCAAATCAAAGGAGTAAAAGTCAATCGAGTGCTTGAAGTGAAACTTCCCACGTTTAAGCCGTCTCAGTCTTCTAGCTTCTTGGTGGATGCAAGTAGCATTTTACCCAAGAACATTGACCTCAAAGATACAACGTTTCGCTTGAAAGCAGATGCAACACTGGTTGTCAGCGAATCCGACGAGTCTGATAACGTTGCTTTCCACAATCCCTAGTTCAGCAAGTTAGCAGGATTTGTAAAACTGCTTGTGTAGATTGATGAGCAATCAGGTTGTATCCTTGCAAAATGCCTAACCATAAAGATACAACCTAACAATTGCATATTTCACGTTAAGCAGTCGTGAAACCCATTAATCTCAACAATAAACTTTAATTCTGTGAGGTTACTGATCATGAAACGAATTGCGATCGCTACTCTAACATTGCTAGGTCTTGCATTTCCCCTAGCTAGTAAAACTTTGGCAAGCCCGATCGATGATCCAAATAATATTGATTGGACATCGATTCGAGGCTATGACAGCAAGGAATTCAACGAATACTTCAACAAGCAAAAAGCAGAAGGATTCCGAGTCGTTGATCTCGAAGTAGATGAGATTAATGGCAAAGCAAATTATTCCGCAATCTTTCAGAAAAACACAGATCAACGAGCCTGGGCGAGCTTGCGGGATTTGTCTGATGAAGAGTTCTCACAACGCTGGAATGAATTCAAAGACAAGGGTTATCGGCTGATTGATCAAGAAGCCTATACTTTGAATGGAAAGCGGCTTTATGCAGGCGTTTGGGAAGAAAATAAAGGAAATCTTGGCTGGGTATCATATCGAAATGTTGACGGCGAGGAATTTGGTAAGCGCTTCAAGCAGTACAGCGATCAAGGCTTCCGAATGATTGATACAGAAGCCTACTCTAGTGGTGGTAAAACGCTCTACAGTGCAATCTGGATCAAGAATACAGACAACGTGAACTGGGTTGCGCTGCGTGATATGTCTGGATCAGCTTATGCAGAGAGGTTCAAGTCCCTCAGCGAGCAAGGCTATCGACAGTTAGATTTTGAATCCTATGTTCGCGATGGTGAGCAGCAATACGCAGCAATTTGGGTGAAAAACAATGGCGGAGCTTGGGTATCTCGACACAATATGACCGCAACTCAGTATGCGAACTTGTGGAAAACTTATGCTGACGAGGGCTATCGTTTAGTCGATTTTGAAGCTTACGAGACACCACAAGGAACGCGCTATGCAGGCATCTGGCGGCAAAATGGCGAAAAACTTTCTTGGAAACCCAAAAAAGCGGTTGATGATGTGATTTCGGACTATCAGAAGCAATTCAATATTCCTGGAATTAGCGTCGCGATCGCGCAAAATGGCAAGTTAGTCTACGCTCGCGGTTTTGGATATACAGATATCGAACAGCAAAAAGCGGCTCACTCTGGCACTGTTTATCGCACCGCATCGGTTGCTAAACTCATTACTAGAGCTTTGACGTTGCGTTTAGAAGACCAAAATGTGTTATCGATCGACAAACCGACTCGAACCTATGTTTCCATTCTTCCTCAACAGCACACTCACACCGTTCGCCAACTTCTAGAACACAAGTCCGGAATTCGACACTATCGAGGCAGTAAACGCGAAAACTGCGAAGTTCCCAACAATCCAGCCTGGAGAGATTCGAGCAACACTCAATACGCAACTTCAACGCAAGCGACCGAACTGTTCCGTGATGATCCATTAATGTTCTCTCCAGGTGCGAAAACTTGCTATAGCACTCATGCTTATACTGTTGTGGGAGCAGCAATCGAAGGAGCATCTAAGAAATCTTTTGCAAGCATCTTCGATCGCGAAATTACTCAAGGATTAGGATTGTCTACGTTACGTCCTGAGATGATTTCTCAAGCGAACTCAGAACGTGCGACTCTTTATCGTGACAAAACCAGTTCTGCTGCCGAAAATGTTCCTGCTGCTCGCGACAATATCAGTTGGAAAACTGGCGGCGGCGGACTCGAAACCTCCAGCGTTGATCTTGCTCGATTTGGAATGAAATTACTTCCTGGTCAGTCTTTCCTCTCCAAAAAATCTCATGATGACTTATGGGGAGGACGCAAAACGATTCAGCATAGTGGCGCTCAGAATGGTGCAAATTCTTATCTCCGGATTCATTCTGAAAAAGGAACGGTGATTGCAGTTCTCTCGAATCAATCCCTTGAGCTTGCGGAGAATGATCCAAACCAAGACGATGCAGGTATTGGTAAGTTGACCAACGCAATTAGTAACATTGTTTTGAAGGACTAACAATACTGATGTCTGTTCGAGAAGAGGGATTTTATCTCTCTTCTTACGTCTTGTCTAAAGATTTGAGGGGTTCTTATGTCAATCCTGACTAATTCGCAACGAGAACAGTTTCACACTGTTGGTTACTTACTAGCTCAAGATGTGATTTCCTCTGACCATGTAAAGGATGCTTTGAAAGCGATCGAAGAGTTCGCCGGACTTGCGATCGATGATCCTACAACCTGGTTGCTCGGAGATTCTGAGAACGAAGGAATTGTGCCCTTGCATCATGCTCAAGCATTTTGGAACAATCGGCAGTATCCTAAAGTGCATCAATTATTTAGTGAGCTTTGGGGAACCGAAAAACTTTGGGTCACGATGGATCGGGCTAGCTTTATTCCACCCCGAACGATGTCACGATTTCCAGACCCTCGGCTACATTGGGATCTTGACCCCGCTAAAGAATCAGGGTTTGTGGGAGGAATGCTTTATCTAACAGATACTCCAGAAGAACGGGGAGCATTTCGCTGTGCGCCACAGATTTATCGTTCATTAGAAGATTGGCTGAATCAACAAAGTTCAAACTTTGACTATCAATCCGCAGATCTGTCAGAAATTCCATCGATCGCAATTCCCGGAAAAGCAGGTGACATGGTGATTTGGAAACCACAACTTCCGCATTGTGCAGGTGTAAACCTGGATTGTACACCCAGAGCCACACAGTACATTAGTATGTACAAAGCGGGCAATGAAGACGATCGACAAAATGCAGTATCCTGGTGGCAGCAAAAACGCCCTCCAGTCTGGTGGCGAGATTTACCCACTCAACAAGACCCAGAGCCAGGAGAACCTGCAACGCTGTCTGCTTTAGGTCGCAAATTAGTAGGCTTAGATCCTTGGTAACATTATGTTCTCTCATTTAAGAGTCGCTCTCGAACGTCATATTGAGCAATGGGTAAATCAAATCTATGCTTTCAAGAACAGTGTGAGCTGTGAGATTCTCGATCGACCTACACTTGAAAAGCTCATTGTCCGTATTACTGTGGGACAAGATTACTATTGGTTACGCCTCTATTTAGGAAAACCGATTTCTATGGAGCAGCTTGAAGAAGAAGCAACCTTAGTCAACGAACTCTATGCACAAGGAATGCAGGTCGCTCCTCCACTCCGTCGCCGAGATGGTCAGTTTGCTGGCATTCTAGAGATAACAGGCAATCAACTTCCCGGAGTTTTGTATGCAAATGCAATCGGTGTTCAGGCAACTCATTTAACCGTAGAGCAAGCTGAAGCCTTGGGAAGGCTTTTAGCTGAACTTCATACCCATGCTACGACTTTGAGAATTAAAAGCCGACCAACGATCGACTATCGTTTTCTAGCAGAAGAACCGCTCAATCATCTCGCGCCGTGGCTGGAGGAAAAAGCACGATCACGGATGCTGTCGATCGCTCAGGAAATGAGAACGATCATTTGGGGGAGTGCCTCTGAGCTAGCAGTAGGATTTTGTCATGGTGATATGCATTTAGAAAACGTCAAGTTTCAAGGAACTGTTCCAACCTTGTTCGATTTTGAAGGTTGCGGCTTGAGTCTTTGTGTCTATGACCTTGCTTGCTACTGGCGCAATCGAATCTTATCTTCTTCAGATCAAGCCTTGAGAAGCCAAGAATGGGAGGCAATCTTGCAGGGATATCATACTGTTCGTAGAGTGAATGCGCGAGAACTTGCTGCGATTCCTGCGCTTGCGACGCTGCGAGCAATTTGGGTGATGGCGTTACCTGCACAGCCAGGTGCAACTTGGGGGAAGAATTGGTTGAATGATCCAGAGTATATTCAGGCACATTTAGAGAGAGTAGAAGCACTTGCTAAGAAAAGTCGATCGACATAGCATAGCTAGGTATTATGGATACTTGCCCTTTAAGGCAAACTACCCGACTGACTATCAAAACTACTGCTCTCCTGAATTCAAGATGCTTTCAAGGATTTAGAGCGGAAACTGGCTCCGTCTAGCCAAAGGCAGCGCATCTCCGTATATCTGTCGCAAACCCAGCTTGTAACTGATGCGGCATAGTTCTCGCTGTATCAAGGACTCGTGGGTATTGTGCGACTAGTTGAACAATTTGAATTACTAGGGCGTATCTGCAAACTCTAAATGTAGGGTAGTCCATCATTTTAGCCAAACCAGAATGGCAGCAATGGTCAGCATGGCAGGATAGTTTTCCGCCCGTTTTTCATATCGTGTTGCTACCCGTCGAGCCTGCTTGAGTCGATTGATCAGGCGTTCAATGCGGTTGCGTTCTCGGTACAGTTCGCGATTGAATCGTAGCTTGCGCTTGGCGTTTTTGCGCTTGGGAATCACTGGGGTTGTATGCTGGCGACGGAGGGTACGACGAATCGAGTCGGCATCATAGCCTTTGTTGCCGACCAGGTAACGCGGTCGTTGCTTCGGTCTACCTCGTCCTTTGCGCTTGATGCGTGGCGCTGCTTGGTTCAGTTTGCCGAAGCCTGTGACATCATGGCTCTGTCCAGTCAGGACGACAAACTGCATTGGTTTGCCAAGTCCTTCGGCTTGAATCTGAATCTTGGTGCTGAAGCCACCTTTAGATCGTCCCAGCGCTTCTTGTTCCTGCAATTGGGTTGTGTCGCAAAAATGGTAGGGTAGGGAGGCTCAATTTTCTCTAGCTTTGCTCTAAATGACGACTGACTCCCTGTTTAAGTGGCGACATTTTTTGCCCGAAATCATCGTCCTGAATGTCCGGTGGTACTGTCGCTACTCTTTGAGCTACCGAGACTTAGAGGAGATGATGCAAGAACGCGGGATGGAAGTGGATCATTCCACGATTAACCGATGGGTGCTGAAATTTGCGCCAGAACTGGACAAACGGCTTCGTCCTCATCTGAGTTTGACGAATGATTCGTGGCGGGTGGACGAGACGTACATCCAAATCAAAGGAGTATGGAAATATCTTTACCGTGCTGTAGACTCAGCAGGCAACACGCTGGACTTTATGCTGAGTGCAAAGCGGGACGGGAAGGCAGCGGCACGATTTTTCCGCAAAGTGTTGAGAGCGAATCACACTCAAGCACCACGGGTGATCACGGTCGATAAGAACGCTGCCTATCCGGTGGCAGTCGAAGCCTTGAAAGGAGATGAAACCCTAGCAGCAAAGACAGAATTACGGCAGAGTAAGTACATGAACAACATGATTGAGCAGGATCATCGAAACATCAAGCGACTGACGAAACCGATGATGGGATTCGGCTCATTCAATACAGCACGACGAACCTTGAGTGGTATTGAAGCCATGAGTATGATTCGCAAAGGACAAGTGAAGGGAATCAGCAAAGGGGAAAGTGTGAGTCAAGCGAAGTTTATTGAAGAACTGTTCGGAATTAGTGCTTAACGGAACGCGAATGATATAGCTCGTTTGTCGCTAAAAAGTATTTGCGACACAACCAACAACGGTACATCGCTTGGGAATACCGGGAATCTAGCTCTTTTAATCTTGCACCCACACCGATACAGACCCACCATTACAATAAAACTCAGCCCATCCCCATTGGTTGGTTTGAACATGGTCTTTGACGTGATTGGTTATGTCGCGGAAGGTAGCATTGGGTTTGCCGACCTCCATCCATTTATTGCCAGGAGCGCCATCGCTCAGCAACACTGCCATTGCTTTGGGATGGCTGGACTCGCCTAGGCGAGTCCAGCCGATGGTGTTAGGGTGGTCAAAGTAATCATATTGATCGCCGTAGGCGTAGTTCTTACGAGCATTGAGGAACTTATCGAGTAACCATTGATGGGAATCAAGCCAGATTTCATACTCGTTGCCATTAGGGGCGCGATCACGATAATGTGCCCCATAATAATCGGCGTAAAACACACAGGGATAGCCCTCCCGCCGCAGCAAGATCAGCGCATAGGCGAGCGGTTTGAACCAACTCTCGACCACCGATTCTAAAGCTTGTAAGGGTTGAGAGTCGTGGTTATCGACAAAGGTGACTGCCAGTGCAGGTTGCTGTTGCATCAAGGTACCGTCTAAAATACGACGCATATCGTAGTTTCCACCCGCTCGGCTAGCCCGATGAAAGTTGTAGTGCAACGGCACATCAAACAGGGAGAGTTGTCCATTTGTTTCACGAATGAACCCATGTAACGACTCCATATCCTCTGACCAATATTCACCCACCGCAAAGAGGTTACGTTGAGCATAGTGGCGAACATGCCCCAGCCATTCCTCAAAGAAACTGGCGCGAACATGTTTCACTGCATCGAAACGAAATCCATCGACTCCTGTGGTGTCAAAAAACCACTCGCCCCAATATTTCAACTCTCCTCTGACTTGGTCAACACTACTATCTAAATCACACGCCATTAAGAAGTCATAATTACCGTGGCGGGGATCAACCTCCGTTTCAAACTGCTTATCCTTAAAGCGATAAACGGTGTTGTCTCCGAGCTTATACATATTATGATTGACCGAGTCAAAGTGCCACCAGTGCCACTTCATGCTGGAGTATTGGTCACCGCGCCCCGGAAACGTGAAATGAGTCCAAATTTTGATGCGCTCTACGCCACTAATGTTGTGATTGCGATTGTCGCTTGCAACCGCATAGGCATCGACTTCTTCTTCTGCATCACCACCATTTTTATGGTTAAACACACAGTCTGCATAAAGTTGCATTCCGGCACTTTGCGCGGTCTTAATAGCAGCCAGCAATTGGTCACGAGTACCATATTTGGTTCGCACTGACCCTTTTTGAGCGAACTCACCCAGGTCAAACAAGTCATAGGCTCCGTAGCCGACATCAAAACCACCGCCACTTGCCTTATAAGCGGGAGGCAACCATACTGCTGTAAATCCGGCGGTTGCCAGCTCGCTTGCTTGTTTTGTGAGTTGTTCCCAGTGAGTGCCATCGGCGGGAATGTACCAGTGAAAATACTGCATCATCGTACCGTTAAGATCTGCCATGCGGATTTCTCCTGGGAAAATAAAGGGAATGCTTCACGGATGTGTGACGGAAATCTTCGATTTGACTTCACTCACACTCAATATAGGCGCTCATCACGGATAACGAGCGAATCAGAGTCTTAGCTCTTTGTAGGGTGATGTAACAGTCTAGAATACTACAGTTGCAGATCGTGGTTGTGTTGCAAAGTTCAGGGGGTGACAACGCAGCTACAAGGCAGACTGGATCAGGGAAATAGCGCGGAGACCTCGCTGAAAAAAGGCGCGTTTTTGCGGCTTGAGAGCCATGAGTTGATGCGCCAA
>JACJNX010000133.1 GCA_014695255.1 Cyanobacteria bacterium FACHB-63
GACCGATTTATTTGCAACTTAGACCTGGAGCCAAGCCAAATTAAATCTCATCCCAACTACTCAAGCCTTTGCAATTACGGCATTATCGCCGCATAATTCTGTCCGAAGTATTGGTAAATCCTGAATTTTCTTTTTTGAGTTTTCTTCAAGCCTATACGCACCGTGAACCCATTCAATATTTCTAGCAAGAAGCTTTGGAATATGCTTTTCTGTTACTAATCCCCATTCAATTCCCTTTGCCATGTAATAGTTTCGTTCTATCTCAAACTTTTCAATAACTCTTTTATTCTTAAGCTCAGACGAGGGTTTTACTGTTAATGCGACATCACGTACCTTCCCATCTTGCTTTACAGTCACCATGAAATCGGTTGTTAACACTCTAGGGAACTTACTTGCTGTGTCTACGGGATATTTCACGCCAATATCAATAGATATTTTCTGAGCTAGCTCAATATCCAGCAAGGGAAACTGTTCTCTAATGTCAATTACAACGTCTGACCACTCAAGGATGTAAAACAATCGAGTTTCATGGTCTGAGAAGAGATGATGTAAGCGATTTGTTTTCCAACCTCTAGCCCTGGAAACCCTGCCCTTCGAGGGAAAATCTCGCACCGTAATCCAAGGAGAATATTGGTCACGAACCCCTTCTCCACGTTTTTCCTCAAGGAGCCGATCGAACTTCTCTTCATTCCAGTCTCCCCTTCTCCTTGGCATAAAAAATTCTGGGCATACCAATGTACTGCCCAGAATTATACAGCCTTTCAGTAACTGTTTAACTTTTTTAGCTACTGTTTGACTTTTTTATTTATTGTTTGACTTTTTTATGCCAATACAAACCTGTAGACTGAAAATAAAGTTGTACACCAAAACATCCTGGAAACCCTCATACTACGGTGAGTTCTTCCAATTCAGTAAGAAATAAAGTTGTACACTACTTCAAAGTCAATTGTAGAAGTGCCTGAAAATAAAGTTGTACACTATCGACTCCTATTACGAGCATGAAGATAGGTGAGAATTGAATGGCGAAGTTTAGAGGGGTGACAGCGAGCCTATATTTAAGAGCACAAAAATGCTGAGAATTTGTGCAGGATAGAGGTTAAGCAATCTTTAATCTGCAAGGCGTTTATGTTCTAGTGATTGATAGGAATTAATGGGAGCAATTGTATAAGCCCTGCCCAAGAGCAAAAAGAAAGACTCCTATAAGCCTGTCATCCCATCAACTGGTGATTATCTAGAGATGGAAAGATTCAAATTCTTCTGCTTGAGAACAATACTTCGCTTGCTGTTTGACTAAGCAATTCAGCAACCAACACAATAGACTTGCTTTGAAAATCGAAGACTAACTGGGTGGTTGAGCGGTATCAGTAGGAGTCAACAGCACTTGATAGCCCAATCGCTCAATTTGAGCCTGTAAGGTTTGCACCCGACGTAGTTGGGTGAGTTGACTGAGTTGGGTCGGACAATCGCGATAGGGTTCGTGGCGTTTGAGCATATGATAGACCGCAATCAACAAGCGATGCGCGACCGCGACGATAGCCCGCTTATGCCCACGTCGGGGAGCAAGTCGGCGGTAGACTGCCGCAAAGTGGGAAGCTTTGCAGCGGACTGCAGCGTTTGCCATTTGCACCAAGATGCTTCGCAACCAGCGATTGGCAGGTGGAATTCTGCCGGATGCCTGTTTGCCCGCACTTTCATGATTGCCCGGACACACACCTGCCCACTTACACAGATGAGCGGCACTCGGAAAGCGTCGCATATCACTGCCGATTTCTGCCAGGAGGAGTTCAGCACTTTGACGCGCAATGCCCGGAATCGTGTCGAGTAACGGTAATGCTTGCCGCCATGCTAACGGCAGGTCAGCGCTCTGAGTCTGCAACACAGATCCTGATGGAGGCACGGGCGGTTCAACCACAGGCGTGTGTTGCTCAATCAATTGCTCAATCCGAGTATCAAAGGGTTTAAGTTGAGCATCGAGAAACTCTAAATGGTCGAGATGGGTTTGGATCAAGAAGCGATGATGGTCTCGGACGCGACCAGACAGCGCTTCGGCTAACTCGGTGTGCTTTGAGCGCATTCGTCCTTTAGCCAAGTTAGCTAACGCTTGCGGGTCCTCAGTTCCCGCCACGAGTGCTTTGAGCATGGCACGTCCTGAGACTCCGCCAATATCGCTAATCACCGAGGCAAGCTTCAAATTTGCCCATTCCAAGACTTTCTGCAAGCGATTGATCACCCTGGCACGTTCTCGGATCAGCGTGGTACGTTGTCGGGTTAAGTCTCGCAGATCGCGCTGCGGTAAGGGCGGAATGAAACTGCCTTTGACCAGTCCGTAACTCAAAAGCTCGGCTAACCATTCCGCATCTTTGACATCCGTTTTACGTCCGGGGACTTGCTTGAAGTGTTGGGAGTTCACCACCATCACCTCAAAGCTGCTCTCTAACAAGTTGTACACGGGTTTCCAATATTCCCCGGTGCTTTCCATCGCCACTTGAGTGATCTCAAGCCCCGCCATCCAGTCACACAGGCTTAACAACTCACGGGTCGTCGTGTTGTAGCTGCGAATTTCACGGATGGGGTTCCCATTCGCGTCTACACTCAGGCAACACACCACGACGGTCTTTTTGTGAACATCCATTCCCGCACATCGAACTTGAGTCACTTGCATGAACTTGTCCTCCATCGAACTGATGCTGGTTCACCCGGAGTGATTGTGAGTAGAGCTTGCTTTGCATGCTGTCTCGCAAGTTGCGAAATGCACAGTGGGGTGTGCCAAGAACGGGTGCGGTCAACCTCTTGCTCAGGTTCAGGACACTAATTCCATTCCGACCTCTCAACCAGCTATTGTGACGTTACCATTTTCATTCGGGGGTGTGACGCGTAAGCGCTCATGTTGCCTCTTGCGTGAATCGATGCGGGGGTAGTAGAAATAGGTCAAGGAGGACAAACTCCTGACCTACGAACAACTTAAGACACTCAAGCCGAGTGCTTCAAACGCAGAGGCGGAGTGCATCCTGAAACCTTTGAACAGATGGTTGAGGTGTTGCGACCCGACCTTGACCGAGCAGGAAAGCGGGGTGGGCAAGCCAAGTTAAGCGTGGAAGACCAATTGCTGGTCGTCTTGGAGTATTGGCGCGAATATCGAACACAATTTCATATTGGCAGTAGCTGGGAATTAAGCGAGTCAGCAGTCTATCGATTAATTCAACGCGTTGAATCGTTGCTGATGGCATCGGGCAAATTCCGCTTGCCTGGTAAAAAACAATTACATCAGGGGGCTTACACCTGGCAGATTGTCGTGGTCGATGTCACTGAGAGCCAGATTGAACGTTCCAAAAAAAACAACGCGCCTACTACAGCGGCAAGAAGCGCAAGCACACCGTAAAAGCACAAGTCGTGGTGAATCAATCGACTGGCAAATTATTTGTACCGCGTTTAGCAAGGGACGAGTGCATCACTTCCGAGTCTTCAAGCAGCACCGCATCCCAATGCTTCCCGAACAGTTGTGTCTCGCTGACAAAGGCTATCAAGGGTTAGCGAAATTGCATCCCTACAGTTGCACCCCGACCAAGAAGTCAGCAAAATCAAAGCTCGACAAGGAGGAGCGGCAATACAATCAGATTCTTGCCAGCTTGCGAATTGTGGCAGAACACACGAATCGTCGCTAAAAGTTTGGCGAATTCTGGCAGAACATTACCGCAATCGGAGACGCCGGTTTGGGTTGCGGTTTAATCTCATTGCCGCGATTGTCAACATCGAGCTTGCTCGCAGTTCTTGATTCACGCAAGAGGTCTAATAGCGCGTTTCGCGCTCGATTCTCCCTTGTAAGCGGCGCTCTGCCTGAATCATGCCAATACTATTGTCGCGCCATAAATACTGGTAAACGTTTCCCATTTCTCGGCATCCACCAAGTATTTTACCTGTCCCATTGTCCAACAGCGTCGAATCTCAACTCGTCCATGTCCTTTCTTCACGGTTTGGTCAAAGCTATGCTCAATGTCCGCAAAGTTGCAGGAGTGGGCATGAGCAAAAATCTGCTGCACGTCGGCAAACAGATTGCCTTGATTGTCTTTGAGTGCCAGAACATAGTCGGCATTGCGTTCGATAATCTGTTTGGCAATCTGTTTCTGACATCCCATTGCATCTATCGTGACGATGCAGCCTTCGAGTTCGAGCAGCTTAATCAATTGCGGAATCGCGGTAATTTCGTTCGATTTGGTATCGACTTTGCGCTGTCCCAGCACCAGGCGGTTTGTCGTTGCCCAAGCACTCACCATGTGAATTGCTGCTTTGTCATCGGTTGGGTCGTAAGATTGCCGTAACGTTTTGCCATCGATGGCGATGACTTCTCCATCACTCAAGCGCACCAGTGACCGCACCCGGGTCAGAAAACACGCTTAAAACTGCTCTGAATTCAAGGGCGCAAATACCCGTGCAAACGTGTCATGGGACGGAATCCCGTTCGGTAGGTCGAGGATGCGGCTGAGCCAAGACTGCTTCGCCTGTCCAAAGCTTTCCATTCTCACCCAACTGTCTGCTCCACAGATTACTGCCAGAATTGCAATCGTCAGGATATTGATTAATTTATGCCGTTTCGTGCGCTCAATCGAGGGTCTTCAATATCCCCAAAATGGTCAGAGAGTTTGCCTTTCGATTTGAGTTTCATCGCTTGGTATACATTGGGAATTGAGTTGATCTTCCCAGATGCACACTCGATAGGCTAGGGCAAGTTCTCACCAACTTTTAAGATGCGTTTGCCCTGCTGACAAAACCTTTTCGATGGAGGTAGAGCCTCGAAAACTGGGATGCTTGTAGTGATACTTGAAAATGTCTTCAAGATTCTAGAGGCGATCGCTGATCGCTTCCAACCCCGGAGTATACTGAAGAAATCCTTTGAATATTTATTTCCCTTAAAGATCCTTATTCCGCAACAAGTCTAAGACACATTCCCCTTTGCTGATTCCCTTCACTTGTCCTTTGCGAATCATGCTCATCGCTTCAAGCCCACTCAAGGTTTGTCTCGCTACGTTGAATGAGCCGAATCCCATTATTGGCTTTGTCGATCTCTTGATGTTGCGATGATCCTACTCGGGCACATTGTTCATGTATCTACTTTGCCGTAATCCCGTCTCTGTTGCTAACGTTTCATCCGCTTTCAGTGCTTTGACTACCACTGGATAGGTGGCATTCTTGTCCACCGTGATTACTCGTGGCGCTTGAGCGAGTTGAGCTTTCAACGCTTTGCGGAAAAAGCGAGTTGCTGCCTTGCTATCCCGTCTTGCACTCATCATGAAGTCTAGCGCGTTGCTTGCTGAATTGACGGCGCGATAAAGATACTTCCACTCGCCTTTGACCTCGATATGTCTCGTCCACCTGCCGCGAATCATTCGTCGGATAGAACGGATGTGTTTGTCCGGTTCTGGGGCATAGTTCAACACCCATTGTGAATTGTCGAATAATCCACTGCCACCCCTCGCTCTGTCATCATCTTCTCTAAATCCTGGTAGCCCAAGATCATAGCGACAGTACCACCGCACATTCAGCACGATAATCCCTGGCAAGAAATGTCTCCACTTAAACAGGGGTTGATCTATCATTTAGATTGAGATCAGAGAAAATTAAGTCTCCTTACCCTACCATTTTTGCGACCCAACCATCTTTGAAGCGATGGCTTAGAGCAATACGAATAAAGCCAGTTCGTTTGTCATTTAACGATTTTTGCGACACAACCATAGATGGATAGCTTTCCTGTCAAAAAACTGTCCGGACTATTGTTAAAGTGAATTGAGTAAAAGATTTCGAGAATGGTTGCGAGAAAACCGAGAGTTAGTTAGATCTTTAGAGATATCGTTTTGGAGACATTGTTAAAGTGAAGCATGATGAAATAAGTGACTTTCAGGTTGAATCGCGCTCAGAAATCTCGCCATCAGACAAAAAATTGGCATCTAACTTCTCCTCAAACGCTTCAGCAGCTTCGGTTCGTCCTCGCTTTCCTGGTGCTAAATGGATTGTTGCATCTAGCCTTCTGACAATACTTGCAATTGGCGGTTGGCTAAGTTCTCAAACGATATTACGTAACAAATTGAAAACTCCTCTCTTCGTACAGACTTTGCCAGTTCAACTTAAAGCAATAGAGGTGACGATCGAAGAATCCGGAACTGTTGAGTTGAGCGGTCAACAAGTCTTTAAAGCCCCCAGTGATGTCACAGTGGAAGCAGTTTTGATTCGAGAACGACAGCGGGTCAGGGCAGGTGATGCTCTTTTAATTCTGCGCGATCGCAAACTACAGCGCGAATTGGACACTCAGCTTGTTCAGAATCAAGTGGATGAAAATACACTGAAACGTAGACTTGAGATCGTTAAAGAACGAGAAGCAAAGGCGCAAGAAAAGGAAGCGCGTAATCAAGAATCGCGAGATTTAGCAGACAAAGGATACATCTCAGTTGCAGAATTACAGCGCGATAAGGATGACCTGGATACGGCTCGTTCAGCAGTGAAAGATGCTCAAACTGAAGTCACTAACGCTAGCTTAAAAGTTAAAAGTAATCAGGTGATTACCGATAATCTTCGTAAACAATTGGCTGATAATAAGATTGTTGCTCCAATAGATGCAATGGTTCTAAAAGTAGAGGTTAAACCCGGTGATGGCATTCAGCAGGAAGGAAGACTGCTAACGATTGGAGATCCGCAGAAGGAGATGATTCGGCTTCAGCTTTCACCGCTCAACGCCTCCAAAATCGGAACGAATATGCCAATCCGAGCGCGTGTGATTGGCCCGAATCCTAAGGTTTACCCTGGGAAAATCTCACAAATATCGCCACAAGCCTTGTCACAAGGCAGCACTGAGGGTAAAAATGCGAATTCAACTGGACAATCCAAGGTGGAAGTCGAAGCGATGCTTGATCGACCTAGCAACGAACTGATTCCTGGTAGTGCTGTCAGTGTTGAGATCGTGCTTCAGCAGCGGAAAAATGTGGTTGTCGCTCCCCTCTCGACACTGCAATCAGAAGGCGGGTCTTTTTATGTCTGGGTGCGTGATCAGGCAGGCAATGCTCAGAAGCGAGCAGTCACGGTTGGTTTACAAAATCTAGAATCCGCTGAGATCGTTTCTGGGCTTCAGCGTGGAGATGAACTAATTGTTTCGTTGCCTTCAAATCAAGAACTGATTCCTGGAGCCCCAGTTGAAAAAAACAAAAAATAAAATCATTGTTTCGGTCACATACAACAGATTAAAACCATCAAATTAATACTACGGGTTGAACAAACGATGGCACTTTCCCCCTTAGATCTAGCATTTACTGCCCTGCACGGTTTATCTAGCAACTGGGTTCGTTCCAGCCTGACAACGCTGGGGATTTTTATGGGAGTAACGGCTGTGAATGCAATTCTTAACATTGATGCAATTTCAACGAACTTGATTCAACAGAAACTAGATGCGCGGGACAATCCCTTCTTCACGATCTGGGTTTATAACGCAGACACAACAAAGCCAGCTCCAGACCTCAAGGAAGAGGACTTAGCTCAATTAAAGAGACAAGTTTCAGGGATTAAGGATATTAGTCGAGTCGTATGGATTAAGGCTAGCCAGGCCCAGTACCTGGACAAATCAGTGTCCAACCTAGAGATATTAGGAGTTTCTGAGAACTATCAGAGAACAACAGGCCGTAAGATTCTGCGGGGGCGATTCTTTGAACCCAGGGACTTCATCAACTATCATCCGGTTGCCATTATTGATAGAGTTTTAGCCAAAGAGTTGTTTGGACGCAAAAATCCGATCGGAGAAGGCATTTTTCTAGATGGTAGCCGCCTTTTGGTCGTTGGTGTCAGCGAATCGAAAAATAATTGGGGCAAGGAAAAGCCCAATGGCACACTGTGGGTTCCTGAAACCTACGCTCACTTGATTCAAGGAAAAATTACGAGTGGCAGCCCGCAAATCGCCCTTAGTCAACTCTATAATTATCAAGCAGTACAGCAACAAACTGAAGCAGTTCTCACTCAGCGTTATCCTAATTTTTCTATCTATTTTATGGGAAATGCAGAAGATCTCTACAAGGAGGATCAACAACAACGAAAATCTGTTCAAATGCTGAAAGTGGTTGGGTTGCTCGCTTTAGTCATTGGCGGTGTAGGCATTGCCAACATTACTATAGCCTCAGTGGTTGAGCGGACTCGTGAAATTGGTTTACGAAGAGCGATCGGAGCAACCAACTTTGAAGTCATGCTACAGTTCATTACCGAGGCGGTTTTTCTCAGTTTTATTGGTGGAATCACCGCGATCGTCACTGTTCACTTTCTGACTGAAGTTGCCACAAAAAATCTATTTGAAGTGCCTTACCAATTTCAATTCAGAGACGCAGCGATTTCGATGGTGGCAGCGTTGGTGGTCGGAGTAGGCGCTAGTTTCTTTCCAGCATTAAGAGTGAGCCAAATCGATGTGGTTAAAGCGCTACAGGGCGACTAGCTTTGCTAAATGATTGTAGGTCAATCGAGATCAAGAGAGGCTTATCTGTGAAAACAAATTCTTCTATCAGATGTTTCTTCATTCTGGTTCTCAGTTTGATAGGTTGGAGCCTATCCAATCCAATTCAAAGTCATGCACAAACCGCCCCGATCTCAAAACCGTCGCCTATTAAGCCGAGCGCTCCACCCGTCCGAGTGAACCCGGTTTCTTCCCAGCAAGAGGTCGCAAAGCAGCAGGTCTCCATCACATTGCCAGAGCTGATCACCTTGGTTCTACAAGGGAACCGAACCCTGCGGAACCAGACTTTGCAGCGTCTTGTCCAGCGTCAGGAACTGAGGGCTGCGGAACAAAAGTTTGATCCCCGAATTACGCCTGCTCTCTCGGCGGGCATCGCTCAAAGTTTGTCTTCAGCCTCCGTTAGTGGAGATTTGGACACTCCTTTTGGGGTGAGTGGGGGAGTGACTGGGCGGAGTAGACAGACGACCTTGATCCGGGGAGCCGCTGTGGGGGCATCTCTACTAACGCCCGCAGGAACCAATCTGGGGCTTATCGTTGATCCGCTTTCAGATGGGCAACCGCTCAGTTTTCGGGTCAGCCAACCCTTGATGCGAGGATCAGGTACCGCAGTCAATCAAGCTTCTATCAACCAAGCTCGTTTAACGAATAGCCAAGATCAACTGCTGCTTCAAGAGCAGGTCATTAATATCATTACGACTTCAACGACCCGGTATACCGCCCTGATTCAGGCTCAACAAGCGGTTCGCATTCAAGAAATGGCGCTAGAGCGCCGCCGTCGTCAGCTCGAAATCTTGCAGGCGCTGGTGAAAGCCGGACGACGAGCGCCTGTGGAGTTATTTGATACAGAGCGAGCGATCGCAGATGCCGAGCGTGACTTAATCGTCGCACAAAATCTGTTAGCTCAAGCGAATACGAACATTCTCAACCTGATCGGCACAGATCGATCTCTCCAATTTATTGCTTCGGGAGAAACCGTACAGAAATTATTTCAGACGGCGCTTCAGCAGATGCAGCGGTATGACTTAGAGAGATTGATTCAGACTGCCTATCAGATACGTCCAGATTACTTACGCGCTCAGTTTGATATTGATATTCAAAAGCTCAATCGATTGGTCGCGAAGGATAATTTGCGATGGCAATTAGATGTTCAGGTGAATGGGAATCTGGGTGACTTTTCCCAGGGTACAGTTGGTTTGGTGGCGACAAGAACCTTTCCAGAGCCGCTTCTTGAGACCGATCGAGTTCAAAGTGAAGTAGGGGTTCAGCAGGCAGAAAATAGTCTGGCTCAAGTGCGAGAGACAATTAGGAATGATGTTACGACTCGCTTAGGAGATGTGCGATCAAATTTAGCTCGGGTACAAGCTGCTAGGCAAGCAACTGAAAATGCTCAACGTCAACTTGAGGCTGATCGGGTCAGATTTAGTCGCGGGATCGGCGGAGTCAGCATTTTTCAAGTGATTAGTCAGGAGCAGAATTTAGTGGATGCACAGAATGCTCAATTACAGGCGGAAATCGCCTTTCTCAATAGTAGTGCTGAACTTGATCAAACAGTTGGAATTACGTTGGAAAGTTGGAAAGCCCAAATAGAGAGTAGTCGTGTGCTCAAGGAAGATGGGCTGGGTAAAGACCGTCTTACTCCGGTTAAAAATTAAGCTGATTATTACTGAGACTATACGCCTTTACCTCCTTTTAATCCCTAAATCGGGAGTACACTGACATGAAGACAGATCTACCAGCGGTTGACTTAACCGATCAAGTGGCAGTAGTAACGGGTGGTAGTCGCGGGTTAGGTCAGGTCTACGCGATCGGTCTTGCCGCAGCGGGTGCGTCCGTCGCAATTATTGCCCGATCTGCCGATCAACTTGAGGAGACTGTTGCATTGATTGCTCAAAGCGGTGGCAGGGCGGTTGCATATATTGCAGATGTTACGGAGCAACGTTCGATGGAGCAGGCTGCACAGCAGATTGAAACACAGCTTGGACGTGTGGACTTATTGATTAATAATGCAGGAATCTTTCCTCCTTTCGGTCCAATCTGGGAGGTTGATCCTGAGGACTGGTGGCGCAATTTAGAAGTGAACGTACGAGAAGCCTTGCTGGTGACGTGATCTTTCTTGCCCATGATGATTACTCGAAGACAAGGAAGGATTATTAATATTGCTAGTGAGGCCGGCTTAGGAGGTAAAGCATATCTCTCACCTTGTGTATTGAGTAAGACTGCTTTAATTCGGTTGAGTGAGAACGTAGCACTTGAGACAGAAGTATATGGCGTTTGCGTGTTTGCGATTTGTCCGGGAGCCGTGCAGACGAATATGACCGATGCAAGATTTTCTGCCGAGGGCCAAAAATGGATTCCCTGGTGCCAAGAAATCTTTGAAAACGGTCTGGACGTACCACCAGATTTAGCCCTGAAGCTGGTTCTCCAGTTAGCTTCTGGTGAATATGATGAATTATCCGGGCGACATATATCAGTAAGAGATGACTTGAGTAAGATGCGGCAGCGCTGTCAGGAAATCAAAGAAAATCGTCTATATCAACTTGGATTGCACCGATTAAATTTGAGTCAAGAACTAGAGCCTTTCATTTTAGTCGGTCAGCGCTATATATTAGTCGAGATCAATGACTGGTCTCAGCCGTTTCTTGAACATCGTCAAGCGCTTCCCTTTCTAGAGAAAGATGGCATGTACTGGGGAATACCCCCAGACGATAAAACTTCCATTCGGGAATTAGAACGGATGCGTCATGAGGGAGCTAGTGCGATCGTCTTTGGCTGGTCTGCTTTCTGGTGGCTAGATTACTATGCTGACTCCGATCGATACTTGCGTTCTAGGTTTAGATGCGTTTTAGAGAATGAAGGGTTCGTTGTGTTGATTTGAAGTGACAGAGTTGTTTTGTTTTGGATACTGATTGCTGGCTTAACATCTCACAGATGCAGAGGGTGCTCCAGATTAAATACCATAAGACAACTATTCCTTAAGATACAAGGGAAGTTAGTGTTCAAATGATCCCGGAACTCAGCAAAATAGTCAAACCACCAAAAGGCTGTCCATCCAATGACGAGAAAGCTAGCTCCCTCATGGCGCATCCGTTCTAATTCCCGAATGGCAGTTTGGCTATCTAGAGGTGCTCCCCAGTATTCACCCGCTTGTTCAAGAAAAGGTAAAACCTGAAAATCTGGTCGCTTCTCGCACCCCCACTGATTTTCATCGATTAGAATGAATTGCTTTCCAGAAGCGGTGATGCTTGTCAGATCTTGAAGTGCCACTTGGAGCCGTTCAGACCAACTCAAATTTAGTTGAGGAACAAGTTGAGCCGTCAACTCACTGCGACGCATACTGATATGTAGTAGCCGTTCTGATAGCCACTGACGATAGCTAGCATCTGCTGCGCGGGGAGACTCTAGCAAATAAGCGATCGCGTCAGTGCGCTCAGCCATCGTTGCAAGGGGTCCTGTTCCTCCGGATGCGAAACGGGTATAACTATCTCGTTCAGTGTGAATTCGGACTTGACTAAGAACCTCTGGAATAAAAACAATGTTGTGGTGTGCTGCGAGGCGTAGGTAAAGATTCAGATCGGTCGAGTGATTAGAGTGGACAGGATCGAATGCTCCAACTGCTGATAGAGCTTCAGCTCTATACATCACGCTTGGAACATAGAGCACCCAATTTCGCCCAGCAACAATTTCATGCAAATAATCTAGCCCAGTGATCAATCCTTCAGGTGGCGGATCGTTAGGTAGCGGTACCGACATTCCCTTGCTGTCAATTCCTTTGGCTCCAGCGACCGAGAACGCAGCAAGTGGATGATTGTCTAATGCTAGAACAGACTGACGAAGGAAGCCGGGAAGGAGCGTATCATCATCCGGCAAGGTCGTGAGATAGGGACTGGAGTTCAGTTCAATTGCACGAGCAAAATTGCGGAAAATCCCAATATTCGTTTCATTACGGACGTAAGTGATTCGCGAATCAGCAAATGAATGTACGACTGCTTCTGTATCATCGGTAGAAGCATTGTCGAGTACGATGACCTGGAAATCCGTATAGTCCTGTTCGAGTACACTCTTAAGGCTAATCTTTAATAGATCAGAACGATTATAGGTTGGAATCGCGATCGTAACTTGAGCGATAGAGGTCATATTGTTGAACTTCCTTCTCTTAACTCATAAATTTGGGTCAGCTGCCAACTGTAGCTCAAAGACGATGAGGTTTTCGTTGTCTAGAACGCAGCGAAATCTAGAACGCAAATAGTGATTGAATTCAGTGTAGTACTCCAACCACCAGAAGGCTGGATACCCAAAAACGATGAAGTTTATCTCTGCCGTGTGTAACCGCTCAAATTCCTGGATTGCGATCGCATCATTGCTAGGCGCTCCCCAATATAGTCCATTTCTTTCTAAAAAAGGAATGGATTGACAATGCTCCAAGAGTTGACCAGATCCCCACTCGTCCATATCGACTAAGATGTAAGCCTGTCCGGGTGGAACTAGAGACTGCAATTGATGTCCTACATCAACTAGGTGCTGTAGATAGGTGCGTTCAGCGTCCTCCCAGCTATCAGAATGCTCTTCGACTTGAATTCCTTGTTGCTGCAAATACTCGCGTAGAGCGGTGACATGATGACCATGTTGATCAAGCTGCCATCTAAAACTGTGCTTTTTAGTTCCATTGTTACCGTGGATCCGATATAAACCTTGATAGTCAGTAATTCGCTTAATGCTTCCAAATAAAGGAACCAGACAAATCAGGTAGGAATCTGCATAAAAACGGTAAGGCACTTCGGGTAGCGGTAACACCTTTTCTAAATAACGGCGCGACCAAGCATTGCCACTGGTAGGGCATGACACAGTATCTTCAACAAAAAGTTTAAGATTCAACTCACGAAAGCCCTCTTCTGGTAAAGGTTTCTCAGGAATCAACTTCTGCAACATTTTGCCATCCCTATCGATCACCTGCAAGGGCCAATGGACTTTTGCAACATCTGGCTCATAAAACAATTCCGTTGCCCTTTCGATCGCACTAGGGAGCAAAATATCATCTGCATCCAAGAAGCAAATGATTTCACCCTGGCTGGCAGCAAAACCAGCGTTGAATGCAGAACCTTGTCCACCATTCTCCTTCAAGATAGAAAGGATTGCTTTTCCATAACTAGCGATGATTTGCTCTGACCCGTCAGTAGAGCCATCATCAACCACAATCACTTCTAAGGGCTGGTAGCTCTGATTTAATGCACTCTCTATCGCCTGCGATAGAAAGTCTCTGTAGTTATAGTTGTTGATGATAATGCTCGCCAAAGGTTTACTCATGGCCGTAAATTAAATGCAATTAAATGGTCGTTCTTCAACAAGTAAGGAAAGCTTTGCTGCAAATAGTCATAAAATCTGACGTAGTAATCAAACCACCAGAAAGCTGGCCACAAGAAAACGATCGCAGATGCCCCAGTTTGACGTAAACGCTCAAATTCTCGAATTGCGATTTCGTCATCTGCGGGTGCGCCCCAGTATTGTCCATGATGTTCTAGGAAAGGAATCGTTTTAAAACCTTGAATGATTTCGTTGCCATGCAAGCAGTCTTCATCGACGAGAATGAATGATTCTTGTGGCGATATCAGTCGCTTGAGTGCTTCTCTAATCTCATACAGATAACCGATATGATTTCGTTCTTCTGCAAAACTCAAATCAGCGTACAGTGAAATCAAGTTCCACTTTTTCTGGATCTGATCTAATTCTCTAGCAGCTTGTTGGAGATCCCATCTTTGAAAGAAGAAGGCAAGATCCTCCTGGCTCGGAGGATAAGGATGCCAGAAATGAACAACAGACTCTGGCTCAAACACGATCGACGCATTGGCAGCATGTAAAGCCAAGCTAGAGTCAATCCAATCAAAGAACACAACATTAGAATCAAACGGCATGACTCGATCAAAAACACTACGACGGAAAAGCTGACAGTGAGCCTCTCCAGACAGATTGATGGCTCGTCGGTGAGATCCTTGATCGAGTTGTAGATCGCCCGTAGACGACATAAATTCTAACTTGATGCCATCTTCTGTCTGGACTTCACGAATGCTACCTAGATGAGAATCCCAATGAACTTGAGTTGCGCCCAAACGACCTTCGATAATTCGAGGAATCGCTACATCAGCAGGATGTTCTTCACAAGCCTGAAGCAACGAAGACAGCCAACCTTCCTCTACTAGAACGTCGTTCTCAATGAAGCAGAAGAAGTCAACGTTCGGGTCGGCTTCCTGAATCACCAGGGTCTTCGACTGATTCGGCATTAAGTACTGATCCGTGTGAATGACTCTAACGCTGCTACGCCCCTCAAGTAACGGTTCGATTT
Organism: Cyanobacteria bacterium FACHB-63; assembly: GCA_014695255.1. Classification (GTDB taxonomy): domain Bacteria; phylum Cyanobacteriota; class Cyanobacteriia; order Leptolyngbyales; family Leptolyngbyaceae; genus Leptolyngbya. The sequence continues at coordinate 14,808 of JACJNX010000133.1, forward strand.
GCTGCCAGTAAACTTTAGGTGTATTACAGTCGATCACAATCAAATTAAAAGGGATGCGTGTGTAATCAAAGATTCGCTGCAATGATTCAGCGGCTAAAGAGAACTGTTCGCGTGGGAAGAATCCAATGGTAACGGCTGGCATAATCATCGCTCCGAGAATGAACAAAGATGTTTAATTTATGGCTGCTTCTAGTAGCACCGACAAAACCTTGCCTGAGTCAAAATATTCTTCTGCTAGTTTTCGTGCTGCTTTCTGATGCCGCTCATAGTCAGCATTAATGGCATGAATTCCTTCAATTGCTTCAGAGAGGTTGCGAAAGGTGAAAATTCCTTCTCCGATCGGCAAGGAATCCGCTTGTCCGGTGTCTTGAACCAAAATTGGTCTACCTGAAGCGAGGTAACAGGCGCTACGATCGCTAAACCAGCCCGTTCGCATTGCCACGTATCCCTGTTTTGCCACCGCAAACTCTGCCCGTGATCGCTGAACAAATTGTGCGTATCCTTGAGGTGTGAAGGTACTTTTCCAACCTGAAATTACCTGCCAGTCGTGATCAAGCAGTTGCTCTGGAACAGAGTGAGGTCCGGTTAGGGCGATTAGAAAAGACTGTTTTGTCAGCTTGGGTAGATGAATAAACTTTGGAAATTCTTTGTCTTTATTGCCATACTGATGCCCACAATAGGTTACTTCTGCATAGCTCCGCCACTGCATGACGGTAGTAAAATCAGAAGAATTTACATCATCTACGGCCGTCCAACTGGGAAGAAAGACGGGTGGTAAAAGGCGTAGCCATTCATAGCCTCCTATCGGAACGCTACATTTTTCTGTCCCAACGCACTGTCCTACCGTGAAGACACGATCGCACTGAGCTAGGGTTTCGACTAATTCTTGATCGGCATTCATCAGTCGAATTTGAGTGAAGCCTGGATCAGAATCAATATAAATTCGCCGTTTCGGTCTGAGATACTCTTCTCGCCACAGGGTTATAGGAGATCCACGAACAATTAGTAGATCGGCTTGAGTACATGCCTCTAAAAAATCAGACAAGGGCATCCCCAAAGATTGTTCTCCAGCCCGATAGATCCACTGCGCCTCAAAGCCAATCGAAGCGAGACAGTCCCGAAGATAAGTTGTTGGATAGTTCAGTTCTGTTGTCATCTGTTGTCTTTCCCAGTCATAGACCCAGGATTCTAGACCACAGTCCTCTACGTATATTACCTCATGCCCTAGTGCTTGAAGTCCTAACAGGTATTGCATATCGACCCAAGCATGTCCTCCAACTGGAAAACGACCAATACTGCCTGCAAACACGATTCTCATAGCTCATACTCCATCTAGGAAAGGCTGTAGGAAGAGGTGGGCGGATCAAAATGATGCTCTAGCAGTCTTGGCAACACAACCTTGTAGCTAAAGATTTGTTCAGCAACTTCACGCGCAGCACAACAATGCTCTGGGTAAGCCGCACTAACTTGCTCGATCTGTTCTACAGCTTCCTTCAGGGATGAAAATGCGAACACTCCCCGACCCGTTGGCAACCAATCACTGAATCCTGTGTCTTGCAAAATTACAGGACGACCAGCAGCAAGGTAGCAGACACTACGATCGCTAAACCAGCCGCTCCGAGTTTTGACATAGGCGTTTTTAGCGACACTAAATTCGCCCTTTGATCGCATGATATAAGACTGATAGGTTTCAAAGTCATAACTGTCTTGGCTATCGCGAACAAACCATCCAGCAGACTTTAGATGTTCTAGCTCTGCTGAATTCGCCCCAGAAAGACTGAGTTCTAAGCGTTGCGAAGTCCGGCTAGGTAGGTGAATAATTTTTAGGAATTCTTCACGTTTTTGACCGTAGTATTCTCCTTGATAGATTACTCCTCCATAGGCTTTCCAATTGGCAATCGTTGTAAACGGATGAGTTTCTCGATCGGCAAGACTCACGCGATTAGATGACCAAATCTCTGGGACAACCGGGGGAACTGTAGGTATCCAGTTCTCTCCATGAGTCGGAATCGAACAACTGGGCTGACCGAGATTGACCCCATAACTAAATCGAATGTGGTATTCTTCTCGTCCCTCGCTAGCAAATTCACCTGCTTGCGTAAACAAAGGATCCATGTCAATCAAAGCAAGACATCGACATAAACGAAACTCGGGTAACCAGCAGACCCCGCCAATGTTGAGCAATAGGTCGGCTGTTTTTAAGGCTTGCTTAATGCGATGCCAATCTAAACCATAGGCCATGCCAGAATTTCGATCGATGTAGCCGAGCGAGACTTGCAAACCGAAGCGCCTGATCAATGCTTGTACCGCTTGAATTCCCACTGTTGGGTCTTCGCTGTAAGCTTGCAGATGTGGATTGTAACAAGACTGAGACCAACCGCTTTCTTCTAAATAGACAACTTGATAGCCGAGCTGCGATAACCCTAGCACGTAGTGGAAAAACGCGAGGAGATTACCCGCAACCGGATGCCGAACCATGTACCCACAAACAACAATATGTGCCATATATTATTAAGTAGTGAGAATCCCTACCCCAATTTGAGCATCAATCAATCCGATAGCCCTGCTCGATCAAGTAAGCTACTCAGCACTTTTTCTGCTGCAAAATACTCAGCAGCAATTTCTTGAGCAGCAAGACAGTTCCCCGCATAATCGTGCTCAATTTCATCCAAAGCAGCTAAAACATCCTCCATTGTTTCAAACGAGAACAAGCCCTTCCCGACGGGCAGAAATTTGCTAAATCCTGTCTCTTGAGTGATCACTGGACGACCTGCTGCAAGATAACAGGCGGAGCGATCGCTAAACCAGCCAGTTCGTAATCGAGTGTATTGATCCTTGGCGACAGTAAACTCTCCCCGTGATTTTTGAATGTAGGTGCAGTACTGTTGCATATCCTGTGAAAGTTGTACTGCATCTCGATGATGCCAACCATGTTGTTTGAGTAATGTCTGAACCGTGATTTTTTCATCCTCACTTACATTCACTGCAATCTCAAATTGCAGGGGACGCTGATGGGGTAGCGTGAAGAATTTTTCGAGTTCGCGAGCTTTTCGCCAGTAGTAAGTTTCACCTTGATAGACAATATCTTTACCTTTGTTATTCCAGGTCGCGATCGTATTATATGCTTTTCCAGCAGGATAAGTGTGTTGCCAGAGCGACAGGACAATCGGCTGACGAGTCGGCTGCCAGTGAAACGGTTGAGTCGGAACACTGCAATCCGGATTTCCCAAATTTTCTCCAAAGCTGAAGTGGGTATCGTGAGCAGTAAGCTGGGCAATCATTTTTGCATCACCTTTCGCCGCTTTGAGTTGAGAAATCACTGGATCTGTTTCAACATAAATGCGACGACGGCAAGCAAATTGTTCATCGCGAATCTCCTGATCCCCGGTCACATTTAAGCACACATCCGCATCTTGATAGAGCTGCAAGAGTTGAGCTTCCGTCATTCCGTAGCATTCGCCTTTCAAATAATCCCGAAAAGCCCACCGGTCTTCAAATTCATATGCCTTGAGGATAGGAGCGATCAGACTGATGTTTTCTGTGACCTCTGCTGTCAAGTCATTGATTCTAGGATTGTAAAGCCAGCGCCCTGAGTCTTCCACATAGTAAACGTCATATCCTAGGCGACGTAGCCCGATCAGGTAGTGAAGAAACTGGTAAGTTACACCAGCTAAGGGATACCAGAACAGAATTCCAAAAACAATAATTTTTCCCTTATTAGGAGGCTTATCAAGCATGATCAATGCTCCCTCGATCGAGCGTGCGAATAATGCGGGCGGGGTTGCCAGCGACAATCGTGTAAGGTGGGACAGTCTCGGTCACAACTGAACATGCACCGACAATCGCTCCTTCACCAACACAAGCACCTCCCAGTAAAACTGCTCTCGCACCGATCCAAGCATTCTCACCGATTACAATGCTTAAAGGACTTTGCAAAGTTTGTGCCTTGTCCCAAGTTTGAGTCCTCGTAGGGGGAGTGGCTGCGAAAGAATCAGCGAGTACAACCTCATGAGCAATGAACACATAGTCTTCGATTACAATGCGGCGATCGCTACAAATGATTGCGCCAACCAGAGTGCAATAGTTCCCAATCTTGACTTCGCCATTTCGTCCTAGATCGAAGAAGGTTCCATTGTAAAGACCCGTATCGTGACCAGTCTCTACACCAATAGACCGCTGGCTGCGATAGTGCCGAAAGGCAAAACTACTGTAAAGCCAGTTTCGTTCCCCTAGGAAGACATTGTTAGGCAAAGGTTCAGGAAACCAATCGTGTTCAAGCTTGCGTTCTTTCATCAGGATACTTCTCCGGTAATAAGGGTCGCTGGATTTCCTGCAACGGTGGCACCAGCCGGAACATCAGCAGTAATGACAGACCCTGCGCCAATCTGGGCACCTCGACCAATGTGAACGCCTTTGAGAATGATGGCTCCGATTCCAATCCAGACATCATCTTCAATCCCAACAGGACGAGAAATAATTGCAGGTCGTTGTGAGCGATCGCCAAATGGACTGTTCGCAATTGCATCTTGTTTGCGATCGTCTGGATTGATCGGATGGAAATCCGAGTCGGCGATGGTGACAGAGTAAGAAACAACAACGCGATCACCGATGATAATTTGGTTCTGGCACATAAACGTCGCTCCAACCAAGATAGAATCATGCCCAACCCGAACAACGCCAGAAGGCTCTACGTTAAATGTTGTCCAGGTGTAAACCTGAACTCGATCGCCCAAGATCAATCCTGGGCTCTGTTGACTCCGGAATCGGTTAAAACTCTCCTTCCGTTCTAACCAGCAATGTTCGCCAACCTGCACATTGGGGGGCAGAGTCAGGTAGTCCCAATCACCCGTGATCTCATGCAATTCGCTTACATTCATAAGTCGTGTTCTCCTCAAGGAGTTGGTTCATCCGAAAATAAGAGCCACCAAATGCTATCAGTTGCTCATGGCTTCCTGTTTCGACAATCTTTCCGTGTTCCAACACAACAATACGATCAGCATTGCGAATCGTAGAAAGCCGGTGAGCAATAATCAGCGTCGTTCGCCCCACCTTCAACCGCTCCAAGGCTTCGAGCAACCCTGACTCGGTTTGGGCATCTAGCGAGGATGTCGGCTCGTCGAGAATCAGCACCGGTGCATTCTTGAGCAACGCTCGTGCAATCGCCACTCGCTGCTTCTGCCCACCCGACAGCGTTGCTCCGCGCTCGCCAATCACCGTGTCGTACTGCTGCGGCAGTTGACGAATAAATGCATCTGCATTTGCAGCCTGTGCTGCTGCGACTACCTCGGCTCGGCTGGCATCGGGTCTGCCATACGCAATATTGTCGGCAATGCTCAACGGCAGCAAGAAGGGGTCTTGTAGCACCAGGGCGATGTGCGTGCGTAGGCTTTGAACTTGCAGGTGACGCACATCGATGTCATCGAACAGGACTTGTCCGTGCCATGGGTCAAAGAAGCGAGGAATTAACGACACCAGCGTACTTTTGCCGGCACCAGTGGCACCAACGAGTGCGATAGTTTCTCCAGGGCGAGCCTCGAGCGAGACGTTTTGCAGGATGGGTCTATCGGGTTCATACCCAAACGTCACCTCCTTCAGCTTCAGATGTCCTCGAACTTTTTTTGCGTCGGCAGAAAGAAGCTGTGCCCCTGGCATGTCCTGCACCTCTTCCTGTAAATCCAGGATCTCGAACACCCGCCAAGCGCTGGCAGCAGCAGCAGCAAACCCTGACGAAAGGTAAGCGATCGTCTCCAGTGGCGCATACAGGGAGCCTAAATAAGACAAAAACACTAGAAGAGACCCCAGAGACAAGTTTCCTGCAGTAACTTGAAAGCCCCCAAGCAGCATCACGCCTGCCGTACCCACTGCGGTTACTCCACTCACCCCAATTTTGAATTGTAGTTGAGCCACAATGCTGCGCAGGTAAGCCTGAAGCGTTTGCCGCGAGAGATGGTAAAAACGGATGTCCTCATAAGTCTCGCGACCAAACGCCTGGATGATAGGCAGAGCGGATAATGCTTGCTCACTCAGTGCCATCATTTCTCCTTCTAGCTGCTGATGAGCATAGGCTGATTCAGCCATCGGCTGGTTGAAAATCCGCATCAGAGCCACAAGCAAAGGTGCAATCAGAAGCGCAATCAGGGATAGTTTCTGGTCAAGCTGCCACATGATCGAGAACATCGCGACTAAACTGACCAAGGCGGTAATGATAGGAAGGTAAACATTGAGCATTAGGCTCTTTACACAGCTACTGTCAGTCATGACTCGCCGCACCAAGTCACCTGATCGCTGCTGACTGTGAAATTGCAAGGATAGCCGTTGTAAGCGATCAAACAAAGCCGCTCCCAAGTGATAGGTTATGCGTTGACTGATGCCTGTCGAGACGTAAGCCTGCGTGATGCGAATTGCCTCACTCGCTAGAAACAAACCAATGGTGCCGATTACGAGCCAGGCCAGCAATCGTTGCGATGAGCTTGCTCCAAGAAGGTGTTGCAGCCAGGATAAAGAGGGGGAGGTAGATTGCCGAGTTAGGACATCATCGACAATCCACTTCAGCGGCCAAGGTTTAAGCACATCAAGGACAATGCTCAATAGTGTCAACCCGATCGTGATAAACAAGCCGCGTCGGTACGGCAGAGCGTAACAAGTGAGCCTTAACCACCATTGTTTCATAGCGCAAGGCCCTGCCAAGCATTAGGAAACTGCAATCTGTAAAGGCTTTGGTATAGACCCCCTGCCGCTAATAACTCCCGATGCGTCCCAGTCTCGACAATCTTTCCGTGTTCCAACACAACAATACGATCAGCATTGCGAATCGTAGAAAGCCGGTGAGCAATAATCAGCGTCGTTCGCCCCACCTTCAACCGCTCCAAGGCTTCGAGCAACCCTGACTCGGTTTGGGCATCTAGCGAGGATGTCGGCTCGTCGAGAATCAGCACCGGTGCATTCTTGAGCAACGCTCGTGCAATCGCCACTCGCTGCTTCTGCCCACCCGACAGCGTTGCTCCGCGCTCGCCAATCACCGTGTCGTACTGCTGCGGCAGTTGACGAATAAATGCATCTGCATTTGCAGCCTGTGCTGCTGCGACTACCTCGGCTCGGCTGGCATCGGGTCTGCCATACGCAATATTGTCGGCAATGCTCAACGGCAGCAAGAAGGGGTCTTGTAGCACCAGGGCGATGTGCGTGCGTAGGCTTTGAACTTGCAGGTGACGCACATCGATGTCATCGAACAGGACTTGTCCGTGCCATGGGTCAAAGAAGCGAGGAATTAACGACACCAGCGTACTTTTGCCGGCACCAGTGGCACCAACGAGTGCGATAGTTTCTCCAGGGCGAGCCTCGAGCGAGACGTTTTGCAGGATGGGTCTATCGGGTTCATACCCAAACGTCACCTCCTTCAGCTTCAGATGTCCTTTGACGGGCGCAAGCAGTGGTTTAGCACCCGATCTATCTCGCACCGTTTCCTGTGACTCCAAAATCTCCAAAACTCGGTCAGTATTCGCTTCTGTTGATTTGAGTTGTCCATAGATTACTAACAGTCCCCGAAGCGCACCTTGAATTGACCTTAAATAGGCAAGAAAGACTAACAGGCTACCCACCGTCAACGTCCCTAATAAAACTAGCTGCCCTGCCATATAGAGAATCAGAGCGGTTCCGATCGTCGTGATCATTCCATTGACGAAACTATAGAGACTATTCACCAACACAGCCCGTTGTTGGAGCGCGATCGTCTTCTCTGCTAGATTAAGAAATCTTTGCCGATTCAGGACTTCGCTTCCAAAGGCTTGTACGATTGGAATTGCAGTCAGCGTTTGATGAATAAAGCTCATCAAACGCGATTGGGCTTCCCGATTTTGCTGAGTACGCCTTTTGAGGTAAGAGCCAAAAAATAAAGCTGAACTAGCCATGAGCGGGGCAATGGCAAAGGAAAGCAATGTGAGAAGGGGGTTCAGCCGCCAAGCGACCCAACCGATCGTAGCTAGGGTAAGCAGATGCTGAACGGGTGATACCAAAAGAGCGTTCGTCAGCGTGTAAATGCAGTACGTATCCCCGGTGAGCCGGCTGAGTGAGTCCCCCACGGTATGCTGATGATGAAACCGTAGCGATAGGCGCTGAAGATGGGAAAAGAGCTGTCTCGCCAAATCATAGACCATCCCCTGACCCGTGGTACTCCAAGCCCAGGTAAGACAAGCATCAAGCGCTGAATTCAGAAGATATAGGACTAAGCTGGCGATCGCTGCCCCGGTAATCAAGACGGCTGGCGTAGGAGTAATCGCTAGGAATTCAAACCACGATCGGAGTTCAATCGGCAGCGGTCGAGTGCTCAAAGCGTAATCAACCAAAAACTTCATTGGTAGAGGATGAAAGGCACTCATCATTGAGACGACCACCGTCAAACTCAGCGTCAAGAGCATAAACTGCCAGCGCCTTAAAGGATACTGAATGAGCTGTCCGTATTGTTGGAGGTTCATTGTTCTACCTGCGCTTCTGACTGCACCTGCTGCAACGCTTTTAAATAGGAAGCCATCGCGATCGCACAATCCCAACTCGCAGCGATTCCAAACCCAAGGGTTAAACTGCCAAGAATGAGAAAGGCGATCGCTGCCTGATCGATCGCCGCGAATAGAGTGAGACTTGCCAGCAACACCAGGATGACGATCGCAGCAGGAGCAATCCTTGACCAACACCGGAGCCGGATGAGTTGTTTCCCCCCTCCATGTTCCTCAACCGCAATCAGTAACCGAGCTGATCCGGTGAGTCCACCTCTAATTTCTAAATCCCAGGGATCGAAATCACCCCCATGAAGTGAGATCGCACCCTGCTGCTTTAAATGCAGATCAATCTTAGATAACCAGTCTGTAGAAGAACACCAGATTTCGCTCCAAATCTGGTCCTGGCGGCGGCCCGACCATTCAGGTAAATAGTTTCCCCGCCTCCGCCAAGGAGTAAGACCATTATCGATGCGTCCCCACAACCGAGCAATGGGCTGAAGACAGTATAGGATTGTCGTCAGTCCATACCTCTTGAAGCGGTCAACTGAAGAAAGATTGGGAGGTGTAAATCTAGCATGAGAGACACTCCAGACTGCTTGAACCAAAAGTGTAACAATAACTGCTACAAATAAAGGAACTGCAAACAAAGCAGGTTGCCAGAACCATCCAAGGCTGGACAGTCCGGCCAATACTACAGCAATTAAATACCATTCCGGCATGCTGAGAGCCGCAGTCCATGAATTTGGAGCAGGCTGATAAATGGATTGAAAGGGAGCACTTCCCCAGCTACCGTGATAAATTCGTCGCTTCTGCAAGGGCAACATCTGCAAGGGCAACATTTGAACTAAGCCTTTACCATACAGCCGGCCAGCCCAACTAAGATGCCCCGCAGCATTATATTTCTGCGGCCATTTTGCTTCTAATAGGGCCTCAGCCTTACCGTAGCCTTTCTGCTGTTTCCAATAGGTTTTCACACAGTTACGACGGTGGTGCCAAACGACTGCCGCTGGACTAAACCCAATTTTCCATCCCTGGTCTTGTAAGCGCCAGCAAATATCAACATCATCTCCAGCGGCACGAAATTGACTATCAAAACCCCCAATCGCCTTTAGTTTCGCAACCCAATAAGCCATATTACATCCCGGGATATGCTCTGCTTCTTGATCAGACAACAGCACATGAATCGGACCGCCCGGTGCATTCGCAACACAGTCTGCAGTCAAACCATTACCTGAGGGAGGGAGATTCGGACCTCCAACACCTGCCCAATCCCCCTTCAAAAGCGTCAAAGCTAGATAAGTCAGCCAGTGGGGATCAGGATAAGCATCGTCGTCAATATAGGCAATAATTTCTCCAGTCGCCGCTTCTAAGGCTGTATTCCGAGCACAACTGAGTCCCTGATTATATTTATGCACAATCACCTGTACTCCCGCATACTCTCGCGCAATTTCGGCTACGTTATCGATCGAGCCGTCGTCTACAACAATCACTTCAAAGTTGAAATACTCAAGCTGCTGTAGAGCTGTCAATGTATCCCGAATTGTACTGGAGCCATTGTAAGAGCAAACTGCAACTGAAATCCGAGGACACTGAACTCGCGATGGAAAGGGCATTTCTGCAAAAGTGTGGTGAACTTTTTCAAGTGCAGGTTTAGGCTGGCGACTACGGGTCGTCAATCCAAAATCCCAATCCTTGATCTCAAACCCACCGCGATCCCATTCGTCTGTCCAAGCAAAGATAAAACACCCAGCACAACCCGCTTCAAAAATAGCCTGAATTTGCCACCCTAAAACTTGAGCCTGTGTTTGCGCTCCATTTCGCTGACTATCTAAACCGATTTCTGCCATCACCAAGGGCTTATCTTCAGCTAAGATTTGTAAGCGTGCTAAATAAGCTTCCAGGCAGTTCTGGGACTCTAAATAAACGTTAAAGCAGTAAAAATCGACAAAAGGCGTTTGAAGATATTCAGTGCTGGGATAATTAACATAGGTCACTAAACTATCTGAGTCTTCAGACTTCACGATCCGATAGAGACCCTCAAGAAATCTCGTGATTCGGGTTGACCCATACCAGCGCACGATCGAAGTCGGTATTTCATTTCCTATCACAAAACACAAAAGTGCTGGATGACCAGTACAGGAGCGAACTGCTATTCGTACCCGGTACTCAATATCTTGTATTCGACTTGTTTCGTCTAAAAATGCAACATGCTGCTCCCAAGGTAAACCAACCATAACGCGTAAATGATTTTCGTACGCCATATCAAGAAACCATCGAGGTGGAACTGTATATACGCGTACTGCATTTATGTGATTAGCAGCCATCTGTGCAAAGTCTTTAGCAACAATTTCTGACTCTGGAAATGCCTCTCCTTCTGGGTTAAGGGAAAACGTACCATAAGTCACGCCTTTTATGTAGAACTTTTCTCCATTAATAAAGATGAATTTTCCTAATACTTCTGGTCTGTTCTTGAATTGACTATTTCTAATGGTAGGATGACTAAACGTGAGCTTAGTTTTTGTTGATGATTTTGAAAAGGTGTGATTTAACGGTACTTGAGCGTCTTTATCACCTGATTGAGTAGCACTCGAATTGAAAATATTCATGACATTCTTACCTATGCTAAAACTGTGACATTTCAAGATGCAAATCTACAAAGTAGATAGCTCAAGTTGACACATAAGATCATGAATCGAGAAGCATCGGCTTTGACAGCTAACAGCGCCAGAAGTAGAGGCGCTTCTGTAGTTGCTATTTTATAGGTTGAACCTGAAGCGAATACGGCTGCAAGCAGGTCAACAATAAACTCGGGTAGAGTAACAGAACTCGGGAAATGAAATAATGATGCCGGTCCCACCCCGCCCGTTGATAGCGGATGGAATTAATGTTTACTGTTTGTATGGGTATCTTAGAAGCTTATGTCCTCGCAGCTAGAAAAACAATAGAGATCTCAAAAAATTAGATTAACGCGATGTGCGACTAATACTACAGTTGTAGTATTAGTGTGGCGAATCTTGGGAATACTTGACCTGACTACGCTTGTAGTGATGGAACTGTGCAATTGTTTGATGCTGTTGTCGCAACAGTGTCCAGTGCAATCGGAACAACATCGATTTTTTAAGTTCCCACCCTAAATGCCACATTAATCGGCGAATTTCAGCGATTGAGAGCGGAACGACAACCACGCTTGTACTTGAACGCGGAGAACTGACTTGATTGCTGCCCCCCTTTTTGAGATTCGGTATTATGCGGCCGTACCACGGCCAGAAACGCATGAGCCAGACAAAATAAGGTGATATGCCGATACTATCTCTGCCAAGTTCGCACTTCGTACTGATGGCCGGCTTCGGCTTTGGCAGTTTGAAAGCACATCTCGACTGTCCAGCGCGTGCCTGCAGCTTGGATGACGGCTTCAAGCGATGTTCTCTTAGGGACAAACACCAAGAAGTAAGCGCTCTCGTGCGGCTGCTTCATTGACCGTCGTGCCATGAACTAACGTTGCCATCCAGACTGCTCAGGGTGAGGAACAGCCAGTGCTTTCCAATTATACCAGCGCTCTCCCTTCTCACCCTGACCCACACTGAGTCTTGACAACCATCCGCATCCGGATTGCTAAACCGCTCCTCCATCAAGTAAGGAACAAGATAGCCATCCTCGATCGCCTGCTTCAGCGAGTAAGTATAGGCAGGCTCCCCAAAATATTCACAGGTATCCCGGCGCTGCTCCGCTTCAGTTAGCGGTCGGCTATCATCAATCTCACGCGGAGTTGCCATCAGACCCAACTGAAACACTGAGCCAAAGTATTCTAACACTCCAAGCCAATCCCCAAACCCAGAGCGGTGGCACTCATCCACCACCACCAGATCAAAGAAGTCTGGCTCAACAGTGTTCATAAATTTTTCTGCCGTTTAGCTCTTCATCCAAATTTTGATAATTGGCGAAGAACAGCCGTCCCACTTGATGCTGATTCAGGCGCACCGTATTTTTGTCGATCACCACCCGTTCATCGGCAGAAAATCCGGCAAATGCTCGATATGCCTGATCTTTGAGGCTATTGCGATCAGTCAAAAACAAAATTTGGTTGTTCCGCAGCACGTTGCCATGCAGCAACTTCCACGCCAACTGAAAAATCGTAAATGTCTTGCCAGTTCCCGTCGCCATTAGCAGCAAGGCACGAGGAGTTCCCTGACTAAAACGATAAAGAGCTTCAGCGATAGCCATTTCCTGGTAGGGGCGCACCCACCGTCGCGTAATCTGATCCTCATACCAGGGATACTCAAATACAGGTCGCCACGCTTCCCAATCAATATTGGCGCGACCCAATCGAGTCAAAATATCTCCAGGTGTGGGAACCGCTGTTAACCTCTCCCAGTCCCCCGCCTGGTTATCCCTCCTTCTAGAGTTTAGGCTTGCTTTGTATTCCCTATTGCTCTTGCCCTTGATTAGCGTGCTTGATTCTGATGACGCTCGTTTAACTTGACAGTACCAGTTTTACTTAGAGTTTAGGGTCGCCAGAGTTTCTAAGGCCGTATTGATGGCTTCTTTTACTGCGGGTACATCCTTTAACTCATAAACGCTTGCTTGTAGCAACAATTGCGACCAGGCTGGATTTATATTGTTCTGAAGGAATAAATTGGTAGCCCATTCTATGCGTCGAATAGCAAATTCCTCACGAGTTTCAACCACTTCCTTCAAGGCCCTAGCCGTCATTGGCAGTTTATCAAGTTGTCTATCCAATATAGTTCGTTTGTCAAGGTCATAGCTAATTGCAGATACAGTCACACGTTTGGGTTTTCCAGTAGCACCCCTAATACGTATAGCCGATTGCCTAACCAAATTAGCGAGATGAGTATCACGGCTTGCCCAATCTACTTGACCTTGCCGGAGTGAACCTACCCCGTTGGGGGAAGGGCGTGTATGAGCCTGTAACCACTCCTTGTCATGCTGGTACAACCAGCGATAAGTACGAGAATGCTCATCTCGTAGCGATCGTTTTGTAGCATTCGGATTTTCACCTTGAGCTCGTAACCATTCTGCTCGACAAGACTTTAATTCTTTTTGATCCACTGTTTGGTTTTTTCTTGCTTTAGAAGTCACTTTAAAGTCAGATTGTGTGAATCTAGCACCTTTACCTCGTCCCTTTCGAGGAAATTGAAGCCCTAGACAACAGGCTTGCCGTTTGATTGTGGTGTGATAACTATTGAGCCGTCGAGCAATCTCTCGCATGCTTAATGATGAATCCTCCCACAATTCCTTTAATGTTTTGTCCCAGGTATCTCCATAAGATTTGATCGTATCAAGACGAAATTGATCTTTTGGTGAGGTATCAGGCCCTTTTCGGCCATAAGTGAAACCACAAACACAATTGAAACTTCCGTATGGTTTTCTCTCATGCTCCTTTGCATAGATGAAATTAATTTGACACTCGTTAATTTGAAATTTTTGAAAGAATTGACAAGTAGGATTAAGACAGGGCCAGGGCCCTTCTCCAAATGCCTTAGCCATAGAGTTGACAACAGAATTAGAAGAGTTCTTTGAAGTACAGTCTTCAAAGAACTCTTCTGCAGTACGACCTAAAAACTGAATAAGCAGAAGATGCCTTAAAGGATGATTTGTTTTACTTAAGCCGAAGTCTTTATGTAAACGGGCTAGCCAAACGCTAGGTTTTTGCTCATCAACTTCGCACTGAAGTTGTTTCAAAAGATCGAAGGAGTAATAGTTTTTGAAGGTATTCAGTAGCTTAGACACGTATACTTTGTTCTCAGATGCTAATCCTACATCGGTAAGTAGTCTCAAATAGCAATTGCGTAAAACACTAAAACCTGGAACTAGTCTACGCTGCTCAAGCAACCAGATAGCATCTTGAGCAATTTTAAGAAGAACCTGATGATCAGAAATGGATAAATTGAGTAAACGTGGTGAAGTTTCAGAAACTCCTCTCTCAGCAGAGACTAAAACTTGGGTATTGAGGCGATTGCGCATAGGTATGTTACTCTCTTCCAGGAAGACTTCGTGAATTGGGCAAACCTCGATACCAGGCAATTGGTGCAAGCGGTGCCAATAAAACTCACCATATTTTTTCTTGTCTGATTCTGCGCAAAACAAACAGTATCTCAATCTATTAGGCATACGGATGCTACTTGGTGTAATTCCCGCAATCTTGTGAATTGCTGAACCATCATTTCCTTGCATGTCTGAGCGAATACGCTCTACCCGCTCTATTGTTAGGAAAGGACTGTAGAAGGGAAATAATGTGTGTCTATCAATTAGATAGTCAACTGTGTAGCGATGCCCTGGTGGAAGTGCTGTAGTAAGATAAGCAAGACGAGTTGGCAAATCAATAGTTACTCCAGAATTGCTGCCAAATAACTCCTGGATTGTCATGTAACCACTGTTAAAATACATCATTCGGTCGTGGTAACGGGCACAAATGCTGTACAGTAATTCATCGGGATAAGGATCAGGAAAGCAGCCTATCATTTAGGATACCTCTGTCAAATACTCATCGTAAAGCGGGAGAAGTCGACTTTTTTGACAATTTAACAACCTCTTATGCAGTATCCATATTTAGAGAGGTTTGTTTCGCTCCAACTACTTTTGAATGTCCTGTGAGACTGCGAATATAGAGTTTTTGTAAGATGAACACAACGGTCATAAGATCGCCCTCCTACCTGAATCAAAAAGCCAATCGCTGAAACGAAGGATCTCGCTGATACTGTAGCGGGATAATTTTTAATGATTCTACCGCTTTATCAAGAGCTTTTTGTACTACAGGCATCTCTTCTATTTCCGGTCGTAAGCCTGCCCTCCGTACTAGCTGCCATCGCTTCGGACAAGTCTTCTCCCGCTTGTAGCATTCTACAGCCCGCTGAACTCGGCGCAACGCAAAAGTCTCACGAGTTTCTACCAATGAAGCAAGAACCTGCGCTGTTATAGGAAGTTTATCAAGATGGCGCTGAATCAGGGCCAGTTGACCTAATTCTCGACCAATTGCTGCAATTGTAATACGAATTGGTTTGCCAGATTTGCTGTGCAGATGTGAAGCTGCCTGCCTTGCTGCATCCGCCAATTCAGCATCCCGACGCTCCCAATCAACTCGTACAGGTGGTGGAGTCTTTGTCATCAAGGGTGGTAAATGCGTCTCTAACCATTCCCGATCGTGACGGTGCAACCACACGTAAACTCTCTGGAACTTTTTTCTAAGAGCAGTTCGTCCTGATTCAGGATATCGTTGCTTTGCCGTCAGCCACTCCTGTCGATACTGTTCCAAAAGTGTTGCTGAGGCACTTAGCTTTTCTTCTGAGAAACATGCTAGCTTCCGGCTCATTCTATTTGTTTGCCGTTTCCCCTGACGCGGAAAATCCAATTCCATTGCAGCGGCGTGGAGTTTAACAGTTGCTGCATCCACACCAAGTTGACGGGCAATTTCACGCAAGCTTAGGGATGGGTTGTCCCAGAGTGACTTGAGAACTCCTTCCCAAATCGGGCCAAAAGCTCGTATCTTAGTAATTCTCAATGAATCCTCTTCTGCCTCGTCAGGTCCAGTTCGGACATAGATAAAGCCACAAGAGCAAAGGAACGTCCCTATAGGTTTACCATGTTCTTTGCTATAGACGACTTCACATTCAGTAACTACAGGCTTCCGAAAATGAGCAGCCGCTTTATTGAGACAGAACCACGGTCCCTTGCCAAAAGGCTTAAACTGTTTAGGCAACCTGAAGAATGATTCGGCCGTATAGCCCAAAAAGTGCATTAGTAGGAGATGCCGTAATGGGTGCTGTGATCCTTTGGGCGCTCGGACTAGCCGAAACAGCCAATTGTGCTGGCTTTCGAGGTCAATCTGACACTGAAGTTGATCAAGGAGTTCGGGAGGGTAACATTCGCAAAACTTGCCAAGTAATTCACTGACTCGTACTCTACCACTGTAGGTTGCCAGATCTTGTTCTGCTAAAAGTTCACGGTATCGCTTTACTAAAACATCCAAGCCAGAAGTTGGAAGCTGCTGCCTTAACAGCCATGAAGCATCTTGAGAAATTTTCAGTAGAAAAGTTTGATGTGAATTCAAGGGTCTATATGAGCGAGACTTGGAAGATTGAATACCCCGCTCTGCTGAAACGAATTCATGACGCGTTTGGGGATTCTGAATCCGAATCCAGCTGTTCAATATCAGAACCTTGTGTTCTGAACAAACCACAACACCTGGTAACTGATGAAGCCGATGCCAATAATATTCACCAAATTGTTCCTTATCTCGTTGCGCACATACTGGGCAAAACCTTAACCACTCCCAGGAATGTACTGTGCTTGCCATCATCCCAGAACGCATATAAATCGCGGGTCCTCTTGCCCCTTCCATATCTGCCCAAAGCTGTCGAGCTTGCTTGAGGGCAAGAAAAGGAGCATAGAAGGGATACAAGGTATGGTTATTGATCAACCGTTCAACAGTGTAAGGGCTACCAGGAGGCAACATCGAGATAAGATTGTTCAGGTTACTGGGTAAACCAACAGTTGCGATCGCAGCCTCATTTCCAAACAACTCCCGCATGGTGTTCTTTCTGTTGGGATATTGAACACGATCCTGAAACCGGGCACAAACGCTGTAGAGTAGTTCATCGGGATATGGGTCAGGAAAGCAACCTATCATCAGGAAACCTCCTCCAATAAGTACTCATTTGCAGAACGAATCAATCTCGATTGCTTAAGTGCATCGTAGGCAGTTAGCTGTTGCTTTTCCCCGCTTGCCACAATGTCAGGTAAACTTCCTTCTAGGGGAGCCACTTTCCTACGTTTTCTTCGAGTTTTGCTAGGTATGGAAGACGAAGATTCTGGTTCTACTGCCTCAATGACAGGCAATTGAAGTGCTCCTCTAGGGGTTGCAGATGTTCGTGCTCGGGCTAATGCCTGAAGTTGTTCAGCTTTATTCAGCTTGCCTTGGGCTTCTTCTAAAAATGAATCAAGACTGATAGGATGCACATCTTCCACTGAGGAGAGAAGCCGAATATCGCTATTTTTGAGAGCAGTCAAAATGGGGTTTGCCATACGTAAACCTTCTTCAGCCGCTAGCCGAATATTTTGTTCAGTGATGGTCTCTTCCTTATCTACGATTGCTCGAATTTGAGCTAGCATATGAACTTTGACAGCGAAATCTGTAATACCTTGTGTTACGTCATACAAAGCATCTCTTAACGTTTGGTTTAGAGTAGAAGGCTGTCTTACATACTGATATTCCCACAAACACTCCAGAAACCAATTCCAGGTTCCATCCTGCTTCATTCTGTCCCAGACGAAATCTCCCTGCCCTGTCCCTCTACGCGTTTGTCGAAACTCTCCACAAAGAACTGACATCGCTTTATAGGTACCAACTAACACTACAGGTAAGCCGATTGTATTAATTAACTGTACGAAAAAATTGAGCATTCTACTAGAACCTCCGCTCTTCGCTTGGCTTAAATGCTGAATCTCATCAATAACTAGCACACCAATTGAGTGTAGAGAGGCAACATTTGCTATGCGAGGGAGCATCTCGTCAATGGTTCTTCGACCACTAGCATAGTTGTTGTAGTAACGAGTTCCTAACAAATCATCCACTGCTTGAAAAAAATTGAGGCATAATCCTTTAATTGAACCGTCGAATGGGCAATCAAGCTTCAACCAAACAATTTGTGTAAAGCTAAAGTCTCGTTCGCGATAGCGGTTGTGAATAATGACCTGTGGATATAGGGATAGAATTGCCTCGATCGAAGTTGTTTTACCGACACCACTAATACCAACAATTGTGAATCCAGTAGCCGTTGAGCGCGGCGAACTCTGCGTAGTACCTAGCGCCTGCACTCTTGCACTAACATCACTCCAAAATCCTTGTAATGCTGGGTTACGTGCCTGATATCCAACCCGAATCATCCGGGAGAAGCGTTGCTCTAAATCAAAGTGAACTGGTAGAGGAACAAAGAACTGAAGTGCATTCTGAATCAGATGAAGGCGTAAATGAGCAGGCATACTACGATGCCCTTCGTCATACTCTGGAAAGTGTGCAAGACGAGCGGCAGTTTCATCTTGATTCAAAATCGGCGGTAAGGCTTCAATTAAGGGATTTCCCTGATAATTCGGAATCTCGGAATCCTGGTAATTTGCCTGTTCGATCCTACCTCTACTAACCAGTAGAGATGGAATGTGCGGATTACTATTCATCATCAATCCTCTTCTCATTCTTTATCTTACGCAGCTTGTCAATTAATTGAGATCGAGCAACGTGCGTAGGATCAGTTGTTGTTGAGTCATCTGTCACTTCATTGTCTAAAGCTTCCACAGGGTTGTCTACCGCCTTTACTTCTATTTCATGCTGCTTATCTGTTGGTACAACCAGTGGCACTACTTTTGCCGATTCACTAGTCGACTCTGATTTTCCCAATCTCCACGCTTGCTCTTCACGCTCCATTTCACGTTCTTCCTTCCGATTTTGCCGAATGCCCTTAATGCGCGATCGCTTGCTTTGTTGACCCGCAGACTCCAAGTCCTTAGATGTTTGTTCTGTTGCCTCAGAAATAATCTGCTCCATCTGAGCATTCAAAGCAGCCTTAGATTGTTGCTTGCGGCTCTTAGCCCGCTCCTCCTCCTGCTGACGAATTTCCAAGTAGTCGGCGGCTTCATACCAGTCTTTTTCTCGAAATGTTTTGTCAGCATCTATAAGCTTGCAACATTCTAAACGGCGGCTACCATCAAGGCGAAGATAAATCTCGTCCAGTTTACGTGGATCATAGGCAATATCAATTTTCCAAGAACCTCTTTCTCGTGCCCGTACAAACCATTGTTCTCGTAATGCCAAGTCGCAAGAATAAAGTAAACCTTGAAAACAACGAATTCCTCGATGAGTAACAGTAGCCTTTCCACTCGGTAGCAGGTTCAATCGAAGAATATCAGGGGTGACCGTACGAAGGTGTCCTACTCGGTTGCGAATTCCCCAGTTCCAAAGATCGATTGGATAAGGATCAACATGTTCCCGAATCATAAACTCATCCATTCGATACCAATCCATCCGATGATCCTTGTTGTGATCGAGAATAGAAAGAATCATCAGTTTGCGGAATTGATGAAGATCTAGGACTGCATCGAGTCGATAGTCTGCATCTGCACGCTGACGAGGTTTATAAACAGCTCCCGGTGCCCAGTGAATAAATTTTTCATTACTTAATCGGAAATTACGCTCAACGATCGCCTTCCAGTCTGCTCGGTAAGGTGGTGTGTTAGAGATACGAATATTGAGGGCATTAACAAGATTGTCAGCGCTATATCCCTCAAACTCACCTCGATCTGCCAAAATCATCTCTGGCAAATGGTAACTCCCCCAATCCTCTTCGGTGATTTCAATTCCGTACTCCTGGCAGAATGTCACCTTATCGCTGGCTGCATTCTCTAATGTTTGCATTGCGCCAACCCAACTGGGTCCCTCTAGTGTGACGCTCATTCCTACAATCATGCGACTGAATACATCAATCACGACATAAATCACGGGTCTCCCAATGATACGAGCGCGATCGAGAGAACTAACCAAGTAAATGTCCCCAATCGTGGCATCAATCTGATAAATAGACCCAGGACCAAATGCCATTTGGGTAGAATCTCCTAAGATCTCACGATGGCGTAGGTTGTAGCGACGCTTGCCTTCACGAGCAGACAAAGCTTGGGTAACATTCCGCTCCTTCTCATACCAATAACGAAATTGTCCAAAACTGGGTAATTCATCAGCAGGTGGAAGAAACGGGACAAACGTTCCGTCAGGGAGCTTATCGTAACCCTTATGGAAAAACTTCTCTAATGTTTTCTGATAAGCGTCCTGTAATGTTCTTTGTTCAGCTGTTTCATAAAACAGTCGAATGCCACGACTAAACTTCTCACGGACAGCAGCATCTACATTAACCCCAGTAGGAAGGTCTGTCACTTTAGTCAACCTGCTGGGACGACCGCGTTTCACATCAGTGCTACTTTGTCGCTCTTTTCCCTTACCACCACATTTGTCAAATAGGGGTAACAAAGCATTCTTAGTCTGCCCACCCTGCCAGTAACGCCTTAAGAACTTGTAAATGGTCTTTTTTGTCCATCCCGTCTTTTCTTCATGAGCATTTAGCAGTGCGCCCCGTCCGTGTGAATAGAAAATTTGCCCTGTTGTATCCTCCACTAGAGGTGCGATAACCTCCCAGGCTGCATCTCGCCGTTGGCGGTGCTTTTCTGCAATATCGTTCTCCGGCCGCAACAGTACAGCATAGGGATCGACTTCTAAAACTTGAGCATCCCCTGAAGTGATTGCTGCTTCGATCTCTACCGATTTGCGAAAAACTGGCAAAGCATTGGGGCTGATAATATCAATCGTGGCAACATCTGTACCTGATGAATCAATCCAAAGTACGCGCTCAATGTGTAGTTCTGTATTTCCTTGCCACTCAATCAACATATTATTAAATAGCTTCATGCCAATCCTCCACTCACTTGAGCAGTATCCACAGGCATGGTAGCCAGAAGCACCAACCTCTGATTAGGATGAATGGGCTGATTCATGTCCACTCGCCAGAATCGATTAGCGAGTAGATATCGAGCAACCGATAAACTTACGCCAGGAGCCAAGCCAAGTCGTTCATCACAGGTAGTAGCAATATCCGCCAAAGCATCCTGAGACTGAGACACTATAGGCGTCATAACCGCAGAAATGCGTGAAACATCACTTGGAGCCAGAGATGCCAAGTCGGTGATGTGTAGGAAAGGGTGCAACCACTTGATATTCCTGACGACATGACTTGGAATGTCTCTTTCAGTCACGATTCCCCAATCAATATCCCGCCTTTGCCAATAACATCGCTCAATTTCTAGCTTTTCCAAAGTACGCTGTGATTGCAAGTCCTTTACGCACTTAATGGCTCTCGCTTGTTCAACAGCGTTAGCCTTTTGCTGAACCGTAACCCGAAAGTCAGTGGTCATTACAATTGGCTCTTTAGTGCGTGGATTTGAGGGATGGGCAAAGCCGCACTGCTCAGCAATTGCTAAAGTTTCCTCCAATGGCAATAGAGGAAATTGCTCACGAATATCAAGAACAACAGGTGACCACTCCAGTACATAAAAAAAGCTGGTTTCTAACTCGCTCAACAGATGATGAGTTCTCCCCGTCTTCCATCCTTTAATTCGGCTAGAAAGCCCTTGTGAAGGGACATCTTGAATATGGAGCCAAGGATTGTAGTGAGCCCCTTTCCCTTGACCCCGCCCTTCCTTCAAACGATTCTCGGTAGTTGCTGCGTTGGCATCACGCTTGCGCTTAGCCATTCATCCTCCTCCTTGGGGAAAAGCTAGCGAACCATAAGAATTTGAAGTAACAATAAAAAAGCCATACACAGTAGTGTACAGCTTTATTTGCTAGTGTACAACTTTAGCAAACAGTGTAATACTTTATTTGCTAGTGTACAACTTTATTTTCAGTTTACACCTAACATTTGCACAAGTGACTGCTATTCCACAGTGACGCTCTTTGCTAGGTTGCGTGGCTGATCAACATCTAACCCACGTCGTGCTGCAATATGATATGCCAGCAA
>JACJNX010000134.1 GCA_014695255.1 Cyanobacteria bacterium FACHB-63
CGAGCCAGCCTTGGTTTACTCAGCCGCCGTTTCCTGTTAGCAAGTTAAGCAGTCAGGCTGCATAATTCCATCTTTTCACGCTCGTACTAGATCACCAAAACCTGGGAAGAGCCATTAGATGACATCAAGACAAATTCATGTCGCTGAGCAAATCCTCTCTATTAAAGGATTTCACAACATGGTCGTTCAACAACCTAGCCTTAGATCACCAGGATTGCCAAGTTGGCTTTAGGCAAAAAAGTAAGCCAGGTCTAGCTCTGTTTCTTGAACAACACTAATGTGTCTCCGCGACAAATAAAAAGTCACTGTACACACCTTGACTCTTTACAAAGTACAAAATGGCAACATGCAGACTCGCCCCATTTCCAAAGATGAATTTTGAGCAAATCGAGCAGCCATTGCGACTGGAGGATCAGGTGCAGCTCATTGATAGAAATGGCAGCGTCATCTATTTCCCTAGGATTTTTCATCCCTCTCAGCATTACTTCAATCGGCTGAACACAGACTGTTGTTGGCAGACGGAAACGGTGAAGGTGTTTGGTCAGTGGCATCCGCTGCGCCGTCAAACTGCTTGGTATGGCACAGCCAATTATCGCTACTCGGGGCAGGTCAAGACGGCACAACCTTGGCTACCCGTCCTGCTCGAAATCAAGGCACAAGTAGAAGAACTGACGACCGACACTTATCACGCTGTCTTGCTCAATTACTACCCGGATGGCCTCGCTGGCATCGGATGGCATGCGGATGATGAACGGGACTTGAACCCCAATGCCGCGATCGCTTCGGTCAGTTTTGGGGCAACTCGTCGATTTGATTTACGACACCGAGACGGTGAAACGCTTAGCATCAACTTGGAAGATGGCTCGGTCCTGGTGATGGCTGGAGAGTTACAACAGTACTGGAAGCATCAAGTTCCTGTTCAGCGCAAAATCAAGCAGCCAAGAATTAACCTTACTTTCAGAAGCATGAAGTCATCGTTTCACTTTGCCTCAAGCTTTCACCCTTAATCCAGTTGATGATGGTATCCTGGCTCTTTCAAGCAAACCCCAAGTACAGCCAAATTCTAGCAGCCATCCAAAAGCGGGAGGGAATTTACTGGCTCGTCACTCGCTACACCCAGGAAATTACTCCTGGTGATAGTGCCATCATTTGGATTGCGGGCAAGCAAGCCGGGATTTATGCGATTGCAGAAGTGACAGCGGCACCCGAGTTTAGGGATGAACCTCCCGATATCGATATTTGGACGATGCCGGTACGAGCGAAAGCTAGAGTTTGGGCTCCGGTGAGATTCCAACAAAAGCGGCTCGATGCGCCCTTGCTCAAATCAGTCCTAGTTTTTGATCCGATTCTTCAGGAGTTGGAAGTGATTCGCCGCCCCCACAATAGCAATTTCCGGGTGAGTGAAGAGCAGTGGCGTAGGGTTGTCAGCTTGCTCAACGGTGAGTAGAAGAAGATAAGTAAGGCCCCTTCACAAAGAAATGTGTGATACAAGGCTACTTATACCCAGCGGGTTACGGGTTTTGCTTCAAAGGTGATTCTGCAGGCGAAACTTTTCGTTACCTCTGCAACCCTGATTCGAGCGTTGATTAAATTACAGAGCTTAACGGTTTGAGGTTGATCGACAACAAAATTTCGGGGGATTTGAGTATTAAGCAATGTTTCGCCACCAATATCAAAACTGCGTATGAGCCAAATCAATTTGAAACTCGACAGTAGCGATTCAAACTGCACGACGCGAAGCGCCGGATCGATGACAAATAGCGCCGAACGGGACACACAGACTCGCTTGTAAATTTTTGAACAAATCTCCTACATAACAGTCATCTCAGCTTATGCAGCTTGATCCATAGAGCATGGGTGGTCTGACGGTAAGACTTGAGTTTGAGTATTTGTTCGTGAAGATCATCTAGTTCTGTGGGGAACTCGGTAGTAATCCAATTAGTTAATTGATCACAGGTCATCAAATCCACCTGGCTAAACAGTTGCTCTTTATACTTCTGTACCACTACTTCGCATTGAATACAGCTTGCCTCGAAAGCATGGGTAATTTGTTGGATAGAGGCATATTTTTTTAGCACCCCAGGCGTAAAGTTACCATAATTACCCCATGCAGCTAAATCCGCCTTGAGCATATTAAGCATCTCCCGCCAGTTCTGAAGATTTTCTTCGATATCTAAACAGCGGTCATGCAAATCGCCTTTGACTTCATCTGTCTGCCGTCCCTTCTCCGGCAGGTCTTCGGTATCAAATTCAGACAGTTCCAAAGGCTGTGCCTGCCTAAATCTAAACGAACAGGAAATCACACTTGCTCCGCGCTCCTGTAGATCTAAGCGAAGTGCCTCATTGAGTCCTAGGTTTTCCCAGAATCTCGCCTCTGTGACACAGGCGGCTTCTAGCTGCACACCGCTCAAATCAGCACCACTTAAATCAGCACTACTCAAGTTTGCCTGTTGCAAATTAGCATTACTCATGTAGGAGCGTCTAAGCACTATGTTCTGAAGATCAGCCGCTTGAAAATTAGCCCGAAGTAAATTTGTGCCGATCAAATTAGCACCCGTCAACCTCGCCTCCATAAAGTTGGTACTACTTAGATAAGCGCGGTTTAAGCGAGTGTTGCTCAAATTTGCTCTCTGTAAATTGGCATCGCTCAAATTCGCGCGCAGCAACATTGCTCCCTGCAAATTAGCTTCGGTCAAATCGACGAAGACCATGCGGGCACCGCTCAGATTAGCATTACTCAAATTAGCTCTGTAAAAATTGGCTCCACTGAAATTTACCTCACTCAAATCAGCGTTGCTGAAATCTGTGTGGCGCAAATCTGTGAAGGATAGATTAGCATGGCTAAGGTTGGCACCTTGTAACATCGCACTTTCTAGATCAGCGCCCCGCAAACTGGCGCTAGATAGTTGGGCATGGCTTAGATTAGTGTTGTTTAAAGCACAGCGCCGCAGAATGGTGCCGCGCAATTGAGCAATCGCTAAATTAGCATGACTCAGATCAGAGCCACTCAAGTCAGCACCCGATAGGATAGCTGCGCTTAAGTTGGCATACTGTAACTGGGCATCAATGACGCTGATTTGATACAAGTTGGCATGACAGAAAATCGCCTGAGACAGGTTAGCTCGACATAGATCACTGCCTCGCAGGTTGGCAGCAGTTAAGTCTGCTTGACGCAGGTCAATCGCCTTTAGCACCGCATTATTAAGTTGAGCGTCGCATAGAATTGCTTTCTGAAGGATTGCACCACTCAAATCAGTCCGTTCCAAAATTGCCCCAGTAAGATTTGCGCCACTTAGATCAGCACCGCCTAGATTTGCACCCTTTAAGTTGGCACCCTGAAGATTGACCCCCTGCAAGTTGGCATGAATCAGCACTGCACCGTGTAAATCAATCCCTTGTAAATTCAGATGACTCAGATTCACTCCAACATAGTTGCCGTTGGGCTTGAGATCTGTTCTGACGAGTCTTTTTACTAGTTGATGCGGTGGACGCTCACGGGTATGACCGCCGCTGACTAGCTGACCATCGCTTTCTATCAGTTGATCTTGTGGATGGGTGCTTGCAGCTATTAACGGCATATCGCTTGTAGGAGAAAGCCTTAAGCTTGCAAACATGAGTTGAATCCAGGAACGCACCGCTACCAGGATAGGTTGAATCCAGGTATGTACTATTCCTGTCAGATGTCTAAATCGATCCGAATTAGCTGGCTGAATACTCATAGAAATAGATGATCCTTCCTGCTAAAAGATGGTTATGCACGTGACCTGCTCTCAAAACGATTGAAGCAATCTCTCTACGACTCCACCCCACAATCACACACTGTTTAGTATGAGAAGACTCCTTCATACACCTGTCCAAAGTACCACAGTCGTCACGAAATAACATCTAGTAATTTTTTAGGCAAAAATTTACATTTATTGAACGAATATGCGTTATTTATCAAGCTATTTGTCTATAAAATAGACAATATAATAGGAGGGTCTAAGTCATGACCGAAAATAGCCTTCAGGGATTCTATCTCCAGCAACAACAGCGCTATTGGGAGCAGTTGCGTCAAGAACTAGAGCGTTACAAGGCAGAGCTTGGGGCAACTAACACCGAACTTGCCCAGTGCTTGGGCATTAGTCGGCAACCACTGGTAATGTTTATGCAGGATGCCAGCAAGGGATTGCCAATTCAGCGATGGAATTTGATGCAGTTGTGGAATTTGTTGAGCGATCCAATCCATTCCAAAAAAAAACTTACTAATGCTGCTCGATCGCAACGCGCCAGCTTGCATCAGCAGGGACCCGATGTTTTGCTGAAAGCTGCTGGATTTTTACCTAATTCCCAGAGCCCATTCTTAGACATTGATTCCAGCCGGGAGCAACAGATCTACCGGGTTGTTTCAAGATTGGCAAACCTACCCGTTTCAGATTTTGCTGAGTTTATAACGCTGACTGATTTTCTAGAAATGTTTGTGACTAATTCCTTTCCAGGCAAGCACAAAGTCTTCTTCGAGCCAATGCAGCCAGATGCTAGCGAGACTTCCATAGAAGCAGGAATCGATCGCATTGATCGATGGGCAGAAAAAAACCGCGTACCCAATCCTCCTTCAGGTGCGATTAAACAGAAATTACAAGGCGCACTATCGCGGTTGGCGATATCGGGAAAATCAGAATTAAACAATGCAGAATTTTTTGAATTGTTTATGTCGATCGCCGAAAACGAACGGTTTAACAGTCATATTGATGAATGCTTAAAAATGCGAATTACCCAATGTCAATTTACTACAATAACCTTCCCTCTTAAGCCGTTTTTGTCTCATCAAGAAACCGACTGCATTTGGCAAGACATTGAAAAAGCCAGCCTTGATGCAGAACAATATTTGCGACCAGAAATTCTAAACCGCAGGGATCTAGAAGATGCCGTGATTGAACCAGTGATTGAAGCATTAATTACTTGTAACTTTAGAGCGAAGGGCAGGTCTGTGCGTTGGCGATACAGTGCTTCTACCACTCACTTCGAGACGATGCTTGCAGCACTAGGACAGGGCATGGGATACGATTCTGAATTAGAACTGGTAGATTTTTCCACTCGCACCTTGGGGCATAAAGACTATAGTTTGATCCGGGCATCCACAGCATTTCGTTCCATTAATCATCACATTGACCCTGAAAGTTATGCAACCTATCAAAGTGTTTGGGTTGATCGCAGCACCGTTCTGGGAATTCTACAGTCTGCTGTACTTGCCGTCAGAAGTTGGTTAGCAGACAGTTTTCCCGATCAGCTCAGTTGCCAGAGTTACTACGACGTTTGCCAAGCCGTAGCTGAGATCAATGACAGTCTAGTTCGAGGAAAAAAGGTTCTTAATGGATATAGAATTCAGCAAGCAGACTATGCCGATGGGTTATCCGCTAATGAGTACTTAGAAACAGCAGTGATTGAAAAAATCAACCAGCTCAAACAGGGTGCGCTGAAGCACTATTCTAAACTCCGGCATTGCTATGAAGCGGATTTAGATCGAAGCTATTGGATTGCTAAACTTGCCTGTGCCCACTCAGCCATGATTGAGGGAAACTTGATCATTGCTTCCCGATTGCTGCTGGAGATGCAGGATTTCCTCAGCACCTCTAACCAGGAAAATTTGTTACTGCATGTTGCCTATAGTATGGAACGCAACTTGCAACAGTTTTATCAAGGTAGTCCTGAGATTTTTGCTGGCTCTCAGCAATGGCGGCTTGACTTGCCCAAGTCCATTCAAGCCCTGAGTGGCTATATCAATGACTCGAAACGGACTTGTGGACGGTTTGACTCAGATGTTTATACTCATGTCTCGGAAGTTTGGGGACGGTTGGCGCGGCTTAACCTTTGTTGCTGTTCTGAAGATGAGATTGCTCACCTCGATGCCAGTGTGCAGCAGTTTCTGATGGCGGCATACTGTTCTTCTAAAAGGGGACACCGCCACCGCGCATCCCATTGGATTAGTAATGCCAGTCGGGCGTGTGTTCGGTTAGGGGAAGGAGATCGTGCCAATGCCTTTGCCGAGTTAGCGGAGCGGATTATCAAACTTGCCATCGAGCCTACTTACAGTCTGGACTATCAGGATGCCATTAGAGCGGAGGTGAATATAGCTAGGGGTGAACGGTTGTTGCTAATTGAAAAAAACTCTGCCGCAGCGCTGGATTACTTTTTGAGATCGTTCAAAGGTTCAATATACATCGGTTTCACTCGTCTCATTGCTGATAACTTATACAACATTGCCCGCGCCGCTCAGAATCTAGGTAACTATCGCGTCCGCAAGTCGTTTGAATCTGCCTTCGGTAAAGATGATGGGAAGAATTACCAACCAGACTGGCTTCTCATCGAAGCGAATCAGGGTTGGCAGGAAAACAAAATTGCCGCAGAAGCGATTCAACTCGTCAACAAACTGGATAAAGATCAGGACTGGAGTTCGGTTGCCCTTCAGTTTAAACAACAAGCTCAGAAAATCTGGCATGGATGGGCAAACTTTAATTCATCTCACGACATCCAACATCCTATTGAGGTGGCGATGGAGAGCGAACGGTTTCTCAGCCGGGTCAAATGATAGACATATGCAGTATAACCAATCAGCTTCAACCTCCGCTTACTCTGCCAGAAATTAGGTTTCCTTTTCGTCCTCATCAGAGGGAGCAGAATCTGCACCGCTGCTGAAGTAGTAGCCTGTAACAGCAGCGGTCAGCACCCCTAAAACTGGGTAGAGTGTCTTTGCAGTATCAGTTACAGTTGATACTGCTTTTTCAATTCGCTCAATCCGTTTTTCTTCAGAGTCACCCGCGGTTGGTTGATTGCTTAGTCGCCAGGCCAAAGCAGTGACAGCTAGTAGATGTACTACGACCACAAACCCTAGAAGATACCACAGTCCTGCGGCTAAATCTCCTGATACACGAACCTTAAAGTTTTTACGCAACTCTGCATGACTCAGGTTTAGACTTCCCTTTGGAAAATCACGATTAACTGATCGCGAAGCTTCCTCAATGGTTTCCTTGGGATGTCCTGGTTCTGTTGCTACTCGCGCAAGCAATCCGTTTGTTTCAGGTTTTTGAGAGGATTGACTGTCCGCCATAATAAACCCCCACTACTTTGATTTCTGATTTAATCGATCGAAGTTCTCTCGCCTGACTACAGTAAAAGCTTTCTTTCCTCAGAATCTCAGCCCTTTAATCAAAAGAGCCTTCTGAAACATGTAGTCAGTTAAGGAACAGGGACGGGTATTATGATTTGATTATGATTTGCTATAGGTCTCCTGCAGCGGATCACCAGAGCCAAACATTGTGAAAGTCTAAGTTGTCACAATCTCTTTAACAACCTTTTCACCTTCGACCACACCAAGACTACGCCCCTTTTTAGACTCTTCCTGCGCGATGCCATAGAGTGCTAACCCAGTTCGTAGAACATCTGCCATGTTCTTGCCAGATTCATCCGCTAGTTTCTGCAAAAGCTCATATGCATCAGGAGTGAGATCCAAGTTCAAGCGCTTTCTCTTTGACGTTCCCTTTTCAGTAGCCATACAAAACCGTTCCTCTATTGAATGTTCAGGTGAAAAGCCACCAATCTTATACTACACAAAACACAACTCTTGTATAAGTTTTCAGATAAATACTATACAAGAAATAAACAAAGGTTTTGTTTTTGATAGGATTGTTCTTCTGGGGGCGCAGATCACCTTGATTGAATACGTCCATATAAACTCCACTGTTGGTAATAAAGGACAAAGATTAAGAGCCTGCGCGGATTCGACAAAAAGCATTACCGCGCAGACCATATAGGCGATTAGTGAGCTATACAGAGCAGCAAGGACTCATCCTCATCTTCATCTTTCAAATCTAGATTGGACTGATTTATGCCAATCGTCTGCTTTGTCAATGAAGTTGTCTCAATGACACAATGACGCAGACAACACTTCGAAGCAATTTTTCTCGTCCATTTGGTATAAGCGTGGCAGAAAAGACAGTTGGTCTTGAAATAGATTGGTCTTACTACTGAGTAGATCTTAGAAGGTCTGAAATATCCTGCTGAGTAGATAAAACTAGCGTGCATGGAAAATCCTCGGTTGTTACAAATAAGCAGTTTTAGATGTGCCTTGGTTATTCTTCTAAGTGATTCAGACTGGCTCAACCAGGAGTGTGATGTTACTTCTACCGATGACGCGCACAGTTCTGCCTGATGGAATGTGGATGTTTTGCGGACACACAGCGGGCCACCAAGATGACTGAAAATAAACGCGACCTGATTGAAAAGGGTTAATGTCATCACTAACGATCGCAGCATTGTTCAAGTAATCCAAAAGGTCTTCTACTGCTGGACGTGTTGCCATGTGCGTTGGAGTGGAGAAAGCTACCGTCGAGCTAGCTTTAGGTAAGGGAAAATTTTTCATCTTTGTCCTTCTGGTTGTGCAGATTGTCTACTCAGTGAATCGCTCGCCCTCAGCCCCGGAACCTTGACATTCTGAAGCAATTTTTAGCCTAGTTACATTAATCTGCTTCATCATCAGCTTAGATTTTGCAACAAGCGATGGAACTGAGCTACTGAATATTTCTATATTAAATACACAAAATTTGTGTATGTCAACTCTTATTTTTTATTTATTACTTGAGCCACTTCGAGCGATGGAACGGAGAACAGACTTATTAAGGTATTGTCAACTTAACCGGGAAGTAGAATGCTCGTACTGATTCCATTTCGTTCGCGACTGTTTGCCCATTATCAAGTGCAACGGGTTCTTGTCCAGGTTTGATATTGCTGGCGAAACATTGCTTAACCTGCGGGCTGAACCATAATCTTGGCGTACCGAGAGACCTGAGTTGTTGCATGAGGAATTCCAGACAACCAATTGAAAATTCGCTTCAAGTTGATTGCTGTTGCAGTCAACAGATGCTGTAGATGAGTTTTTGCCAACCCCCTGTATCGAGCATGACGTAATCCATAAGCACGAACTCCTTCCGAAAGGGTACCTTCAATCCCTGCACGGCGGGCATGCTGATTTGCATGAAATCGGGTTCTCCGCAGGTTTTGGTGAAGCGTTGCCAGAATGGTGATAAATCGCATCGAAGAGAAAGTGGACATCCTAACTCACCTGCTTCCCAACCAAGAGCATTTGCAGTTTCAGAATTACGAACTAGACCCAGAGCAGCGACAAGTTCGAGTGTTTGTCGATTCGATTCAACGGACGGTTCGCTGTCCCTTGTGTGATCATGCTGCTCATCGAATCCACAGCTATTATGAGCGGACGCTTGCAGACCTACCGTGGGCAGATTATCGAATCGTGATCAAGCTGACCGTGGGTAAGTTTTTCTGTGATCAAGTTGAGTGCAATCGCAAAATCTTCACGGAACGGATCGTAGGAGTGATGGCTCCGTGGGCAAGACGGACGCAACCATTAGCAGCGCAACTGAGCGAGATTGCATTGCATACAGGCGGTGAAGGTGGGGCTAGACTGAGCAAAACACTGTACTGTGAGGTAAGCCAAAACACCCTGCTATCGCTGATCTCCCGGCAGCCTATGCCTGCGGTAAAGACTCCCAAAACGTTAGGAGTGGATGATTTTGCATTCCGACGTGGACAACGTTACGGCACAATTTTGGTTGATCTAGAAACAAATCGACCGATTGTGCTGCTCCCAGATCGCGAAGCGGATACTTTATCAGAGTGGTTGAAAGATCATCCTGGGGTCGAAGTCCTCTCCCGAGATCGATCGAAAACCTATCGGCAAGGCATGACGAAAGGCGCACCGAATGCAACTCAGGTGGCAGATCGCTTCCATCTGCTGAAGAATCTAGCAGAGGTGCTAGAGCGAATCTTGGCAATGCATACCCAGCAATTGAAAGCCGTGGAAGCCGCACAAATCCCTATGAACGATGCTATTCTCATTGCACCTGTGGCACCCCGTCTAGAAATACAGGAGCGATCTGCCCAACGACGAGAACGCCGATTGGCGAAGTACGAACAAGTACATGGCTTACGCCGACAGGGGTGGGAAGTCCTGGAGATCGCTCGACACCTCGGCATGGGTAAACGAACCGTGTACCGTTACTTGAGCCATACTCAGTTTCCCGAATGGCAACCGCATCCGGGTCGAGGTCGCTCTCAACGCAGTCAACTTGATGTCTACAAACCCTATGTGCTGGAACAATGGAATCAAGGACAACGCAATACAAAGCAGTTGTTTGAGGAGATTCAACAGCAAGGCTATCGAGGGAGCTATCAAACAGTCGCTCGCTATACTCATCGGTTACGACAAACGCAACGCCAGTACCGCGCTCAGTTGGGCGTGCAGCCCCACCTTCCCATCAGCGATCTGCAACAGCCCCCCTTGACGGCTCGACGAGCAACCTGGATGATAATGCGTCGAGCGGATCAGCGAACAGATGCAGAGCGAGTTCTGATCTCAGATCTTAAAACGCAGCATCCCGACCTGGCAGCCGCAATTGATTTGACACAAGGTTTTACAAAACTGGTGCGAGAACGATTACCCCAGCAGTTAGATGGATGGTTAGAGCAAGCACTCAGTAGTTCAATGAAGCTATTTCAGGGATTTGCTCAAGGGCTGAAAGAAGACTATGCCGCCGTGAAAGCAAGTCTTATGACTGACATCAGTAATGGACCCGTAGAAGGGAATATCAACCGCTTAAAACTGTTAAAGCGGCAGATGTTTGGCAGGGCGAGTTTTGATTTACTGAATCGGAGATTTATCTTAACGAGTTAGAGCTATCAAACAGTAAAACAAAGCTTAATAGAATTGAAACGCCTCGATTTGTAGAATAGTAGAGCGGCAAATTTGTTCGTCTACAAGCAGCAGTTTAAGAAAGATAGAAGTTCATTCTTGCTTAGAGAGATGAGATCAGCTGTTTAAACAAGAAAATGAATGGCGAATTTTCACATACTTAACCTGGCTCACCAAAACCTGCGGAGAACCCGATCTGAATGCAATTTTGCACTGCCCTTTTTGCGCTTGCCGCCATCGTAGCCTGCTCGGTGTCCGCTCTCAATTGTGGACTGTAAGGTGCGACTGTCGAGAATCACGGCATTCGGTTGAGCCTTGCGTCCCGCCAGAAGCCGCAGCAACTCGCGTAAGTCGTGTACCATTGCTTCAAACACGCCAGCTTTCATCCACCGCATCGTTTGTTGGTACACTGCTGCCCATGGTGGCAGGTCGTGCGGCATCAGTCGCCACGCTCCCCCGCTTCTCGCAACATACCGTAAGCCATTGAACACTTCTCTGAGACTGTGTTCGCGTTGGGGCGCTTCTTCAGTCATTAAGGTTAAGTACGGTGCGACAAATGCCCATTCTTCGTCGCTCACATCGGTTGGATATGGCTTTCTACTCATGCCTCCAGTCTAACAAAAGTCCATAACACCCTCTAGCACAAGGCAGCCTGACGATCGATGGGAGTTTGTGCTTTATTGTGGTAACACTGTAGTGCTTGTGTTTCTGGCTGATTTTCCGCAGTTCAACAATCCGGCTGGAGCGGATTAGCTATATTCTTAATGCAGTCTTCAAGGCTGCTTACAACCGCTCAGCCGCACCGTTAGGCTGCTCAATCATTATCCAGAGTTTCTCTACAAAACCACGAGGACATGACTATGAGGCAGGCAAAGAAGAACACTATTCTCTTTCTCACCGCCGATCCCAGTAACGCTTCCAGGTTGCGTCTGGGCCAAGAACACCGAGATATTCTGGAAAAACTTCAACTAGCCAATTTGCGAGATCATTTTTCTCTTCAAGTAAGAATGTCGGTACGTCCTAGCGATCTTGCACAAGCGATTTTTGATACCAATCCACAAATAGTTCATTTCTCAGGGCACGGAACTGGGACCGGGGAATTATGCTTCGAGGATCAGACTGGCAAGATACAGACTATACGGCCTGAAGCATTGGCGTCGCTGTTTGAGTTAGTGAATGCGAATGTGAAAAGTGTGATTCTAAATGCATGTTATTCAGAGACTCAAGCAAAAGCAATTGCCAGGTACATAGATTACGTGATTGGCATGAGAAAAGAAATTGGAGATCAAGCGGCCATTAGCTTTGCAGTGGGCTTTTACCGAGCCTTGGGATCAGGTCGCTCACTTGAAGAAGCATTTAAGTTTGGTTTAGTGGAACTCAAGTTGCTCAACATCCCTGAACATCTCACCCCTATTCTAATTACACGACAATCTACAGAAGAGTTGCCTATCTCCACGCCATCTGATCACCCCCCAATCCAATCTGCGATCCCGCACTCACAACAATTCATCAGTTTGCTTGATTCCCAACCGAGCAAAGACACCATGCATAGCTTCTTGGCAGAACACAGTAAAATATTGCAGGCTGCTTTTCCCAGAACTCGTCGTATTCTGTCAAAACCCCGCCTGGGTAATTTTGCTCTCGATTTCGCAGCAGGTTTCTTTCACGCCACAGTCCGGAATTGGAGTTGGCTGCTAATAGATGTCGAGAGACCCAATGATGCTCTCTTTACACAGCGCGGCACTCCTTCTGCGAAACTTACTCATGCTGTACAGCAAATTTCCGAGTGGCGAAACTGGATTGCCGAACATACAGTTGATGCAAGAACTATAATGCCATGCATAGAATCAAGTTCCAGTGGCCTAATCATTATGGGACGTCGCCGCGATATAACGGAAGAGATGGCAATGAAACTCAAAAACTTCGAAAAGAGTCTGAACAATATCTCAATCCACACATATGATTGGCTGGCGGACATAATTAAGTTTGGGATGGAGCGTGAGTCTTGGTACGGTCCTTTATACAGCGGTAATAATTGGCAATGTGGCATAGGGTGGGAGAACGTGGGCAAGTAAAAGAGTAGCCCAAGCCTTATCCTTTGGGACGTACCATATAAGTATGTTCTGAGAACTATCCGCCCTGTATCAAAACCCATCAAAAAACGACCCTTTTTTGACACGGCTTTTCACCTCCTAATCAGCTTCGATTTCGCCCGCTTTCAGACCTTCTCATTTCGTACTCGTTTTTTGATACCCTTCCAATGTTGCTTGGCGACTACAAAAATCCTTGAGCAGATCGACTTTTATACTGGGTTTGTACAGGTAAGTAAGGATTCTTGCGACAGAGCGCTCACGCGCTTATCCTAAGTTTCTGTTTATCAGACTTTGTCAGAAACTTCGCGCAACCGTATAAACTATGTTTGTCGCTAAAGACTAAGCCGTGCCTAGAATCATCTCCTTATTCAATCAGGCTGGAGGAACTGGCAAGACTACTCTTGCTGGTATTGTCAACTTAACGCGAATGTAGAATAATCGGACTGGTTCAACGTTGATTTCACCCGCTTGCTCATGTACTCCCGTCATCGATTCCCCAGCGAAATTATTAGCTACTCCGTTTGGCTCTATTACACCTTTCCCTTGAGCTACCGGGACATCGAGAAAATGATGCTGTATCGCGGCATCGAAGTCACCTACGAAACGATCCGGGAGTGGTGCCAGAAATTCGGACAGCAGTACGCGAATCAACTGCGTTGTAAACGTCCCTACATCACAGACAAATGGCATCTCGACGAAATGGTGGTGACGATTAAGAAGCAGCAATATTATTTGTGGCGGGCCGTGGATTCAGAGGGGAACGTGCTGGAAGTTTTGCTGCAACGACATCGGGACACAAAAGCAGCACATCGATTCTTTCGCAAACTGCTGAAAAAACAAAGCTTTGTGCCACGGGTGATCGTGACGGATAAATTGAAGAGCTACGAAGCGGCGAAGAAACAGGTGATGCAGAACGTGGAGCATCGACAGCACAAGGGGTTGAACAATCGAGCGGAGAACTCTCATCAACCCACAAGAGTGCGAGAGCGGCGAATGCGACGATTCAAATCCCCTGGGCAAGCGCAACGATTTCTCTCAGCATTTGGACCGATTCGAGGACACTTTCACCCAAAGCAGCATGAACTGAGTGCAAAACGATACCGAGAACAACTGCGCCAACGATTTGAAGATTGGCGAGAAATTGCTTGCGTGAAAATTGCTGCGTAACATTGAGCAACGCTTGAATGCTCAAGGATTATTGTGCTTAATTTTGAACACATGCAGTTAAGTTGATAATGCCGTCTTCTGGATGCCAACCGAGATTCAATAGAAGTTTAAGCGCGTGATTCCAGCGATCAAACAGCGATCTTGATTTTTCGCTACTTTGTCGGGCTTCTCGAACTGCACTTTCTGTCAGAACCGATTCGAGCAGCGATCGCACTTTGTATTCGTAGGGATTGCGATCTCTCGCTCGAATCCGCACATCTAATGTCAAATGAATCGCTAAGCGCAACGTCAGTTCATCATGGTAAGGATCAAGTTTAAGAATGTTCAGCGCTAGATAGCCAAATTGATACAATGCTTCCTTCGCCTTACTTCCAGCTTGATTGAGAAAATGCGCTGTCCATAAGCCAGGTCGCACTGTAATGTAGACTTCGTTCGGCTGCTCAATTTTCCCAGTTGTGAGATCAAATTGCCCGTGTACATCGATCAGCACTTCCCACATTCTGCCAACCGGGGTACTCGCATCGAGTTTCTTGTTTCCCCGTCCCTCGATCCAAACAGCCTTAACCAGCAAGCAAGATAAGGCATAAGCAATACTGGCGACTTCATTGCGCTTTGCAGGCAAGGTCGAGCTATGATTTCGATCCCATCCTAATTCGGTTACAATGTCGCTGGCTTTGAGCGTGAAGGTACTTTCCCACGGTTTCCCCTGCCGCATCGCGTGAGCCGCGAGGATGAATTGCAGCTTTACGGTACTAAAGCCAAATTTATTGATAATTTGTTCCGCTGCTTCCCAAGGTAAGGCTTCGATGTCACCAGGACTTGTGATGTAGTGTTCGAGAAAATTGCTTTGATTCGTTTTCGAGGCATAGCGGAAATGTGCAATTCCACTTGCATCCGGCTTCCACAAATTGGTTTGAAGTTGAGCGGAGATACTGCTCACGATCGGTAGACTTGTGGGAATCGCCGCGATTGCATCGATTTGTGAGAGTCGAACTTCGGTGACTGGGGAAGTTTTTTGAATCTCGCCATCGTGTAATCCTAGAAGCTGCGCCAAGGCAGTCAACGGGTATCTAGGTAGATCTAGGTCATGCTGAATCTGATTCACCAGCGTTTGAGCGTAGAATTCTTCGAGTCGATAAACCTTGCTTTGAACCGCGATCGAGTTCTGCCCAAATAGATAATCAGACAATTTGCGCTGCAACACCTCCGGCGATTCAAGTGTCAGCTCATCGCTGTCAGTTCGCTTTAAATCCTCAAGCGCCCAGACCACTAAATTCGACCAAAACTCCTTTGCTGCGTCCTCCCAAAGATTGCGCTTCTCGAATAAGCTCCCAACCAGTGACTTGACTCGACTCAGCAGCGTTTCGCTTTCAAGATTGGTTCTGATCGTCGCGGGACTATCCTCAGTTGCAATCACCTCAAAGTAAGGTAAATTTGATTCGATCGTCGAGGACCCACTGGCTGGATTAGAAGATTGTTGCTGATAGAGTGCAACAAGTCGCTGGGCTAATTGAACGGTGACGAGATCAAGTAATGGCGATCGCGTTTTGAGATATTGAGCTGTAACTTCAATTTGCTGTGCAGTCGGAGGAGCCTGAGCAACCTTCAACAGGGCAGCAGGCGTTTTTGTGTCCGAAAGGCTAGTGTCAGGAATGTTATTGCGCGTTGACAGTAAATCGGGTTCCTGTGGATTCTGTAGCGGCTCGATCGGGGATTGAGGCAATGGGTCTGGGGCGATCGCTGCTGATTTTGAATTCCGGTTTTTGGGGGTGCGACTGCGCGAATTGCCCGTCTTCACGACTCACTCTCCGATCATCAGAAGTTTTCTGGTGGATTTCCGTTTATGCTATCACCCTGATCTCCGAAACTTCTAGACATCCGTCGTAGCACGAGGGCGCGAGCGATTAAATGGAAGTATTTTCGATATGATGAAATTTTTTATCATGTCGAAAAGCTTCTAGTTTGGTTGCTAGAAACGGCTTCTTGTATTGCACGGTGTTCAAATTGTTGTCAGTTTTCGATATGATATAAAAATGAACCACATCGAAAATAGCTCAATCAGCCCTCATTTACAAGCCGAACGTCGCCGCCTGCTCGATGCGATCGCAGAGATCCGCAAGTCCGGTGAAATTGCGCCTGCGTATTACTGGCTCACGCTGCAAGTGGATACGAAGGAAACCGGTAAAACTTATGAGTACATTAAGCTCAACCTCAAGAAGCCAGAAGATACAAAGGTAAAAGCACGATCGCTCGGTAAACCGGGTAGTGAGCGGCATCGAGAATGGAGAAGCGCGATCGCTCGGCGCGATGCGATCGTTGAACTAGAGCAGCAGATCAAACTGGTCGAAGATTTAATCGATCGTCAATCAGTGCGATCAAAACTGGTTTTGCTGCATCAAACTGAACAGGACGGTTAAATTAAACCATGCAGAGTGATTCCCTTTTTTACCAAATGTCTAGAGTTAAAGGCGTTCCCGCCGATCGAGATGAAATCAAGGAACGCCATACCGTGATGGTGAGTCCTTCTGCGTGGGCAGGATTGGATGCGATCGCAAAAGAATTAGGCTACAAATCGTACTCTGACTTGATTGAAGGAGTAGGACGCAGAGAAGTTGAACTGACTAGAAAGCCTGAAACTGATGAATGATGTTCAAGACGAAGCGCAAAGAATTCTCGATCGACTCAATTCAATGCCATTTAAGGATTGCTACCGATTGAGCCGTATGTTTAGAAATGTGCCAACTAATCCCGCTCTCTATGCGGTTCGTCATTGTGTTGATGGAATTCTGTATCTCGGCACGACGAACAACCTAAGAAGGCGATTTAGAGACGGACATAAAGCCTTGAGTTGGGCATTCATTGATCGCTATGATCCAGATGATGTCAGAATCGCACCTGCATTCTTGCCACCAAGTACGGCACAACGCTCAAAAGAGCTTGAAATCCTGATGATCCGAATCGCCCAACCAAGCTATAACAGTCTTATCAAGTAAGAGAAATGACCATGCAAACCGAACACCTTTCGCCGGAAGCTGCTCAGATTATCCTGAACACGCTGCCTGAGAGAATCCAGTTAGGACTTCGCGCTTATGCAGCTCAGATTGACTACCCGATCGAGTTAGTGATCGAGATGATGATTGCTGGATTCCTAGACGAAGATGCGATGACTTTTGAGGGATGCAAACCGCTCAGAGGAATGGATTTTGTGAAGGTTGCAAGTTGAGTTCAGCGAACACTCAGCAAATAGAGTGAAAAGCCACAATCATGATCGATCGTGGCTTTTTTGATGGCAAAAAACACCAGACCCGCAGAACGGCTCATAGACGCGCTCTAATCCTCCTTCGCAGCTTTAATCAACTGGGTCAATTCGTCCCGGTTCAATCATCCCAATCTCCCGATGCTTGGTTTAATCCCATCCAATCGAGACATTTTTGCATTGCTTGGTGCGTCGTTTCAAGGTCAGCATGATAACGCCGTCCATGTCCCGGCAGCACCCATTCA
The DNA here is from genome assembly GCA_014695255.1 of Cyanobacteria bacterium FACHB-63. Lineage (GTDB taxonomy): Bacteria > Cyanobacteriota > Cyanobacteriia > Leptolyngbyales > Leptolyngbyaceae > Leptolyngbya. The sequence goes on from JACJNX010000134.1 coordinate 17,506, forward strand.
AAATCATAGTGGCTAAGTTTCTGCATCGATCGCTTTAACTCATCCCAAGAATACCAACACACATCACGAAATCCCACAAGCTGATTCAATCTCGCTGACCATGCTAGATGATCTCCTGTGAATAGAAACTTATTCTTGTAGAGTAAAACCGTGTGCCCCATAGTACGTCCAGGAACCGGGATGATTAGCAAACCAGAATCAAGCTGATATGGCTCCGTTCCTCTGAGTTTAATTTCAACACTCTGTGTACTGCGGGTAATCTCATCGGAATGCAAAATACGATCGCATTCAAAATACTCTCGAAACTTCTGATGATCCGCAACATCATCACGATGCGTTAAATAAAGATAACGCACTCCACCCATTGCCTCTAATTGTTTGACTAATGGAGGCGTAAATCGTGGAGAGTCCACTAAGATATTACCTTCGGAACGCTGAATCAAATAGCTTGCAGCACCATAAGAATTCTCAGCATGATAGCCGCAATGATAAACATTTTCAGCAACTAAAATCGGAAAGCTTTCTTGAGCCAGTTTAATATCCGTTGGTTTCTCAACGGTTCCGATCGAACCTGTTGGACAAGCTAATAATGCCTGTAGCGCGTGGAGTCGTTCGGTCTCATTTGTGGGTTGATGAAAGACGATCGATTGACTGCCTTCACGGGAAAAGATCTCTGGAGACATCCAGCGACAAGTATCACAATCAATGCAAGAACGATCAACATAAAAATCGCCTGCAACATTTTGCGATCGACGGTCTGCTAAGTGAGCCATATTTGACTCCATAAAACAATCCCCTCGATCATAGCGAATGCAAATCTGATCAAGGGGATGTGAAAGTGTTGCGTTAATTAGGAGTAGTTAAAGGTGTAGTGACCTAAGGATGTCACTTTCCACAAAGATAACCCGTTGCGGCGCGGTGCTCACGCTCCGGTCACTTGGGCGATCTTCCACTCGTTCTGCATCACCCTTGCCCGTCGCCTGCACTTCCGTACCGTACCCGATTGCTTGCGCGACTTCGCCAATCAAGTAGACAAGGTTTTTCGTCTACTTGTATGAAACCACCCTGCTTACGACATCGTTCGTGCCAAGGGGAAATAGTTTTCAAACCTCTGATGCCGTAAGGCGTTGAGCACGCATTCGAGTTTGCCGTCCATACTAATGCGCCTGGTTTCCAAATCTCTGATGAAGGCGTTGAACACATTCAGTCAGAAGAAACACAGACCGGATATGAGCGAGTTTCCAAACCTCTGATGCCGTAGGGCGCTGAGCACTTAACTACTCAACTGCTGAATACTGTTGCATCAGAATTCTAGTTGGAAGCCAACCATGCTCAACATGCAGAGTTTGATAAATCCTTTCAATAGTCGTTGACGCAACTACCAAGCCGCTTGCTTTTGCCCAATCAAACCAAGCGTGAAATCCAGGTGGAGGGCTTGAGGGCAGAGCGCGAGGAGCAGGTAAAGTCCATGACTCCAGGATCGATCGATACAAATATCCTGCTGGATTCTGGATCGATCGTTGCTTTTGCTGATAGTGCAGATAGGAGATGGCTGGTTTGACGCGATCGGGAAACTGAGAAATTGCGCTTACTAGATTGACAGGTAAGGGAGAGCCGGGGGAAGGGAGATCGCCTGAGCCACTGCATAATAGTAGGTCGTGAGATTGGGTTAATTGCTGCCTGCTGTACTCCCTCAATCATTCGACGAAGATTTTGGAGACAGCAGTTGGAGCTGAACACCCTTGGACGGTTAGATACGGAACAAATTTGGATCAACTGAATTAGCCATTACGCCAAACGAGCTGATTCCTCTGGTGTCGAGTCTCAAATTAAATTTCGTTTCGTCTCAAATTAAATTTCGCGATCGAATCGCTGAAACTGTTGTTGTGATTGTGTTTCAGTATCAAGTAGTACAACTTGAGTGTGAGACCGGGTATGTCTCAAATTATTTTTCGTAAATTTCTAGAGCGGCTGTCTCAGATTAAATTTCGCGATTTGCGAAATATTACGAACAGAGAAATTGTGTAAAGCGTGAACTGAAGCGGTATTGGACAGGTGTAGAGTAACAGCGTCGAATCTCAGATTAAATTTCGTGGCAGTGGGACATCACGATGGAGGAAGCCGAGCCAATACCCGTTCCAGAGAGCACCCCGATCACAGTGCGATCGAGCGAGTTAACGATCGACGAACAACAGCGCGTCAAAGCGATGCAGCGATTGGTGAATGCGCCGGATCGCCCAACCTATCTTGCACTTCAGCAGGAGATTGCTCAGCAATTGAACATGACCGTGCGAAACGTCCAGCTTTTGATGAAAGCGTGGCAAACCGAAGGTGTTGCCGGAGTTGTCAGACAAGGGAGATCGGATCGTGGAGAACGGCGACTCGACGAGGATTGGACCGATTACATTCTGCAAACGTATCGCACTGGCAATCGGGGTGGACGCAGAATGAGTCGCGCTCAAGTCGCTGTGCGGGTGGCAGCACGGGCATTAGAAATTGGGGACAACAAGCCACCGAGCCGAGCAAGTGTGTATCGAGTCTTGCAAAGCGAGATGGATCAACAGGAAGTACGATCGCGTTCTCGGTCGATCGGATGGCAAGGCGAAACATTGCTCTTAAAGACCCGCGAAGGCTTAGAAGTTGAAGTCAAAGAAAGCAATCAAGTGTGGCAATGTGATCACACCCGCGTTGACTTACTGGTTGTAGATCAAGTGGGAGAAGTGTTGGGGCGACCGTGGTTAACGACGATCGTGGATACGTATTCGCGCTGCATCATCGGCATTCATCTGGGTATGGAAGCGCCCAGCGCGGTGGTCGTGTGTTTAGCTCTACGTCATGCAATCCTACCCAAACAATACAGTTCTGCCTATGAACTCACACAACTTTGGGGAACCTATGGAATTCCGCAATATCTCTACACCGATGGCGGTAAGGAGTTCAATTCCAAACATTTAGAGCAAGTGGCGAATGAACTAAAAATCGTCCTGTGTCAGCGCCGCTATCCCGCCGAAGGTGGCATCGTCGAACGACCCTTTGGGACATTGAACAGTGAACTATTTGCAACCTTACCGGGCTACACCGGAAACAGCACCAAACGCCGTCCGAAGCAAGCTGAAATAAATGCCAGCCTTAGCTTACTGCAACTGGAAAAACAGATCGTCCGCTATCTCGTGGATCGCTATAACCAAGGCATTGATCCGAGAATTGGGGATCAAACGCGATTAGGACGATGGGAAACGGATCGCCCTGCCCAACTGCCATTGATGAGCGATCGCGAATTAGACATTTGCTTGATGCGACGAGATCGCAGAGTGGTGTATCGCGGCGGCTACATCCAATTCGCCAACTTGAACTATCGAGGCGAGCATCTAGAAGGCTACACGGGAAGCTGGGTGGTGCTACGCTACAATCCCCGCGACATTACCAGCATTCTGATTTATCGCGAAGACGGGGGCAAGGACATCTTTCTCAGTCGCGCTCATGCCACCGGACTCGAAACCGAAATGTTGTCGTATGCCGAAGCGCAGGCAATGAGTCGGCGGTTACGACAAGCCGGAAAAACCATCAGCAATCAGTCGATGTTCAACGAAGTGCGATCGAGAGATCGGGATATTGAGGAACAACAGCGACGAAAAACTAAGCGCTCCGTGCAAAGCGCAACTTCAAAGGAAACACGCCCAAAAATTACTCCGTTGATCGCGACATCTTCCACTGAAGCAGTTGAGTCTGAAGTGGAAGAAGTTCCGGAGATCGTTGTACCGGATGTTCGAGTGATTGATTATGAAGCCGCGAAACAGGAGTTTGAGCTGTGGTGAATCCCGATGAGCTGAACGAACCATCTGTCGCTTCCAATCAAGCTGGAGCAGATCCTCAAGTGGAGCGCGACATTCAACGGCTTCAACGCCGCTGGGTTGTGGAATTAGAGCAAATGCAACGCTTTCATCAATGGCTCGATGAGAAGCGGACCGCACGGCAGCCCTGTCGAGTGGTGGGAGATTCTCGCACGGGAAAGACGATCGCGTGTGATACCTACCGATTAAAACACCCACCGACACTCATTTCTGGACAACCGCCGCACATTCCGGTTGTGTCATGGCAATCGCCACCGGATAGCGGCAATCGCGACCTGTTTGAGGGGATTCTGCAAGCTTTACGATACCAATTAAATCGCGGTACTCTCTCAGAAATTCGCAGCCGCGTGTATCGCACTCTGAAAGCTTGCCAAGTCGAAATGCTGATTGTGGATGAGGCGCATCGGCTTCGCCCAAGAACCTTCTCAGAACTTCAGGACATTCTGGATGTGCTGCAAATTGCGATCGTCTTAGTCGGAACGGATCGCTTAGATGCGGTGATGCGGCGCGACGAACAAGTGTATCGCCGTTTCATTGCCAGCCATCGATATGAACGGCTCACCAGTACGCAACTGGTCGAAACGAGTGCAATTTGGGAAACTCATGTCCTGCGGCTACCGGAACCCTCGAATTTGGGGAGTGCCAAAATGCAAAAAATTCTGGGACCTGTGACGGGTGGCTATCTGGGATTGCTGGATCGCATTCTGCGGGAATCAGCGGTGCGATCATTGTCACGCGGACTGAAGCGCGTTGAGTTCAGCATCTTGAATGAAGTTGCCGCAGAATGTCGATGATCGATGCGCCTGATGGTTGGATTTTTCAGCTTGCTCCCATTTTGGGTGAGAGTTTGGGGCACTATCTCGGTCGATTCCGTCGTGCCAATTGTTTAAGTCAAAGTGCTTTAGCAGAACTGGTGTCGATCGATGCGCGGTTGCTGCGTGGGTTAGAAATGCCGTCGTTGGGGCAGCCACTGAACGTGGAGCAATTGAAAAAACTTGCCTACTTTTTGGGACTATCTGAATCAAATTTTGCAGAGATGTTGCCGCCAGTGCGATCGCAATTGCATTTAACAACTCGACTCTGCTCCAAATGCTATGCAAACGAACCAATTCATCGGCAAGCGTGGCAATGTACCGGAGTTGAACAGTGCGATCGCCATGATGCACCCTTACTAACGGCTTGCCCAGCTTGTGGTACAGCGTTTCGATTGCCAGCTTTGTGGGAGAACGGCTGTTGTGAGCAGTGCTGGTTGCCATTCCGGGAGATGCACAATCCCAGTTTCAGTTAGGTAGACTGAGCCAAGAGCAACTTAATGATCCAGGTGGTTTCTCGCCCTCCCGTTGGCTCGTGGTCCTGCTGAAACTGTTTACGAAGCTGCTTGAGCAATGCTTCCTGCTGAAGAATGTCTGCTGCGTAAGTCCATTGAGCTGGAGTGAGTTTGCGAGAGATGATTGCACGATTGCGTTCAATTTTGGCTTGATTGAGCGTGAGGCAGGCAGCAAAAAAAGCAGGTTGCAGGGCTTGAATCTGCTGTTCTAGCTGTGTGAGTTGAATGCGAAGATCGATCATGGTCTCGATCACCTCAAAGGGGGCGAGTAGGTCAATCTCCCTTGCGGCATTGGGTGAAGTAGTGAGGTCTAGCATACTGCGGCTCCTGCATTTTGAAGAAAAACTAGACTACTCTACGCTTGCGATCGTGCCTAAACCTAACGTATTTAGCTTTCTCAGCAAATTTATAAGCAGCTTCACAGTTGTTTCTAAACTGCAATACCATCAATAATTTCACTTTTATTCCAATGGACTCTGCTTTGCCTGTGTCTTCAACCGGACATCCAGAGGTCTTGAGCCGTTAAGCCTTGTGTGTTTTGATTTTCTCCGATTAGGGCAACTGCCTTGACCCTTGGTGCATCTAACCGGAATTGCTGGATTACTTGATCGTCCTCCGGAGCATGACTGCCATAAAACCAGTCTTGATAGACGTTGAGCCGAATTTCACAGGGTTGAATTTGGGTAATGTCATTGAATCCAGTTTCATAGCCGGCAACGACTACGCGCGTGTCCGGGTCTAACTGTGAGAGGGCTTCGATGAGGTCACTATTAAATGACAGTCATGATCGGCGAGACGACAGCCAGAAACCCTGCTTTGAAAACACGATCGCAAAACCCTATTCTTAAACGTCAGTTACACAGATTCTGCACTGCATATAGCTTTCAGCTTCGATCATAGTTGTCGCGACACGTATGATCGGTTGCTGGGCAGGGTCTCTGGCTGTCGCCAACCCGCCTATGTCGCTGTCACTTGATAGGTCACGCACGGTCATTGCGGCTCTCCTAGATGAATTAAGCGTTTGGCGAAAGGTTGCTTCTAGTGTAGAACGCCCCATCAACTGTCAGACGGCTGGGCTTGTAGCTGAATTACGTCGGTAACTTTACGTTTCCCGCGATGTTTGAGGTTGTGTTTTTCTGGGTCAATTTGATGTTTCTGATGATGTTCCCCAATAGCCTGGCGTTCCTTCAGTGTTTTTTCGATTCTGGGCTGAGACCCTCCAACGCCCTTCAACAGTGAGATGGTGATTGCCCATTTGTCGTCGTGACGACGATTGGGCGCATCGTTGTAGTCCATAATTGCCCCAATCCAATCATCAATCAACTTTTGACTATTTTCAGTCGATGACTTTACCCGTTTCGTCGGCTCAGCTTGATCGCCAGAAGATTTTTCCGGTTTTGGTTGTGATTTACTCGACTGAATCCGTTTTGCCTTCGGTGCGGGCTGAGCAGTTCCTTCAGGATTGTGCGAAGCACTAATTGCCGCTTGCTGAAGTGCCACCAATTGTTGAATCGCTCCGACCAGTTGTTGAATGTCTTGCCGCAGCGGCTCATCTGCTTGGGGTTTCTGAGCCTCCACAACTGTTTGAGGCGGTTCTTCAACCGATTCCACCTCTTCCACGTCTTCCTGCACCTCTTGGGGCAGTTCTACCTCATTCAATCGAGATTCAATCCACTCCAATAATTTCTGTGCTTTTTCTGGCTGTGTCCCTTCCGGTGCGATCTGCTCCATGACCTTCACCCATCGATCGCGTTCGTTCTGAAAAATTCTTAACTGGCTCAACTTGCGGCGAGGTGGTAGTGCTTCGAGCGTCTGTCTCGCCTGCTCCAAGCTGGACTGACTAAACATGTCGATCTCCATCACCCCTCCATGCCCCAACTTAATGCCTTTGCGTTTGCCGTTGTAGAGTGCGATCACCTTGTCCGCAATTTCATAATCGCTGTAATGTCGTGATGCCATCAGGGATCGCTTCAGTCCTGGATTCTCTTCATCAAGAATCTGAAAATGCCCTTGAATCGCCGCCTTGAACTCCGTGACATCCACTGTGGGCGGACAATACCAAAAGGTTGCAATGCAGGCATACACGGAGCGAAACAAGTGAGTGTACAAATTATCCTTGCCCGGTCGAGTCGGCACTAAATCTTGAAAATGCCGATCGCACGCTCTTGCGACTGCCTGCCCATACTTGGCATTTACCTCTGACGCAGGAAGCTCCACGGCTTGGGGTAATTCCCGACGTAATTTGTCGATCGCAGTCACGACTCGTTTCGCCGTCGTCAGCGTCGGAATCTCAAACGCTAATCCTTTCTCCCCGCGCCGTTTCACCGCCCCGGTAAATGTCACCGACCACTTTGACTTGACTTCAAACCGAGCTGTCGAAAGCAACTCAGCCGAACGTCGTCCTGTTAGCACCGCCAACCCAGCCGCAACATCTGCCCAGTCTGGCTCCCCTAACAGTTTGACCGCACGAGCGACGATCGCATCGGGGTCATCAATAAACTGTACCTGTTCATTGCGCTTCGCGACATTGCCTTGTTTGCGATCATTAATCTCGGCATACTCCTGCTTAGAAAGCCCCACCACCTCCAGCGACCAATGCTCCTCGCCCAGTGCATCTTTGATGGCTCTGCGGGTCATATCCATCAAGCGCTGTTGTTGATCGAGTCTGGGCTTACTGTGTTGAGTGCCCCAACGATCGCGCATTTGGGCAGTAAAGTCTTGCAGTTTTTGGCGATCGCCCTCAGACTCATGGAGTGACTGAATGAAGGGAAGATACTCGTGTGCAATCGCATGATCGAGCCAAGCGGAGCGAC
>JACJNX010000135.1 GCA_014695255.1 Cyanobacteria bacterium FACHB-63
ACGCAATGACTAATAATTTCGCTGGGGAATCGATGTCGAGAATACATGAGCAGATTGAGATCGCGCGTTAGAGCAGTACGATTATTCTACAGTTTGTTTCACCTGACAATACCGGACAGTGTGCGGTCCGAAGTGTTGCAGCCTGGCGTGCCGCTTGATCGGGCGGATACGTTATTAGAACAACTCAGTCTGAAAGAGTTTGCCGAACAACATCCGCAATCACTTTCACAAGGACAAAAACGTCGGTTGGCGTTGGGGGCAGTGTTGGCAAGACAGCCACAGATCTGCTTACTCGATGAGATTACAGTCGGGCAAGATCCTCACTCTTTAGCGTTGATGCTGCAAGTACTCCGACAATTTACTCAGTACGGAGGGGCCCTAATTCTTACATCCCATGATCCGATTTCTGCCACTGCCCTACAGGCGAGGCAAATCGATCTGTCCCTCGTGGCTTGAAGGAGTGCGGCAGCTAAACAAGATTTAGAAAAGTGAATTCAATGATAACGTTCCGCCTAACCTGCCGCTAGCAACCTCTCGGACTTAACTAGAGGTTTGCCTTGACTTATTTTCGCTGATCGCCTCACTATTTTGCAGCACCAATAATATTCGTTACCCTGATCGCCCCCACTGACCCCAACTCAAGAATCTAACTGCATCTGCTTAGCAACTTTGAGCACTTGATCAAATACCCGCATCAAGTTGCCTCCCCAGATTTTGCGAATATCATCTGGCGTATAGCCCCGAGCCAGCAACTCTTGCGTAATATTGGGCATCTGGGATACATCTTCAATGCCGCTCAATCCGCCACCTCCATCAAAATCAGACCCGATGCCTACATGGTCAATGCCCATAACGGCTACCATGTGATCGAGATGAGCGATAGCGTCGCTTAACGTCGGTTTAATTTCAGGGTACTGGTCATTGATCGCCTGCAATTTCTTCAACAAGTCAGTAACCTCATCCTGATTCAACTTACCTTGGAGCCATGCAGCCCGCTTGTCAGCAAGCAGAGCCAAAGCTGCCCCCCGCTCCGGATTCTGGGCAATGGCTTTAATGTAATCCCCTAATAAGCACAGTTGCACCACACCCCCATTCGCTTTAATGGCTCTCAGCATGTTGTCATCCAGATTGCGCGGTGTATCTCGCAGCTTGCGAGCACTGGAATGGGAAGCAATAATTGGGGCTTTCGTTAAGTGAATAACATCCCAAAACGTGTCGTCATGTACATGGGAAATATCCACCATAATCCCCAAGCGGTTCATCTCATGCACGACCGCTTTACCAAAAGGACTTAATCCCCGCCACTGTTGCTGTTTATCTGTGGAGGAATCGCCGAGTTGATTATTTTTGGTGTGAGTCAAGGTAATGTATCGAATCCCTTGATCGTAGAAAGATTGTACTGCCTTAATATTAGTTCCTAACGGATACCCATTTTCCATACCCAGAAAAATGGCTCGTTTTCCCTCTCTTTCCAACCGATAAGCATCCTTTGGAGTTAAGGCAATCTCTGCCCGATTAGAATAATCTGACAAAAATTGATAGGTTCGCTTAATCATCTAGTTTGCTAGGTCTTTAGCCTGAGCGTACCCCTCATCTGTGAGATTTCGCTGTGGGGTGAAGATAGACATAAACGCTCCATCCAGGCTACCGGCTTCCATACGAACCAGATCCCATTGTCCACTCGCCAGTAATCCCGTTTTATGCCCGATACCTGGATCAAAGCCTGGATTCAATACTTGGCGAATAGGCCAATCGATATGACTGTCAATTGTCAATACGGATTGATGAATAATCTTAGCCCGCTCATTGTCTAAATTGAGTGAGGTATTAGCATTTTTTGGGACATCCGCATGGGCGATCGTCCACCACAATGTGGCAACCAAAGTAAGGATAAATAGAACCACCCGTCTAGAAAAATAAGAGATCATAACTACTGTAATCAGCTTAAGAACATATTTCTAAATAAAAGCTTAAAGGGAATAAGGCAGTCTTGCGAGGCGGTTCATAGTTCGTCTTTTCTAGCAACATTGGCATGCCTGATATCGATGGCTATATGTTGATTCAGCAAGTGAGAAAGCTTGCACCTGAACAAGGAGGGCAAATCCCGGCGGTCTCTCTCACAACTTACGCAGGAAACACTGATCAGCAACGTGTGATTGCCACAGGCTTCCAGAAACACATCTCGAAACCTATTGAACCTGAGGAATTGGTGCAAGCGATCGCGAGTTTAGTTCGCTCCAGCTAGCGACTGTCTGGTTTTCAGGGTTTGATTTATAATCTCTCATGGTGATGGTAGGAGTCATTTCTGAACAAGTCTGGTTTCCTTCCAAAGGACGGGCACATTCAACCTTTATCTCTGCCTTAGATCAGAACAATGCTTAAAGAGTTAAGTTGCTCGTCTACCATTGAGCTTCAAGAGCAGAGCCAATCCCTGTTGAAGCAATATTTCTCGAATGTGGAGATAAGTGTCCGATGACTGAGCTAAAGGCTGGAGGTTCTAATCACGCTTCTTCTCAAGGTGATTTGGAGGCTGTTTCTCTATCAAAGAGCGAAGAGCAATTTCGCTTTGCACTAGAGGCATCACCCGACGGCTTCGTCATTTTACGAAGCGTTCGAGATGCAGTCGGAACGATCGTTGACTTCAATATTGAATATATTAATCCAGCCGCTGCAAAAATTACAAATTCGATATCAGAAGAATTACTCGATCAGTCCCTATTACAGCGATCTCCCAACTGCAAAAGCAGCGGTATTTTTGACCGCTACGTTGCGGTTGCCGAAACTGGCGATTGTCAAACATTTGAGGCCTTTTACGAGAGTAACGATCTAACTGGTTGGTTTCGCAATGTTGTCGTGAAACTGAACGATGGCATTGTCATTTCCTTTAGCGATATCACGGAACGCAAGCGCGTTGAAGAGGAACACAAACAAGCTGAAGCAGCCTTACAACGATATCAACTTCTGTCGGAACATAGTCGTGATATTGTTCTCTACCTCGCTAAAGACGGTCAAATTTTGGAAGCGAATCGAGCAGCCGAACAAGCTTACGGTTATGCTCGTACTGAATTGTTGTCCCTGAAGATTACTGATTTACGAGCATCGCACACCCTACCAGTGCTGGCTCAGCAGTTTGAGCAGGCTGAACGAGAAGGAATTTTATTTGAAACGACTCATCAATGCAAAGATGGTAGTCAATTTCCGGTAGAAGTCAGTGCTCAAAGTGCTGTGATTGATGGTGAGCGTGTAGTTCTGAGTGTTATTCGAGACATTACAGAACGCAAGCGATCAGAAACTGCTCTGCGCCAGAGTGAGGAGCGGTTGCGGCTGGCAATGGCAGGGGCTCAGATGGGAACCTGGGACGTTGATCTGATCACGGGGAAAGCCATCTGGTCAGAACAGCATTTCACCATGCTGGGATTTGAACCTGTTGCAACTGGGGAAGCAACTGAAGCAATGTGGGGTAGCCGCATTCATCCTGACGATTTAGAGCAAGTGATTCAGGAATGGCAGCAAGCACGACAAGAGCACAGATTTTACCGATCCGAATACCGAGTTATTCGAGCAGACAATGGTCAAGTTTCCTGGCTGGCAGCACTAGGAAGCTTTACTTATGACCCAACGGGGCAGGCTGTTCGATCGATCGGGGTTTTGTTTGATATTACCAATCGCAAGCAGATAGAGATGGCTTTGGCTGCTCAAGAACAACGCTACCGCTACATTTTTGAATCAGTAGGCGTTTCGATTTGGGAAGAAGATTTCTCCGATGTAAAAGCCGCAATCGACCAACTTAAGCTAGAGGGAGTTCAGGATTTTCGCCAATACTTCATCAACCACCCTGAATTTGTGCGACAGGCAGTCGAAATGATCCATGTGCGCGATGTCAATCAAGCATCCCTTCAACTGTTTGGAGCTCAAACCAAATCGGACTTATTGAAGTCATTACACCAAATTTTTACACCTGGAACCCAAGAGGTATTTATTGAAGAACTTCTAGCGATCGCCACAGAGGTAACTTACTTTGCCACAGAAACTGTATTGCAGACCCTGCAGGGTAAGCAAGTGCATGTCTGGTTTAGCATCATCTTTCCGGCTCCTTCAGAAACTTATAACCAAGTGTTGGTTTCGATTTTAGACATTACCGATCGCAAACAGGCAGAGAAAGCTTTACAAGAAAGTGAAGAGCGGGCAAGGTTAGCCATTCAGGTCGGGCGATTAGGGGGGTGGCAGCATCATCTGGATACCAACTTCGTCGAAATAGACGATCGAATGCGGGAAATTTGGGGAGAACCAGATGATGCGGTGATGCTTCCTTTGTCCAGAATTATGGAACGGATTCATCCTGATGAGCAAGCACGGGTAGCCAGTGCCGTGAATGCAGCACTCGACCCGACGTCAGCAGGCGCCTATGAGATTGACTACCGGATTGTTTGGGATGACGGTACTGAGCGATGGGTAACGGCAAATGGGCAGGTGTTTTTTGCTGGAGAGGGAGAGTCTCGGCAACCGATTCGCTTTTTTGGAACTGCCCTCGATATCACCGATCGTAAACAGGCAGAAGAAGTGTTGCGGCAGAGCGAAGAACAATTTCGCAGGCTTGCCAATGCTATGCCTCAAATTGTTTGGACAGCCGATGCTCAAGGCAAGGTCAATTATGTTAGTCAACAATGGTTTGACTATGCAGGGCTGACCCTAGAGCAAACTCAAGATCCAGGACAATATTTCCAGGTCATTCATCCTGATGATGCATCAGCGCACTATGAGCAATGGGTAGAAGCGTCAGAATCTGGTTCTTTGTATCAAACGGAAATGCGTATTAGGCGGGCATCCGATGGAGCCTACCGTTGGTTTTTAACTCGTGCTGTGCCTGTTAAAACAGAACAGGGTCAAATCATTGCCTGGTACGGCACCTCTACTGACATTGACGATCGCAAGCAAACGGAAGCCGCTCTGCAGGAGAGCGAACAGCGGTTACAACTGGCTCAACAAGCAGGTCGAATTGGTGCCTGGGAATGGAATTTATTGACTAACGAGGTATCTTGGTCAGATGGCATCTGGCCCCTGCTAGCACTTGAGTCAAACAGTATCACTCCTAACTTAGAGGCTTTCACCCGTTTCATTCACCCAGATGACCGAGCAACAGCGTTTCAACGTGTAGAAGCAGTCCTTACCCAAGGTGACGACTATTCCGATGAATTCCGGGTGATTCGACAGGATGGAATTATCCGTTGGCTTCTCTCAAAAGGACGGGTGATTCGTTCTGAAGACGGGCAACCCCTGCGGATGGTGGGCATCAATGTTGATATTACCGATCGCAAACAAGCTGAAGAAGCCCTGCGGAATAGTGCCGAGCGATTAAGTGTTGCACTGGCGGCGGCCAAACTCGGTAATTGGAGCTGGAGTGCAGCCACAGATATCGTGACCTTCTCAGAGCAAGCGGCTGAACTGTTTGGAATTCCTTCCGGTCCTTATATGACTTGGACTCAAATGCAGAATCTTTTGCATCCGGAGGACCGAGAACGAGCGCGTTTACAAGTTGAACAAGCAATCGCTGAGCGGAGCGATTATGACATTGAATATCGAGTCATTCATTCTGATCAAACCCAACGGTGGATCGCGGCAAAAGGACGTGCCCAATACGATTCATTTGGGCAGGTTCTAGGAATGCTCGGCGTCGTACAAGATGTTACGGCTCGTAAGCAAGCGGAGGCAGAACGAGAGCAACTTTTGTCCAGAGAGCAGTCAGCCAACCAAACGCTTCAGAGGTTCATTGAACATACTCCTGTTGCAGTCGCCATGCTCGATCAAAACATGCGCTACCTCTTTGCCAGCCAGCGTTGGATGCAGGAATATGCTCCAAACTACACCGACATTCGAGGGTTATCGCATTACGAAGTCATCCCTGATGTCCCTGAACGTTGGCGACAGGTTCATCAACGATGTTTAGCCGGAGCAACCGAAAGTCGTCAAGAGGATTATTATCCACGTGAGGATGGCTCCGCGATCTGGTTACACTGGGAGATTTTGCCTTGGTATGTCAGGGGCGGAGAGATTGGCGGTATTGTCATCTTTGCCGAAAACATTACTGAAAGGAAGCAGGCAGCGCAGGAGCGCGAGGAACTCCTCGCCCGTGAACAGGCAGCACGGCGGGAAGCTGAACAAGCCAACCGGATAAAAGACGAATTTTTAGCCGTCCTGTCTCATGAATTGCGGTCGCCCCTTAATCCCATCCTCGGTTGGTCCACACTTCTACTAAATAATAAGCTAGACGTAGCTAAAACAACCCAAGCACTCACGATTATTCAACGCAACGCGAAACTTCAGTCGGAGTTGATTGAAGACCTACTCGATGTATCGCGCATCTTGCAAGGCAAGTTGAACTTAAATGTCGCTCCGGTGAATCTTGCTATCTCAATTCGAGAAGCAATGGAAACGGTACGACTGGCAGCCGAAGCCAAGTCTATTCAAGTAAAGGCAAGCCTTGCAGAGGATGTTGGTTTGGTTTTGGGGGATGCCACTCGCTTGCAGCAAATTGTTTGGAATCTGCTTTCCAATGCCGTGAAATTCACACCCTCAGGCGGACAGGTCAATGTTCAATTAGAACACGTTGACTCTTCTGCCCAAATTACGGTGAGTGATACAGGGCAAGGAATTACACCTGACTTTCTGCCCTATGTGTTTGACTACTTCCGTCAAGCAGATGGGGCAACCACACGGAAGTTTGGGGGATTGGGATTAGGATTGGCGATCGTGCGGCATTTGGTCGAACTGCATGGAGGAACGGTGAGAGCCGACAGCTTAGGCGAGGGTCAAGGAGCAACCTTTACCATTCAGCTCCCACTCTTGCACACTCCATTACAAGCAGATCAGGATGAGCGATCTCCTCAGCAGTCTCTCGACTTGAATGGCATCAAAATTCTGATCGTGGATGACGAACCCGATACCCGAGACTTGGTAGCGTTTGTTTTGGAGCAGCAAGGGGCACAGGTGACAGCCGCTACGTCTGCCCACGAAGCACTGCTCATGTTGCCTCAAGTTAAGCCAGATGTTCTACTGAGTGATATTGGGATGCCAGAGATGGATGGGTATATGCTGATTCAGCAGGTGCGAGCGTTAACACCTGACCAAGGCGGACTAATTCCAGCAATCGCACTCACAGCTTACGCAGGAGATACCAATCAACAGCAGGTACTTGCTGCAGGCTTCCAAAAGCACACCTCAAAACCCATTGAGCCAGACCTGTTGGTACAAGCGATCATGAGCTTAATTCGAGCGACTTAATTCATGCTATCACCGCCAATCAAGCGATCGGACTCCGCTTTGATGAGGGCATAACACTCACAACTGGTTGCTTCTAGCTGTCGTTTAACTCGCTTTATCGCCGGATTAACACATTACTTGTCCTTTGCCGAAATAGGTGTCGCGATCGCCAATAAATGACCCAAATCCCGTGATAAATCACCCCTGAGAAAGAGCCAAAAACCTTGCTGTACGAGAATTAGAAGCTTATATCACGCGACCTGCCAAAATTCCATGATATGGGACCGCAAATTTCTGGCTCTTTCCTGATTTGGCTGAAGTCGGCAATTCAAGCAGTTTGAAACCTAGAGTTTATGTTGACCAGTTTTGCGAACACTCCGTGGAGAGAAGCTATCGCGATCATTTTTGCCAAAAGTTGGGAAGAGCCAAAAGAATTCGAGACTCGACAGCTTCTACTTTTGTCGTTGAGCTAAAGCTTATCGGTCCGATTCAGACGATTCAACGAGTCGGTCAATCTCAATTTCTCCGATCGAGAAGTGGAACGGGTCGTTTGGGTGCAGTGGATCGATCGCATTTGCTTGCCAGATGACATAACCCCTGCCAATGTCTAAGTAGCGCCAAGATTCTTGCAAGAGCGGTTGAATCAGCCTGCATTCCTTAGCGCGATCAACAGAACTGAAGAGGCCAACGAGTTTACCAAAATCCCCAAGATATTTCTCGTAAAGTCCCCAAACGGATTGGTTAGAAACGCCAGTTTCGAGCATGATTAAGCAGATTTAGAAACGGCGATCGGCAATTCGTCAAACGGAATGCCAACTGCATCGGAAAAAGCCTTCCATTGATCCCAAGTCATGGAGGGTTCAATCTCACCATGTTCCCATTTTCTGAGCGAGGATGGCGGGTAATGAGCTAGACCTGGGGATACCCTTCGCTACAGTGTCTGCTGCTATTGGGCTTCGTCAAACTGATCCACAGGTCTTGTATCTTCAGAGTTAAGGGAGGTAGACCGTCACAGGTCTGGTGGTAAACGCCGCGCTTCTAGCATGGGTCACCTCCTGATTCTCAACGACCGACCTCGAACAATCGCCTGGTGAGCAAATCCCGTATGTGGCAAGAGTGAGGAGTCGAAGAGGAGACTATCCCCTCCAGCAAAGGTAAAAGCCATGTCTACAGCCTCGATCTGGGTCGGTATCGATGTTTCACAAAAGCAGCTTGACGTTTATGTCCACCCGTCCGGAGAAACGTTGAACGTCAAGAATGAGAAGGAGGGCATCGAGCAACTGATTGAGTTTCTCACCCCGCTGCATCCAGAGCGAGTTGTCCTGGAAGCGACCGGACGATTAGAGCGACTCGCCCTGTGTGAATTGGCGGCGGCTGGATTTGTTGTTGCTTTAGCGAATCCACAACGAGTGCGATCGTACGCTAAAGCACTAGGCAAAGCCAAGACAGACCGCTTAGATGCTCAAGTGTTAGCGCGATTTGGAGAAGCAACTCAGCTTGCTCCGTATCCCGTCCCTGAAGCACTCGCCCTGCAACTGATGGATGTGGTCGGTCGGCAACGGCAACTCGTCGAAATCATGGTCGCTGAAAAGAATCGTCTCAGTCGAGCAAGGAGTACTATCCGCCAAGATATCACTGAACACATTGAACAGTTACAAAAGCGGATTAACGCTTTGTCGGAACAACTACAACACTTAATGCAACGCTCAGATGAATGGAAACGCAAACGGCAACTGCTCCTCTCTCTGTGCGGTGTCGGTGAACTGACGACGGCTGTCCTATTAGCAGAACTGCCTGAACTCGGAACGATGTCTCATAAAAAGATGGCTCGTCTAGTTGGGGTTGCTCCGGTCAATCGCGACAGCGGTCAACACCGAGGCACCCGTCGCATTCAAGGGGGACGGGCTTCGGTGCGTTCTGCCTTGTTTATGGCAACGCTTGTGGCGATTCGCCATCACCCAGTTCTCAAGGCGCATTATCAACAACTCCGACAGCGCGGCAAACTCAAACTTGTCGCACTCATGGCGTGTGCCCGGAAACTGCTAGTCTGGCTGAATGCGATTGTGCGAGATGGGCAAGTTCGTCCACTTACACCTGCCACTGCTCTAGATTAACGTCAGTTCGACAGATTAAAAAATGGCAGAAGGGAGAGCAGGTAAGTCTCTAGGCTGCAAGTCAAGTGAAGGTAACTTGGGCTGATAGGTGTAGGCAATCAAGCCTGCCAAC
>JACJNX010000136.1 GCA_014695255.1 Cyanobacteria bacterium FACHB-63
AGCTTTGAATTGGGCGCTGTGTTGTTTACGCTTGTTTTGGCTCATACACTACTCCTATCATGGGTGGGATGGGTGTAGCTTATTCACCTGTCCAGTTTTTTGGTTCCACTTCAGGAATCAGAAAGCAGCAATTAAGCTTCGACTTGATAGCTATCCGGTTTAGCCAGGTGAATCATCCGATTCAGCGCCGCAGATTTGATCAGTAGCTCGACCGTTTGATTATCAGAATGACGTGAACGCAGGTTACCGCCAAAGATCGCCTTAGCAAGACAGGGTCGTTTCGGCAATGGAGCGACAGTGATAGTCAGCCATGCGGTTCCATTTCTTACGTCCATGCTTGCGGATGTACCGCAGGTTTTGGTCTCGTAGATGTGGAGGGGCTTTGCGATTGCCATGCTGCCAAATCACAGCATCCTTGCGCGGCGGGATCACAGGCTTAGCTCCCCGTTCGGTAATGTCATCGTAGCAATGCCGATGGTCCTATGCGCCATCGGTCGTCACTTGAGCGATCTCATCCTCAATCGGGTCGAGCAGGTTGCCCAAGACCTCGCCATCGTGAACGGCATTCGAGGTCACCACTGCTGCAAGGATTTCGCCGGTTGCTTCATCGACTCCCAAGTGCAGCTTACGCCAAGTCCGACCCTTACTGATGCCATGTTGTCGAGTCTTCCATTCGCCTTCGCCATAGACTTTGACTCCGGTGGAATCGACCACGACATGACGCGCTCCGGTTGCAGGCAGCACAGGTAAAGCAATGGTAAGCTTGCCGATGCGGCGTGATAGGGTGCTGTGGTCGGGCGCCGGAAACTCAAATCCTATCAGTACAAAAATCGAACTCAGAAAGCCTTGGCATTGTCGCCCTGCCAACCCACACACTGCTTTCACCGTCGCCATCGTCGCGATTGCGCTCGTCACTGTAAAACACGGAAGCCTCTCGTTCACCGCTCAAGGTCGGCAAGATCCATTGTGCTAACACAGTTTCGTCAATCCAGAAAGTGATACTTCCTCGTTGCTTCAGTCCGGCGTTATACTCAGACCAGTTGCGGATGCGGTAGCTCATTGTTGTGAGGGTTTGTTAGGTGGTACTTCAAACCTACCACGTCGCTCCCTCCGCAACCCCTATTCATGCAACAACGCCGTCTGCGATCTAAAAAATTGTGAGAACCAGAATGTGTTGCAGGTAAGCTATAGCCCGTAGTGGCTTTAATCTACCTTACGGAGCAGAAGTCCTCGAAGTTTATTTTGAGCCGATACTTGCTCTTCTAGCTTGCAGGAAGTTTTCCAGACCTGCTTTGAATCTTATATAAATAAATGTGAAAGCTAGCGTAAATACCTGATTGAACACTAAAACAACGATATAAATTCCAGGTACAGGCAGATACTTTTGTAGCGTTGGCACAAAAGCCCCTGGAGCAGAACACACCACAGCTTGTATCAGATAAATGAAATAAACATTTTTACCACACCACTCAAAGACCTGTAGCAGGGGTCGATTCATGATCGTCTTAGGATAAGTCCAGGTCTGCTTTAGAAGCACAAAAATGTGAATCAGCAAAAAGCTGTAAACGAGATACTCCAAAGAGGGTGGAAATTTCTGCTCCTGAATCTGGAGAACTCCGCCATCTGGGTAAAGAAATACAACCAGCGCTAATGTCAAATTAGCTAGAAAACTCAGCTTGATATAACGAAGCGAAATGTTTTCTTCCTCAGCTCTATAGCCAACGCCCGCCATAAAGATGAACAGGTAGAAATAAACAAAGTCACTGTTGCTGAACAGAAAAGAATGATTCCAACCGAAGTATCGGGATAACGCAAAAGCTGACAGGAGTAATGCGAGAATCACAATTCTTGCATTACGAGTATTGAAGAAGTGAATGACAAGCGGTACAAGTGAGAGAATCGAAAAATAAACAGCCATATACCAAAGGCTTCCTGCAAATACAGGAATGTCTCCCCATAACTCACCCAATGGATCTACTCTCAATTTCGATAGGATGGCAAGTTGCAGATTAGGAATTGCATTATCTTTGATAATAAAGATGAGACAAAGCGGAACCAGAAGCAGAAGACTAAAAACTAAATAATTGGAGTAGAGAATGATGAATTGCTTTGCTGATCTTTTAAGTGCAGGGATAAACTCTGTCACTTTTGTTAAGTAGCCGGAAATGAAGAAGAAAGATGCAACATCAATTAGCAAGCTAACTTGACGCACAACCTCCGGAAGATATTCCCTTCCAGACCAGAATACGGTGTGAATGTGAATTACCCACAGAATCAATAACCCTTTGAAGAAATCGATAAATCCATTACGTTGAGTTGTCATCGCTACAGGGTAAGGATAGGTTTAGAAGTGGGAAAGGGTGATAGATGTTAGCGACTGACCTAATAGAACCGCTTCACTCATCTTTAAGAAAATACTATAAGGAAGTACCTGTTTTCAGTATTTTTGAGGATACTTTAATCAAGCTTTACAGTAATAAAAAAGTAAGGAAATTGGTCGATCTCGCTCCTGTGTTCAGGCTTATACTTCAAGTAGGCGAAGTATAGTGAACTCCTGCTTCATGCTGATTGGAAAGTTTAGCCTAGAATCTGTCTCGCGATTATGAATTTTAAAGCTCCTAGTATTATTTTATTGAGCCTATTCCTGCTTGGAACAACTCTGGCTAGTGTGGCTCAAGCTGCAGCAGGCGCGGGGGGCGAAAACGCACCTTCTCAAGCACCAGCACAGGTGGTTGTGCAGATTGTTATGACGGCGATCGTTCTGAAAGTTCTGAACAAATTTGATCTACCGTAATGACTTGACTTAGTCGTGCAATTTAACTTGGGCTTACATCCTTTGTCCTATTCAATCCATTCAACGAAGCGATCGTCGTCGTGCTTATGTAATTCAACTTGATTTGCGATCTTTTGATCCTGCCATCCCAACCCAATCATTGTGGCAACAAATAGCGTGTAACCCGGCTCTTCTAACTGAGAAAATACAAGCCCAAATGCGAATACCGTGAGCATCAAATATTTAGAAAGTTCAGTGACGGCAATGTAACGCCAAACTAAAAATGCCATGTAGAAGTATGTGCTTAGTCCCAGAGGACCTAAATCCCCCCAAATTCCTGCCCAGCCAAATAGCGGCGAGAACATACTGGATTGACTTCCTAGCCAACTAGCGGCAACTGTTTTCCAGACTTCTTTGCTAACTGGGTGCATGGTTGCTCCTAAAGGGGCGAGTAAGTTCCAGTAAGACTCCAACATCCAGCCCCCTAAACGCCCGACTGTGTGTCCAGGACCTAACCCTAAAAGCCAGTTCAATGGCGAGTGAAAATATTGGGGGACGAGATGGAAAGTTGCAAATTTTAATCGAGTTGCCTCTCCGTCCGGACCATAAATTTCCGGTCTAATCCAGGTTGTAAATGCTCTAAGAGCTTCAAAATTATAAATCGCCCAATAAAATGCACTGAGAAAAGCAGCTCCCAAGGTTAGATACAGTATCGTCCTCCTAATATCTTTGATATTAATCAAATACAGTAGAGCATAGCCAACAATAAACGACAGTAAAACTTGCTTCGTATCTGAAATAACAATATGGTTGAAACAAGCTAGAACGATCGCAATGCGAAACCACAAAGGTTTAGTCTTAGCCGTAACAAAGTAGTAAACCGCAAAGGTCATTGCAACCGAGCCACCTAACACGTGTCCAGCACCTTGTCCAATGAAGATTCCTTTAATATTGTCTTCTAAACCAACTAGCCTCTCTAACCTGAGAACATATTTCTGGATATAGGCAAACAGCATGTTAATCAGGGCTGCTTGCAAAATCGCTTTGCGAAAGCGTTGATAGCTCTCTGGCACCATGGGAATGCTGACAATTGTTAAAATTAGAATAAAGGGTTCCGTCAGCAATAAATAATCGAGAACTGCATTCACCACGCCAGCACTGTTTAACAAGGCACTAGCAAAGACAACGATGAGAAACAAAAACAAGCTGAGCAGAAGATTTTTAGCAATTGCAAGCTGCTCTCGATCCTTACTGCGAGAATTACACATTACAGAACCGCAGGCTAAAGGAATCATCGCAAAGTGCAGAAAGTTAATTGCAGAAGGAAATTTTAGCCCTGTTAGCACCCTGGGAAAAAGAGCAGTTGCGATCGCAAACAGGGTTAGATTTGAGTTAGCAATAAGACCTTTGCGTTTAGAAACAGGCTCTAGTTTTATATTCATTGCCATTTCAGTACGGTGTATTTAATCTGGTGTCTGCTTCAGTTTGGTCTAATATCCAGTGTAGAGGGGGATATTTTTTCCACTTCCCCAGTAATTAGGCAGTTTGCTACCCGGCAGAATGCGGATAACGCCTTTTCGCGTTTCACGAATGTACGCTGCATAGTCTGGCGTAGCCTTATTATATTTAACCTCCGCTAAACTGATAGAAAGAGCAGATTCGTCATTAATAAACATGGGATCGTTTTGTGTTCCATCAGTACTCGCCGTAGTGGTATAAGCTAAACCACCCAACACCTCTATTTTCCCGCCCCCTCGGTTGTGAATTAACGTTCCACCCCGTTCTGTTTTTAACCCCAGAATCCAGAGATTCCCTCCGTTATTAGTAAGATGGGTCCCTGTATTTTCGATATTAAATTGACGCGCCCAGATATTTTGACGATTAAACGTCCAGCTGGAGAATGGATTAGAAACGACATTTTCAATGAACACATCACCCTGACCTGTCATTCTACCAGACACATTCATGGCATCTCGGATGACGAGGGTGCGCGAGGAGGCGTTCTCGAGCGTTGGGGTCGTGTTGTACCCGGAATGAATCCGTTCAAACACAACGACTGGATTTGCACCAGCAACCAGCTTAAATCCAGGATTAACTGTGTTAGGCACCTCGACCTCTGTCTCGGTTCCGATTAAGCGACGAACCTGATGTCGAATCAAAATAGGTCTTTTGAGAGTATAGTTTCCAACTGGAAAATAGACGGTGGTTCGACCCGAATCGATCGCAGCTTGAATTGCGGCTGTGTCATCTTTGCCATCATTGGGAATTGCTCCAAATGATCTAACATTCGCCCAGGGTGTTGTGTTGGGGTTATCCCAAGGCACCTCTGGCGTGTCTTTCACGGGTAAATTTAACGTTTTTGCAGGAGATGAAAACAAGTTAAATACAGCGCCTGACACAAACTCTGTCACTGTGGATTCAGCGATCGTCACACTGCCACTGTCGATCGCCGATCGATATCCTGAAGTTGTGAGATTGCGTACCAACAATGTGCCACTATTTTTAATTGCGGATTGATTCGAGGTAGCCCCAGTACCAACTAGCGATGAGTCAATCAGCGTCATATGCGCTTTGTTGCCAACACCGTTATAAATTGCGGTGACTCTATTGTTGCTGATTAATCTGCGAATATTAATCACCTGACTGTAATTCCAGAAGCCATAAGCGCTTTGGTTTTCTAGCGTGATATCTTCAAACGTCTGACTATTGACGGTGTAGCCCGTCATAATCCCATACTGAAATCCCTGGACTGTAACTCCCTTAACTAAAAGTGGTCCAATCTCGTCAGCGAAGTCCATATCCAGCCCCGCAACCCCTTGTTTATCTCCTGATCGGATCGTGACGTGGCGTAGCGATCCCTGGTTACTAGCGTTAAACTGAATGCCGATCGCTCCTGGATTGCCTTTTCCAGTATCTACCGTCAGATTCCGAATCGAGTTGCCGAAGCGTTGTGCGGGTGCAGGACCAGTAAAAATCACTGCTTGCGGAACACTAGCATTTGTAAATCCTGCTGCTTGGTCTTTTAACTTAATGAGTACGCCGTGCTGGCTTTGTCCTTGCAAGGTTGTTCTCTTGAATTCATCTCCTGATCCTGGAGTTCCGGTGGGCCAAGTTAACCGACGAGAAACCAAGTAGGTTCCATTGGGCAAATAGACAATACGTTTACCATTTGGATAAGCATTGAGTGCCGCTTGAATCGCCTTTGTATCATCCGTTAAACCATCGCCCTTTGCTCCAAAATTCTTTACATTCACCACACCAGCATCTGTGGGAAAGACAACATCCTCGATTGTCAGCAAGTTTGGTAAAAAGCTGATTAAGGAATTTGAGAACATGAAACCAGCAAGAACAGTGTTGCTCTGAGGCAGTTGTAATAAAGGCAGATAGTTACCGTTATGGGACACATTTTTACCATGAAAAACATGAGACAGATAAGTTGCAGGATTAATAGATTTTCGGCAGGTTTTGTCAATTTTAACTACAGCTATCATGTGTCTCAAACAGTTAAGATTGCTGGTCAAAGCCTCGCTGTTGCTGAGGGTCGCTAAATTCATGTTGTCTTGCTCGCCTAAATTGAATACAAACCAGAGAAGGACTAGAATAAAAACTGTCAAGCTGTTTGAGATCAAGCAGAATTATGTTGGAACTTTCAAGATTTTATAATTTTATAAGTATTGAGATTACTCAGAAACAGTTTAGATATAGCAACAACAAGACTGTGTTATTATCCAAACTGTTCTATTCTATCAGTGCTCGTAATCCGCTTAATTCAGTTTAATTATGTCACTGATAAATATTGAAGTATCTCTTTAAAGGAAACGACAAGTCACTGCTATATAGTATAAATTTTTCGCTTTTCCTGTGAAAACACGAGCGACAGAGTGTTAATCTACTAGGCCAATTCCGTTAAGGACTCAATCCTAAGCAATCTTTCTGATCGAAGTTTACTTTTTTACATGAAATACTTCTGACTGCTCTAACATCATGTTTTAATCTTTTTTAAGAGCCGCCAGCAGTTTAGGCATTCCTAAGATAGGCGCTTAAAATTGATTTGCTGGTGCCGTTCAGGGTGTGGTCGAACGACTCTCTGATTATTACTTTACAACACCCCCGATTTTTATGCGTTTTCACCCTACTCTTGTTTTATCCGCTTTACTAAGCGCTGCTAGCCTCACATTACTATGGAGGCATCGCCTGTTCACGCTTATCAGGTGATGCTAAATGGCAGAGAGGCCGGAAACCTAGTTGGATCTCTTTACGACGTCACGCTTGATTCTAGAAACGATATTGGTCGTACCCTAGATAACCTGAGTTCTGGATAAGAAAGGGCGGGGGAAGTACGCTGAGAATTACCAAAATCATTCAGCCTCTCCCGCCCTATGTTCAGCTTAGAAGAACTCTTCTATCGCGTCGATACCTTCTGTCAAACCTTTGAACCCCGTTGGCAGCAGCAATTACTGACGCAACAATTACAGACTCGCGACGCGCTCGGCAGTTGTGTTTCAGTGAGATCATGACGATCTTGATTGCGTTTCATCAGCAGGGCTACCGCAGGTTCAAGGACTCTTATCTCAAACACGTCTGTTGCTACTGGAGAGCAGCATTTCCAGGGTTAGTGAGCTATCAACGCTTTGTCAGTTGGATGCCGTCGGCGCTGATGCCATTGTGTGCCTATTTGCGTTCCTGTTTTGGCAACTGTAGCGGGATTAGTTTTATTGACTCCACCAGTCTTAAGGTTTGCCACATACGCCTTTGGCGAGGCGAAGCCTACGTCGCATCAAGCAGCATCGAGTATTTGAGAACCTGGCAGCACGGGGCAAAACTTCAGTCGATTGGTTTTTTGGCCTCAAGCTGCATCTGGTGTTCAACGACCGAGGTGAACTGCTCAACTTCACCCTGACTCCGGGCAATACCGATGACCGCAAGCCTGTTCCACAACTGCTCCAATCGCTGTTTGGCAAGGTGTTTGGTGATAAAGGCTATCTGTCGCAAAAGCTCGCCAAACAGTTGTTCGACACAGGGGGTGTGCGGTTGATTACAAAGTTACGGCGCAACATGAAAAACCGCTTGACTCCACTCGAAGACCATTTGTTGCTTAGAAAACGTGCCATTGTCGAGACGATCATCGACCCACTCAAGAACATCTCGCAAATTGAGCATTCGCGTCACCGCTCCCCGATCAACTGCTTGGTCAATTTGGTTGCGGTTTGATTGCCTACTGCCATCAACCGAAGAAGCCGGCAATTGCGGTGCCCATGGCTGGGCGAAGCCACCAATTACAACTTGCTCCCTGATGCCTAACCGGAACTGACGTTAGATAGGAACATCTAGAGGGTGTTATGCACTATTGTGAGACTGGAGGCATGAGTAGAAAGCCTTATCCGAGTGATGTGAGCGATGAAGAATGGGCATTCGTCGCGCCATATTTAACCTTGATGACTGAAGATGCACCGCAACGCGAACACAGTCTACGCGAGGTGTTCAATGGCATGAGATATATGGTCAGATCGGGCGGAGCATGGCGACTGATGCCACACGATCTGCCACCGTGGTACACGGTATATCAACAGACGCAGCGCTGGATGAAAGCAGGCGTGTTTGAAGCAATGGTGCATGATCTGAGGGAACTGTTGCGGCTTCTGGCAGGACGAAAGGAGCAACCGAGCGCGGTGATTCTCGATAGTCGTACTCTACAGTCCACTGTCGAAAGCGGTCATCGAGCAGGTTATGACGGTGGAAAACGCAAAAAAGGCAGCAAGGTACACATCGCGGTAGACACCTTGGGTCAACTGTTAGCCCTACACGTCACCCCTGCAAACGAGCAAGACCGCCACCAAGTTGAAGTCTTGGTCGAGCAAGTCCAACAGGTCACGGATGACAGCGTAGAAGTGGCGTTTGTAGACCAAGCCTATACGGGAGAACAAGCAGTACAAGCGGCAGAACAACAAGGCATTCGATTAAAAGTGGTAAAATTGCCCGCAGCTAGGAAGGGTTTCATCCTGCTGCCGCGTCGGTGGGTCGTGGAACGTTCTTTTGGCTGGATGTCTCGGTTTCGACGATTAGCACGAGATTATGAGCGATTAGCCGAAACATTAGCAGGCTTCCACTTGATTGCGTTTGCGATATTGATGGTCAAACAGTTTGTCGAACTCCGCTTTCAAAGTGCATAACACCCTCTAGGCACTACAAATGCGTTCATAGATCTGCATCAGCCTCTGGTAATTTTGCTTAGCAGTGTACTTTGCCTCAAATTCGGAGCGGGCTTCATTCCCCATTTCAGCTAGCTCTAGCGGATGGCTCAGCGCCCACTCAACCTGACGAGCTAAGTCTTCTGAGTCACCTGGAGAAAAATGTAGTCCTGTGCGACCATGCTCGACAATCTCTGCAATCGCTCCTAAGTTCGAGGCAATGACTGGAGTACCTTTAGCAAATGCTTCCACCGCGACTCGACCAAAGGTCTCATACCATTTTGAGGGAAAAATGAGGAGCCTTGCTCTGCCCATCAGTTCGTAAACATCGGGTAAGGGCTTGCGTCCTAACCACTGGATCGAAGAAATGTTTTGAGCAGCCTCAATCACTTGGTCTTCCAAAGGTCCCTCGCCGATAATTTTTAGCGGCATACTTTGTCCCACCTGTTGCCAAGCGGCAATTAATGTGTCTACCCCTTTCTCAACGGACAGACGACCCACAAACAAAGCAAAATCTTCTTTTTCCTCAGCTTTTCCCGGATCTGGAAAAACAAAATTGGGCTTCACGACAATTTTGTTCTGGGGAAGACCACCCTCAATAAACTTTTTGCGGGCAAACTCGGTGAGCGCAATGTACACATCTACCATCTCATTCCAGGTTTGCAGTGCCCGATGTGCTGTGATCATGGTTGCGACAACCCCACTCGCTAAGCGGCTCTGCCTATAGCAAGAATGTATCACTCCTGGTAAGGGAACTGTCTTTCCTAAACAATCTTCACAAACTCGTCCATGTCTGAAGAAAAGGGCATTCGGACAAAGCAGACGATAGTTTCGTAGCGTTTGCACCACCGGAACACTTTTTGCTCTAGCTGCGTAGTAGATAGATGGGGAAATCACCGGGAAGAAGTTTTGCACATGAACCAAATTGTAAGCTCGATCGTTCAATCGCTGCTCCATCGTTTGATAAGCCTCGATCGACCAGATGGTTCGAGTTGCAGCGCTAATCGGATTCATCTGGTTCATTCGATAATTGCTCTCTTCGTAGCGATCAACTCGATGTCCCATTTTTTCCAAAAGGCGCTCTTCTGATTCGCGGGACTCATCTTCTCCACCACGAATTTTATAGTTAGTATGCACGCTCAAAATTTCCATGTTTAGCGTCTTTTAATTTTCTGAGTACAATTTAAAGACTGAGATTCCCGATCAGAATAGCTGATTTGAAGATAGAGCTAATCACATAAGATTGCAACGTCTTCTAGCACATCCCTGTCTAAATTTGAAAACCTTAAGTACGCAACTCAAGCACTTATATCAGCTACACCATGTCGAGATTTTTTGCTTCTGTAGAATACGAACTACTCTCCAACAAAACTGTTTCGTAAAAACTTTCCAGCACCCGTGTTTGTTTGTGCAAATCAAAATGCAGCCGCATCCGCTTTTGCCCCTCTAGGCTGAAGCGTTGCCAAAGATCGAGATCATTTAACAATTGCGAGATGTACTGAGCAAGATTCTGCCAATCCCGCTCATTCGCAAGAAATCCAGTTTCTCCATGAATCACGGCTTCGGGAATTCCTGCATGCACAGAACCTACAACAGGTAATCCCATCGATTGCGCTTCCACCACGACCGTTGGCAACCCCTCACAGTCACCATTTGATGCAGTGATGCTAGGAGCAACAAACAATTTGGCTTGATTCATCCATTGCTTAACAGCATCTGGGGGCTGAAGCCCAAGAAACTTATAACGGTGTAATCGCTGCGAAGCCAATGCTTCAAGTTCAGGCCTGAGGGGACCCTCGCCGATGATTACAAGCTCAGCATCCGGTTGTTTTGCCTGAACCTCAGCCATTGCCCGAATCAGGTACTCACAGCCTTTCTTCTCGGTTAAACGCCCGACAAATAGGACAATTGGCTGACGAGAAATCGTCGGATCGGGTTGAAAAAGATTAGTATCTACACCGTAATAATGAGCAACGACTCGATCCGGTGGAAAGCCCTGTTCGAGTAACTTCTGCTTGATGAAGTCGGAAACAGCAATAAAGAGACGACCCTCGCGCTTCAACAAGGCTTGACGGCGGAAATAAGACCAATGAGTTAAAGAAAACTGTTTTGAGGTTAGTTGATTAAGAGTGGCATCTAGACCATAAAATGTGACAACCAGCGGTAGCTTCAACAGCCTTGTTAGGGGCAGTGCGACGGCACCACATACCCCAAAGTGAGCATGAACCAAAACAGGCCTTAATTGCTCGATTTTTTTGTACAGCGACGGAGCAAATCCTAGAATTTTAAAGAGACCCTCTCTCACGGCCCCGGATAGACCACCCTGATTAACCACGAGGGCGCTACCTTTCGGTAAAGACAAGCCATTCACAAAACGTGAGCCAACGTAATAAGGAGTAAACTTTTGAAGAGCTTTGCCTTGAGCACGGATGAAGGTTTCAGAGGGAGGCAGAAGTCGTCCACAAAAAAAAATAACTAGCTGAGCCATAGGAAAAAGATTGTGTACAACTCTATTGTCCAAGGAATACGGTAACGTTTCTGTGAGGCAAAAAATACACCCTCAGCTACCTGAGCCATCTTTAGGTGACCACCCTAAAAGCAGTTATCTGGAACTTGCTAAGATTTGTCGCACTGCCGAAATAACATCCTGTACATCTTGGTCTGATAATCGAGCAGACAAGGGTAAACTAGCAGTTTGACGTCCGAACTCCATAGCATTAGGATATTGATCAGGTTTCCAACCAAAAGTTCTCTGGTAATAGGGATGCTCTGGAATACTCAAGTAATGAACTCCTATCCCAATATTATGTGCTGTCATTGCATCAAGGAATTGATCCCGACTAATATTTGCTCTCTCCGGATCAATTAAAATCGTATAGAGGTGATAGCCATGACGGGTATCTGGTTCTGACTCAACAGGTAAAGTAATCGGCAAATCAGCAAACGCTGCGTTGTAAAGATTCCAAACCTCTTCCCGTCTTTTCCAGTAAGCCTCGATTCTGTGTAATTGATGAATTCCTATTGCTGCTTGGAGATCCATCATGTTGTATTTGAAACCACACTCAACGACTTGGTAATGCTTGTAGCCTTCATCACTAAACCGCTTCCAGGCATCTTTGCTCATACCATGTAGTGCCAAAACCCTAAGGCGAGAAACATCGTCCTCAGAGCGTGCTGTTACCATTCCGCCTTCACCTGTCACGATATTTTTGGTGACATAGAAACTAAAACACCCAAAATCACCGATAGTACCAGCCTTTCGTCCTTTGTATTCTGTTTCGATCGCATGAGCACAATCCTCGATTACTTTGATATCGTGATCAGTCGCAATCTGCATAATTGCATCCATATCACAAGGGCGTCCAGCCATGTGAACAGGCACGATCGCTCGCGTGCGAGGCGTAATGTGCTTCACAATCTCATTAGGATCGATATTTTGAGTCCGTGGGTCAACATCTGCCAAAATTGGTATCGCACCAGCGTGAATAATAGCGTTGACGGTAGCACAGAAGGTGAGAGGTGTAGTGATGACTTCATCCCCTGGCTTTACCCCCGCGGCTAACAAGCTCAAATGCAGTGCGGCTGTGCATGAATTGACGGCGATCGCATACTTTGCGTGCTTGTAAGAAGCAAATTCCTGCTCAAAGCGAGCGACTTTTGGACCCGTACCTAACCAACCACTGTTCATGGTGGAAACAACTTCCAGAATTTCTGCTTCCTCAATTGCGGGTGCTCCAAAAATCAGAAAATTTTCTTTTGAGCGAACTGGAAATAGGGTATGGGTGACATTGGGTTGGGTGACAGGAGGAATCATAAGTTGTAGATTTTTTAATTCTTGAAAAAACAGTCGGCAAGCATCAAGACGGTAGAGCGGTATTCTGTATTGAAAGTTGGGACAGGGTTAAAACTAAATAACAGAACATGAATTTGGTTTTCACCAAAAATCTCCAACAGGGCTGAAGGAATTCAAAGCATCTCAGCGAACAAACTTATGGAATGAATCTGCAGAAGGAGTTTTTCAGCTTAGTAATGGCTTTCTGTTTGAATTGAGAACGCCAATAAAAATTTTGAAGCTTGCGTCCTAGTGTTTCTAAAGCAATCCTTATTTCTGGATCAAGAGGAGATAATTCAAATGCCTGTGCTGCTTTCTGATAGTCTGATAGAGTTTTGCCTCCTAAAACAATGGAATGAGTTGTGTCAAAATCTAGCAGATACCGTAAAGCTAAAGCAACCATTGATGAATTCTTTGGAACATACTTTTCCAAAACAGCATATCTCTCTGTTCTTAATGTACTTATCCAGGAGTAACGAATATCCTCTTTATTGAGCATTGGGCTGCTGTGAAAATACTTACCAGATAACAATCCTCCTTGAAGCGATCCTCGGATAAGGCTTCCAAGGGTGTGTTTTCTAACGACATTAAGAATCTCAGATGGATAATTCACAAGAGATTGTGAGAACATCACCACATCTGTAGAATCGTGGTCAGATAGTTGTTTCAAAACGGTCTCATCGTTGGTTGAAATACCGTAGAATCGTAATTTACCCTGCTTTTTTAGAGACTCTAAGACTTCTCTACCTTCATCAATTAAATCTCCACTTGGAGGAACGTGGTAGAGGTAAATATCTACATAGTCGGTTTGCAGTCGCTTTAAGCTATCCTCAAGACTCTTCTGAATCGTTTGAGGACTTGAGTCAACAATGCGGTTTCCTTGGTCTCCTTTTCTCAGACCAAACTTAGTGCTCAATATCCACTTTTCTCGTCTCCCACGAATAGCTTTCCCAACACGTCGTTCGCCCTCTCCTGCTCCGTAGATTTCAGCAGAGTCTATTAAGTTAATACCTAGATCCTCACAGGCGTGAATTAAGTGAATGGCTTCATCATGACCTACATCTGGAAACCCATCATCTTTACCATCTAGTACTAAAGGTCCGCTCAACTGCCACGTCCCGACTCCAATTGCAGAAACCTTAAGATTTGTCCGCCCTAAAATACGGTATTCCATGCTAGAAAGCCTCCATTGAGTGTGGCAACTTAGCGACTAATATGCAATGGTTTCTTAATGATCTTACGAACCCAACGTTTAATTTTTCCATCCATTCTCATGCCATATTTCAGGAGATTCGCTACACTTTGTGAACCTCGGTACGACTCTACAAACTCCGGAGAAGACTTCCCGTCTCTAGCAACAATGAAATAGGGCGGTTCTAAAAAGGGATCAAAGTAGTCGAATGACATATATTCAAGCACATAAGCCCAGCGTTGCTTCTGAGTAATGTTTGGTGTTGTACTGTGTAGGCAGAATGACGAGAAAATAATGACATCTCCAGGCTTTGCTTCAATAGCAATAGGACTTTCTGGAACGCCGATATAAACCTGCTCATTACCGACTTTCTTATGGGGTAAAATCTGTTTGTGGCTCCCAGGCTGGAGCCAAAGTCCGCCGTTATCTTGGTTCATCTCAGTGAGAGCAATCCAAAACTGAAAATGGCCATCTTTTAATTTGTTGTAACCATTGTCTTGATGCCATGGGAAGGTATCTGCACCAGGTCCTTTTGCAACTGCCTGATCGTGACGCATCCAAATGTCAGGACCCGCAAGCTCAGTCAGAATATCTACAATCTTCTGTTGAGCAGCAAATTTTTGTATTTCCTTACTATACCGATAAATATTACTATAGAAAGTCATTGCCCCTTTAGTAAGGCGATCTTTATTATTTGGGTGTGGAGAAGATTGGATAGTTTCTAAAACAGCTTGAGCCTCTTGTTCAGAAAAAAACTCTCTCAAAATAACAAAGCCATCTTCTTCAAAGTTTTTCTTCAGGTTTTGCCCAATCATAATAACCCCTTCAGCAGCAAGAGAACCTGCATTTGCAGCAGTATATTCATTTGATTAGACTAAAGTACTAACAGTGATAGATGCACTTACTTAGCGGCTTCTTCGCGAAGTCTTTATCATTTGCCCTACTTTAAACAAATATTGCTCATTCTAAACGGCGTTGTTGCATGAATAGGGGTTGCGGAAGGGCAAGAGATGGTAAGTTTCAATTCCTAACGGCGTTGTTGCATGAATAGGGGTTGCGGAAGGGCAAGAGATGGTAAGTTTCAATTACCCCAAAACTTGCCATGAAGCCTCAATACCACATCCGCAACTGGTCTGAGTATAACGCTGGTCTGAAGCAACGGGGAAGCCTCACCTTCTGGATCGACGAAGCGACTTTGGCGCAATGGGTTGTCCCGCATCTGAGTGGACAACGGGGTGCTTCGGTGTTCTACAGCGACATTGCGATTGCGACAATGGCAACCGTGAAAGCGGTGTATGGATTAGCAGGGCGGCAATGCCAAGGCTTTCTGACTTCGATTTTTGAGTTGATGGGCTTTGAGTTTCCGGTGCCTGACCACAGTACCTTATCTCGGCGCCTTGGCAAACTCTCGATTGTGCTGCCTGTGCTGCCTGCGACTGGAGCACGTCATGTGGTGGTCGATTCTACTGGAGTCAAAGTCTATGGTGAAGGCGAATGGAAGACCCGGCAGCACGGTATCAGTAAGCGTCGCACTTGGCGCAAGTTGCATCTCGGAGTCGATGAGGCGACGGGTGAGATCTTGGCAGCAGTCGTGACCTTGAATGCGGTGCATGATGGCGAAGTCTTAGACGAGTTGCTGACTCAGAGCGAGGACGACATTGAGCAAGTGAGTACCGATGGCGCGTATGACCATCGCCATTGCTACGAAGAGATTGTCCAACGCGGAGCCAAGCCTGTGATTCCACCCCGCACAGATGCCTGGCAGCATGGTAATCCCAATGCTCCACCGCATCCGCAAGCATGGACGCAAGAAATGGAAGCGTAATTCCGGTACTCTGAGGTGGACCTAAAAGCTTGGACAAAAGATAGATAGTGAATAAGCTACAGTTTTAGATCTCGGTTTTACTAACCTTATTGCTCTAGAATCAATTCACGATTTTACGTTCACATCCTTTAGATTATCACAATACACCTGATTCGGCGTTTTGTATTCTAATCCTTGATGCGGTTTGATTTGATTGTACCAATGGAACCACTGTTTCACTTCCCGTGTCAAGTGCTGTCCATTCTCGAATGACTTGAGATAAATCAACTTCAAACTCCGCCATAAGCGCTCGATGAAGATGTTGTCGTGACACCGCCCCCGTCCATCCATGCTGATGTTAACCTTCGCGGCTTTCAGACAGTTGATGAAGGCGGTTGCCGTAAATTGCGCTCCTTGGTCGCTGTTAAAGATCTCTGGCTCGGTACACCACACCTGATTCGCACTGCTGATAGGCAACCCTCGCAGTAGATACGGATAAACCTGATGGGCGGGCTGTGCCTTGCTCGTATTTGGGCGTGGGTAGATCACAAACAAGCCCATCTCCCGCATCAAACGCTGCACTCGTTTTCGGTTCACTTGATACCCTTGCGATTGCAGGAACACAGTCATTTTCCGACTGCCATAGAAGGGTGTTTCCAGATATTGCTGGTCAATCAAACGCATGATTGTTAATTCTTCCGTTGATGGCGCCAGGGCTTGATAATAGAAGCTCGACCGGGCAAGGCAAAGCAGTTCACACTGCCGAGCAATGCTTAATTCAGCGTGATCTCGTTCTACCAAGGCTTTTCGGTTGGCAAGCCTAATCGTGCCGACCTGTTGGCTAAAAAATCCCGCTCCACTTGCAACTTGCCAATTTGTCGATACAACTCGTCAATTTGAGCGCTCGTTTCCGGTTCCACTGGACTCGATTTCGCACCCCGTTCAAACAACTCACTTGCGCTGTCTAAAAGCTGCCGCTTCCAGTTGTGGATCATCGTCGGATGCACGCTGTAATGACTCGCGATTTCGGCGATGGTCTTTTCACCTTTGACCGCTTCGAGGGCGACTTTAGCTTTGAATTGGGCACTGTGTTGTTTGCGTTTGTTTTGGCTCATACCCTACTCCTACCATAAGTTTGAGGGGTGTAGCTTATTCACCTGCCCAGTTTCTTGGTTCCACTTCAATCATCGTCGCTCGATTGCAGAAACGACAATGTTTCGCTTCAAGGCAATCTTTGGTGGCAACCTGCGTTCACGTCGATTTGACAATCAAACGGTCGAACTGTTGATTAAATGTGCTGCACTGAATCGGATGATTCAGATTGCAAAACCCGATAGCTATCAAGTCGAAGCTTAATCTCAACTTCTCTCTGTTTCATACCCGTTACTTCGGTGATTCATGTAACAACGCCACTATGGATAGATAAAGCCTTCGTTCTAAAGCGTCTAGCGATCGCTAACAAAAATATGTGTTAGGAAGGAGCACCTAACACTGCTTGATAAAGATCTTCTAAACCCCGGCTTTGCTTGTGTAGGTCAAAATGAAGTCTAATTCGCTCTTGACCGTTGATACTAAAACGTTGCCAAAGATCGGGGTCTACCAACAATTTTGCGATATGGTGAGCAAGCTGTTGCCAATCTCGCTCACCAGCGAGGAATCCAGTTTCTCCATGGACTATAGCTTCAGGAATTCCTGCATGTATCGATGCTACTACGGGTAAGCCGATCGCTTGAGCTTCTAGCAGGACAGTTGGCAATCCTTCGGAGTCACCATTAGAGGCGGTAACGCTAGGAACAGCGAGTAATGTTGCTCGATGCATCTGTTCCTTACATACACTAGGTGATTGTGTTCCCAAGAATTTATATTTCTGCAATGCTCCAGCAGCTAAGCTTTCTAAAGATTCTCTGAGCGGTCCATCACCGATGATAACCAGTTCAACATCAGGATGTTCTGACTGAACTTTAGCCATCGCTCGAATTAAATATTCACAGCCTTTCTTCTCGACTAGGCGACCGATAAACAAAACAACTGGATCACGACAAATTTTAGGATCGGGTTGGAGAGATTGAGTATCGACCCCAATATAGTGGGCAACTACTTTATCCGGTGGAAAACCCTGTTCTAATAGCTTCTGTTTGATAAAGCCGGAAACCGCAATAAAAAGATGAGTCTCGCGCTTCAGGTCAGATTGACGGCGCAAATAAACTTGCTGCGTTAAAGAAGTGCGTTGGGAAGTCGCTTGTTCTAAGGTTGAGTCTAGTCCATAGAAAGTGGTAATCAAGGGTAATCCCAAGCGCTTTGCAACAGGCATTGCCAGTGTGCCATTAACTCCAAAGTGAGCATGGATTAATACGGGGCTTAGATGCTGAATCCTATTGTCGAGGGCTGGTGCGTATCCAGTAAGTTTGAATAGAGCTTCTCTTGCTGCACCGAGAATGCTGCCTTGATTAACCACAAAGGAGCGATCGTCAGGCAAAGACAATCCTTTAACAGAGCGCGAGCCAACGTAATAGGGAGTAAATTTTTGAAGAGCCTCACCTTGAGCACGGATAAAGGTTTCCGAAGGAGGTAGGAGAAGACCACTGAAAAAAATTACAGAAGGTGACATACTTAGAATTCAAATGTATAGACGGTACGAGCTGAGGCTTCATATTTATCTAGCGATACTTTGCTCATAAACTCGGCTAAATAAAAGAGCTTTTGCTTCCCAACTGTAAAATTCCTTAACATGTCGTTGTCCTGCTTCTCCCATTTTTGCCCGTAATTCTGGTTCTTTTGCTAAGCAAGCCATGCAATTCGCTATTTCTGTTATGGCTTGTTCCGGTGTCCGGGCAAAGACTTTAAAGCCTGTCTCTGGTGTCACTTGGACTGCTGGTCCTCCCAAATCCAAGCAAATAACCGGACATCCTACCGCCATTGCTTCCAAACAAACAAATCCACCTGACTCATGTAGACTAGGATGAACCAATGCTAAGCAGGTACCCATTTGATACAGAAGTTCAGTACGGGGAACCTCATTCAAGAATTTAACCTGAGAGGCTATTCCTAAATCAGTTGCAAGCGATCGAAGCTCTGCTTCCTCTCCTCCTTTGCCCACAATAAAATACTCAGCATTGGATGGCAGAGATGCCTGAGCAAATGCTCTTAGTCCTAAATGAAACCCCTTCCAGTGTAAGAGGCGTCCAACACTAATAAATCGTACACAGTTGTGTTCGACTAACGAGTGTTGTACAATTTGGCGAGCTTCATCGGATGATAGTCCGACTTGAGAGAGAACTTGCACGTTCCTGCTACCTATCTTCGCTAACCTTAGAGCAGTGTCTTTCGTTGTTGCATATGTAAGACAGCTACGACGAGCAGTAATGCGAACGAAGAGATCCTGTTCTCCTAAAGAACGTGCCCAACCTCTTAACCTCTCGTACATTTTGCTGCGCTGGTTAAAATCTTGCCAAAAAGCCTTGGGAGCAGACTCCCCGCCCCCCACTGGTCCCCAGATGAATGGCACAGGTAATAATGCTAAAAAGCTAGGAGATGAGTACCTTACATAGGTGATATGGTGAATAATGTCCAGATTCACTTCAGAGTGAAGGATACGAGCAACAAAGTAAGCCTTAACTTGCCATAGATAATAATGTAAGTGCACTCCCTGCAAGCCTCGTTTCCACCAACTCACTCCTGGTAAATCAAAGTAGACAAACTGGACATCAGGAATGGGATTTTTTTCAAGCTCTGCCTCAATCATGGGGCGATTATCAGAGCGCGTAAGCACCCATACTTTATGATGTTTCGCCACTTCTTTGGCTATGTTCCAACCAACTCCAGGTTCTGAACCCATACCTGGTCTACAAGAGTAGGCTGAAATTAATACCTTTAATTGTGCCATCTTATCTTTCCCAGGTGATGCTAATAATTTTATAAAGTCAAGGTCGTTCAACTGACGGCTTTAAAGGATTCCTAAAGCTATGTAACACCCACATTTGAATTAGAGAATCGTCTTGAAATTGCAGTTTGGTAGATTTCTAAAAGCCGCTGGTAGTTTGTGAAAGCAGTGTATTTTGCCTCAAATTCATCTCTTGCAGCTTGGCGCATTTGAGCCAATTCAACGGGATGCGAAATTGCCCACTCTACTTTTGCTGCGAGATCTTGCGAATCACTAGGATTAAAATGAAGTCCAGTACGATAGGGATCAACAAGTTCAGTAATGGCTCCAATGTTAGCAGCAATGACAGGTGTTCCCCTCGCGAATGCTTCGATCGCGACTCGTCCAAAGGTTTCATACCACTCCGACGGAAATACTAAAAATGCAGCATTGCCCATCAATTCGTAGACCTCTGGCAAGGACTTGCGCCCTAGCCACTCAATTCCAGGAACCCGATTTGCAGCCTCTGCGACGAGTTCCGCTAGAGGTCCATCTCCTACAATCTTGAGCGGAATTTTATCATTCAAGTGCTCCCATGCTTGTAGCATCACACCCAGACCTTTTTCCACTGAAAGCCGCCCTACGAAGAGGGCATAACCTCCCTTACCTTCCCCTTTTCCAGGATCAGGATGCAAAAAGTTAGTTTTAAACATAAATTTTTCGGCTGGGAGTCCACCTTGGATAAATTTATTGAGAGCAAATTGACTGTATGCAATGAACACTTGTACAAGACGGGTCCAGGTTCCTGCTGAGGAATGCAGGCCCAGCATTGTTGCAACCGCAGCCGTTTCTACCCGGCTGTTGCGATAACAACCATGGATCACGCTGGATATTGGCAGGGGTTGTTCTAAACACCGCTCACATACTTTTCCATGCCGAAAAAACAAGCCATTTGGACATAACAAGCGGTAGTTATGCAGCGTTTGTACAACGGGCACGTTTTCGTCTCTAGCTGCATAATATGCAGCTGGAGAGATCAGGGGAAAGGTATTATGGAAATGAGTAACATCAGGTTTAAATTCGCGAATCTGCGATCGTAAACTGCGGTAAGACTGAAAATTCCAAAGAGTATTCATACCCGTCTTGATTGGCACTGCTTCACCAATTTGATTGTTATGAAGCGTGTATCGGTGAACAGCGTGTCCTTGAGACTCTAGTAAACTAGCTTCTGTTTGAAAAATCTGGTCTTCACCGCCAAACTGTTGATAATAATTATGAACAATTAACACTCGCATTCATGAACATCCTCTACATAAGGGTGATAAACGAACCGCTTCTTCATAAAGCTGGCTGATCTGCTGTCCTCTAGTTTGCCAATTGTAGATTTCTTTGACTCGCCGTTGTCCTGCTAATCCCAGGCGCGATCGCAATGTTGAGTCTTGAACTAATTGCACCATTGTTGTTGCCATTTCCTGCACAACCTGCTCTGGTGTACTAGCAGAAATTTTGAAGCCCGTTTCCTCAGTCACTTGGACTGCAGGTCCGCCAAGGTCTAAACAAATCACAGGACACCCCAACGCCATTGCCTCAATGCACACAAAGCCCCCCGATTCATGCAAGCTTGGATGGACAAGTGCCAGGCAAGTTGCAAGCTTTTGCAACATCTCATCGCGGGGCATTTCGTTCCAGAACTTGACTTGCGAGGCAACTCCCAACTCTTTGGCAAGGTGCTGCAACCGTTCCTGTTCTGGACCGTTGCCCACAATCCAATACTCCGCCTCGTTTCCCAAACGAGCTTGAGCAAAAGCCCGCAATCCCAAATGAAAACCTTTCCAATGCAATAGCCTGCCAATACTAATAAAGCGCCGTGGTGATTGATTATCTAGACTAAACCCTGCTAAGTGAGTAATCTCTTCGGGTAAAAGACCTACCTGTGATAGCGCTTTCACATGGCGCGCTCCCATTCGTGCTAGGCACTTGGCGGTGTCCTCGGTCGTTGCCCATGTTAAAACGCTACGTCGGACTGTTATCAAGGTAAAGGGGTCTCGCTCTCCAATCCGACGTGCCAGATCTCGCAATACTTCATAAACCTTGCCCCGCCAGCTAAAGCTCTTCCAAAACGCTTTGGGTGCTGACTCTCCGCCGCCTACGGGTCCAAAAATAAATGGAATTGGCAGCATCGACAAAAAACTAGGCGTAGAGTACTTTACAAAGGTAACGTGATGAACAAGATCAAAAC
Source organism: Cyanobacteria bacterium FACHB-63 (assembly GCA_014695255.1). Classification (GTDB taxonomy): domain Bacteria; phylum Cyanobacteriota; class Cyanobacteriia; order Leptolyngbyales; family Leptolyngbyaceae; genus Leptolyngbya. The sequence goes on from JACJNX010000136.1 coordinate 21,888, forward strand.
CAATTTTGCGGTGGAGTTGACGAGCAACAAAGTACGCCTGAATCTGCCAGAGGTAGTAATGGATTTGAAATGCACCCTGTCCCCATTTCCAACCGCTCCCCCAGACGGGCAATGTGAAGTAGACAAAGTGTAGATTGGGAATGGGATTGCGATCAAGTTCCGCTTCGATTGCCTCCCGTCCGTCATCGGGTCGGGTCAGCACCCAAACCTCGTGGTGCCTCGCAACCTCTCTTGCTGTGTTCCAACCCACGCCTAACTCAGTCCCTCGACCCGGTTCACAAGCATAGGCTGACAAAAGTACCTTCATAAGTTGTTAAAGTTGTTCTAAGAATGAGAGCCATTGTTGAGCTACTGCTTCCGAGCTAAAGGCTTCACATCGTTGTTTGCCAGCAGTGATTAGTTGAGCACGTAGGTCTGCTATGGACAACACCTTGTCTATCGCATTTTCTAGAGCCTTCACATCTTGATTCGGCACTAATAGACCATATTGACTATCTCCCAAAATTGTTCTTGGGCCACCTGCGATCGCGTCGGTTGCAATCACTGGCAAGCTACACACCATTGCTTCAACTAAAACTAAACCAAATGCTTCCTCTTCAGACGGTAGAACGAATACATCTGCTCTTGCCATACTGCTCCAAGGATTCTCTGATGCACCAGGTAGACTGACGTCTTGCCCTAATCCCAGCTTGTTAACTAGTTGCTCTAGCTTTTCTCTTTCTGGTCCCTCGCCGATAATTATTAATCTAGCATCAAATCGTTTTCGTACCTCAGCAAAAGCCCGCAAGAGCAGAGAAAAGTTCTTCTGTTTGGCTAACCTTGCAACACTAAGGACAACGGGCTTTTCTTTGTGCTTTAACCAGGGATGAGAAGGCTCAACCTGCGCTTGCGCCATGACTCGCGTTAAGTCAACCAAATTTGGGATAACCGCAGTATGCTTTTTAGGTAAAGATATACCAACCTGGTTAATTAATTCTTCTAATAGGAGACGGGTAGTTGTCACTAAACCATTCGCTTTGGAATACAGAAGCCTTGCAAACCAAAGTTGAAGCTGCATCAGCAATTCTCCTTTATGCTCGATTTGAGTTTTGTAGATCAGAGTATTTTGCTGGCTGATGACTAACTTGGTAAAACGGCGACCGCCTAAGAGCCAACCAAGCGTCGCTGGAACATTCAGGAAGGCGAGGGAGATCAAAAATGTGGGTTTAACTGTTCTTAAGAATTGAGCGATCGGTAGAGGAGCCTGTCTAGCTCGATGCACACCCAGATGCACAAACTCTACTCCTTGAGGAAAGCTAGTATTTTCGGCAGGTGAGCCATTCAGATAAAGGACATAGATTTTTGAAACTTTTTGTCTCCAAAATCCCTGAGATAGAGCAGACGCAATGTTTGTGATTGCATCGCTCGATAATCCCCATACAAAGAAAGCAATTGAAAAATCCTTCATAAATTAAACCCCACAAAGGGATTCTACAATCTTGGCTAGAGTTACTGAAGCAGCAATTGGTGTATGAGAAGTCATCGTCTGCTTTGACTTTTCACCCATTTTCTTAATCTGCTCCGAGTTCTTAACAAAGTAACTCATTAACTCTGCTAATTGCTCAGGGTGATAAGGATCAAACACGTAACCGTTTTCCCCGTTTGTAATTAATTCAGCCGCACCTGCCCATTGAGAACACAGCACCGGTGTACCAAATAACAAGGCTTCGAGAACAACCATGCCCCAAGTGTCTTCAAGAGTTGGCAGGACAAAGGCATCTGCTGCTTGAAAGTATGATCCGAGACAGTTATAGTCCAATTTACCTAAAAGCTTTACCTGCTCTTGTAAATCATTAGCTTGAATAAACATCTCTGCTGCTTTTCGCTCTTCTCCATCCCCCACAATCCACAACGTATAGTCCTGGCAGCCCTGCTTGTTTAACTGCTGACAAGCTTGTAATAAGAGCAGCAAGCCCTTCCGAGGTACTAGATGCCCCACAAATAAAAAAATTGGTTTTTTAGCTTCTGGCACCTGTACCGAAGTTGTAGAGTTACTAAGCAATGACTGAGCATCGGGAACTTCATAAGGTCTAGCAAACACCAACTCCTCCTTTGCGCCTAATACTTCTACCAGATAGGCTTTACCAGTCTGACTGTTGGTCATGTATGCATCTGCTGCTCGAACCATGAGACGACGCAAGAATAGCCGCAGGGGTGAGTTTCGGTAATCTACTGTTGGCGAACTGCCTTCGTAGGAAAGAATGACCCGCCAAGCACAAAATGGCTTGAGCAGCAAGGCAAACAAACTCCAGATGCGGAAAGAATCAGCAAAAATCAGATCGGGCTTATACTGTAGCAACCGAATGATGATGTTGGGAGAAAGGAAAGTAAAACCCCGGCTGTATCCTGTAGTCTCTCGCTTAGGTGCAACAAATCTATTCTCACCGACAATTTCTACAGGAAAAGAGTCCTCATACCCTTTCGCAAAACCTGGCCAAAGTGCGGTAAATACTCTGGCTTGGGGAAATATTTTAGCGAAATGGCTCAATACAGGGTGCCAGTAAAACCATGCTGTTGGTAATAGCCAAGCGATTCGGATGTCTTTCATAAATAAACCACAGTATTCACTACATTCAGCTAATGGGCTATATCACTTCCTCAGGAAAGTTGGGCAGACTGTTCTGCAAGAACAATTTCTTGATAATTACCAAACTTGATAATTTGACCTTTTTCCATCTTGTAAACGCGCTCGCAGTGTTCGACCGTGGTCAAACGGTGAGCAATAATGATCAGTGTCTTAGTGCCGCTAAGTTCCCTGATTGCTTCACTAATCAAATTCTCGGTCTCGTTGTCTAACGCAGAGGTTGCTTCGTCTAGCACCAAAATTTCTCGCTCATGATACAAAGCACGAGCGATTCCAATTCGTTGGCGTTGTCCGCCGGACAGTCGAACTCCGTGCTCTCCAACCACAGTTTGAATTCCATCGGGCAGTTGCGCGATTAGGTCTGTTAGTTGAGCAGACTTAATCGCATGATGGAGCCTTTGAGAATTGATCAGATGGTCTGGTACTCCAAATGCAATATTGCGTTCGATCGTGTCATCAATTAAGAAGATCGATTGAGGGATGTACCCAATTGAGTTTTGCCAAAATCGCAGCGCATTGTAGATCGAATAGCCATCTACTCGAATGTCTCCTGATTTTGGAATCAACAAACCCAGAAAAACATCCGCGAGCGTTGTCTTGCCTGCGCCCGACTTACCAATGAATGCAATCGACTCTCCTTTGCGAATCGTCAAAGAGACATCCGTGAGAGCATTTGAATTCGACTCCGGGTAAGCGTAGTTAACTTTGTCAAGAACAATACTGTTTTCAAAGCGGATAGTTGATTCGTATAGCTGATTCGAGCGTTTGAGCAAAAGCTCGAGCGGAGCAACATTTTGATAAAGCTCCATGTAACGAACTGCTTCAGGGGATTCCGCTTCTTTCAAATCCAAATATATTTTGTCGAGTGTCGGCTTGAAGTTCCGAAGCACGCCTAGGTTTGACATCAATTGGCTCGCTGAGGGTAATAATCGGATCGACGCGATCGCGAAAACACCTAGCACTGACACTAAATTTCCTGAGCGTTGCTCAAAAAACAAAGAGGTGACAACCAACCCAACAACGAAAGTGATTAAAAGCGATTCAATCGTAATTCGAGGCAGAGTTTGAAAGACGTGGAATTTGGTTGCAGCATTCGCAAATTTGTTCACTTGTGCATTGAGCTGCATTTCAAAATAGCTTTCGCAGCCAATGATTCTTGTTTCCTTGAGTCCTCCGAGCGCATGGTTAATAATCTGTAGCATCTCCGTATTCGCATCCACTCCTTCCTTGCCCCATCGGACAAGATTATTTCTAAAGTAGTGGAACGGCAAAAATGCAACGGTAAGTAACCCCATGATGCTGACTGTTGCAATCAAATCTGTTTTTGCCAATAGTAGAACTAGAACAACCAGTACCAGTGTGTTTGCGACCGAGTTAAGGAGCGGAATTGCAACTGAGTAGGTAAATTGCTCGCTCTCTTTAATAATAGTTTGAACCAAATGAGCCGAATTTATTCTTAGATGAAACGTGTAAGGAAGGGATAAATAAGTGTGCAGCAGCCTCTGTCGCAGCTTAACTTGCTGAGTAAAGCAGAATTTATATACATATTTTTGGATTAGATAGTAAGAAAATGATTTGAAATAAAAAATTGCAGTAATGATTATTCCTAATAAAGCAATAAATTGATTAGGATGATTAATCTTAAGATAATTATAGAAGCCAGCTAAAAAAGGATTCTTGTGAATTAGTTCGGGATTAGTTGCGAGTCCTATAAATGGACCAATTAAACCAATACCTAAAGCATCTAGCATAGAGCTTATCAGAAATACAAATAAAATAAATATAAGCTCGGTTCTTTTAGTAGAGATAACGTAAAAAAATCTTGACAAATATTGCATGAATTAGACTTTCCTGCTAGACATTCCTTACAAACTATCGCTCTCGATTGGGATAGACTGATCAATCGTAAACAACTACCTTTAGAGACTAGAAGCTACAACTTTTTTGATTTTTCTATCACATCTTGATAGACCTTTAAATAACGATAAGCTTGAACCTCAGACGCAAATTCTCGTAAGCTTTTTTCTCGTGCCTGATAGCAGAGCTTTTGATAGCGCTCGTCGTCTTCTAAGATCCAAACAATTCCTTTTACTAAATCATCAACTTCGAATGGAGTTGCTAGATAGCCATTCTGCTGATGATCAACAATATCCTTCACTCCTGTTGCATTAAAGGCAACAACAGGAGTCCCACAGGATAATGACTCAGAAGCTGTTTGCCCAAATGCTTCTTGTACAGAAGGGACAACCATTACATCAGCCGCTGAGTAGACTAATGCAAGAGAAAGATCATCATTTAGGCGTCCAACATAATGTGTCTTGAAACCCAAATCAATTGCTTTTTCGGGTTGAGATGCTCCAAAAATCACAAGCTCGATTTTATCTTTCCATCCCGTCTGACACAGCCTCTGTAGAGCAGGAAGAAGCAGATAAAAGCCTTTTCGCCGATCGCTCGTTCCGGTTAAAGCACCGAATAACACCAGTTGCTTATCGTGCGGCAAATTTAGTGCCTCACGAGCAAAGTGACGGTGATGCGGCTTGTATTGATTCGTATTTAGCCCTAATGGAATCACTTCAATGCGTGTGTCTTTAAACATAGAACTAGCACGAGCGCACTCTGCCATCCAGGAGGAGGTTGCCACAAGTATCAAATCTAGCGCTTTCCAGGTTTTAGCTTTGCGTTGCCAAACCCAACGCGAAAGGTCCTTATCCCGATTGCTGTTGAGTTGTGGACAAGAACCACAAGATGCTTTATAGTTTTCGCAGTTCTCGGTATAGTGACATCCACCTGTAAAGACCCACATATCGTGCAGTGTCCAAACTAAAGGTTTCTGAAACTTGGCGAGAGTTTCAATTTGCAAATATCCATTACAAATCCAGTGCAAATTGATAACATCCGGATGATTTTGCTGAACACGGGTGAAAAAGACATCAGGAAGCCATTGAGACGAAAACATCCCACCTGCGCGGTTTGGATAACGCCGTAAAGGGAGTCTGGAGATGGATGGGGACAGCTTTGTTAGCGGGGACTTTTCAGCCATCACCGTTGCATTGTTACTAAACTTCGCACGAACGAGCATTTTTGATTGACAACCGATCGATCTCAAGCCCTCATGCAATCGGTAGGCTGCACGTGCCCCTCCATTATCGATATCAGATTCATTCAAATGTAGAACATTAATTTCGCCCATCGCTCGCTTCCTAACCGTGTTTGGACAAGAGTAGCCCAGATCGTTCCATTTCCCGAAGTGAAGCTTGAAGCACTGCATGGCTTAGGGGTTCTTGTTCTAGATACCATTCCAGATATTGCGACAGCCCAGCCTTTAGAGAGATGGGAAACCATGATCCAAGCAAGGTTTCATAGTGACTCATATCTGCAACAGCATGACGAATATCGCCAACTCGGAAACGACCCGATACTGTGTAGTCTGCTGGCTTATGTAGCAGGGCTGCGATCGCTTCAACTACATCGATCAGCGTTACTGCCTGACCCATACCAACGTTAATTATTGATGATAGTGATGCCGGGTGCAATGCACAGCGAACAACTGCTTCTGCAACGTCTCCTACAAAAACAAAATCTCGCGTTACCTGCCCATCTTCAAACAATTCCAAACGTTTACCTTGAGCGATCGCATTGGTGAAAATGCCAATAATTCCAGTGTAAGGATTGCCTAACTCCTGCTTCGGTCCATAGACATTCTGAAAGCGTAAAGTGACCAAATCAATGCCTTGGCTTTCACAGTAATTTTGCATCAACTGCTCTTGCCAAAGCTTGGTCAACCCGTAAACCGAAGTTGGCTGAGTGAGATGGCTTTCTTGCATCGGCAGAAATGTTAGCGGCCTACCTCGATCATTGTGAACTTCCCAAATCCCCTGCTGTAAATCCTCTAAGCGTCGCCCTTTAGGATAGTAAATTTCTTTTCCATCTGTGTATGCCCCATCTCCATACACTGCCCGGCTCGACGATAGGATGATGCGACGGGGCTTAGAGTTTAGCTTAGAGACGAGTTCTAATAGCTTTGCAGTTCCATTCACATTTTCCTGAACGTAGCGACTAATCTCATACATCGACTGCCCCGTCCCTGTTTGAGATGCTAGATGAATAATCACATCTGTACCCTCGATCTCAGACTGATAATCCTCAATATTTTGAACATCTGCCTGAATACACGTTGCTCGCTCTTTGACTTCGGGAGAAAAATCATGCAATTTGCGGTGTACTTGCTGATCAAGGGAATCAAGTACAACTACTTCAGCATTGGTAGGCAGCTTCTCAAGCAACCACTTGCCAATAAAACCTGCTCCACCAGTAACTAAGAATTTCATAGGTTCGCGTTCCTTTTAACGAATGATTCAAGGGTGACAAGTAAACGCTTGAAAAACTGAATTCAGTGTCTATTCGCTGGAATTCTTTATATCAGGCTGCTATCAGTCCGGCTGAATTTTCAGCCCTGAACAAACTAATAGTTCTTCATGATAAAGCGGCTCATACCGAACTCCTCAAGCTGGTTATGTTTAATCCTGAGAAAGACCTTTCTGAGAAAGTAATAGGGAAAGAAAAGCGATATCTTAGCCTGCTCAATTAAGAATGGAACAGCTTGATCTTTATCAGATGGAGTTTCAGCATGAATCGAATAGTCTTTCAGTATTTTTTCGGCTGGTACACGAAATCCTCGTCGATACACATTCATGTAGTTAGACCCATGCACAACTTCTATCCAAGCTGGCTTACAGAAAACTTTTTTAGCCGAACTGCACACCTCGTAGAGTTCCTTATGAGGTTTACAAAGGCAGGTCTTGAACGATTCAGGATTGTACTTCTCGATCAGACTGATGAAGTGATTTGCAATTTCAAAATCAAAGTAAAGCTTTCCTTCAGCAAGTTGATAGCCAAAGATGAAATTAATCGTTTCGCTTTCTTGTTGGCTGAAGTTGTCCTGAATCATCTGGACATAATCCTTGTGGATTGCATCATCGTTATCGAGCCAGGTTGTAATCAAGTACTCACAGTCAGTGGGAATGTATTCCCGTACGACTTCTCGCACTTCATCCGGGAATTCTCCGTATGGTAAAGGGCAGTCAAGATAGACAGGTACGAAGTTCGACCAACTTCTAGCATAGGCAGCAATTTTTTGCTTGAATTCATCGGGTGTATCAATGTCAAAAAAAACCAACCACTTAAAGCTTTGGTTAGTTTGGTTACATACGGAAGGAAAGCAAAATTGATCAAACAACCCAAATCTTCTTTCCAGCCAGGCTGGCTCGCATCCAGGTCTCAAATCTGGAAAGCTTCTAACGTTAAATTTGGTTAGAAAAAAGTGATTAAACCGTTCCATGTTCTACTGCCTGATAACTTGAGCTTTTACGATCAATTTTGGGATACTGCTTGAGACAAACTAATTAATCAAACAATGAAGAACTAGGTATTGTTTAACTTCTTTGCTTGTAACCAGAAACTATCATATTCGGATGGGTATCGTCGATTTAATTGCTGTATTTGCGATAATCTTGACGTTTTCTTTATGATTACGAAGCTATTAATGAGACAATATTCATATTTTGCTCGTTCTAGGATTAATCTTTAATGGTCATTTGTTCCTATTAATTTTTAAGACTGGTTAACAAAACAACTTTAAACTGCCTGAATCAATGAAATAATTCAAGCAGTTTAAATGTGAGCAATATTGAAAGAGATAGCGGTCTAACGATTTTAGTGATTTGTTATTTCAGATGGGAAACTGATGAGTTGGTAAGATTGAAGCGCTTACACTCTGTAAGCCATTCGAGCGAACGGCGGCAGCCCTCTTCAAATGTGACGATCGGTTCATAACCTAATATTTTCTCAGCCTTAGCGAAAGGCAGTTTATATTGGGATTGTTGTAGCTCCGCCATCATCTGCGTTACAACAGGCAGCGATTTTACTACTGCTTGAACGGGCTGTTCCTCGCAACGATTCGATTTAAAAATTTCTCTTTTAAGCGCTTGCTTGAAATCATTTGGTATTAGTGTTAATGCTCTTTGCACGACTTCTGAGTTCCAAAATAAGTCAAGCTGCCGTTGCTTCCAGCTCCGCGTAAACTTAGGGGCTGCCAGTCGAGGAATGTGGGTTGGGTTAATTCCAAAGGCTTCCGCGAAGGGGCGATAAAAATCAAACCAAGTAACTAATTCTCGATCGCCCACAAAAAACGCTTCACCGTCTGCATCTTTGGCGGACATTGCTAGTTGCATCGCGTGAACTAGATTGTCCACGTATACTGAATTGCAAATACCGTTGCCATCGTTGACAAAGTAAGCCGTTCCCTGTGAAAGTTGATTAGCCAGGTCAATGATCCAACGCGATCGTGGACCAAATACAATTCCAGGTCTAAAAATTACGATTTCTACGCGCCCTTTCTGGCGGAGTTGCAGCAGTTTCCGTTCTGCCTCAATCTTAGCAGGATGGGCAGCATAAGGCTGATTTTCAATAAAAGGGGTTGATTCTGTGGTGCCTGGAGCCGGAGCTGGACGGTGAACAGTCATCGAACTGAGGTAAATGATGCGGCGCACTCCTACTTTCTGAGCAGCTCGATAGGTTGGCGTAATGCTGCCTCGAATCAATCCAGGACTTCCCAAGATTGAGTGAATGATCACATCGCAATCTTTAAATGCTGCTTCTAGAGAAGACTGGTCAAAGGCACTAGCAACTCGGCAGTCTAAGTCCTTATTTGTCAGGCGATCAAAACTAGCCGCGGATCGCCCGATCGGACGTACCTCGGTATCCCCTTGATGAAACATTTCGACGGCTCGATTACCGATAAATCCACTAGCCCCTACAACACCGATTCTTACCATTTTGCTTTGTGATTCTATTAACAGTAC
>JACJNX010000137.1 GCA_014695255.1 Cyanobacteria bacterium FACHB-63
GACAAGCAGGCTTTGTACAATGGCTTCCATAGCTATCCATTCGGTGCGTTTGTGATTATTTGCACCCTAAGCGATGGGTAGCTTTCTTGTCAAAATTCTGTCCGAACTATTGAATTGAGTGAGATCAATCTTTTGATCGCTGGCATGAATGATAAACTCACCCGCCAAAATCGATTCGTCTAGCAAATCTTCGACTTCGCCAAACATCAATCCGTATTCTTAATACCGAGCAAACTTAATGCTTGATTAAGGATTCTGAAGTATTACCACCACCCTAGCAATCTGAGGCATCTTTCCAACCGCAATGATCGCACTTCCAAAGCGATCGCTCACCGAATGGAATCGTCACCTCGCAGTTCGGACATCTGCCAGTAAACATTGGATGCCAATCAAGTAACGCCAGCTTTTCCGCTTCAGTCCAGCGCTGAACAGGTTCTACAATCTCTTCACCCGCGTAATGAACTCGATCGTCCTCTGGCATCTCAGGATCATTCATCATTGCGTATCTGCAATTGGTAGATTCTCATTTCGGGGTGTTCTGGCATGAGTCGCCAGAAAAAGCCATCGGGAGCAGGAGAACTCGATTGTCGCATCGATAAAGTAAAGATTAACTCATTACTTCCGAATCAACTTGCGCTGCATCTTTAAGATTTCCTCATCCCGCTCGGAATTCAACCAGAATAAATGCCCTTGACCTCGATACCCAACCGCTAGAAGGCTCAGAAAGACCCATTCGATGCCTGCTTGGACAGTTTCATCGTCCATGCCCGAAACTTCTTGACCATAGCTGATCAGCTTCGTGTCAGCCGAGCTTTCTGAAAGCGCACTCAGAGCAACTGAAAGAGCTTTCAGGAAGATACTCATTGGCGACCAGACCATTAACATCGATGGTTGATCCATCTCTTGCCATCCAGGTAGAGATGGACAGAAGAGCCGCAGAGCAATGGCGCGAGACTGTAGAATTGCTTGATCGGTTCAGTCGTCCCAATCAGTTAGATTGGTTCTAGAAACGGAACGGTACAGCGATCACTTCAGTTGAAGCGGTCGCTGTATTTCGATCAATATCTACGGCAAGCTCTCACACGCTCGTCCATCTCGATCCCTATCCAATCGGAACGGATCGCCAGGAAACGCATTCAGTACCCTTTGAGCTTCGGATTGAGTTCTAAAGTCACCGCAGTCACAATCGCTGTTTACGCAAGCTGGAAGGGTACTCTGCGAGGGTGGAGTCACAGTTCTAGCTGTACTTCGCTTGCCACGACGGAAATCCCAGGGCATCACAGGATTTGGTTGATTCCAGAATCCCAATCGTTTATTCTTGGCGTTCAATTCAGCATTCAAGAACTGATTAGCATCACATCCGCTCAGATATTGCCGATAAGCAACAGCTTGACCTTCGGCAACCATCGTCAAGTTGATCGAGCGATCGCCAAGGTACACTTCGGCAACTCTCCGACCATATTTATCAGTCGTGATGGTTCTGAGTTGCACCCCTGAACCAACTGGTAGTAGTTGTCTGAGTCGCGCCGAAGATTGTTGTCCAAACGGCTTCTGTGCCATTTCAGGGGCATCAATACACGCCAATCGAACCGTGACGGTCTTATTGCCTTCTCGAACTCTAAGCGTGTCTCCGTCCCCGGTAGAAACGATCCTGGCAGGAGTGCGAGATTGAGCGAATGCAGCAGTGGCGATCAGTCCGAATACGATCGTTGTTGCAGTCGAGAGAAGTGCTTTCTTCATCCGTTTATCGTCGAAATATTTCTAGACGAGCATCGAGGACATCTGGCAGGAGGGGTTGATTTCCTAGAATCCCAGTGATACTCACAGTTGTTGCACTCCATTTGTCCATACCACTTATTCGGATCGCGCAGTGCTTTCACGGCTACAGCTAGTGCAATCGGTGCAACAAATCCAAGAATTCCCCAGGGGAACATAGCCACCTCGCTTTAAGATTTCCTTTAGAATTCCCAGTGGCGCTATTCGCTGCACAATTCCGTAAAAAATCTTTCTCCTAAAAAATGATTTGCTCAACCGAAGCGATCACACTTTCTTGCGGTTGCATCAAGATTCGCAGGCGATCCCGTCTTTATCTCGATCCTTCGATGCGTATTCGGGATGCTCTGCCACGCTAATGTCGCTATAGCCATTTGCTTTCGCTTCTTTGCAGTTCGCGAACAGGGGAATTTTGTTCGATTTCGGTTGCACTGGCACTGGCCCTGGTTCGGGTGTGACCGCAGGAGACGAAGTGACCTTTGGTGACGGTGCAATTGAAGGACTGGGGGATGCAGCGACCGATGGGCTAGGTGAAGGCGCAACTGACGCTTTCGGACTCGATTGCAGTTCTTCTAATCGCTTGAGTTGATCTTGGCTGGATGGCGAATTTGTGCATCCCCAGACGACAAATAGCAATGCGATGGCAATTCCGAATTTGAGTCTCATGGTCTGCTCCTGATCCATTGGGCTTCAGTATACAGATTGCACCAATTTTTGCCAGAATCCGCATGGCATCAGTGGAATCAGTCGATTAGATGACCTAGAAAAAAGCATTAAATATCGTGATCAGTTTGATTGAGCGGATGCCCGTACAGACAAGTATTTCTGTGTATGATAGTCTAAAAAAACACTACGCTCCCCCGTAGCAGTCTTGACCCTATTGCCCTTTCAAATCCGGTCAATGACTACTCGAAAATTAATGAAGTAATAATTAATGGAGCCTAGATCATGGGATTCAAAGTGAAGCCAAAGCACTTCAAACAAACTTGGAAAGTTGGTTGTAAAGTCGCACCAGTCGCTATTGTTGCTGCTGAAATGGCATTTCCTCAAGTGAAAGCTGTGAAAGTAGTTACAACAGCAGCAAAAGTGTTGCTTTAGCATTTTCGAGACTGACTAATAGAGGGGTAGAAAATTTTCTTCTCCCTCTACATTGTTGTTTGTCGATGTTTAGATCAAGTGCTTAATCGGCTTTTGAGTTATTTCACTCAACCGCTCTGCAACCTTTTTCCTATGACATTTTAATGGGTCTAATTCTGCACATAAAAGTAGTACAGTTCCTATCTCTGCAAGTTGGGAAACTTCAGCTAATGCTCGATCGGCATCTTCGTCACTAGGGGGAATCCAATCGCTATTGCCAGATGTGTTACCTAAGGCTCGTTTAGATAAATATTGAACTCCTTGAGCTTCACAAAATCTATTTATCTGATTTTCACTCCACATCGCAGACCAAGCTCTAGGCTTAATTCTTACGTCAACGACATACGCAACGTTTAGGATTTCAAGATGACTTGAGAAAGCGTCGTAGTCTGTCCGATTGCCATAACCAAAAGTAAGAATACAGCTTTCCTTATTCATTAGATTTGTGCTCTTACGATTGGACGTAAAATTATTAGAAAAAACTCAACTGTTCTAACTTTACCATTGGTGGATATACTAAGCCAATAATCATGAAAGTTTTTGGATGAGTTTGCTGATTTCCAATAATGAAATACAGCTCGTTATCAACTCTAAATTTCTCAAGTTTCTGCTGAACTTTTTCAATGGCTTCCTTCTGCTTTTCGGCTTGTGTCACGCCCTCAGACCTATCTCGACATTTCCTATAAAGCTGCTTAATCTCCCAGTCGCTGATTGAATAAGAATGCTTGGTTTCATCTTGATCTACAAAAGTGTAGCCAAATCGATAAGGTATTTTTTCGAGATTTGATGGTGGTTCAAATAAGCCAATTTGAGCAGATATAGCCTGTTGGTTTGGTGTCCAATCATCATTATCTTTTTCATAGTAAACCTTATGAATTTTGAGAGGCTTAATCATGCCCAGAGATTTGCTCTGGCTTACAAGTTCTTTAGTGGAGCGAGACTGAAAACCTAAAATGAATGACTTTATCTCAGACCATGCGTTAGCTGTACTCAACTTTCTAATTACTTCTATCGAGGAGTCATCAATCCGAAAACTTTCATCTCTAGGGTCTTTAAGATTTCTTTCAATTTTGGCGCTAATAATCGACCAGCGCTATCCACGCTGGTCAAAATCTAAACCTCGAAAACGAACCGGATAAATGCGAATCCACTGCTGCGGAACTTCATCATCATCAAGCAGAAGTCCTGCCGTACAGACAACTTCGTGATATTTCTTGCTAATAGAAGGATAGGTTTTAGTCGCAATCAGAATTTTTCGTTTCTCCATTAGAAATCCAATCCTATTTAACTAATTCAACGAGAAGCCGTACTGCACTATTTATACTGCACATCCAAAAAATTACACTGAGTTCAAGAATTAGAATTTTATGCAAAAAATCCCGCCACAAGAGACGGGAGTAACTGAATAGTCAATCCGAAGTTACCAGAAATAGTTCGTTTAAGCACCTTGAAGAATCGCCAAAAATTCGGTCACTACCGCCTCAGCACGATCGATACAGTCTCGTCCGGTAAATCTTACAGTGGGGACACCTGAGCGCAGCAGCACCCGATCACGGGCATAATCACGAATCGTTTGCTCTCCTTCTGCATGGTGCTGTCCGTCAACCTCTAGAACCATACACTTGCCCCTGTAGATGACCAGAAAATCGGCTTCAATCCGTCCTGTCAACTGAGTGTCGCTAACGACAGTTTGTTGAAGTCCGATTCGACCACGAGCATTGGCGAAGAATAAAACTCCATGCTGATTGAGAGCTTGGGCAATTTTCACTTCGGCAGTCGATCGAAGATTTAATCCACCCCACTCATAGGCGTATTGTCCTGTAGGGGATTTAACGACAGAATCGCCTACTAATGGCTCGATCCGGTTCTTGAACCGTTCATCGCAAAACACACGCCAGTAATGATCCGTATTATGTCCCCCTGGCTGTCCAGCATATCTCGCGTGTAGCCCATCGTGCATCTCGATATAGCAATCCGGGCGACACTGAACGTAAATCTTGTCATACAGCTTTTTTCGCGCCCGTTTCTGCTGTTGAGCGTCCATATGTTGATAGCTTGCCGAAAGCGAGGTCAAAAGATGAAGCAATTTAGCCGTTGGAAGCAGAAAATCAAACGGTAACTCACCGCCGCTTACGACGATCGAGCTTCCGCCCTTTCGTCCGTTGCCATTTGGTTCGACGCTTCCGAGATCAAAGCTGACATTATCTAATCTGGTAGTGCTGACAGTCATAAGCAGGTGAAAGTTCGGCTATTTTTAGCTTTCCCTCGTCATATAAATTGTCACGTTTGTCCCCATAGAAGATCGATCGACCCCAGTTGCTTGATGCTATTTGGTTACGAAGGTGGAAGACCAAGCAAGTGATGAATCCTGTTTGCCCTTTGCACATTTGCAGAAATTACATCAGATGACGATGTAGATAACCCGTTGGATAAGCCAATGAGATTTCTTGCAACTTCTGTGACTTCACATCTTGAAGGCAATCGAAATACCTTAGAAGTAAAGCGATAACAAGGGATTAAATACATTTGAGCGTGAAGACGTGAAGATAGTTTTCGCAAGTCTACTGAAGCTTGCTTTTCAACTTCTTTACCAGCCGCACCAGGATTTGCATAAATATTTGCGTACTCAATTAATGCAAGGGCAATATCAGCGACAGTTCTTCTAAAGTCATGAACTGGCTCTATAAGCAGTTTGAGTACAATTTGCCCCAGTACAAAAGTCACAACACCAGAAATAATAGTCAGAAATATCGTCATCGTTTTTATTTAGAGTGCGTTCCTAGCTTTGCTGAGGTTTCTACTTTTCCAGTAGTTGTGAACAACGTTCCTGCATAGCTTCAATGCCTCTTTTGTAACCTATTTCTGAACCCCATCCTATAAGCACTGGCACTATTGGCGGGATCACCGACAGACGTGCTGGTTCTCGAACGTTCAGGCGTTGGACTGAAAGACATGACCGAGAAGGTGAGCCGCACGATCGGTTTGGTTGTACCCAATCAGCAGAAAGTGAGGTCTAAGCCCTGGAAATAATACGTGACTTCAGTGGATGAAGTTGAGCGGTTGACGGGGTACGACTTTTTTGAGAAAGTACCGGAATCGGTTCAGAAAGTGATTGAATCCAAAGTGAGTGAAATGGTTAGTACGAATATGCCACAATTTGAAATACCCACCTTTTAGTGATGAATTGGGGCATTCCCTATGCAAGTCAACGAGCAAGGTCAAGTGACGATTCCAGCAGAAGTACGTGATCGCTTAGGCTTCGTACCGGGTACTGAAATAGAATTAGAAATCGTTGGCGAAAAACTCGAAATCCGAAAGAAATCCAGAACTGGCAGCATCAAAGCATGGATTGAACGGGTGAAGGGAGCGTCTGCATCGGGAATGACCACTGACGAGATCATGCAGTTAACCCGTGACGATGACTGATTTTCTCATCGACAGTAATGTGATTCTGGATATCCTTACCGCAGATGCTCAATGGTTAGAATGGTCAACATCAACGTTGATTGAGTGTGCCGAGCAAGGTGATCTCGTGATCAACCCAATTATTTATGCTGAGATCTCCACTGATTTTGACGATATTTCCCTGTTAGATTTGGCGTTGCCATCTGAGGTTTATCGACGTGAGCCGTTGCCTTACGAAGCAGGTTTTCTGGCAGGACAAGCGTTCTTGGCATATCGAAGACGTGGAGGAGAGCGGCGATCGCCACTACCGGATTTCTACATTGGGGCACACGCTGTCGTTGCAAACCTTTCTTTGGTAACAAGAGATACGAATCGCTATCGCACCTATTTTCCGCAGGCGATTTTGGTCACACCAGATTGATGCGAATTTGCTTGATACATTACCTAGAGTCGAGACGGCAGAAACACGATCGGAAATGACAGCATTTTTAACTATTTTCGCAACTCGAAATAAATGTGAATACCAGAATTGCGATAACGGGAATAATAGTGCTGACCAGTTTTCCGTGGAGATCCATGATAGTTTTTCTTCTATTGAGCAAGCTTGCCATTCTTATCTTCTTCGTGTGCCCGATCATTTACATAATGATGACAACTCCATTAGAGAGTATTTCGAGTTTTGGATGGCGCGGAAAGTTGTTTTTCGGCGCTATGTTCGTATTGATGCCGATAGTTTTATTTATATCAATAGCAACTTATAAGTTCTCAGACTTATCGAAATTTGCACTAATTTCTTCTGTGATTTTTACTCTTCCACTTTGTTCTTTGAAAAAAGAGATATCGCAAGAAATGAAAAGAATAGAAGCTCAGAAGATTCAGGAATACGACGAGCAGAGAAGGCAGAGACATATTGCAGATTCGATTGCTGAAAAAGTTGTCGAAAAGGTAATTAATGAAGGTGCAGAACTCGTATTTGATTTGATAGCAGGAATGTTTGGCATAAACGGTAATGTGAGGAATGTTAGCCTCAAGAAGATGGATCTAGAAAAAATCCGACTTCAAAGCTACGCAGAAGCAAAGCAGATGGTATTGGCTAGAAGGCGTAACGAAGTAGTTACGACGAAAGAACTTGTTTACGGTGCTGCATTTGTTCTGCTTTGCCAAATGGTTTTCTACAGTTACAGCCAGATTTTGCGTTCATAAGGATTGAACTAATGGAAGAATCTTCGTTCGATTTAATGTTGTGGGCGGATTCACCGATTCCGCCGATGCCCCCTGAAGCATGGCTACTTCTCGCGGCAGTTCTGCTGCTTGTATTTTGGTGATCGATCAGTGTGAAAAACTTTGAGCGCGACAACAAATCATAAAGAGAAGCACGTACCTCGGTTTCCCCTAGCTGAACAGAGCTGCTTGTTGGGAGTCGATCGAGAGAATTTGTCGCTTGTGTTGAAGTCGAGCGGCATTCAGTAAGCGATCATAGTTGAATCGTCCTAGACACACGCTCTAATTCATGTTGGGACACATTTCACAAAAACTGGCTTTTCCAAGTCGCAAACTAGCCACCTGCATCGATATTGACTAAAAACAGTAATCTCAATATAAAAAGTCAATGTCAGAATCCGCACCAAAAGGTTCTTACTTCTATAGATCGAGCCGAAGTCTGGGAACCATAGCACAAGATAAGAAGTATTTTTTCCATCGAATTTAATTCAATTTAGTTTATGGTTACTTGAACTTCCATCGGTTTCATGAAATTCAAGCAGGTTGTCATTGCAGCGACGGTCGCCCTTCTTGGTTGGCTTGGTCTTTCC
This sequence comes from Cyanobacteria bacterium FACHB-63, assembly GCA_014695255.1. Taxonomy (GTDB): domain Bacteria; phylum Cyanobacteriota; class Cyanobacteriia; order Leptolyngbyales; family Leptolyngbyaceae; genus Leptolyngbya. Next base: position 8,127 of record JACJNX010000137.1, read on the forward strand.
CGTAGTATTAAATTTGCTCAATCCTACACCAGTCAGCAGCAAACCTTGAGTCAAGTGACATCGCTGCTTGGTGAAGTAGGAGATCCAAATCAAGCGGCGAATCTAGAGGCATTGAAGCAGTCACAGAAGAAGCTACAAAGCACGATTTCGATTCTAGAAACGATTCCACCCCTGCCAGGTTTTGAGTCAGATCGCGCCAAGGCTGAACTCGCGAAGCTGCGCCCTCTATCTGATGCGGTCAATGCTCGAATTCAGAGCGAGGAGCAAGCTTCAGCAAATATCACTGCCGCATTGAAACTCGATGCTGAAGCCGCAGAACTTGTCAAAAACTCTCCCCATCCTGCCGAAGTGTGGCAGCAAGCGCGGGATCGATGGCAACAAGCGATCATCCTACTCGAAAAGATCCCGTCTAATTCCTTCGTTTTTGCACAATCAAAGACAGGACTTGAATCCTGTCGCACGAATTTCAAAATTACGGATGCTCAATGGAACGCTGAATCACAAGCCCTGAAGAACATGGATTCTGCCTTCGCATCAGCAGAGCAAGCCGCGAGATTAACTCAAATGCGACCCTACCAACTTGCACAGTTATTGAATGCAAGAACCCAATGGCAACGATCACTAGAGCAACTGAATAGAGTCTCAGACACGACGACCGTTTATCGGGATGCGCGTCTACTTGCCGATTCGCATCAGACGAACCTTCGTAAGATTGATGATGCAATCGCTCGAATCAAAGACTGTCAGACTCGTTATTCTGCCACTGTGCTAACAAGCGCAACCTTGTGTGGCGATGATACAAGCCTGGACTTGGAGCGTCCTACCGATGTTCTCGCTGCACAGGCTGGACTTGAAGGAGAAGGGATCGAGCTACCTGATAGCGACACAGACATCACGATCGTATCCGCACCAGACACCTCAACAGGATTTTACTCTCGCTATCGTCAAAGCAGAAGTAGCGGGATCGGGGGAACTTGGGTTCGCGGCTATACCCGAAGCGATGGAACTTACGTGCGAGGTCATTATCGAGGGGGTTCTAGAGTCAGTGGATTTGGATCATCGCGTTCTGGTGGGGCAAGTTCATAGAACGAACCTGTTCATTCGTTTGTTGTAATCGTAGGAAACTACTCATGAAATCGAAATTGCTGTTACTAATCACCAGTTCATTGTTTACCGCGTTGTTTGCAACTGAAGTGCTTGCCAACCCTTATCCAATCGTCAGTCGCAGAAGTGCGGAAGAAAAGATTTGCTTCATGCACCAAAACGGGATTAGTCTTGATTTGTCTCTGCTCTGTGGCGAAGTCTTTGATGATGTAGCATCAAACGGAATCGTAGGAACGGTTGGAGCAGGTGCAAGTGGTCGTTGCGATTCTCCCGGTCAGATTGCCGCTAATGGCAGTCGGTGTGGCAATCGTGCAGCCAGTGTAAGACCAGGTGGAAGATTGGGTGGCAGTCTCGGAGGTGGACAAAGTGGCAGCAGATCGAGTGGCTGGGTACGAGGTTATACCCGGAGTGATGGCACTACTGTACGGGGACACTACCGCAGCGTTGGACGTGCTAGTGGTTTTGGAAGCGGTCGTTCAGGAGCAGGGGCATGACACTGACGCGATCACAGTTCTACGACCAGCATCGGCAGCATTTTAGTTGGTACGATACCGACGAATACGCTTGCTTTGATGTCCTGCCTGTCCCCTTTGAAAGAATTGGGGCAATCCGTCAAGCTGCAGAAGATGTCTGGCGCGTCTTGGTGCAAGCAGGCAAACTTATGAAAACGTTTGATGATGAAACGCTACTAGCGTATGGCTACCCACTGGAAACGCTGGATCTAATTCGCAACAATGATCAACCGCCCTTCATTGCCCGATGCGATTTCGCTGTCACTGACGATGGCATTTCTCTTCTAGAATGCAACGCAGAAGTGGCAACGTTTGTCGTCGAAACCTTCAAGATGAACGATTTAGTCGCTGAACATTTTGATAAAACTGGCGTGAATGCGAGTGCTGAAGCCATTTTTCGACGAGAGTTAAATCGGTATCTTGGGATTGCAGCGGCGTCGATCAGTAAACGTCCAGAAGACTGTCGCATTGTCTTTGCTGCACTATCGCAAGCCAGTGAGGATATTGGTACAGTTGAATACATTCGGTCGCTTTGCGACTATGACGCTCACTTTTGCGCGATCGAGTTCCTTGAAATGGACGAAGATGGTGTATACGACCAAACGGGCGAACAAGTTGATTTGATTTATCGACTTTATCCAACCGAATGGATGGTGGAGGACTGTGATCCTACTTCCGGCGTGGGGCTATGGGAGTATTTAGAACCGCTGGTGCTGGCTCGTAAAGTTGCATTGATTAATCCGATCAGCTCATTTGTGCTACAGAACAAAGCATTGCTGGCGCTTGTTACTGAGAAGTGGGGCAATCAAATCGATCATCCACTATCCGCGATCGTGCATCGTCATTTTCTTCCTACATTCATGTCACCCGCGGCAATATCAGTCCCTTACGTGGGAAAACCGACATTTGGGCGGGAAGGACGGGAAGTAGAAATCGTGAAGGCAGCAGACACGAGGCTCTACAATGCCTCATCTGAGTATGCTGAACTTCCCAAGGTTTATCAGAAATATGTGGAGCTACCAATGATCAACCTGGAGGGCAAATCATTGACGCTGCAACTATCGTGCTTTGTCATGAATGGAATTGCAACAGGCGTTTCCGCCAGAGTTGGGGACAAGGTGATTGGCAATCTGTCGAAATTCCTACCTGTTTGCTACGTGTAGTATTACAGCTGTAGATCTAGGATTGAGAACGTTTGCGATAGTGATGATATCGAGCCATAGCTTGACATAACCCCAAAAATGGTGTTCTGCACTGCCCAATAAAACGCTCAGGTTCCCAGGTGCGTGCTACCACAATCCCTTGACCATCAACCACCGTGCGTGTCCATTCTCTATGAATAGTTGCCTGCTCGTCCGTGACCCGCGCGATCGCGTCTTGGTGGAATTGCGATCAAACCGAGTTAGCCATCGAGAAACTGCGAGAACTAGACACAGACCAACAGCAGCAAGTTCTAGCATTCATCGACTCCTTACCCAAACGGCAGACATCCAATTCTCAACTCAGCCCGTTTGGGCAAAAACTTCGCGAACTCCGAAACGACATCATTGCCTCCAGCATTCCCCTACTCAACGACGAAGAACTCGATCGAGATGCTGAGCGTCGTGGCGGCGTTGAGGCTACCGAGCGTAATGCAACACGATTCAAAGCTGCATTCTCTCGTTCAGCAGAGGTTACTAGCAGCAGGTGAACGGAGGCGTTAAGTCGCATATTTTCCCTGCGGGGTATCACCGCAAAGTTTATTGGTGGGCACGATAAGTCTGTGATGTTTCAGGGCGAATAATTATGGTTTCCAACTCCCCAAGCTTAGAGGCTCAACTCCATGAGGAAATGATCGCCATTTACCAACATGTAGGGCGTGAGACAGGGTATTGGGCCCACCGCTACCTGCAACGTGTGAAAAGGGTTGGTGGTTTGCAAGCAGCAAAAGATTGGCTTAAGCCGAAAAGCAATCCAACGAGCGGCTTACAGAAATTAGTTGAGATAAATCGGCTGGACTTATCCCTTGAAGCTTTAGTTCTCCGCCAACCTTGGTCAGCTCTTTTTACTAGCGAGGAATTGTCTGTTGCCCAAAAGCGACTGAATACTGTCTCTAGTGTTCGTCTTTCTGAAGAAGTTTCTGACAATCAGAAGCTGGTTGAGGGTTCAGTCTGCCAGGTTACGATCAATTCCTATGAGCGCAATCCCGAAGCCCGCAGGCGTTGCATTGAGTATTACGGTGTAAGTTGCTGCATTTGTGGCTTCAACTTTGAAGAGAAGTTTGGGTCGGTAGCGCAAGGGTTTATCCATGTACATCACTTAAAACCGCTATCGGAAATTCAGCAGGAGTATGAGGTTGATCCAATTGCTGACCTGCGCCCAGTTTGTCCTAATTGTCATGCCATGATTCATTTAGGTGGCAAGACAAGGAGTATTGAAGAGGTGAAATCGTGGTTACAGCATTAGTGCTTGCGACCTAACACTTCACAGCAGTGGGCGGACGAAAGCTGCTGGTGCTGAGTTAAAGGCTGCCTGCTGCCGCTGCGCTTTGGCGTTATCATTGAATTCGCTTTGCCAAATGCTAGCTAATTGCTGCGCCTTGCAGGAGTCCCATCCGCGCCAGAATTGGTGCATTCAAATCTGCGGCAATGCCAGCATTCTTGAACTCTAGAATGGCTACAAGACGCGGCAGCCGAACTTAGAGGTTAGCTCACACTTGTAGCAGCAGCCAGCAGTCCGTCCCTCAGCATCGCAAGCTCTGCATTCGCTCCTATAGCACCACCATACCGTCGGTGCCTCAGACTGGCATGCCGCAGGCTCGGGTGGATCAGCGCGACAGCAGTGGTCTGGAAATCCACTACATCCCGGAACGTCACGCCGGTCTGAACTGGTCCGACTGCATCCAAATGCCTCAGTCCACGCCCCGCTACCCACGGTGCTAGCTCCGGCGAGAGGACTCCGATCACGGGTGGGACATGAACACCGAGTGTGAGGAGCAACGCCGGACGTTGGACTCGGAGCTGTTCGAGGAGAAACGCCTGGCAATGCGATACAAATTTTGCGTCGTTTGCGCCTGGGAATACGCCTGTTGTGGCAGTTCCCGCACGGAGTCCCATATAGAGATTTGTGAAAAAGCAGTGCTCTGGCACTACCCCGGCGGACTCGAACAGCTTCAAGAGGTTGCTCCATGTGGGTAGCGTGAGGCGTTCTCCCCCAAGCCGCCGCGACTCAGCGTAGCCGGTCTCTGAGTGAAAGTCATGACCGAGCACCATGACGCCGCCTACCGGAAAGGCGGGCAGCGGGCACCCCTGCTTCATGCCCCACAGTCCGTATCCGCCAGGAAAAAACGCGAGTCCGCTAATTGGCTCCGGTACAGGTAGGACGCCGATCGGGTAGCCGTCCGATGGGTGTTGACGTACCCAGAGTGCTTCGGCAGGATGCATAAGTAGGGGATGAGTCCAGTGTGAGAACGAGATTATGTTACGGAACTTGCATGGATGTAGTATTCCCAACGGATTACAGTTCTAGCCAGTCTCGTGAACCTAGCATTTAGACTGACAGCTTCCGTCCTCAGGATCACCGGCTCGGATACACCCCCTCCCTCCAGCTACACGCTGGAACAAGCTTTCCGACCTCAGATAGATGCAATCTCAGGGGCAGTAGCGCGGTTAATGGGATGAATGGGATCCGTTGCTGTTCAGGTGGGAGAGGAACTGAGCAGAAAAATTAAACTTCCTGTCAGCTCAGCGCTTCATGGGTTGACCAAAGGGGAATTGAGAATTGCTTCACCATACTTCACGATAAGGAGAATTCACCATGACAGCCAGGAAAACCATCGCTATTATTGGCGCAACAGGTGCTCAAGGCGGCGGTCTGGTTCGTGCCATCTTAAACGATACCAACGGGGAGTTCACCGCCCGTGCCATTACCAGAAACGTGCAGTCAGACAAAGCCACCGCTTTAGCCAACCAGGGTGCCGAAGTCGTTGCTGCCGACTTGGACGACCTTGATAGCCTGCAACATGCTTTCTCTGATGCTTACGGCGCCTACTGTGTCACCAACTTCTGGGAACACTTCTCACCGGAAAAAGAGCTGATTCAGGCTCAGAACCTGGCCACCGCAGCAAAGCAAGCAGGGGTGCAGCACGTCATCTGGTCTACTCTCGAAGACACGCGCCAGTGGGTGCCTCTCAGCGATGATCGGATGCCCACTCTAATGGACAAATACAAAGTGCCGCACTTTGATACCAAGGGCGAGGCCAATCACTATTTCACCGATCTGGGCGTGCCCACCACGTTCCTGCTGACCTCCTTTTACTGGGACAATTTCATTTACTTCGGTATGGAACCCCAAAAAGGCCCCGACGGCAGGTATGCCATTACCCTGCCCATGGGCGACAAGAAGCTGCCAGGAATCGCTTCCGAAGATATTGGCAGATGCGCTTATGGCGTTTTCCAGAAAGGCTCCGAGTTGATTGGTCAAACGGTCGGTATCGCAGGTGAGCACCTGACAGGCGATGAGATGGCGGCTATATTCTCGCAAGCCCTCGGTCAAACGGTGGCTTACAACAGCGTTGATCCCGCTGTTTACCGCAGCTTTGGTTTTCCAGGGGCGGCAGACCTAGGCAATATGTTCCAGTTCAAGCGCGACTTCAATGATGACTTCTGCGGCGCACGCGATATCAATGTTGCTCGTTCGCTCAATCCGTCATTGCAAGATTTCGCAACCTGGCTCAACCGCAATAAGGACAGGATTCCACTGAAGTAGCGAAGATAATGGTTGATTAGGGATCGCTGCATTCATCGATCACCCCCGATGGTAAGCAACACTCCAAAGTAAGACTGTGGCATTCCCAGTTCCGTGCAGCATGACACAGAACTGGGATTCATCTCGTTGTGGTGTTTTTACTGAACATTTTTTGTAGGAACAGTGGTTGTGTCCCAAGTGCGCCGAGATTTGCTCAGCTTTGTCTATCAGGTGAAAGTCCTAATTCTGGAAGCCTTGGCAAAGCACGAGAGACCAAGTGTTGCGTGAACGTTTGGGTAAGAGTGTCCCGGCAATGGAAGAACCTGTAATCGACCTCCTGATGAATTCTGAATCCCCCATTCCGCGCATGACGATCGAAGCATAGCTGATTCTGGCGTTCATGCTGGGGCTAGGGGGTTAGGGACTTCTGGCAGAGCAGCGAGATTTGATGTACCCTAAGTTGTCCATCTAGAACCAAAGCTATTTTGTGCAGCAACCCTCTCCGTTAATCGAGCGCGGTTGTCTTCTCCATTTGGTCAAGGCTCGATGCAAAAGCGGACAGGACTCCGACCAACGATTCTGAGTTGGTTCTGCTGATAGAATTCGAGCAGCGCGTAAACCAAGTTGATGTGAACGGCTCTGACAGCAATGCTGTCATCCAGCAAAAACAGCCGCGATTTTCCGGGATAGCGCTGCTGAAG
>JACJNX010000138.1 GCA_014695255.1 Cyanobacteria bacterium FACHB-63
TCCTCACAACCGCACTTACGAAGCGTTGAATTGCTTATGTCACAATCTGCTCTCGATCGACGAAGAATTAGACGTTTGGGTCAGCGCTCAGATCTTGGCTTTCCGCCCCAAGCGGAAACATTAGCTGCGATTGATATTCAGTCAATAATCTCACTTGGCATTCGAGCAATCATCCTAGACTTGGACAATACAATCATCTCTGAGGATGATCGCTACCTGTCTCCTTATGCCGAGGCTTGGATTATGCAGGCGAAAGATTTAGGGCTAAGGTTCTTTATCCTTTCCAATGGCAAGCGGCGTGTTCGTGTGAAATACTGGTCTAGTTATCTAGGGATACCCGCGATCAGCCCGGCAAAGAAACCCTTTCCGGGTGCATTTCGTAAAGCAATGAAGCACATGAACGTGCTTCCCAAGCAAGTTGTTGTAATTGGAGATAGCCGTCATACTGATGTTCTGGGTGCATGGCTATCAGGCTGTTTTAGCATTCAGGTCGCATCGCTTCCCCATCCGCCTCGGTGGTGGGAACGGTTGCTCGGAAAATATGTGCAAACCCCTTATCCTTCAGCCCAAATGCTGTGGGACTCTCCGTTGTATTATCATCACGGCAATTTCTAACTGTCTTATGCAGATCCATTTTCTTTCAAGCTTGCTGATTCTGATTACGGTTGGACTGAACACGCTTGCTCAGTTTCTTCTCAAATTAGGGTCGGGGCAAAATGCTCTAAGCCTCTATTTGCTAGGAGGAATCTTGGTCTATGGATTAAGTACGATGTTATATGTTTTGGTGTTAGGTAAGCTGAATTTGTCGGTTGCCTATCCAGTCATCATCGGGCTAACCGTTCTCTCAACAACAGTAACAGGCGCACTTTTTCTAAGAGAAAATGTTGCGATGACGCAATGGTTAGGAGTCGGGCTCGTATTAAGTGGCATCTCGGCGATCGCATCCGGCATCAAGCTTTAGCCATTCTATTCACCATTTCATTCAGCGTATCCGCTCTTTTTCAAGCCATCATGAAGTTGAAATCGATTCTCAAACGCGGCATCTGGTGGTATCAACGCAGCAAGATAGGAAGGTTAGGAGAAGCCGTTTAAATCAGCGAAGGAACTAATTTAAACGACAATAAATAAAGTGGCTAGATCCTGCTAAGAAAATCGGGATATGAGGTCAAGATAAACATTCTCTCGAATCAACCTCTATTCGTTTAAATCACTTTGATAATATGGTTTAGTAAAGCTGATAAAAGAACATTTGTTTCAGTTGCTTAATTATCGATTAATACAGTAACCTTCACAGGATAGAAAGACGATGAGTAGAGAACCCCGACTGGGCTTCAAACATATCAAATCTCTTTTGTTTCAGAAGCGAGCTTACCAAATAGACGGTTTGATTGTTCTAATCTTGGGATTTGCGATCGGCATTGTGTCTTATTTAGGCAGTCAACAAATTCCTGATGCAATTTTCACCGATTTTTACGCTCAAGATACCTGGTTTGGCAGTGATATTCCCACTGTTTTTGGTAATATGACGAGCGTCCAAAGTGACTTTGGACGCAACAACAAGCATCCTTTGTTCCCTTTACTCGTTCTTCCGCCAATCCTTGTTATCGGTAAGCTATTTCATCTTGATCCGGTTGCAACAGTTAGGTTCGTTATTCCATTGATTGCTGTAGCTTGGATTGGGCTCCTGTTTGCTCTGTTTCGGCTAATGGGCTGCGCTCGGCTTGATGCAACTTTATTTAGTCTAGTCGGTGGATCCAGTGCAGCAGCAATCTTCTGGTTCACGGTTCCAGAGTCGTTTTCTTTTGGTTCAGTGACCATTTTGATGGCGCTCGTGCTGGCTGCACTTGCCCAACATCGTGTTCTTTCCCCGATTTGGTATGTGATGGTCGGGATTCTCACGGTTGGCATCACGATTACAAATTGGATGGCTGGAATACTTGCTACAATCGCCAGCTACCGATGGAAGAAAGTCCTTCAGATCACGTTCGCTACATTTGTCGTTATCAATGCTCTTTGGATTGTACAGCGCTCTATTTTTCGCAGTGCTGGTTATCCCTTTTCTCTAAAAACCTTCGTTGGTGAAAAGAAATTCATGTCTGTACAAGAAGGTAGCACGCCAAAAGCGATCGCTTCTTTCTTCTATCAGACGCTGGTGATGCCAGCTGTTCAGTTTACGGATTCTGCGCTCAGACCCGGGTGGATGAAGCCTGCTGTTGATACCTTGGCACCAGGTTCAGGTGGCTTTTGGGGAACGATCGCGGTTCTGGCATGGACAGCTTTGCTGGTGTTAGGGGTGTGGGGCTTTTTTTCGACGAAAAAGCACCCCAAACTCCGCCTTGTATTGGGACTCACTCTTCTTGGTCAGTTAGCTATGCACAGTGTGTATGGCACCGGAGAAACTTTTATCTATGCGTTACACTTTGCTCCTTTACTCCTAGCGGTTGCTGCATTTAGTGCTTTAACGCGCCTGAGGGCGCTAGCCCTTATTCTCGCTGCGTTGATCATTGTGAGCGCTGGCATCAACAATCGATCACAATTCACTCAGCTGACAGCAGCGTTGATCAACTATGGTACACCCCATCAACAAGTCCAAGCTCATATGCGGCTTCGTCCTGCTGATCATTGGCCCCGCGCTCAAGGCCATGTGGTATTAGCAATTCCAGGAACGAGCGATGAGAACAAAGCTTACTATGAACCTGCCGGAAGTTTTAGCCCAGTTGCTGGAAGCTTTGGCGTCTCGATTTGGGTCATGGATCAAAATGGAAATGTCAAAATTACAAGTGATGAAATTCCACTCGATCAGATTCAGCAGCAACTGCTTGATGCAACAAATCAGAATCCATCGGGAGTTTTAACCAAAACTGAGTATTATCAGGCCTCTTGGTCAAGTCCAAAGTTGGGGATCTGGAATCTAAGTCTCAAAGCGCCAGCGGATTCTAAAAATCGTCTTGCTGTAGTCGTTCGTAGCGTCGGACCAGCAGGAGGTGCAGTGAAATCCCTCAATTGGACTGGGCAAGAGTTGTTGATTAACGATCGTTGGGCAATCCAAAATTTGTCAACACAGGCTAAGATTTTCTTAGGCAGTGAGCAATCGCAGGGTTGGACTCACCAAAAAGCAACTGCTACGCAATGGCAAGATGAAACTGGTTGGGGATATGCTCGATTAGAACTAGGCAGTGGGAATAGCTGGGATTTGATCCTTGAAGACACCCAACCGACCCCTGGCATTCAGTCAGTTTTAACAATAAACAACACCCTATCTAAGCCAGTTCTAGATCTGCCAAATTCCCAATTTACCGATAGCTTCAATGCCCAAATCTCTCATCTCAAGATGGGACTAGTTGGTAATCAAATTCGTCCTGGCGACCCACTCGACTATGCCCTTCCGCGCTTTCGTGATGGTGCCTATGAACTGGTCGCTTTAGCTCGCACTGGGCAAATTGAGATTGCAAAGCAGCTTGCTTCATTTTTTGCTGCAACCGATTTCATGAATGGAACACAGCCAGAAGCGGATATTCCTGCCTTAGGTATCTGGGCTCTGACAACATTGGCGCAGCAGGTGAATCAACCTGCCTATGACCAGACGCTTTGGCCTGATGTTCGCCGTAAAGCAGAGTTGATTACCGATTTACTCTCTACAAACCGCCCCGGCTATCCTATAGCGGTCAAGTCGCAGGTTCCCTTTTCAGAGTATCCAGATTTTGTCAATTTAGAGCTGGCTGCTGGAAAAATGGAAGGGTCACCAGGTTTAATTGCAATTGACTCTTCAGCGAATCTTATGAGTTATCGTGCGCTGTTAGATGCCGCTGCCCTTGCCGATCGTGTAAAACAACCAGAAATAGCTGCTCGTTGGCGATCGCAGGCAGATCAATTACAGATGGCATGGCAGAAGTCGTTTGGTCTTAAATTCGCAACAATGGACGCTACTTACACTCAGGGTCTTTGGCCCAGTTGGATTGCAACTGCCACTCAGGATTCTTTTGTGAAGGAGCTAGAGAACCGTTGGAATACCGTTTACGATGACCACGGGAACTTGCGTCAGGTACCAGAGGATGGAAATTTCAATCTTGCTGAAACCCATCAGTGGCTATATCTCAATCAGACTGAGCGTGTATGGTCAACCTTACAATGGTTCTGGAATCATCAAGCATCACCAGGATTGTACACCTGGTGGGGCAAGAATGATGACCCAAGCGGAGCTCGCCTGCCGAGCAGTTTATCCCATTGGTACCGCTTCCGAGGCTGGGTGAATCAGCCCCAGCTGACGCCTCATTACTGGACAGCAGCAGAAATGCTACTGTTGCAACTGGACATGCTAGCTTACGTTAATCCAACCACTCAATCTCCCACTTTGGTCATTGGAGCAGGGATCCCCCGACAATGGATCGATCAACCGATGCAAGTCAAAGGGCTACTAGTGAATGGCAATTTGGTTAACTGGATGTGGGACGGTAAACAGATGACAGTGCAAATTCAAGGTAAAAAAATCGCTGTGCAACTTGGCGAAAATTTTCCTAAAAATGCGCTCATCAATACTGTGTTGTTAACTGGAGGCAGCTTAGGTTAGTCTCCGTTTTCTTCATGATAGGAGCCAAGACCCTGAGAGTAACTATCAAAGTCAGATTTCCCTGCTGTTAGAAGACGTTTGAGAAGTAGTAGATGATGTCAGCTTTCGTAGGAGTGTACAGAGAAAAGAGGTGTAGATGAGCGTTGCCGAAGTATCAGGCAGGTATTCGTAATTTCTGCTCAAGCGACCATACTGTCCAGGCTAGCCATAAGTGCTTCGCTCACCCAACGGCGCAGAATTACTTTGAAGCTGCGATCAATCGGTGCAGGTTTCATACCCGAGGCAACAATACGACGTGATTCAGCATTCGGGTGTTGAACGCGGTGTACTGTCCAACCCAATTTCTCTCTGACTCAACTGACAAACGTGCTGTGATAGCCCTCACGAACCCGCAAATGTCTTAATTGCGGGTGTCTTAATCGCGGGAACTGATATGCAATCCCATGCAAAAGTTGTTTTGCACCTTCCCAATCTGCTGTATTCGCACTCAAGGCCAAAGCCTTGAGCAGAAACCCTTGCGTATCGACACTTTACTTTGTCATCATAAAATTGGATAGTAGTTTAATTGGGGATAGAGTTTTTCACTAACATCAGTTCTTTTTTCAGCTGATATTTGCTAGGAATCGACTTACTATGATGTATCTTAAGCCTCTTAGAGCATTTGTATTATCACTATTACTACTCTGTACAGTTTTTGTTACGACGGCTCAGGCCCAAGTAGGGGGTGGGGAGGAAGGCGGTAATACACAATCACTAGTTCAAGTGATCGTGCAAATCGTTGTGACTGCGATCGTTTTAAGAGTGTTAAGCTGCTTTGATCTGCCATGATTGCCACTTGCAAATCCACTAAATCGTAGCCATTGCATAGCTCCTGAAACTGCCCAAACAATGAATACAGGAAAACAAAATGCAATCAGTCAAAATCTCTGCTCAAAATAGCTTGAGCATCAATCCTTTGATGGGCGCATCTAATGGTTGGGGGAGTGCAGTTCGAGGGTCAATGAGTGGTCAGCGAACAAGGAATCGAAGCGCTGATTGACCCAAGCTAAACGTAGATGCAGCAAATGGTTAAACCCAGATTCACTCCAACGCATTCCCGTCCCTTTAAAGCGCTGCTGAATCAGCCATTTGCAAGCACTCTCAACCATGCCAGACCCAATGGGAAAGCCGAGTTTTTTGAAGGCGCGATATTGCACATGAGCCAGATGGGTGCTGAGATACTGCCGCACTCGCTTGAGCGTCGGCTTAGCAGATTCAGGCGTAGAGGCATACTTGAGCAAGCGTCCAAACTCCTTGAGGATGCGGTGAACATAGCCGTGCCGGAGTTGATGTCGCAACTGCTCAAACCATTGTTGAGGAGTCCGAGTCGGCAAGGTATTACCATAAGCAACGGCTGCTTCCCACAACTGTTGAGCGGCGTGGTAGAAATCTAAGATGCCGACAGCGACTCCTGCCCAGTACTGCTCAAACAATCGCCAAAAGCCTCTCGCTCCAGCACTGATCCAAACCACTTGAGTCGCAGTGCTGATCCCTTGGCGCAAGGCTTCGAGCTGCAATCGCGATTGTAAGGCATCCAAGTCTCCAAGCACTGCGACGAAGCGGCGTTGGACAAGTTGCGTACTGCTCCGAGCGCTGCAAGTTTGAACCGATTTGAGGCGGGCAAGCACCGCGATCTTGACTTCTCGAAATTGAATTTTGCCTTTGGCGGTTCCAGACTGCGACCGAAATGGCACACTCACCCCATCGGCTGCAATGACCAACGGCAAGTCTGTCCACTCTGAGTCTAGCGGTTCAACCGTCGGTTCAATTCCGTGTGCCAATTGCTCCAATTCTGCATCGAGTTGAGCACTTGCTTGTTGTCCAGATTGTTGTACCCATTGCTACACACTGTCATCACTGATGCGAATGCCACACAGCTGCATCAACAGATACGCCGCGATCTCAAACGGCAAAAATACCGCCAACAGACAGCTCAAGCGTACCAATTCTACCGACGTATGCTGGTAAGCGGTAATCCCCAGCACTGCATCAAACGGGGTGGAATGACTCCCAGCACACCGATTCGGACATCGCCCCACCCCTCGCCGCCACTCGACCCAACCCACCAGTGTCAGCATCCGACGTTGGACAAAGCCCTTGCGCTCTAGCCGGCTGCCACAGGTCGCACAATTGCTCCAAACCTGCGGCGCTTGGGCGCGTTCCTGTAACTGCTGTTCCACAAGCTTGCGGGCAAACCATAGCCCCAACTGCCAGGCTGCTAGCACTAAACTCGCCAGCGTTAAACTCGTTTGCAGTTTTTCATACAGCGGTTGTAATTCACATTCATCGACTTCATTGGCGAATCTCAGCGTTAGCATGGAAGGACATATTAATTGTTTCAGGCACATCCAAACCGGATGTGCCTTTTTTGTGTGCTCTTCGATTCTCGCTCATCCTGCTTGTAGTCCCCCAACCATCAGATGCGCCCTCCTTTGATTCTGCCATTCTAGTCCAATCATGGTTGCAACAAAGAGGGTATATCCTGGCTCTTCCAATTGAGAAAGTATGAGTCCAAAGACAAATACAGTCAGCATGAGATATTTGGAAAGGTCACTCACACAGATGTAGCGCCAGACTAAAAATGCCATATAAAAATATGAGGCTAATCCTAATGGTCCCAAATCTCCCCAAATGCCTGCCCAACCAAATAGAGGAGAAAACATACTTGACTGATCGCCTAACCAACTTTGACCCACTGCCATCCAAACTTGCTTACTGGCAAGATGTATCGTTGCACCTAGGGGAGCTAACAGATTCCAATAAACGTGCAGCATCCATCCACCTAATCGTCCAACAGTATGACCAGGGCCTAACCCGAGCAGCCAGTTGAGCGGAGAGTGGAAGTGTTGGGGAACAATCCGAAAGGCTGCAAATTTTAATAAAGTTGCTTCCCCATCTGGACCATAAATTTCTGGTCTAATCCAAACAGTGAATGGTTTAAGAGCTTCAAATTTGTAAATAGCCCAGTAAAATACGCTTAAAAAGACAGCGGCTAGAATTAAATATATTAGTGTCTTTTTGATGTCTCTAATATTAATTAAATAAAGCAGTATATAAGCCACAATGAATGACAACAGTACTTGCTTGGTATCTGAAATAATAATGTGGTTAAAACAAGCTAGGACGATCGCAATACGAAACCACAGGGGCTTTGCTTTAGCTGTAACGAAGTAATAAGCTGCAAAGGTCATAGCAACTGATCCCCCAAGTACGTGACCTGCGCCCTGTCCAATAAAAATTCCTTTTATATTGTCTTCTAATCCAATTAATTTATCCATTCGGAAAACATATTTTTGGACGTAGGCAAAGAGCATATTAATCATAGCGGCTTGCAAAATCCACTTGCGAAAGCGCTCATAGCCTTCGATCGTCATTGGGATGCTGACGATCGTTAGAATCAGAATAAAGGGTTCTGCCAGCAACAGATAACTAAGCGCTGCATTGACGATCCCGGCTTCATTAAGTAAAGCACTGGCAAATACAACAATAAGAAATAGAAATAGGCTGAATAGAAGGTTTTTTGAGATAGCAACTTGTTTAGGGTCTTTACTACGGGAGCTAAGTAAAACAGATCCGCAGGCAAATGGAATTGCTACAAAATGCAAGAAATTAATAGCAGAGGGTATCTTAAGCGCAGTTAGAACCCTGGGAAATAAAGCTGTACCAATTCCAAGTAGGGTTAGATTGGAATTAGTGACATATCCCTTTGGTTTAGCAACGGATTCTAATGTTGAACTCATATAGCTGACTCAAACTTTCACATAATAGCAGCTTACTCTAATTTCTCGGATAGCCTACATAAAGTGGAATATGCTTGCCATTGCCCATATAGATCAAAAGCTTATCGGCAGCAAGATCGCGTGTAACTCCATCTCTTGTTTCCCGGATGTAAGTCGTGTATTTGGGACCACCACCGTAATTAATTTCTCCTAAAGTAGTGGAGATAGAAGACTCATGACTAATAAACATCGGATCGCTCTGTTTACCGTTTGGAGCAGCGGTCGTCGTGTAAGCTAACCCACCTAACAATTCTGTCCTTCCGCTACTCCTGGTGTCAATCAAAGTTCCACCCCGTTCAGTCTTCAAACCCAAAATCCACAAGTTGCCGCCATTATTAGTAATGTGAGTGCCTGTATTTTCCACATTAAATTGGCGCGCCCAAACATTTTGCCGATTAAACGTCCAACTTTGGGACGGATTAGAAACCACATTTTCAATAAACACGTCACCCGTACCAATCATGTTACCAGACACGTTTGTT
Source organism: Cyanobacteria bacterium FACHB-63 (assembly GCA_014695255.1). Lineage (GTDB taxonomy): Bacteria > Cyanobacteriota > Cyanobacteriia > Leptolyngbyales > Leptolyngbyaceae > Leptolyngbya. The sequence continues at coordinate 8,868 of JACJNX010000138.1, forward strand.
GCATCTCGAATGACCAAAGTTCGTGAGGAGGCATTGGCGAGCGTTGGGGTAGAATTGTACCCACTGCCAATCCGCTCAAACACAACAATTGGATTTATCCCATTCACAACCTGGAAGCCTGGGTTAACAGTGTTAGGCACCTCAACATTAGCCTCAGTACCAATCATCCGACGGACGTTTTTGCGAATGAAAACAGTTCCTTGGAGGTTGTAAGATCCAACTGGGAAGTAGACCGTTGTTTTACCAGAATCGATCGCTGCTTGAATCGCTGCTGTATCATCTTTTCCATCATCGGGAATGGCACCATAGGAAACCACATTTGCCCAGGGAGTTGTACTGGGATCATCCCAGGGAACATCCGGTGTCTCTTTGATGGGTAGATTAAGGGTCCTTAAAGGTGAGGGAAACTGGTTGATAACAGAACCTGAAACAAACTCCGTGATGTCTGGTCCTGCTAAAGTCGTATTAGCATTTTGGACTGCCACTTGATAACCTGAAGTTGCAAGGTTACGAACTACCAGATCTAAGGGGAAATCGCTTCTCAGCGCTGGTCTACTTGCTGCGTTACCTGTACCCTTCAAGCTAGAATCAAGCACTGTCATTCGTCCGCCTGCATTGTAAATTGCTGTAACAGCATTGGTGCTTGTCAGTTTGCGAATATTGATCACCTGGCCTGTGTTGTAGAAGCCATAGACGCTCTGATTTTGGAGTGTAATATTCTCAAGGGTCTGGCTATTCACAGTAAAACCTGTCCGAATGCCGTATTGAAATCCTTTGATAGTGACACCTTTAACCAGAAGAGGACCGATTTCATCGGTAAAGTTCATGTCCAATCCAGTCACACCCTGCGCATCGGCGGATTGAATTGTGACCTGACGCATAGAGCCTTGATTGCTAGCGTTGAATTGAATGCCGATCGCGCCCGGATTGTGAGTTCCCGTATTCACGGTCAGATTTCGGATTGAATTCCCGAAGCGCTGGGCGGGGGCGGGTCCGGTGAAGATTACCGCCTTTGGGCTAGCCGCATTCGTAAAACCTGTAGCGCTATTTTTCAATTGAATAATTGTTCCACGCTCACTCTGTCCTTGTAGGATTGTATTTTTATAATCGTTACCCGTTCCCGGTGTGCCAGCAGGCCAGGTTAAGGTATCAGAAACTAAGTAGGTACCATTCGGCAGATAAACGATGCGCTTGCCATTAGGGTAAGCGTTTAAGGCTGCCTGGATTGCAGCCGTATCATCTGTTATACCATCCCCTTTAGCTCCATATTGGGTCTTTACATTAAGAACACCCGCATCGGCAGGAAATACAATATTCTCTGCTGATGCGGGTGTGGAGCTTAGTAGTGGAGTACATCCGAAGATAAGTACGACTGCTGGTAGGGCGATTGCTGGAAAAAGCTGCCGGATGAATTTCTTTGACCACAACAGCGTCGTTGATGGATTTGTAATTCTTCTCTGTCTCATTATCTAAGCCCTGCCATTGTAATGAAATATGGAGATTTAGAAATCACCAATTGTCAACCCGCATATAGTTCTTAGGAATGTATCTCTCAATTCCTGGATACTCGTTTCTCCAAGTGAGATGCTTTTGAAGATGGGGCGGGAGTTGTTGGGTGAGAGCAGCAGTTTGCCTGCGTGATAAGAGAGAGCGTTCGCAGAAGAAGGGATTTTTAGGACGCTGGCTGAAATAGTGGAAAAAAATCGCTGACCGGTCTTTTTTGAGAGGAGGCTTTCCTCGATGATAAAAACGTGCGGTGTCTGCAAAAAACACTGTTCCAGTCTTGCCAGTACAAGAGGTGATCCAATCAGATGAATCTGTATTGGGTAAGATTGTCTGCAGTAGTTGTTCAAATTCTGAGTGAGTCAGCCCTCTGTATTTAGGCAGCATTTCAATCAATCTGGTATTAGCAGTAGGGGTGACGATCTGAAAGGGGCCACCAAACTCGTTGACATCATTCAAGTAGATGGCAACCTTAATCATTCTCCAGTCTTCCTTGTCTCGATGCCAGATTCGAGGTCCTACATCTCTACCATCCGCTACACTATAATAAAATGCCAGACCATCATAGCCAACAGGTAAGCCCAAGTAGCATTCCACAATTTTAAGAATTCGTTCTGACAATCCCCAGAAGAAAATTTCTGGATGTTCCATCAATTGGCTTTGGCTCGCCATCAGGGTGTGTTTGTGAACATGACTGGGAGAACACGATCGTTGAGCAAGTTCGGTTGTAATAAGTTGAGCAGCTTTCAGAAGTTGGTCACTATTTGAAATGGCTAATGAATCTAGAGATGTCATACAAAAGCCCTTCTGCTCAATCTGCTTTACGATCCCCAGCTCATTTGCATCAAGTTTTGGTAAGTGGCTCTTATGGTGACTCAGATACTGTTGGTATTGGGGTAGAAGTATTGCTTGCTCATACCAATCAATGCTGTGTAGCTTAGAAGCGATATCAGAGGGAAGGCTTAGGAATTTATTAATTCCTCGATTCGCTAAGTCATAAAGCGGATATAGGTTATTGGTACGTAGGTTGCGAAGTGAGTACAAATAATTAATACGCATAATTCTGATAAAGCATACTACTGCGGTGAGTTATAGTTGTCGCTTTTTGTCAGAATTTTCCATCTGGCACGATACCTCCAATGCCCAATCTCAAAAACCGCATAAACGACAATCAGTCATTCACTTGACACTCCAATTCGTCGTTGCTGATATTGTACAACTGCTGCAAAATCAGCATCTTGAACATCAAAACTATATCGTGCGTCTTTCGCCCCGCTTTACTTTTACGCAGCTTCTGATGCACAGTTTCTAGGCTGGCGCGAAATGATTCTTACCTCATCATTTTGCCTAGGCTCACGAGCAAGTCTTTCTTCTGCTCCAGGTTGGCATGATGTTGTTCGATCTTGTCTTTCCCAAATCCTTGCCTCATCGCTGGTGTTTGGCGCTGCTTCTAGCCTGGCATTCCTTACTTACTATTTCCTCCACGCTTAATCTAATTTTTCGAGATGCCCTAATCATAATTTACTGCTCTCATTGGTGTTATCCGGACAGAACCAAGAACACCCACGAGGTTATCTAAATTATTAACATCAACTACCTTAGTTACTGGCTGCAACACGTTGATAAATCTCTATCAGTTGCTTGTAATTCTCGGAAGCAGTGTACTTTTTTTCAAATTCAAGGCGAGCATTCTGCCGCATCTGGTTGAGTATTTGGGGATGTGCCAGCAGCCAATTAATTTTGGTCGCTAGATCCGTAGAATCGCTAGGTCGGAAAAGCAGACCAGTGCGCTCGTGATCAACTAGTTCAGTGATTGCGCCGATATTGGAAGCAACTACCGGCGTACCCCTGGCAAAGGCTTCGATCGCCACCCGCCCAAACGTTTCAAACCACTCGGAAGGAAACACCAAAAACGCTGCATTGCCCACAACTTCATAGACCTCTTCTAACGGTCTACGTCCGAGCCACTCAATTTCGGGCATTTCCTGCATTGCGTTTTTCACTACTCCTGCCATTGGCCCATCGCCCAAGATTTTGAGGGGAATTTTACCGCCTAGTTGCCGCCAGGCATCTAGCATTACACCCAGCCCTTTTTCGACTGAAAGCCGCCCGACAAATAGCCCATAACCGCCCTTCCCATTTCCCGGATCCGGAGCGGGATAGAGGAAGTTGGTTTTGAATACCAACTTCTCTTTCGGTAAACCACCTTCAATAAACTTCTGCATCGCAAACTGGCTGTAAACGATGAATACATCTACCAGTCTTCTCCAAGTGCCAATTATGGCGTGAAAGCTTATGGTAGCAGCAACCATCGCACTAGCACTATGACTCTCCCGGTAACAGCCATGCACAATACCCGGTATGGGATTTGCCTGAGTGAGGCAATCTTGACAGACCTTTCCATCCCGAAAGAACAGTGCATTTGGGCAGAGAAGACGGTAGTTGTGCAGGGTTTGAACAACGGGTATACCTTCTTCCTTCAGCGCATAGTAGGCGGCGGGTGAAATCAGGGGGAAGGTGTTGTGGAAATGGGCCACATCGGGCCGTTCCTGACGAACAAGCGATCGCAATTCTTGATACACCTGGCTATTCCAAAGAGTATTTTTTGCCAATGTCAGGGAGTTCATACCCTTAATATCATCATTGCTCAGGGTATAACGAACTACCTCATGCCCGTAGGATTGGAGCAGGGTTGCTTCAGTATTGAAAATTTGCTCCTCACCACCCGGTTGCTGGTAATAGTTATGAACGGCTAGAATCCGCATCTGCGCCTCCCTGGTGCGATCGTAGTGTCTCGTAAACTTGACTCAAAAGCTGCCCCTTCGTAGACCAGTTAAATAACTCCTTGACTCGTTTGCGTCCTGCCGCGCCCAGGCGCGACCGCAATTCCGGTTCGGTGGCTAGCCGAGTCATGGCTGCTGCCATCCCAGCGATCGCCGTTTCTGGATCGGTAGCTGCGATTTTAAATCCCGTCTCTTCCGTCACCTGGACGGCTGGACCACCGAGATCTAGACAGATCACCGGACGACCTGCTGCCATTGCTTCCAGACATACAAATGCGCCGGAATCATGCAAGCTGGGATGCACTAGTGCTAAACAAGTGCCCAATTTATGCATTAAATCGGTACGTGGCATTTCCGGGAAAAACTTGACCTGGGTAACAATCCTCAAATCCTTTGCTAGGGCGTGAAGAGCCGCTTCTTCTGGACCTTTGCCCACAATCCAATACTCCGCCTCTGACGGCAGATCTGCTTCTGCAAACGCCTGCAAACCTAAATGGAACCCCTTCCAATGGAGAAAGCGCCCAATGCTGATAAATCGCAATGGCACAGGCTCCAAAACTGAAAATTGCTCCAATTGTGCCACTTCTTCGGGTAACAGCCCCACCTGCGATAAAACCTGCACATTTATACCGCCCATCGCTTTCAAACATTTGGCAGTGTCCGCAGTCGTTGCCCAGGCGATTACGCTACGGCATACCGTCATCCGTGTAAACGGGTCAATCTTACCTGACCAGCGGGTCGCATCTCGTAGAAATTCGTAGATTTTGGCCCTACGGCTGAAATCTCGGTAGAAGGGTTTCGGGGCCACTTCACCACCACCAACGGGGCCAAAGATGAACGGAATCGGCAAGAGCGAGAGAAAACTGGGGGTCGAGTACTTCACAAAAGTGACATGGTGCGCTATATCAAACCCAATTTCCCGATGCAGCTTGCGGGCGACAAAATACGCCACAATCTGCCAGAGGTAGTAATGGATTTGAAACGCACCCTGCCCCCACTTCCAACCGCCCCCCCAAATAGGCAGGGTGAAGTAAACAAAATGTAAATTGGAAACGGGGTTGCGTGCCAGTTCTGCCTCGATTGCTTCCCGTCCATCATCCGGTCGCGTTAAAACCCAAACTTCGTGATGGCGAGCTACTTCGCGTACCGTGTTCCAACCAACTCCCAATTCGGTGCCGCGTCCGGGTTCACAGGCATAAGCAGAGATGAGGATCTTCATTGTGTCAGTGCCTCCTGTGAAGCCGACCCTAGAATAGCCTGGCAAAAATCGAGGTATTGCTGACTGGTGTTGAGATAGTGGAAGTCCTGCGATCGCTGTTTTGCCTGTTCACGATAATGCTTCTGTAATGCTGGTTGCATGAGGATTTTTAAGATGCCCTCTGCCAGAGCCTCGGGCTTGCCTGCGGGCACTATCATGCCCGATTTACCATACTCCACAATGTCTTTCATTCCCCCTGGCGCATCAGTGACGACGACAGCTGCCCCACATGCCATTGCTTCCTGAAGAGCGACCGGACATCCCTCCCAAGCAGAGGCGAGGACGAATACATCTGCCTTTGCCATATAACGGTAAGGGTTGGGATCATACCCTGGCATCCAAACGGCATCAGCAATTCCCAAGTCTTGGCTCAAGTCTTCCAATTCTGCGCGGAGAGGACCATCTCCTAAAATCAGCAGTCTTGCCGGAGTTACCTTAGACACCTGGGCAAAGGCATGGAGTAAGCCATCCATTTGCTTTTGCTTTGCCATGCGAGCCGCGGTGACAATTATTGGAATTTCTTGTTGAAACCAGGGATGGTCGATTGCGGTATGAGCTAATTGCCGCACCCGATCTGGATTGATAGGATTGAGCACAACTCGCGCGGGGACATCTACCGCAATCTTGAGAGTCTCGACCAGATCCACGATCGTATCCTTAGAAACGCCAATTAATCCATCTCCATGCGGGTAAACATAGCGCATCAAGACGGGTAAAAACCGGAGATGGGGCTTATCCCGATGTTCAATTCCGGCTTCTAGACTGATGATATTGTGCTCGCCTAAAATGACCTTCGTGGAAACGCCAGCGAGAGAACGGGCCCAGACTGCCACGATGTTGAAATACCAGGGCATGGGTAGAATGACATCCGGTTGATGTTCCCGCAGGTAACGGCTGGTTGCTCCCAAGGAAAAGACTGTGCGTTTCACATTCAGCGTCACGATTGGAATATCCGGATAGCGAGCGAGTTCCTCCGGACTGGCGTAGAGAATGACTAAATTAGCATCTACACCCAATTCATTCATTCCCCGGACGAGGGCTGTACAGAGATTTGTAAACGTGCCACCGCTTATATCGTGAGTCAGGATGGAAACCTTGGTCTTCATGAGTTGTTGTATCCACTTCTGCCGTGGAGATTGGTTGCTCTGTCTCGGTCGATTGTCTTAACCCGCCATTACCAGCTTTGTGACTTCAGCTAGACATTCAGCGGCGGCTTGTGGTGTGTACTGCGCCATAATTTGCTTCGATCGCTCACCCATAATCTGAATTAACTCCGGATGGTCTAGAAACTTCTGCATCAGGTCAGCCAACTCGTTTGCGCTATCGGGTGGAAACACATAGCCACTTTCCCCATGCGCTACCAATTCCGACGTGCCTGCACCCTTAGAGCAAAGTACTGGCTTACCTAGTAACATGGCCTCCAATGTCACTACCCCCCAGGTATCTTCCATTGTTGGAAAAACAAAAACGTCGGAATTTTTGAAGTAACTCCCAATCTGGTCGTAGCTTATGTGCCCTAACCATTGGACGCGATCGCTTAAATCATATTTCTGACAAAACATCTTAAGTTCCTCTTGCTGGGAACCATCTCCCACGACTAGGAGGGTGTAGTGGGTGTAACCTCGTGCTTGCAAAGTAGCACAGGCTTGTAGCAGCAGCGGTAAGCCCTTGCGAGGAATCAAATGACCAACAAATAGAAAAATAGGGTGCTGTAGCCCAGACAAATCCTTGGCGATCAGACCAGAACCGGGCAATGTCTTCTCATCAGGAATTTCGTAAGGTTGGAGAAAAACTCGTGCTGGACGGGCATTGAGGTAGTCAATCAGATAAGCTTTTCCTGCCTGGCTATTGGTAATACAGGCATCGGCCATCCAAACCATAAGCCGCCGCACAAATAGCCTCAGGGCAGAATTGCAATAATCTACCCCCGGCGAACTGCCCTCATAGGCAATAATGACACGTGACCAAAGAATCGGCTTGAGCAGCAATGCCAGAACCGTCCAGACCCCAAAGGAGCTTGAAAAAATCACTTGCGGTCTGAGTTTGAGCAGATGTCCAATGATACGCGGTGACAGATAGGTAAAGTTGTCACCGTAACTACTTTCGTCGCGGTTGATTTCAATCACCCGAAACTTACCAACAACTTCTACCCTTAGTGTTCCTTCTAACCCCTTTGCAAAACCCGGAAACAAACTGGTGAACACCGTCGTGTCGGGGAAAAGACGAGTAAACTCACTTAGAGATGGCTGCCAGTAAAACCAGGCTACTGGCAATAGCCAGGCCACACGCAGGTTGTTCATAAATAGGGTTCAAAAAACCTCAAGCTGGACGTTTCTCCAACTTGGAGACATGATAAGTCTATGAAAGCACCAACTCAAGGTAAATGAGAGTTCTTTGTCAAAACCTCACAACTCTACACTCTGTAGGCGTAAGAAAAAAGCAATACTAGACTGCCAAATTGAGTATCTGGCAATCACTCTGCTTCTGAACTACACTTCAGTTTATCAAGCTGAGAAATTTTCCCCCTGTAAATTCTTAATGAACTTCAAGGATAGCCTTATATATCTTGATGGTACGTCTGATAAGGTTAATAGACGTATTCAAGAATTAAATTAGGCAGAAAAAAGATGGTAGAACGGAATTTTTACCGTTCACCATCTCATGAGAAATCTATCTCATTATATTCAGACCTCTCCCCATCGCAGTCGCTCACTTTTGGGAATTGAGTATGAACAATTATCGCCGTTGATCACCCATCTCGAACAATTGGAGGCAGTGGACAAAGCTCACCAGAATGCCCGCAAAATTCGGGTGAATGCACCAGGAGCAGGTCGCCCATCCAGTCTGAGTACAGAGACTGAGATTTTGTTGTGCTTGTACTATTTGCGGCCCTATCCCACCTTTGAGATTTTAGGCTTAACGTTTGAAGTGAGTACCAGTCAGGCGCATGCTGTGGTGCAATATTGGTTGCAGTTTTTGCGTCAAGCGTTACCTGCGAGCCTGTATGAGGAACTGGGCGACTGTGAAGTAGCCTGGTCAGTGGTCACAGAGCTGCTGGTAGAGTGGGAATTGATTGTCGATAGTACTGAGCAGGTGCGTCAACGTCCGGGTGCCTCAGAGATCCAGCAACAATACTACTCCGGCAAAAAGAAGCAAACGACATACAAACAAGTATCAAGGGGCAGACCGCACCCGAACCCCTCATAAGAAGCCGAAGGGGCGTGAACTGAGCGAAGCCCAAACCGAAGCCAATCGCATTTTTGCAGGCGAACGGATTGTGATTGAACATCTGATGCGTCACCTGAAAATTTTCCGGGCGGCTAAAGAAGTGGTGCGGTTGAGCAAAGACACTTATACAGAAGTGATCTTAGCCATTTGTGGATTAGTTCGATTGCGATTAGGCGCGATTGAACTTCCCGTTCAAGGATTGAAAAAAATGGAGGTGTTCAGCATGTAATCGTTTAATGTTTGTTGTTCATTCCTAATAGAAACTGCCGCGAACCTGCATGATTGCGTTCGGCAACTATCCTGAGGCGATTGCCCTCAAACCCAGGAGCAGTAACGCTTGTAAATTTCTGGAAAGGTCTAATCTGAATACTGGACAGTTAATCTGCTGCAGTCATATTTCATTTTCTTTCATTTGCGATCGCGACGGTGCATTCAGGGGCTGAGTATCGCTGAGTTTCAAGAATAATTTGTAGTCTCCCATTGGCCTATTTCATCTGTTTGGGGAATAGCAGCAAATGTCTCAACCTAATTCTCGTGTCGCCTTTTTTATCGGGTCATTTGGTGGAGGTGGCATTGAGCGCATTACGGCCCATTTAGCTCACGGTTTTGTGCGATCCGGCATTAGTATCGATTTGGTTTTAAATCGGGCAGAAAGTCCTCATCTATGGCGAATGCCTGGGGAAACCCGAATTATTGACCTGAAGCAACCCAAACTGTCCCTGAGTTTACCAGGGTTGGTGAAGTATTTGCGGTGCGAACACCCGTTTGCCCTGCTGGCTGCCGATCACTACTTGAATGAGATGGCGCTGCTTGCTGGGCGGCTTGCTGGCGTACCAACTCGTATTATTGTTGCAGAGCACAATCAGCTTTCTCAAACCAGTCGTCATGGCAGCAAATTCAAAGCTCGGTTAGCTCCACTGTTTGCTCGCTTGCTTTACCCTGGGGCAGATGGTATTGTTGCCGTTTCCAATGGAGTGGCAAAGGATCTGGCGCAAACTGCCTCCCTTCCCCTCAGTAGCATTCAAACAATTTATAACCCAGTCATTACTCCTGAGTTGTTTACCAGTGCGGAGGAGCCAGTTGATCATCCCTGGTTTAACTCGCCCGACGTGCCTGTGTTAATTGGAGTGGGTAAGCTTGAGGCACAGAAGGATTTTCCAAATTTAATTCGAGCTTTTGCTAAAGTGCGGCAGGTAAGACCCGCCCGATTAGTAATTTTAGGCTGGGGACCCGATCGCCCCCAGCTTGAAGCCTTAATTCAAGAATTGGGTGTTCAAGACGACGTTGATTTATCAGGATACGTGCAAAATCCCTATGCGTATATGGCGCGATCGTCCGTCTTTGTCCTATCTTCAGCATGGGAGGGGTTACCCACTGTTCTAATTGAGGCAATGGCCTTGGGGCTTCCGGTTGTTTCGACTGACTGTGAAAGTGGCCCTTCGGAGATTTTAGCGGGTGGAAAATATGGCCATCTAACCCCGGTAGGTGATAGCGATGCGCTTGGTGATGCAATTCTAGAAGTTTTGGCGGATGGGCAAAAGTTGATTGAATCGAGTTGGCTTGAGCAATTTGGCCTGGAAATGGCGACTCAGAAGTATCTCCGTATTTTGGGCACCTCTGGAACTCAACTTATTACGACTGCTCCAGCTTAGCGTACACAGATGAGGAAACTCATTATGTCTTATTTAGGAAGAACCTTAGCATCTACTATTCAACAGTTGTTTAAGTCTAGAATCTCCAAACTATGAAACTTTATCTTGATGCGAACGCGCTCCAAAAGATTGCTCTTGAGAACAGACAGCAATATAGTTCTGCTCTGCCATTTCCCCACATTGTTCTCGATAATGTCTTGCCTGAAGAGGCACTCAATGGGGTCTTAAATGAGTTTCCGAGTATTGACAATCCAATATGGAAACAATATAAAACCTCCTTTGAGGCAAAGTTGGAAAGCCAGGGAGAAGATAAATTAGGTGTTTTTACTAATCTTCTTCTGTACCAATTCAACTCACCTCCTTTTCTGAAGTTTCTAGAAACCCTAACAGGGATCGATAATCTGATTCCTGACCCCTACTTCTTCGGGGGAGGGCTACACCAAATTCCAAAAGGCGGCAAATTAGGCATTCATGCAGATTATAGTAAACATGGCAAACTAAAACTTGAACGCCGTTTAAATGTCTTGCTCTATTTGAATAAAGATTGGCAAGAAGAGTATGGTGGTCATTTAGAACTGTGGAATTCTTCCATGTCTGAGTGTGTCCGTAGGATTCTCCCAATTTACAATCGGATGGTTGTCTTTACGATTACTGATTGGGCTTTTCATGGTCATCCTGAACCTCTCACTTGTCCGGATGGTTGGACGCGGAAATCGATCGCCCTCTACTACTTCACTGCCAGCAGACCAGAAGGAGAAGTAATGGATGGGGGAGAACGTTATGGAGCATTGTTTTTGAAGCGGCCGGGCGAAACGGTTCTAGGGGCAAGTAAGAAAAGTACAGATTACAGAGTTAAAGATGGACGGGTTGTTGCCAGGAAAGATACGAAGTGGTGGATTAAGAGATTTACGCCGCCGATTGCGCTAGATGTGTGGAAATCTCTTAGAAATAAATAGCATTTCTTGCTTGAGATGGTCTATAGCAACCATTAATGGTGGATTAAGGATGAGAGACTTTGTGAGAAAAATTTCTTAAGTTATTCTTGCTCACAATTCAGTCGGGTTGCTGTAGAAATATAAAATGCGATGGTATTTCCATGAAATTAGCTGTTCTGTTTTGGTTTTATAAGGAGCCGGAAATCTGTCAAAATCGTCTGGCAATCCTGCGTCAGCATAATCCTACGATACCTGTCTACGGCTTGTATGGAGGAGATCTGGCATCTATAGACCAATACAAATTAGCTTTAAGTTCTTATCTAGACGACTTTTACGTGTTTTCAGAAGCGAAAGATTCCTATTGGAAGTGGATTCAGGGAGACTTAATGATCACCCACTGGTACCGCGATCGCGGCAAAGATCTGGAGTGGGATACGATCGTTGTTGTTCAGTGGGATATGCTGGTTTTTGGAGCCGTTGAGGAACTTTTCTCGATGCTCAAGCAAGACGAAATTTTGCTATCTGGGCTTCGACCTGTTGCAGAAGTTGAGAATGATTGGCAATGGGTTTCACCCAAGATTCCAGACCTGAGGCAGCGGTATCTCGAATTTTTAACGCATGTCCGCAAGACCTATGACTACGACCAAAACCCATTGGGATGTTTATTCATCGTTGTAGGCTTTCCCAGAACTTTTTTAGAACAATACTCGAAAGTCGAAGAACCAGAATTGGGATTTTTGGAGTATAGAATTCCAATTTACGCCCAAATATTTGGAACCCCCTTTTGCCAAGACCATCCCTTCCAGGCTTGGTGGGTGGATACCGATCCAGTTTTTCAGGCAAAAAACCCGGTGAGACGGGCGTGGAACTCTCTCTACTTAAGACTCAATCCAAACCCATTAAATCCGGCTAAGCGAGAGATTTCACTGATACCGATTTATCGCCACTTAAGTACTGAGAGCGGTGCCAGAATTTTTCATCCCTATGAACAGCTATTTCCTATGACAAAGCAGCAATTCATTAGTACTGTATTTAATGAATTTGCAAAGGATCTAAATTGGCTAGGCCAAAAAATTTTCCCTTCCGCAGCTCCTAAGTAGGACTTGCTGAAAAAGCTTTAAATGATTAGCCCTTGGGATTTTCAGATAGATCTAGAACTGCTAAAGTGCAGGGATAATCGTCTTCATGGGCTAAAAACCTTGCATTTTGAGTCGATATGTACTGCTGTTCCCACCCGAGCAAGGGTTGCCTGAAAACGGCATGGGTCTTCTATTTAGTCGTCCTTGAAAAACCCAAAAGTGTAATCAGGGAGGAAGTTCTAGACGATGAGCAACAATGGTAATATTGCAAGAAAATCGCCCAAGGCTCTCAAAACCTTGCAAAACTCATGACCGGATTCTCCAAAAAAGCATCAGGAAAATCAGCCCCAGAGCCAGCGAAACTGAAAGACCAACTCAACGCTCAACATGCCTTGTTCAAACTAGCAAATCTGTTGGATTGGGAGAGCTTAGAGCAAGAGTTTGGGACAACGATGAGTGCAGAGGGCGGTCGTCCTGCTCTGCCCGTGCGATTGATGGTGGGACTGCATTACCTGAAGGCGTTGTACAACGAGAGGGGGTAGTCCTAAACAGGTAAGGATGCACTGTAGTCATGAATAAAGTACCAAATTGCACCAATGTGGTTGTCCAACGACTTCGAGAACGACAGCGTTTTTCGTACCAGTCGCGAGACTCTTTGGCGTAAGGTGCAGTTGAATCGTTCAATCCGGTTGGTCAACCCCGTTTCTTTTCCCACCGCCCGATGACGTTTGCTCGGTAGGACTGCTGCATCAGCTGCCCAAAAGTCGGTATAGCAGACCGCACATTGCCGATAGACCCCAGGCAAAGATTGCCATAACGCTTTGGCTGCGAGTTCTGAACGGTCTCCAATGTGAACCCCGACAATCTCGCGTGTCTTTGCATCAATCGCTAACCACACCCACTGCTTGTTGCCTTTGTGGGAAACGAACGACCACAACTCGTCACACTGGATCGTTAATCGCCCCTTTTTTTGGCGCTCACGCTCACTCGTCGCGGCACAGCAGCATATTTAGCGCTCACGTAGCGTTGCAGCCATAGCTCAGACACCCTGGTGACTCTCGCGATTCCGGTCAACGACAAACGCTCCAACAGCAGTTTATCAATCAAGTCTTTGGTCGCTTGGTCAATTCGTTTGTTCTGTGGGTCTTGCACGAACTGTCGTCCACAGTCCCGACAGCGGTAGTTCTGTTTGCCGTTATGGATTTTGCCATTTTTGACCGTGTGTTTTGACGCGCAACTTGGACAAGAAAGCATGACTGCGACACCAGGAAAACCTAAACATCGCCTCTCATTTTATCCTTACCTGTTTAGGACTACCTGGCAAGGAATCTATGAGCAGCAGGGAGCAAAGGCATTAAGGATGGGATATCAAGGCGGAGCGAGCTACCTCACCGAGGCGGAGCAGCAAGCCGTTCTGGAATGGCTGCAACAAAAAGACTATTGGCATCTAGAAGACCTGCAACGGCATCTGTGGCAGACCTATCAGGTCGAGTTTCGCTCCCGGCAGAGTTACTATGACTTGATGGCAGGGGCTGGATTATCTTGGAAAAAAACTTAGAGTGCAAATCCGAAACACGATGAGGCAGCAGTGGAGGCAAAAAAGTCGAAATCGAGCGCGTCCTGCAACAACACCGAGTGGAGTTGGGTGAGGGAACAGTGCGTGCCTTGATGCTGGATGAATGTCATTTACTTTGGGGCAACATCCTCGGCTATGTTTGGGGCAAAACCAGCGAACGTACTGAGGTTCCGATCCTCAACACTCGGACACGACAGACCTACTACGGAGCCGTAGACTACTTGACGGGTGAAGTGTTTGTCAAAGGACTGCCGAAAGGCAATTCGGAGCATACGATTACTTTTCTCAAAGCGCTCTTAAAACAATATCCGAATCAACGCTTGCTGCTGTTCTGGGATGGAGCAAAGTATCATTGTTCTGAGGAATTACGAGCATTCCTTGAACAACTCAATGGAGGTAAACCCGAAGCCGAGTGGCAGATTCGCTGTATTTGCTTTGCCCCAAATGCTCCAGAGCAGAATCCGATTGAGGACATTTGGTTGCAGGCAAAAACTTATCTGCGCCACGTTACTACCGCTGTGATACCTTTGCTCAAGTGAAGCAGATGTTTGTGAAATTTCTCCAGGATACGGGGTTCGATTTTCCAAAACTTTATTGCTATGGCTAATCTTATATCTCAAACAGGCCTGCTATAGAAACGCTGTACTTCTAGCTTCATCCTGCGGGACTTTCTTGGCAAAAAATTTAGTCGCACATCGCGTTAGTTTCTTCATGGTTTATTCATGGAAAACACCGAAATCAACACAATTTGCTTAAAGTATTTTTTGTATTTAGGATATAGTTTCTATAGGGGCTTTTGTTGATCATGCCATATACAATACTCCGGACAGTTCTGTTGAGGATTTCATAGGGCTTTCAGGGCCTATAGTTCAAGGTTTTAGCGTTTTATTCAAAGTTAGGGGTAACGCTAACTTTGAATAAAAGATCCTGCTCACGGCGGAATAAGGGTTTGAGCTTCAAAATCTGATCAAAAACTGTCCGGGGTATTGCATATAGAAACTTTTGCTAAATTCCGGTAGAGACAGAGGTTAATTAGGTGAACACATTGTTGAGGAATTCTACCCGCTTTTGGATCGTTGCGGCTAACCATACCGATATATCGAGATGATGTTCCGATGTATGGAGGCTGAAAACATTGCGATACCGCTGAGATCCACAGACGATCACGATCGTATCAATGCAGCGAGTGTAGGGCAGGTTGTAATGCCTAATCGGGCCAAAACTGGATGAGAAGACAATTCACTGTGGTAGAAACAGACGATGTCGCTCTTATCTCCTTTACTTCTGGCACCGAAGGTTCCCCAAAGGGAGTGATTTTAAGCCACAACAACTTAGCTGATGTGGTGAAACGTCTAAATTCACTGATGCAAATAGATGACAGCATTAGCGAGTATATTGGCGTGCCAGTTTACCACTCGTTTGGCTTTGGCCGCTGTCGTGCTGTTGCTATGGCTGGCGGGCAGTTCTTCATCCCCGGTAATGGCTTTAACCCATCCGAGATTGGAGCCATGCTCAAGAACGGAGAAATTAACGCAGTCTCAGCTTTTTTATTAGATTGTACTGTACTTCTCAGATAGGAGGGTTTCGATAATGCAAGCTCAAGAAAATAGAGTAATTACTAAGGTAGAGGAACTCGCTTTTTTCGGTGGTGGTTCACCTGCATTTCCAGACAAGCTTCACGTTGGACGCCCCAACAATGGAGACAAGAAACGCTTCTTGGAACGTGCCGAAGACATCTTAGAACGTTGCTGGCTAACCAATGATGGTCCCTACGTGAATGAACTCCAGCAACGTCTTTTAGATTACACAGGTGGAAAGCACTGTGTTTTAATGTCCAATGGAACCATAGCCCTTGAAATTGCAGCTCGTGCTTTAGGCTTGAAGGGCGAAGTTATTGTTCCTTCCTTTACCTTTGTGGCCACTGCCCATGCATTGCAATGGCAGGAAATAACCCCTGTTTTTTGCGATGTCGATCCCTTAACCCATAATATTGACCCTTACAAGGTTGAACAACTCATCACCCCTAAAACTACAGGAATTGTAGGGGTTCACGTTTGGGGACGTCCTTGCAATATAGAGGCACTTACCGACATTGCCTATCGTCATAACCTGAAATTAATGTTTGATGCGGCTCATGCGCTCCGGTGTTCTCATCAAGGACAGTTGATTGGAGACTTTGGGGAAGCGTCTGTTTTCAGTTTCCATGCAACTAAATTCATGCATACATTTGAGGGCGGTGCTGTTGTAACAGATGACGCACAACTCGCAAGTAAAATGCGCCTTATGAAAAACTTTGGTTTTGGCCCCGGTTATGACAATGTGATTTATAGCGGCACCAATGGCAAAATGAGTGAGATTTGTGCCGCGATGGGACTGACAAATCTAGAGAGTATCAATAGCTTCATTGATATCAACTATGATAATTATCAGCATTACCAGCGTGAGTTGTCTAATATTCCTGGTGTTAGTTTAATTTCTTACAACGAGTTTGAAAAGAATAATTATCAGTATATTATTCTAGAAATTGACCCGGAACAAGCAGGAATTACTCGGGATCAACTTGTCAAAATTTTACAGGCTGAAAATATCTTGGCACGGCGTTACTTCTTTCCCGGCTGTCACAACATGGAACCCTACCGATCGTACTTTCCTAACAGCAAACTGTTACTACCTGAAACTGAGCGACTGACTCAAAAAGTTCTTTCCTTACCAACGGGAACTGCAGTTAATAACGAAATCATAAGAAAAATTTGTCAGTTAATCCGATTCATCGTTCAAAAAAGTGATGAGGTTAGCAAGCTGATGCATAAAATAAGTTCTTCTCAAATGTAGCCAGTAATAAGCTACTATTCGAATATCGAATTTATAGTAGTCCAGCTAGCTTCAAAAAGTTTTATGGCACGAAGCTTAGAAGGTTGTTGATTCAATTCAAGCAAAAGAACTACAAACCGAACAAGCTACTTCACGACAAGTAAGTGTAATTAAGGGACAAACATAATGTCAAATCGCTTATTACAATCAATGCCCCTAGTCAGTGTGATTATTGATGGCTTTAATCAGGGATGTTTTGTCGCAGACGCAATAGAAAGTGTACTCTCTCAAACCTATTCAAACATAGAAATAATAGTGGTTGATGATGGTTCAAGCGATCATTCTAAAGAGGTAATTTCTAGATATAAGGGCTCTGTTTATGCAATTTTCAAGGCTAATGGAGGACAGTCTTCTGCACTGAATGCTGGATTTAAGCAAAGCCATGGAGAGATCATCTGTTTCCTGGATGCAGATGATATTTTTTTACCTAATAAGGTCGATAAAGTCGTTAGTTCATTTCAAACCAGTTCAGAAATCGGTTGGTGCTTTCACCCGTTAAGATACACTCACAAAACTTTGGATCAAGTAATTGTTGATTATCCAGTACCACCAAGCGAACATTCATGTGTAATTGATTTTAGAAGTCAGATTATCAAAAAAGCAATTATTCCTGTTTGGGGACCTGCGACTTCCGCAATTTCGCTCAAACGCTCGTTGGCAGAGAAGATTTTTCCCATTCCTGAATATCTTCGAATAAGTAGCGATGCTTATTTAAGATATTCTTCTTTAGCCATTAGCAAAGGTTTTTTTCTAAACCAATCATTATCAATTCTTAGGATGCATGATGAAAATACATACAATTCTAATACCAAAGATGATAGGCAGAAAAAACGCTATGCAAGAGCATTACTTTGTCAGGCAAATAGTTTACGGACTAATTTTCCACAGTTAAGGAAAGCAACAAATAAACTATTTGCTTGGGGTCTAGTAGATTTGGATCAGAATTTAGAAGTGGAGTATCAGGAAATACTCCAAAGTTATTTGGTTGAGACCTCTTTGTTAGAAAGAATAGAAATTTATTCCAGATATTCCTTACATCGGTTAAAACGAATACTTCAAAGGATAGGGCATCTCGAAAAATTAGATTAAGCCGAGCAGTAACAACGAGAAAAGATGTCACGCTAGAAGCAGCGCAACTTGGAGAACGTCACCGATGGGGCAAGGATTCGGCAAAGACAAAATTGAGCAACGCCATATTGATGCTAATTTCTTTGTCTTTAAATGCAGCAGCAAATAACTGACGATACTGCGGATCATTTCTTAACATTCTAATAATTTCCGCTTCTTTGCCTGCCATGCCCACCTTGATTGGGTGCTCCCCAAATAGCAGCACAAGTAACTGAGTTTCTAGATCAGCCATTAGCGGATTTGCCCAGGTGAGTACCGAATTGTAGGTAACATTCGCTAAGCTCATCGCGTTTCGGGGGTGAGCTTCTCCGGTGGCACCGATCGACACCGATTTCTTCTCAGTAAAGGCACGGGATTGGTCATGACAAGTTGCACAGGAGAATATGCATAACTTAATCGCAGACAATTATTCACTTCCTCAACATTAACTTTATCCAAGCGTTGCGGATCTCGATTACTGGCGATACATTTGGGAGAATAATCCAGACAATATTCAAACCGCACAAATTTGGAAAGATCCATTTGAAAAAATAGTAGGTTTCGTATGGCTCAATGCTGATGGAGCAGATTACGTTTGCCATCATCATCGAAACCTGGAAAACATGATGCTGGCTTGGGTAGAGCAACAACGTCTTCAGATTAAGCCTGCTGATTCTATTACCTGGGTGAACCAGATTAACGTTTTTGACTGTGATCACCAGAGACAGGATATTGCTCAACGGCGCGGTTATGAGCGGACTGAGGAGTTCAGCTATTACGGCAAACGAGATCTTAGTGCTTCAATTCCACTAACAACGCTGCCCAAAGGCTATCTGATTCGCTCTATCTCTGACTTAAAGGATATCGAGCAACGAGCAGCTTTACACGAAATTGCTGCTGGGGGTTCAAGAATCACCCCAGCGCAGTACCAGACAATGATGGCTCAAGCACTCACCTATCGTCAGGATCTAGATTTGGTTGTCGCTGCTCCGGCTGGACAGATCGTTGCTTTTTGCACAGCATGGTTTGACGCGAGGAATGAAGTAGGCGTATTTGAACCGTTGGGGTGTCATCCCAATTATCGGAGAAGAGGTCTGACCAAAAACTTACTGTACGAGGGAATGCTTCGCCTAAAACAACTAGGTGCAACCACTGTATTTGTCTCACATGGTGGTTTAACCTCAGAAGAAGAAACTGACCCAGCACTTGAATTAAATGCTTCTGTGGATTTTCACATGATTGGCAGGAATTACCAATGGCAAAAACAGTTGTGAAAAGCTGATTGATTGCAGCGTACACCTAACAACAGCGCTGCACCGAAATGCCCTAGATAGTGGTTAAGTTGCAAAAGTCTTCTGTCTCCGGTGAGCGCGACCGTTATCATTGAATTCGCTTTTCCAAATCTTGGTTAGCTGCCGCACCCAGCAGAAGTCCGAACACGCAGGGTGCCTTGGAGCAAGCTAGGAGAGTTGAAGGTTCAGTTGGCTAGAAATTGACACAACAATTTCAGGGGGTGACAACGAGCTTGAAAACCAGAAGCGCTGCCGGATTGCAGCGATAAGCTCAGAAAAAAAGGAGTGAAACCAATCGATTCACTCCTGAATTGTTAAAAATGTTGCCTACATTCTATCAATCCTGCTTAAAGTCGCAACTCTCAGAAGCTCAATTCATCACCCTGGAAATCTTAGTCGAACTGTTGCAGCAAGAACGCAGGATTACCATCGAACGTCTTGCAACGCTATTTCCCCAACCGATTCTATTTGAGAGTCGGCGACGGACTGCAACGATTCTTGCGCTTGCCGCAGATGACACCCGAAGCGTTATGGTTTCCCATCGCTAAACAGTGGATCAAGCAACACATCCCGCATGGTCAGACCTTACAGATTGTCCTTGACCAGACACAATGGGATGAACATAACCTGATGATGGTTAGCTTTGTGTATCAGAACCGAGCCATTCCGTTGTATTGGACGTGGCTCGACAAACAAGGACAGAGTTCTCTCAAGGATCAACAAAAAGTGTTGCGCCCTGTGTTTCAACTGTTGAAAAAACGCCGCTTTGTCTTATTGGGAGACCGAGAATTCCACAGTATCGAACTTGCTGCCTGGTGGGTGCAGAACCGAGTCTGGTTTGTGTTTCGTTTACCTAAGAGTACAACCGTTCAACCCCAGACAGGAGCAAGCTTCTCGCGGCTCGATGACCTGCCGCAGTCTCCAGGTGTTCCTGAACAATATCCGCAAGTCCAGGTGACCCAAAAACGCGGCTTCGGTCGCCATCATCTCGTGATTTATCAGAAACGGGCTTACGCTCAATCGACTCCGCCTGATGTTTGGTATCTGCTCACTAATCTCACCAGTGTGAACCAAGTGCTGTTTCACTACGGCTTCAGGTTTTGCATTGAACCGGGATTTAAGGACTTGAAATCCGGCGGCTATCACCTCGAAGATTGCCGTGCTGACCCTCACCGTTTCACTGCCTTACTCGTACTCATGACCCTTGCTTACTCGATTGCCTCAATCCAGGGAAAGCGCATTCGCAAAAAACAAGTGCAGCGTTATGTCGGTCGTGCCAAAGAACCGAAACGCGCTCGACATCGCCACAGTCAATTCTGGATCGGACTATACGGAAGTTTATGGATCAACAGCCTCAATTTATGGTCATCCTTAGCGCATCAACTCATGGCACTCAAACCCCAAAAACGCCGCTTTTTCCAGCGAGGTTTCCGCGCCATTTCCCTGATCCAGTCTGCCTTGTAGCTTCGTTGTCACCCCCTGAACACAACAATGCCTTTCTTCCACAACTCACCTAACGCTTTGTACAAATCTCCCTCATCCAACTCCCAACGTGCAGCGTGGCTGATCCCTTCGGGCGCACAGAAAGCAGCCACACTAATCGCAGGATTCAACTTGCCTGGATAATCAACTTGTAAGGCAAAAAATACATAGTCGCGATTGCTGGTCAGAAGCTTGAGACTCCGAATCCATAAGAGTTCATCTCGATCAAGCGAATAGCTGGCAGTAGCGGCAGAATCAGGTTGAGCCATAATCTAGTAGTACATGAGTACGATCGATTATACGAGTTATTTTCTGATGGCAATGCAAAAAGAATGAGGAAGCTTAGCTTACAAAGCTCTCACGTTGGTGGTGGCAGCAGTCCAAGTCGCTCTCTCGCTTCTTTGATCAAAATTGGATCACCAGATTCTAACCATTGCGTCAATTGGAACTGGTGCTGTGCTTCGGCACGTTGTTGGCGTTTCGCCTCGAGTGAAGCAACACTAGATTGGATGTCTACTTGCTGTTGCCGAACTTGCTCAATCCAAGACAGCACTTTTTGTCTTAACTCTAGTGGTATAAAAGTCCCCCCCCCCTTCTCGATCAGAGATGCCCGCTTGCTTTGGGGGAGCAGCGGGAGCATCTAAAAGCTTATTTGGGGTGGGGGTGTGTTCTTCCTGATTTGATAAGACTTCTGGCACTGTTTCAACAGGAGGGTTTTCTTCCTGTTGCTCAAGGGTGTGATCTAGTTCAGCAGGGTGCCAGAGCGATCGATATTTGTTCAGGGTGGTAGGACTGATGCCGTACCGCTGGATCGCTTTGCGCCGGGCGGTGATGGCGCTGGGTAGATCGTCTTTAGCGACGAGGTCTGCAACGGCTTCACAAATGCGCCGTTGGGCGTCTTCAGCTTTGAGCACGTTTTGGTTAGGAGATTTGGGTCGCGCTTCAGTCTTACCCATTAGCTTCGCTTTGGTGCCGCCATAGTGATATCGGTGTTTTTCTACGCATTGGGCCCAGCTTCGTACCCGATCTTCAATGTCGTTTTGATGACGACAGAATTCAGTATAGCCAGGGAGGGCGGTGACAACGCCCTGAATTGCAGCGACGAGAGCTTCTCCTTCAAGGGGTGCTCCGCCTGAGAGCACATGCCGGAAGATAAATTCTCGATCGGCAACTTTGCTCAGAATCCAATTGGTTTGTCCATATCCGGTCCAACCGGGTTCGATCTCTGCATCGAGTGAGGAATTTCGCGGCGTTCTTGGTGATCGCGCGTTCCTGTCGTTGCGCGGTTTTCCACGCTTGGTTCATCGTTTCAGTGCTGACTTCATTTCGCGCTTGGGCAAATGTCCATTGCCGTACAAATTCGGCTTCGGTGGTGAAGATGAGCTCAAAGTTCTGGTTGAGCAGGTAAGAGCCCAATTGGAGTGGCGGGCGATGTCCAGCGTAAAGGCTGAGTTTTTCTTGATAGGGGCGGGCGTTGGGGAAGATTTCCAGATGCCCTGGCTTGGCTTTGAAACCTGCGTTTTGCGCAATCGCTTGCACGACTCTGCCAATTCGGTAGGATTTCTGCGAAATCGTATAGTATTACAGTTGTAGATCTAGGATTGAGAACGTTTGCGGTAGTGATGATATCGAGCGACTGCTTGATGCACTCTGCGCCAGTAAGACCAATGCAAAATCGATTCAAGAGACCAAACTTTGGGAAACAACAGCCTCCACAACCAACGCTGCATCTCCCATGGACTCAGTTTGATGATAATTTTCTGAGCGCTTTGAACACACCCAGAGAGCCAACTAGAGCCAAAGGGGGGGACGCACTCTCAGCCTCTTTGATCCTCGGTTCTACTTGAACCCGTAATCCGCTCAAAAATACTTGTGCCGCTATGACTAACGTCATGTGCCGATGCCAACCGACCCAAGAACGAACCTCGTAATCTGCTAGTCCTAACTGACTCTTTGCTAGTTTGAAGCACTCCTCGATACCCCAGCGCTTTCCTGCAACCTTAGCAATCGTCGCTAATGATGTATCTTTTGGAGCAAAGACTTGGTAGTAGCTGATGTGTTGTGGTGAGTCAATCTGTTCGAGAGAGCGACGAAACACTAACCACCGCTGGAATTCTCCAGAATCGCCACAATTAATCGCAACCCTAGCCCATTCATACTCCCGTTCTCCTTTACTGCCTTGACCACAACTCAAGCGTTGCCATTGCTCAGGGGACAGCGATTGACAAACTGCTTCGGCTCGATAAGGCTGCCACCCTATCACCACTGACTGTTTCTTGTTCACAGTGAGTACGTAAGGCTGTTGCCCAGTCTTCTCTAACCACCACCAGAAGCCAGCATCGTTGCCATACACTTCATCGGCAACCACCCAAGCAGAACGAAGCCCAGCGTCCCATGCCGATTGCAACATCTGTTGAGCGAGTTGCGCTTTGGTGGCAAACTTCACTGTTTTTGGCACTCCTACTTTAGACCGTTTGTCTGCATCATCTGCCCAAGATTTCGGCAAATAGAGGCGACGGTCAATCAGACTATGACCCTTGCCAGTGATGTAAGCTAAAAAGACACCCACTTGGCAGTTTTCCAGATGTCCGGTTGTGCCGTAATACTGAACCTGGACGCCGACCGACTGGTGTCCTTGTTTGAGAAATCCTGTTTCATCCACTGCGAAGATGTCGTCGGATTCGCTGAGACCTTCGACCCCATACTGCCGCACTTCATGACAGACTTTTTCCGCATCCCACTGGGCACGTCCTAACAGATGTTGAACTCGGTAAGGATTCGCGTTGCCCACCTGCTCAGCAATTTGCCAACCATTTTTCCGCTCGACGGGACTCAGCAAGGCTTGGATGTAATTGAAAGCTGCTTGACGCGCTTCAGTTCGAGCAAAGTAAGGACTCAATCGCTGCTGAAACGATTTCAGCGTGTTACTCCACTCGCAGATCGCTTCTAGTGCCTGTCCAGTTAGAAAGACTTGGGAAGGGGCAATCGAGATCCTATCCATACAACAGTTATCTTAGATAGTTCTCTTCAGTCTAATCTATCTACAACTGTAATACTATTACTACAGTTGTAGATCGTCTGAAAGCCGCACTGCACGGCGCTTGTAGTGATAGTACTGGGCGATGCTGCCATGCATCCTGCGCCACTGTTGCCAGTGCACAAAGTGCTCAAAACTCTGCTTGATCTGGAACACCCATTGCCCCAAACAACGGCGCATTTCTCGCACACTTACAGGTAGTAGAG
>JACJNX010000139.1 GCA_014695255.1 Cyanobacteria bacterium FACHB-63
TTAGTAAACGAATGTTAGTTTGGAGCGATCGGAACGCTTCTGAAAAGGGCGAAGAGGTGTAATTATGGAGTTTTGAACCCTGTCCAATCTTCTGACGAACCTGGCTTACGATGGTAGCAAGTTCCGGTGCAGGGACAGCGCTCACCAATGAAGAGCGTTCAGGCTCGATCAAAGTTGGATGAAAAGGAATGACACCTAGAAGCGGTAATTTAGCAAGATCAGTCGCTTCTTCTGGAGTCCGCAACACATTGCTAATCTTCTCCAATATCAGTGCTGCTCCTACACCAAGCAGAAGTCCGAGTATCGCACCCAACGCACCAGTCTGCTTGACATTGCTCGATGAAGGTATAGGTTCGCCCGGAGGAGTCAGAATTTGCCAAGGCACTTTTCGTTGTCCTGCGTCAATTCGAAGCGCCTCTCGCTTAGTGAGAAACTGATTCAGGTTTTCGGTTGCGATCTTAAGGTCTTGCTGAACATCCGAGTATTGCCGCGAAATGACCGATAGCTGTTTGACTCGCTGTTTGAGTAATTCTTGCGTTTGCCCCAAAATTTCTTTCCGGATTCCTAACTCTCGCACACGGCTCGTAGCGTCGGTTTCTGTACGACCACCCTCACGCTCCAGTAAAGGTTGCAGATTGTTGAGTTGGGATTGCAGCGCTTGAATCTGAGGAGATTTTGACTTAAACGTACTCGACTGTTTCGCCATCTGCAATTCCACTTCTGCAAGTTGATTAAGCAGTGCTTGATAACGAGTATTATCTCGTATCGCGGGGGATGATACAGAGCGCTGCTCCCCTTGGGCAAGCTGCTGCTGTAACCGATCTGCGGTTGCAGATGATTCGGCAAACTTGACTTCTGTCTCTAACTGTTGTTGCTCAATCGTGGCAGTTTGATCAGATAGCCTTTTGCCCACTGCATCAGGATCAACCAAATTGTTTTGCTGTCGGAACTGTTGCAGCTTATCCTGTAGCGTTTCTACTCGCGCTTGTAGCTGCGGTAGCTGCGCATCGACAAACTCTATGCCTTGCTGTACATCGGCAAGGCGCTCTTCTAAACTATATTTGAGATACGCCTGAGAAACCACCCTTAAGACATCTTTGACCTTCTCGCGGTCTTCATCTTCAAAGCTAACGCCTAAGACTTCAGTCTTGGGAAGTGGCGTGACGATTAATTTGCTCGAAAGCTTCTCATAGTCAAGGTCTGGGTATTTCGGCTTGAGCGTTTGAACAATTGGATCTAAGATACGCGGGCTTTCGAGCAGCTTCAATTTGGTATCATCGATCGCTTTTTCAGGCACGGACTGTTGCTGTTGCTGCTCCCGATTACTCAAGGTTTGAGGGACAGAAGAGAGAACTTGAGATTCAGCGGTAACGGGCTTCGTCAGAATTTCAAATCCAGACTGATAGGAAGGCTTATTGGTCATTGCCTTCAGGAGTGCCCCTGACGAGACAACCGTTGCCATGCCCAAAATGATTGGAATCTTGCGTCGCAGCGTAGCACCCACTTGACCTAAATTTAATCCGCCTTCGTCAGTGCTCGCAGGAGATGCAGCACGGGTCGATATTACTCGGCGACTTCTCGCATTCATCCCCTTAGGGGGGAAAGCCTGTAACGCTTTTTCATTTTCCATGGCTGCCTCTGCACAGAAC
>JACJNX010000014.1 GCA_014695255.1 Cyanobacteria bacterium FACHB-63
GATTAAACCCTGTTCTACATCTCCCTGGGATGCTTTGGAGAGTGCTTGAAGCAGACAGTAAGTTTTGCCTGTATCGCGACAGAGACAATGGCTCAGACAGTTTGCAATACAGCGCCGCTCCAGCGTGGGAGCGTTAGTCATTGCTTGTTTTGCAAACTCATTGTGTAATGCTCGACCTGGCTTTCCAGCCGGACTAGGAACCGTTACAACGTTTTGGGGATGTGCCTGGAGATAAAATTCTTTGTAGCGTCGATCGGCATCACATTCCTCTGTTGTAATAAAGCGTGTTCCGATTTGGACTCCATTTGCACCCATTGCGATCGCACGATCGATGTCTTCTCGATCCCAAATGCCTCCCGAAACAATCAGCGGAAGCTTAAGCCCTAACTCGGTTAGATAGTTCCGTAGCTCGGCGATCACCGTCTGAACTGTTTCAGTGTTGCTTTCCTCACACTGACTCGCGAAATGTCCACCGATTTGTTTGCAGTTTTCCACAATAAAAGCATCGGGAGCGCGATCGTACCGTTCTAACCAGGTTTCACAGATCGTCTTTGCAGCTTGCACATCTGCAACGATCGGGATCAGTGCAACATTGGGATAGTCTACTGTCGCTTCCGGTAACTGCAAGGGTAAACCTGCACCCGTCACAATCACATCGGCTCCATGTGCTGCTGCAGTTTGGGCTAAAGCAAGATAATCTCTTGTCGCCACTAAGATATTGACACCGATCACTCCATTCGGACTCATCATTCGTGCCTTCTGCAATTCCTCAATGAGTGCCGATCGGTTCGCTGCAAAAAAACTGCTGCTTCTACGGGGATTAAACTGAGCAGAGGCAAGTCCAATGCCCAAAGAAGAAATCAGCCCAATACCGCCAGCATTCGCAACCGCTCCAGCTAAATTTGCACCTGATACTCGTACTGCCATTGCACCCTGAATAATGGGATATCGAGCGATATGCTGACCAATTCGGAGGGCAGGAAGAATACGGTTCATCTTAGAATTACTCATGGTTTATCGAAGTAGCCAAGATTTAATTGAAACACAGAATGCAGAATTTTTTCTTTATTTTATAACTGTACAGTTATTAAGCTGATTAGTAAATATTTAGTTACTGATTCTGCTAGAACACCGAAGTTTTGTTGCGTAAAGCCTTCAAACTGGCTGCCTGTTGTTGCGCTCGTTCAGCCACACGATCGCAAGCTAACTCACAGAACTCAAAAATCATCGGGTCAGCGATTTCATAGTAAGCGCTAGTCCCCCTTGCTTCACGCGAGAGTATGCCTGCTTGGTATAACACTTTTAGATGCTTAGACAAATTTGCTTGTCCCAATCCCGTTGCTTCTGAAATTTCCATGACATTCTTCGCCCCTGATTTCAGGCAAGTCAGAATCTGGAGCCGACTCATTTCTGACAGCACCTTGAAATAGTCAGCAACCGCCGCAAGAATCGCTGGATCAACCTTTGAGGGTTTCGCTTTTGGCATAGGGAAATTTGACAACCAGAGTAAGCTTGATTATATAACTAATTAAGATTATAGCTACACATCAAGCTACAAGGAAATTACGATTTGACTAGCAAGAAGCGCATAGTATTTCAATCCTACAGAATTTAGCTCTTTTGGTAGTTTGATCCGATCGCTTTCCCTCGCCAGTTTAAGCTGTTTTGATTGAGTTGCTTTAAGTATGAGTCAGGCTGAGCGATGATGCTGTTCGCCAGTGCGATCGCGCTTTCTAGCTGTGCTTCGGTTAATTGTTGATAAGCAGGAATGCGCTTACGTTCTAAGACTTCGTACCAACAGCGATCAAATAGATTATCTAGAATAATGCGCTGAAAGCAGTGATTGTATCGAACGGGGAAATGGCGCGATCGGGCTAAGTCTGGTAAAACGTGATTCGTCAGTTCAAGATACTGATTGCGGAGTTGCGTCAGGCGATCCATGAATTGCAGGGGTAGAAGGAAGGGGATATTCAGTGTGTAGATGTTCAGTTCTCCACTGTTCTGCTGCGGCGCGAATGAGTTGAAGTTCCTCGGCTGAAATGCGCTCTAAGTTACGATAGATCTGAGCCATGCGAGGGTTATGTTTAAGCTTGTCGTAATGTCGTGCAAGGAAGTCCCAATACATGAAGTTAAACGGGCAAGCCTCTTCTCCAGTGCGACTGCGGGGATTGTATGTACAGTGTTTGCAATAATCGCTCATGTTATTGATGTAGTTTGCTGAAGCTGCATAAGGTTTTGATGCCATCATGCCACCATCCGCGTACTGTCCCATGCCAATCACATTCGCTTGCATCACCCAGTCATATCCATCAATAAAGGCAGTATGAAACCAGTCCTGTAATTCTTGAGGAGAGATCCCTACAATCAATGCGAAGTTATTCAGAACCATCAATCGCTGAATGTGATGAGCATACCCTGTCGCTTTGACTTGAGTGAGAACATGGTGCAAACAGTTCATCTTGGTTTCGCCTGTCCAGTAGAAATCTGGAAGCGGTTGAGTGTGATTAAACCAGTTGCGTTCTGGATAGTCTTCACCCATGTAGACATAGATACCGTGCATATATTCACGCCAGCCGATAATCTGTCTCACAAAGCCTTCGACGCTATTGAGTTCCCAAGTATCTCGATTAGCGTAATAAGCCTGCTCTGCGGCTTGTACAACTTCTAAAGGGTGCAATAGTCCAATGTTCAGATATGGCGATAACATTGCATGCCATAGGGTCTGTTCACCTGTGACCATTGCATCCTGATAAGGACCAAAGTTAGATAGCCGAGTTTTAATAAAAAAGTCTAGTACCTGTAATGCCTGTGTGCGCGTGACTCCCCATTGAAAGGGTTCAACTTGCCAATAGGCTTGACTATTCTTGAGGTTTGGAGATTGTTTCACCCAGTCAATCACGTCTTGGGTGATCGGGTCTGGCTCAAACCAAAGTGCTTCGGGAAGAGACAATTTACCTTTGGGGGGCTTACGATTGTCTCGATCGAAGTTCCATCGCCCTCCGACCGGATGCTTCCCATCCATCAGAACGTTAAATCGCTGCCGTCCTTCACGGTAAAAGTCCTCCATCAATAGACGTTTGCGCGATCGTGCCCAATCGACAAACTCCTGATCCTGCCAAATAAAGCGATTGTTCGGAGTAAAAGTCACAGGACAAGGAAGATCAAGTGACTGAATCAGCTTCATAAACGGACGATCGACCGGAGCCATCACCCGCAGTTCTGTAATTCCGTATTGCTCAATCCACTTGATTAAAGGCGTTTGAAAGTCGATCGATTGTGTATAACTCACAATCCAACCTTCTTGCTTCAGTTCCTCAGCAAAATGGCGCATTGCTGACCAAACCAGCACCAATTTTTGCAAATGATATGGCAACTGTTGAGCATGGTGCAGCGATTCAATAAAAAAGACATGCGTTTGTTCAGGGCTATCTTTGCAGCTTTGCAATGCAGTTTGCCCTGTCCAAAGCTGATCGCCCAGTACCCATACTCCGATGCTCATGCTTTAATCTCGATTATTCAGCTCAATCTCATTACAGCAAATTCTAGACGAGCGATCGTCTGTCTTTGGTTGCAAACAATGTGACTTTTATTGCGAGGCTGTCACCATTGGAACTGCGGGAGCCACTTCAAAGTCAGGCAACATTCCTAACTTGCGAATTGAAACACTCACATCCATTCCCAAATAGTCATCCGGCTCACCAAACCAAGACCCGGAAAGCGGGAGCACCTGTCCAGGATGACGAGCGATCGCAACTCGAATCAAATCAAATCCGGCTGTAATTCGATTTGTTGGATCATACGCTCTCCAGCCTGCACCCGGCAAATAAACCTGTGCCCAAGCATGAGTGGCACCGGAACCTGTCATGCCCACTTCACCACCGTCTAAGGCTGAATCGTAAATGTAGCCACTGACAAACCGACAAGCTAACCCCAATCGCCGCAGCGCTTCGATCATTAACCAAGCATAATCTCTACAAGTCCCCGACTGTAAGCGTAGTGTCTCAGCCGGATTCTGAGTGCCTTCTGCATCTCGTGATTGATAGCTCAATGTCGTGTTAATACTATCCATCATGCGTTGCAGCACATCTAAAGTATTGTCTTGGTCGCCTGCCACAAATTGTTTTGTCCAAGCCGCAAGCCGACCTTCGGAATCTTCGGTGTGAGGACGAATGAACACAGAGAGATCATTCCATTCATCCGGGGTGTACTGTACGGGGATTTCTTCAGCACGGGCATCGAGCGGAAAATCTGCGATCGTCGGAATGCCAAAATGCTCTGCTCTAACTCGGTACGTCACATTCAGTTCTTTTGCAGGTTTATCAAAGTTTAGTAGTGCAACATTATTTGAGAGCGTGTCCATCATCCAGCGAGTTTTACAAGGAATGTTGGTGTCGATCGCACAGCTCAAGATGCGCCCACTATAGCCAATACTCGGTAAGAAAATCGCGCGATGTTCCCCGAAAGTAACAGGATTGCGATAGCGGTAGGTCGTGATGTGTTCTAAATCGTAAATAATACTCATGATTGAAGTCGATCGACATAGCAATATTTACAGTGTATGCTGCTGCACTTTGAACAGGTTATTCTGTATCAACACAGTAAAGGTGACGAGCAGGACTGCGATCGCGCCTTGAGTTGCATATTGCTGTTGTTGATTTCCAAATAGAACCCAGGTTGAGTTAATTCGCCGCCGGTTCCAGCGACAGACAATTGCTCAATAGGCTCAGGGCGATCGATGGATCAACCGCATCGGCAGCCCACCCTTAGGGCGCAAGGTAAAAGTTGGATCAATCTCGACGGGCTGAGTCGAAGCTGGCTCTAAGTCAAACCGTTGTACCAAGGTCGAGAGAATTAAAGTTGCTTCCATTAGCGCAAATTGATTGCCAATACAGATTCGAGGCCCCCCTCCAAACGGATGGTACGCGAACTTATGGCGTTTTGCGGTTTCCGCTTCGGTAAACCGCTCCGGATTGAATTCTTCGGGAGCGCTCCAGAACTCAGGATGCCGATGCGTGAAATAAGTGCCAACGAGAACAAAGGTTTCTGAAGGGATCGAGTAACCTTGAATTTCATCGTCTCGCAGCGTTTCGCGGGAAAACGCCCACACTGGAGGATACAAGCGTAGTGCTTCCTCAATCACCATGCGAGTGTAAGGAAGCCGCGTATAATCCTCTGCACTTGGTGGATGCCGCTTGAGAACAGTCTCAATTTCATCTTGGAGTTGATGCCGCACTTCAGGGTGATTGCCTAAAAGATGAAATGTCCAAGAAAGCGTCACGCTGACGGTTTCGTGCCCTGCAATTAGTAGCGTCATCACTTCATCAAGCAGTTCCGCGTCACTCATGCGCGCCCCTGTATCCGCATCTTGAGCAGCCATAAGCATCGCCAGCAAATCGAGTCGGATATTCTCTTGATGAGTCCCTTGATGTCGCCGCGCTTGAATCAGTTCGAGGGCAATGTGCTGCAAGCGATCGCGGTTGTGGAGAAATTGCCGATGCGCTTTTGTCGGCAACCACATGGGCGTTTTGAAGGGATTGTTGATGCGATCGTTGATAAATTCTGCGGCGCGACGAAATGCAACCGAGAAGGTGTCGATGTGAGCGTCTAAGCCGGTACTAAACAGGGCTTCTCCCACAATTTCTAACGTCAATTGCTGCATTTCTTCTGCGACATCAATGACTGTGCCGGTTGAATAGCGTTCCCAGCGCTGCGATCGCGCTTGAGCAAAACGAGTCATCACAGAGGCTAAATTCATCACGCTTTGTCGATGAAAAGCAGGATTCATCAACCGTCGTTGCCGGAGCCAGCTTTCTCCTTCGCTAATCAAGATGCCATTTCCCAGCAGCAAAGCTAGGGGTTCATGAACACTCTTAGCCTTTCGATAGATTTGCCCGTGGCTGGTTAGAACATGAGCGACGGCATCAGGATGTACTACGAAGTAGAGGTCTGCTCCTGGAATTGCCTTGAATCGAATCAAGTCGCCATGGGTTCTCCAGGCTTGACCATAGGAGTTGAGCGGGTCATCTCGATAGGCTTTGGATAACGCAATGTAGTTCGATGGCCCAGGTAGGGTGGTTGCTAATGCCATAGTTTTTCTCCAATTAACGAGGCAGCTCTACTTTGTTACACCTGAAAAGTCATTCCCCAGTTTTGATTCATTGAACTGAAGTGAATGATATCTAACTAACCGCTCTGCTTCTTACACTTTAACTCTGTGGTGAAACTTGATCAGCTTCATCATAGAGTGATTTAATTTTTTGATGGCACTGGGTTTGCTAACCCATCTTCAGAACAGCCACAGTCCTAATAATATTGCGACAGCAGTGAGGGTGATATTGTCGATATCCCGATACGGTAGGGCTTCGACGATCGTTGCCACCAGTGAAATCGCTGCTACATTTCTCGCAGTCGTCGCTAAATCTAATGCAGGATAAAAATTCTGGAAATTGTTGAACAGGGCAAGAAACCCAAAGCCAAACGCAAAACTGCCGACAAACATCGCTAACGAACCCGCCCAGCTTTTCTGTGCGTTAAAGAAAAGTTTGTGGCTGCCAAACCGTCGTCCTACGATGTCGGCAAGCCCATCTCCACCACACAGGATCATCAGCGCCAGGATTCCGATCGGGGAATGTCTCCAAAACACGATCGTACAGACCGTAAAGACGATACCGTAGTACAAAGGCCCGCGTAAAATCTCAGCAGGTTTGCCTGTGCGAGTCATTGCTTGCACAGCTTGAGGATTCTGAATCCATTCCAGTCCGATCGCCAAAAACTGTCCAGTCAGCACCAGCGGAACGAGAGCGGCAAAGTAACGAGCGGCGGGTGCAGCACTGAAAAACTGCCAGCACAGGACAAACAGAGGGCCTGTTCCGATATGAATCAGTTTACGGCTAAGCTTGGATTCAAGCCGCCCACGAGCGGCAAGCAACTCAATCAGACGCAGCCACGAGATCGCAACACCAAACGCTAGTAGTGTTGCTGCTCCGTCTCGAATCCAGGAATTCGCAAAGATGGCATTGAGATCCACGATTCGCTCTTTTGAAATGAAGTCTTTCTTCAGGCTAAATCATTAGAGCAACTTTGAGGGGTATCG
>JACJNX010000140.1 GCA_014695255.1 Cyanobacteria bacterium FACHB-63
AGCTGGATGTCTCTAAGTGGCAAGCCAATTGCTGCTGATCCATTAGTGTCTCTACTGTGTAAGAACTTTGTCGGACATGGCTCAAATGCCGTATTTCGTCGAGTTCTGATTGATGAAGTGGGAGAGTTTGACGAAGCCCTTCGTAGTTCTGAAGACATCGATTTTTGGTTGCGGATCGCCGCAACAGGTCGGTGGCGGTTCTACCGGGAACCTCGCGCCTTGTGCTGCTATCGAGTTCGCCCGTCTGGACTCTCGTTTAACGTGGCGGAAATGCAGCGATCGCAAGAGCAAGTGCTGCAAGCGGCTTATCAACGCTCTAGAGAAAAGCTTGAACCATATCTACCAACTGCCTATGCCTATATGTATCGTTTCCTAGCCCGTTTGGCACTAACAGGGGGGGATACTCAACAAGCGCAACAGTTGATGCAGCAAGCCTGGGAGAGCGATCGCTCTATCTTTTACACTGACCCTCGATCGATGTTGACACTGATTGCGGTGAAGCTTTCACCCTTGTCTAAGCAACTAATCCAGCGATCACTTGATGTCTCTCACAGTCGATCGACTCCTGCGAAAACAATCCAGAGCAAAAGTCTATGAAACCAACCTCACTGATCAAAAGTGGGTTGTGGATTACCTACGCCACCTTTGTCACCCGAATTTTTGTCTTTCTCAGTAGCATGGTTTTGGCGCGATTGCTTCAGCCCGCAGATTTTGGGGTGATCGGGATTGCATATGTGTTTTGGTCGCTGTTTACGCTATTCACCCAAGACACAGCCGGAGCTTTTATCATCTATAAAGGCGCGGATAATCCGAAATATGTTAATACGAGCTACACGATTAGTTTACTAATCGGTCTGGGATTGGCAGTGGCAATGGTAGCAACTGCTCCTGTCGTGGCTGATTTCTTTAGTGAACCTGCCCTGGCTGAAATTCTGATTGCATTCTCGTTTAACCTGGTGTTATCGTCTGTTGCTTATGTTTACGGCGGGATTATGACGCGCCGAATGCAGTATCAAGCGTTGGCGCATATCAGTTTAATCAGCTCGCTGACCCGATTAGTCTTTACCACTGGAGCCGCTCTGCTTGGGTTCAAATACTGGTCGTTTGTGATTGGAGATACTGCTTCTTGGTCGATCAACTGCTTGCTATCGCGGCACTACTCAAGACACCGTTTCAGGCTGCAAATTGATCCAGAAGTGCGATCGGAAGTTTTCACCTTTTGTCTAGGTTCTGTGGGATCAAGCATTGGGCTATATCTTAGTTTTAATGCGGATAACTTCACGGTTGGCAAGATTTTAGGAAGCACCAATTTAGGTTTTTATAACCTTGCCTATCAGTTATCTATGACCGTCTCCAGCATTTTGAGTTCTTTGCTCAATCAGTTGGGAATGCCTGTTTTTGCACAGCTTCCGATCGAGGAGCAAGAAGATGCGTTGTTCAAAGTGGTTGAGCAGGTCGCGTTCTTTGCAGCTGCAAGCTACGCCATCATCTTCTTGGTCTTCGATCCCCAATTTGTGACGCTGCTCTTTGGCGCGAACTGGATACCGATTTGTACTGTGCTGCCTGGATTATTGTTTTATGGATATTTCCGCGTGGTGAACTCGCCGCTTTACTCGATGTTGGTTGCGAAAGGTCGCCCGGATGTGAATGCAAAAGTCAGTCTTCAGATGGCGGTGATTGCGGTGCTTAGCTTTGTAGTTGGAGCTTGGCAAGGTGGCATTGTGGGCGTTAGTTTGGCGGTGGCGATCGTGCTGGGGATCATCTGGACGATCTTTTACTGGTGGACTGCGTGTAAACAGTTCCACTGGTCGCTGAGAAGATTTTTGATTCCCTGCTTTATTCCAATTCTACTGAGTGTGCCAGGAATTTTAGTTTCACTGCAAATGCCTTTGATTCTAAGACCTTTTACATTTCTACTGACTTATGTGCTATGCCTCCGCTTCTTTGTCCCTGAGCAGTTTAGTCAATATCAACTGTTATTGACTAAACTGTTTCATCGGGTGGTTGCTTTGCGCCATAGTCGATAATTTCCACTGTTGTTTTGTGTAATTCGATGTGATTAAGGTTTATGCAGAAAAAAATTATTTTCTTAATGCCCTATTTTGGTCATTGGCCTGAATGGTTTAGGTTTTATCTCGAATCTTGCCGATGGAATCCAACGATCGATTGGCTTTTCTTTACAGATTGTCCGATTCCTGAGAATGCTCCTACGAACGTTCGATTTGTTCAGATGAGCTTTCAAGACTATCAACAGACTGTTTCCGATCAATTGGGGATCAATTTCAACACTCAATCTTCCTACGCCCTTTGTAATCTCAGGCCTGCTTATGGCGTAATTCATCACGACTATCTAGAAGGTTATGACTACTTTGGTTTTAGCGACATTGATGTAATCTATGGGAATTTAAGAGCGTTCTATAGCGATGAAGTTCTTCGATATAGCACCTTATCCACTCACCCCGATCGCGTCTCTGGCCATCTCTTCTTGATTCAAAACACTGAATTATGGGTGAATGCGTTTCGCAAGATTCCTAACTGGCAGTCTCTTATGAGCCAGCCTACAAACGTGGGTGTAGATGAGGCAGTTTTCACGAAGTTACTGCTTGGATATCGACGGCTCCCATCAGCAGCGCGGCGCGTATGGGGAACGTTTGATCCCTACAAGCGAAATCATCTGCTTAAAGAGCGCTTCAGCACTGTTTTATCTGATTTTCCGTGGATGGATGGAACTCACTGCTATCCAACAAAGTGGTTTTGGTATCAGGGCAAATTAACCGTCGAAGCGGGTGAAGAAATGATGTATCTGCATTTCATGAATTGGAAATCAAGCCGATACCTACAAAAGCGGTTTGGAGAGCAGGCTGCTTGGGAAAAACTGCCTCGACTTGCTGATCCAAATCTAATCGATTTGAACCAAGGCTTTTGTATTAGTCCTGAAGGATTTACCCCTTTAGCGATCGCACAACCCATGAACGCAAAGGTGTAACCCATCATGGAAATTAACTCTCTTTTAGTCTCAGGTGAATCGATCTTCTTAGAGCGTCATCAGTTTCTATTCAAAGCCTTGACGAATCATTTTAGTCAGCTAAATTTTCTGCCTCGACAAAGTGAGTGGTACGAAGCAAAGTTACCAAAAACGGTACTCAAAGGGTTGTTAGCGCTGCGGACAGGCTCTTTAAGTCAAGCAAATGCTGTGTTTCAAAAAAACAAGACTGCGTTTGTGCTGAAGTCTCAGCAAACGGAGCGCAGAATCCAGCATCTAAGCGAACCGCCGGACTTTGTGCTGCAAATCTTTGGTACGTATAGTCCAGCTTGGCATACCTGCACCATTCCTTATGCCATGTTTCTCGACTACACAACCGCCCTTGCAGAACGAAACTGGTCTGCTTGGGCGACCTTTCTCAGCGATCTCTCCCGCCAAGACTGGTTTGAGTGTGAGCGTTTAGCATACAGCCGAGCAACCCACATTTTTAGTATGAGTCATGTGGTGAAGCGATCGCTGATTCAGGACTATAACATTCCTGCGGATAAGGTAACTGTTGTCGGTTCTTCTGGAGATTTTCAGGAGCCTTATACGGGCGAAAAAACATTCGGTAGCCGACAAATTCTATTTAATGGCTCAGATTTTGAGCGCAAAGGCGGAGAGATCGTTTTGGCAGCGTTCAGACAAGTTCGGCGTGTGATCCCCGAAGCTAAGCTTGTTGTTGTGGGTAAAAAACTGCCGTTTGAAGAAGCAGGCGTTGTGAATCCGGGTCACATTGCCTCACGTTCAGGGCTGCATCAGTTATTTCTGCAATCCGATCTAGTTGTTGCCCCTGCCTATTGCGATCCCTTCCCGACTTTTTTAATGGAAGCGATGAACTATGGCACTCCCTGCATTGTTTCCGATCGCGATGGAATGCCGGAGATTGTAAATCACGACATCAATGGAATTGTCATCGCTCAAATAGCACCAGAACAACTAGCAGAAGCAATGATCGATACGCTCAATAATCCCCAGAAGCTAATTGCGATGTCTCAAGCAGCCCGATACAAAATGAAGACGCAGTTGAACTGGAACACGATCGCGGATCAAATTGCACAAACAATTCTTGCCACGATGGAAGCAGATCAAAGCGATCGTGTAGCTTTGAAACTGCGAGAGCCTGCGTAACATAACGATCAAAAATAAGTAATCAGAGGTGAACCCTAAAATGCTGCAAGCTAATATTCTGGCAACCGGAGAAGCTCCCTATATAGCGAGACACAATTTTCTTTTTCAAGCTTTAGCTTCGCGCTGTAATCAGGTACAAATTTTGCAGCGCGAAAATGAGTGGTATGACGCAAAAATACCAAGACTATTGTTGAAGTATCTCTACGCTTTGAGGGTCTTCTCTAAAAGCAAAGCAGACACTTTATATGAAAAAAACAAACGAGAGTTTATTGCTAAATCTCGGCGGTTTGAGCAGGCAATTAAGCAGCTAGAGTACAAACCAGATCTGGTATTCCACCTTCTTAATACCTTTAGTCCCTTATGGGATCAACAAGATGTTCCTTATGTCTTGTTGTTAGACTACACAATGCGTCTTTCTGAAAAGAGTGAAATTCCTTGGGGGTACTTTCTCAATCGCACACAGCGAGAGGAATGGCTTGAGTGCGAACAACAACTCTTCGAGAAAGCCAATCACATATTTGTTCAAAGTCATGTCGTGCAGCGATCTCTGATTGAAGACTATCAAATTCCGTGCGATCACATCACGGTAGTGGGTGGAGCTGGGGATTTTCTGGAACCTTATCAAGGCGAAAAGAATTTTGGCAGTCGTCAAATTTTATTTAATGGGTCAGATTTCCAACGTAAAGGTGGGGATCTCGTTCTTGCTGCTTTCGAGCAGGTCAGACAAGCTTTGCCCGACGCAAGATTAGTGCTAGTTGGCAGAAAGCTCGTAAAGCCACGGGCTGGAGTTGAAAATCCAGGAGATATTTCACGCGAAGAGCTAAAGCAGTTGTTTCTTGCTTCAGATATAGTGGCGGCTCCTGCTCCGTGTGATCCTTTTCCGCGCTTTATTATGGAAGCAATGAATTATGGTGTGCCCTGCATTGTTAGCAATCGAGACGGAATGCCAGAGATTGTGGACCATCAGCACAATGGGATCGTGCTTGACGAGCTTACACCTAGCGCATTAGCAGCCGTTATGATTGATCTCTTGAGCCATCCTGCACAATTAGAGTCAATGTCTCAAGCTGCGCGACACAAAATCAGAACTCAATTAAATTGGGACGCTGTAGCAGACACGATCGTGCAAGTCTTGTCTACAAGTATCAACGAAGGCAATTCTGATGAATCCAGTGGTTTAGAAAGTAAGCTTGGTAGCTCCTCGTACTAACCAGATACACCCATACTGTTAGGAGAAGAAGATGCCCGTAATCTCTGTAATCATTCCAGTGTTTAACGGCGAACGTACTATCACAGAAACAGTTCAATCCGTGCTGAATCAAACCTTCGCAGATTTAGAGGTCATTGTGATTGATGATGGGTCACAAGACTCGACCTTAAGCGTGGTTTCCAGTATCACAGACGCACGAGTCAAAGTGTTCTCCTACAACAATGCAGGAGTGTCAACGAGCCGCAATCGCGGACTCGCTCATGCAACTGGAGAGTACGTTTCCTTTCTCGATGCGGATGATCTGTGGACACCAGACAAGCTCGAAGCACAATATCAGGCATTACAGTTACATTCTCAAGCAGCAGTGGCGTATAGCTGGGTGGACTACATCGACCAGGACGGGAAGTTCTTTCGCTCTGCGAACCACGTCACCGCAAACGGCAATATTTATGAGCAACTATTGTTAAATAACCTTTTAGAAAACGGGTCTAATCCGCTAATTCGTAAGCAAGCTTTTGCTGACGTAGGCGGCTTTGATCCAACACTAGCTTTCGGAGAAGACTGGGAGATGTGGTTGCGGTTGTCTGCTCGCTATGAGTTTGTTGCAGTGCCTTCGCCTCAAGTTCTATACCGGATGTCCAGTAATTCCGTGTCTTGTAACGTTCAAAAAATGGAAACAGGAAGTTTGCGAATGCTTGAAAAAGCGTTTAGTCAAGCACCCCAATCCCTACAACACCTAAAACGTAATGCTATTGCTAATCTTTATCACTATCTCACCTTCAAGGCGTTTGAAGGCTCTCCGAAACGGCAAAACGGGCTGATTGCAACTCGGTTTTTCTGGAACGCGATCGCAAACGATCTATCTATGCTACTCGCTTGGAAAACAATTTTAAGAGTCTTGACTAAAGTATCTCTGGTGATGCTCCTACCGCCTGAACAGTCACAAGCAGCGATCAAAGCAGCAAAGCGAATTGTTGGTTCACAGATTGCCAAAAAGCATAAGACCATCAGCCCACAAAATTAGGTGAAGAAGATGCCAGAAATCTCTGTAATTATCCCAGTGCTCAATGGCGAAAAGACCATCCAAGAGACAATTCAGTCTGTGCTCAATCAAACCCTCACAGACCTCGAAGTTATCGTCATTAACGACGGATCGCAGGACTCAACCTTGAGTGTAGTTTCTAGAATTACAGACCCAAGAGTTAAGGTCTTCTGTTACAAAAATGCGGGTCTCTCAACAAGCCGCAATCGTGGAATTGCTCATGCAACAGGAGAGTATGTTTCTTTCCTGGATGCCGATGACCTGTGGACACCCGATAAACTGAAAGCGCAATATGAGGCATTGCAGGCGAATCCACAAGCAGCGGTAGCTTATAGTTGGGTAGATTACATTGATGAAACGGGGAAGTTTTTTTACCCTGGAAATCACATTACGGCAAACGGGTACATCTATGAAAGGATGTTATTGCATAACCTCCTAGAAAATGGGTCTAACCCATTAGTTCGTAAGCAAGCTTTTGCAGAGGTTGGTGATTTTGATCCAACCCTAACTTCTGCGGAGGATTGGGATATGTGGCTGCGACTGTCGGCACGTTATGATTTTGTTGCGGTGCCAATTCCGCAGGTGCTGTATCGGAGATCAACTCATTCAATGTCTACGAACACGCTAAAAATGGAAACAGAAAGTTTACGAATGCTTGAAAAAGCATTTAGTCAGGCGCCTGCTTCTCTACAACACCTAAAAAAACATAGTCTTTCTCTTCTTTACCGCTATCTCACCTTCAATTCACTAGGATCTGCCCCAAGTCGGCAAGACGGATTGCTTGCAGTGCGATTTCTTTGGAACGCGATCGTAAACGATGTCTCGACAGTATTCGAGTGGAAAAGAATGCTAACAGCATTGGTAAAAATCGTCGCATTTGTTTCCTTACCTCCTTCTCAGTCGCAAGTGTTCCTGATGAAAACAAAGCAATTGCTAGCAAGATAATTGCTTTTGTACGCAGTCTATCCGCTTTCTTTTTTAAACTCTCTAACCTAAATCTATGACTGCCAATCTCCAGAAACACAGCTCTCAATCTCAAACTTTACAGCCTGATCAAGCCTCTCACACTGCTCCTGATGTTGTGATTTTTCTGCGAGAATTGCATGGAGGTGGAGCGGAGAAAGTATTGCTTAATTTAGCTCGTGGTTTTATCGATCGTGGTTTGAGCGTCGATTTAGTGTTGGCTAAAGCGACAGGGCATTATCTATCCCAAGTTCCTCCTGAGATTCGCGTTGTGGATCTCAAAGCAAAGTGGGTGCCGCTGAGCCTGCCGAAACTAGTTCGCTATCTTCGAGAAGTCCAACCAGAGCGACTACTCGCAGCCCTACATTATCCCTGTGAAATTGCACTCTGGGCAAAACGCCTAGCAGGGGTATCGACTCGAATCGTTGTGACAGAACACAATCACTTATCGATCGAATCAAAACGCATTCCTCAGTTATCTGTCCGGCTTACTCCGCTTGCCGCACGACTGTTTTATCCCTGGGCAGATGAGATTGTTGCGGTGTCTCATGGGGTAGCTGAGGATTTGAGCCGAATTACTCGGTTGAAGCGCGATCGCATTCAAGTCATTTACAACCCGATTATTCTGCCTGAATTGTTCACGCTGGCGCAAGAACCTATTCAGCATCCGTGGTTTCAGTCTGGAGAGCCGCCCATTGTTCTGGCAGTCGGAAGGTTGCATCCGCAGAAAGATTTTCCGACGTTGATTCGTGCTTTTGCTCAAGTTCGGCGAGTTCGATCTGCTCGGTTAGCAATCTTGGGTGATGGACCTGAACGGGAGCGGTTGATCGAATTAATTGAAAGCTTAGGCTTAACGGAAGATGTAGCTTTACTTGGATTTACTCAAAATCCTTATGCTTACATGGCAAAAGCGGCTATGTTGGCACTGTCTTCTGAGTGGGAAGGATTGCCCACCGTTTTAGTCGAGGCAATGGCACTGGGAACGCCGATCGTATCCACCGATTGTAAAAGTGGACCGGCTGAAATTCTGGCTCAAGGTCGCTACGGTGAACTTGCCCCGGTTGGAGATAGTGATGCGATCGCGGCAGCAATTCTCAAGACCCTAGCGGCTCCAAAGCGGGCGATTGATCCTGAATGGTTAAATCAATTCACTTGGGCGACCTGTACGCAACAATATGCAGACATTTTGGGTATTCCTCAGCCGAAGATGAAATAGATCAGTTCTATAGTTACTCGTCGTTTCAACTCAACCAAATGTCATGACAAAGAAAAAAGCACTGTTTATTTTTGGAGCCGTATTTACGATATTATTTTGCGTCGAACTCAGCATTCTCGGCTGGAGCAATCTTCATAGTGTGCTTTCAAATCTTCAAGATCACCATAAACCTTTCCCCAATGAGCTTACGCGATTACGCATCAATCTAGAATTTATTGGCGCAACGATCATCTATGTGCTGTGGCTAGCTCAGAAACACAAGGAGAATTTTCCAAGCTTTTCTAGGCTCTTGAGGTTTTTTGCCTTATTTCTAGTTCTACCATTTTTGACTTATCCACGCACATTTGATATCTATCAGTATCTTCACTACGGGCTGATGGGATTAGCCGGAGTTAACCCTTATCTAAATTCGGCAGACAGTTTTTCTTCTAGCTTGTCATCATTTCTTGCTTGGTCGCAGTCTTCAACTTATGGACCTGCTTCGCAGTTATTTTTCATGGCAGCAGCAGCAGTTGTGAAAGTTAACTTAGTTGCAGGAATTTATTGCTTCAAACTGCTCTGTCTCATATTTCATGGGATTAATGGATTTCTGGTTTGGACATTGCTAAAAAACTCTACTTGGCGAAGTAAAATTACCATTGCTTACTTAGTAAATCCACTATTGCTAACTGAGCACTTGATCTGCGCTCATATTGATGTGTTTGTCGCAAATGCCTTGCTGCTTTTACTGCTTTTCTTACAGCAGCGTAAGTATTCACTGCTTGTGTTAATAGTTTGGTTAGGATTTTTAGAAAAAACGTTACCGATCATTTGGTTGCCGTTTGTGTTCAGTTTTCTACTGTTGAATCGTCGCTGGAAAGACATTGGAGTATCCATCTTAGCCTCGATCGCAGTCATTCTAGTCGTAAGTCTGACGGCTTTACCCACGATCGAAGCCTGGGAAAGCTTACTAAATCCAGGAGTTACAGGCAAAACAGCACTGTCGTTTCATTATCTCCTGAGTGCATCACTGTCATACTTTCCTGGAATCGCGATCGAGGCTAAGCGAAACCTACTTTCTCTGTTTACGCGCCTGACAACACTAGGGTTTGCTGCTTTCTACGGAATTACGTTACTCAAGTCTTATCTAAAACGGCGCTACTCAGAAACTAACTTAATCTCGGATATTGGCTGGGTAACATTGGTGCTGATTTTGTTTGCGACACCTTGGGTGATGCCCTGGTATGCTTCGATTTTGCTACCGATCGCGGCTGTTAGTCTCACTTCGCCTGTGCTTGCTTTAGCAAGTTTAGCATTTAGTTTATCCAGCAATTTAATCTATCGAGGAGCAGGAAGCGGAGTTTCTATTTTCAGTATTCTGTCTACGTTGACAGTGCTTTTACCGCCGACCTTGGTATTGGTTTTCGGCTCTCGGCTACGTCACCTGAAATTAATGTCAAAACTGATACCTGAACGTGAACTTTATCCAAATAGCTAACCGTAGCGTAAAGACTTTCGATCGAGCGATCGAAAGTCTTTACGCGATTACAGGCTTGCTTGTAGCTGATCTAACAGCTTCTCAACATAAGTCAATGCACCTCGAATCGTGGCTGGATCTTCAATATCTACCCCAACATAGTGGCGCAGTGCAGTCACTTGATCTAAGCTTCCTCCTGCCCCCAGAAGCTCCAAGTAACCCGGAATAAAGTCTTTACCGACTTCAAGATACTTCTGATAGCAAGCAAGACTGACAATGTTCGATGCAGTATACTGATAGCAGTAGAACGGCTTGAAATAGATATGTCCAATTCGTGCCCAATCATACTGATGCTCAGGTAGCACTTCAACCGCATCACCACATAGAGTCTGATATAGCTTCATCCATTCCTCATTCACAAAGGTCTGATCAAAGCTACCTTGAGCGGCACGATCGTGGATTGCCAATTCCAAGCGGCTAATCGTACTCTGTCGGAA
>JACJNX010000141.1 GCA_014695255.1 Cyanobacteria bacterium FACHB-63
GTGCGATCGTTCTTGCTCGTTCTCAGAAGCAGCAATAAATCAATGAAAT
The DNA here is from genome assembly GCA_014695255.1 of Cyanobacteria bacterium FACHB-63. Taxonomy (GTDB): domain Bacteria; phylum Cyanobacteriota; class Cyanobacteriia; order Leptolyngbyales; family Leptolyngbyaceae; genus Leptolyngbya. The sequence continues at coordinate 50 of JACJNX010000141.1, forward strand.
AAATCAACGCAGCTACAGCATGAAGACACGAATGCTACAGCTCACTCTCATTTGTGAAAAAGCAACCAATTGAAAGAGACTACACCTACACCAGTGATGTCCGGATATACAGCATCATGAATAGCACTAGGGTAATCAGACTAACAGCGAAGATCAGCAAGCTTCCCCAACCTACTGAATCAGAACTGAGCTTTTGCATAAAAGCTGTGAAACGACCAGGCATTCTCATCTGAGTCTCCTCGATCCATCAAGCGAATCTATTTTTGATGTCGCTCAATCTTAGTAAAGAGAAACTCATCAATTCCTTACGCTTCGGGCTAACTTCTAACAGGGACTTAGAAGCTACTGACTAAGATGACGAATGTGAACAAACAGAGTAGTCCAATTAACACTGCAGCGATCGTTGCATAAGGAGCACGATTGATTTAGTCTAGATACTGATTGGCTTTCTGATCGTTTTCTTCAGGAAGCCAGTTTATAGGTTTCATCGGATTTACCTCTCAACTTGAACTCACATGAATGTGCTATTGTGCTGTACTTAACTGTACAAAATTTTCTGCTCTAGCTTATACAATTAGGAGAATCTTGATGCTTGTTCTCAAAAATTTACCAGATACAGTCAGGCGATCTGCGAAAACCAGGCTCGTCTCTGATTGCTGTTAAGATTATCTATGATTGTAAGAAATTGTTGAGAAGTAACACTCTTCTATCTTCGCAATTAACTTAAATGGTACTTTCGTCTACTCATAAAAATACTCCTGGATGTAACTAGAAAATAAACTTCTATACTGAATTAGCCCAAGATGCTTGTAACAGCGTTCATTCTTCTGATTTGTTAGAAAATAAAGTCGTATACTACTTTGGCTTAATTGCAAAAGCGCCTGAAAATAAAGTTGTTTACTACCGTCTCTGATCCTGAAGCCCGAAGATAGGTAAGAGTGAGTAGCGAAGTTGTAAAAATCCGCCAACAAGTAAGCAATAGATGTTTGAGCTGTATTTTCCTCTATTGAAGAGCACAAAGATACTGAGAGTTTATGCAGGGCACAAGTTAAGCAATGCGCGATAAATTTCAACCATCGCGACCGTGTCTAGCCGACAGTAAGCACGTAAATCATCAATCAGCCGTTGCTTTTCTGTTGGGTCAGAACAGACGATCATTAACTTCCAAATCGTTTGTGCCTGATCACCTCTTTGGATAATTAAGGACTTATAGCTGAGGGAAAGTACAAGAATTGGCAAAACATTTTTGATGGGGGTAGAGCCTCGAAAACTAGGATGCTTGTAGTACTTGAAAATGTCTTCGAGATCTCAGAGACGATCGACAATTGCTTCTAACTCCGGTACGTACTGGGTTCTAAGTACAGGACAAAAACTGTAAGACCCTCAAGAAGCCATCAGCACAGCTTTCGAGGTTGAGAACAATTCGTCTGAAACAGTCAAATCCAGTCCGAAAAACGCTCTTGGCTTTGCGACCATGCTGCTTGATCAGAATCGGTTTTTGTTCAGTCAATCAGTCGTCGACTTGAGTGCCCAGCAAAGTGCTAACGTCAGCAATGCAATGAGCTTGCTCAGTCGATCTGACTTGTTCAAGTGGGAGATTCTAAGCAAAAGCCCTGGGTCTTGAGAATTCCAAACAAGGTTTCAATCGACCAGCGCTTGGCATCGTCGGCAATGGCTGTCGCTGGGCGATCCATCGTTGCGACGAGCAACAGCGTGCCGTCTTCAAGTCGTAGCCCTGCAACGATCACCCAAGTTCCCCAAACCTGTCGGGCCAGGATTTTAGACTCGCCCATCGCCAGGTCTGCAAACACAATTCTGGCTTTGAGGTGACTTCGTCCATCCCCCAGTGTTTCACTTTCACGAATGCGGAATCGAATCCGAGGGTAGCGGATGAGGTAGCGAAACCATTGCTGTCCGAGAAATTCGCGGTCTGCCATCAGGTCTTAACCTCCGCATCAGGAAACCACTTTAGAAATCGCTCAATCAAGGCAATGCGTTCGGTTGTGTTCGAGTTGCCCCGTTTGTCAAGCATCGCCCAAACTGCCGTACCTTGATACACCACGCCGAGCATCAGAATGTTGTACCTCGTTTGTCCAAACTGCCACTCGGTGCGATCTAAGTTCAATACCCACGGTTGAGGAATGTTCAGCAGCGCTATCACTGTATTCGCTAATCCATCTCAAACTCGCTCAAGAAGCGCTGCATCCGTTTGTAATGCGATTCCGGTTGTGCTTTGCCGACAAACGCGCTCGCCCGTTCTGCAAGATTCACAGTCTTGACCTGGAACAGCGCTATCAGAAAAGCAGCCACGAAACTTAAACGTGCGCCATGCCATCTCAGGTGAGGACGTAGCGCATCTCGAAGTGCAATAATCTGAGACATAGGTTTCATCGTGAATTAAGCATTTTTATGAAACCCTTTCCTCTTTTTGCAAGTTTTTGTCCTGTACTGAGAACAACAGTACCTCCGCACATTGAGCAAGATGATTTCGGGCAAAAAGTGTCGCTACTTGAGCAGGGAGTCCGTCGTCATTGAGGCTAAGACCAGAGAAAATTTTGCCTCCCTACCCTACCATTTGTGCAATACAACCTTACGATTCAGATTCAGTCAACCTCCTCAAACAAACGATCGCCTCGATGCAGTCTGTAAGCCATTTGATAAGTTTGCTCCTGCGATCGCATTGTAGGGGTGTGAGCGGCAAGATACCGCGATGCAGCAACCAGAACGTTAATTCCAGCCGGGGAGTTACCCAAGTAGGAATATTGACGAAAAGCAGCTTCAATCTCCTGGATTACATGAAATTGTCGATCTTCGCGTAACAACAATTTCCCTAATAGTGCTAAGAGTGGTTCTGGTTTACCTCCGCTGTACAGATAGGATCCAACTAACTCCCCAACTCGATTCACTTGCTGCTGCCGATCCAACAATGCTGGCAATTCCTCTAATAACTCTGCTGGGTTTTCTACTGTCTTGTCCGGTTTGGGAAGACGAGCAGCGGGGACATTGAGAAAGCGATCCAGATAGACACTCATTGCGGCATCAAACACACCTCTTAACAGTTCTGGAGAGGCAACTCGTCTCATGCCTTGATGAACGGCATTGGCGAAGGTAAAAGTATGGTGAGCACTATCCCAATCATTAAAATCATTGTTTGTACTGAACTGAGCAATTCGCAAGGCAGCAGCATAAGCCACTATTCCAGCTAATTCTACTTCAGAACATCCTTGCTGGAGAGCTGTCAGTAGAGCATCTGCGATCGCTTGGGCATTATTACCGAGCAATATGGAAATGAGTACCTCACGATCTACCTGTCCTCGTTGATTTTTTCCGTCTGCTAAAGCTTGCGGCAATGCCTCAAAAGCCTGTTGCAAAATTGCTACTAAATCAACCGGGGAACGCCAGGATCTAGATTCTTCCATGCGAGAGGCGCTAGTGTAGGCAGAGACTAAACTGGTTAAAACAAGTTCTGCATTTTGCCAATTGGTCGCGTCTAAAGCCTCTAATGCTTTATTGGTAAAGTCCAGAGGGTGTCCAACACTCATGTATCGATGGTCAGTCACCCCTGTAAAGAGCATCTGAGCCAGTTGGGTTTGAGAGGCTCCTGCCACGATCGCTGAAGCTAAACAACGTTCTGCGCCTTCTGCATCTCTGACTTCCACAAACTGACGAAACCAGCTTTGTAGAATCGGAATCTTGTTGGAATTGTTGGAGCTAGGTAGGGGTTGAATGGGAAATCGAGGGGGTTGATTGCTTGTATCCCTGGCAACGGCGGCTAGACCGTGATAAGTTGCCCGGGGCTTGTCGTTCTCATCGAGATAGGGCAATAGGTTCATCATGCAAGTGTGGATTGTTAACCCTGTGTCCCAACCGCTCTGTCGATAACTGACCCCAAAATCTAATCCCATCTGAAAGGCTTCAGTGATGTGTTTCTCATGTTTCAGCAGCGCAATGACCGATTTTCCAATAACCAGGGGAATACCTTGTTCTAAGCCATCTTGAAGACGCTGGCGATGATGCGCTACTGGATCAGCATGAACCGCCAGATCAACCCAGACCTCACGATCGCGAATTTGCACTGGAAAAGCAGGCAGATCATCTGCCCAGGAATCAAACGTTCCGCCACTCATGACATCAAATCGGGCGTAGTGCCAATCGCAGGTGAGAATACAATCTTTCACCGTTCCTCGATGAAGCGGAAAGCCCATATGAGGGCAACGGTTGTCTACAGCATAGATAGTATCATTCTCATGAATCAGTAAGATTGTATGTCCAGCGATCGCGACCACTAATCGACCCGCTTCACGCACATCATTCACAGAGGCAGCACGAACAAAATTTTCTATTTGAGTATGCATTTGTATTCCCCCGATCGCTTAGAAGAACTGGTGACTGAATCAAGCACGTAACTCTGCTAGTGAATTGAGAGAATTTATAGCTTTACTCAACCCCCTCAATCTATTTTGCTCCTGTCAATCGATCATCTTGATTTTCTTGGGTGTAAATCGCCTTTTCTCGCTGAATGAAGATATCTGCTAAAGCAGAATAGGCTTCAGCCCATGCCGCAATTACGTCCTCTGTTGCCGCGTCTTGCAAAACATCTTTCATTGCCTGCAATAGCTTCTCACCAATCAGTGGATACTGCTCACGCAGAATTCGAGTTGCAACATGACGATGGGCAATGTGACCGACTGCTGCTAACCCATCTAGACAATCGATATGAGTCGCATAGGCGTAAACGGCTGCTGCCAACTTGTGTGCTTGCCACCTTCATCGAGATGCTGCATGCAAGTGGCTTCAAAGCCGCGTTTATCGTCAGGTCGCTCTTCAAAGGCAATTTGATACATTCGCTGAGTAGTTTCTTCCCCTCTTTCTTTCAGAATTGGCGCTGTTGCCTTGACAATTCCGATCGTTTTTTGACTAACCATCATTCAAATTATCCTCTAATTGGAGTGACCATCGTCACGATTCTGCCAAGTATTGCCGCTGCGATCGCGCTATCTTGGTGGCTGGAAGGGTTTACCCTCTGGCGGAACAGTGTATGTGACGTGCAGCTTAATATTTGAAAGAGTTGATATGCAAACGGTGCTGTCCTCTGCTGTTAATTGATCGAGTGAGGGTCCACCTGAGAGAAGGAAACCATAAGTGGCAAAAGCACCCAGCTGCGCAGCGTTTTTCTGCTTCTGCCAAAGAACTGGCTCTGTAACATCCCATTCGCGAACAGAGATTCGGCTTACTGTAGGTCGTGCCCCCGCATAGGGAATGAGTCCAGGAGGTGGAGCTGTTTCTATCCAATTTATAGTAGGTACTCGAACAACCGCACAGCCATTAGGCTTGTTCTCACGCACGCCACGCCCACTTTGCCAACAGGAGATATTTACGCCCTGAAGAAGAGGGCAATACGCTGCCTGAGCCTCGTCATAGGTGAGGACAGCGCGATCGATCACTTTCTCTGAAATCTTATCCAGGTTCGTCGTGTCAAAGGTTACAGCAAGCTGGAAAACTTGTGATCCACAAGGAGATGAACTGCTCAATTCAGTTTGTCCCCACCCAACAGACCCATTCATCACTCCCGGAAAATTCTCTTTGAAATGCCCACAACTGCCGGTGTAGGTTTTTGCGGCACTCCTTGGAAGAGTGTGTGCGACATCAAGTGATAGTGTGTGCTGTCCTGGACGCATATACTCTGGGATAGTGATTAATTCGCGAGGGATAGGCACTTTTGGTCTAGGAATTTGACTTCGTGCTGCTAACGGAGCAACAACAACGAAAAGCGCAGACGCAAATGCGAGACTCAGCTTGGTGACTGCTGAGAGCCGTGATATAGTTCTCAAACCTGCTCTTCTAGACATAAGGGATTATTCAACTCCTTTAACAATTGTGAGCTAGCAAATGAGTTGGTTAGTACGTCCGTATATCCTTGCAGAGGGATCTGGGAATACGGAGCAACGGTGCTTAGATTTCCGCCTAGCGAGAGTGTGGAAGGACAAAATTGTATCCCTGTGCCACATGACTTTCACCTGCTGCACACTGTCCTTTATCAGGGTATCCGTCGAAAAACATGGCTTGGCATTTGGTGCAGAATCTCCAATCCGTCTGTGCAGTTGGTGTTCCTGGAACGTCGTGCGGGAGAACATAAGGAAACGTATGATCTGCCACATGATTTCCACCTGCCGGACAGCGCCCTTTTCTTGAATATCCGTTAAAAAACATAGCTTGACATTTTTTACAGCAACGCCAATTTCTTTGTGCAGTGGGTGTTTCTGAACCACCGAATGGCAAGCGGAATTGATAACCTTGCGGCTCATGGGTTCCACCCGCCGCGCAGCTATTCGATTCAGCATTCGTGTAAAACATCACGTAGCACTTATTGCAGAAGCGCCAGTAGGGTCGATCTTTAGTTGGTGTTAAACTCGCGATCGCTTTACTCAGTGGGCGTATCAGTTGGACAATGAATATGCTTCCAGCCAATAGCAATAGTCGGCGCTTCGATACCTGTAAACTTCTAGATAGCATGACGAACTCCCAAATTAATGTTGAGACTCTCTTTCCTGATCGCCGCACGTCATTGACAGGAAATCGGCACAGTATTGCTCCACAACATGCCCGTGCGATCGCTGGAATCTTTCCGACCATCATTTGCAGAGAAATACAATCGACCTGGTCCGCATGGTATAGACAGCGTCACACTGATCGACCGATCCTCGCGTGCCTTCGTGTAGTAGAGTGGATTAGGGTTAAGTGCGTCATCTGCTATTCTGATCGCGACTTGCTCTCCTGGCAAGAACCCAGAGCCTTCTACGAGAAAGGTTTGGGACTGAAGCAAAGAGACTGAAATGGTTGGTCGCGTGTCAGGCAGGTTTGAGGGTTGGTTCGTTGTCGGGTAATATCCCGCGCGTGGAGGTTGCTTGCAGAACGTCGCGTCGCGACGGAAGAGATCCGTGTTCTCCAGAACGTCCAACCACAACCCGAAGTTGCGGTGTCTGATATATCTATCGGGATAATTGACAGATCTGAACGAAATGCATTGTCCTGCTAAGCCTGGCACCATCTCGAAGGATGCGTCTTTTTTAAATAGATCCGATGGTTGTGCACCTTGATCATATTCGTCGAAACGAATACGCCAGAACGAGTGACGCATCCAGCGCTTTGGATAGTTTCTCGATCTGATTGATACACTTGGGATGTTCTGCCGGCATGAGAAACCTGGCAGAACGTCAAAGGTCGCGTCTTCAAACTCGACTTTGGTGTTAGGGTTAGGTAATCTTGGGTCGGAAAGGTGCCCAAGAAAACTAGAATGTCTAATGTAACGATCAGAAAAGTTTAACGAGGAAAAGGAGTTTTGCTCCCAAAGCGATACGCTGTTGCATTCTTGTGCGATCGCTGGAACTGAGGGAATCGCAACCGAGCCAATCAGAATCGCTATAAAGTTAATAGAAATAATGCAGCAGAAATGACAATAGTTTGACATCGCGTATTCCCCCCATTTCTTCGTGCTGGGTTTTAAAAACGATAACCAGGTTGTAACGATATATTTCACTTAACCAGCTAAGCTAGGGAGCACTGTACTTTTTCGGCTTCTCTCTACAGCGCTGAGTTAGGCATAGTTGCCGTTAATCAGACTTGGCTTTTTTAGCCTACTAGAGAGCCGGGGCTACTCCGGCTCCGCCGGAATAAGGTTGGTTCCCGGATCAATTGGTACTGAAGGAGGATACATCGTCAGAGGACGTGAGATGAAGAATGTTGCATCCTGCTTAAACAATCGACTTTCGTCAGATTTAACTAGCCAAAGTTCAAAGTTGGAATGCCGTATGTAGTGCTTGGGAAAATTAATAGATTCAAATGAGTAGGCTTCAGAATTGGCAAGCCCCGGTACAATGCAAAACGTAGCATCTTCCTTGAAAAGCTGATCATTAGTCTGCTTTGTCAGCTTCAATCGATAATTCTGGTGTCTCAAAAAGTGACCTGGATAGTTGACAGATTCAAACGATTGACATTTGCCTGCTAGTCCTGGAATACGTCGAAACGTTGCGTCTTCCCTACCCAGTTTGTCACTAGCAACAATTGGAGCAATGTAACCCAAGAAGGATTGATGGCGAATGTAACGATCAGGATAGTTTAACGAGCTGAAAGAACTAAGACGCTGGGCTGGTTGGGCATAGCTCACCTTTGGCAGCAGCAACGATAAGAACGCTGCTGAACTCACAATCAGACCTTTTAGAATAGAGTTCAAGTACATAATGTCTCCTCAACAATAGACCTTGCACTTTTGAGGCTGGAACCCCTAAAAATTCTGGATTCCTTTTCGCGACTTACACTGCCGGATTAATAGCGTCCTTAAACAAGCGATCGCTTCAATATAGTTGGTAAACTATTTGAGTTGCTTCCTATATTGCTATCACTTTAGTGAACTTCTTAAATGAAGTCGCACCTTTTCTTGCGAACTTAGAACATAATCTTGCTATAACTTGCGAAACTGGTTCGGATTCACTCCAGTGCATTGACGAAAGCACCGAGCGAAATGGCTCTGATTGGCAAAGCCGCACTCTAATGCGATCGAGGTAACGGTTCGTCCTGGTTGCTTGAGCAAAAGCCTTGCTCGTTCGACTCGCTGGCGAATTAAGAATTAATGAGGTGAGATGCCTGTGGATCGCTTGAATAGGTGACAAAAATAGTACTGGCTCATTCCCAGTTCAGTTGCAATGTCGCTCAGAGAGATATCTTCGCCCAGATGTGCCTGAATGTACTCGATCGCTTGCCTCAGCTTTTGTTTTGGCAATCCATCTTGGTATTCTCGAAAGTGATGCTCGCGAGTAGCATAATGATGCAGTAGATGAACCGCTATCGCCGTTGCCATTGAATCAGCGTAGAAGCGACTCCTAGCTCCATCTGCTTCTAAATTTGCCCGAAGTGCCAAACCTATCTGATGAAGCAGTACATCAACTGTTTTCAGCCTCAGTAGAAGTTCAACTCGATCCGGATTGACTGACTCATGAGCAGTCTGAGCGACAAAAGTCGGATCTAAATAGCAGTTAATTGATTCCATTATCTGAACAGTCGGATGAGAATGGAAACTAATGGGTAAGTCAGCAGGATAGATCTCAATACATCCACTGGCATAGTCTTTTTCTCGATAGGAGACGGTCTGCGATCGCCCCTCAGCGACAAATTCAAAATCCACTGCCTGATGCCCTAATGGAATAACGTGTTGAAGATTGGATACTTCAGGGATATCAATCAATGGTTGGCGATAATGCTCAAGCAGAATACTACTCCAATCTGATTGATAACTTGTTAGCACAGGCGAATTTGGCATGAACTTCTGCCAATCCATCCTGTCAATCACCAGAGGTTGTTTTACGGACATCATCGCCTCCAGATTTCGACTACATGACAACCTCATCCTAGATTCCTGCCGATAACCCGCTTACCGGTGCGATTCTACTTCGCCTTCAACATTGCAACTTCTTCCATGAATGCCTTACCGCCATTTTACTCATTCTTCTTTAGGAGTAGAAATTGTTTCAGAATTTGTAACTTTGATCGCGATCTTGATTACCTTAGATCTTGCGTTGGGAAATAGGAGATAATGGGGAAGAACACACCAATTCAGACTCATGCTAAACATCGAACGGGCGCTGAATCAAGATCGATTGCTTAGCTCGACTTTATCCATCAGGCACTAACGCCAGCGCATCGACGAAACACGGACGAGATTTGACATACCAAGCGGATTGTCGCAAATGTGGACTCATAAAAAAGTCAGACAATTTCGTAGGTTGAAAGTGCTGATTCTCGGTTCACTTCTCTATCCTCTCAAAAATAAAGTCAAACAATTTCCTATTTCTTCTGATCCTAAAAGTGGTTAATGGAGTAATTCTTGCGATAAAAAAGTTAAACAATTGCTGAAAGCCTTATCGCACAGCGTTTTGGATCTCTCCTTAAAAGAGAATAGCTCGCTACTTTTCAATCAAATATATTCAGTCTAAGTTCCAGAGTTTCACCCTACCAGGCTCTAACTTTGTAATGTTGTTAAGGCTGCTGGTTGGGTAGAAATGGATCCTGAGCGGTGACGCAACTCGAAACTTGCAACACAATGCCTTTTTGCGCTTCTGTTTTTTGGCATGCAGAAGGGCTAAGTCTGCTCAACTGCACCGTATTCACGGTGGTTCTATTTTGGCAACCAGTGCTTTTTAAGTTTTAAGCTCGTTGCTAAGCAAAAAGAATTTTTAGAAATTTGTCTAAAGATGGGGGCGGAGTTTCCTTTCTCCGTACTGCTGTCGATCGTGCATAATCGAGCGGACGGTGCAGCGGCACAAAGACTACTTGCGGATGCGGTAAGGCGGCTGCTTCGCTTGGCATTACTGTGACTCCTTGTCTTGCTGCCACTAGGGTAATCATTGACGCATGACTATCTGCGAATAGATGAAAATTTGGTGTAAAACCTGCCAGACGACAAGTCCCACGGATGCGATCGTTCCGCCCTGGAAAAGTTTCTTCAGTCATACCAATGAATTTCTCAGTCGCAAGTTCAGCTAAATCGATCGACGGTTGATTTACCAGACGGTGCGTACTCGGTATCACAGCAGCAATCGGAACCTGCTTCACACACTGAACAATAAATTCTGCTTCTAATTCAGGGGGCGGGTTTCCCATAAACGCGACATCGATCGCGCGATCGCGCAAGGCTCCAGCTTGGTCACTCGGCGACATTTCTTGTACTCGAATCGGAACTTGAGGGTGAGTTAGTCCGAAGCGATGTAGCACATCTCCCAAAAAGCTTTGGAGAATTGTCGGGATATAACCAACAACTAAGGGCGCTTCGGTGCTATTGCGTCGAGCCTTGAGGGTTTGCACCGTGAACTGGCTCCGTTGCACAATTTCCTTTGCTCTTTCAAGAAAGAACCCTCCAGCCTCAGTCAGCTTTAAACCCTCTGCTTGTCTGAGAAACAGTGTAATGCCGAGTTCATCTTCCAATTTCTTGATCTGACGACTCAATGCAGGCTGTGAAACAAATAGGCGAGCAGCAGCATGGCTGAAGTTCAGTTCTTCTGCTACGACAACGAAGTATCTAAGCTGGCGCAATTCCATAGATGCACTGATATGCTGATTAGCATTTATAGAGTGATTAAACCTTGGTATAAGTACGGTACATCCTCCATATTGGATTCAATAGAATTCACACAAACTAGGGCGTGGTTGAAAACCTTTTGCTGCGATCGCATCCTGTCCGTGATTAAGGTCTTAAACATACCCTAGGCGGGATTGGCATCTACTAAGTATGCGGACAAAGCAGGAGGCAGATTGCCCAAGTGAATTGGGTCTTGAATGTCCTGTTCGTTAAATAAAACTCTAAGGAATTTTTCTAAGGATTTTGCTGGAACTTCTTTTCTCCACATCGCTGTCGATCGCGCAAAGAAGGGTGGATTGAGCGGCTTGAATACGACTTGGGGATGGGGTAAGTCTGCTGCCTCACTCGGTATCAGGGCGACCCCTTGTCCGGCTCCAACGAGAGCAATCATCGATCCAAGCGTATCCGCAGACATCCAGATATTAACTGTAAACCCGGCACGACGACATACATTGCGCGTATACTCATTGCACTTAGGAAAGGTTTCTTCCGAGACTCCGATGAACCTCTCATGAGCAAGGTCGATCAACCGGATTGAGTCTTGGTCAGCGAGTGGGTGCGTCTCTGGTAATATCGCATTGACAGGCACGTAGCGAACGCACCTGATAATAAATTCAGATTCTAATTCAGCGGGTGCATTGCCGATGAATGCAACGTCGATCGTACCTTGACGTAAGGCGGTGACTTGATCGTTTGCAGTCCTCTCCTGTAATCGAATCGGAACTTGGGGATGAACTCGTCCAAAACGGTTTAGCGTTTCACCGAGAAAGCTCTGGAGCGTTGTGGGAATGTAGCCGATTTTCAACGGTTCATCCCTATTCATGTATTGGGCTTGGAGTGCTTGCACTGTGGTCTGACTTTGCTGCAAAATCTCCTTCGCTTGTTCAAGAAAAAAGCTGCCTGCTTCAGTCAGTTTTAATCCATCTGTCTGTCTAAGAAATAACAGATTACCGACTTCGGCTTCGAGGTTTTTGACTTGACGACTCAGGGCAGGTTGTGAAATACATAACCGAGTCGCGGCGCGGCTGAAGTTCAGTTCTTCTGCTACAACAACAAAATATTTAAGCTGGCGCAATTCCATAGAGCAGGGGCTATACCGAAAATTTATATTCTCTAGAATCATAAAGCATTGGACTTTTAGCGGGGAGGCAGATTAATCTAAAGCCTATTCTCAATGTATGAAGCTCGTAGACTGCCGACTTACAGGGCTTTATGAATCATGAGTTGTTTTGCCAACCGTATCATTTGTAACATTACAATCCAGTTGCTTATTGAGGTAACGAATGGTGTCCACCAAGCTAGAGATTTTTTCAGCAAAAACGGTTAGAAGAAATTGGCAAGTCTTTACGCCAAGTGCGTGAGGAGAAAGCCATTTCTTTGAAGCAGGTCAATCAAACAACGAAAATCCAACTCCATCAGCTAGAAGCGATCGAGTCCGGCAATTTAGACAGGTTACCCCCTGCTGTCTATGTGCGGAGCTTTATCAAAATCTACGCTGACTTTTTAGGTTGCCAGGGGAAAGATCTCGCCCTCACTTTTCCGATCGATGAAGCTGCGATCGTCACTGAACTGGTCAAAAATTTGGTTTAGGTATGCCTGAAAGTTATATCTGCCAAAACGACTCGGCATTGGACTTCAGGTTCGCATCATATTACTCTGAGCCATAGAATAAGCAAGTCCTAACATAACCCAAAACCTTAAAGATGTCTGATCAAGACTGCTCGCTGCTGGCATAGTCTTGAAGCTTTGTAGCACCTTGGTATACCTAAAAAGTATAGCTGCTAGAACAATTAGGCATTGGACTTGATAGAGTCGTCCTTTGTACTCTAGAGTCCGTAGTTCTCGGTAGAGAGAACTTCTAGCTAATCAACGCGCAGACCCATGAAGCGATTCCGTATTGAAGACACAGCGGTAATCTTGATCGATCACCAGGTTGGAACAAACACTTGGGCAAGCACGACTCCCCTCGATCTATTGCAACGAAATGTAATCATTTTGGCAAAATTTGCGAGCGGGACTGGAATGCCTGTTGTCTTGACTTCGAGCCAGGAGACGAATATTGATGTTCAAGGCCCACTGATGCCAGAACTGCAAGAGATCCTGCCAGAAGCATTCGCTGCCCGGATCAAACGCCAAGGTGTTGTCAATGCTTGGGATGATGAAGACTTTGCAAATGCTTGTCGAAACACCCAGAAAAAGAACTTCGTGATGGCAGGGGTGACAACCGATGTGTGCATGGTCGCTCCTGCCATTAGTGCCCTTGAAGAAGGCTTTTATGTCAAGGTCGTCTGCGATGCTTGTGGCTCATCGAATCAGATTGCCGAGGAAATGTCTTGGCGCAGAATGGAACGCGCAGGCATTGAATCAACGAGCACGAATGCGATCGTCGCCGAACTTGTCAAAAACTGGGCTTCACCTGCGGGTGCAGTCGCGTTTCCGCTATTGGTCTAAAACAACCCCTGTGTAGCATTCGCAACATCAAATCAACCCCTTTTCTCAAGCTTTTAATATGCTCGATCCTCAACGCATCATCCATCTCACCGAAATCTCCGTAGTTGGTGTTCCAGCAAGCGATCGCTACAAATATAAATGTCGCGTTCAAATTACATCTGACGAAGGCAACACTTCGACGCAACGAGATTTGTTTGCTCGGATGCAGCCTAATTGGTTAGTCGAGTTGAAGAACAAGGGAGATTGTACAATCTCAATTACGCTCTGCTATCGAGAGGGAGATATCAGTCAGCCTTGGCACGATGTTGAAACTGTGACCTTTGCAACTCATGAACATTTGAATGGCGCGCGTAATGCAGAACTCGAATTTCCGATTACCACTTGGAATCAGGCTCCACAGCTAAGACTGAAAGCAAGGCTCACTCAAAGTACTGGAGAAGGAAGTAGCAGTACGGTGACGGTGTTTGGTAAGCAGAACGGAATGCGGCGAGGACGTACCGATCGCAATGGTCATGTTGAAGTTGAGCTTCCGCCAGATGTTCCGCTCACTCCGCAAGAGGAAGTGATCGTCAAGGATGTCTGGAACAAACTGCGTGCGTGGAAAGAGCTTCAGCTCGAAAAGTTTGTGAAGCGACTGTTGCTAGAAGAACCAGAGCTAGAATATCTGTTCGGAGAAGCGATCGATAGTATCGGTGACTTCTTCTTTGAGTTGTTTGATTGCGCGATTCACGAGCTTCAGCCGGAAACACAAGTTGTTGTGGGCGAACCTCTGATGGGAGTGCCACCCGAAAAAGGAGACCAGTTCGATACGGTGGAAGACTATGGCAGATTTTTTGCCGGAATTGGACTGCGATCGCAGCACTGGCTCAAAGCACGTCAGGTTTGGATGTGGATGCTGCCCTCGATTCCCTACGTAGAAGAGTACGATCGCGAAGATTTGCAAAAAGGCGCAAACTCTGCGCTCTATAAATTCTTCAACTCGCACATCATTTTGCCGATGACAACGGCAATTCGACGGTACGATGAAGCGTTGCCGCCGGAGATGCTGCTAAAGATGGCAGATTGCTGGGAAGCGTTTAGCCAGAACAAACAGCAGATGGGCATGGAATTCTACCAAGTCCTGTTTGAGAAGTATCCATTTGTGCTGCCGATTTTTGGTCGGGCAGATATGGACTATCTGTCACTGCACTTATTTCAAGCAGTCGAGTTTCTGGTGAAATGTTTGCGGAGCGGTAGCAGTGATGAAATGTTGCAAGAACTCCGCTTTTTAGGACAAGTTCACAGCTTTGCCGATGTGCCTTCGTGCGCTTATCCTGCAATCTCTGACACGATGTTTGTTCTGTTTGAAAAATACTTGCCTAACTTCACGCCAGAGTTGCGGCGGGCGTGGCAGATTTTGTTCGATCGCGTCGTCAATGTGATCAAACTGCCGATGCTCAACCAAGAGCGACTACTGAAAAAAGCAAAGCAGTTTCTTAATCTCATTTCATCCGAGCAAGCCTGGGAACCCGAAGACAAAGAGCGCCGATGGAAAGAGATCAAGGATGAGGTAAAAGCAACCGGAACCTATACGCATACCTACGAAGAGCTTGCGTATGGAACTCAGGTATCCTGGCGGAATGCCTCTAAATGTGTGGGGCGGATTGCTTGGAATAACATGGTCGTGCGCGATCGGCGTTACGTCACTGATCCCGATGAAATGTTCCGCGAATGCCAAGAACACGTTCAGTTTGCAACGAATGGCGGCAATTTGCAGATCACAATGACGGTGTTTCGCCCCAAACTGCCCAAAGAGCGATGGGGCCCGCGCTTCTGGAACTCTCAACTCTACCGCTATGCAGCATACGAGCAGCCCGATGGGAGTGTTTTAGGCGATCCCGCTAATCTTGCATTAACGAACGCAATTATCAAGTTTGGCTGGCAACCTCCAGAGCCGCGTAGTGCCTATGACATCTTACCGTTGGTGATCGAAATTCCTGGTCAAGAGCCAAAGATGTATCACTGGCAGCCTGAAGAGGTGCTAGAGGTGCATATCGAGCATCCGACAATTCCAGAGTTCAAAAACCTGGGGATGCGTTGGTATGCGATTCCCGCAATCAGCAACTTCTCGGTTCACATTGGTGGGATTCATTACGGCTGTATGCCCTTCAACGGCTGGTACATGGACACAGAAATCATGCGAGATTTCCTAGATGAGTACCGCTACAACATGATGGAGGACATTGCTCGTGTTCTCAAGCTCGATACTAGCACTGAGCAGACCTTGTGGCGCGATCGAGCTGCTCTAGAACTCAACATTGCGATTCTGCATTCCTTCCAGAAAGCGAAGGTGACAATGGTTGATCACCAAACCGCATCGCGTCAATTCTTAACGCATGATTTACGCGAAAAGAAAGCAGGGCGCGAATGTCCAGGCGATTGGGGCTGGGTCGTTCCGGCGGCGGGTGGGAGTGCTTGTCCGGTGTGGCATCATCAGATGCGAGATTTTTACCTTGAACCTGCTTATCATCATGCTGCCGATCGCTGGGACGTAGAAGATGGCATGGACTTAGAGCAATTGACTGCGGCGACGAACGAAGGCGGAGATAAGCGCGATCGCATTCTGATTCTCTATGCTTCTGAAACGGGAACCGCCGAAGGGTTTGTACGTAAAGCTGCGCGTCAGCTACAACAGTTCCGTCCGAAAGTTATGGCATTGGATGAATATCCGGTTGATAGCTTGGCTTCAGAAAAGCTGCTATTGATTGTCACTTCTACGTTTGGCAATGGCGAAATGCCAAGTAACGGTAAGCGCTTTCTGCAATGGGTCAAACAACAGCCTGCGGGATCGCTTGCTGGTTTGAACTATTCCGTATTAGGAATTGGTAGCACAGTCTATGAGAAGTTCTGCGCGGCTGGGATTGCAATCGATAAAGCATTGGCGAAAGCAGGCGCAAACTGTGCTGTTCCACTGCATAAAGGCGATGAAATCAAAGGTCAAGCGGATACCTTTAAGCAATGGGTTGGCTTAATTTCCCGCGTGTTGGGTGTAGACGAAACAGCAGGGAATACGCAGAGTTCTGCTCCTAAGCTCACTGTTACCTTCTTTGATCAAGCAGCAAATCTGGCACTTCCAGAGGTGAGTGCTGATCGCGGAATTCCCACTCCAATTGTGACAAACGATGAATTGCTCGAAGAAGTGATTCCGGGAAGTCGATCGACTCGCTATATTGTCTTTGATATTGCTGGAACGGGTTTGCAGTACGAAACTGGGGATCACATTGCCGTTCATCCTTGTAATCCAGTCGAGCTAGTCGATCGATTGTGCGATCGCATTGGTGTTACTGCAAATACCTACTTCACGGCGGCTTACATCAACCCAGATGGAACAAGCACTGATGATCAGCCTCCAGTTGCAGTTCCGACAACCGTGGGTCATCTCCTTTCTGAAGAACTCGATCTATCATTGCGAGAACCCTTCAATGATTTGCTGGCTTATCTCTACTCATCTGCCCAAGCTCCTCACGACAAACAACGTCTAGAGGTTTGGCTAGAGATTTTGCGGCAGGGTGAGGATAATTCTGATGCTGTGACGCTCAAGAAAACAATTTCTGATAATTTCATGAGTGTTGCCGACTTGTTCGATGAGTTTCCTTCAGCAACAGTGACGCTCGAGGCATTGTTAGAATTGCTGCCGAGACAAAAGCCGCGTCTTTATTCGATTTCGTCTTGCCCGTTGCTCCATCCTGACAAGATTCAAGTCACGATCGGTGTGCTGCAAATCAAAACTGACGCAGGCAAGATTCGACAGGGCTTATGTTCTAACTATCTAGCCGGACTGCAACCTGGCTCTAAAGTTCGGATTGGCGTTCGCACCTCTGATTTCCGTCCACCTACTGATCCTCAAGCTCCAATGTTAATGGTCGGTCCTGGAACTGGAGTTTCGCCGTTGATTGCTTTCTTGCAATATCGAGAAGCGCTACAGCAACAGGAAACCGCCTTGGGAGAAGCGTGTCTGTACTTTGGTTGCCGCAACAAGAGCGATTTTCTCTATGGAGATCAACTTACAGCCTGGAAAGATCAAGGTGTGTTGAGCGATTTGCAAGTGGCTTTCTCGCGCCTGACCGAGAAGAAAGTCTATGTGCAAGGCTTGATGCAGGAGAACGCTCAGGCACTTTGGACACTGCTCAGTCATCCAAACTGTCATTACTATGTCTGTGGTGATGCGAAGATGGCAGACGATGTGTTTGAGGTGTTTATGGCGATCGTGAAAACTCAGGGCAATCTCTCTCACATCGAAACCGTCGAATTTTTCGACAAGATGAAGCAGGAAAAACGATTCCATGCCGATGTGTGGGGTGTGCAGTTAAACTTCAAGCAAGCTATCCAACAAGTGCAAAAAGATAACTACTCTAAAGCTGAGAAGTGGCTGGAGCGAGTGAAACAGTCGATCGAAACATCAGAAACCGCAGAAGAATTTCAATCGGTGATGATTTAGACTAAGCAGACCGATCAGAAGGTGAATCTGATCTGAAACTTGTACATCTTCTGAAGAATACTTTTCTTGCAGATTCACCACTTAACGGAGTGTGTTCCTGAATACCCCGCTACTGATTCTCATAGGATATGAATGGAAAAAACTGGACTTAGGAATGAATAGGCTTTCGTTTTGCCGATCCGTATTGGTCTGTATTCTGACGATCGTATGGTGTGTTATCGCTCATGTTCATCAGGTCTCCGCATTAACTCCAGCAGAGCAGAACCGAAGTCTCTCATCAACAGAGCCAACTACTGAGCAAATTGCTCAAACATCAGCAGATAATTCTTGGCAAACTGAACTAACAAATTCGGTGCGTCAGCCAAGTCCTTACAAGCCAACCGTTGTTTTCGTTTACGTCAGATTAAACACGGTTTCTCAGATTAACTTGCCGGACAAAACCTACAACATATCAGCAGAAATTGTTCTCGAATGGCAAGATGGTCGATTGGCCTTCACACCGACGAGTGCGCCATTGAAATTTAATGGCAAAGATGTTGATTTGGTGTTGGGAAGAATTTGGTCTCCCAGTTTTACGATCGGGAATGAAATCCAGCCGCGAGAAACCCAGAATAGATCGGTTCAAGTTGCTCCTAATGGTTGGGTCAGAGTCTACGAACAGTTTAATGATGTGGTGAAATTCGATGCAGATGTCCACGCTTTTCCCTTTAGTAACCAAACCCTCACGCTAGCGATTAATTCTGCTCTTGATGATCTCAGCGCTGTCAGATTCAGTGTTCAGGAGTTTAAGTTTAATTCTCCAGATCCATCACAACAGATTATTGGTCGTTGGTCGTTGAATCACCTTGATGCGAGTACGAAAAGCTTTAATCGTCTTGATTCCAAACTTGGGTTTCCGCAAACTTTAATCTCAATGCAGATTCAGCACAAACCGCAGTACATCATCTTTAATTTCTTTGTTCCGCTATTTATCATTTTTGTTGCTGCTGCTGCCGTTACCTGGATTGACCCAACTCAAACTGCTCCCCATACTGCTCCGCGTGTCCTGGGAACCATCATCTTAATTCTGACAACGATTACACTCAAATTCGCCTTAGCTAGAGAGATTCCTGCCGTCAGTTACATCACCCTAACCGATGCTGTTTTTGGAATGACCGTTCTTCTCTTAATTGTGAGTTTAATCATGTCTTGTGCAATTATCTTTTCTAAGGAGTATATGCACAAAGACCTTCTATCCAAAAAGCTCAATATCAGCTTCCGCAAGCTTTACCCGCTTTTATACCTTGCCTGCATGAGTACCGTTTTTCTGATTTTCTATGCGACGAATTGGAACTCTTAACTACCGTTTGAAAGCAGGTTAACCACTATATATGGACTGAATATGGACTCAACGATGATTAATTTTGCTTGTGCAGATGCTTCGACGCTTCATTCTAATTTCACCGCTGCTCTCAGTCGGGTTTGCCAAGCGATCGATTGGGACTATGCTGAAGTTTGGATGCCGGACTCAGAAACAAAACTGCTCGAACTGAGTCCGGTTTGGTACTGCCATCCGAACCGAGATTGCGATCGCCTAGATGCGCTTGAAAAGTTTAGAGCTTGTAGTGAAAAATTTGTCTTGGCGATCGACGAAGGATTGCCGGGAAGAATTTGGCGATCGGGCCAGCCTGAGTGGATTAATGACGTATCACTCCAGTCAGAAAACTACTTTCTTCGCCACCAAATTGCGAAAGCGTTCAACATCAGAGCAGGATTTGGGTTTCCAGTGGTTCACGCTCAAGCGATCGTCGGCATCTTTGTCTTTTTTAGCGAATCTGCCTCCGAAGTAGATCCCCGCTTAATTCAGCTTGCGATCGCAGCCGCAACTCCAGATAGTGCATAAGAGACTAAAAATCAACTCATGAACAATTTTTTAATCAGAATTTTCATCTCTTTGATTGTTACCGTTATGCTATCTGCTTGTGGTGGACAATCGGCAGTGGCTGAACAGCAAACGCTCACAATCTGGTCATCTTATCCCAATCAAGATGTCGAGATCCTGATTAAGAACTATCGAGCCGTTCATCCTGAGGTAGAAGTAATTCACACCACCTACGGGTTAAGCAACTACTTTTCCTTCTTGAAAGAACGAATGGCTCAAGGGTTAGGACCGGATATTGCGATCGTGCCCGATCCCGTTCTACCCGCTTTGATCGATCAGCAATTAGTTGAGGATTTAGAGCCATACAAGCTAGATACCTCTAACTTCTACTCAAAAGCCCTGATCTCATTGCGGGCAGACGACAAACATCTGTATGGTGTGCCCTTTGGCTTTCAGACCATGGCACTCTGCTATAACTCCACGCAGAGTACTGACATCCCCACAACCTTAAAGGCTGTGTTAGATCAAGCCAATCGCGGTAAAGGCATCGCCATTGACTTCAGCTTTTTAAGCAGCGTTTGGGGTGTGGGCGCAATGAACGGTACATTCTTCAACTCGATTGATCAATTTACGCTGGAAGAACAACCGTTGAGCTATTGGCTGTCTTGGCTTAAGTCTGCTCAACAAACTCCAAATGTGTATGTTGATAATCGTCGTGATGTTTTAGCGGACTTATTTGCAACAGGCAAGGTGACCTATTTCCCTTGTTGGACATTTGAGATACCCGCATTACAGAAGAAACTGAAGAGTCAATTGAACGTTGCTGTTTTACCCGGCAATCTAGATAGCGCCGCTCCAGTTTTAGAAACAGACTCTTTGGTGCTGAATGCTTATGCAACACCCACTCAAAAAAGGCTGGCGTTTGAATTTGCGAAGTTTCTGACTCGTCGAGAACAACAGTTAGCGTTCCAATCGGCTCAAAACACGATCGTTGCTCCAGTGAATCCCAAAGTTTTAGTGGATCGACGGCTCTTGCCGATTCGACGGAGCCTGATCGAGCAAGTGCAAAATAGCTTTCTGATTCCGATCGCTCAAGCGCAATATCGAACAGCTCGCCTAGTTTACTATGCAGATACCATTTATACTCAAGTGATGCAGGGTGAGATGTCGCCAACGGAAGGAGCGCATCAGTTCATCACCCAAATTCATCAACCGACTCAGAATAAGATTAGTAATGAATCTGCTCCAATCACCAGTGCGGCAGAAATTGGCAATGTTCAAGGTGAGATCACGCCAAAAGCTGATTACTTGCTTCAGCTATTTCGGATTCAGTTTCAAATGCTGCGTCGTCCGATTATTCTGGTACAAATCGTTCTCTTTATCGTTGTTTTGACACTGACATGGCTCGTCGCTCGCCGCCTAAATCGATTTATCACCACTTTCAGCCGACGATTGATCGAGTAAAAATCATTTGGCAGATTCATGCATACCAATGGGTCAAAACGGCGACAGAGTTAGTTCGTGCGCTTTTGTTTCCGGTGCTATTGTGGGGAATGCTCTGGCTGCTCGTGCAAATTTTTCCCAGTTCAGGTGCCTGGAACCTGAATTTAATCGCCACATTCTGTTTACCGCTACTCTTGCTGTTTATTGTCTATCGGGCGATCGCAGTTACTATCCTATTGCTTGTTGGCAAAGAAATTCATGCACCGCTAGTGCAGCATTTTTTGCTGCCGCTGTTTGTCACGTATGCCGTGATTCAATTTCTGGGATTATTCAGTGACATTTCACTGCTCGGCAATACTCAGTTATTTACCGTTGCCAATACCACCGTCACTCTACGCGGGTTCTTCGCAGCCTCGATCGGGCTATATCTCTGGTTTGCTGGAGTCAGCAGTTTGGCGCGATTTCTCCGTCAATTGCTGCTCGATCGACAACACATTGATGAAGCCACACTGGATGCTTTGCTGATCCTGCTGCGTTATCTTCTAATTGGCTTAGGACTATTTGTCGTATTTGGTGAATTGAAGCTCGATGCCACCGCGATCGCTGCTATCTCTGGCGGATTAGCAGTCGGTATCGGTTTTGGACTCAAGGATATTGTGATGAATTTCCTGAGCGGCATTACCTTGCTGTTTGAGCGAAGCTTGCGTCCAGGTGACATTATTGAATTCAACAACAAAGTTGGAAAAGTCGAAGAAATTAACCTGCGTGCCACGACGATTAAAACTGCTGATCACATGGAGGTGGTAATTCCCAACCAACTGTTTTGGACTGCCAGTCTTACCTCCTATACGCGCAGAAGTCGGTTAACTCGGTTCGAGATTGAGGTGCCGATTAGTTATAAATATTCTCCGGAGACAGTAACAGCTATCCTACTGGAAGCAGTTCGGGAGAACTCAAGAATCTCCACCAGTTTGACAGCTAAAGTCGAAATTGGGCGCTTTGAACCCCAGAGAATCGTTTACAAACTCCGATTTTGGATCGACCAAGACCACCTCAGAATTACCAACATTCGTAGTACAATCTACCGCCGCATCTGGCAACTATTTGAAGAGCAAGGCATTGACCCGACAGAAACTGTTGACATTTCTTTCCACGATTCATTACCGATTTCTCCTATAGAATTTTCTCGATTCTGGACTGAAACCTCCGATCAGCAAAACCGCTATTCAGAACGATCGCATCCAGAACAGCAAGAAATCTCTCCACCCCCAACCCCCAACCCATCCAAAGCCTCGCCTCAGATTGAGTTGTTAGAAAGCAGCTTTGAAAAAATCAAGCCTCATGCCTCTCAATTCTCCGCAAGTTTCTATCAAAATCTATTCAGAACCAATCCCAAATTGCGATCGATGTTTCGCACCACCGATATGGAAAAACAACAGCAAAAACTGATGAGTGCGCTGGTTCTTTTAGTTGAAAATGTCCGTAATCCGGATCTCCTGGTTCCTGTTCTACAAGATTTAGGAGCCAAACATAAAGGCTATGGAGTTATCGAAAAACATTATCCAGCGGTGAGTGCTGCGTTGCTGCAAACCTTTGAGCAATATCTGAGAGGGGATTGGACAAAAGAAGTTCAGCAAGCTTGGACAGATACGTTTGAAGCGATCGCCCAAATCATGCTAGAAGGTGCAGAAGCAACTTCTTGAGATTAAAAATGAACAATTATTTCTGAAGACAGTACTAGAGATGATGAATTTGATGTCAATCATTACATCGTTTCCTCACATCTCCTGCTTTTTCGTAAATCTCGCACTCTAAAGCGTCCTTAACGCTACTTGAGTAATTGGGTTTCAATCCAGCGATTCGGATCACTTTCCACAATTCAATTAGTTCTCCTTTACGATGCAACAGATTAACTGCCCACCGAACTCGCCGAATTTGGTAATCTTCGATGCTTTCTACCACTGAGTCTAGATAAGTTTTTGTCTGCGGCATCTGCGTGAGATGCTGCTCGATGAGCGCCAATTGACTGATTTCCTTGGCAACTTTGCTTACCGTGATCCTGATTGGTTTCTCAGTCTTTAGCAGTCTCTGCACTGCTTCCTGCACTTGCGCCAGAGTTTGCTCATCACGCTGCTGCCAGTTGACTCGGCTGTTACAATAAACGGGCTTTTGTGCAGGCGGTGAGTTTTGGTCCAACCACTCTTGATCGTGCCGATAAAGCCACATATAAGTGGCGGGAACTAAATGTCGCAATGCTGTTTTGGATGCCTCAGGATGCTTTATCTGGAGTGTACTCCAGGTACTCTGATGTTGAGTTCTGACGCTGTCAGAATCACTGGGTATAGAGCAGGGAAGTTTGTGTGAGTCCAAATCTTGGGTTTTGGGGGGCGATCGCCAGCGTGGGTGAAGACCCAAAAGCCGGACATAACGATTAATAGTGTTGGGATCAACCTTGAGATGTCTCGCTGCTTCCCGTAATCCCAATTGCTCAGCCTCCACCAAGTGCTTCAGTTTCTGCTGCCATACAAACCCCACGGCTTTAATCCTGCCAATTCGATAAGCATCCTCTGGCGTTTGATCGGGTCCCGTGCGGCAGTAAACAAAGCCGCAAGAACAGGCAAAGGTCCCTACAGGCTTTTTCGTGTCGCAGCACCGGCTCACCTGCAAATTTGTAATCACCGATTGATGATAATGCTCAGCAGCAGGATTCAAGCACAACCAAGGTCCTGCCCCAAAGGGTTTATAGCCTCGATCGTTTCCTAAAAGCTCTGCAACAGAAAGCCCCAAAAACCGAATCATCAACAGATGCCGAATGGGATGAAAGGCTTTGCGGTGTTTTCTCACAATGCTGAAGAGCCAGTTGTGGTCATCTTGAGCATGAACGGTGGAATTCAATGCCTGCAAGATCTCTTCGCTGTAGGCAGACAAAAACTCTTTGACCAACGATCGTTGATGCACCCGCCCTGTCGCAGTAGCCAATTCCTGCTCAATCAGCAGCGAGACATACTGCTTGCGGAACCAGTTCAATTCCCGGCAAAGTGGCTCTTGCTCGAGCAAAAAGTAGGCATCTTCAGCCAATAACTTGAAAACGTTGAGGGCATGATCGCTGAATATTGTTTGGGCTTGAGAGACGTGACAGTTATCCACGCTGGCAGCAACATACTCATGCCGATTCATCCCTTGAATTGAGACTGAACTCTCTTGCAGCACTTCAGCATGATGGGGACAGACGAGTACGCCTGGGACTTGATGAATTCGATGCCAATACAACTCGCCGTACTTCGCTTGGTCATTACGCATGCACGTTGGGCAAAACCGGAAGTGTTTGAGAACTCGAATTGAACTGGCTCGAATTCCGATCTGGTTGTGAATACTTCCTCCTTTTTTCGATCGCATTGCCGTCACAATTTGTTGAGATCGCTCCGGTGGTAGGAAGGCAGCATAGAAGGGATAAAGCGTGTGCTTCTGGATCAAATCCTCGACCGTCATCGGCGAAATGAACCCCAGCTTTGCAATCAAAGCTTCTAAGTTACAGGGAAGGTCAGCCGTGGCGATCGCATTCCTAGAATCAAATACCTCTTGCACGGTAAGTTTTGGACCTGTATTCCCACTGCGGAGATGATAGCGAGCGAGAACGCTGTAAAGAATTTCGTCCGGGTACGGCTTGGGAAAAAAGCGCATCATAGCAATCAGTTTTGATCCCCGCTGATTTTGAAGAGATGAGGATTTATAGCTCAGGAAGCCTATGTGCTAGGAGCCTTGAAAGTGTAAATCAATATGACTGGCAATAGATACGACAATGCCCTTGTTGCGTAGTTCACCTAGCGCTTTGTATAAGTTCCCCTCATTCAATTCCCAGCGTTCACAAAACGCACTGACATCAATGCTGGGATTGAGTTTGCCAGCGTAGTCAATCTGAAGCGCAAAGAACACGTAGTCGCGATCGCTGGTCAACAGTTTTATGCTGCGGATACGCAATAGCTCCTCCCGATCTAAAGCGTAGCTTGAAGAGGAGATAAACGGCTCTGAGTAAGGCATAGCAGCTAATGGTACAAACGCACTGATAACTTACCTTTTTTTCTAACTTTTGGCAAGCAGAAAAAGGGGGAGTTGAAGCTTTCATTCATTCACAAATCAATTCTCTGTTAAGTTAGCTCAGCAGGAAAGTTTTCAACACTCGAATATTTTCTACAATAGAAATAACCTGTAATAGTATTTGATGCTAATGCACAGACAGCACACTTGTTTCTGGGTGTCTAGGTTTTCTTCGCACTTAACACCTGATGGCATCCAATGCTAATGCAAGCAGTTCATTGCGGTAGGGATCGGGAAAGCAGCCAATGTACTCAACACCTAACGGTATCTAATGCTAATGCACATGACCCCGGCGCAATCTTAAATTACTATCACCAGTACTCAACACCTAACGGTATCTAATGCTAATGAACCGCGTTCTTTGTAATTCTTGTTCGGCAAGAACTACCAGTTCATTTTACAAGCACCCTGAAGAAGAAGGAAACAAGACTTCATACTTTGATAAGGTTCGGTGAACTACAGGGCTCAAAATCCTTGATTAGATTCGTCTTCAAGAAGCTGCGAGCACCTCAAACCATTTCTAACATCCTGAAAGCCTTGTATGTGAAGAATTTTATTCACTAACCCGTCAAATTTAGATAGAACAGAGAGAAGTCCTTGCAAAGTGCCTACAAACTTCAGATATTGCGTTAAGAGATTTGAATTTCAGTCCATGCAGAATTAGGGGGTTGGCGCAGGTTGGATTTCTGAAGCATATATCTCAACCAACGAGTTCCTTGCGAACCTACATGATCAACCCAATAGGGTAATCTCAATGAACCCTGCTCATGCTGAACTAACCAGCGAATCGATGCCTCGTTCCAGTTCTCGATCAACCTTACAGAATTGACCAAATCCCGACTTTCGCCTAAAGATAGCCCACCAAAGCGTTCAACTGAGGCAGGATTAGCAAATGCCTGTTGTAACCGCTCTACCAAAGACGGCTGAGCGATATCTGTACCCTCATCCACCCACACGGCCAATCAGATATCGGTTAGCAATTCCTGATAATCCGGTCGAATATTGCTGGGGTCATGGATGTTTCGTTTCTTATATCGGTGAAAAGTTCTGATCACTGTTGATTTCTTTGGCTCTGAGAGGAGGGCGATCGCAAGACGAGTGCCACAATGCTGATACCGATCGGTCTCACCCACCAACGATAGAAGCATTCCATAGATAGTCGAGGGGGGTGGCACTGGATAGGTTTCAAGATACTCTCTCGCATGGGATTGTCGAAAGCAAGCAATCGGAACCTCTATCTCTAATGCGATGGGCATAAGGCTATTCCTATGACAACTGCATGTCCCTACTGATAGTTTGCTTCAGTGCCTCGACCGCCGCTTTCACACCCGGAAAAACATGCGCTCCCCAATCCTCCAGATTTCTAGTACCTTTGCCCCCAACCCACAGTTCTTTAGGATCAATATCTCCAGCTTCAATGCGATGAATCAGGTCGATAGCGGATAGCGTTTCTGCTTCATCCTGCTTGAAACAGTAGAGGAGGCGAGGCGAGAAATCGTGTGTCCAGCGCAAAACAATACTTTCAGCGGAAAAATCGTAAAGGAAACGGGCATGATTTCCAGCAACGTCACTAAGAGAGACCAAGCCATCCAGCACTGCAAGCACATGAGATTTGGTGCTCAAGCGCTCCGGGGTCATCGCAAACCCATATTGGTAGCGAGTGGCATGGACCTCGGTTCCATACAAGGAGGTTCGACCCTTTTCTCCACTCACTGCATTAAAGGTGATATCCCCGACAAATGGGGTCGTCGAAATCGCACGGTTAACTTCTAAAACTCCTCGTCGATTCACCTTTGTCCCCTTCGGACGTTTTCGTGTTGCCTTAGAAGGCTCCTCTGAATTTTCCAGTTTCGCGCCTTCGACTCGCATAAAGCCCAACACATCATCATCAATAAACTTGGCTGGATCAAATCCAGGATCGGTGAATGAAAACTGGTTAGTTTCATCGCTCCAACGCCGGTTAACGTTACAGCCAACCCTTTGCCAGTAGTAGCGCAATGCCCAACGGATTGCTTCTGCGGAAACGGTGGTATGAGTGTTACCCTTCCACTCCAACTTCTGTAGCGGAGTAATGTTGCCCTCATTCTCGCCACGATTATTGGCAGCGGCACCATGATGAGTCAGGATATTACCAAAAAGATGAAACATTGAATCTCTCTCCACAAATTTGTCTAACACGAGGTAGGGTCAGAACCCATCAAACTGTTTCTTCACTCGTCTGTAAGCTTTCCAGACCTTCTGGCTGTGAATTTTCAGGCTTCTTGGAAGTTTCATCTTTCTTGTAACTAGCCAGAGCCAGCAGTATTAAATCTCTCGTTAATTGCCAATCAACTTCCCCAGTTGTAATGGGTAGCAATTCTTCCCAGTGGTTCTGGAGCGTGGGAATTTGCCCTGCCTCAGCAAAGAAATCACTGATGAATCTGCGGAGTGTAGTGGCATTTTTACAACGCCCTAATTCCGATCGAATGCGAATATTGCGCCGCTCAATTTGAACATACTCAGTGTCGGCTGCTCGATCGTACAGTTTCGCGTAAATTCTTCGCAGCGCTTCGTGGCAAGCTAGTATGAACAACTTTTTGGATGGGTCGTTCCACTGGGTTTCCTCGATCATCTTGAGTAGTTCCTCTTTCTCAAAACCAAGCCCTTCAAATGGTTTCGTGTTATCACTTCCCTTAAAACGCGACCACCAAGGCAATCCTTTAACAAGATTATCCGCAATTATTCCAGGAATATTGCTCACAAGCACATATGATTTCCGATCCTTGTCATACAGAATGTTTCTTGGAAAAGCTTTGCAACTTAGCCGGTAACAAGAGAGCATTTCTTCTGTTGCTCCTACTGTTTCTACTGCTGTGCGAACCCTTTGTTGCGATGCCCATTGTGCTTTTCCGAATAGAAGGGCTTGGCATTGCCTAGAGTCATGGTTAAGAGTTACTTGATTCTCGTCTCGCAGGGCGAGAAATCTAAGTCCTGCATCACCTAAGCTAACAGCCCAAAAGCATTCATAAGTGAGATTTCTGCATTTCTGATCGCACTCGGCATACTCTTTCAAATCGAAGATTTCTGGAATGAGCAGAACAAATCGTGCTTGCTTATTGTGTACATCTATAGGCAACATGAAATACCAGCAGGCGACGGGAGCAAACAACAGCGCCAGTGCTTCGTTTGGAGTGAATTCAAGCTTGGTTTCTTTGCTAAATGCTGCATGGCTCATCACAGCACCTGGATAGAGCCAACTTGCTATCTCAAGTGGTTTTTGTAACAGTTGTCCCTGTCCACCACAGAGATGTCTAGCAAATTCTTGATGAACGTAAGAAGTTAGTCCCTTGTACTGAACGGCTACTGTCTTCTTGCCGACCTTCAAATTTAGGCTCTTCTCTTCATCCGATTTGTAAAACTTGTTGTGTTGTAAGAAAGTTCCGGTTATACCCTGATGAATTGCAACTTGTGAGTCAATACTCAGCGTCTGTTCGTCTAGTCCGGGTAGCGAAATTAAACCTTTGTGACTAATCCGGAACGACTGCCCCAATAGCCAATCTAAAGCGTCTAAATCACATCCACTCCAACTCAGATCAATGGTGTGAGAAGAAAGCACCCAATCCAGTTGTCCTGGTCTTTGAGATGATGCGGGAAATTTCTTCTCCAACTGTTTCAACGTCATCCACAAACCCGCTAGTCCAGCATTGTGTAGCCAGGTCATGCTGCGATCGTTTAAGTTCAATTGGATTTTATGGTGGGTCACGCTCATAGGAAGCAACTGCTGGTTGTTATATTCATCTACTTGGGCACGAAAATGCCGCACCCCATTTTTCGCTTGCCACCGATCCCATGAACTTGTAATTTCAGGGAGTCTTGATCACCCAGACCTAACACGTCCAACCCGAACCCTACCACGGTGTAACCTCGCACTTTTACCGTTTTTCGATTCAATAAACCATGAGAACCGACGGAGATACGCACTTCTCCTTCAATTCCTAAACTTTGTAATTGATGTTGGGCAGCGTTGAGAAGGGATTCAGGTTGCTCCTTCCCCTTGACCACAACTATACGGGAATAGAGTTGTTTTGCAGGTC
The DNA here is from genome assembly GCA_014695255.1 of Cyanobacteria bacterium FACHB-63. Lineage (GTDB taxonomy): Bacteria > Cyanobacteriota > Cyanobacteriia > Leptolyngbyales > Leptolyngbyaceae > Leptolyngbya. Next base: position 29,578 of record JACJNX010000141.1, read on the forward strand.
GCAGCAGATCGATTTTAGGAATTCCCATTCGCACTTCATTGCCACCGATCGTAATGGAGTGCCCTGCCAAAGGGTAAACAAGGGGGATTTTGTCCACAGGCAGACGGATACGAAGCTTAGATCGATCGGTTAGGAGCAGCTTGCGATTCTCAAATCTTGTGTTCGTAATCGTTTGAATGCTCAACCTCTTGAGATTGTGTAACTCAGACTGGAAATGAGCCAGTGCCGAGAAAAGTTCGTACCCGTGATCGACAGGGATAGCCTGACCAATGACATCAAAAATCAACTCGACAAGAAGTGGTACAGTCTCAGAAATTTCGATAGTATGCTCTTCGGAGTTAAGCTTACGCCCTTCCAAAGCCCTAAGGTCAATCGTTTCACCTGTACGAGTCAGCACTTGCAGCTATACCAATTCGATTAACTCATATTACTGAAGTTGATTATCAAGAACATCATCGGAGAAAAGTAAATTAAGCAAAAGTTACGCTTCAAAAAAATGCTTTAGGGATTTTCGCAGAAATTTAATTAACAAAATATGGGTTACACGATCGATTACGGGTTCTACATCACAAGCAAAGAGGCAACGATAGAAATATCGCCCCAAATGCTCAGCTAAGTCGGGCTTAAGCAAGCTCAGACAGTCCTTCCCATAAAAAGATAAATTTGTAGATACAATTTTATCTTCATGGAAGTTGAACGTCCTAGATGAGGGAAGACTCATAAAACTTTGATTAACTAGATGATGTTGGTATTGTTTACGTAACCATTGAAGACCCTTAAAATCAAATTGGGTGTTACACAACCAACTGATCTCTCTAGCAATCTCAATCAGTTGTTGCAGAGTGTGTTCCTGGCAAATTGCTGGGCTGTCATTAATCAAACAGTTCTCCGAATTGGCAGCATAGCAATCCAAATATCCATCCTGAATGGATACTAGACTCACGTTCAAAAGTCTTTTGTGCACTAAGCAAACTAGAAAGCCTGGAATTTGATGAGTTCGATGCCAATATGCCTCCCCATATTTTTGGACATCTTCCTCAAAGCATTGGCTACAGAACCTTAGGAATTGCTTGTTTGGGTCTCTTTCAATTATGGCTATTTTAGCTATCTGAAAAATCGGTTTTCCACCTTTCTTTCTCATCAAATTCTTGAGAAGAAAGGCTTCAGACTGCGTGAGAAAACCCTTATAAAAGGGATATAGGGTATGTTCTACAACTAAACTTTCTACAGTTAGGTTTGTAATTGGATGCAGGTTCTTGGCTAAAATGCTTAGGCTATTTGGTAAAGCAAGCCCATGAAGTTGTTGGGGTACATAGCCTAATAACTCTTTAATTGATTGCTGAAAATTTCTATTACCGCTTCTGATATGGTATCTAGCAAAGATACTGTAGAGAAGTTCGTCAGGATAAGGTGTTGGAAAGGTTCTCAGCAAGGCTCCCTACCTTTATAAATCTTTCTACCGGATCAATAAAGACTCCAAGGGTTTCCAGGGACTCAAATTCAGATAATCCCTTCTCTAATCCGTCCTTGATAGCCTTTCTCATATCTCCCACACTATAAGTAGGCTGTAGTTTAGCTTTTTCTTCAATAGGTTGCTTTTGGTTTGCAAGTAATCCTTCTAATGCTAATTTATATGCCTCATCAACTAGCTTAGAAGGATGTATGTTTCCTGTATTACCAGCTAAAACCTTCTCGGCACATATCTTTGCTAAAGAACGGTCAACCTCCTGTTTCAAAAGCTCAAGAATAATATAGCTGAGCTTTGCTGAATCAGCGCTTGTCTTATTTTGTTGCTGCTTTGCTTGCTTTCTAATCTCAGCAATTTTGATAGAATCAATCTTAGACAGCCACTTCTGATAATATTCCTCAGTATCAACAGGACTGATATCATCGTACTTCTCCATCCAATCTGGATCTCCAGAACGAATGGCATCTATCATGGGCTTCACTAGCACTAATCCATCCGCAGCGACTTCATGTATGAGGTCAGGGGTAATAATTTCATTACCACCAAGAGCGATCGCTCTCCACTGAACCATTTTATGCAGTTTGATTGCAATATCAGCGATTCCCTGGCTCTCCTCAAATAGCGCATCAGCAATCTCTGAAGAAAATGGGGTTACTGTTTTTGTCCACTGTGCTTCAAATAATCCTTCACAAAACAGTTTCCATTCCTCATCTTTCTTCATCAAATTCCAAAATATACCGCCTGCTCTTCTAGCGTGCTTCAATCCTTTGTTCAGCAACTGAACAGCTTTGTTGGTACCTACACGAATTACAGGAACACCTAAGCAATTGACCATTGAAACGAAATAGTTGAGCATGCGCTCCGGTAATTCCTTTTTAGCCGCAGTCAAGTATTGAAGTTCATCAATAATTAACGCTCCCACACCGTGATTGTGCATGATCAATGCTACTTGCGCAAGCATATGCCCTTCCGAATTGCTTCTAGAACTAAATTTTTTGTAATAATCAGTCGTGCCAAATAAACTATCAACCTTGAGAAAAATATTGATACATAAGTCCTTTAGCGAACCTGAATGTGGGCATTCAACCTTGATGTAAGGAATTTGGAAGAAATTATATTCAGGATGAAAAATTATCCTTGGAAGCAAATTTAGAACTCTCAATAGGGCAGTTGTTTTTCCACAACCAGATGGGCCAATCAGGGTAATACTGTGAGCAGACGTTTCTCCAGTTAAGTACTTGTCTAAACTGTTCCCCTCCTCTTTCACCAATGCCTGATGGATTTGCCGTGCTCGAATAGCATGTTCTGCTTTCGCAATATTACGGGGTACATACCCCTGCATTATTGCTATTACAACCATACGGTGTAATTCAACATGGCGAATCAAAGGTTGGAAATACCCCTGAGGAATTGGAGCAGTTAATCGTTCGACGCAATGATATCTTAGCTGTGGTGGTAAGTCTCTCTCATCTTCCGTACTGATTGGATAGTGTTGAACTGCTTTAATAAACTCTTTATCACTAAGAATTCTAGGTAGTGCTTGAATCAGGGGGTTAGAGTCATATTCAGGTAACCTATGCAACTTATAGTTAGCTATGGGGACACATATGCCGGAAGGTAACTCCACATATTCACTCTGGTTTGTCATCTCTCGCTTCCTCCTTCATCTGCTGCAAAAGGCTCAAATAATCCGGACGGCTTGACTTCTGAGTATCAGGTTCTACGGACTTAATTTCTTCAATGCCAACATCATGCTCAATAGGTACATCACCTAACTCAAAAGCCTGTTCCTCGCGGAGTTCTGATTTCTCAAAGGCTCTATTTTCTCTAATATTCGACACTCTTGCAGTATTACTTAAAGTATCAGTAGAAGACTGTTCAGACCTTTTTTTTGCCTTAGCAACGATCTCTTCAATATCAGTTGCAAGGTCTACATCATGTTGTAACTCATCAGATTCATAAATTTTTCTATCAAGCCTTTCACTCTCATGTAAGTACTCAATTTCCTCAATTGACTTGTTGAGATAACGTTCTCCTGCATCAAGCAAAAAGCATTTTTCAAAACCTCTCCCATCAACATCTCTAATGTAGATGAAGTTAGGTTGTCTTAAATCATAGGAAATGTCTAAATACTTAATTGCCTTATTTAGAGTATTATTCCTTGCTTTCTCAAACCATCGTTGTTTGATTGCTTTTTCACAAGTATAATTCATCCCCTTAAATCGGATACCACGACTGGTCACGGTTCCTCGATCTCTTGGTAAGAGATTGAGCTTAATGATATCCTCTGGAAACGATCTAAGCCTGCCAGAGCGGTTTCTAATACCCCATCTCCACAGTTCAGCGGGAATGGGTTGAACATCATCAGCAATCATCATCTCCTGCCTGTTGTAGCCTTCAATGTAAGCTTTATTATTGTGGTGAAGAATACATTTAATGATGACCTTCGTGAAGTCCTTAATCGTCAGCTTTCCATCAAGACGATAGTCTTTACCGCCTCGTTTCCTGAAATCGACATCAATATATCCTGGTAAAAAAGGTTTAACGTGATCATGAATCGTTCTAAACTGTCTTTCAACTATAGCTTTCCAATCTGCTCTGTAAGAGGCGGCGTTTTCAATTTTTACGTGCAAATTCTTGCTTAACGTTTCTACTGGGTTCCCCAGCAGTTCTCCCCTATCTGCCAAAAGAGTATATGGAAGATGAGAGCAAGGCCATTCCTGGTCAGTTATAGAAATGCCATATTCTTGGCAGAAGGGCACCTTGTCTGTGGCAGTATTGACTAACGCCATCATTGCTCCTAACCAGGAGGGCCCCTCTAGACCAACATAAACACCCACAACCATGCGGCTAAAAACATCGATAACCACATACACTACAGGCCTACCTACAATCCAGTTAGGATTGTAGCTTGAGACAACATAGACATCCGTAACTGTTGCATCCATTTGAAACCGAGATCCTGGCCCAATTACTTCAGCAGTCGAGGTTCCCAAGATTGCACGGTTTTCGAGCAAAAATGTTTTCTCACCCTTCCGACGAATTAAAGCCTTCTCAATATCAAATTCTTGTTCATACCAGTATTCGAATTGTTCAAAAGTAGGTCTTTCACCAGGTGATATTAATTTGACTTTTTTAGTACCATCTTCGGCATAGTAACTCTCTTCGGTATAGTACTCCTTAAGCATTAACTTATAAGCCGCCCTAAGGGAGTTTTTCTTCGGCGTTTCATAGAAAGAATTTATTGATACTCTAAAAATCTTTTTATCTGCTTCATCAACATTTCTGCCCTCACCAATCTCCGGCAAAGTAGCATACTTCCGAGGTCTTCCTCTTTTCTTTTCTCCAGCTTTTTTAGTCTTTCCTGGTCCACCTGAATTGCAATAGTCAGGAAGGAGAGCATTAATAGTCTTGCCCCTTTGCCAATAACGTCGCAGATATATATAGACGGTCTTCTCTGTTATTCTTCCATCATTTTTTTCGTGCCTACTCCCCTTGGATTTTCCGGTATTGAAGTTATTTACAAGTTCTCTAATCATAGAACCACGAAAACTTTTGTTATAGATAGATGGTTCATTCTCAGGAGCGACTAAAGTAGAAATGATATTCCACGCCTTATCCCGGATTGCTCTCTCTGGTTCACTTAAATCTACTTCCTCTACTAAACTTTTATGCATAAAGGGATCATGACTGATTTTCTTTGCCTGTCCACCAGAAAGAGCATCTACAATCTCTACAGTTTTACGAGGCGCTGGAAGCCCTTTTTCAGCAAAGATATCAATAACAATTGCTATTGTATAATCTTGATCAATCCATAAAATTCTCTCAGTTGAACGTTCTGCTTCCTCAACGCTCCACTCAATTAAATCATTAACATAGATAAGGTTTTTCATGCTGTTTTCGATACCTCCAGACCGCTAGAGTCTTTAATTTCCTTAATGTCTGTAGCTAACATATCTGGACATTGTTGCAGCGAACCCATATCGATGATAATTTCTTTGCGTGCAACAAGATGTCTGAAAAGGTAAAGCGAAATCCCTTCTTCCAAACTCAATTCAGCGTCTAAGGCATCTGTTACTTGATTTATTCTTAAATTAGACTTTTTAAGCCGTTGCTTTAGAATATCTGCTATTGCTTGTAAATCAATAGTTCGGACAGAATTTTGACAAGAAAGCTACCCATCGCTTAGGGTGCAAATAATCACAAACGCACCGAATGGATAGCTATGGAAGCCATTGTACAAAGCCTGCTTGT